>CAWDKY010000032.1:0-141796 GCA_963802945.1 uncultured delta proteobacterium
CCTCACCGGTTTCCAAATCCACACTGACTTCGGCAATCATAGCCGAACAGCCATAGGCCGGGGAGGTCCCGACCGTCGCCCCTTTAAATGAGCCGCCCAGCTTGGGTGGTTTATATTTGCCCGTGCCGACAATAGTTCCTCGATCTAAATAAGCCAGACGGGCTGCTTCTTTAAAAGTCAAGTGATCTCCCTGAGGTGGATCGGTCCAGCCCCGATGCTCTTTAATATAGCCGATGCGTATTGGTTCGAAATCCGGGGTGAGGCCTTCAAAAAAAATCAAGCCGTTGCGGACCGAAATCTTTTCCACTGGAACGTTCAGGCTTTCAGACAATACCTCTAAGACCTGACGTTTGGCATCTTCGGCCGCTTCCTTGGTCGCATATCCGGTCATCAGGGTTTGACGGCTGGAATAGGCCCCCAGGTCCACGGACAGGTCTGTGTCCCCGGAGACGACCCGCACATCCTCATAGCAGACCCCCAGGGCCTCAGCGGCGATCATAGCCAAGGCCGTGTCCGAGCCCTGGCCGATTTCGGCACTGCCTGTCTGGACCTGGATGGTCCCGCCGTCCTCGGAAATTTTAACCACCACGGTGGCATGATAGGTATCGGAACGATAAATAGGATAACCGGCACCGGAGACAAAGAAGCCGCAGGCCATGCCAATGCCTTTGCCTTTGGGCAGGCGGCCTTTTTTCTGTTTCCAATCCGAATGATCCTGGATAGCTTCGATACATTCTTTCATCCCCAGGCTGCTCATGTTCAGCTCGTTGCAGGTTGTGTCTCCGGTTTCCATGATGTTTTTTAAACGCATTTCCACCGGGTCGATGCCCAGTTCTTCGGCGATAATGTCCAACTGCTGTTCGAATCCGGCCCGGGCGGCCACGCCGCCATGTCCCCTTTGGGCCCCGCAAGCCGGACGATTGGTGTAAACCCGAAAGCCGTCGTATTTCATATTGGGGAGTTTATAGGGGCCGCCCAAAAGCGAGCCGGCATAATAGACCGTGGCTATCCCGAAGCTGGAATAGGCCCCACCTTCCAGAATGCAGGTATTGTGAAGGGCCATCAGGGTTCCGTCTTTCTTAACCCCGGTTTTAAAGGTGTGAAAAAATTGATGACGAGCCCGGCTGTGCAGAAAGACCTGTTCTCGGGTAAAATGCATCTTTACCGGGCGATGGGTTTTGACGGATAGCAGGCAGCCGACCAATTCCAGGGTGGAAGCCGAGGCCTTGGGACCGAATCCGCCGCCCACATAGGGTTTGATGACTCTCACCTTGCCGACGTGCATTTGTAAAACCATGGCCACGGTTCGCTGGACATAATGGGGGACTTGGGTGGAACTGTAAAGGGTCAAAAAACCGTGGTGATCAAAGACGGCCACCACGTTGTTGGGTTCCAAGAAAGGCGGCATCCTGACGCTTATTGACAAACCGATGTTCATGGATCAGGTCGCATCGGGCAAAGGCCGCTTCCACATCACCGAACTCCTGGTGAACCTCGGCGCAGATATTGCGGGCGAAGGTCTCATGGATCTGAGGGGCCCCTTCGCTCATGGCCTCGAAAGGATCAAAGACAGCCGGAAGTTCCTCGTAATCCACCCGGATCAATCCTAAGGCTTCCTGAGCCGTTTCCCAATCCATAGCAGCTACGGCAGCCACTTCATCCCCGACATAACGCACCTTATCGACCGCCAGGATGGTTTCGTCGTAACGGGCCGGGGAAACACCATAAGGGATGACCTTCACATCCCTGGCCGTTAACACATATTTTACTCCGAGAAGTTTCTTGGCCTGTGACGTATCGATGTTTAAAATGCGGGCATGGGCCAAAGGACTTTGCAATACGGCCCCGTAAAGCATATTCGGAAAATGCAGATCATCAGTATAAATAGCCCGTCCGGTGGCCTTGTCCGGCGCATCCAGCCTTGGGGCCCGGCTATTGATGACGCTGTAGGAGTTCATAAATTTTGTCCTTCCTTTAGAGGTTGCTGAAAAAGGCCCATCTATCCCGCCAACGGCGGGATTGCCATCACCCCTCCCCGCCTTTCGGCGGGGCAGGCTATGCAGCGTACTTCTTTGTTCGCCTCATTCCTCGGAATTTCCGGCGTCTTGTATCTAAACCTTTTTGAGCAACCTGTAATAAAGAATGTTTCAGCATCCTGTTAAGTAACAAAGTTGGATTTAAAGGTTCCAGCGTTTAAAAAAGTTAACGATATAAGGTGCACTATGTAAGGCATATGGCTTTTCCTTGAATCTTCTGCCTCTCCGCAGGCCTTATACCTTATTGGCCACAGCTTGAATGGCATCCACTATTTTCTGATAACCCGTGCAGCGGCAAAGGTTGCCGCTGATGGCTTCCCGAATTTCCGATTTGGCAGGCCTTGGGTTTTTATCCAACAAGGCCTTGGCCGACAGGATCATCCCGGGACTGCAAAAGCCGCATTGGATGCTGCCGTGCTCCACAAAAGCCTGTTGAATGGGATGGAGTTTTCCTTCCTCGGAGAGTCCTTCGATAGTCAGTATCTGGTGCCCTTCAGCTTCCACAGCCAGGACCAGACAGGAATTGACCGGTTGTCCGTCCATTAGGACGGTACACGAGCCGCAGTCCCCCAGACTGCAGCCCTGTTTAGTTCCTGTCAGCCTTAAATTTTCTCTAAGCACTTGAGTCAAGGTTCGGTTTACCGGTATAACCAGATCATACTCCCGGCCATTGACCTCAAGGGTAATCATTTTTTTCATGGGAAATCTCCTACATTTTTTTCATGAGTTGCCGATAAGCGTCTTTCAGGGTGCGTAAGCTCAAAATCTTCACCATGTCTTGACGATAATCCGCAGATCCGCGATGGTCGGTGATGGGTTTGGAGTCCTGAGCCGCAGCCTGGGCTGCCTCTTTAAAAACAGGGTCCTCTTCATTTTTAGGTCTGGCGCCTTTCAGGATTTTAGCCGCCGAAGGCGCAAGCATCGGGATAGGGGCCACTGCACCCAAGGCCACTCGGGCCTGCTGGATCGAACCATCGGGTGTCAGTTCGAGGAAAGAGGCGACATTGACCAGGGCAATTTCCAAAGCTTTCCGACTTCCCAATTTGATATAGGCTCCGGCCCCTTGGGTTTTGGGGATAAGGATTTGAGTCAGAATCTCATCGACCTGAATGGCGGTCTGGCCGGGTCCCAGAAAAAAATTGTCCAGGGGTATTGTGCGTTCTCCTTTGGGTCCTTTTAAAACCACCTCGGCCGATAAGACCAACAAGGGTGGCGCCAGATCGGAAGCCGGACGGGCCGTGACTAAATTCCCTCCTAGAGTGGCCCGGTTGCGAACCAAAGGCGATCCCAGTCTTCCGGCCCCCTGGGCCAATATGGGAATCTTTTCTTGAATCAGTTTGGAGTTGGAAAGATTAGACGCCGTTCCTAAAGGACCGAGAACCAGCCTTGTTCGGCTTTGATAGGAGACCTCGTCCAGGCCTTCAATTCTGTTCAGGCTGATAATCTGTTCTGGTGACAGAAGTTTCTTTTTCATGTTGACCAGAAGATCAGTCCCACCGGCCAGAACTTTGGATTTGGCCCCATAATGAGCTAATAGGGAACAGGCCTCATCAATCGTTGTTGGGGCATGATAAGCAAATTTAGGTAAGAGCATGCATTCCTCCAAAAAAAGCGGGGGCCCTATGGTCAATGACGAGCAATAGTCACAAATTCCAGATAGCTAAAGGGATGGTCCAAAATGGTCCGGACCCCGATTTCCATCGGGGTGATCGTTATGGTAAAGTTATATTATAATTACATTATAGTTATCAGAAACTATAAAGAGCCAAGAAGGTTGTTGTCAAGAGGAAAAATGGTTGATGGATTAACTTGCTTATAAGAATATTCGATATGGGTTTCTAAATATCAACCCTTGTTTCTTATCCGGTTATTGAGGTATTAAATTCCACTTCGAGATGCATTCCGGCTGCCCAGGCCTTTAAGAGCCGGGCGTTGACCCTGGCCTGCTTTATGCGGATTGTTTGGATTTCAGTTTCCTTAATCTTTTCCGCCCGGGTAAATCCCAGACAGCAGAAATAATGCCAATCTTTATAACCTCCAAATGGGGTTCCATCCAAGGGGCGATTGGCGGCCTTTATCCCCCGGGCGATCTGACGGTCCACCGGAACCACCACATGATACCTCCTGCCGTCGGGGGAAATTCCAAGATATCCTTCGTTGCCGCAGTCTTCATCCAGGGTTGCCCGGACCATATCGTTAAAGTTGATCTGTAAAATCATCGTTACTGGATTCTCGATCCTGGGTTAGAGGTTTTGCGAAATCATGAGATTTCATCCAACATCCAGTATCCAGAAATTAGTATCCAATTTTTTCATCCTCCGAAGGCCGGATGAATGAATTCCAAGACATCCCCTTCCGTTAAATAAGTGGATTCATAATCTTTCTGATGAATAAAACGATGGTTTAATTCCACGATCATATGGATCTCAAATTCCCGGCTGGAATGGATCACATCGTTTATAGAGGTCTTTTCCGGAAGGGATTCTTTAAAACCATTAATGACGGCCCACATGGTAAAAATTTTTCGGCCCTGCTATTTTTTTAAATGTTTTTTCACCGTTTCTTTAAGCTCCGTCAGATCGGAAGATTTGACCACGTAATCCTCCGAGGCCCAGACTGAAAAATCCTGCTTGAATTCACTATAGGCCGAGCAAAGGATGACCGGTATTCGGGGATATTTTTCCTTGATGATTCTCAGGGTTTCAATGCCGTTCATTTCCGGCATGCGGATATCCATAACGATGATATCCGGCAGGTGATCCGAATCCTCCAAACAGGAGAGCACCTCTTTGCCGTTTCCGGCTATCATGACCTCATAGCCTTCTTCTTCAAATTCTTCCTGGTAAAGCCTTTGGAGGGACTCTTCATCGTCAGCGATTAATATCCGTTTCATGGTTTTCCTCCCTAAAAAATTTGTTTTTTCGCAAATGTTGCCGGGCTTCTTTGGCTGTAGGAAACTTGATGAGAAATGAGATCCCTTCTCCCGGCCGGTTATCGATAGCCACTTCCCCATTATGGCGGGTGACGATTTTATGAACTAAGGGCAGACCTAAACCCGAGCCGTGATCCTTGGTGGTAAAAAAAGGATTAAAGATATTATGCAGGAGTTCGGGCGGAATTCCTCCTCCGGTATCCTTGACCTCACAAGTGACCCAGGAGCGATCCGGCCCTTTGTCTAAATAGGTCCGCACCGTCAACAACCCTCCCTGGGGCATGGCCTGACAGGAATTTAAAAACAGGTTGTAAAAAACATGGCCCAACTCGCGGTTGTCTCCAAAGACTTTGGGAATTTTCCCCCATTCTTTTTGAACCCGGATATTTTTCTCATCCAATTCCCTTTGAATAAGACTCAGGGCTTCTTCCACGATTCGATTAAGTTCCCATTCTTTGTATTTCCCTCGCGGGTCTTGGGAAAAATCCATGATTTCATTCAAGATTTTTTCCAGCCGCTCGACCTCATTGATGATCACCTGGAAATAGGACTGGGCCTGATCATCGTCAGGAAATTTTTTATGAAGGCGGCGAACAAAACCTCCGATGGAAACCAGCGGATTTCTGATCTCATGGGCCAATCCGGAGGCCATTTCGCCGATGGCCACCATTTTTTCCGATTCAATCAACCGTTCTCGGGTCACTTTAAGTTCTTCGTTGGTTTTTTCAATGAAGGCATAGAGACGGGCATTCTCCAAGGCCAGCCCGGCCTGATGAGCCAACATGGACAATAAATAGAGGTCTTGTTCGGTGATCGGACGTTTGTCCAAAAAATTATCCACCTCGATCACCCCGACCACTTTATCCTTGGCATAGATAGGGATGGAGGCAAAGGAGTCCAATTGCAATCGTTTGGCCAGCTCTTTGTTGATGCGCGGGTCTTCAGAGATATGATTCACTAAGAAAGTCCGACCTTCCAAAAAGGTGCGGGATAGAATCCCCGATTCTTTGGTTAAGGGAACCTTGATATCCTGGACCACTTGATCCGTCTGTTGTCGGGTATTTCTGATTTGAGCGGCTTGTTTGAGAAAGTAACCGCTTAAGGCATTCCCGGTCAAACCTATTTGTTTTTGTAAGGGAGGGCCCTGACCGGATTCCCTTTGTATGGACCAGGCCATAGGGGTCAGCATTTTTTTGCCTTCATCGGCCAGAAACAGGATGGCCCGATTAAACCCCAACCCTTCCTTCAAGGTAACGGCCTCCAAAATAATCTGAGGAAGATCTTTTAAGGAAGCCGAGGTCATCATGGCGCTGTCAATCTGGTACAACGTGGATAAATTTCTGACCATCCATTCATTTTTTTTGGCCAGGGTCTCGATCTTTTGAAAGGTCAGGGCGTTTTCCAGAGAACTGGCAATGATATTGCCGATGGTGGAAAGAACCGACAGGTCATCCTCGTTAAAATGAGAGGCCGTATCGTCACCTAATGGAATCTTCTCATAGACACAAAGCCGACCCCGATAGGACCCCATAAAATTCAAGTTAATGCACATAAAAGAAGCCACCGAAGGCTTTTCCGCCGATTCTTGAGAATGGTCATCTTCAAGGGGGACATTGATCCAATCTTTTGTAGAACCGGCCCTCCGATTATAAATATGATCGCCTTTCCGGTTGACAATGTCTTGGAGGATTTTCCTTTTCACCTGAAAGGGTACCAGGCCGAATTCCTTTTCAACGATGACGGTTTCGGATTCTTTTTCCAATATCATCAAAGCCGAACCTGTGGCATTGATCACTTGGGCGGTAATAGCCACGGTACGCTCTATTAGATCATCCAGTTCCAAGGTTGAGCCGATCACCTTGCCCACCTGGTACAAGACGCTGAGTTCGGCAATTCTTTTTTTGGATTCGGTGTAAACCCAGGAGTTTCGAATAATGCCGGCCAGCTCACGGGCAATCAGGTCCAGCAGTTCCCACTGCTCCTGGTCAGGTTTTATGGCCTGTCGGGAAAGCAAACATAAAACCCCGTATAATAAATTGTCGTCTTCAACAGGAAGGACGATCAGGGAATCAAACCCTTTAAACAGAGGGTTCTTGATCAGGGCCTTGTGCTCTTTCCGATTCAAACGGGGAATGAAAAGGGGTGTTCGATTTTGAAGGGTGCTCTCCAATAGGAGTCCTGGCCAAATTAAAGGATTGGCCGTCCCAGGAGACCTCTCGAGGGCTGATCTTTTTTAATTCAAAGGCTTCATATCCCGGTGTTACGGAGAGAAGGATCGCCCTTTCCATCCCTTCCTTCCGGACCAGTAAATCCAAGATACCCTGAAGGCGGTCTTCAAATCCAATACTGGAATTGGCCACCTGGATCACTTTTTTTAACAGTTCAAGACCTCGTTCCATTAGGTTAAATCAATTACTCCTTGCCTTTTTTCTCCCGGGCTTTTTATAAAGCGATTCATATTGAGAGGCTGATTTTCCCCAGGAAAAATCCTGATTCATCGCCCTTTGAATCAATCGTTTCCAGCGAGGCTTGTCCCGATAGACCGATAAGGCCCGCTGAATGGTCTGAAACAATTTTTCCTCTTCATACTCTTTGAATTTAAACCCAGTTCCCTGGTCGGTTTGGGGGTTGTAATCTTCAACCGTATCTTCCAATCCCCCTACGGCCCTGACGATGGGGATAGTCCCATATTTCAAGGCGTATAATTGATCGAGTCCGCAGGGTTCATAACGGGAGGGCATGAGCAGGATATCGGCCCCGGCCTGAATCTGGTGGGCCAGGGGCCCGTTATACCCCATTTCCAGACCGATGAAACCCGGATATTTCTCGGCCATCTCCAAGGCCCAGACTTGATATTGTTCCAGACCTTGTCCCATTAAGATGACCTCTATTTCCAATTCCATCAACCGGGGGAATATCCGGCTGACCAGGTCCATACCTTTTCGATCCAGAAGACGGGAAATAATGGCTATTACTGGGAGTTCCCCCTTTTTCTTCAGGTGGAATAAATCCTGAAGATTGGCTTTACAAACCTTTTTATTCTCCAGGCTTGGATGGTGTATACGTTGCAGACAACAAAGGATCCCTGGAGGGATCCCAAACCTCGTAATCCACCCCATTCAAAACAGCATACAGGTCGGCTTCCCTGGTTTTGAGTACCCCTCCAAGCCAAACCCATTGGCCGGGGTTAGAATCTCTTTCCGGTAATTGGGGCTGACCGTATTCAAGATATCGGCGAAAACGATCCCGCCTTTCATCAGGTTCAACTTGCCGAAGAACTCTAAAGCCTTGGGAGTAAAAAGTTCCCATCCCAATCCGGTCAAATGAAGGTCGTAGTGCCAGAAAAGGCCTTGATATCCCAGGTTGTGAATGGTGAAAAGACTGGCCGTTGATTGGAGAGAGGGGGCGTGGGCATATAGAGTTTTCAAATAAACCGGTATTAATCCGGTTTGCCAGTCATTGCTATGGATGATATCGGGGTGAAGGTCCAGGGCCAGACATAATTCCAAAACAGCACGGGAGAAAAAGATAAAACGCTCGGCGTTGTCCTGGTAGTCTCCGTACTCATTTCCATATAGCCCTTCCCGGTCATAAAGGTCATCCCGGCCGATAAAATAAACCGATACCTTTTCGGCCAGACTGGATTGATAAATTTGAGCTGTTTTTTTCATCCAGGAGATAGGGACTTCCAGATGAGTATCCAGGAGCTTCAGCGGGGGTTTGATCTTTCTGGTTTGACGGTACTTGGGAGTGGCTATACATATTTCATGTCCCATTCGGGCCAAGGCCAAGGGCAGGTCGGCCGAAACGTCAGCCAGTCCCCCGGCCCTGGAAAAAGGACTGATTTCGGAAGTGGCAAAAAGGATCTTCATTTTTCCTCCTCAAGACGAACTTCCCTTAGATATTTGGCGGCTTCTTCGGGAGGAGAGGGGTTGATATAAAACCCGGAACCCCATTCAAACCCGGCAATTCTGGTCAGTTTAGGGACGATTTCAAAATGCCAATGATAATAATCCCTATGAGATTCCTTGACCGGAGAGGTATGGAGCATGAAGTTATAGGGCCGATTGTTCAAGGCTTTGTCCAAACGTTTCAAGGTCTCGGAAAAAATCTGGGCCAGGGAAGCAAATTTGCTCTCTTCCAGTTCGGTATAAACGGCGTTATGGGCTTTGGGGATAAGCCAGACTTCAAAAGGGGAACGGGGGGCAAAAGGGGAGCAGACCAGGAAGTCCTGGTTTTCAGCAACCACACGTATTTTGGCTTCCTGCTCCTGTCGGACGATGTCACAATAGACACAGCGGTCTTTGTAAGAGAAATATTTTTGGGAACCGTTTAACTCTTCATGAGCGACTTCAGGGATGACCGGCAAGGCGATCAATTGAGAGTGGCTGTGTTCCAGAGAAGCCCCGGCTGCCCGGCCTTGGTTTTTGAAGACCAGGATATATTGAAACCGGGGGTCTTTAGATAAGTCGACGATACGGTCCCGATAGGCCCGAAGGACGTCGGCAAAACGGTCGAGCGGCATGGTGGAAAGGGTTTCTTCGTGATCAGGGGTTTCGATGATAACTTCATGAGCCCCTATCCCGTTCATCTTGTCATATAAGCCCTCCCCAATTTTATTCAAACTGCCTTCAATAATGAGGGCTGGAAATTTATTGGCCACCACACGCAAGGTCCAGCCGGGTGTATTAGGCTGAGATCCCGGGGTTCGATAGGCAGTGATTTCCGGCGGGGTGGTTTTTTCATTCCCGGAATCAAAGGGGCAAAACCCCCCTTTGGGGGTCTCGTCCTCAGGGGCAAAGTCAAAAGGGCGCTTGGCCCTTTCGGTGGAAATAATCACCCATCGCCCGACAATGGGATCCTTTCGCAATTCCGGCATTGAACCCTCCTCTTTTTCACAATTCCGAATGCAAGGAAATAAGAATAATTTTTATTTTATCATTTTATTCCTTTAATGTACATGCCAAAACGGGAGTGAAAAAGTTTCAAATTTTTGGAAACCTTTGGATTTTTGGAAAGAATAGCAGATTAAATTTATTAGCTTTAATCTTCTATCCCTTTTCATTTTTTAAAAAATTGCTGGCTATCGGGAGGGGAAAGTACATCATTGTTACTTGACTCATCGAACCGGGGAGGGGCTTAATGATATTACCTACCCTTGCCTTAACCAGTTCCACGGGTAAGACTGATCAGAACCAAATAAGTTTCAGAAAAGTCCATAAAGAATGATTCCTCCGGTCAGGAAACAGAAAAATCATATTCTTTTAATAATTTCCCATCCAAAAAAAGCTGGGCCTTCCAGGGACCGATAAAATTTCTCTCAAAGGGAGAGATATTCAAGAGTCCTTTAGTAAAAGCCAAATAGGCCCAGGAGGTATAGTTCGGGATTTTAGATGAAATGTTTTCCTTGATTCGAACGGTTTCCTGAACCTTATTATCCGGCCGGATCCACAGGACCTTTATTTCGTGGTCCCCTTGAAGACCCGTCCAGACGGTATATAAATAGATCCGATCGTTTCTTGAAAAAGAAGCAATTGGAATCAGTCGGTTCAGGTCTTTAGTCAGGATAGAATGAAAGGTTGGGGCTTTGGTTTGAGCCAGGACAGCGGTCAAACAAAAAACACCGACCAGCAGGAATCCCATGCTGATCCACGGCTGGTTATGGAGTCTCTTTATTGTCTTGCCCAAAGATCTCTTTGATGTAATAAATCGGTTTCCCTTGAGATTCGTGATAAGTTCGGACCTGAAGTTCGCCCAAAAGGCCCATGCTGATAAACTGAATGCCGATAAAGATCAAAAGAACGGCTAAAAGCAGAATGGGTCGGTTGGCCAAAGGAACGGCGAAAAATAATCGTTGAACAGTCAAATAGCAGGCCAAGCCGAAACCGGCCAACCCCGACAAGGATCCCCCAAAGCCCAAAGACATGGATGGGTCTGGTAGAATAGGTCAATAAAAACTTAACGGTTATCAGATCCAACAGAACTCTTATGGTCCTGGAGATTCCATAGTTAGACCGACCAAATTTGCGGGATCGATGGTTAACCGGTATCTCGGCAATGGTCACTCCCATCCAACTGGCAGTAGCCGGGATGAAACGATGCATCTCGCCGTACAATCGGATGTGTTTAGCAACCTCCTTTTTAAAGGCCTTCAAGGTGCAACCGTAATCATGGAGCTTCACTCCTGTAACCCAGGAGATCATCTTGTTGGCTATTAGGGAAGGGAGACGTCTGGAGAAAAAAGGATCCTCCCGTTTTTCCCGCCATCCGCTTACGATGTCGTATCCTTCTCTGATCTTGGCAACCAGCGCAGGAATATCCTTGGGGTCGTTTTGAAGATCGCCGTCCATGGTTATGATGATATCACCCTTAGCCGAATCAAAACCGGCCGAAAGGGCCGCCGTCTGCCCAAAATTTTTTCTCAGGCGCAGCACCTTGATATGATTGCGCCGTATAGCTTCCTCCTTTAAGAGAGCAAAGGTTTCATCCATACTCCCGTCATCGATGGCTAAAATTTCCCACGTCAGTTCCGTGTCTTGGAGTGCCTGGCACAGTTCATCGAAAAAAACCGAAATATTTCGGGCTTCGTTATAAAAAGGGATAATTACCGACAGGTCCAAATGGCTTTCCTATTTCTCTAATAGTATTGTTAGGTTAGTTGATCATTTTGCAAGTTAGAGGGTTTGGGTTAAAAAGTCAAGATTTATTTGGGAGTATGCTTTCGGGAGGGAAATTATTAGGGAGGCATCCCTGAATTTTTGTAGAGTTACTCCCTTATTTTTTGCAGCATGAGACCAAGGGTTTCCTGAACGATGGAATAGGGGTCCTTCTCTCCCCTTTCGATTTGCTGCACGGCCTTTTCGAGGTTTCCATCTTTTTCCCAAAGTTGGAGAATCAGACCGAGTAATTGTTTTTCCAGCAAAGCGATGAGCTCTTCTCTGATCCGCACCCCCTGCCAAACCCGTCGACGGTCGGAAGAGGCCAGGAGGTTCAGGCTAGTGTTTACCAACTCGGTTATGCCTTCATTCTGACTGGCCACGGTTCGGAGGACAGGTGGCCTGGGGTTGTTCTGGGATGAATCCAACTCCAGCATGGCCTGAATATCAAGAAAAACTTGTTCCGCGCCATCCCGATCCGACTTGTTGACCACGAAGATATCAGCGATTTCCATGATGCCGGCCTTAAGGGCCTGTACCCCGTCTCCTTGTCCCGGAACGCAGACAACCAGGACCAGATCGGCTGCCCGGACCACTTCCACTTCATCCTGCCCTACCCCGACCGTTTCGATGAGCACCAAGTCCTTGCCAAAGGCATCCAGAATCTTGGCTACATCCCGGGCCGATTGATTTAGGCCGCCCAAAGCCCCTCTGGTGGCCATGGAACGAATGAAGACCTGGTCGAGATTCCACAGGTCTTTCATCCGGACCCGGTCACCCAGAATGGAGCCTCCGGAGAAAGGACTGGATGGGTCCACGGCAATGATACCCACTTTGAAGCCCCTGGAAACTAACTCCCGTGCAATTCCGTTGGTTAATGTACTCTTGCCCGCACCCGGTGAACCGGTGACTCCGATGAGCCGGGCCTTGCCGGACAGGGAGTAAATCTGCTGCATGGCCTCCATCCAGCCGGGCTCACGATTTTCAACCCGGCTCACTAAACGGGACAGGGCCCGAACTGATCCCTGGCGCATGTTATCAATTAGCTCCGACCAATCGTTGTTCATGATTTTTCAAACGACTTTTTCCAGCCGCAAGGCGTCTATTTTTTCCTTTGAGAAGCCCAAAAGTTGCGACAGGATCTCTTCCGTATTTTCTCCCATAACAGGAGGATAAGTGTATTTAGTCCTCAATTCCGGCGGCGTTCCTGACATTTTGATGGGGTTCGCGGTCTGTCTTATCCGCCCGCCCGAATCATTTTCAATCGTGGCCACCATATCCGTTGCCGCCACCTGCGGATCGGCCAGGGCTTTGTCCAATGAATTTACCGGCCCGCTGGGCACATCGGCCTCGGTGAGCAGCTTCATCCATTCGTCGGTCCCCTTGGTAAGAAAAATCTCCTGAATGACTGCATTTCGCTGTTTTTTATTTTCACGAGTGGCCGGACCTTTAAAAAGGGGCTCCTTGAGCACCTCTTCCCGGCCCATGGCCTTAAACAAACGGGGATATTTATCCCCCACAGCGGCGATGGCGATATACCCATCCTTGGTCTGAAAGGCCTGATAAACCGGGAGGGTGCGATGCCCTGAACCTACCGGTCCCGGCACTTCGCCAGTTGCAAAATAAATACTCGCTTCATATGCCAGCAGGGCTAATGTGGCTTCAAAAAGTGAGGTCTCCACTTTTTGCCCCGCGCCGGTGTGTTCCCGGGCATAAAGGGCGGCCATAATGCCATGAGCGGCAAACATGCCTGCACCCAGATCGCTGATGGCGATTCCTGCCCTCACCGGCGGCCTGCCTTCCTCACCGGTAATGCTCATAGACCCAGTGATGGCCTGGATGGTCACATCATAAGCCGGCCGGTCCCGATAGGGACCGTTGGAACCGAACCCGCTGATAGAACAGCAGATGATACGGGGATTAATATTTTTGAGGGTTTCATAGTCCATTTTTAGCCTCTCGAGTACTCCGGGCCTGAAATTGTCCAACACGACGTCAGAAATTTTCACCAGATCGTAGAAGATCTCCCTCCCCTTCTCCGTCCGGGTATCCAGAGTGATACTCTTCTTGCTGCGGTTGATGCTCATATTGTAGGCATCCTGCCCTCTATAGGCAGTCGGTCCGGTGAATCCTCTATTGGCGGCCACAGCCTCGATTTTTATAATCTCCGCACCCAGATCACCCAAAATCATCGAACCAAAGGGGCCGGCTAAGGCACGGGTGAGATCAAGAACTCTTACAGTAGCTAATGCCGTTTCCATTAATTAATTTCCTTTCTATGATGTAATAAAAAAAGGTTTAAGGTTCAAGGTGTAAGGTCCAAGGAAAAACCTTAAACCATAAACCATGTATCATGTACCTTGAACTTTTGGTTGAACGCGTTTCACGAACGTTTTTATATTCTTCAAATCTTCCAAGGCCAGGATGGATTTTAGGATCTTATCCGCCCGCTCTCGGCCCATAACGGGGGCGCACAAATCCATAAATTTAGTTCGCACCTTTTCCTTTTTTATTTCCAGTTCAGGTATTTCATTGAGAATGTCATTAAAACCTTGAAACACCCGGCCGGCATGGGTCTTCACTTCGACCTTGGCGGCCAGGCCCTGAATGTTTGAATCCAACACAACCTCAATCTTTTTCATCAAATCCCTTATGTCGGGATCATCCACCTTTTCATCGGTAAAGGCCTGCATGCCCGTATCGCCTCTCAAAAGGGCATTGGCCACACAATAATAAATACTGAATTTGCCTTCCAGTCCGGTCTTCGGGATCGTTTTCCCGGCGATGGCTATGGCTGTTTGAGAAGTGCGTACGGTTATGGATTGGATGTCTGGAGCAGTCAAATTATCTTCCTTGACCATGTTTAACACAGCCTCTATGGCCGAATGGGTACCATGACAAGAGGCATGGTATTTCTGGGCCAGTTTGTCCGTATCCCAGGTTCTTCCCAACGAGGCCACGGCCCTTTCGTTTACCCGGCCTTTTAAAAGCTGGAAAAAACCGTCCGGCCCTTCCAGGATATCCTCGGCACTGGTGAATTGATCATCGGCCAACAGAACCGCTTCCAATCCCACCTGGGAGGCCCGGCCGGCATGATAGGGCTTGCACATGGTACCAAACACCCGCTTTAACCCTGAGGCCTGAGTTCCGGCTATGCCCAGGGCATAAACTGTCTGTTGTTCGTCCAATCCCAACAATCGGGCACAACCGGCGGCTGAGGCCAAACGTCCTATGGTTGAAGTTCCGTGCCACCCGGCCCCGTAATGTTCCACTCCGGCGCAGACACCGATAACGGCCCCGGCTTTAAGACCAATGATGTAGGCCGTTAAAAAATCAAATCCCGATTTTTCCTTCCACTCGGACAAGGCCAGTAAACCTGGGAATAAGGTCACCGAGGGGTGGCCGGAGAATTGGGCCATGGTATCATCATAATCCAGGGCATGCGACATGGCTCCATGAATTAAAGCGGCCTGACTGACGTTGGTTTTCAGGCCGTGTCCCAGGACCGTGGCCTGAGGATTGCCTCCCATGAGCTCGGCATAATGGATAAGCTTCAATACCAGCGGCTCGTCTTTGCCGGCCATCCCCACAGCCAGCCAATCCAGAAAGGCTACCTTGGCCTGCTCAAAGCACTCGAAGGGAATGGTTGAAGAATCAATGTCAACAATAAATCGGGCGATGGTTTTAGTTAGTCCGAGATTTGCTTCCATCCTTTCACTCCTCTAAAAAGAAAATAGGGTACATGGTACACGGTGCACGGTACAGGGTATAAGGTCTAAGGTTCACGGTATATGGTATATGGTTTAAGGTTTTCCTTACACCTTGTACCTTAAACCTTGGACCTATTATCTGCCTTTAAATTCCGGTTTACGTTTTTGCATAAAGGCCTTCTGGGCTTCTTTCAGATCCTCACTGTTGAAGGCCTGGCCTATAAGTTTGTTGGCCTCCCGGCGGTCCTCGTCCGACAATTTGAACGATTGAGAAAGCAGATTCAGAATTCTTTTCGTTCCTTTTACGGATAAAGGGGAATTACCGGCAATTTCTTCGGCCATTACATAGACAAAGGATTCCAATTCCTGCCTGGGCAGCAGGTAATGTACCAGCCCCATTTCCTTGGCTCTCCCCGCAGGATAATAGCGTCCGGTAAAAAAAAGCTCCCGGGTATTGGAAATTCCGATGATCTGAATAAAACGCATCAACCCCGCCAGTTGATAAATCAAACCCAATTTAGCCGGGGGCATGCCCATTCGTATATCGTCGGCCCCGATGCGCAGATCGCAGCAGACGGCCAATTCACAGCCCGCACCAAAGGCATACCCATTCAACAGAGCAATAACAGGATAGGGGAAGTTGATGACGCTGTTCAAGGCAAGCTCCAGGGGGTTCTGTTCTCTCAACTGTTCCCGGGTTCTTGGGGAAACCTCGGTGGGAATGGCACCGATATCATACCCCGATGAAAAGGCTTGGTCACCGGCACCGCGTATGACCACTGCTCGCACTGTGTCCTCTTGAATAAAATCTTCCAGGGCCTGGTGCATTTTGATCAACATGTCCGGAGAAAGGGAGTTTCGTTTTTCAGGACGGTTTATGACCAGGGTTCCCACCTGGTCTTTTATCTCAACCAATAAAGTCTCTGTGCTCACTTGGATACCTCCATAATTTTGAAAATAGGGTACAAGGTTCAGGGTTTAAGGTCCAAGGTAAAACCTCAAACCCTATACCGTGAACCTTGTACCCTATACCTTGAACCTTAAACCCTGCACTGTGTCTATCTCACCCGTTGAGATGGACATGCTTCTTGATCGCCTCCACAATCTGATCTATGCTGGCTCCGGAGGTAAAGATCTCCGCCACCCCCATTTCCTTCAGGGCTGGGATATCTTCATCTGGAATAACTCCCCCCAGCACCAGCACTACATCTTCGCCCCCTTGGGCCTTTAGTCCTTCAGCCACCCGCCGGGTCAGGGCCAGATGAGCCCCGGAAAGAATAGACAGACCCACCACGTCCACATCCTCCTGTATGGCCGCCCGAACAATGGAATCGGTGGTCTGCCTCAGACCTGAATAGATCACTTCAAAACCAGCGTCGCGTAGAGAATAGGCAATCACTTTGGCCCCTCTGTCGTGACCGTCCAGGCCGGGCTTGGCCACAAGTACCCTGATTCTTTTTTCAGTCATGGCTGTTCTCCTTTAAAACAATATTATGGTGCAAGGTGCACGGTATAGGGTTTAAGGTTTTCCCTTGGACCTATCCTTTACCCCTTGAATCTCTTTCATGCTAAACTGCGCCCGCATAAAACGGACATAGGGATTCAATCGAAAATGGGATCGCATTCGATCAACTCCACAGGAATCCCGGTCAGGCGCTCAATGTCTTTGTATACCCTTCCGGTCAGATCCCTTCCCCATCCGCTCAAATGAAAAGGAGAGGAGGGGATGACGATCAAGTCAGGCAACACCCGATCTTCATTTAAAAAGTCTTTTACCGCGGCGATAAAATCTTCCACCACCAACAAATCACCCATAAAGATATTTCCCCCCAAGTATTGATTGGACGGAACACGCAGATGGAAATGCACATCAGCCGGGAAAAGGGTTTCCCGGATCCGTTTTTCTAATATGGGTTTTACCAGGGTGGAGGTCAAAACCAGTATCTCCCGAGCCTTCTCTGAAGCAATCATGGTTTGCAGTTGTTCCATCCAACTTAAGGGGATCCCGGCCGATGGGAAGACACATCCGGCAAAGGGGACTGTTCGAGGGTCAAAGGGGTATTCGAAGTGATTCAAATCCATGTCCAGATCCAACAATCCACCAGACCGCTCCACGATCAGCGAAACTTTTTCCAGGCTGCTGTTTTGGACCATCCCTAATAGGGAAAGGGCCTGGGTCCGGTTTTTGATCCGAAGGCCGTTGATGCCGATTAACCGGTCTCCGAGTACCAAACCTGCTCTGGCCGCCGGAGAATGCTTAATCACCCCAATCAGACGTGGAGTGTCAATGGCCTCCGGGTCCAAGTATTCTTCATATAAACCGGGACGAATGATCAGGGGACAGTCCGTAACGGTCCTGAGGTGCTGAATCTCGATCTTCAACCGGTTCCAAACCTCTTCCCGATCAAAAAGGGTCTTTTTGGAAAACCAACGCGAATACCCCGGCAGGCTGATCTGAATATAGGCTGGGCTAAAGCGGGCTGAAAAAGCAACGGTTGGGGCAAGGTCCTCCAGCATTTCTTTAAAGGAAGGGAAAGGCCAGGGCACAATGACCACCGAATAGGGAATATGGGTGGACCCAAGTTCGGCCAAGGCATTGAGGGCCACCTCTGGTTTATGGTCTCCCATAAGCCAGCGACGACGATTGGGCGAACTGGTATTTAAGGAGAGATCTATAAGCAAAGGCTGATATTGAGACAAGTCCCGAATCATCTCTGGAGTGAGAAGGGATCCGTTGGTCGGGATCCGAAAGACTTCGTCGGTCTTTCGGCGAAGGGCAGCCAGTATCTCCAGGATATAGGGATGGGTAAGCATCTCACAGGGACTGCCCGTATCGGGGAACAGACTTAACTTGGACCCTGGGACGTAATAAGCAATGCGGGTCAAAATTTCCTGATATTCTGCTTCGGCCTTTCGGGAAGTCTCTTTGAAGACCGGCGGGCTACCGAGGTTGTAACAAAAACGACACTTCAGGTTGCAGCGGGTGGCTGCCTGGGCCAGGATGTCGGCAGCCCCGCCGCCGGGTTTCAGCCATTGATCAGGTCTTTTCAAGCGAAAACCGTCTATTCGAACTGGCTTTCCCTGATATTCGAAATCCACGATGGAAAGGATCAATTCCATCCATTGGCGGATATAAGGAAGGCGCGGTTCATAAATGTCCAGACGATCAATGTATTGGGCAGACTCCTGGTTGACATCAGGATAAAGGGGATGGTCCATATCGGGTTCGTCCAACAGACGATATCCGTCTATGTGGACCCTTTTACCCTTCCAGGTGAGAGTCAACAGGTCCAGGATGGCCCGAAGGTGCCCGGCCAACATTTCTTGTAGGTTCAAAGGACCAGGGCGAGAAACATCTCCCACCGGGTACCTGAAAAGGTACTCCATATTCATTTGGGAATTCCTTATGATGTTAGGTTCCAACCCGGGTTCTTTAGAAAATGGAAGGGGGATCATATTCTCCGAAAACATCCCTGAGTACATCGCAAACCTCTTGTAAGGTGACGTAAGCCTTGGCGCAAGCAATCAGGTGACTGACCAGGTTTACTTTCTCTTCCGTTGCTTGTTTTTTTAACTCGATCAATAGCCTCTGAACCTCCGAGTTATCCCTTTTCTTCTTGACCTCTTTTAAATTGGCGATCTGTTTCTCCTCCGCCCGGGCACGTCGATCGGGATCATAAGGGTGCGGGACCAGGCGTGTGGTCTGAACCTCAAGTTCGTGTTCGCCGGTAAAACAGTTCACTCCCACCACCAGGATTTCACCGCTGGCGATTTTTTTCTGATGTTCATAGGCGTTTCGAGTCACCTCCCGTTGAACATAGCCCTGTTCAATGGCGGCCACGATTCCTCCCATCTTATCCAGTTTGTCCAATTCGGCCCAGGCCTCTCTCTCAATCTCATCGGTCGTGGCTTCCATATAATAAGAACCGGCGAAAGGGTCGGTCACTTCCATCAATCTGGCCTCGCAGGACAGGATTCGACTGACGTCCTGAGATAATTGCGAAGCCTCCCGGCTCCATCCCAGTCCGAGTGGTTCGTCATATGGCGGGAAGGCCGATGGTGGTCCCCCGGATAAGGCCCCGGCCACGGCCCCAAGAACAGCCCTGGTCAGGTTATTCAGCGGTCGCTGTTTGGTGGTGCTCGAAGGCCCGATATGGGCGGTCATCTGTTCCCTGAGCAGCATACTGCGGGGATTCTTGGCCCCGAAACGCTCTTTGAGAATTCGGGCATACATACGGCGGGCAGCCCTCTGAAAGGCTATTTCCTGCAAGAACTCCATACTCCCGCCCATGGCGTTGAAGGTGAAACGGGGTGCAAAGGCGTCCACCTCCAAACCGGCATCAATCCCTTCCTGCAGATAGGCGCAGGCAATGGCCATACTATAAGCCAGGTCCTGAACACGCGTGGCCCCGGCTTCCCGGATGTGATAACCTCCCATGCTGGTAATATTCATACGCGGCATATATTGGTTGATAAAGGTCAGGGTGTCCCGGAAAAAACGCATGGCCGATTTGGGTGGGAAAATATAGGCCCCCCGGGCGATATATTCTTTCAAGATATCATTTTGAGGGGTGGCCTGCAGTTTGTCCAAAGGGATACCCCGCTTTTCGGCCAAGGCCGCATACATGGCGATCAGATAAATAGCCGGGGCATTGATGGTGAAATTGGAAGCGATGCGGTCCAGGTTAAGGTCCCCCTGATAAGGTTCGTAAATTATCTCCAGGTCTCGAAGGGTATCGATGGCTACTCCCACCTTGCCCACCTCTCCGGCCATCAAGGGATTGTCGGAGTCGTAGCCGCATTGCGTCACCAGGTCCATAGCCAGATTGGGGCCTTGCCGGGCGCCCCGGGAAATAGTCTGTTTATAATAGTCCCGGGTGTCTTCCGGCGTTCCGTATCCGGAATAGCCTGAGGCCCGGGTCAACCCTGAGCCGGAACGGCTACTCCTAGCCGCTGTCCTGGAAACACCGGCCCGGGGATCGAATGGATAGATGTTGGCGGTAAACGGATACTCTCCCGGAAAGCCGACCTGGTTAAGAAAATCAAAGTCCTGGATATCTAGAGGCGTATAGAATCGGCTGGGAGATTCGTTAAAAATTGGAAAACGCTCCAGGGCCTTCTTCACCGTCCGATCCTGCCATTGCTGTCTTCTCTGACGGATTTTTTCATATTGATCGCTCATCTTTTCCCCTCCGAGTAAAAAATTCTTGCTTGATATTATATTGACGGTTCAAGTTTAAGGTCTAGGCTTTTACCCTTGCACCCTACACCATGCACCGTGTACCTTACACCTTGTATGCCTTCATGTGTTGACTCTCACCAACTCAGCCACACCTTGATAGACATCTCCAGGGAAATGGGTGACCGCCATCTCCAGGGCCCGACCCGACCTGGAAAAATAAATCCGCTTAACGACCAGAAGTGGAGCCCCTTTTTTAACGCCCATAATCCTTGCCAAAGAGGGATCGGCCATCGAGGCTGAGATGATCTGCCGACCGCGTTTTACGGTTTCCAAAATTTCCCTCTCAACCCTCTCGATGAATAGCGGGCGGGACGGATCCTTCAATCGAATATTTTTCCCGATCTCTTCCGGGACAAAGGCCTGGAAAAAGGCCTGACGCTCACTATAAAGATACCGAAGACCTTCAAAGAGATAAACTTTTTCCTTTGGGCTAAGTTCCATATCCTTTACAATCCCAGGGTCTGGATTGATCAATCTCTTAGAATGAAGCTTCAAAAGGGTTTGAGCCCCCATTTGAAAAAGGTCTTCCACCATTCCATAGAGTCTGAACTTTATAGGATTTTCTTTGCGAAAGGAGACAAAAGTACCTCGACCCTGCTCTCGGCGAATGAGGTCGTCACTTTCAAGAGAAAGGAGGGCCTGTCTTACGGTGATCCGGCTGACCCCAAATTCCTGACACAACTCTTTTTCGGTAGGCACGGCTTGATCGGTTTTGAGTTTGCCGGAAAGGATCCGTTTTCGGAGAACCTTTTCCAGTTGATAGTAAAGGGGAACAGGATTTTTCTTTAATTTCATCCCAAACTCTCCCGCCGGGGCAGGCCATGAAGGGTTATCTATGGAAAAGTTATAAGAACTTTGATGACTTTGGTATGAATGACAGAAAGGTTATAATGTCATAACAAATTTGTCAACCGTTTTTTGAGTGGAACCAGGAATGGATTCACAATTTAAGTCCTCATCTTTTTCATCTCAACTTATCTCCAGTTTTAATCTCCCGATTAAATATTTAGAGGCAAACTCTGTGATGAATTGATTAGCTTAGCGGGTTTATTTGGGAAAGATCACTCTTCGCCAAGAGATTATCCATAGAGGAATCAACAAAACACTTTCCACCGAAAAGCAAAATAGGGCCTGAGTCCAAAAGTCAGGATGCCCCCAAGTCCGAAGCACACGGGGAAAGATGGGAACAGAAGACAAAAAATAAGTTTCAGAAACAGGCCAAAACATTGGAAATCCAGAAGGCGCTTCTGTGAAAAAATCCAAAAAGAGGTGTGAAAATACAAGGATAAAAATAAAACCGCTCGTTTTTAGAAAAGACCGAGTCCATCCTAAAAAGGCAATTAAAAATCCGGCCATCAAAGATAAGCCAACTGCCGTCCCCAGACTGTGAAAAAATCCATGATGAAACCGGCCGGGATTCCCCAAAAAGAGCCCCGGAATAAAATCCAGGTCAGGAGCAAGAGCCCCTAAAACAACCAAACCATAAAGCAGCCAGGTATTTATTCGGGAAGTAACCGGTCGTGGATAACAGAGGTTAAA
Organism: uncultured delta proteobacterium; assembly: GCA_963802945.1. Taxonomy (GTDB): domain Bacteria; phylum Desulfobacterota; class RBG-13-43-22; order RBG-13-43-22; family RBG-13-43-22; genus RBG-13-43-22. The sequence continues at coordinate 22,116 of CAWDKY010000032.1, forward strand.
TAGACTCAGACCGACCAAGGCGTGTCCATAAGGAGAAGCCATATTTCAGGCAACCTCCCCCCCTCCCTCACCCTCCCCCTCGGAAGGGGGAGGGAAGGGGTGGGGGTGGTCATCCGATTCGGGGTTGTTTTCAGATGATCCTTTGAGATAAAAATAAGCCCCTGGAAGCCCAACGAGGATATTTCCCAAGTTGGAAGCAAATCCGAGGGTAAAGGCCACAGTAGTCGAAATTCCAAAAAAAGAAAATAAAGCGATAAACAGCCCTTCTTGAATCCCAAAGCCGCTCAGGGAAACAGGTATCCGGGCAAAAAATTGGGCAATGGGGATGATGGGGACCAAATAAAGGAAGGGCACGGAAAGGCCCAAAGTCAAAACTAAAAAGTAAATGGTCAAAATAGGCACCAGCTGTTCCCCAAAGGACCACAAGAAAAATTTTCCCAAGGCTTTAGGCTGAATTCGATAGAGTACGAAGGACGAAGTTATTTTGGAGATCTTGTCGGCCCAGGGAAGCTTGGCCATGAAGTTTTTTAAGGCCGTCGGTCCGCCCCCGCGCATAAGGAGGACAAGAAATAAAACACCGGCGGACAGGAAGGTTAACAGGAGCCATAAAAGGAACCTGGGAAAATCGGGGACGAAAAAGAACAGCAGGGGAATGGCCATAAGGGCCATTATGGCCGAAGAAAGAAATCCGAGAAACCTTTCCATGATAATGGATGAGATCACATCGACCCCTGTTTGGGTGTTCCGGGAAAGCTCATAGGCGCGGATGGCATCCCCTCCCAGGGAGGTGGGAAATAAATTGCCTAAAAATGTCCCTTTAAAATAGACCACGATGAGTTTTTCCCAGGAACAGGAAATCGCTTTGGCATCGAGGAGTATCTTCCATTTGTAAGCCATGACAAAACGGTCAAAAAAATTAAGGGCGAAATATCCGATCAGGTATGGCCAGCGAATATTTTTCAGGAGCTCGGCCAATTCCCTCTGGTTGACAAAACGGAGCAGAAATAAAATGAGAAGGAGACTGACCAGCAGCTTCCAGAAATAGGAATTCAGATTCGACTTGTTCATCAAAACCTAATGGAATAGTAGATTAATTATTTCAACCGGCGGTCAGGCGAAAAATCGTTGATGCCACAACCCCAAATTCAACAAGGCCCAGAGGATATGATTGTGATTATGAGTCCGGGCCATGTGCTGTTCAATAAGCTTCCCTACAAAAGGGCCATTCATATAATCTCTTATAACCGGGGACTCGTTCAACACAGTGATCAAGGGCTCTTTAAGCCCTTCACGCAGCCAATTCTTAATAGGCAGACTATAACCCTGTTTCCCCCGCCAGACGATCTGATCCGGCAGAAGGCCGCTTAAGGCCTCTCGGAAAATGGCCTTGGTGCGAAATCCTTTTAATTTCCAATCTCCGGGCAGAGAGGCCGTGAATTCCACAAAACGGTGATCCAGAAAGGGGACACGGATCTCCAGGGCATGGGCCATACTCATCTTATCGACCTTCATCAGGACCGAGTCGGGCATCATGAAACGTAAATCAACATAAAGCTCCTGATCCAGTCGATCAATCCCGTCCCAGTTTGATTTAAACGTCCTTACAGGGGCAAAGGGATCCATCTTAACCCGTCCTTTGAACAGATCGTTATACAACCGGTCATCCTGCGTGGCCGAAGAAAAATATTGCCACCTTAGGTGCCCCCCATCCAAAGGTAGATGGGAGCCTTCCACAAATCGTTTCACGATATTGATCAGTCCTTTTTTTTGGGGCTGATCCGGAAGGGCCTCGATGATCGGAAAAATCATTTTTTCTCTGATCAGTGAAGGCAGGATGCGGTAAACTTGATCGGCCTTACTGGCCTTAAAGCGGTCATAGCCGGCAAATATTTCATCCCCGCCTTCTCCGGAAAGACAAACGGTCACATATTTTTTGGCCTCCCGGCAAACCAAATAAAGGGGTAAGGCCGAAAGATCGGTCATGGGTTCATCGAGATGCCAGACCGTCTCTTCCAGGTCATTCAAGGTAACTTCAGGAATCATCAGAACCGTATGGTCGGTATCAAATTGTTTGGCCACCAATTCGGCATAAGGCAGCTCGCTGAAAGAAGGATCCGAATAACCGATGGAAAAGGTCCTTAAAGGATTCACCCCCAACCGTCGCATCAAGGCCACCAGGGTGCTGGAATCCAATCCCCCGGAGAGAAAAACACCCAAAGGAACATCACTGATCAGGTGTTTTTGAACGGTTTCCTGAAGCAGGCGACGCAGTTCAACGACCGCTTCCTCCTGGGTCAGCGAAGTGCCGGGCCGGTTGAGATCCCAATAAGGTTTTAGGGTCAATTCATTACCGGATAACCTCAGGTAGTGACCTGGAGGAAGTTTATTAATCCCCTCAAACATGGTCAAGGGGCTGGGTACGAATTCATAGCCCAAGTAATAATACAAGGCCTGAAGATCAACGCCTCGTGGTATTTCCGGGATTTGTAACAGGGCTTTGATCTCCGAAGCAAAGGCCAGCCGTCCTTTTTGGAAATAATAATAAAGGGGCTTTATTCCCAAACGGTCCCGGGCGACAAGGAGCTTCTGTTGACTTTGGTCCCAAAGCCCGAAAGCGAACATGCCTTGCAGACGGTCCAAACATTTTTCCGCCCATTCCTCATAGGCGTGAATAATGACCTCGGAGTCGGCTTTGCTTCGGAAATGATGTCCTTTATCTTCCAATTCCTGACGGAGTTCTAAAAAATTATAAATTTCCCCGTTAAAAACCAGTTGAATGGTTCCGTCTTCATTGGGCATAGGCTGACTGCCCTGCTCGGACAGGTCAATGATGGACAGGCGGCGGAATCCCATGGTAATCCCCGGTTCAGTAAAAACCCCTTCCTGGTCCGGCCCGCGATGTTTTATTATTTGGCACAGCCGCTCTCCAAGAGAGCGATCCGGCCAGTTAAATCCTACAATCCCGCACACGATCCTGCTCCTTTAGTTCGAAAATAGGGTTCGAGGATTCGTAGGATTCCAGAGTTCAAGTGGTTTCACTTCCATGCCTTTCACTTGAATCCTTGAACCCTTGGCACGTTGAATCCTCATCCGGAATAAAAAACAATCTGCCGAGAGACGATATTCTTCTATTCTGAATTCTGACTCCTGGATTCTATTATAGATACCCCTCTTTTTTATACCATTCGGCAGTCAGCCTCAATCCCTCATCAATGCCCACTTTAGGCTGATAGTCTAATTCCCGCTTGGCCTTGTTTATGTTGAAGGCCCTGTTTTGACGATACCAATCCACCCGGCGGGGGAAGATGGGAGGGGTGATGCGAAAGGGTTTGTAGAGCTTCTCAAAAACATGACCGGCAATGATGAGGGGTATGATCGGATAATGATTGATTTTGACTTCAATCCCCAAAGCATGTCCGACTTTTTGGACAAGATCCTTTATTTCGAGGTATTCTTCATCGGCAATCAGATAGGCCTGACCGTCTCCTTTCCCTTCTTCCATGGTAAGCATAAAGGCATCGATCAAATTATCAATATACAGAGGATGATAAAAGGTCTTCCCGTTCCCGAACATGGGGAAGCTCCCTTTGGCCACCCTTTTGAAGATCATATAAAACCGCTCAGGATCCCCGGGCCCATAAATGGCCGCCGGTCGTAAGATAACGGTTTTCATGCCCTTCATAAAATATTCATGGACCAAAGGTTCGGCCTCGAACTTGGTGGCTTGGTAATAATCCGCGGGTTGGATAGGGGCATCTTCACCGCCGGGAGGATGGTCGATATTTCCATGGACACCGCAAGTGCTGCAATAAATAAATTTTTTCACTCCCTGTCGGAAGGCAGCCTCTAGGACATTGGAGGTGCCGCCCACATTAACCTCATGATAATAGGTGTCTGGGACATTTAATTCGCGAAAGGCAGCCGCTAAATGATGAACCACTTCCACACCCTGAATGCTTTTTTCAACCACCGCCTTATCGGTGACACTGCCGATAACGACTTCCGCACCCCATTTTCGGAGTTCTTCGGTTTTAAGCCCTTCTTTATAATCCAGTGCTCTAACCTGATTGCCTTCTTCGATGAGCTTTTTTACCAGGGCTTTACCGGTAAAACCCGTTCCTCCGGTTACCAAAATCCGCATGAATTGCCCCTCCTTTTCCTTTTATATCACTTTACAATTGGGAAAAAAATCACATCCCCCCACCCTCACCCTCCCCCTCAGAGGGGGGAGGGCAAGGGAGGGGGTGGGTCTATTAAGCTTTCTAAACATATCAAAAGTTATCTAACGTGACGGCACAGTAAAAAGTTCTCCCGCCAAAGGCGGGACTGATGGGCTTTTTACGAAGCTGTCAACCTTGCCTCCAGTTGATTATAAAAGTAAATCAGTTTTTTTTGGAAGGCTTCAAAACAATACTCTTCCTGAACGCGCTTCTTGGCTGCCAGGGTCAGCCTATCTCTCAAGGAAGCGTTTCCCATCAAGACTGCCATGCCTTCGGCCATGTCTTCGGAATTGGGGGCTGCCAGATAGGCGATCTCGTCATCCAATACCTGCGTGTGGGTCGAAAGACGGGTGGCCAGGACCGCCTTCCCGGAATCCAGATAAGAAAATATTTTCATGGGCGTATTATTGCCTTGCGTTCTAGGAGAAACCAGTATCTGAGCCTGGGCTAACCATTGAGGGAGTTCGGAAACAGGCTTGGGGCCGAGGAAGGCGACCCTTTCTTTAATCCCCAAATCCTCCGCCCGTTTCTGATAATGCTTGATATCTGATTCACCGCCGCCGATGATGACCAACTTGGCATCCCCCACTCGAGGTAAGGCCTTTTGAAAACCTTCCAGAAGTAAATCGATCCCCTGGTATTTTTCAAGGTTGCCGACATACATGATCACCGGCTCCTGGAAGGCCTTTGTTGGTGTTAAGTCCTCTTCCCCTCCTTGCTCTGAAAGGAGGGTGATATCCTCCAGCCGACAGACCAATTTCCCGGGCTGGCATTTTAGGACCTCCTCTTCTAGGACCTTGCAGACGGCAATGGCCCCAGCACTTTCCCGGATCGCTTTTTTTTCAAAAAAATGCATGATCGACTTAAGGGGTTTCATTAAAATATATTTTTCAGAAATCTGCTGGGACATGGAAGAATCCAGGTCATAAACAAAAGGGAGGTGATATATTTTTTTCACAGCCAGGGCCATGAAGGCCGACTCTTCCACGGCATGAATGATATCAAATCGATTTTTCCTAACCAAACCGACCAGCTTAAAAAACATGACCAGATCATAAACCAATTTCTTCCAGGATGGGCCGGGTTTAATATTCTTGACACCGGGCAAAGCCGTAATCCTGGTGATGGACCCATTTTGGATCGGCACCGGTTCCCCTTCGGGATAGGTCAGAATATGAAGATGATGCCCTGCCCCAGCCAGGACCTCCGTGACTAATTTGATGGCAATCGGCGTCCCCCTTTCCTGAAAAAAGGGACAAGGGGCCAATAATAAAATCTTCATGACGGGGTCACCCTTAAAATGACCGGCGAACCTAAAAGATGCGTCAATCCGAGCCCCTGACAAACCGCTTCCAATCTCCTTGATACAGTTGCGCTTTTCAAGGCCCGATGAAGAGCCATAGGTAAAAAAAATTCCGGCTGAAAAAGGGTCTGGCCGAAGTGGTTTTTGGAAAATTCATCCTTTAATTCCCGGCGGCTGAAGCAGCTAAAAGGTCTGGTATTTTTTTCAATGGCTTTTTTGACCTTAAAAAAAAGCTTGGAAAAAATATTGATGCTGCGAATATCAGGATAATCAACGATTACCGCCTTGCCGGCCAAACGGCAACATTCAGCGACTAATTTCGGCCAGTCTTCCACATGAGGCAATAGACGAAAGGAAAGAACGATATCGAAGCTTTGGTCCTCCAAAGGGAGTGACAATAGATTTCCCCATTTAAAATCATAAGAGCCTGGGGGTAGCAGACGATCAAGACGCTCCCGACAAATCGGATGGCTCCCGGCCACCGTTACCTGATAACCGGCCTTGACCAAAGGCAAGGCCAACTGCCCGTGCCCCCCACCAATATCCAGGATCTTGGCGCCGGGCCAGGGTTCCAATAGGGCCAGAGTAATTTGAGTCTGAAGGGCCAAAAAAAAATCCCCCACCGGCCCGGAAAAACGTTGGGCATAGCCTTCCGATGAAGTTTCGACATCGGCAAATTCCAAGGGATTTCCAAAGGTCTCAGGATTCATACCCGTTTCCTGAAAGGCTGATAGACCTGTAATACCGAACCTATTTCCTGCCTCCGGCGTATTTCATCCCATCCCAACTCTTTGGACATTATTTCTGAAACCTTTTGAAGGCTTTCTTGGGTCGGACAACCGGCTTGGGCCATGTCGGTCCGCCGGCAAATGATATCGGATAATTTTAAAGCCATCTCCTCCCGCATCCCATAGAGGACCTCACCAATGGTCACCAGGGGACTTATCGAGATGAGTTGAGACGCTTCGGGATCACGTCGTATAAATTCAAGAACTTTTTTACTTCGAGGGCCGTAGCTTTGCCAAAAATGATCGATCAGCAAACCGATGGAATAGGCTTGATCCTTGAAGGGCAGTTGGCCTATATCCTCTTCAAGTGATGTTTTTTTATAAAGAGAAATTTCCGCGGACTGCGAAGCAGGGCCGGCCGGCAAATTCCCTTTAGCTGTAACAAGATCCAAAACTTTTTCAGCCACCACAGGGGCAGTGGTATATTTGGTACTTTTGACAGAGATCAAACCCTTCACCCCGGCCAGAGATTCATGATCAAAGATCTCAGAATGCCGGTCCGGTTCGGGATGGGCCTCGTTTTCATCCTGACCCTCGGAAACCGGTTGAAGACCGTAATGTCCAAAGGCAACATCATTCGTGGTCAATTGGGCTTGAGGATAGATGGTGTTGATCTCTTTTAAAAAATCCACAATCTCTTTTTCTTCCAGCCGGGCAAAATCCGGGGCTCCGCTGTAACGGTTATAGGCGGTCCCGATCATCGTCTGTCCGTGCCAAGGGATAAAAAAGAAAAAACGTGATCCTTTCCCGGAGGCAGTCTTTTTATTTTCCTGCAGGCCTACCCCATACTTCTGAAAGAGGGTTTTATGGATAATCAAATTCATTCCCTTGACCCAACTCATGGATTGCTTAGTAGACTGGGTCAAGGGTTGCCATATCTCCATAAGCCAGGGGCCCGAGGCATTGATCACCATTGCGGCCTGAATAGGAAATTCTGTTTTTGAAAAAACCTCTTCGGCCTTAATCCCTTTTGCCGTTCCTTGCTCTATTATTAGGTCTTTGGCCAGAACATAATTAGCAACCATGGCCCCTTTTTCCGAAGCGGCCAGGATAAACTCCAAGGTCAATCGTTCCGTATGTTGAGCCTGTCCGTCGTACCACAGGGCACCGCCGGTTAGACCTTGTTTTTTTATATCCGGGATTATAGTTAGACAATCTTGTCGGGAAACAAGCCTTCCTCTGGGAAGAAAATTTTCTTCGGGAAGATTTTGATTCCGATCCCAGCTCAATAAATCATTCATCCTCAGGGCCGCAGCCATGGCTTCTTTACCCTTGATCCCGTGTCCGTAAACAGGGATTAAAAAGGGTTGAGGAAGAACCAAGTGGGGGGCAAAGGCCATAAATTTTCTCCGCGCTCGGATGGATTGCCGGATACGTTTCAGATCGGCTTGCTGTAAATAACGCAGACCTCCATGAATCGTCTTTAAACTGTTGGCCGACGTGGCCTGTCCAAAATCTCCTTTCTCGATGAGGGCTGACTTAAAACCTCTTTCCGTCGCCTCATGAAGTATGGCCGCCCCAAGGATACCCCCACCAATGACCAGAATATCAAATTGGTTATCCGCTAGGGCCTCCGGCTTTCTTTTCATAGTCTTATTTCCCGGCCTTTGCCCTAAGGCAAAACTGATCCCAAAAAAAACGAAATGGCCCTTCCTGTCTGCCATAAGGGACGACCGAGATCTTAGGATCGAGGAGCAATTTTTTTATACTCTTAAAGGGATAGTCTGAATTAATCTCTCCCTTAAGCCGAAAACCATAACTCCCAGTGACCTTCTGGTGGGACGGTAGGGGCAAGGGATCACTGCCGGGAAGGGTCTTCAAACCTTTGAGTTCAGCCTGCCTAAAAATAGAGGATTTCGGCCAAAAGACAGGACGATTTCTGGTGTCGCCCAAAAAAAACGGCGGGACATTCTGATTTTGAAGAAGATTTTTTATTGTTTGTCCCCTGGCCCCAAACCATTTACCTGCACCCCAGGGAATGACCGGTATGGCCCCTCTCTTTCCAATAGTTTGAATCAATTCTTTAACCGGCCGCCCCTCTTCAAAAGGTTCGATATTCCCTAAGGCTAGAACTTCCAGGTTGCTCTCAGCCTTGATCTGTCTGCCGGCAATTAAGAAAAGGCCTTCTTCTTCGTTTAAATGCCCGTAAAGGGAACAATCTTCACGGGTGTTTTGAAAAGACCATTTTCCGATTCCTTTAGGAGAAAAGGTATTATTCCCTGCTGCCGACTTGTTCAAAATGTAAAACCAATTTTCGTTTTTGGCTTCGACCAAAAACAAAAAAGGGCTCCAGGGACTCTTTAATCCTTGCTGAGCCGCCATCCTTTTAAAATTTTCAAGCGCCCCGCTCAATAATATTTCCAGATTAACTTCTTGATAAATATGAAAATGGGCATCGGCCAAAATCAAGCCGCCTGGTTTGGAATTATTATTCATCGGGTTTTTCACAAATTACATCCCAGCCGTATACGCCTATCGCCGGGCCGGTATGGCCGCCAGCCATAAATCCATCCGGACGATGAGGTTTGCCCTTGCCTTGGCCTTGCCGAAAAGAATTCACCCATTCCGTCATCCGAAGACGTTTCCGGCCTCCAGAAAAGGGTAGTCCGTGTGCCGAAGATACTCTCTTCCTAACTCGACCATGTTGATATCAGCAAACATACGGGCCGGTCTATTGATGTGTCCCTTGATGGTCCTCGGACTGAAACTGTACAAAGGATTGGGTGCGGAAGGAAGGGATACGAACCCCCTTCCCCGAAGGGGAAACACTTTTTTAACTAAGGACATCAACCCCCTCGGTCGTCCCTCCTTGAGCCTATTTTATGTACCATGCCGTTCTTTTTCTGTCAACTCAACAAATTAGCCTAATTGCACCACCTCATTTTACCTAAACTGGTTTTTCTGCTTTTTGCATTGTTTTTTTTAAAGTCGAAGAAGGAAACGATTGTTGTAATTTTATTTGCTTTCCAATGGGTTTTAATGCTAAAAAGGAAGGGAACAAAAATATTTGAAGGCATAACTTTTTCAAAAACCATTACAAATACCGTATTGCCTGGTGTTAAATTTTGTCCTTGGTTTTGAGCTTTTAATCCGACAAACAGGAAATAGGTCTTAACGGATCGAATCAACATGCCTTCCCGAATCACCCTTGAAGGGGAAATCACCCTCCATAATCTGGAATGGTTGCATAAGCAATTCCAGTCGGCCCTGCAGGGATCAGGAGATGTGATCCTATCCTGTAGAGGACTGCTTTACCTGGACACCGCCGCCTTTCAACTTTTGGTTTCTTTAAAAAAGTCCCTTAGAAATCGCCCTCTTGTTTTTCAGAAGGTTCCTTCGGCTGTCATCGAAATGGGTGACCTGCTGGGTCTGAATAACTTTCTTAAGTTAGGAGGATAAATTGTCATGGACCGCGATATCCTGATTGTCGATGATTCCCCGACCCTTCGGACCTCACTGTGCTTCTGCCTGGAAAATGCCGGCTATCAAATTCTTCAATCGGAAAACGGGCAGGAAGGTCTGCACATACTGACCAGGCTTAAAGAAGAGGGAAAATCCATTGCCCTGATTATCACCGATATCAATATGCCGGTTATGGACGGTATTGGTTTTATCCGGGAAGTCAAGGCCACTTCCTTCCGATTTGTCCCTATTTTGGTGTTGAGCACGGAAACAGAGAGAAGTTTGAAAGATCAGGCCAAAGAGGCCGGTGCCGCCGGCTGGCTGAATAAACCGTTTCGCCCCGAGCAGTTACTTTGGGTCGTAAAAAAATTTATCAGGTAACGATGGCTTCGGAAAAAGCCCATTTGCTTTGTTGCGCAGCATCCTTCGTCGTTGCAGCGTACAAGAAAGTACGCCTCACTCCATCAGGATTTGCGCGCCTCGCATCTGAAACTTTCTTCAAAGCCATCCAATAATTATTTTTTTTAACAAATTTTTCAGGTGGAAATTTTTTGGAAAGCGCCGAACTTCTAGAGATTTATTACTCTGAGGCGGAAGATCTGCTCCAAAGGATCGAGAAATCTCTCTTGACCCTTGAACAGGTGCCCGAAGATTCTACCCAGATCCAGGAAGTATTTCGGGCCGTTCACACCATGAAAAGCAGTTCGGCCATGGTAGGCTTTGATACCATCTCCGAGTATGCCCACCTCTTGGAAAACCTCCTCGATCGCTTGCGCAGCGGCCGACTTCAACCATCCCGGTCTCTCATCTCCCATCTTTTGACCGGCCAGGGACTACTTCGAACCATGATCGAGAAGGCTTCCAGGGGCGAAGAACCGATCTCTCCGCCTGAACTGGCGGCCCAAAAAGAACAACTGGCCCGTTTCATGGGTATTCAGGGTTCAGAAGAAGCCCCTTCTGTCTTGCCTTCAATTCCTCCTGTGGCGGAAGAGCAAGATCATATTTATAAAATAAACCTATCCTTTAGAGAAGACTTGTTTTTTTCCGGTCAGGATCCTTTGATGCTCCTGAGAGAACTTCAGGACCTGGGAGAGGTTGTCCAGGTGAAGGCCGATTACTCACGGGTTCCAGGGATTGCTGAGATCAACCCCTTTTCCCTTTACCTTTCCTGGAAAATCCTGTTTCGAACCCAGGAACCTCTTACTTCCATCGAAGAAGTCTTTTGTTTTATCAAAGAAGATCATTCATTGGAAATACTGGATGTGACCCGTCAGTTCCCTGAAGGGATCGATCTTTCCCTAGCCGACAAACGAATTGGAGACATACTGCTTGAAGAAGGAGTCATCAACCCGGAAGACTTGCTGGACGCCTTGCAGGATCAAAAAAAAATCGGGCAGGTCCTGGTTGAAAAAGGGAAAGTGGCGGCGAAAACCCTTTCCCTACTCATGACCGAACAGGAAAAAAGCCGCACCCTGCTAAGGAAATCCACCATCAGGGTGGAAACCCAAAAGCTGGACAACCTGGCTAATTTTGTCGAAGAGCTGTCGGTCAATCTTTCCAGAGTTTCACACGAATTGGAAGAAAAGGGGCCTAATTCTTCCCGGATCTTGCTGGAAGAAATGGACCGGGTGGAGCAAAACCTAAGAGAAATTCGGGAACAGGTCATGCGGGTCCGTATGTTCCCCCTGGAAGGGACTTTCCAGAGATTGCAACGGATGGCCCGGGACCTAGCTGTCGAAGAGGGTAAAGATATAAGAGTTGAGATTCAAGGGGCGGAGACCGAACTAGATAAGGATCTGATCGAGCAGATCACCGATCCGCTCAAACATTGCATTCGAAATGCCATCGATCACGGAATCGAGCCGCCGGAGGAACGAGAAAAAAGCGAGAAGAACCCTCAAGGCATTTTATCCATCAAGGCCTTTCAGAGGGAAGGCAAGATTATTATCCAGGTTGCGGACGACGGCCGGGGTCTGGACCAGGAAGCTATTTACAAGAAAGCGTTGGAAAACCAACTCATCCCACCGGGAACCAGACCTGCCCAGGCCGACTTGCAACGCTTGATCCTGCTTCCTGGTTTTTCTACCACTGAGACCGTTTCCGATCTCTCCGGCAGAGGAGTCGGTTTGGATGTAGTTCGGGACCAGATCCATCGTATAGGCGGCCTTATTGACATTTCTTCTTCTCCCGGACAGGGGACAACCTTCACTTTGAGTATCCCCTTAACCCTGGCGGTTATGGAAGGTCTCCGGATTGATGTCGGAGGGGAGTCTTATATTGTACCTGTTTCTTCCGTCCTAACGGTCAGGAAGGTCCAGGAACAGGATATTAAAACCGTCGAGGCCCGTGAGGAAATGATCCGTTTCGAAGAGCAATATATCCCGGCAATTCGTCTGGAAAACGTATTAGGTGTTCCCCGGGAAAAAATCAACGGTCAAAAGATCGCTCTGATCCTGGACAGTCAAAAGAGAAGATTTGCCCTGCTGGCTGATCAGATATTGGAAACCCGGCAAGTGGTTATCAAAGGCTTGGAAACCCATTTCCGTTCTATTCCTGGATTTTCCGGTGGAGCTATTCTCGGAGATGGGAAGGTGTGCTTAATCCTGGATATTTATGGCCTGGATCATTTGATCTTTGGGGACTCCATGACCTGAAGCCAAGGCATGATAACGGATGCCCGATATTGGAAAAATTCACAACCAAAACCGTTTTTTTGATATTATTAATAATGGTCATTTCGCAATCCGCAATCAACAATTATCAATCTTAAATGGGGGGGGTATGTTATGAGCCGGCTGAGTCTTAAGGCAATTGAAAAAAGCCTTCGGTTTAAAATCCTGGCCATCCTGGTGATTACCTTTGGCGTGCTCGGGGAATTTTTAATGGTCCTTGCCAGGTATTTCCATTTCTCAATTCAACAGATTTTTTACCTGGGCATCTTAGGTGGGGTAGCCATTATCGTCATCGTTTATTTTTGCCTGTATAAGTTGATAACCCAAAGGATAAGGATCTTAACCAGGCTGACCCGGGAGATTGGTCAGGGAAATTTGGATCTGGAAATTCCGGTTCAAGGAGGGGATTCCATTGGGAGATTGGCCGACAACATCAGAACCATGGTTCTAAACCACAAGGATCAGATTGAGTTCGCCAATATTCTGAAGAAGGCCATTCCTGTTCCCTTGTTTTTTGTCGATCCGAATATGACCGTAACCTTTTTAAATCGAACGGCTTGCGGGACCTCCGGCTTAACCGCCGAGGAGGTGGAAGGCAAGATGAAGTGCTGGGACGTATTTAATTCCAACAAGTGCCAGGAGGAATGTATCCTGAAAAAAACCCTTAAAACCGGGAAATTTATTTTGGGTGATGCTCAATTCATCCAACCCAAGAAAGGTAAGCCCATAACGATACTGGCTTCTTCCGCTCCCCTTAAAGATTCAAAGGGAAATATCCTGGGTGCCCTGGAGATCTTTCGAGATGATTCCGATATAGTTCAGACCCAAAATCTATTAAAAAAAGCCGCTCAAAAAGAGGAGGAAGATCGCAAATATCTGGAAGAACGGGTTGAAAAACTCACCAACGTATTGCAAAAAGCAGCCTCGGGAGACCTCTCCATCCAGGCCCCGCTTGATGCTAAAGATGATATCATGGACCAACTCTCAATCAAAACCAATGAGACCTTTGGCAATATGGGAAGATTGATAGCCCAGACCAAGGGCGCAGCCCTGGGTGTGGCCCATCTGGCTGCCCAAATATCAGGTGGGAATCAGGATCTTTCCTTGCGGACTCAGCAGCAGGCCGGTACCATGGAAGAAATCAGCGCCACTATGGAAGAAATGTCCGCCTCGATTCTTCAAACAGCCAGTAACACCAAGCGGGCCGATCAAATGGCCAGGGAAGCCGTTGCCCTGGCTCAGGAAGGAAATCAAGTCCTTCAAAAAACCTCATCATCCATGGATCAGGTCATTCAGTCCAGTCAAAAGATCTCCGAAATTTTAACTCTGGTCAATGAAATCACTTTTCAGACCAATCTGCTGGCCTTAAATGCCGCCATTGAGGCCGCCAGGGCCGGAGAACACGGCCGGGGATTCGCTGTAGTGGCTCATGAAGTCCGAAGTCTGGCCAAACGAAGTCAAGAGGCGTCCAAAGAAATTCAGGACCTCATTCATAACAGCCTCGACAAGGTCTCCTCGGTCCACAAATTAGTGGGAGAAACGCATACCAGCCTGGATAAAATCCGGACCTTGATCCAGAGGCTTTCCGAACACATATCCCAGGTAACAACAACTTCTCAGGAACAATCCAAAGGGACAGAAGAAATCAACCAGGCTTTGCTTGAGCTTCAAAATATTATCCAACAAAATGCCACTTTGGTTGAGGACTTGGCTCATTCCAGTCAGATGTTGGCCGAAAGTGCCGAAGGGCTGCAATTATCCACCGAAGGGTTCATCCTCCCCCAGGAGATCGGGGTAAAAATACCGGAATTTCATACGCCATCGCTTAAAAAAAAGGAAAGTCTTGTTAAACCGAAAGACCGCCGGGGGATTGAGCCTCCTATCCGTCGGCGTCCGGAAGAAGATCTGATCAAGACCGGTTCCCAGGAAGACAAACCCTTCTCCGCAAAAGACCTGGATCTGGAAGAAGGATTTGAAGAGTTTTAACCCTTGGAAAGAAAGCGATCATGTCTGATACCATCCAATATATTACTTTTTTTCTGGACCAGGAAGAATATGCCCTAGAATTACTGAAAATCAAGGAGATTATTGCCTTTCGCCCCTTGACCAGGGTCCCCAGGATGGGTGGGTTTATCAAAGGCATTTTAAACTTGAGGGGGGTGATTCTTCCGGTCTTCGATCCTCGTGAAAAATTTGGTCTCCCTTCCCGCTCCTATGACTCTCATACCGTTATTTTTATCATGGAACTGGCGGGAAGGTTGGTTGGGCTTATTGTGGATATGGCCAGTGATGTCGTTGACCTGACGACGGAGGACGTACAGTCTACCCCGGGCTTCTCCACTCCGATACAAAGCGATTACATCCAGGGGATCGGCTCCATCGAAGGCCGCCTGGTCGTCCTCCTTAATGCCGACCGCCTCCTGGATGAACAGGAGATAGCGGCCCTGGATAAAACGATTTAATAAGAAAAAAGGGCTCAAGGATTCGAGGATTCGAGGATTCGAGGATTCAAGGGTTCAAGTGGTTTTACTTTCACGCCTTACACTCCGCCCTGCGGTCCTTGACCCCTCGGCCCCTTGAATCCTTTGAATAATTTTCATGTTTCATAACGCCTGCTGTAAGCGGGCATAAGGGTTTATTAAGTAAATTTTAATTTTTTTCCCAAGTCATAACGGATGAGCCTAATTCCCCCATTAAAACTACCTGATTCAGATTTTCTGGCTTTACGAAGGCTTATTGCCGATGAGACGGGCATCCGACTTTCGGATTTTAAGAAGGGCTTCCTTATATCTCGGCTGTCCCCAAGACTTAAAGAACTGGGGCTCCGGAGTTTTAAAGAATATGTCCGATTGTTACAACACCCTGGTTCACAAAAAGGAGAAATAGGTCTTCTGATTAATCAGATTACCACCAACGAAACCCGGTTTTTCAGAGAAAACCATCACTTTGAATATTTGACTGAAACCTATCTCCCCTCATTAATCCGAGAGAACAAAACTCCAAGGAGGATATCGTTCTGGAGCGCCGGCTGCGCCACTGGGGAAGAGGCCTACAGTCTGGCCATGATCCTATTTGATTTTAAGAGGAAATATCCCTGGATACAACCCCGTATCCTGGCCACCGACATCGATTCCAGAGCCTTGAATAAGGCCCAAGCCGGACTTTTTCCGGACAAGTCCACCAGGCATATCCCGCCCTCGCTTCTGAATAAATATTTTCTTAGAGGGGTCAAGGAATGGAGCGGCTGGATAAAGGCCCGTTCCTTTATCAAGGAACTGATTATCTTTAAATATTTCAATCTCCATAAACCAGGGAAGCTTTCCTTAGGACCTTTTGATGGAATCTTTTGTCGAAATGTCCTCATCTATTTCCTACCCGAATCACAGGAAAGGATCCGGGAGGTCTTTTACCGAAGTTTGATTCCTAATGGGCTGCTCTTCTTAGGGCACAGTGAACTCCTTTTCGGCAAGGAGGAGGCCTTTAAGTCTTTGGGGAAAACCATATACCAGAAAAAAGGATGATCTTGAAGGGACAAGTGACGAGGAAAAACAGGAATGGGGGAAATTTTGGAGTAATGGAGGAACAAGATGATCCAACATCACAATACTCCATCACTCCGTTTTTAAGTGCACTCGTTTTCCCCGTCACTGATGTTAAGGAAATTTTATGCAAACCGGGTTTAGTGAAAAATATAAACTCCCGATCCATTTCTTGAACCCCGGGGAGTATTATGCCACCGACCGACCGGAGATCCTGAGCACCATACTCGGGTCCTGCATCTCGGTCTGTCTGGTCGACGAAAAGAACCAAATAGGGGGGATGAACCATTTTATGCTCCCGGGATGTATTTCCACCAATGAGATCCTGATAAGCGAGATCGGCCGCTATGGCCTCTATGCCATGGAACTGCTGATTGGGGAAATCATCAAAAAAGGAGGAGACCGTAAGGCCATTAAAGCAAGATGCTTTGGAGGAGGAGCGGTATTACGGTTTCGTCAATCCGATGGAGATGTCCCGGAAGCCAATATTCAGTTCATTCGAAAGTATTTTGAGTTAGAAAAAATCCCCCTGGTGGCCGAGGATCTTGGGGGAGCCCAAGGGCGAAAAATTTATTTCTTTGTTCCTGAAGGCCGAGTCCTGTTGAAGCGTTTAAAAGATATCACTAAAGAACTGATCGACCTGGAAAACAATTACAAGGGAGCCCTTTTCAAGAAAAGGATGAAGTCAAAAATTTATTAAAAGAAGGCCAGAGAAACCGGGCTTGATGAGCGTTTCTCTAAATAAACGAGGGATCTGTTTTGAAAAAAATTCATGTGCTGATTGTTGATGATTCCCCGCTGATGCAGGCCTGGCTGAAAAAAATCCTTTCAGCCGATCCTGAAGTCGGGGAGGTGACTGTAGCTCAAAATGCGGAAGAGGCCAGGAAATCTCTGCAAACCAAGAGACCCGATGTTATCACCCTGGATGTGGAACTGCCCGGAATAGACGGTATTTCCTTTTTAAAAGAACTTATGTCCACCTGCCCTTTGCCTGTGGTCATGGTCAGTGCCTATACCCAGGAAAATTGTCGAACTACGATCAAGGCCCTTTCCCTAGGGGCGGTAGATTTTATCCCAAAACCAGGACCTGGTTTAAAAGAGGAAAAAGAAACCTTCCCCCAGAGGCTCCGGGCCAAGGTCAAAGAAGCAGCCCAGGCACGAACCATAGCTCCTCTTCCTGGTCCCCCTTTGCACCTTCACCGTTATGGAATAAAAACAGACCGACGCCCGTTCCGGGAAGTGCAAGGGTCTGTAATCGGAATAGGGGCTTCCACCGGCGGGACCCTAGCCCTTAACTTTCTGCTTTCTCAATTACCTGAAAATATTCCTCCGATTGTTATTGTCCAGCACATGCCCCCCCAGTTTACCGGTGCTTTTGCCGACCATCTGAATCAGGTCTCTCAAATAACTGTTAAAGAAGCCTTCTCGGGAGACCGCCTGAAACGGGGGTTGGCCCTGATCGTCCCCGGGGGAAAACATGGACAGGTCCAAAAAGATCAACAAGGTCTTTTCCTGACCCTGAATGAAAATCCGCCGGTCAACCACCATCGTCCATCGATAGATGTCTTGTTCCAATCTATCGCCCTGACCGTTCAGGAAAAAGGGATCGGCATCCTGCTGACCGGCATGGGAGAAGACGGGGCCCGTGGACTCCTGGCCATGCGGAAACAGGGGGCCAAAACATTAGCCCAGGATGAATCGACTTCCGCCATTTTTGGAATGCCCCGGGCGGCCATAAAATTGGGAGCGGCTCAGGAGGTGGCCCCTCTGGAGGAAGTGCCTGCCTGGCTGATAAAAAAGGTGAGGTGATAACCGGCCATGAGTAAAATTCTGATCATCGATGACAGCCGTCTGATCACTCAGTTCGGTAAAAGTATTCTGACCGGCAAAGGCCATGAAGTGTTAACTGCCGATTCAGGAGAAATGGGTTTAGAGCTGGCCATACAGGACCATCCGGATTTGATTCTTTTGGATGTCATCCTGCCTGGGATGGACGGCTATCAGATTTGTCAAAAACTTAAAGCAACAGGGCAGAGTCAGGACATCCCGGTGATCATGTTGACCTCCAAGGCTGAGCCAGCCGACAAGATCCAAGGGCTGATGTTGGGTGCAGTGGATTATGTAACCAAACCCTTTGATGCCGGAGAATTGATCGCTCGGGTCAATACCCATTTAAAGATAAAAGAGCTTTATGAGGCCCTTCAGGAAAGAAACCGTCAACTCCAGGAATTGGCCAACCGAGACGGCTTGACCAATCTCTTTAACCATAGATTCTTTCATGAACACCTGACCCGGGAAATGGACCGGGTACGGCGGTACGGCGGAGTCATTACCTGTGTCCTTGTGGACATTGATTTTTTTAAGAAAGTCAACGACACCCATGGGCATCAGGTCGGGGACAGCATCCTGACCGAACTGGCCCTGATCCTTCAGAAAGGAATTCGGGAAAGCGACCTGGCCGCCCGTTATGGAGGGGAAGAATTCGCCCTGGTCCTGATTCAAACCGAAAGCCTGGCCGCCCAGTTGGTTTGTGAACGCCTAAGGTCACATATCGCCGCCTACCCTTTTACCGTTGTAGATCCTCCTCTTCAGATTACGGCCAGTTTTGGTATAGCCTCTTTCCCCACAACCAGGATTAAAAAAGAGAAAGATCTGGTTGAGGCTGCCGATCGGGCCTTGTATCAGGCCAAGGAAGGGGGGAGGAACAAGGTGGTGTTGTTTACTCCCGTGAGCGGAGTATAGGAATCTTTATTTACTCCTTGACAGTCGCTGGAAATATTCGATAGAGTTCCATCCGAACATATATGAAATTTCTATTCTCCAATCAGATCCGTCGGAGATGAAAGGCTGATTAAATCCCTTCGATAGATACTAGATTAAAATGCCGATACTGGATGTAGGATGAGGGATTTTTATCCAGTATCCAGTATCGTTTTTTGGTTTTATCCAGTATCGCCTACGAAAGAGCTATTGACCATGAGATAATAACAAGTTAGGGATAAATTCACAGATTTAAAAGTTTCAGAATCCACAATAGAAATTATCATTTATTAAGGAGAGGTTAATGGAACGAACGTTATCCATCATTAAACCTGATGGAGTGGCCAAAGGACTGATCGGGGAGGTCATTAGGAGATTTGAATCCAATGGCCTTAAAGTTGCGGCCATAAAGATGATCTGCATGGATAAAAAACAGGCCGAAGGTTTTTATGATGTTCACAGGCAAAAGTCGTTTTTCAACAGCCTGGCCGATTTTATGTCTTCTGGACCCTGTGTGGTCTTGGTCCTCAAAGGGGAAGGGGCTATCGAGAAAAATAGAAAATTGATGGGGGCAACCGATTACACCAAAGCAGAGCCTGGGACCATCCGAGCCGATTTCGCCAGCAGTATCGAGAGAAACATAGTCCATGGATCTGATGGTTCGGAAACAGCCCGGTATGAAATCGGATATTTTTTCAATGCCCTGGAAATAGTCGGTTAGTTTCGTGTTGGCGATCAAAGAAACGGTCAAAAAGGTTTTTCTTGTTTTCGGCTTCTTGGTTGTATTTTCCTTGGTCTGGACGAGTCAGCCCAGAGCTTCTTGTTATACTTTTCCTTCCTCCCTGACCATCTGCAATGAGCCGGTTCCCTTATCGGATCGAAGCGTTTGGGAAAGAATGGACCGGGAGTTCATGCTTGGTGTCTATGACCGAGGCCAGGTTTATTTGTGGTTAAAAAGGAGTAAACGCTATTTCCCTTATATCGAGGCCCGACTGAAAGAAAAGGGGATGCCTGATGACCTGAAGTACCTGATGGTGGCCGAAAGCTCACTTAATCCTCGGGCGATTTCCAACAAGGCGGCAGCAGGATTCTGGCAGTTTATTGAAAAAACAGGGCAAAGATTCGGCCTGCAAAAAAAACTCTGGATTGACGAAAGGCTTGACCTGGCCAAATCCACCGATGCGGCCATCAATTATTTGAAATTTTTATACGATTATTTTGGGAAGTGGACCATGGCCATGGCGGCCTATAATTGCGGAGAAGACCGAGTTAAAGAGGAAATAGCCCAGCAAGGAGAAAATGATTATTTCCGCCTGGCTTTGCCCCAGGAGACCGAGCGGTATGTCTTTCGTATTTTAACCGCTAAAGTTATCTTAAGCAATCCTGAGTTGTACGGTTTTGATCTCCCGGAAAAAGAAGGCTATTACCCCATTGAAACTGATTCTATTGTCCTGCAGCTTCCCCATTCGGTTCCCCTTCGGGATATTGCCAAGGCCTGTGGATCCTATATCAAGGAACTCAAAGATTTAAATCCGGAAATTCAAGGCTATACCTTGCCAGCGGGCATGTATCAACTAAAAATTCCGGCTGGGAAAAAATCCCTTCTGGAAAAAAACTTTAAAGATTTTATAAAAACCACTCCCTAACTACCCCTGTTTTTTCAAATAACCGCTTAAAGTGAAGGTTCTGCGGACGCTTCCTCTCACCAGAACATCTGATTCAACTTTCATTTCTCTTCACCCTCTTCCCAACCCTCCTTGTCAGGTTTGTTCCCACGGCAGGTATCAAGGGAGAAGCGGCTTGGGGACTTTTTTAAATCCATTATTTTTGATTGACACGCAATATATTGTGTGTTAGATACTTCCTATATACTATATGGAGGAAATAGAGGGGGTTTCCCCCAAGGAGGGGCTATGGATGAAAAGTTACAGGAAAACCACTTCTGCTATAATATAAAGCTCCCGGATGCCCAATGTTATCGATGTATCTGGCTGGAATGGAATGAAAACGCCTCAAACTGCCTTAATAGGAAAAGAATGATCTGTAGCCTTTATATTGAAGAAGTCTTTGGAGACTTTATCACCAAAACAGTCAATTGAATATAAAGGATTCAAGAGGTCCAGGGGGTAAGAATTTAACTGAATGGCATGGAAGTTAAAATCCTTGAACGTCTCGGCTGAGCTCGTCGCAGGCCCTTGAATCTTCATCATCCTCGCACCCTATTTTTTACATTGAGAGCTTTGAAAAAGGTTCAATTTTGTTCAAGGTCAAGGAAGACGAAAATTTTTGCCACAGGAATACATTTAGTATTTTGAGAATTAAAATTTGAGTCTGAGACAGAGATTGGGCAAAAGGGGACATCTTTCAAAGCTCTTGAAGATTCCAAAGTCTAAACTAATGTTGTAAGAAGTTAAATGGTAAAGGGGGCAGGTCTCCGTTTGGCCTATGATCAAAGTTATCCTTGTGGACAAAGAATAACAGGCAACTATTTTGGTCTTCAAAATTTCGAGTCGATAGTTGACCACGATTATGCGGCGCCTTAAAATAGTCGCCGATGACCAAAAAGCCGGTGATATTTTTATCAAACTTTAGGTAAAAAAGAAAAAGGACTGACAAGAATGTGGCCAAGATTAAGAAAAGGGCCATAAACTCCTTTTGCCTAAGGCTTCTTTCTGTGACACTTCTAAAAAATTTTAATAATGGCTTAATGCGCTTCAATGTCCTGACTTTCTTTTAAGCTTAAAACCCGATTCCCCTCCCATTTAATCTCTTTAACCCCCTTCATTAAGTTGCACCAAATTAATGGATGGGTTAGAGACTCAAACTTGATTTCTTTCTCTTTGAAATTTTCCCCACATCAAGAAGATCAAATACGGCAAGGATAAAACGACGAGGGAAATGATTCATTTAAAAAAGAAGTCAGCGTCGGTTAATAATCATTCTTCAATCGTTCCTGGTTATTTTAAATCATCCACTCCCTGAATACCTCTTTAGACAACTTAGCAACCTTGATCTGCCACCTTCGATCCCCTTGTCCCAATTGGACCGGAACAACCTGGTCTCCCGGTGCATCACTATAGGTCAGGCAGAGGTGGGCAAACCTTTCCCAGTCTTCCGGCTTATTCGGGCGGCCCAGGGCAAGGGCCATTGGGCCCGGGTGCCCGATCACCCGGGCCCAGACGTCTTCCGGATCAGCCCATTTTTCAATAAATTCGTTTTCTTTTTTGTTTCTGCCGACAACAGCTTTGAACTCCGGGCTTAAACGAAAATGACGACCGGCTTTCAGCAA
The DNA here is from genome assembly GCA_963802945.1 of uncultured delta proteobacterium. Taxonomy (GTDB): domain Bacteria; phylum Desulfobacterota; class RBG-13-43-22; order RBG-13-43-22; family RBG-13-43-22; genus RBG-13-43-22. The sequence continues at coordinate 44,089 of CAWDKY010000032.1, forward strand.
CTCCACTTCTCTTAAGGGAGGGTCCGGGGAGTGGGAAAATAGTTCTTTTAATCGCCCGGAAAAAATGGGATCGGTTAGCAGACATCCTCCAGCCGGAGCAGGATATGTGAGTCCATAGCCTTCGGCCATAGCCATCTGCCGTTTTCGAGACCGGCCTTGGATATCCAAAAGCCGAAAGCGGTCCACCAGACCTTCCTGTTCAGGTCTTGTTTCCGATAGCAGGAGGGCACTCAAGGGTCGAAGGATACGGTTAAGATGGCCGGAGGCCTTTTCAACGGCCCGCAGCGACGTTTTGGTTTGAGAAAACGGCCTTTGCCCCAGGACCTCTCCAGTAAAAAGAAAATCGGCTCGGACCTTTTCCATCCACTCCCCGGCCTTACGAATCATAAGGGCGTGACAATCAATACAGGGATTCATCCCTTTGCCGTAACCGTATCTGGGAGACTTCAGCATCACCCAATGGTCCTGGGTGATATCCAGGACCGTTAAGGGGATATTCAATTGCTCCGCAGCCCGCCGGGCCTTTTCTTCCCCGAAAAAAGGAGTGACCAAGGCGACCCCCAAAACCTGAATCCCCTGGTCGGATAGAATTCGGGCGGCCAGCATACTGTCCAGGCCGCCTGAGAGCAAGCCGACTGCCTTAATAGGATGTTTCATGAATTCCAAAAGCTTTTATTAGAATGAATCGACTTTGAGCGTTCGTCGTTCAGCCTATTTTTAGAAAAATCGTCTTAGAGCTGTTTAAAAGTATAGCCGAGGCAGAAGGTTAGGTCAAGAACTCCCTGGGGCTTTTCATTAAATGGTTCAGAATAAAACCTTGACATGCACAGATTTTTATATTATAATTGTTCACAAACAATACACAACCAGGAGGAAGAAATGCGTTCAACGGTAACCTTGGATAAAGCCAGACTGGATAGGCTTCTGGAAGAAACCCATTGCCGGAGCAAGGCCTCGGCGGTTTCCCTGGCCATCGACTCGTATCTTAAGCAGAAAAAAATTGAAAAGATAAAATCCATGAAAGGTAAATTAGAATTCGCCCTGAGGGCCGAGGAGATCAGACATCGTGAAAGATAAAAGGGTCATCATTGATACTTCGGTTTGGATTGCCTATTTTAAAGAAAACAACCGGCTGCTGGCCGAAAAGGTGGACCGGGTTTTGAGGGATTGGGAGGTCTTGGTCCCCAGAGTCGTCATGGCCGAATTAATACAAGGCGCCAAATCAGAAAAGGAAACCTCGGTCATTGCCGAGTTTATTGATGCCTTTAAGATTATCGAGCAGACTAAAGATACCTGGCTGGAGGCCGGTCGACTTTCCTATGCCCTGAGAAAGAAAGGGATAATCATCCATCTCCTGGATTGTTATATCACTATCCTGGCTATGGAAAACCAGTGCCGGATTTTCAGCCTGGATGAACATTTTATTCTTATTAACAAGCTTAACAAACTCAAACTGATTGCCCAAATTTAATTCGACTGAAGGAAAAAAGCCCACAGGATGGCAAACGATGAATAAAAAAGCCAAAACCAAGAAGGAACCCCTGGATGAAATGACTGTCCTGCAGCAGGAGTTGGCAAAATTTAAATCCGCAAATGTCGCCCTTAAGAAAGGCAGGAAGACCCTGGAAAAAAGGGAGAAGTTCACATCCGGTATTTTTTCCAGCATCCTGGAAGGGATCAGTGTCACAGATAAAGAGATGAACATCCTTTTTGTCAACCCCACCATGGAACGATGGTTTCCTGATGTCCGGCCCCTGATCGGCAAAAAATGTTATCAGGCTTATCATGGAAGGGATCAGGTCTGTGAGGATTGTCCCTGTCGTCAAACTCTTCAGACCGGCCAGGACGCTAATGCGGTCATTCCCCGTCTGGATGCCAAGGGAGATATCTTCGGATGGTACCATCACTTCAGTTTCCCCATGCTGGATCCGAAGACAGGACGGGTTATCGGCGTTATCGAGTACATCCGTAACGTGACCAGACGGAAACAGGCCGAGGACACCCTAAAGGCCTCGGAAGAGAAGTATCACTCCATTCTTGAAAATCTTGCCGACGGGTATTATGAAGTCGATTTGGCCGGCAACCTCACCTTTTTCAACAATGAATTGGTTAAGATCTATGGTTATCCCAGAGAATCCATGCTGGGGATAAACAATCGCGTCTATACCGATGAAGAGAATGCCAAAAAGATGTATCAGGCCTTTAATCGGGTGTATCGCACCGGAGAATTGGCTAGAGGCGTCCAGATTGAAATTATTACCGCAAAAAAGATCAGGAAAAATATGGAGTTTTCCATAGCTTTGATCAGGGATCCTCTTGGAAATCTGGTTGGCTTCCAGGGCATTGCCAGGGACATTACCGACCTTATGCAGACCCAGAAAGAGTTAAAGGAGAGCGAGGAGCGATACCGGACCATTATTGAAACCATTGAAGACGGATATTATGAGGTGGACCTGAACGGCCATCTGACCTTTTTTAACGATGCCATGACGCGGATCAACGGCTATTCCAGGGAAGAAATGATGGGGATGCACGCCCGTGATTATACCGACGCCGAAAATAACAAGCTGTTGGATCGTGAATTTAGACAGGTTTATCGTACCCGAACACCTTCCAAGGGTATCCATTACGAAGTAATCACCAAAAACGGTGAAAAGAAAAACGTAGAGACTTCCATATCCTTGATCAGGGATCCTTCAGATAAACCCATTGGCTTCCGGGGCATTGCTCGAGACGTTTCCGAATTTACTAAAATCCAGCAAGCGTTAAAGGAGAGCGAGGAGCGATACCGGACTATTATTGAAACCATTGAAGACGCTTTTTATGAAGTGGATCTGTCCGGAAACTTCACCTATTACAACGATGCTATGATCCGAATGTTAGAATATCCTAAGGATGAACTGTTGGGGATGAATTACCGGCAATATGCCAATACCGAAAACGCCAAAATATTATTTCAGGCCTTTAATCAGGTGTATCGCACTGGAGAACCTGCCAATGGGGTCATTTACGATGCGGTTACCAAGAATGGCAAAGGGAAAACCATTTCGACTTCCGTATCGCTGATCAGGAATCCATTAGGCAACCCGGTCGGGTTTCGGGGCATCTCCAAGGATATCACCGATCTCATACAGATCCAGACCGCTTTAAAGGAGAGCGAAGAAAGATACCGGACCATTATTGAAACCATTGAAGACGGCTATTATGAGACGGACCTGGCCGGCAACCTGACCTATTTCAATGACAGCATGTTTCGGATACATGAATATTCAAGAGAAGAACTAATGGGTATGAATAATCGGCAATATACCGATGCCGAAAATGCCAAAATTCTGTTTAAAGCCTTTAACCGGGTCTATCGAACCGGGGAACCTTCCACGGGCACCTATTATGATATTATGACCAAAGATGGTAAAAAGAAAAATTTGGAGGCCTCGGTATCGTTGATCAAAGACCCTTCAGGTAAACCTATCGGTTTCCGGGGCATCGCCCGGGATGTAAGCGAACTTAGAAAGACAGAGAAGGCCCTACAAACCAGCGAAGAGCGTTTTCGTATGGCCGCTGAAAGTTCCAATGATTTTATTTATGAATGGGATCTCCAATCAGGTCGAATTGATTGGTCCGGCACTGCCGGTATGAAACTTGGACATGTTTTAGGTGAACTTCCAGTCACCGCTGTTGACTTTGATAGACTGATTCATCCAGAGGACCATGAACGTTTCTCAGAAGCCGTTATAAACCATTTGAGGCACGGGAAGCCTTACATGGAAGAATACCGGATGATCAGGAAAGACGGGAATATCATCCACATGAGCGCTGCCGGAATGTGTCTGCGGAATGAAGCCGGAAGGGCTTACAAATGGATCGGGGCCTTAAGCGACATTACCGAACGTAAAAGAGCCGAAGAAGAACTCAAAGATAGTTTAGACAAGCTGCACAAGGCCATGGGGGGGATCATCCAGGCCATGGCCTTAACGGTAGAAAGCAAGGACCCTTACACCGCCGGGCATCAACAACGGGTCTCCAAACTGGCGCGGACTATCGCCCAGGAAATGGGCCTGTCTAAGGACCAGATTGAGGCTATCCGTATGGCCGGCGTAGTCCATGATCTGGGCAAGATATCAGTGCCGGCCGAAATCTTAAGTAAGCCGACCAAACTTTCTGATATCGAATTCAGCCTGATCAAAGGTCACTCGCAAACGAGTTATGATATCCTGAAGGATATAGAGTTCCCCTGGCCTATTGCCGAGATCACCCTCCAGCACCACGAACGGCTGGATGGTTCCGGGTATCCTTCGGGTCTCAAAGGGGATCAAATTATGCTCGAGGCCCAAGTCCTGATGGTGGCTGATGTGGTCGAGGCCATTGCCTCCCATCGGCCTTACCGGCCGGCCCTGGGGGTTGAGGTAGCCCTGGATGAGATTTCAAAAAACAAAGGGAAATTATACAACCCGGCTGCGGTTGAAGCCTGTGTAAGGATTTTCAAGGAAAAGGGATACTCTTTCAATTAATTCCTTTTTACGGCCACAGACCCAAGCCCCTTTCTATCTATCTGGGAACCAATCGGATCTCGAACACTTTCGGCCAATATTTTCCGGTTACAAAAATCCGGTTTTCCTGGGCATCATAGGCGATGCCGTTTAAAACATCCACGCCTTGAGCACGATCTGTTGCGGGCAATAACCCTTGCAGATCGATCCAGCCGGTTACCCGGCCGGTCTTGGGTGAAATCCTGACGATCCGATCGGTCAGATAAACATTGGCGTAAATTTTCCCTTGGATATATTCCAGCTCATTGAGCAGGGTTACGGGAAGGCCCCGGTCGTGGACTTGAATCCGTTTGACTTCCTTGAAGTTGTCAGGGTCCAGAAAATGCAAGAACGACGTACCGTCGCTCATGATCAAATATTTTCCGTCTTGGGTGATCCCCCAGCCTTCCGTGGGGTAGGTAAATTTCCTAAGCAATTGAAACGTCCCCCGGTCATAAACAAAACCCGTTCTCGTTTTCCAGGTCAGTTGAATAATTTTGTTTTGCCATAAGGTTATCCCTTCACCGAAAAATTGATAGGGTAATTGGTAAAGTTTTACTGTTTGTCCGGTCTCCAGCTTGACTTTCCGCAAAGACGATTTCCCCAAAAGGCCCGTTCCTTCATAAAGAAATCCTTGGTGAAATACCAGCCCCTGGGTAAAGGCTTTGGGGTCGTGCGGAAAGACACGGACAACCTTGAAACCGAAAACCGGCGTGGGTGATCCTGAACCTTCGGCCTTTTGTTGAAGAGAAAAGAGGGAACCTATCAGAATAAAAAAAAGTATTAATCCAAAAACAAAAACTCTCAGCCTTAAGCTTTGAGCTTTTAGCCTCCGGCTTTTAGCTTTAAAACTTTCGCCTCGTCCCTTAGGTCTCATGCCTCGTTCCTCTTATGAGTTTTCCAAACCACTACCTTTTAACTTATCAAAAATTTAACTAAATGTCATTCCTTAGATGTTTGGTTAAAAAAAGCGAGCAATTATAAAAGAAATGGTATAAACATATTGACAAGGAGAAATTAATGGTAATTATTATTAAAATCAAGATAAGGAGGGCCTATGACTAAAACCGAACAAAATTTACAAGAAGCCTTTGCCGGCGAATCCCAGGCCAACCGTAAATATCTGGCCTTTGCCAAACAGGCCGATCAGGAGGGTTACCCCCAGGCGGCCGAACTGTTCCGGGCTGCGGCCGAAGCAGAAACGGTTCATGCCCATGCCCATTTGCGCGCCTTGGGAGGGATCAGGAAGACAGCGGAAAACTTGAAGGAGGCCATCTCGGGGGAGACCCATGAATTTAAAAAGATGTACCCGGGTATGATTGAGACCGCCAAGCAAGAAGGCCATAAAGCGGCTGAAAGAAGTTTTTCCTATGCCAATGCCGTTGAAGAAGTCCATGCCAATCTCTACCAAAAGGTCCTTGACAACCTGGAAAACAAGAAACCGGTCGATTATTATGTCTGTTCGGTGTGCGGGTATACTTGTGAAAATGGACCTCCGGAAACCTGCCCGGTTTGCGGCTCCAAGGCCAAGGCCTTTTCTAAAGTTGATTAAATTTATTCATTGAAGCAGGGCAAAGGAATCCTTTCGAATTTATGCGACAACAACTGATCATCTTCCTTTCCATTGCCCTGCTGATTTATTTTGGGCTCCATAGCCTCCTTTTTTCTCTCTTCATAAAATTTTTCAATCCCAGGAGGGCTACTCAATTTGAATTGGCCTTCCTTCTCTTGTTTCTGGCTTTATGTTTCATTACGGCCTTTATCTGGGCCCAATTCAGCAGTCATAGCTTTATCCGGTGGTTCTATTATTTTTCGGCCATCTGGTTTGGTGTTCTGATTAATCTATTGCTCATTTTCGCTGCCGGACTTTTGGTGATGACTATCCTTCAATGGCTTTCCTTGAGTATAAACCAACGAGCCTTCGGCGTCTTTCTGTTGGTTCTAACGGCTCTATATACCTCCTATGGTCTTTATCACGCCACTCAGTTAAAAACAAAACTCCTATCCATCCCCATTAAAAATTGCCCCAGGGAATGGCGAGGCAAAAAAATCGCCCAGCTATCGGACCTCCATCTGGGCATTATAAACGGAGAAGGATTAACTCGAAAAATCCTTTCAAAAATAATTGAACAGAAGGCTGACTTCGTTTTTATTACCGGTGATCTTTTCGACGGCACAGGAGACGATCTCTATCAGTCCATTGAACCTTTAACTCAATTAAAAGTTCCGATTTATTATATCACCGGCAATCATGAAACCTACTTGGGTATCGATAAGGCCGTATCGGCTATTGGAAAAACAAAAATTAAATTATTGCGCGACGAGATCGTTGACCTTGGCGGGATTCAGTTGATCGGTATCGATTACCCCCCGAGAGGATGGAGAAAAGATATTACACCCATTTTGGAGAAAATCGACCAAACTAAACCCAGCATCCTCCTCTATCATGAGCCTGCCCAGGTTGAAACGGCCCAACGATTCAATGTCTCTTTGCAGCTTTCAGGTCATACCCATAACGGACAGATGTGGCCCATGAAAATCTTCACACATTTCATCTATAAGGGATTGGATTACGGGTTTCATCAAACAGGAGATTATTGCCTTTACACCAGCAGCGGGGCCGGCACCTGGGGTCCGCCCATGCGCATAGGCAGCACCCCGGAAATCGTCATCATAACCGTTAAATAGGGGACTGTTTTCGTTGAAACCGGAGTCGGAAAAAGTTCGTCCTTGGAACAAAGACCTCACGAATCCCAGAGGATCTTCGGGGAGCGACTCGCCTTCACCCGGCTTCGTCTCTTTTTTTCAGCAATCCTTTCCTCCTGGACTCTGCGGGAAAGCCGGGTCTTTTTTCTGAACCGGGGTTTGGTTAAGGCCTGCTCTATCAGTTCAACAAAACGCTGTAAGGCCAGTTCCCGATTGCCGACCTGACTGCGGGTTTGTTGGGCGTTGACCCAAAGGATCCCCGCTTTATTAATACGGGTGGGGAGCTTTTTAAGGAGCTGCTGTTTTTCTTCTGCTGAAAGGGAAGGCGACTTGAGGACATCGAACCAGAGGGTGATGCGGGTACTGACCTTGTTGACGTTCTGTCCCCCGGCTCCACTGCTTCGGGAGGCGGTAAAATAAAGTTCCCCTTCGAGAATAAAAAGCCGGTCGGTAATTTTAATGCCCCGTTGTTCTGATCCCATCCTATTTTCTTATCCTTACGTCCGAAACGGCTCGGATTATCCTTAAAGCCGTTGGAACTTTTTGGTTTTTGGGCGCTTGTTACAGGATAGAGCGATTTTCCTGAAAAGCCAATATATCACTGCATCTTATCCGCTTCAACTATATAAAAAGCCAATATATTGAAAATATTTTTTGACAAAACTCTTCATAATTGATTAAAAATATAAAATAAATTTAACAGGGCCATAGGGTTTGGGGATTTCAGGAAGTTTTTGGTTTCAGGAAGGCGCCATTCGAATTCGGGGCCGGGGCCGAATCCCGCTGCGGTCTCTTGGTCTGGCCATGGTCGGGGGGGCTGGTGTTTTCCCAGCTTTTGACCCTCTATATCACACCGGTCTTTTTTGTCTACATGGAGTCCTTTCATAAAAAATTAAGACAGTGGAGAGAAAAAAAGTGAGTCCTACAAAAAAACAGAAACGGTTTTATCTCGGGCTAAGCCTTTTTATTTTCTTTTCGATCTCGGCCTGTGTTCAAGCCCCTTTAAACACCGTCAACCAGGTTTCGACTATTGACGCCTTACTGGCTGGCTCCTATGAAGGACAGATGTCCTTGGAGAAACTGCTGACCTATGGGAATTTTGGCATCGGGACTTTTGAGAACCTGGATGGAGAGATGGTCCTATTGGACGGCCGTGTTTATCAAGTCAAGGCCGATGGAAAGGTCTATCGTCCACCCCTGGATTTATCGACCCCCTTTGCTTCGGTGGTCCAATTTAAAGCAGATTATAGCTTTCCGATCGACAAAGAAATGGATCTTAAAGGCCTAGAAAAAATGATCGAAGATACGATACCCAACAAGAATCTGTTTTATGCCATTAAAGTGAAAGGGATCTTCCAGACCATGAAGACCCGAAGTGTTCCGGCCCAGAAGAAACCCTATCCTCCTCTGGCCGAGGTGACTAAAAACCAACTTATTTTTTCCTTCGAAACTATTTCCGGAACGGTGGTTGGATTCAGATCGCCGGTATTTGTGAAAGGTGTTAACGTGCCGGGCAATCACCTCCATTTTATCTCCGATGATTTTAAATCAGGAGGGCATGTTCTGGATTTTCGACTGCAAAAAGGAATCATTGAGATTGACCGTTGCCATCAATTCTTCATGATCCTGCCTGAAAAGGAAGGCTCATTTAGTCAGGTTGACCTTGGCCGTGATCGGACTGAGGAGTTGGAAAAAGTGGAGCACTAATTCAAAAAGGATTCAAGGGATCAGTGGCGCCTTTGGGATAATACCTTTCGTCGCCGTCTATCCATATCATTTCCTTCGATGCCTTGTCCTGCAAGACCATCATGGTTCCCCTGAGTAACACCCCTAAAGAACCTCTGATGAAGAAATAGACACAAGCCTGGTAGGGTCGTGAGGGCAAATCTTCAGTTATGACATTTCCGATGGATGAATATTTTCCTTATTTTTCTCTTTATATAGAAAGATATAGTGAGGAACGTTTGTACTTGTTAAGGTAAGTCAAGGTATAGAAGGTACAAGAAAAAGGTCGATTTTCAATAACGTCCCCATTTATGCATGATTATGTGTTCTGACCAATGTTGTGGTGACGGACAGTGTCAAGATAAATCTTCTTGCGACTTACAAATGGGTGCTATTATGAAGTGCAAAGGTCAGATTATGATTTGAACTAAACAAGCTACTTACCAGAAAATGAGGCGGTCAGAATATTAGCCAGGAAGATAGTGATGAGGACCATCTGATAGTTGCTCTGTTTCAGCTTAATCAATAGGTTCATAGTAGACCTAAGGGGTTCCGGCATTGGTTCGATGATATCCTCCCCTCCTAACCCTCTCCACCGGGGGAAGGAAAGGGCGGGGATGCTTTATCGGACCAAAATAAATTATCGCTTCTCCCAACTGGGGAAAGGATAAATAAGCTGGGAAGTTGAAAACTCAAAGGGCCAGATGACCTGTTGCTGCCCTTTCTGCCACTGGAGGATCTTCTGTTTAGTGAACCCTTGATGTTTAATTATATGGCTCGGCTCTATGGTCAGAGTTTCTCCGATAGGGGAAATATACTTCGTTTTTTCAAGCGCCTCGATTAAGGCCGCTTTATCCAGAGTTCCGGCTTTTTTAATACCCTCGGCTACGAAATAAATATTCGTGTAGGCCAAGGGAGCAAAATAAGTAGCCGGTTCCTGATTGTATTCTTTGATGTAAGCCTCCCAGAAATGTTTACTCACCGGGCTTACCTCTTTGATGGAAGGCGCCCACATACCGTATAGAACGACTCCCTCTGCCAACGGGGATTTTCCAAAAACAGCCGGCCATCCTGGAGTAGTCCCTATAAAGATTGGAGGAGCAAATTGAATCTCCTTGCTCTGCTCTATAATGGGTAGCGCATCGGCGCCATACCCGGTCCATAGGAAAATATCCGGTTTGGCTTCTTGAGCGTGCCGGAGGATGGCGCTATAGTCTCCGCCGCCTCGCGCCGCACTCTTGAAAGGTTCTCCCTCAAGTGTCCGTAATTTTCCTTCAATTGTCTTCCAGTCCTTAAACTGAGCTTTACCCGCGTTGAATGAAGCGCTGCCGTAGGCTTCTTCTTCATAGGCCTGAAACCATTTGTCTATTTTAATCTCAGGATGGTTTTTGTTGATCGCTGTCCAGCCTTCCAGATAACTCCCTTCCTGTTGGTAATCCCAGGGATGAAGGTGAAAGTACCAATCGGCAGCCTTACCCACAGCCTGCTCACAACGAGAGGATGCAGCGCCTATCCAAACGGTTACCTTTGCGTATTTTTTCATAATCGGGATTTCGCCCAGATGTACACCACTGGACATGCCCCCGATGAGTACATCAACTTTGTCCACAGTGACCAGTTTCTCCACCGCGGCCGCTCCTTTTATCGGCCTCATTTCATCATCGATCACGACCAGTTCGACCTGACGTCCCAGGAGACCGCCGGATTTGTTGATTTCTGTTACGGCCAACTTCATGGCTTTGGCCCCTTGCTCTCCGGTAATATCGGCCAAAGGGAGAATGGCTCCGAATTTGATGGGGCCTTGAGCAAATACTGCCGGGACCATTAGCAAGACTGAGATGAAAATAGCCACACACTGCCGTAAAATTTTTCGATATTTCATCTGATGAGTTCCTCTTTTGTGATTGTTGGGATTTTATATTCTTTCCATCCAAAAGTTAATTCTTTTCAAATCATCGCCTTTATGTTGTGTTCCGAATTATTTAGTGATTATTACAACCAGCCCAGTAGCGTTCCATGCAGGGCTATCAATGGTCCCTATTCCTGAAAAAAATGAACCATTATCCAAAGATTTTCTACCAACTTGGAAATCGATAACCGCATTACCTCCCATTTTTAGCACAGCATTACGGAGTTCATACTTAAGGGTTTCGGTTCTATAATCAATGTCCTTTTGTTTTCTTGAACTGTGATCCTTTAAAAACCAACAGGGGTAATTCCAAGGCCCTAAGAAGTTGGGAATTGTAATAAGAAAAGGAAAGACTGGGGCATAGCTTTGAAAATTCATTGCCTTGCAGTATTTATTCAACCGGCTTATATCTCGATTGTTAACGTATAGGTAATTATTGATCCAGATTAACGGAGATGTTTCTTCGCCCTGTACAAGATTAATGTCAACTTTGCCTAGGGTTACGATTTTATTTTCAAATTCTTTTAATACCGAGGCGTTGGCAATTCTGAATAAATCTTTATCCTTAACAAGTCCTTCTCGATACACCCCTTCTTCTTTTAATACTTTGATTAAATCTTCATCCTTAACAATTCCTTCGGGATAGGCCCCTTCAAATATTTCTATGTTTTCAATCTTGAAATTTGAGTCGGGTTTAATATTTTGGGATTGGCCGGCTTCAAATTTTGTGAGTTTGATGTCTGTTTTTGGGAGGTGCCCGCATCCCACCCATAAAGGCAATAAGAGTACGATAGCGATTAATTGTCTTTTCATCCACTCCTCCTGTTTAATGGTTTGACGATCATCTATTATGACTGGTAATATACACAATTTTAGAACTTATTGGAAATGAAGAATTCAGCAAGAAGTCAACATCAAACTTGACAAGGCCTGTAAAGTCAAATCCTGACTTTCACCGATGATTTGTCAAGGTGTTTTTTCTCGACTTCAAAATTTTCAGACTTGAAGTTACTGTAATATCGGCCGTTCTGAGCAGTGAACTTAAGCACGCAGTAATCGGGATCGGTGACGCCTTTGGGATAATACCTTTCGTCGCCGTCTATCCATATCATTTCCTTCGATGCCTTGTCCTGCAAAACCTCCATGGTTCCCCTGAGCATGACACCCCTAAAGAACCTCTGGTCGAAGAAATAGACGCAAGCCTTGGGATTGGCATTGTATTGCTTGACTCTCATCGACGAGGTGTTCGTGGTAAAGAACAAATGCTTGATACCTTCTCTCTTCCGTGGAGGAAGCATGGCCTTCGAATTGGGAAAACCCGCTTTATCGACTGAGCTGATAATGGAAACGGTCACCTTGTCGATCAGATTTCCAATGGTCTTTTCAGAATCTCTCATGGTCTCGCCCTTCTTTAGATTTGAATACCTGTTAAAAGTCGTCACACCGGCCCCGCATCAAGTGCGGTGTAGGCTCCAGCCGGTGTCCAGGGAATCCTTAACTCTCGAAAATACTGGATGACGGCTTTGATGGCGCTGTCCGCTATTACGACACAGTCTCTTCGCCGGAATGACCCCAATAAGTGTTCGGTGACTTTCCACATTCCATCAAATATTTTCAAGGGAGAAATAACATTCGTATTTATCCGTGTGGGATCGTAGTCAAAACTAAATTTGATTAAGCTCTGTATTCCACAATGACCTCGGACTCAAGATTAAATGATGGTGTATGAACCAGGATCATCTTCACCGGTTTCGGACTATTGTTGGAGTATGAGAAATGCTGCCCCCGTTTAATAACGCACAAATCCCCGGCATTGAGGATTATAGGATCACCGTCAATCTGAAACGAAATATTTCCCGATATCAGGTAATAATACTTGTCGGATCGTTTCGACCAGGCTTCCGGGTGACTCGCCCCGCCGGGGACAACGATTTCAGCCACGGATGAACTCCCCTCAAACCTGGCCGTGTAATCGCGTATCTCCAAGCCATAAAAATCAAATGGGATAATCTCTGCTTGTCTGACAATCACAGTTGTCCTCTCTCCTGTTTCAAATATTTGTCTAACAATATAGACCTGACCCTATAACCCAAAATACTTCTCAAAAGGAGTATGTCAAGGAATTTTATCAGGGACGAGGGCAAAATCGAGATTCAAAACCTATTGAATCAAGCGGCGGACCATCAGGCGTATGGCTAAGGGAAGGGTTATCAGGCAGAAGACCAGGAGATACAAAAGGCTCCAGAGTAGTTGCGGAGAAAGGACATTCAAGGCCAGGGCGCGGGTCAGTTCCACGATATGGGTCAGGGGAAAGATCCAGGCCAGGATCTTGGCCCAGAAAGGAAGCTGATCCAAAGGGAAAAAGGTGCCGGAAAAAAGAAACATGGGGGTGATGAAAAGAAAGACCGGGAAATTGAAGGCTTCGATGGTGGGCATCAAGGCCGTAAAGCACATGCCCGCAGCCGCAAAGGCCAGCCCTCCAATCAGGGAGACCAGAAGTATCCCCAGAGACCAGGGATAAGCCAGAAGTCCGAAAAATGAAAGGATGATCATCATCAAGACCGTAGCCATCAAAGAACGACTGGTGCCCCAGAAGATTTCGCCCAGGATAACCTCTTCCGCCGTCAATGGCGTGGCCATAATGGCGTCAAAAGTTTTTTGATAGTACATCCGCACATAGGAGGCGTAGGTGGTTTCAAAAAAGGCGTTCTGCATGATATTGATGGCCAGAATCCCCGGGGCAATAAAGGCCGCATAACTGATCAGCCGTCCGGCGAAGTTCAGTTGCCCCACCAGGTAACCTAATCCCGCCCCAAAGGCCAAAAGATAAAAAATCGGTTCTAAAATCGGAGGCAGGAAATTGATCTTCCAGGTCTTGATATAAACATCCCAATTGCGCTGCCAGACACGGATAAAACGCCAAGTGATTTTGGTCGGAATATCGAGCCCGGGGTTCGAAGCGATGAGGTTCATTCGCGAAGCCCCCGGCCGGTAAATTTTAAGAACACATCTTCCAGAGTGGCCATCCGCAGAGTACAACCGCTGGTGCAATATTCATCGGAGATTTGACGGAACAATTTTTCTCCTTCCCGGGTCGGGATCAGCAAGAGGTGCGGGATTTGTTCAAAAGGGATCTGTTGAGCCTTGAGAAAATCCATCAGCGGTTGGCCTGGATTTTCCACCTCGATCACATTCCCGCCGATATGCTGCAGGATGAGGGAAAGAGGTTTCCCCTCCACCAGGATATGCCCCTGATCCATAATCACCAGGCGGTCACAGATCTGTTCGGCCTCGTCCATATAATGGGTGGTCAGCAGGATACAAAGCCCCTTGGCCTTGAGCTGCCTCACCTGTTCCCAAACCTGGTGTCTGGACTGGGGGTCCAGTCCGGTAGTGGGTTCATCCAGGATCAACAGATCAGGATTATGGATCAAAGCCCGGGCAATGACCAGACGGCGCATGAGCCCGCCGGACAGCTCAGGAATCAGGGCCTGCTTCTTATTGGTCAAGCCCATAAAGGTCAGCCATTCTTCGGCCCGCTGGCGGGCGATATTCCTGGGCAGATTAAAATAGCGGGAATAAACCATCAGGTTTTCCCAGACAGTAAGATCCGGGTCGAGGTTGTTTTCCTGCTGGCAGACCCCGGTCCTGGCTTTGATTTCCCGGAAGTGTGTTCGAATGTCTTTTCCAAAAACCAGCAGACGCCCGTCGGTTATGGGAGAAAAGCCATAGATCATGCGGATCGTACTGGTCTTGCCAGCGCCGTTGGGACCTAGAAACCCAAAGCACTCCCCGGCCTGGATCTCAAAGGAGATCCGATCCACGGCCACCATATCCGGGAAACGCTTGGTCAGGTTTTCGGCTTTTATCACCGGATTCACGAAAGACACCTCAGCTTTCTACTTCTTCTCGTATGGGCACCCAGAACATTAGCAGCATGGCCGGGATTGAGGCGCCAAATGCAATGAGAAACATGTTCAGATACCCCATATGCTCCACAATAACCCCGCCGAATCCTCCGAAAAAGGTGGAAAAAATAGACATGACCGCCGAGCCTACGGCATAGTGTGAGGCCTTGAATTCCGGTTTACAGGTGCGCAGAATATAGACGATCAACACGGCGTTACCCAGCCCGGCCGCCATTTGTTCGTAACAATGCACTGCGGCAATGACGGCCAAACCGAAATGCGTGGCCGCTGAAGGAAGGGACCAGGCCAGCCAGACATAAGCCCAGATATTGAAGTTCATGAGGATGGTCAAAGGCCAGATGGCTTTTTTCAACCCTTTCTTCTTGATCCATATCCCACCAATGGACGTTCCGGCAATAGCCCCCAGCGCACCCAAAATCCCGCCAAGCCAGGAAAGCTGGGCCTTGGTCACGCCCAACTCTCGCATAAGAAACGGCGTGCCCATGGAAAATAGGATCTCATCCCCGATTTTATAGGTAATGATGAAGATAATAACCAGGGCCACTTTCTCCTGTTCAAAGTAGGTGCTGAAGGCGCGGCCGAAATCTCGTGTAATCCCGGAAAACGATCGCACCGCCTGAGGACGATCTTTCTCGAATCGGGGAAGCTGCCAGGTATGAAAAAGCGTGACCAGGAGCATAGTAACGGCAGCCGCCCCGAAGGCATAACCCCAGGGCCGGTATTTATCAGCCCCGCCGAGTCTGGCAGCAGCAAAGGCCGCCAAAGCCACAAATCCACTGCGGACCAGGATAACCGCCAATCTGTAAGCAAAAACGCGGTATCCGGTATAGGCGGCCTGTTCCTTGGGGTCGGTCAGGCCTTCCATATAGTATCCGTCAATGGCGATGTCGTTGGTCGCCGAGAGGAAGGCCAGAACAATAAAGGTCCCCGCAATGATGGCCAGGATCAAGCCGGCATCGGTTTGATGCGTGGCGATAAAACAGCAGTATGAAACCCCGATGATCAGCAGACTGATGCCGGCCTGCACCGCGATCATCCAGGTCCGTTTCTTTCCAATGATGTCCAAAAAGGGGGCCCAGAGGAATTTCAGATTCCAGGGTATGCCGAGAAAATTCAAATAACCGATGTAACGTTCCTTCAATCCGATATCGGTAAAGAAGACCGACGAAAGTATCCGAATGATCGCATAGGGCAGGCCTTCGGCCAGGTAGGTGCTGAAAACCCAGACACCGGGTTTATTTACAGGTTGTTGAAAACGGCCCATCTACTTTGTTGCCCTCATCCCTCGTTATTGCGGCGTACTATTATGTACGCCTCATTCCTCTGGATTTCTTCGCGTAAAAGACAACGCTCAGTCCCACCCCTTCGAGACGGGTTCCGGGTTTCGGGTGCCTCGTATCTGGACCTTTTTGAGCAACCCGTGAAAAACGAGATTTTCCGAAATCTGTTAAGATTCATAAAGAGGGTTGGATCGCCACAATGGCCGCCGCCAATTCTTCCAAGCCGAAAGAAAAGAAATGATCCGCTCCTTCAATAATTTTTAAGGGTGGGGAGGATGGCATCAATCGAATTACATTCTGGATATTAAGAATAGGGGCATAAGGGTCCTGATCGCCGACAACGATCAGACGGGTTTTAGTATCCTGAGCCAAAAAAGAAAAATCCATCATACCGGCCGGAGGCGAAACCAGGATCGATCCCTGAACATCCGGATGGGTCAAGCCCGCCCGGACACTGACCCAGGCCCCGAAAGAATAACCGGCCAGGACAATGTGTTGTAGGCCCAAGCCTTTCAGATAGGCCATGGCCGCCGAAACATCGTCTGCCTCCCCTGCCCCTTGATCAAAATCCCCTTGGCTTCGGCCTACCCCGCGGAAGTTAAAACGTAAGCTCGTCCAACCCGACTCTTCAAACGTCCGGGCGATGAGGCCAACAACATGGTTGTACATGTCACCACCATACAGAGGATGGGGATGAGAGACGACAACGGCTTTGGACAATTCACCTTGGGTCAGGAGCCCTTCCAGATAAAGGGACCCCGAAGGAAACAGAATCTTTTTTGCTGATCCGGCTTCCATAAAATTCCTTCCATTTGCGGATTACACGTCGGCAATTTGCCTGTTTTTCTTATAGCCGGTCCTCGTATACCTCAATAACATCCCCGGGCACGTCTTTGACGGTGACGCGCGCTCCCTGCTTGCGGAGGGTGTCTTGCAGCAGCTTTCACATCCAGTTTCCTCGGGGTCACATTATGACGGGCGGCCAGGGCGGCGGCGGTGCCGGCTGCCTGGCCAGTGCACATGCTGGGGGCGCAATACCGGTCTGCGGCAAAGGCGTAGAAATCGGCCGAGATGGTGGCGCCGGCGGCCAAAAGGTTGTCCGTTTCGTTGGAGACCAGACAGCGATAAGGAATATCGTGGGGCCGCACTACTTCATAGACGTGTTCACCATCAGGACCATAGATGTCCGGGCCCATATTGCTGACGGCAATGGAGTCGTCGAAAGCCCTGCCTTCATAAATGTCTTGCTCCGACAGGACATATTCCCCCAATATCCGGTGGGTATCCCTGAAGATGGGGATGGTGGCCGTCTTTTCCACCGAAGAATGTTCGAACCCAGGGATATTGTCCTTGAGCAGATGAAAGGCGGACCAGACCTGTTTTCTGAGATCCATTTCCCCGGCCGTTACATCCTCGATCATCCAACCATGATGCCCCACCGCCAGGGGATAGTTGAAGCCTTCAATCATGGCGATTCCGGGTTTAGGGGTATGGACGATCAAAGTTTCGCGGTAGCCGTGGTATCGTCCGTCAGCCTTGGCCTTTTGAACCATGCTCTTACCACCATACAAGCCGCCCCATTCTTCCGGGTTTTCTTTTTTAAATCTGTTAAATCTTTCGGCATCCACACCGCTGATATAAAAACGGCAGCCGAAACCCATATGCCGGCCTTTCTTTGGTCCCCGGCCGTGTCCCTCATCCAGGCAGGGCGTGCCGGATTTCCAGGCGATGTCGGCGTTTCCTGTGGAATCGACGATGACTTTGCCCAGGATAGCGAATCTGCCCTGGATGCACTCGATAAAGATGCCTTTGAGGGCATTGTTTTCCTTGATCGCCCCGACGCCGGAGGTATGATACAGCAGCTTCACCTTCGCCTCGGACATCATATCGTCCAGAACCACTTTGTAGCATTCGCAATCGAAAGTGGTGGAAGTAAAGGCCCGATCCCGGGTTCGTGCAGCGGCATCTCTTAAAATGCCCCCGTCGGCCCTGAGCCGATTAACCACATCGGTAATAATGCCGCCCTGTATGGCCGGGTCAAGAAGTGAGAAGGTACTGCTCATACTGTGCGTCTGCATGCCTCCCAAGGCACCGAACTTTTCAATGAGTATGGTCTGCGCGCCGTTCCGGGCAGAGGCTAGGGCTGCGCCGATCCCGGCCGGTCCGCCGCCGACGACAATAACATCCGCTTCAACAAAAACGGGAATATTTTTTTGCGGCTCCATGATGGTCTTCATAGGCATTCTCCTTGGCTGAGGTAATAGGTATAATTGGGTATACGATTACACATCTAAGATTGAAACTCTTAATACTTTCCTAAATCTTCTTCGGAAATAAGAACTTCTTTGGTTCTTCTGGCCACGATCTTGGCCTGTTGAATAAATTGATACGGTTCAAGGGCCTCTGGGGGAACCTCTTTCACACTAACGCGGACGCCCTGCTTACGAAGGGCTTCCTGAACCAATTTTGCATCAAGTTTTTTCGGCGTCACATGATTCTTGACGGCCAGGGCCGCGGCCGTGCCGGCTGCCTGACCGGTACAGATAGAAGGTGTACAGTATCTGATGCCGGCAGCGCCAAAAGCACCGGCCGAAATGATAGCGCCGGCGGCCATAAGGTTTTCCACTTCTTTAGAAACCAAAGAACGGTAAGGAACGTCGTAGGGCAGGATGTCATAAGCAAACCGGCCCGACACTTCATAGACGTCAGGCGGCATATTGCTGATGGCTACAGCGTCCTCAAATATTTTGCCTTGGCGCATATCCCCGTAGGTCAGAACGTGTTCGCCGATGAGTCTGTGCTGGTTGCCCCATAGGGCGAACTGTGGAAATCGGTCGATGTAGGAGTTCTCAAATCCGCCGACGTTTTCCTTAAGAGCCTTGTGGATAGCAACAGCCTGCTTCCTCATGTCTATCTCCCCGGCCGTCAGATCTTTGGTACTCCAGCAGGCTTCGCGCGCCGCGTAAAGCAAGGTCATGATCCAAATCTTACCGCTTTGATGCATATCCCAGTTCTGGGAAACGATAATTTTATCGACAATAATATATTCTCCCGCTGCTTTTGCCTTGGCGAGGACCTTTGCTGCGCCGTACATGCCGGACCAGTCGTCCTTGTTGGCTACTCGAAAGGCGTCGAATTTGGTCTGGTCAACGCCTCCGATATAGAATGTGCTCAAATAACCACTCTGGCGGCCTTTGTTTTTTCCGGCAGGATAACCTTCATCGCCGCTGCAGGGCGCCCTGGATTTCCATATCATGTCCCCTGTACCCGTCGTGTCAACAACTACTTTTCCCAAAACCGCCCTCCGGCCTTCCTTGCCTTCAACGATAACGCCTTTAAGCAAGTTTTCTTCCCTGATAGCGGCCACGGCAAAGGAATGATATAACAATTTGACGCCTGCTTCGGCCATGAGACCGTCAAGCATATACTTGTAGTACTCCGGGTCAAAACAATAGCCCCAGCGCCCCCACCAGCCGACTTCGGTTTCAACCATTCGCTTCGGCAATTTATCGGCGCCCAACGTTGCCATAAAAACGTCCTTCATCGGGGCTCGTGTTTCCGGAGGCAACTGCTCTGCGGTCAGCATAGCCCCGGCATCTTTGAGACGCCCCAGGAACTCCTGAATGATCCCGGAATGCAGTTCAGGATCGACAAAAGCGAACATTGAGTTTTGTCCCTGCGTTTGGAGTCCGCCCAAACTGCCAAACCGGTCTATAAGAATTGTCTGGGCGCCGGTTCGCGCCGCGGCTAAAGCTGCCCCTATGCCCGACGGCCCGCCGCCGACAACAACGACATCAGCTTCATCAAGAACGCTGATCTCTCGTTGCGGTTCAATAATTTTCATACCACACTCCTTTGAGAAGAATTTCTGTTTTGATGGAAAAACTTTAAACTTAGAAAAAGGCGGGGTCAAGGAGAAAATAGGAAGATGAATCCTAGATTAAATCCTGATCAGAGGCATTCTCATTTTATTTTTGACCAAACCCTCAAGAGACGTTACTATGGAAACCGCAATAGCAAACCATTTGTTCGCTCTGGTCGGGGATATGGGAGGTTATGCCACCAGTCAATCTAAGGTACCAACAAAACACAGGAATACCACGCCAGTAGTCGCTTCTGACGAGTTCAATACACCAGCAACTAGGGTATGGTTCACTTCAGTTATCGCACGGGTTATACTATATGAGCCAATACTATCACGGCAGAGCCTTGGACATCATTGGAAGGGGTAATGGCCGACTCGCGTCGAAACTTATTTGCTAAAATAAGTATCTTTTGCCTGAAGCTTGATGTCATAACCCTACTTTTTCACCCGCCTGGTAGCTTTCTCTTCAAGAAGCCTTCTGATCTCCCGACGACCAAGCTTCCTCAAGGCTACCAGCACCCTTTTCTTCTCGTCCTTCGGCTTAAACTTCCCTATCTCCCACAGGTGCGCAGCCCCAACCGAAACGCCGGCCAGCACAGCTAACTCCTTCTGGGAAATGCCCAAGTGCCTACGGAGGCTTCGAATCAACCCAGGAGAAAGCCGAGAGGCTTTTACTTCTTCAGGTGATGCTTCCAATATTCTCTCTCTTATCCCCGATACTTTTTGCTGATGAGCTGTAGATCGCTCGAGCAGTAAAACAATCTTACGAAGTTGGGAGACCTTGTTTTTCAAAAGCCGAATATCTCGAGCCAGGGGAGCTGACGTCTTATGGATCTCCCTCTTGGTCAAACGTTGAATCTCTGATTTCATAATGGATTCCATCTTGCCCATGCATTCCTCCTCTCAGACAGTGCCCGGTTGGTTTACAAGGTTATTTTTGATAGAGATTATGATAGATTTTTAGTTATCAGGAAGTCCCTCTTGGGCTAATAAGCCCATATAAAAGAGATCTTATTTTCTTAAAGGAGTGGTTTTTCACTGGATAGAGTATAGGATAAGAAAAAAACCGGGTCAAGGAGAAAGACAGGGATAGAGGATATCTCGGTAGAAAATGAAAAAGCTTTCCCCAAAAATTAAAAATTACGAAAGAAACCCCCAAATTTCCCCAAACATGGTCTCTCCTGACCGAACTCAGCGAGTACACCTCCTAATGGTTGACATTAGCATGTATTTGAATTAGCGATTACGGGTTGAAATAGACAATCCGATTCATTGGACCTTGGAGCGGACTAAAGAATAAATTTCTCAAAGGGGTCTTCGATCATAGAGAAAATATCTCCACAGAATTTTGGGAATATCGAATACGAAAGGCCTATGAGGGATCTCGGGCAACTGATCTATCTATCAACGTATTGGAAAAAGAGTGGCCCCGGAAATTTCCAGCACCTTCATGCTTTCAGCTTTTCAACGACATCTCGAAGCTTTTTAAAAAGTTCTCCCTCACGTTCCGCGCAGGTAAGCATTAACTCGCTGGCCTTATCAAAATTGTCTCCGGACTGGCCTCGCTGTTTGATGATGCGCACAGCGATGACGGCAAAATGACGCCATAAATCTCCAATAGAAGTCATTTCCTGCGATAATCGGGCAAGATCATCAGAGCCGCTAAAAAGATCAGAGGCTTCCTGAAGAAAGGCCGCATACATAAAGCGAAATCCGGCGCCGCCTGTTCCTATTTCTTCCTGCATACGAATGAGATGAGCCAGTTGCCGGCAGGCTTCATTAAAACCAAACTTGTCCGGACTATCTTTAATCTTTTTAGCCAAATAACGTATGCCCCGTATGCCAAAAAGGGGCAAAGGAATTCTCAGCATCATGTTGCAGGTATCCTTCATACCCTTGATACAGGCTGTGCGCAGATCAGGATTAGGCCGGACGGTTTTCAGATAATACATTAAACCACGCGGCTCCAGCGGCCCGCGCGCGAAACGCGCCCTTTCCAGATCTTCCGCCAGACAATCTACCGGGTGATCCAATATCGGGTCGCTCAAGCGGAAACCGTTTTCAATCTCATGCAGAACAATCAAGTTGTGTCCGTTAAAATTAAAACGAAAACGTTTTGGAAAATAGGAAAGCCAGTAGATGTTGGTCTTCACTGCGACAACCTGTCCGGTTCGAAGTACGCGACGCAGTTCATCCATGCCTTTTTGGGGATTGCGAAAACGCTTAAAGACGAATTTTCCCCCCAGTCTTGTGGTAGCTTTGCGGAAGATGGCTCCCGCCTGCGTCCTGTAAGTGCTGAGTGGCATCCCGACCCATTTAATAAACGGCAGATGGCCGAAAAAAATGCCGCTCCCAATGCCGAAAGCCATGGGTTCGGAAATATCCACGCCCTCATGACGAAACAGAGCGGATGTAACGCCGGATTCGCAATGGGCAGAAAAACGATGGATAAAAGGTTTGCCGTTGATTATGATTTCTGTCGTCATGAATAAATGAGTACCTTCCTTATACTTGATCAGGCACGGTTTTCAACTCTTCCAGAGTAATGGCCAACACTTTTGCGTATTGGACTAAAACCGATAATTTAAGTTTTCTAAAAATATGCGGGCGGAAATGCCTCTTGACTCTGAATTTGGCTATGCCCGCTGTCTTAGCCAGAATCTTCGGGTTCATCTGACGCCGTTCCATATGGTAAACCAGCGGGCTTTTCATGCCCGCGAGTACGGCTTTTCTGGTTTCCTCCAAATTGGCCGCCAATTCATCTACAGCGAGGCCGTTAATTTCTTCTTCTGCCTTCCAGCCGATACTGGGCACAATGACATATTTCCCCTCATCATTGACAGCGTAACAGGCACGTTTTTGGTCTTCATAATATTGAGGAACGTCATCCTGTGGAACTTCATTTGTTTTCATGGTCGGTTTCTTTCAATAATAGTGACCTTTTCCGTCTAAACGTATTTTTTTATACTAAAATAGATACAACGCAAAGCAAAATTCTGTTACAATAATTACTCATTATTTTATTAATAATCTCAATTAATTTATAAGAAGTTGCTTTTTGATGGGAAGAGTATAAGGAAAGAAGAAGACACGGTCAAGGATAAAAATAGGGCGGAAGGCAAGGGGACAAGGGGGGACTTTAAAGAAAATGGGACTATACAGGTCTGGACTGTACAGATAAAAGTCGATAATAGGAAAAGGAAATCCGGCTCCCAATTTCTTACAGATTTTTCCCTTTAAATCCTGATCAGAGGCATCCATCCTTATTTTCCTTTTGACGAAAGCCCCGGGAGGCGTTAGTATAAAACAAATTCAAAGAACACCTGATCAAAATTCAAAAGGTTTGTTAGCTGTTAGCTGGAGACCAACATGAAACCCATCATTTTCTCCGTAATGAATCACAAGGGCGGTGTGGGCAAGACGACGACCGCAGTCAGTCTGGCCGCGGGGTGGGTGGAAAACGGTCGCCGGGTCCTATTGATCGATCATGATCCACAGGGCAGCGCCAGTCTGTCCCTGGGTATTGCAACCGACGGCCAGGACCTGATGAAGGCCCTGACCGCCTCAACCGCGCTGCCGGTAGCGGAAACCGGACTTCCCGGTTTGTATCTGGTGCCTTCCGGGCAGGGACTGGTGGAGGCCCGCCAGCGTTTCAGCGGGGCCCTCGGGCTGGAACTACTGCGGAGATGCCTAGAGCGCACGCCCTGGGATTGGGACCGGGTAATCATCGACTGCCCACCCGGAGAGGAAATCCTGACCCTGGGGGCCCTGCGGACTTCCCGGTATGTCCTTATTCCCGTAGAAGTCCACTATCTGGGCCTGAATGGGATAAACCAGATCCATAAAACCATCTCCGCCGTCCAACGGGATAACCCTCTCCTGGAAATCGGGGCGGTCATCCCCTGCCGGTCCCATCCTCGTAGAATAATCCACAGGGTAATCATGGAGAAATTGGAAACGCTTTTTCCAGGGAAGGTAGCTCCCGGGGTACGGGAATGCGTTTCCCTGGCGGAAGTCCCGGCCTCCGGGATGTCCATTTTTCAGTATGCCCCCTGGTCCAATGGGGCCGCCGATTACCTGGAAGTGATCCGCTGGCTGGAAGGCCGGTTGAAAGGCTCTTGACCAGCTTTTCCTCCCAGGTACCGGTAAGCAGAGGATGAGGGAAGGCTGGATCCGCCTGACCGCTATAGTTTTAAGAAAATACATGGACCAAAAAATTCAAAAGCACCTCCTCTTGGGTGTCAGTTCTCTACTTTATCCTTTTTATGCTTTTATTGATACAAGTTAGAATCAACGTCCTTTATTACGGGACTATGCGTGTCTAAACTTCAAAATAGAAGGAGATAAGAGGAACAGAAGAGGCAGACTTTCAAAATTTGGACGAACTACCCCCTCGGTGATTTTCTAATTTTCAACCAAAAAAATGATACCTACCTATCTTGATAGTTTTGAGCCAAAAAACGGCTCTTAAAAACGATCAAATCCGCACTTTCCCGGCAGGTATCCCATGGTCAGTTTTAAGGGTAGTTTTAGGAGGGTCAATTGCAACGTTGTGTTGGGGACTTCACCTACTACTACACAGAATCAAAGCGCTAATAATTTATCAATTACCAATGGAAATATGGATGAAATAGTTAGACTACCTACGGGTTTTGAACTTGAGCTGTCATCACTCCTTTTTTAGCCAAAGCCGTCTCCTTCCTTTGGGCTAACTCAGAGCTTATCACATGTTCAGTCGGTCCAACGACCTGGGGTTCACCCCTCGGCTCTGCCGGATGTCAAGTGACTTTTTTAAACTCATATGTTCCAGAAAGATTAAAAAAATATATGTTCACTGTCATTCCACTAAGTTAAAAGGGTCGTTGGCATTATCAAAATTTTTAAACTCGCAATTCACAACCGTAATGGTCATATCTGCATTATTACTTCTTTGTCCCTTGGCATCCACTACAAATCAAATTATGGGGTTCAAGGTTTGGCCTTTTGCGACCTTTAGGGGCGGTTGATCAGGTTGGCCAGGTACCCGGCCCCAAAGCCGTTGTCTATATTGACCACGGCCACGCCCGAGGCGCAGGAATTGAGCATCCCGAGCAGGGCGGCCAGGCCGTTGAAGCTGGCCCCGTAACCTATGCTGGTGGGAACGGCAATGACCGGACGTTCCACTAAGCCCCCCACTACGCTGGGCAGGGCCCCTTCCATCCCGGCCACCACAATCAAGACCGAAGCCGACAAGATCTTTTCCTGATTGGCCATCAGGCGGTGCAATCCGGAAATCCCTACGTCATATAGGTACTCCGTAGGATTGCCCATGATTTGGGCTGTAAGCATAGCTTCTTCGGCCACCGGCATATCGGATGTCCCGGCTGAAATAACCAGGACCAGCCCACGGCCTGGCAATGTTTTAACCGGTTTGGAAAGACAGGTTAAGACCCTGGAAAGGGGATGATAGACAGCCTCGGGAAATCGCTTGCAAACTAGAGCGGCCTTTTGAGCATCCAGCCGGGTGACCAGGATGTTTTCCTTGTTTTTTTTCATCCGACCCATGATTTCTATGATCTGTTTGGCTGTCTTCCCTTCGCCGAAAATGACTTCCGGAAATCCCTGGCGCAAAGAACGATGGTGGTCGATTCGGGCAAAGTCAATATCTTCAAAAGGAAGGTATTTCATTTTTTTCACGGCCTGATCAACAGACACCTTTCCATTCTTGACCTGGTTTAAGAGTTCTTTTAAACGGTCCGGATTCATTTTTTCTCCCTTTAAAATTCCCCAAGTTCGGGGCTTTCCGAATCATTTGGGAATTGGTTTGATTTTAAGTTCCTGTTCAGTTAGAATACATGGGTTCTCATATTCTGTCAAATGGTTCGGTTGGTATGCAAAATCCTCTTTCCTGGATCGAGGTCTGTCTGACGGTTTCCCCGCAGTTGTGCGAGGCCTGCAGTTCGATCATCTTTGAAGAAACCGGTCAGGGCTCTTTTACGGAAGACCATCAGGACGAAGGCCAAGAAATGTCCAGGCTCAAGACTTATTTCCCCAGGGATGAGTCGTTCCGGGACAATCTGTTAAAACTGAAAAAAAGAATTTTCTTTTTATATGCTCATTTCCCGGATTTTCCTCCCCCGACCTGGGCATTCAGCCAGATCTTTGAAGAGAACTGGCAGGAAAACTGGAAGCAATTTTTTAAACCTCTGCGGGTATGTTCCAACATCATCGTCTGTCCAACCTGGGAAAGGTATGAACCTGAATTGGGAGAGATCGTTTTGAGGCTTGATCCCGGCCAGGCCTTCGGCACAGGCGGCCATGCCACTACCCGCCTTTGTTTGAAGGCCATGGAATCATTGGCCGAAGACCCTAGACAGAAGGACTTTCTTTTTTCAAGGGTCCTGGATGTAGGTACGGGAAGCGGCATCCTGGCCCTGGCCGCCGCCTGTTTTCAGGCCGGATCGGTATTGGCGATTGACAACGATCCCCTGGCCGTAGAAGCCGCCCGTGAGCATGTGCATCTGAATAAAATGGAAACACGAATCCAGGTGGAATTGGCTACACCGGAAACAGTGTCCGGCCCCTTTTCATTGATACTGGCCAATCTGACCCTTAATGATCTGGTCCCTCTGACCCCGGTTTTTAAAAATCTGCTGTCTCCTAATGGGGTCCTGGTGACCTCAGGGGTCCTGGGCTTTCAATCCCGGGACTTGATCAGGGCCTTTGCCAAGGGAAAATACCATTGAGGACCTTGGTCCTGGAAGAGGAATGGGCCTGTATCATTTTTGGGGAATCCAGAATATAGGGAACAGGATCAGAAAAAAACCAACTTCTATGCGACGATTTTTTATCCCACCTGAACAGCTCCTTGCCCCGGATCCGTATTTACAAGGAGATGAAGCCAGACATCTTTTGCAGGTACTGCGGATGAAGGTCGGAGACCAGGTCATGCTCTTTGACAATTCCAATCAGCAATATCAGGCCCGGATCAGCTCCATATCCGGGGACAAGGTTCATTTTGAAATTTTGGACCGACAGACCATCAGGAGGGAATCCCCCATCCAGATCATCCTCGGTTTGCCTTTGATTCGGTCCCAACCCTTTGAGTGGATGCTGCAAAAGGGTACGGAATTAGGGGTGGCGACCTTCCGTCCCTTTTATTCCGTCCACAGCCGTCGAAATTTTGAGAAAGCAGAAATGGAATCCCGTATGAAGCGTTGGCAACGGATTATCGTGGAGGCGGCCAAACAATGTGAGAGGAATGTCCTGCCCAAACTTTTTCCCGCTGTCTCCTTCACAGATATTCTCGAAGAAGAGCAAGAAGCCATCAAGATCATTCCCTATGAAGAAGAATCTTCCCGGACTTTGAAAGACCTTGAACGGCAACCATCCCCCTCGGGCTCTGTTTTGGCCTTGATAGGACCCGAAGGGGGGTTTCATCAAGATGAAGTACAAGAGGCCCAGCTAAAAGGGTTTGTCCCCATTTCTTTGGGCCCCAGAACTTTACGATCAGAAACCGCTGCCCTGGCCCTGATCTGCCTGTTTCAATTCCTTTGGGGAGATATGGGAACAGGGAAAACCTGATTCAGGGGATTTGAAGTTATTATCTCCAATCTGATCCGCCGGAGTTGAAGGGCTGTTGAAGTCCGATCGACCGAGACTGGATTCTGGATACTGGATATCGGATATTTATCAAGCATCCAGTATCGGTTTTTGGTTTTATCCAGTATCACTCTATAAACACTTTTGCCCCCAAGCAGTTCGAAAATTGGGGATAAATTCTCAGATTTAAGCTATAAGAATTTTATTGTTATTCAAGGAGGAAATCATGCGCTGTCCTAATTGTGGCTATGTCAGTTTTGATTACCTGGATCGATGTGCCAAATGCAACGCCGATTTGACCGGGGAAAGGCGAAGGCTGAACCTTCCGGGGAGACAACCAAACCCGATTTCCTTGCAGAAAATCATGGAACGAGTGCCGATCATGACCCAAAAAGAAAAAGGGCAAGAAAGGGAAGCTTCGACCGGCAAACCCCAAGGGCCGCTTACTTCCAACGAACCCAGGATCGACCTGGATCAAGGGCTTCCTCTGGATATATCATCCTCTTCGGATCTGAAAGCTGCTCCTCAGAAATCAAAAATCCCCTCCCAGGAAGAGGGCGGATTGGAATTATCGTTGGAAGGGTTGGAAGCCATTATTACTCCTGAAAAAAAGAAGTAATATTGAATTCACTAATTCAGGTTTTTTTTCTTGACAAATTATTTGGAAACGTTTAATTCTCCATGTGTGCCGAGATAGCTCAGTCGGTAGAGCAGCGGACTGAAAATCCGCGTGTCCCCAGTTCGATTCTGGGTCTCGGCACCACGGATGCCTGTTGATTCCCGGTCAACAGGAGTCAAAGTCTTTTCAATATACCTCCGCTTCAAATCGACTGATAACATCAAAAGAGATCTCTCGTTTAAGTGTGCTGAGCCAATTTTCGGTCACACACAAAAAAACAAAGTTGTCCCTCTCGGGAAAGACGATCCCCTGCTTGATAACGCCCTCTCATTACAAAATATTTTCCGACCGGTGTAGCTATTAAGGGTCCCCAAAAAATATTGACCCAATTTGGCTGTCTGGCCCCATCTAAGGCGAACCCACCTATTTTTATGTCAAGAATATTAGGAGACTTTTAATAAAAGGGTGGGGTGTCTCTTTGTTTTATCTTTCCTGGGTAGAGAAAAAAAGAAACGAGAATTTGTCGGACAGATGTGAATTTTGAGATGTTTTCATTATTGAACGAATAAGTCTTTTTTTTCAATTAGAATTTAAAAAATTCATTGACATTATTTTTTTAATATTTTAACAATTAGACCAAAAAAAGACCATAGCTGTTCCCCTATCATTAACCACCCGAATTTCCTGAAAGAGATCTGGCTTGCCTCTTTTAGTTTATAAGGTAATCTATGAACGTTGCCAGGAATTTAGAACGGTCGGCCCTCTTCTTTCCCGAGCACCCCGCCCTCAGCGATGGGGAACAGGAACTCACTTATCAAACCTTAAACACCTTGGCCAATCAGGTGGCCACCTCCTTGATTCAATTCGGGGTAAAACCGGGGGATTTTATAGGCCTTTGTGCGCCCAATAGCGCCGATTGGATTATTTTCTATTTCGGAGTTCTCAAAACCGGCGCAGTGGCCGTGACTTATTCCTATCTTCTCCAGGAAAAGGAACTTAACCTTCTGGTTCATCACTCCAAACCCAAGATGATTTTTACAACCGACAGCCGAATCCCGGAAGTGGAGAAAATGAAGGCCTCGGGAGCTTCTGGAAAAAATCATCTGCCCTCATGGTGATGTGAATCTGACTCAATTATTGGATCGGGGTCGGGAAACTTTTCAAGCCATCGATCGCGACCGAAGCGATCCCGCCGCTGTTTTATATACCGGAGGGACCACCGGGGATCCCAAAGGGGTCCTGCTGACGCATGAAAATATCAACGTCTCCAGCCATAATGTGGCCTTCTCGGAACGATCCAGTGAATTCGACCGGGCCCTTTGTTATCTCCCCTTCAATCATGTCTTTGGTCAAATGCACATCATGAATGCCACTGTTTTGAGCGCCGGATGTCTGGAAATTTTACCGGGTTTTGATTTGGATAAGGTCCTTAAGTTAATCTCCAGGGGAAAGATCACCAAGTTTTATGCAGTTCCTACAACCTATATCCGCCTGCTCACTGAGGAAAATCTCAAAGAAAAATTGGGTAAGATACGATATTGTTTTTCGGCCGCCGCCAGTCTGGCCGGGGAGATCGTCCGGCAATGGAAAGAACGTACCGGACTGACTATTTATGAAGCCTACGGTTTGACCGAATCCGCCTCGATGGTCACCTATAACCATTTTTGTCGTCATGTGGTCGGGTCGGTCGGGGAAGTGGCACCCGGTATCGAGGTGGAGATTCGAGATCTATCGGGTAACAAACTGGGAAAAAATCAAGAAGGTGAAATTTGTATTCGAGGGCGGAACATCATGGCCGGCTACCTCAATAATCCCAAAGATACCCAAGCGGCTTTTTGGGAGAATGACTGGTTTAGATCCGGAGATATCGGTTATCTCGATGATCAGGGATATCTTTTCATTGTCGATCGCCTCAAAGATATGATCATCACCGGCGGGGAAAATGTTTATCCCAGGGAAGTCGAAGAGATTATTTACACCCGAAGCGAAGTGCAGGAGTGTGCGGTTGTCGGTCTTCCTGACCGGGAGTGGGGTGAAAGGGTGACCGCTTTCATTATTCCGAAACCAGGACGGGTGATCAGCCCTCAAGATTTGAAATCTTTCCTAAAGTCTTCTTTATCCTCTTTCAAGGTGCCTAAAGAGGTGGTGACGCTGGAGGAAATGCCCAAGAGTCCAGCCGGCAAAATCCTGAAACGAGAACTGAAAAAAAGTTATTTGGAGGGAAAGAGCTGAAACGAGCCTAACGTGGTGCAAAAACCCCATCATTTATCTTTTATTAATTATTGACTTTTGTCCCGGAAAACCCCATCCCCCTTTTGGGGAAAGGATTGCCTGCTGGTGTTGATTCGCCTGCTTGCCGGGCGACGGGGCAGACATGGCAGGCAGACATGGAGGGGAAATTCAACTTTTAACAAAACCGTCAAAATATAATATTTTTCATTCCATAGTTAAAGATTAAGCGTGTTAGTCTTTCCACCTCATTTTTATTGGTAAAAAATAATAGAGACGAATCCGGACCTGATTAGGAGTCTATGTCGGATGGAAACTGATCAAGTAAAACTGCGGATCGAACACCTATCACTCAGCTTTGGCGGTGTCAGCGCACTGGTCGACATTAGCCTGGACATCCGGGACAAAGAAATACTGGCCATTATCGGACCTAACGGCGCCGGAAAGACCGCCCTTCTCAACTGCATCAACGGCTTCTACAAACCTCAAAAAGGTGAGATCGTTTATAACGGGAAAAGGATTACCCGGATGCGCCCGGACAAGCTGGCGAGCTTGGGCATTGCTAGGACCTTTCAGAACATCGAGCTGTACACAGGACTGACCACCCAGGATAATATCATGGCCGCCCGGCATGTGCTCATGAAGCAAAACTTCCTCACGGGTTCGCTATACTTCGGCTGGGCCGTCAAAGAGGAAATCAAGCATCGCCGGACCGTCGAGGAGATTATCGATTTCCTGGAAATAGCGCCCATTAGAAAGAAGGTGGTCGGTCTGCTGCCCTACGGAATGCGAAAAAGGGTCGAGCTGGCCAGGGCTTTGGCCCTGGAGCCGAAAGTTCTGCTGCTTGACGAGCCTATGGCCGGGATGAACCTGGAGGAAAAGGAGGATATTGCCCGGTTCATCATTGATGTCTTCGAAGGCCAGGGAGACACCTATCCGGATACCCCGGTTCTGAGGGATGGGATCGGCTGCATCATCCTGGTCGAACATGATATGGGAGTGGTTATGGACATTGCCGACCGGATTATCGTCCTTGATTTCGGGCGAAAGATTGCCGAGGGCACCCCGGCCGAAATCAGCACCAATCCCGAGGTGATCAGCGCTTATCTGGGGAAAGGGAAATAGATCCAAACCAAGAATATTTTGAGAATTTATCTCTAACTTTTTCGAATGGAATATTGGAATGGTGGTCTCAAAAATCCAATACTCCACCACTCCAATACTCCAGTTTATATCATTGTAATTAGTTCTGGATTTATAAGATATTTCAAATAACGTTGGTAAGATTTCATGCTGCAAGTCAACAATATCGAAGTGGTCTATATGAATGTCATTCAGGTGCTGCGAGGCGTATCCCTGGAGGTGGGTGATGGAAAGATCGTTGCCCTGCTCGGGGCCAATGGCGCCGGCAAGACGACCACACTCAAGGCCATATCCGGAATGCTGAAGACGGAAGAGGGAAAGGTAACCGATGGCAGCATTGATTTTGATGGAAAGAGGATTGACCAGTATGGTCCCGAGGCCATTGCCGCTTTGGGCATCAGCCAGGCCATGGAAGGGCGAAGGGTTCTTGAGCACCTGAGTGTTGAGGAAAATTTACTGGTCGGCGCTTACTGCCGTAAAGACCGGGCCGGGGTCAAGAGGGACCTGGAAATGGTCTTTGACTACTTCCCCAGGATCAAAGACCTCCGCTACCGGATCAGCGGCTATCTGTCCGGTGGTGAACAGCAGATGCTGGTGATCGGGCGGGCGCTCATGGCCCGTCCGAAGCTGATGCTTCTGGATGAACCTTCACTCGGTCTGGCCCCTTTGCTGGTGCAGGACATCTATGAAATCATCCAGAGAATCAGTGTCCGAGCAAAAAATGGCCATACTCCTTGTGGAGCAAAACGTCAGAGCTGCCCTGGGTATCGCTGATTATGGTTATGTGATGGAGAATGGCAGGGTGGTTCTAGGAGGTCCGGCTGAGAAGTTAAGAGATAATGAGGATGTTCGGGAATTTTATCTGGGATTATCGGCTGTCGGCTCCCGAAAGAGCTATCGTGAAATCAAGCACTACCGGCGCAAGAAGAGGTGGTTGAGTTAGAAAATGAAGACAAAGGCCATGACAGACAGGGACGAAGGCAGAGATCTCATAAAGAAAAGGGCGATACCTGGCCCAAGATACTCAAGTATAACTTTGAAAAGTATGGCGATAATCGAAGAGCCATGCGCCATAAGCACTACGGCATCTGGCAGCCTTACTCCTGGAAGGACTACTATCTCAAGGTCAAATACCTGGCCCTTGGGTTGCTGTCCCTCGGCTTTGAACCCGGGGATAAGGTGCTTATTGTCGGGGATAATGCCCCCGAGTGGTATTATGCCGAACTGGCTGCCCAGGCCAGTCATGGGGTTTCTGTGGGGGTGTGTCCGGATTTACTTCCTCGGGAGATAAAAATCATTGCCGAAAATTCCGAAGCCAGATTTGCCATCGTTGAAGATCAGGAGCAGGTGGATAAGTTTCTCCAAATCAAAGCCGAGCTTCCCTTGCTCAAAAAGGTTATTTACTGGAGCTATAAGGGACTGGCCCACTATGATGACCCTATTTTGATGGGCTATAAACAGGTCCTGGAAAAAGGGGACAATATGAGGCGGAACACCTCGGGCTCTTTGAGCGCATAGTGGAAACCGGCAAGGCCGATGATATCTGCGCCATGGTTTACACTTCAGGGACCAGCGGAACCGCACCCAAGGGAGCTGTCCACACCTATAGGACGATGAGGGCGGGCGCCGATCATTATTTACATCTTGATCCCTGGTATGAAAACGACAATGTGGTCCCTTACCTGCCCCCGGCCTGGATGACTGAGCAATGGGTTGGAATCGGTTGTCACCTGCTATCGGCTTGCATCCTGAACTTTGCTGAAGCGCCGGAGACCCAACAGCGGGATACCAGGGAAACAGGACCAAGCATCGTATTCTACGATGCCCGGCTATGGGAGAGTCTGGCGGCCATGGTCCAGGCACGGATTCTTGGGGCTGATGCTATCCAAAAGCTGGCCTTCCGTCTGTTGATGCCGATCGGCTACAAGATGGCCGATCTGAGGTTTCAAAAGAAAAAACCGGACCTCTTCCAGAAAATACTCCACGGCTTGGCTGATCTCGTCCTATTCAGACCTCTTAGAAACAGTCTTGGTCTGTCCAATGCCAGAATCTGTTATAGCACCGGGGCCGTGCTCAGTCCGGAGGCCTTCAGGTTCTACCATGCCCTGAATCTTCCCCTCAAAAGCCTATACGGGACAACAGAGGGCGGAGCTCTCACCGGCGCCAGGGATGAGGACATCTGTACTGAGACTGTTGGGCCTGTCCCCAAGGGGACGGAGGTAAAAATAACCGATAATGGGGAACTGATTTATCGTCAGCCCGGCATTTTTGTCGGATATTATAAGGACCCGGAGAAGACTGCCGAAGTGCTAAAAGACGGGTGGTTTTATAGTGGAGACAGCGGTTTCATCCGGGAGGATGGACACATTGTATTTTTGGACAGGGTCAGAGGACTTAATTGAGCTGGAAAGTGGCGAAAAACTGGCCCCCCAATGGATTGAGAGCCGGCTGAAATTCAGTCCTTATATCAAGGAAGCCTGGGTTCTGGCCGGACCGGACCAGGCCTACGCCTCGGCAATATTAATCATTAACTATGATACATGTCAGAAGGTGGGCCGGACAAAAGAGGGTGGCTTATACTACCTTCGCCGAGCTTTCCCAGAAGGCCGGAGGTTTACGAGTTGGTGAAGCAGGATATCGACAGAATAAACAGCACGCTTGCCCCCGGGTTGCAGGGTGAAGAAATATGTCAACCTGCACAAGGAATTCGATCCGGATGAGGGCGAGGTAACCAGGAACAGAAAGCTGAGGAGGACCTTTTTGGAAGAGCGTTATCGCGAGCTTATCGATGCGATCTATGGGGATAAGACCGAGGTGTCGATAGAAGCCCGGGTCAGGTATCAGGATGGGCGGACGGGAACCATAAAGACGACTCTTAGCATCAAGTCTGTTGAAGGAGCCTTCGTATGACCTTCTTCCTTCAATTGGTGGTAACCGGTTTTGCCCTGGGCATGGTCTATGCCCTTGTCGCCATAGGCTTTGTTATTATTCTAAAATGCTCCAATGCCTTTAACATTGCCCAGGGACACTTTGTAATGATTGGTGGTTACCTGGGCTATACCTTCCTGGTGCCCTTCGGCCTGCCGATATGGGCCACCCTGATTCTGGCAATAGTAGTGGCCATCATCATGGGTTTGTTAATAGAACGCCTTACCCTGCGCCCTTTGATGGGTCAATCAGAACTGGCTGTCATCATGATGACTATTGCCTTGGCCACTGTATTGGAAGGGCTGGCAACCCTGATCTGGGGCGGCGAATATAAGACCTACCATGGAGTACTGCCGACGCTGACCCTGAAACTGGGTCAGATATCCATACCCCCGGAGTCGCTAATCGGACTCATCGTCTCTGTTGTTTGCGTAACGTTGCTCATGCTTCTCTTCCGCTATACCAAAATCGGACTGGCCATGAGGGCCACTGCCGAGGATTTGCAGGTGGTGCAGAGTGTGGGTATCAAGGCAACCACGGTCTATGCCGTCTCCTGGGTCATTGCCTGTGTCGTCGGTGTGATCGGCGGCATTCTTTTGGGCGGCGTGTCCGGCGTTATGATACCCCTCGCCGAGATCGGTTTGAAAGCATTCGCCGTGGTGCTGCTGGGAGGGGTGAACTCAATTGGCGGGGCCATTGTAGCCGGGATCATACTGGGTATGCTGGAAAATGTGGCTGCCGGGTACCTGGACCCATTACTGCCCGGCGGCGGGCTGGCCCAAATATTTCCGTTTATGGTCATGATCATTGTGCTCATCTTTAGGCCCTATGGTCTATTTGGTCTGGTCAGGATAGAAAGGATTTAATCAATGGGTTTACGCTCCGGAACCTTTCAAGAAACCTACGCGCAGGATATGGCTGTCTTCCGCACCAAGGCTGCAATGGGGAATGCTCCTGGTCTTTCCTCATCTTTCTTTTCACCTGCCCATTGTTATTTCAGTGACAGGATACTGACCATCATGACCATGATCGGTATTGCCATTATCAGTGTTCACGGGCTCAATATTCTGACCGGATACTGCGGCCAAATCTCCATGGGCCATGTGGGTTTTATGGCAGTCGGCGCCTATGTCTCGGCGATCTTAACCGCCAAGCTCGGCTGGTCATTCTGGGCGGCCTTGCCCTGTGCCGCCCTGGCCGCGGGAATGGCAGGTTTGATCTTCGGTCTGCCGTCCTTAAAGATCAAGGGTTCTACCTCATTATGGCCACCATCGCCGCCCATTTTATTATTATCTGGCTGATCCTCCAGCTCCGAAGTATCACCGGCGGAGCTGACGGCATGGCTGTGCCCAAACCCCGGATAGGCAGTATCGTGTTGACGTCCAAAGCCAGCTACTTCTACCTGGTTATGATAATGGCCTGCCTGGCCACGTTCTTGGCTGTAAACATGGTCAGGACCAGGGCAGGCAGGGCCTTCGTCGCCATCAGAGATAACGACCTGGCGGCTGAGGTCATGGGGATCAATCTGTGGAGTTATAAGCTGCAGGCATTCTTTATCGGCTGTGTTTATGCCGGAGTGGCCGGGGCCTTGCTGGTTCACTACTATGGATTCGCCAGTGTCGACCAGTTTCCCTTCATGGATTCCGTCTGGTATATGGGCATGCTGATTGTCGGCGGAATGGGCAGCATCCCGGGGGCTATTCTCGGCGCCGTATCTCTCAAGCTGCTGGATGAGCTGGTCACCATTGTCGGCCCCATCTTATCGGCAGCCGTTGCTGCCCAGGCAGCCGCTTCATTGGCCCTCATCACCCGGGGATTAGTCATTATTCTCTTTCTTATTTTTGAACCCAGGGGACTCGCACACCGGTGGGAGACTTATCAAGGCCTATTTCAGATTGTGGCCTTTCTCACATGAAGAAACAGAGTGAAGGGGGTGATTGATCCGACAAAATACTAAACTTGTTGTTTAAACCATCAAACCATGTTGAGAGGAGGAGACAATGGCTAAAATTAAATTTGGTTCAATGTGGGTCGCATTCGTAATGTTGTTTATGGTAGGTGGATTGCTGTTTTCCCCGAAGGCCAACGCTGCCGGAAAAACCGTGTATATCGGCGGCACCATGTCGCTGACCGGACCCTACGCTGAGGATTCGGCGGCAATCCTGGCTGCCTTTGAGGACTATGTTAAGTATGTAAACGAGACCAAACGTTTGGCCCCCTGGCGCAAAGAGAAATGGCCCGCCGATATAAACCTGGAACTGCTCTGGCGCGATGACGAGCTCAAACCGGCCAAGGCCCTCTCCATCTACGAGGAGCTCAAGGCCAAAGGGATGCTGGTCTACAGGATATCGGGATCGCCCATCGCCCTGGCCCTCAAGGACAGGCTGAATCAGGACCACATGGGGGCCACGAGTATGGCCTCCGGACCCTACCTCCTGAAACCACCGCAAACCGTTTTTACCTATTATCCCATTTATACCGATTCCCTGGCGGCAATCGCCGATTGGTTTAAGGCCCAATGGAAGGGGCCGGGGAAACCAAGGGTGGCTTACCTGACCGCTGATAATGCCATGGGCAAGTCGATTGAAATACCTGAGATGAAAGCCTATCTTGAGAAGGCGGGATTTGAATTTGTCGGTATCCAGTATGTGCCCCTGGTCCCCACCTCCCCGCCTACGACCCAATTAATGTGGCTGAAACAAAACAAGGTTGACCTGGCCCTGGGTGTGATGGTCAACCCCGGCTCACAACCGACCATCAAAGAAGCGGTAAGACTGGGCATGGGCCCCCATCTGGATTACAAAATCGTTTTCGGTCAAGCCTTACCCAGCCACGCCGCCGTGTTCGCTCCGGCCATGGGTGTGCTGGGTGACGGTTTTATCTGTGCCGGGAGTTTTCCTCCATTGGATGATCTAGCCACTCCGGGGATAAAATTCTGTGACGACCTGCAGAAGAAATATCACCCAACCAAAAGGGCCACCCATGTCATGTACGTGGGCGGTATGCTCGAGGCCATGGTCCAGGTTGAAGCCTTAAGGCTGGCCTTGCAAAAGACGCCCCTTGAAAAGCTGAAACCGGAAGATGTGCTTCAAAACGGGTTCTACAAAATTAAAAATCTTTCTACCGGGAACTTGAGTGCCACCCCAATGAGCTATGGTCCGGGGAATGTCGAAGGAGTTAGTGCAGTACGTATAGACCAGGTCCAGAAGGGAAAAGTGGTCAACCTGGGCACAACATGGCCGATTCGGCATATTTATTAACCCTAATCACGATCATTCCGGGGGCTCTGCGTCAAGGGCCCCTGGTTACCTCAGTCGTAAACCTTTTTTATTAGCTACGAACCCACACAGACTCACGGGACAAGTCAAGGGCGATGAACTACTTTCTCGCCCTTGACGAGGTCGGCCCTACAACTATTCTAAAGAGACCATTCCGAAGGTTAACGATTACCATTTAAAATCTGCATAAAAAAAAGGGGGGGGCCGCATTTGCCCATCACTTTATTTGAAATGACTAAGAGTCAAGGGTAGACTTGACCCCTTTTTTAACCATCTAGTCCATTCCAGCGATGGTGGTGTCCGACACGAGGCCTGTCTGGAACTGCTTTTTAGACGAGTCTAAAGCGGACTGCCGGGCCGCCTCATTTCTT
Source organism: uncultured delta proteobacterium (assembly GCA_963802945.1). Taxonomy (GTDB): domain Bacteria; phylum Desulfobacterota; class RBG-13-43-22; order RBG-13-43-22; family RBG-13-43-22; genus RBG-13-43-22. Next base: position 82,181 of record CAWDKY010000032.1, read on the forward strand.
TTGATTCGCTACGATATATTCAGCCATGGTTCTTATAGAGGTGAATATCTTCCGCCCTTCTCTTAGGTTTTCGATCTTAATACCGTAATTGTTTTCCATAAGAATGGCAAGCTCCATCGCATCAATAGAATCAAGACCCAACCCGTTTCCGAAAAGAGGTGCTTCCGTTTCAATTTCTTCCGGTGTAAGGTCTAACAGGTTCAGCAGCGGTTATGATCTCTTCCTTCAGTTTGAGAATCAATTCCTCCATGATTTTCATTTTCCTTTAAATAGTTTTTCCAAATTAAAAAGTAAATTTTAACACATTCTTTAAATTTTTTAAATCTTTTTATCCTGTCTTCCTGCTCAACCACGAAGGGAGAAAGGAGGCTATTCTACAGGAGCGAAGAGAAAAGAAATGGTTGAATGAATGATAAGAACTTGCTTTTTATGGGAGGAAGTATAAGTTGAAAAAAAAGTCGAAGTCAAGGAGAAAATCAGGTCAAAATTTGATAAGAAGTTGCTTTTTGATGGGTAAAGTATAAGACAAAGAAAAGTTTAGATCAAGAAGAAAAATAGGGCGGAAGGTAAGATGACAAAGGGGGACGTTTGAAGAAAAAAGGGACTTTGCCAGTTGGGATTATACCAAGAGTGAGAAATAAGGGGGAAAGAAGGCCTGGCAGATTCTACTTGCAAGTGCGCCACATTAGATAACCGCAGGACATGATGGGATTTTCTGGTAGTGTGTGAAGCACGACCAACACGCACCCCAGAAAGGGACCCATCATGCCCTATACCCATCTTACAGAAAAAGATCGATATGTCATCAGCCATTTGAAGGTGGCCGGTTTTTCGCTACGGGAGATTGGACGTCGTCTCGGGCGAGACCATGCCACCATTAGTCGGGAGATCAAACGTAACGGCCCAACCTATCCTGAAGGAATATACTGGTACGATTTCACACAACCCCGGGCCATTGAGCGGCGTCATAAAGCCCGGCATTATCGCCGGCATGATCACCGTACGCTGGTTGAATATGTTGAAGCTAAAATCCGTATCGAATGGCCTCCGGAAGTTATTGCTGCTCACCTAAAGCTTGATCACCCAAACGATAAAACCATGCGTATCTGCCAGGAAACTATTTATCGGTGGATATTTCAAGATGCTCAACAAGGTGGCGATCTCTACTGCTATCAGAGACGCCGTCACAAAAAACGCCGCAAACAAAGACGCTATGGCTCGGGAAGACGTTTTATCCCTGGGCGTGTTTCCATTGATCAACGTCCATCCCTGGTTGATTTACGCCAACGGTTTGGGGACTGGGAAGGGGACACGCTGGAAGGTGGAAAAGGAAAAGGGGGCCTGGCCACTCATGTCGAGCGTAAAGGCCGTTATCTATTGGCAGCCAAGCTCTCGGACAAGACCTCCAACACCATGACTCAGCAAAGCATTAAATCCTTTCGGAAAGCTCCCCGGACCCTACGCCATACCCTCACCGTTGATAATGGTAAAGAATTTTCTAATTTCAAAGAGCTCGAAAATAAAACCGGGTTAAAAGTCTATTTCGCAGACCCCTATGCAGCTTGGCAGCGGGGAATCAATGAAAATACAAATGGTCTGTTAAGACAATATTTCCCAAAAGGAACTGATTTCCAAAAGATATCGGAAAAAGAGATTGCTTTTGTCGTTAAAAAACTAAATAATCGCCCCAGAAAATGTCTCCACTACCAGACCCCTCATGCGGTCTTCTGTCAGGCTCTTAGTGGTGCACTTTGAAGTAGAATCTGCCGTTTCACCTAAGGGGAACAACCCGAAGTATAAAAATCACCCTGCACCTTTTGAAAAAGGGAGGACCAGGGGAAATTTTAATAAGGTGTAGGACATTCATGGATCAAATTTTAAAAGGACTTTATCGCTTGGGAGTACGTGAGTTTCCTTCTTATCTCGTAGTGGGGAGCAGTCTAATTATTCAGGTTGATGCTGGAACCACATTTACGGGGCCGCAGGTCCTCCAAGATATTCAAGAAGCGCTGGGGAAAGGAAGGGGACCGGACTTTCTTTTCCACACCCATTCCCACTTCGACCATGTAGGCAGCACCCCTTTTCTCAAGCGGCACTTTCCGGAGATAAAAATAGGCGGCAGTGAAACGTTCGCCAGGCGGCTCTCTCAGCCCAAGGCCGGGAAAGCCATAGCTGATCTCAACCGTGCGCTTGTTCAGAAAAATAATATGGACCAGGGCTTTATTCCCGGGGATTTTGACTACAGCCTCTTGACGGTTGAGCGGATTCTTAAAAACGGGGATTTGGTCGATCTGGGTGGAGGGGCATCGCTTGAGGTCCTCGCCACTCCCGGCCACACCAACGACAGCCTGAGCTTCTTTCTCCCCCATCTGGAGGTCATGCTGCCGGGCGATGCGCTCGGGATCCTTCCGGGAGATGATGTTTGGGTGGCGCCCCAGTTTCTATCTAGCTACGAGGATTATCTCGACTCCATCGATCGGGTTAGAAAAAAAGCGCCGAAAACCCTTCTCTTGGGCCATCACTCCGTGGTACGCCAAGCGGAATCGACCGATTTTTTAAGGCCGCTGTTTCCGACTGCCAGGCCTTCCGGGAGATGATCGAACAGTATCTGAACGAATTCCAGATGAAGGAAGAAATGGTCGTCCAGCGTATCCAGGCCGCCGAGTATCAGACGCTCCGCAAAAGCAAACAGCCCGAGGCGGCTTTTCTTTTAAACCTTGCCGCCCAGGTCCGCTTGATCGCGAGAGATATGAAAGGGGATCGGATGGGATAATATTATTTTCAGGCAAAATGCCTGACCTATTTAATTTTGAGCTTTGAGTTTCGTTCCCACCCATAGCGTGGGAACAATAAATAGGTTTGTGGTTTACTTCAGCTTTCAGTTTTCAGCTATTTTTTATTTTCCGAGCTTATCCTTAAGCTCCCTTTTCAGTATTTTACCGGCACTATTGCGGGGGAATTCTTTTACAAAAACGACCTTTTTGGGAATCTTAAAGTAGGCAATTTTTTCTTGGAGGACTTCGAGCAGTACTTCTTCGGTCATCGTAGCGCCCTTGTTCAGCAAAACAAAGGCCGCCACCACTTCGCCCCGCTTGGAATCGGGCATCCCGACCGCTGCGGCCTCCGACACTTGAGGAATCGATTCGATGGCGCGCTCCACTTCGGCGGCATAGATATTCTCTCCCGAACTGATAATCATATCGATCTTTCGGCCGACAATATAAAGAAACCCCTCACGATCCTGTTTCCCTAGATCGCCAGTGTAAAACCATCCATCGCGGAAAGACGCCTGCGTCTCTTGCTCCTTATTCCAGTATCTTAAAAAAACGGTGGGGCCCTTTACCACAACCTCACCAACTTCGCCCGGCGGCACATCCTGGCCGCTTTCATCCACGATTCGCAAGTGGGTGTGGAATACCTCTTTGCCGACCGACCCGGCTTTGCGGATAGTGTCTTCGAGATCCAGGGAGGTCAGTCGCAAAGTTTCGGTCATGGCATACCCCTGCGTGAACCGGACTCCCTTTTCCTCCTGATACTTGCGGATCAGGTCAACGGACATGGAAGCCCCGCCGGCAATGAAGAAATAGACGTGGGAAAAATCAGCTCTTTCCCAGGCGTCGGTTTTGGCCATCATTTCAAACATCACCGGTACCGCAAACATGTAGTTGATTTTTTCAGCGCAGATAAGCTCAACAACTTCCGAAGGGTTGTCGAAACTTTTAAGAACCAGCGAGCCTCCGGCATAAATAGCCGGCGTGGCCGAGGCGGCCAGGGCCCCGATGTGGAAAAGGGGAGCTACTACAAGGGATTTGCAGTTGGAGCTGATGCCGTAGCCGATCAGGGAATGGATGGCCCCAAAAAGAAAGTTTTCATGCGAAAGCACGGCCCCTTTGGGATCGCCGGTCGTCCCGGATGTATACATGATGACTAAGGGATCTTTCAGGGTCAATTCCTCCGCGGGAATCGGTTCTTCTTCCGGAAATGAGGCTGTAAAATTCGCAAGAGAAGCATCGCTGGAAAATCGGTCGCCGCCATGCTGGAGATAATGCTCAACCGCTGGGGATGCAGCTTTAAGCCCCTCGGCCTTGTCTACAAGTTCAGCAGAATAGATCAGGGCCCGGGGAGCGGCATCTTTAATGATATAACCCATTTCCGGCAGCGCCAGTTTTAAATTAATGGGGACGATCATCGCACCGGTTTTGGCGCAGGCAAAAAAGACTTCCAGAAATTCGCTGGAGTTGACCATCAGGGTTGCCACCCGTTCACCCTTTTTGACGTCGAGCGCTGCCAGCGCATGGGCGGTTTGGTTCACCCGCGCATTGAACTGGCGGTTGGTGAATGCCCGGTCTTCCTGTTTTAGAAAAGGCCGCTGCGGATAAGTCAGCGCGCGCTTGTAAATCCACTCCCCAATGTTCATCGAGATTACTCCTTAACAGGTTGCTGAAAAAGGCCCATCTACTGTGTTGCCCTCATCCCTCGTCATTGCGGCGTACCTCTGTGTACGCCTCACAGTCTCGGAATTTCGGCGCCTTGTATCTGGACCTTTTCGAGCAACCTTTAAAATAAATTGGTAATACGCAAATTGTTAAGTAATATTTTTCAGCACCAGCGAAACAAAGGTCCCCCCGGATGAAAACCCGTTTATCAGACCGAAATTAATTGGAAGGTCTATCTTTTTTTCCATGACAAACCGCAGCGGACGGATCGGATTTTTAAGACCGACCGTGGGGGGAATGCTTCCCGCCTTTATCGATAAGGCCATGGCCGCCGTCCTTATCCCCCCGGATGAGAAGCTCTCACCCACAGCCCCTTTAATGGCGCTGATATAGGGTCGATCAGTAGCGCTTCCAAATACGATAGACAGCGCCTCGGCCTCAAGGGCGTCCAGTCTGCTGCCGCCGCTGGCGGCGGCCGAGACATAATCGATTGCGCCGGGGGCGATCCCGGCCGAATTCAGCGCCCGGGTGATCGCCAGGACCGACCCCCGGGGATCTGAAGGCCAGTCGGTGGGCGGGGCCGGCGCTGAGCTCAGGCCCCATCCGACAATTTCACAATAGGGTCTGTGCCCGCGGGCCTCGGCCTGCGAGAAGGTCTCAAGGCATACCATCCCCGCCCCCTCGCCGACTACCGGTCCGTTTCGACGGATGTCAAAGGGACGTGCTCCCTCCGGCCCGCCGCCTAACGGGGAAAGGGCCTTAAAATGGGTCAGCACTCTAAAAAAGAATTCTGAAATAATATCTACGCCACCGGCAAACATAAAATCGGCCCGGCCTTGTTTAATCTCAGAAGCGGCGTAGACGATGGCCGTCTCGGCCGAGGCCTCACGGTGATTGATGGTTGAGTTGATCCCCCTGAAGCCAAGCTCGATGGAAGTATGGCCGGCCGGCGCGTTCATCACCGTATTCGGCACCTGAAAGGGACCGACCATCCCCGGGCCTTGGCTGAGAAGCACTCCGGCAAACTGGGCGGCAACGTCGGTGCTGCCGACGGCGGTCCCCAGGATAATCCCCGTCCGATCCCGGTTGGAGACGTCTATGCTGACCCCGGCATCCTCCAGGGCCATCCTGGCTGAAGCGCAGGCCAGAGAGGATGTCCGGTCCATCTTGCGAAGGTTTTTCACGGAGATGAACGCTCTGGGGCTAAAGTCCGTTACAGCCGCTCCCAGTTTGGAAGCAAAATGGGACGTATCAAAATGCGTAATCGGGGAGATGCCGCAGTCTCCCCGGAAAAGTTTCTGCAAGAAATCATCCTTTCCAACCCCTAAGGGAGTGACCAGGCCGACCCCGGATATGACCACACGGTTACTCATGGGCAATCCCTCTCGGGGTATAACTTCCCAAAACGATGGCGGTGTTGTTTCCGCCGAAGGCAAAAGAATTGGAAAGAACGATATTCACCTCCGCCTCCCGGCAGCCTTCGGTAACATAGTCCAGATCACATTCGGGGTCGGGTTCGGTCAGGTGAATCGTCGGCGGAATAAAATGCTGAAAAATAGCCAGAACGCAAGCCACTGCTTCGATGGCGCCGGCCGCGCCCAAGGTGTGGCCCGTCATGGATTTTGTGGAACTCACCGGGAGGTGATAGGCCCGTTGGCCGAAAACCGCCTTGATCGCCTTGGTTTCTACAGGATCGTTGGCCGGGGTGGCCGTGCCATGGGCGTTGATATAGTCCACCTGCTCAGGGGCTAGGCCGCTGTCCTGCAAGGCGGCTTCTATACAGCGCACCGCCCCCGAAGCCTCAGGGTCCGGAGCGGTCATATGGTAGCTGTCGCAACTCACCCCGTATCCGAGGACCTCCCCGTAGATGCGCGCTCCCCGCTTTTGCGCCTGGCTCAAGGCCTCCAGGATCATGATGCCGGCCCCTTCGCCGAGAGAAAGCCCCTGCCGGTTTTTGTCGAAAGGCTTGCAATATTCCGGGTCCACCGCCTGCAGCGCGTTAAAAGCGCCGTAAGTAATCCGGCAAAGGGGTTCGGTGCCTCCGGCGATAACCACGGTTGCCGTCCCCTCCCGGATCAGATCCCTGGCATACCCGATGGCCGTGGCGCCGGATGAACAGGCGGTCATGAATGTGGTTTTGGGTCCCATCAGCCCTAAGTTTGAGGCGATCTGGTCCGCGGAAGAGGCGCAGCAAAAGGCCGAAAAAGGCGAATAGCGGACGCCTTTACCGCTGCCCTGGAGATATTGGCGATAGGCCTCCTCGCCTTCCAGCATGCCGCCGGCCCCGCCGCCGATAACAACGCCGGTATCGGCCTGCAGGACTTCCGGAAAAGGAAAAAGTCCCGCATCGCTCAAGGCCTCCAGCGCAGCCGCCATGGCCATGCGGTCCGAACGAGACATCCGCTTTAATGAGAATTCCGGCGGGATCATCTCGCGTGGGGCAAAATTTTTCACTTCCCCGCCGGTATGGGTTCTGAAGTCGGTCGTATCAAAGACCGTGACCGGTCCGATGCCGCATACCCCTTGCCTTAGAGCTGCGCTGAATTTAGACGCACTCCCGGCAATGGCATTGATGGTTCCCAGTCCGGTGATGACGACTCTTTCTTTTTCCATAAGAACTTATTAGTTCACAGAAAGCTGTAATAATAGGCAGACAGATTGAATGTTTTTTATTTGATATTTTTTAGCTAGGAACTTGCTTTTTGAGAGGAGACTATAAACCAAGGGAAAAACGGGGTCAAGGAGAAAAGGGTTATAAAGCAAGAACCCAGTATGACAATTTTAACCAAAGAAGAGAAGTAACAGAAGATCAACCTTACTCTTCTATAGTTTCCATTTTCAATATCGAATCTTCCCAATAAGCCGTCAGCTGATTCACTTCTTTTTCAATCCGGGTATAGTCCTGCATCAAATCCTCGAATTGAGAACGATCCTTATAAGTCTCGGGATCGGCCAAAAGCGTTTCCATCCTTTTCTTTTCCTCAAAGGCATTCGAAAGCTGTTCCTCCAATTCTTTGATTTGTTTTATTAAGGGCGCCTGGCGTCGAAAAAGGGCATTTCTCTGTTCCGCCTCTTGACGTTTTTCTTCCTGGGATTTTCGAACAACGGATTTATTGGCCGGGGTTCCTTCTTTCTCCCTACGGGTTCTCGGCAAGGGATAGATATCGGAGAGGCGGGCTTTCCAAATTTCTTCAAAGTCCTGGTAATTGCCTGGAAAAAGTTCCGCCTTTCCATCACGGATATAGAGGACCTTGTTGGACAGGGCATTGATCAGATGACGGTCGTGGGTTATAATACATAAGGGCCCGGAAAAGGATTTCAGGGCTTCCTCCAATACTTCCCTGGAGGGGATATCCAGGTGATTGGTCGGCTCATCGAAGAGCAAAAAATTGGCCCCGGATAAAAGCATCTTGAGGATGATTAGACGGCTCTTTTCCCCACCGGAGAGGACGGACACTTTTTTTTCAATATCTCCTTCTCGAAAAAGAAAGGCCGCCAGTAAGTTTCGCAAGGTCCCGTAGGTTCGATCACCGGCCACCTGAGCTGCCTCCTGCCAAACGGTGTGGGTCTCCTCCAACTGTTCCAATTGATGTTGGGCGAAATAGCTGACCGTAATGTTATGACCCAGAATGCGCTGCCCGGAATCGGGTTGAATGACCCCGGCCATGATTCTTAAAAGGGTGCTTTTTCCTGCTCCGTTCGGCCCCAAGATGGCTATTCGATTTTCCCGGGTAATCATCAAATCCAATTTTTGATAGAGATGGTTTTGGCCGTAGGATTTTGAAATACCCTTCAGCTCCAACACAGCCTTTCCGGTCCTTGCCATTTTTGGAAAATGGAAGGAAATACTTTGTTCGGCCGAGGGGGGTTGGATTCGTTCCAGATGTTCAAGGGTCTTGATCCGGGATTGGACCTGTTTGGCTCGATCTTTCCGGGAACGGTTGCGGGCAATAAAGTCTTCAAGCTGGCGTATTTTTTCCTGCTGGTTGGCAAAGGCGGCTTTTTGGAGTTGAAGCCGCTTTTGTTTTTCAATAAGATAGCGGCTGTAGTTCCCGGGAAAGGAAGTAAGGGCTCCTTTTTCCAATTCAAAAGTCTTTTGAACAACCCGATCCAAAAAGGCCCGGTCATGGGAGATTAGGAGCAGGGCCGAGGAAGTGTTTTGTAAGAAGGTCTCCAGCCAGATCAAAGAATCCAGATCCAGGTGGTTGGTTGGTTCATCCAGAAGCAAGAGATCCGGTTGGCTCAAAAGGAGCCGGGCCAGGGCCACCCGCATGATCCAGCCCCCACTTAAAGTTTCCACCGCTGTCTGGAAAGATTCCTCTTTAAAGCCCAAACCGGCCAGGACCTGTTTGGCTCGAAATTCCAGATCATAAGCCCCGAGGCGTTCCATCTCTGCCAGCAGATGGCTTTGCCTTTTGGCCAGAACCTCCAATTGGGCCTGATCGGTTGTCATATCCAGTCTCTGGGTGATTTGCTTAAACTCAGCCAAGATTTGTTGAACAGAGGAATCGACTTCCATCACTTGCTGAAGTACGGTTTTCCCGGTCAACTCTATGACATCTTGGGGGAGATACCCGAGACGAAGCCCTTTCTTTCTGTGGACCAGACCACTGTCCGGCTCCATAACCCCTAGCAGGATCTTAAAGAGGGTAGTCTTGCCGGCACCATTGACCCCTACCAGGGCGATTCGTTCTCCGGCATGGATGGAGAGCGAGACATCTCTCAAGACATCTTGCTTTCCGTAGAATTTATCGACGTGACTAAGAGCAATCATTTAAAGAGAGAGACTGGATGCTGGATAAAAGTAAAAAGACTGATACTGGATTTCGGAAAAATCCAGCATCTAGTATCCAGTATCAGGCATCTGGCAATGTGCATCAAAATGATTTCTTTTCTTTCTGCAGGTATTCCCCCAAAAGGCCCCGGGAATGGATATCCTCGTGGCAATAGGCACAAAGATTTTCCCAGTTACTTCCGTCCGGCGGGTTGTTCAGATGGTTTCCATCCTTATGGTGGACGGTCAGGAGTTGCCTCTGGGCAGGGGTAAATTCCCGGCCGCAACGGGCACAGATCAAACCGTGTAGGGTCAGCGATCGTTCCCGGTAATTCTCCTTAACGGGGATGTTGGTCCGGATTTCCTGTACAATCTCCTTGATGGTTTTATTGCCGGGTTGCCCGGGTTTTTTCCCCCGCTGGGATTGCCGGCCTGGTCCGAAAGTCATACGGCCCATGGCGAGTATTTTCCTCTTTGAACATTTTTAAAGGGAAGGTTAATGCAGTATCCATTCCGTCAAGCCTAGTCCTTCTCGGAGGTGGCTTTTTCATCACCGCTTTTTATTTCCACGGTATCCTTTCCCTTGATCACTCTTTTAAAACAATTGGAACAAAAATTATAAGTTTGGCGTACTGCCGGTACCTGACCAAGACCAACGCGCATTTTTAAGGGAACATAGCCGGCCAGGGTGGACCAAGGTTTATCAGGGAACAGGTACAAATTATAATAAGATCTTCTCTTCGCTTGCCAATTCTGGTTCCAGGCATAATCAGTCAGGAGATTGATTTCATCCACCTCGCCGGAATGAAAGGCCCTTTCAAACATCTTTTCCAACAGCACGGCGCCTGGAGAGTAAGAGGAATAGGCTTCATCATAGCAAATCTTTAAAATGATCAAAGACCGATTTATTTGAAAGGCCAGGTGAGCAGCAATCGTTTTCCCTTCAGCTTCCAGGAAGTGCCACTCCAACCAGCCCAGGTCCGTCAGCCGACCGGTCAAGGCTTTATAAAAAGACACCAAGGAATCGCCTTGACATAAAGCGCTGCCTTCGGTGTACTTCCAGCTGCAGGCCTCCACCGCCATGAAACGGGAAAGTTCTTGTTCGGTAAGGGAATCCCCTGTCAAAAAGGAAATTTTTGCCCCTGGAAGGGTAAACAATTTGCGTTCCAGGCGGCGTAAGTTTCGGACATATTTGGTTCCCAGGAGGGCCTTATATTCATCAAAAGATCGATCAACTTTAACAAAAGAGCCGTAACCGTCAAAAACAGACACCGCCTTAATTTTTCTTACTCCGTTATTCATGAGCTTTATGGTGGGAGAACTTTCAGGGAGGCGTCTCATCTCAAAACTAAAACAGGTCGGTTGCATACGGGTCAGTTGAGACAGAAGTAAGGGGATGATCTCTTGTTCGCCGCCCGATTTAACCAAGAAATCAACCGAAGCAGTCTGGTCGTTATAGGGGGTCCGGAATTTATGGCAAGGCATTCCTATTCGTTTAATAGGAGTGATTACTACCGGAAGCACACCCACCAGAGTTGAATGGTCATAAGCAAAAAGACAAAACCAACCCTCTCCGGGACTCAATTGATACTCCAGGTAAGAAGCGATCCAGGCGTGGGATGGATCCGGCAATCGATGCGGGGCCTGGAAGGCCAGGTCATTCCAGGCAGTTGCATGGGGTTTAAGCCCTTCAAGGGTTCTCACCGTTTGAATTTGAAAACCATTGTGATTCTTAAAAATAGGTTCTCCTGAGGAATCTCTTTTTGGGGTGATCATTCTTAAATTATCCTGTCTTCATCTACTTAAACAGTGTATTACTTCCAAGGATTCCCTCTCGCCCTTTCCGGAAAGAGGGTAAAGGACAATTACCGCCTACTTACTGAGGAGGCTTCGATATACTTCTACATTTTGTTTTGCAATCACATCCCAGCTAAATAATCTTGATGCCCTTTCATACAAGCGCCGGCCTATTTCTTCTCTCTGTTGTGAGTCACGGATAAGCCTAAGCATTTTTTCTGCCAAGTCGGCCGGGTCATTCTCTTTTACAAATATCCCATCTCCACCGATATACTCCGGCAGGCCAACCGATCGAGAGGCAATAACCGGCACAGCGTTAGCCATGGCCGTAGTTACTGTCGATCCGGCTTCACTGGTTGTATAGGGGATGACCAAGAATAAACTCTTTTGGTATTCCACCCACAATTCTTGCTCATTCGTAAAGACATAGTCAAACCATTTAACCTGATCAGTCAAACCCGATTGGGCAATGGGCTCAATTCCCTCTTCCTGACCGTATTCACGATTCAACCCGTGGATAAGGACTTTTGGGCTAATCCCCTTTTCTTTTAAGATGACCAGGGCCTTTAAAAATAGATCGAAGCCCTTACCATGGGCCAAATGATGCCCGCCGCAAAAAATGATCTGATCTCGTGAATATGAAGTCAAATTCGGTAGGTGGGTCCCATGGGGGATGACATGAATCTTTTCAGCTTGAATACCCCAGGATTCCAATTGTTTTTTCATGGGAAGCGTTTGAACAATAAGGGCATCAGCTTTATTATAGACCCGGTTTAATCGGACTGTAGTCAGCTTGAAATTCTTTAATTTAAATTGCTTCTGGATGGAATCGATTTCATGAATGGTGACCACCCGCTTAGACTCGGTCGGGAAAGTCAAAAAAGAAAGCAAGGGTAGAAAGCCGAAAGAGCCCTGGGTCTGCTGATAATTTAATATAGGCAGCTTCAGGTGTTTCAGGTACCGAGCCCCCTTGAAGACATCCCCCCCATATTCAGGCAGGAGTCGGGCCAGCCGTTTAATCCTGGACCCCGGTTTGGGGTAAAAATCGGCAAAATGCATTTGGGGAACAAGGGAGAAGGACAAATCGGGGTTAAACGGATCGTGACCATAACACCGGCAGTTGGCCGACAGGATATGGACTTTCAGACCTGTTCGTTCAAGGGCCGAAGACAGCCTGTTGGCAAAGTTGCCGCAACTTTTCTCCTTATACCAGCAAGCAATTATCCCAATTTCCTCCAAGTGATCCATTGAACCCCCTTCCTGATTAATGATTTAAGAAACCGCTTTCTTCCTTCGGTTAATTCCGGATTTAGGATGAGTTGAAGTATTTGATCAGCGACCTCCTCGGGTCTTGCCGGAGAAATATTTTTTAAAAAATCTCTTGGAAAAAGGCTTAACATCTCCGTATCGACATATCCCGGGCAGAGGTAAGCAATTTTGATATTCGTAGCGGCCACCTCCTGTGACAAGGCTTCAGTCAAGCCAACCAGCCCGAATTTTGAGGCACAATAAACGGCTAGATTAGGGAACCCTCCTTTCCCGGCCCCAGAGACCAAATTAATAATTTGCCCATAACCTTGCCTCAGCATGATCAACAATACTTCGCGCGAGCAAAGAAAAGCCCCTTTTAAATTGGTATCAATCATTTTATCCCAATCCGCGCTCGTTGTCGAGACCATTGGACCATAAACCAATACTCCTGCATTATTAATCAGAACATCTATCCGCCCATAGCGATCCACGACCTGAGCGATGAGGCTCTTCACTTCCTTCTCTTGTCGGACATCGGTAGGAATTGGAATACAAGAACCACCCTTAGCCTTAATGAGGCCGCAAGCCTTTTCCAAGGCTTCCTTATTCCGTGCCGCCAGAATCACCTGTGCGCCTTTTTCAACCAAAATCAGAGAAGTTGCCAACCCGATTCCCTTGCTGGCGCCAGTCACAATAATCACTTTGTCTTGGACTAAACTTTTATTCATTGGCTAAGATGCTCATCATCCCAACAACTGCTCGAGCGGCCTTAACTAAAAACTTGGGGTTCAGCTTATCCAAGGTATCGTCCGCACTATGCATGTAGGGATTTCTGTAAAAGGAGGTAATGAACACCGCATTATAGCCCTTCTCCCAGAAGGATAGTTCATCCCCTCAACCACACTGAGGGCCGATATTTTTTTTGATCCCAATGTCCCCCCCCTTCAAACGGGAATAAATGTTCTCAACAAACGAGGTATTGGCCGGACGCCCGCCGACCAGTAAAATTTCATTAGGATTTTTAAATCCTGTTTGGACAAAATAAATCGGCTTTTTAATCATCTGTTTGGCCAAGTAAAGCCCTTCTCTCAAAAAGCCTGTGCCTTGAGTTTCCCGCCACAAGGCCTTCAAAGAAGGTTGCGTGTATCCGATCGTATCGATGTTGATGACTCCTTTAATGGAACGACCCTTGGCCGCCAGTTCTTGGGCATAGGCTTGGCTGCCTTTGTGGCCCTGTTCTTCATTGGAAAAAAAGACCCACTCCACCGTGTTATTACCGGGATTCCCGGCTAAGAATCGAGCCCCTTCCAATAAAACCGCCACCCCTGTGCCGTTGTCGTCGGCCCCGGGGGCCGACCTGTGGGATTCCCAGCCGGCCGGGTGCGAATCGTAATGGGCGCAGACCACATAAACCGTTTCAGGATCTTTTTTCCCTGAAATGCGGGCCACAACATTTTTCCATATTTTGCCTTCTGCGGTATAAAAGGGGTAGTTTACATCCAAGGTTTTGTACGGTTTGAGTTTATGGTAAAGATAGTCGGCCACTTGATTCTGTTTTTCCCAGGTCGTTCGATTTCTAAAGGATTGCAGTTCCTCTAAAGTCTTGAAGATCGATCGTTCCGAGATCTCCATGGGTTCTCTTCCCGGCTGGCGGAAAAGGCTGGAAGCAACAGCTGGGCTTTGTTGAAAAAATACCCAGAGAAAAACAAGAAGCCATAATTTAATTTTCATTAAACCCGTCCTTTTTTAAAACCGATGGTCTTTCTTATCCTCTTTTTTATCCGGGTTAAGGCTCTTGACTTCTTTTTCAATTCGTTCTTTCTGCTGGGGATCTTTTTCAACATATTTCAAGGCGGTTTGGAAATGAAACAAGGCCTTCTTTCTATCTCCCTTCAAACCGAACGACTTTCCAAAATAATAATGGGCCTGTCCCAGATTGTTCAAATTTCCATAGACCATACCCAGATAATAATAAAGATCCTCTCCCTCCGAACCGAGCTTCAAGGCCCTTTGAAAATTTTCCAGGGCCAATAGATTTTCCCCTTTTTCCTGGTAGGCTCGGCCTAGAAAAAAAGCGGTGCTGGCATCTCTTGGATCAAGAATGGAGGCCTGACCCAATTTTTGAATGGCCTTTTCCAGGTCTCCCTTCATAAAAAAGGCTTGACCTAAATCTCTCACCAGGTAGATCTCTTGCGGTCTTAGCAATAATGCCTTCTCAAATTGATCGACGGCATCGTCAAATTTCCCTTCACGGATATCAATCCAGCCTTGGCCGTAATGGACCCAAAATAAAGTTTGGGTGTCCTTGGCCCAGGACTGAAAAAGATTTCTGGCCCTTTGTAAGTCACCATAGTTGGTCAGGATAATGGTTTGGACGCGTCGGAATTCATCGGAAGTCCCCCGCCAGGGACCCTGATTGGCATATTGTTGTATCAGGCTTTCAATATGGGACATGCGGTCCACGGTCAGGGGATGGGTCATCATATAGGCCGGGATCCCTTCTGAACCAAATGACCCCCAGCGGCGAAGGTTGTCGAACAGATCGATCATGCCCTTGGGATTGAATCCCGTCTTGGACATATATTTGAATCCAAAATTGTCTGCCTCGCTTTCGTCCTCTCGACTGTATTGCAGGAACAAGGTCTGGGCCGTGGCCATAGAACCGGCCATGGTGGCCATCAGCTATGTTGGGATCTCCGGCCAAAATGCCGAGCAAAACCGCAGCCATGGTGGCCAGGCCGATCTTTTTTTGTTTTTCCATCTGTCTGGAAATGTGGTGGTGGGTGACATGGGTGATCTCGTGGCCGAGTAAACCGGCCAGTTCAGCTTCCGAGTTCATGATTTGAATAATGCCGGTGGTAACAAAGACATGTCCGCCCGGAACGGAAAAGGCATTCAATTGGGGATCCTTTAAGAGGTAAAAACGAAAAGGGTAGGGTTGTGGCCCGGCTTGTTTGAGAATCTCTTGGCCCAGTCTATTGAGATATTCCAGGAGCAAAGGATCATGGATCACGGAGAATTCCTTCTCCACTTCTCGGACTGCATCTTCTCCTAACTTTTGTTCCTCTGCGGTGGTCAGGGCGCAAATATTTCCTCCAGTTCCTGGCAACCAGAAATTGATTTGAAAAAATAGGAAAAATCCTATTAGCCCACTGATGATCTTAATCAATTTGTTGCGCATGCTCATCCAATCAAACAGCTTCCCGTCATCTCCTCGGGGATCGGAATATTTAAAATGGTCAGGATCGTCGGGGCAACATCAGCCAGTATCCCGTCTTTTAGCCGAACCTGGGGTCTTTCCGGATCTATCAATAAAACAGGGACCGGATTGGCTGAAGTATGGGCCGTATGAGGCCCCCCATTTTTTAGGTCGATCATTTCTTCGGCGTTGCCGTGATCCCCGGTTAACAATACCATCCCTCCTTGATCGGCTACCGCTGAGATCACCTGACCCAAACAGGTGTCAACCACCTCACAGGCTTGAACAGCCGCTTCCAATTTACCGGTGTGCCCGACCATATCCAGATTAGCATAATTCAAGACCATAAATCCATAGCGCTTGAATCTTATCCGCTTGATGATCTCCACGGTCACTTCCGGGGCGCTCATAGCCGGTTTTAGATCGTAAGTAGGGACATCCCTGGTCGAGGGAATTAGACAGCGATCCTCCAAGGGGAAAGGGGTTTCTACGCCTCCATTGAAAAAATAGGTCACATGGGCATACTTTTCGGTTTCGGCGATCCGGAGCTGAGGGATCCCTTGTTGACTGATGGTTTCTCCCAGGGTATGGGTTAGGTTTTGCGGAGGAAAGGCCACCTCTACCGCTGGAGAAAAATGGGAGTCATATTCAGTCATGGTCATAAATTTTGAAAGTTTAGGACGTCCGACCACCGAAAAGGGAGAGAAATCCTGCTCAATAAAGGCCCGGGTAATCTCTCTGGCCCGGTCGGCCCGGAAGTTAAAGAAAAAAACCGTATCCCCATTCTGAAGGGTTCCTATCGGACGGGCATCTTCTCCCATCAGAATTCGTGGAGCGATAAATTCATCCGTTTCTCCCTTTTGGTAGGCCTCCTTCATGGCCTGAACAGGATCCCGGCAAGGAATCCCCTGCCCTTCGGTCAAGGCTTGAAAGGCCTTTTCCACACGTTCCCAGCGATTGTCCCGATCCATGGCATAGAATCGTCCACAGATGGAGGCTATCCGACCCACCCCGATCTCCCGCATCTGTTCCTGTAATTGACGTATGAACTCCACACCCTTTTGAGGAGGGGTGTCGCGTCCATCGGTGATGACCTGGATCATCACCCGTTCCAAATTTTCTTTTTTGGCCAACTGGAGGAGAGCCAAAAGATGATTAATGTGGCTGTGAACTCCGCCATCCGAAACCAGGCCCAGAAGGTGGAGAGTTTTTCCTCCATCACGGCATTGCCGGATCATGTTAAGTAATCCGGGATGAATAAAAAATTCGCCTTTCCGGATGGACAGGTCAATCCGGGTTATATCTTGATAGACGATGCGACCGGCCCCAAGGTTAAGATGCCCCACCTCGGAATTGCCCATCTGGCCTTCCGGCAGGCCGACCGATTCACCCCAGCACTTCAGTTTTGCATGAGGCCGGGTATTAAATAATTGATTCATAATCGGGGTGTTGGCCCGGGTTATGGCATTCCCCGGATAATCAGGACCTATTCCCCAGCCGTCCAGGATCATGAGGAGGAAAAGAGGAGAAGACATCAGGACACCTCAGGAAGGGAATCATTCGAAGGGATAAGCAGGCGTGGGGCTTCCATCCAAAGCCCTTCCAAATCATAGAATTCTCTAACCGACTCAAAAAAGATATGCACAATCACCTCATCATAATCCATCAAAATCCATTGCCCTGTTGCCATCCCTTCTTTTCCGCGAAGCCGGATTCCCTGCTTGCTGAGTGTCTCTTCCAAGTGACCGGCCAGGGCCTGGGTCTGACGGGTTGAACTCCCGCCCAGGATCAAAAAGAAATCGGCAAAGGAACAGCTTTTCCGCACATCAAGCAAAACAGGGTTTCGGGGCTTTCTTTGAAGGGCTGTCCGGGTCACCAACAGGGCCTTCCCCCGAGCGGATAACTTTTTATGATGTTTAGAGGGCATAGAAATTTTTTGATAAAATATAGTCTTCCACCTTTTCAGGTAAGAGATACCGGATAGATTTTTTATGTTGTCTGAGCAAACGAATCCGGGTTGAGGAAATGTCCATCAGGGTTATGGGAAACACATAGATCGAAAATCCCCCCGGGTGCAGGAAACGATTCTCCTTGGGAAAATAAATAATATCAGGGGATATTTCCTGACGAATAAAATCTTTGATCCGGTTTCGATGATATCCCGGACGATCCATGACCACAAAGTGACACAAGCCAAAAAGATCCCGATACGATTTCCAGGTATTGATTTCCAAAAAGGCGTCTAACCCAACAATAAAAAAAATCCCCCATTCGGGACCGAAGGTTTTTTTAAAAAACCGCACCGTCTGGATGGTATAGGACTTTCCTTTCCTCTTTTTTTCAACATCCGAGGCCTTAAAAGAGGGATGTCCGGCGATGGCCAAACGGATCATCTTTAAACGATGGACAAAAGGAATAAGATTCGTGGTTTCCTTGTGAGGCGGTAAGGCCGTTGGGATAAACAGGACCTGGCTTAAGGAAAAGGCCTCCTGGATTTCCAGGCCAGCCCTGAGGTGACCCAAATGGATAGGATTGAAGGCCCCGCCGAAAAGACCAAGGCGCATAGATTGCGGATTTCGGATTACGGATTGTAGAGTTTGGAGTTCAGAGTTCGGAGTTCGGAGTCTTTGGCTAAAAGCAGAAGTCTGTTTTAGACCTGTGTCGGTCCTTGAACCTCCTGCACCTGCGGGCCTGCAGGCGCAGGCCTTGAACCTTGAACCTTTTGTTTCTCGTCCCTCGTCCCTCATCCCTCTTGCCTTCTAACTCCTCACCTGCCCCTGACCAAAGACAATAAATTTCGTGGTCGTCAATTCATTTAAACCCATAGGACCGAAGGCGTGCAGTTTGGAAGTGCTGATTCCGATTTCCGCCCCAAGACCCAACTGAAACCCGTCATTGAAACGGGTGGAGGCATTGACCAAAACCACCGAAGAATCCACCGATTTTAAAAACTCCCGGGCCCGGTCATAATCCTGAGTAACAATGGCCTCCGTATGTTTGGAACTGTATTTATTGATATGGGCTATGGCCTCTTTCAGATTAGACACTATCCGGACAGCCAGGATCAGGTCCAGATATTCTTCGTACCAGTCTTCTTCTGTGGCTTCCCGAATCCCTTTTCCTTTTCCAATGATCTTAAGGGTGGCGGGACAGCCTCGTATCTCAACCCCTTCTTTGCGGAATCGTTGTACCATGCCGGGCAGGAATGCCTTGGCTATGTCCTTATGGACCAGGAGGGTTTCCATGGCATTACAGACCCCCGGACGCTGAACCTTGGCGTTGAGGCAAATCTGATAGGCCATAGAAATATCCGCCCCTTGATCGACAAAAACATGACAAACCCCTTTATAGTGCTTCAGGACCGGCATACGGGCCTGGGCCGTCACCATGCGGATCAGTCCCTCCCCGCCCCTGGGGATAACCAGGTCGATGTATTCTTCCAATTTCAACAATTCGGCCGTGGCCTCCCGGTCCGTAGTCGGTATGATCTGAATTGCCCCTTTGGGTATTCCTTCCTGAATCAGGCAGTCTTGAAGTATTTTGGTCAAGATCAAGTTAGACCGGATGGCCTCGCTACCGCCTTTCAAGATGATGGCGTTGCCGGATTTCAGGCAAAGTCCGGCCGCATCCACGGTCACATTGGGACGGGATTCATAGATGAAACCGATCACCCCCAGAGGGATACGCATGCGTCCTACCTGCAAGCCGTTGGGACGAAGCCACATTCCGGTAACCTCTCCCACCGGATCAGGCAACAGGGCGACTTCCTGAAGGCCCTGAGCTATTTCCTTTAAAATCACTTCAGTCAGTTTGAGGCGATCGAGAAAGGCATTGGGATGACCTGCTTTGGCGGCCTCTTCCAGGTCTTTTTTATTTTCTTTAAGGATAACCCTGGATTGTTTTATCAGGGCTTGGGCCATCCGTTCCAAGGTCTGGTTCTTTTGTTTGGAATTAAGTTCGGCCAAAGCTGGACAGGCCTCTTTGGCGTTTTTAGCTATTTGAAGAATTTGTTTTTTAAGTTCCATGAACAATCTCCTAAAGATAATACGTTGTTCTTTTCCGTTGAAAAGGATCAGTCGACGAACGCTCAACGCCGAACGATTTACCCTTCCGCCTTGGTTATGACCATATTGTCCCGGTGTATCACTTCATCCGAATGTTTGAATTCCAGTCGTCTTTCAATTTCCGAGGTCTTCAGTCCACGGATTTTCATTATATCTGAAGACGAATAATTAACCAGTCCTTTTCCAACAACTCGATCTGTTTGATCCACAAGGCTGACACAGGCTCCGATCCCAAAACGCCCGCGCACTTCAACCACTCCTGAAGGCAGCAGACTTTTCCCCTTTTCCGTCACAGCCTTTTTAGCCCCTTCATCCACGACAATTTCCCCTTTGGGTTTAAGGGTAAAAGCGATCCAGTGTTTCTTCCGACTTAAGAGCGGTTTTTGGGGTAGGAAAAAGGTACCCAGGGGTTTCCCTTTGATGATCTCTTGTAGAACACCCGGCTTCCTTCCATTGGCGACAATGACCGGAATACCGCCGGCTGTGACCTTTCGAGCGGCCATTATCTTGGAGCGCATCCCGCCCAAACCCCACTGCTCCTGAATATTTCGAGGTATATTCGACGACCTTTCCATCGACATGTTCAACCACGGGAATTAAGCGGGCCTTGGGGTCTTCCCGAGGATCCCGATCATAAAGTCCTTCCGTATCGGTCAGAACGATTAACAGATCGCTTTCGATCAGATGAGCGATCAAGGCCGAAAGGTTGTCATTGTCGCCGAATTTAATTTCATCCACAGCCACCGTGTCGTTTTCGTTGATAATCGGGATGATTCCCCATTCTAAAAGGGTGATCAAGGTATTTCTGGCGTTCAGATACCGTTGACGATTGGTTAGGTCTTCACGGGTCAAAAGGATCTGGGCCACCAACAACTGATGGGTATTAAAGGCCTCTTCATAAGCATACATCAAGCTTCCCTGGCCGACCGCCGCCACGGCTTGTTTCTGAGGAATGGTAACCGGTTTCCGGCTCAGACCCATCTTGCCTACACCCGAAGCAATGGCCCCTGAACTGACGATAGCCGTTTGATACCCTTTCTTTCTCAAAAAGGCGATATCATCGGCCAAACGGGCAATGGCCGGACGATGCAATACCCCGTTATCGGTCAGGACTGCGCTGCCGATTTTGATTACGATCTTTTTAATCCCTTTAATGAGGGCTTTTCGTTGTTCCATCAATCCGGTCCAATTCTCCAGAGTCTCTTGGTCGCAACAGTCGAAAAAAGGTGATCTATTAAAAAGGGAATACCTTCTCCGGTTTTGGCCGATATGGGAATCACATCCTGTTTGAGCTTTTTAAAAGCCCTTTGGATCCTTTTGAAATTGGCTTGCGATGGAGGTAAGTCCATCTTATTGACCACCACCAGTCGAGTTTTATCCAAAAGGGTCGTGATTATAGGCCTCCATTTCCTTTACCAGGGTCTGATAGGAAAAAAAGGTTCTTTCCCTGGTAAGGAGCCGTCAATCAAAAACACTAGAACTTCAGTCCGATCAATGTGCTTGAGGAATTTGAGTCCCAGCCCGGCCCCCTCGCTTGCACCGGCAATAATCCCAGGAATATCGGCTATAGTCAAGCGCTGTCCTTGATTATTTTCAAGAATCCCAAGGTTGGGTGCAAGGGTGGTAAAAGGATAGTCGGAAATTTTGGGTTTGGCGTGCTGAAAGCCTGGAAAGCAGGGTAGATTTCCCGGCATTGGGCAGGCCCACCAGTCCTATCTGGGCCAATACTTTCAACTCCAGTAACAGCCAGGCCTCGATGCCCGGCTCTCCTCTTTGGGCGAATCTCGGGGTCCGATGAGTGGCCGTGGCAAAGTGCTTATTCCCCTTGCCCCCTCTCCCACCCCGGGCAACGACTAAGGTCTGACCTTCTCTGGTTAAATCCGCTAAGACTTCCCCTGTTTCCAGCTCCCGAACCAGGGTCCCCAAGGGAACGATGAGTCGAATGTCCTGGCCTTTTCTGCCGTCTCGATCATTACCCTGACCGTGGGCCCCTTTGGGGGCCTTAAAATGCTGATGAAAATGATAATCCTGTAAGGTCTGACACTGAGAGGTGGCGGTAATCAGGACGTCCCCGCCCTTGCCCCCATCGCCGCCGTCCGGACCTCCCCGGGGTTTAAATTTCTCCCGTCGGAAGCTTAGGCACCCATTGCCCCCGTCTCCGGATCGAACAAAAATTTTGGCTTCGTCAAAGAATTTCAAAGATAGCTGGAAGGAAACTGTGATGGGTTACGGTTTAATAAATCCTCATCCGAAGAAAATGAATTCGGATGAGTGCGGTCACTTATCTGCTTTCAGCTATCAGCAAAGACCGTTAGCAGCAATGGGTTGGCTAAATCCAGATCGCTGACTGCTGGAAGCTCCATCTGGAAATCTTTGATTTCCGGATGGGCACTAATTAATAGACGCTGATCCTTTTTCGGTCTTTTCCCCAGCGCTCGAAGGTCACCACCCCATCTATTTTGGCAAAGATGGTAAAATCCTTTCCCAATCCCACGTTTTCACCGGGATGAAACTGGGTGCCGACCTGCCGGACCAGGATATTTCCGGCCTTAACCTTCTGGCCGCCATATCGCTTGATTCCAAATCGTTGTCCTTCGCTATCTCGGCCGTTTCTTGAACTGCCGCCGGCTTTTTTATGTGCCATAACAACCCCTCTAAACCCCTTGGATTTCTGTTATTTTAAACTGGGTATAAGGCTGCCGGTGTCCGACCATTTTCTTATACCCTTTTCTTCTCTTATGTTTAAAAATCAATATCTTCCGGTCACGGCCCTGATGGAGGATCTCCCCGACCACCGAAACCCCATCCAAATAGGGTTTGCCCACCAGAATCTCCTGCTCCCGGGCGACAAATAGGACATTGGGTATGGATACCGTTGTCCCTTTTTCGCCCTCTAAGGTTTCGATCCGAATCACGTCTCCGGGGGCTACCTGATACTGTTTTCCCCCGGTCTGAATAATGGCATACATGGCTGTTCCCTCACAAAAATTTATAAATAAAAAGTTTAACATTTAGTAAACTTTTTGTCAAACATAAAAATAATTTACTTTTAGAAGTCATTTTTAATTGAACGCGGATTAAAAAAGAAACTCCCAGAACCTTGGACTTATTGATTATCTTGTAATTTTAAGCTTTTATTCAACATACTGGAGTGGTATACTGTCAGATAAGATTGGAAAAAACGAACTTCGTATATTAAATTGTTGGAGCATTTAAAGGATGATGGATTCGTAAAAAGTCATCAAATGAGACGGCACAGTAAAAAGCTCCGGATACAAGGCGCACAAATCCTGAGGAATGAGGCATACAAAGAAGTACGCCGCAATAAGCTTGCCCCGCTGAAAAGCGGGGAAGGGTGCAGAGCAATCCCGCGAAACGCGGGACTGATGGACTTTTTACGAGGCCGTCAAGGATGAGACCATGGAATATCATGAAATACTAAAACGACTTGCACCATGCGGTCTGAGTTGCGCTAAATGTATGGCCTTTATTGATGGAGACATAAAAAAGAACGCCAATGAGCTGAAAAGATTGCTGGGAGCTTTTGACAGCTACGCTGATCGATTTTCTCGTTTCAATCCGGTTTTCGAAAACTACCCTTCCTTCAAGAAGTTGTTAGAGCATTTCGGGCAAGGCGGTTGTAAAGGTTGTCGTAATGGGGATTGTGTATATCCGAACTGCGGTGTGGTTGCCTGTTATAAACAGAAAGGAATCGATTTCTGTTTTCAATGCGATGAATTCCCCTGTGAAAAAACTAATTTTGATCTAAATCTCAAAGAGAGATGGATTAAAATGAATAATTTGATGAAGCAAAAAGGCGTCGAGGCCTACTTTGAGGAGACGAAAGATTCGCCCCGATATATTTAGCTTCTTCGATTATAGAAGGCTTTGATCCAGTTGATTGGCCTTAGAGGAATCTATACAAATAATTTAGGAGGCGGGACATGAAACGTTTATCGTCAGTATTGCGGCCTGGAAGACCATCCATTTTTTTAATAATGATTGGATTGTCGTTGCCTACATGAAAATGAAGTAAAGTAGGTGGAAGTTCGTATATTAATTATTATGTGTCTTAATGATGAATATGAAGGAGATTGAGGAAATTATGGATGAATTAATAGAAGTGAGACAGCACGAGAATATTGTTGAAGTTGCTTTGAATCGGCCCAAAGCATTTAACGCCTTCAATCTTGAAATGATTTCGGAGCTGGCAAATATTTTAATGAGGCTATCTACGGAGAGTTCTGTGAAAGGTATTGCCCTTACAGGAAAAGGAAGGGCCTTTTGTGCCGGTGGAGATCTTAAATGGGCTGTTCATTTTTCTGAGAAGCCCGGTTCTTCGTTCCACAGGTTAGCGTCACAATTACATCAATCTGTTGTTGAAATCCGGAGAATGAATAAACCTGTTGTAGCCGCCATTAATGGTCCGGCAGCTGGAGCAGGTTTTGCCTTAGCCTTAGCCTGCGACTTTCGTGTCATGGAAGAATCGGCAGTTCTCACACAGGCCTACACCTCAAATGGTCTTAGCATGGATGGAGGTGGTAGCTTTATGTTGCCGAGAGTTGTTGGATTTGCCCGTGCTTTAGAAATTGCCGCATTTGACAAACCTATATCGGCGAAACAGGCGATGGACTGGGGATTGGCAACCAAGGTAGTTGAAGATGGGACGGCTCTGAAAGTGGCCATCGATATGTTGAATGAATTAGCAAAGGTTTCACTTCATTCTTTTGGCTGGTCGAAAAAATTGCTTAATGAATCTTTCAGCAATTCATTCGAATCACATATAGAATTAGAAAGAGAAGGACTTTCTGACTGTGCAAACCATCCTGATGGGAAGGAAGGACTGAACGCTTTCATTGAAAAGCGAAAACCTGTCTTTAACCGTTAAAAAGTTTATCGGAAATATACACATAATCGGTCGCTGACCCAGGACGCATAGACTTGGATCAGCCCTTTTGTCTTGATATCTTACTGATACCATAATAAAGGTCCTGGCCCTTTTTACATTCAACAATCATTCTCCATGGAGGGTTTTATGGAATGGTATTATTATCTCGCTGGCTTCTTCGCTGGTTTGTTTTTAACCAATGCTATTCCACATTTCGTGCATGGTATATCCGGTAATCGTTTTCCGACCCCCTTCGCAAAGCCACCGGGCAAAGGATTATCATCTCCAACAGTAAATGTTTTGTGGGCTCTTGCTAATCTCATTATCGGGTACATCCTCTTTAGAGTGGGTATGGTCTCTCAAACAAATATATGGACCCTTGTCACGTTTTTTGCCGGTGTCGCTTTCGCCAGTATAGTGTTAAGCCTTACATTCATTAATAAGGAGCATTAGGAACTCAAGCTAATTAAGGCTTGTAACATAAACCCTGTAAGTGAGAAACACTGTTGGGTAGAATAAGGGTAGGCCTGTTGTCTTGATTTTTTACTAACACCATAATAAAAGACCCTATTTTCTGTGCTCGGTCGGACGAAGAACACACTCGTAAAGACTATTCGTCATTAGGGGAGGCACCCTATAAGGGAGCACGGAGGTGCACCATGACATCATGGGAGGAAACACCGCTTGGTAGGCTTACAAGCCATATGCATAACCTTTTTGAAGAATACTTTAAGAAGCATCCCCAAAGAGACCACAGTCAGGACAATGCTCTCCTCGAGGTCCGCAATCTTGTTCTTCAATCTGTTGAAATTTTTCTTAAAGAGTCCAGCATTCATAAGCAGTATGGCGTGCCGATTGACTCCTTAAGTCTAGTCTCTTTTGCTTCCGATGATGAACCCGTCAATCCTCAAAGTTCCTGGATACCCATTCCAGGCGGTGAGGATAAGAAACGTCCCGCCGGGATCACAAATGAGGAGTTTACAGAATTCTCTGACCGCCTTAGTAAGCTCTTTATCGATCACGGAATGTATACATCGGGTCTTTTCGTTAATGTGCTTAACCTTTTCCGCGACGCGTACTTAAGGCCTGCAGAGAACAGACCCTTCAGGCAAGGCACATACACAAGGCTTATATTCGGCAACATAGTTTACAATGAAACAATCAAACAACAGGCTGTACCCTGTGAGGTATGTGGAGAGAATAGGGTTGTCGATATTTGCCATATCATCCCGAGGAGAATCAAGGGCACACAGAAGATTGATAATGTTCTCTTCCTGTGTCCGTCTCATCACCGCCTTTTTGATGCCTGCATGTTGACTAAAGAGGAGTGGGATAAAGTACTTTGGACCAGGAAGTCACGCAAGTCACAGATTTACGCTGAGAAGGTTCTTAAAGTGGCACATGGGAAATTCTGGGAAAAAGTAGAAGCTGCCAATTACCAGAAGCAAACAACTTGGGAAATAGGGCTTCATGATCTCTACAAGTCGAACGAGAAAGACATCGATGAATGATCTTGTCTATATCCCGATAAAAAGAATAAAGGGGACAAACAGGAAATCAAAATAATTAAGAAAGCAACGTATAATAAAAGCATTGTGCTGACAGGGGATAAGCCCGTTTT
This sequence comes from uncultured delta proteobacterium, assembly GCA_963802945.1. Lineage (GTDB taxonomy): Bacteria > Desulfobacterota > RBG-13-43-22 > RBG-13-43-22 > RBG-13-43-22 > RBG-13-43-22. The sequence continues at coordinate 108,211 of CAWDKY010000032.1, forward strand.
GTTTTTGCAAAAGCCGATTGACCCGTGCGGCTGATTCCCCTCGTTCGGCACAGAAGAAGACAGGCTATGGAACCTAAGCTATCCACGATCAAGAGACTGTTCGCTCTTTCGGGCAATCAATGCGCATTCCAAGGATGCTCTGCTCCCATTGTTGAGGGTAGCGGCTCGATAACAGGTGTTGTGTGCCACATCTGCGCACGAAGTCCTGGCGGACCTCGCTACTACCCCATGCAAACCGATGAGGATCGACACGGATTCGAGAATCTTGTCTTGATGTGTGCCCGACACAGCAAACTCATAGACAATGAGCCGGAGCGGTACTCACCAAAATTTTTGCGAGACATGAAGACCATGCACGAAAAAGGTGGGTCGATAGAATTGTCAGCATTACAAGCTCATATGGCTACACTCCTTTGGGAAAACTACAAGTCAATTCACATCTCAGCTGGTGGCCATGTCATGGTCAACAGCCCAGGCGCAATACAAGCTGAAAAAGTCACTATCAAAACAAATCGAGCCAGCATCAGGCCTGCTCTTCGCGAAGGCACGATCGCTGCGGATCGCTCCAAACGAAATTACGTGAAACACCTCATCGACCAGTATAACAATTTTGCCTCAAAGCAACCGGGGCGGAAGTTTTCGTTCGTAGCGATTTATGCTGATATCAAGAAACGTTTCGGGGCGCATTGGGAAGAAAATGCTATTGAGAAATTTCCTGATATAGTGGCATACTTACAGCAACGAACTGACGGGACAAGGTTGGGAAGGATCAACCACGGAAAAGGCTATCCCAATTATTCGACATACGAAGAGTATAGGCGGAAATATCGGGAGTAATAAAGCGTAGAATAAGGTCAGGTTATTGGTCTCGATGTATTACTAAGACCTTAATAAAAGATCCGTTTCTATTCTATTTATTTCAGAAGAGTTGGGTATGCTCAATAAAGGCCTGAAATGCGATTTGGCGTGTACGGATGTAAACAGGGACTTTATCCTTCCAAATGGCTTTGGGGACGCTGGTAAGAAAATAAATTATCAAAAGGAATATATGAGTTGTTTGCCGCATATCCCGAATGAGTTTCTTATTTATTTATCAGCATCCCAATGTGTCTATAGATAGAAGCCGTTTTTTTAACAAACGGCATTTATCCGTCATTTAGATTTTTCTTTTTGTCCTGCCCTTCAACCTGGCAGGAAGATTTAGACATTCAGCCCTGGATGCCGAATTTCGGAAAAACCCACCGATTCAGGGCATACCAACCGGCAATAATAATCAACAACCAGATAATTGTTTTCATTTTCCATCCTTAATGAAACCTAAGAACTCACGGTTCTTAAATTACGAAGCTCATGAAAATCCCGAAGAAGAGGGGCCGCAGGAAGAGGAAAAAGACGCCTCATTCCCCGACTGCTCCCCCGCCTTGGAAAACGCTGATAACAGTCGAATGACCTTTTCTCCTTTACAATAAGGGCATTGAACCGTTTTATCTTTTGAATTCAAGATTATTTTTTCAAAGGTTCGGGAACAATCAGAACATTGATATTCATAAATAGGCATATTCATCCTCCTTCCCGTTTTCGAAGAATATTTAATAAAATAATGATAAATCCCTTTTTGTCAAGGGTCGAATCATATTAAATGCTACCAAGATGGTAGTAAAATAGGGAACGTTGATTCATAATTACTGTTACTGAGGGATGTAGATTCCATTCATCATAACTCTCAAGTTACTCCCTCCCCCTCCGTTCGTTTGAACAAGGGCTTGCCAATGGGATCAGGTCAAGAGTAAATAACAGAATCAGGTCTTTTGTCTTGATCTTTTGCTAATACCAGAATAAAAGACCCTAATAGTTCACAACGGGAGAATTTGTTATGCTCAATAAAGGCTTAAAGTGCAATTTGGGGTGCACCGATGTAAACAGGGGCTTTATAAACAAGGAGTCAGGGCTGCTCTTGATTCTTATTAATACTTTATGAAAAAGATTGGAATATGTCCAGACCATTGAGAATAGAATACCCGGATGCCTGGTATTATGTCATGAATCGTGGGAGACCGAGAGAGGAAGTCTTCACCGGCCCAAAAGACTACAGGCAATTTATTGAAGTCATAAATGAAACAGCGGGGATTTGGAAACTGCGGGTAGCGGCCTATGGTTTGATGCCCAATCATTATCACCTTTTAGTTCAGACACCCCATGGCAACCTGTCCCGCTGTCTGCGCCACATCGATGGGGTGTATACCCAGAGATTCAATCGAGCCCACGGCACTAACGGGCCATTATTCCGGGGGCGCTACAAGTCGATTCTGGTCGAAGCCGACAGTTATTTGCTCCCTCTGGTAAGGTATATTCATCGGAATCCCTTGAGGGCCGGTTTGGCAAAAACAATGGCTAGGTATCCCTGGAGCAGTCACAAGGATTACTTGTCGAGTGCCGAAATGAACCGTTGGTTCAATAAAGCCTTTGTACTTTCCATGTTTTCTGGGAAAAAGCAAGAGAGGCTAAGGGATTATCGACGGTTTGTTTCCTTGAAAGATGAAGAGGAAATTATAGAGATTTTAGGGAGAAAGAAGTGGCCGTCGGTTTTAGGTTCGAGAGATTTTATCTATCGGATAAAAGAGAGGTTTTATTCGGGCCAGACAGATAATGAAGTACAACGGTCCAAGGCATTGGCTCCGAAGGTAAAGCAAATCCAAGAAGCAATAGAAAAATTTTATAGGATCAGCAGGAAAGCTTTGATGTCTTCCCAACGGGGAGTTTTCAATGAACCGAGGAATATGGCCATTTATTTGACACGCCAGTTGAGAGGGGACAGTTTAAACCAGATCGGCCTGGATTTTCGTATGAACAATTACAGTTCGGCGAGCAGTGCAATTGAAAGAACCAAACGGTTGATGGCCGAGGACAGGAAGTTAAGAACAAAGGCAAAAAAACTCTTTTTTCAGTTGAGCAAGAGTCAAAAGCAGACTTGACTCCTACGCGGCCCCTCCCAGGGAAAAGGCCCGATGGGAGGCCATCGATTATTTTGTGAAAGTCAGGATTTAACTATACAGATATTGTCAACTTTGCTGGTGACTTTCTTCCTTGTTTATTCCAGTCAAGTGTTTTTTATCTTTTAAGGCGTTATAGGTTTTGCCCTACCAGGCGGGTTCCCCATCGCTCTGTGACATCCTACCCAACCCTTGTAATTAGAAAGTCGTCTGAGAGACGCTTTTACCTTGCTCAATTGGAGTTAGGATGTTGACGGGGAGTCATGGACTCTGTACTGGGAGGTCGCTTAAGCGCCTCAATGGAAGAAAACGATGATCTCCCCGCCTGTGTGCTCATCCCTTAGGCAGCCTTTTTGAGCACTCTCCTTTCGGGGGCCTGGTATTGTCCCACATAGTCGTTGTCGTCCCGAACGATGGCATGGATGATCCCTAAGAGCTTCCTCGATACGGCAATCAGCGCCCTCATCCTGCCCATGCCCCTGTCGGTCAGTCTGATATAATACTCATACAGGATTCCATTCTTTCTTATCGTTTGGATAGCCGCATAGAACAGGATTTTTCTCAGAAGGCTCCGGCCCTTCTTGGATATCCTTCTCTGCCCTTTTCTTTTCCCCGAACTGATCTCGTAGAGGTCAAGCCCCGCCAGCTTCAGGATTTCGGACTGGGAACTGAACTTCGAAAAATCTCCCACCTCGCCAATGAGACCGGCCACTGATACTATTCCCAGGCCTTTGATCGACAACAACCTGGAGCTAAAGGGTATCCGTTCGAGGGTGGATTCCATCTCGGCTTCTATCTCGGCCATAAAGCGCTTTTCAGCTTCAAGCTGTAGGAGGATATGCCGGATGTCCCTGACGATACCGGCCAGACCCTCTTGGATACCTACCGTCCCTTGTGCCAGGGCAATCAGAGACTCCGCATCTTGAAAACCGAACTTGCCCCGGCTCCGTTTCCACATCTCTTCCCCCAGCGCCTTCTTGGATAAGCTGCCTATCCTTTCAGGAGTGGTATATCTTTTCAGGAGGTACTGAGCCGTCTTGCCCCGGATTTCCTTCAACACGGTTTTGAATTCAGGGAAGATAAGGTAGACGAGCTGCTGGAGTTGATTGAGCAGTGCGGTCCGCTCTCCCACGTGCCGTTCCCGGGCGTGGGTCAACATCCTCAGATAGGCCGCATCCCCCTCGGGGACAATGATGGTCAAAGCCCTTCCTAGTCGGATGATATCCGCGATCACCCTCGGGTCCTTATCGTCCGTCTTCAACGGAGAGTTGTCATTGACTTCCTTCATCTTCTTCGTGTGCATGGGGTTGACCTGGACCATTTTGACCTGTTTATCCGCAAGATAATGGACCAGGGGTTCAGCATAGGGGCCTGTAGATTCATAGCCAACGAGCACCTCATCACATCCAAAACGGTTCTTACTCGCTATAGTCATACCCCAAAACTTTTCGAATCCTTCCCGGGTGTTGCCAAACCTGAAAGTCTTGGTGCTTCTCCCGTCCATGGTTGTGCAATACCCTGTGTTGCTGGCTAAGCCTATATCCACCGTGGCAATCAGCGTGCCTTCCTTCACCGTTTTTACCCTTTTCGCCCTCAGTTCTCTCATTGTCATCTCCTCCTTGTTTCCTAATCGGAATAAACAGCTCCAGAAAAGGAGGATATCCTTACTTCTTGTTCCCCTCAATCATGAACTACAATATAGCAAGCTGAACTCGTGATTTTCTAAGATCCTCCTTCCATGCAACCTTCGATTAGTAATCAATAATTCTTGTATCAGCGGACAGTAAGAATATTTTTTCAAAAAATAAAGCTTGACAAGTGAAAGTAGATGTGTTAGCATGCTAACTAATAAGGAGGAAGTAAATATGCCACTTCTCGACCCATTCGAAAGCCTCGGCTTTCACTGCCATCTTACACTCAAGGCTTTCATCGGTACTCTACAGAGAAAGCTTAAGGGTACAGACGTGAGTCCAGCCCAGCTTGTAGCCCTTGCGCACCTTATTGCCTTAGGACCGCTGTCCCAGTCCGAACTCGGTGACCGCCTTTTTATCACGCGGGCTACCGCTGTGCGGCTTGTGGACCGTATGGAGCGGGACGGGTGGGTAAATCGCCAGATTGATCCTAAGGATAGCCGTGTGAAACGTGTAGTGCCTACGAAGAAAGCGACCGAGGTGTGGGAGGAGGTGTCTTGGGCGGGTCGGGGAGCTCTTGGATCAGGCCTATCGTGGCGTCCACCCTGCTGAGATCGAGACCGTAAAGCGGGTACTGGAGCGAGTGCGGCGGAACCTAAAGGGATAATTTTTTTGATAATATTGTTAGTATACAAACATTTTTCACTTTTGCTTTAACCGAAAACGCGATAAAGATTTCATTCATTTTGTAAAAAGACTACTTATCGGAGGAGGATAGTGTATGAAAAAGAAAAACTCTGCCGAAGTTATACCCCGTGAAATGAAGAACGAAGGTATCAAAGGTGTTTTTGCCCGTTATCTCTGGTCAACAGACGACGGCTGCAAGAATTTTGCCATGCGAGTATTTGAATTTGAAGCGGGTGGTTACACTTCTTATCATTCGCATCTCGAAGATCACGAATTTTATTTCCTTGAAGGCGAGCCTGCATATGTTGATGCTGATGGTAATGAAGTTCGTTTAGCCCCTGGCGATACAATTTATTGTCCTCCTAGAGAGCCGCACCAAATTAAGAATATGGGTAGGGCAAAAATGAGAATGATCTGCGTGATTCCGATTCTCGGGAGCGGCGATGGGAAGATGAGTACGGGTTATGTGAGGAGAGAGAAGCACAAGGGAGAGTGATTATTTGATGTGGTAGAGGAATAAAACTTTTACCAGAAAGGGAGGTACTGTCATGTTTGCCACGGCATTGTATGTTTTGACCGGCTTGCTGCTTTTTATCTCTTTTCGTAAAGACAGAAAAAAAACCATTCAGGGATTAAAAAAATCATGGAAGGCTTTTGAAAATATCTTACCCCTGTTCCTTTCGATCATCATGATTATCGGGCTGGGGCTTGCCCTCTTAAGCCCCCAGGTAATATCAAAGTGGATGGGCGAAAAATCCGCCTGGCTTGGAATAGCGGCTGCGGCCTTTATCGGCTCGGTGACTCTGATACCGGGTTGGATTACCTTTCCTTTAGCCGCTGTCTTATTAAAGAGTGGAGCAGGCTTAATCCAGATAACCGTGTTTGTGTCCACTTCCATGATGGTTGGAGTTGTCACCATGCCTGCGGAAATAAGATATCTTGGACGAAAAGTCGCTGTTTTTAGAAATACCCTAGCCCTTGTTTTTTCCTTCATCGTATCCTTGATTATGTGGGAGGTGCTAAAATGATAAACTTGTTTAAAAGATATAGATTTTTTTTGGCAATGGTTTTAATTAATCTGATTTTGTTGTGGTTAAACTTGGAAGCAGGATTAAGATCCTTCAAAATATCAGCCGACAACATGCTTCAAGTCTTTCTTATCATCCCGCCTATTTTTATTCTGCTCGGCCTGTTGGATATTTGGGTGAAGAGAGAAACCATGATCAAATTGATGGGAGAAAGCTCAGGTTTACTCGGAATAACCATTGCTTTCTTACTGGGGTCTTTTGCTGCCGGTCCCCTTTATGCGGCTTTCCCTGTTGCAGGTGTTTTGTTAAATAAGGGAAGCAGGTTTTCTAACATAATCATTTTTATAGGCGCCTGGTCGACTACCAAAATCCCTATGTTATTATTTGAAACATCAACCATGGGTTGGAGGTTCATGCTGATAAGATTTATTCTGGACATCTTTGGGATCACAGCCATTGCCTATCTCACCGAAAAGATAATGACCACCCAGGAGAAAGAGATTATTTATCAAAATGCCAATATGCTTGCGTGATTAAAAACATATTCTATCGAGATATTGACCATCTTTTCCTCCTCCGGTGCGGACAATGATTGGGGACCTTTCCAGCACTGAACGTGTTCTAAAGGGGTTGCATATTGGTTTAACAGTGTTTGTTTGATTAAGTATCTTTGCGAACAAATCATTCCTTCACCACCCCACTCACTTTCAGAGGTGATGTTGTGAGAAGGAGAACATTTAATCATTTAGTAAAAGGGATTCAGAGTTTAACTTTGTGGGAGGTCAGAGTCTATGAGGAAAATTAGGTTTGCGCCGGTGATCTTTATGGTGAGTCTCCTGCTCACCACTACTTCTTCGGCACAAGGCATGGATCAGCAAGCTGGAGGCGTTCGGGGAATAGAAGATCAAGCCACCGCACAAGGAAATGATTATCAGGCACTGAGCCTCGAGGATTGCCTGGCCTTGGCTCATAAGTACAACCCCCTTCTGGGAGCCAGCCGAGAGAAGATCCGGGAATTGGTGGCCGACTATGATGCGGCGCAATCAAAATTTTTCCCTTTGCTTGTCCTGGGATCTTATTATCAACGACTTGCCCCTGACAGGCTGCCACCGGGCGGCTCTCTCCCGCCCGGCCAGCAGTTGTTTGGCCTTGAGACTCTCAGCAGTGTTACCGGGAAACAAATAATATTCGACGGCTTAAAAACCTATTACAGTTCCCGGGCCGCTAAGATTGGTATTAGAGCCCATAGAATGGAAGTGCAACAAACCGGAGATGAAGTGGCCTTTGCGGTGACCGAGGCATTCCACCGCTTGATAGAAGCCAAAGAGAATCTTAAGGTGGCCGAGGAGACTCTGCAGCAACGACAGGATTTTGCCAGACTCACCGAGGCCTTTTTTAAGGCCGGTAAGGTTACCCGCCTGGATTCCTTTCGCGCTCAATCCCAGGTTTCAGACGCAGAACAGGCAAGAGTAGAGGCGGAAAACGGGGTTCGCATGGCCAGGGAAATTTTGAGCCGCACCTTGGGGCTAAAAGAGCAAGTCGAGGTGGATATTCGGGGGCAACTGTCCGAGCAGTTCGCTCCGGCGGGTACTGTCGAGTCATTGTGGCAGGAAGCGTTAAAAAATAATCCTGAAATCAAGTCACTCGATTTAGGAATAGAGCAGAGCCAGGCGTCAATCAAAGCAGCCCGGGGCGGGTATTTCCCGGAGATCAGCCTGCAAGGAAGCGGCGGGGTGCGCCACCGGAACGTGGGCGGCACGGAGCCGGAATGGCTGTTTGGGGTCTTTATGGAATATCCCTTTTTTGAAGGAGGATTGACCAAAGCTCAGGTGGCCAAGGCTTCCTCCCAGAAGCTGCAGCTATTGGAGAAAAAGCGCGACTTCCTCAACACCCTCAAGGTAGATCTCACCACTGCCAGGACGGACCAGGAGAACTCACGCCAGGGGGTAGTTACCAGCCGGCAAACTGTAGCCACCAACGAAGAGGCATACGCCAGTGCCCAAACCCTTTACCGGAATGGCAAGGCCATCGGCCTGGATGTGTTGCAGGCGCAAGTGGAGCTCACCAGCTCTCGGTTCACCTTCATCAAATACGCGGTGGCATACGAAGTCGCCCGGGCGCGGATCAAGCAATTGGTCGGCTCCGGAGTATCCAAACCTTATCAACAAACCGACATTGGGGGGCAAGAGAAATGAAATTTTCTGGCAGAAAGAAGGCTGTTGGGGTTGCCTTAGGCATTCTAATCATAATACTGCTGGGCTATCGACTGTTCTGGTATCGTCCCGCAGTGGCCGTAACCGTGGTTAAGAAGGCAGAGATTCAGAGCAAAGGCCATGGTCCGGGCACGGTGCAATCCAAAGTGCCGGTGACGGTGAGCACTAAAATTACTGGGATTTTGGAAAAACTCCATACCGATCAGGGGGATCAGGTGCAGAAAGGCCAACTCCTAGCTGAACTTGATATAGCTGAGCTGAGGGCCCGAACCGCCGCCGCCCGGGCAGCCAAGAATCGTGCCCAGCGAGACCTGGCGCGGGCCGAAGCCGATTTAGTCAAAGCCCAGGCTAACTTGGCCCTGGCTCAAAGCAATTATCAGCGGGACATGGAAGTATTCAAGCCTGGCTATATTTCACAGGCGACCTTTGACAACACTAAAGCCGCTCTTAAGGTGGCGGAGAGTGAAGTCAATGCATCTCAAGCTGCTGTGGCAGCTTTGCAGGCGCAGGTTGATCAGGAGGAATCGGAGACCCATGCGGCCGAGGCGGTATTTGCCTATGCCCACATCCTGGCGCCCATGAACGGGTTGATCACCGTGCGCAAGGCGGAGGTTGGAGATACAGTATCTCCCGGAACACCCATCTTTCAAATGGTGGATTACCAAATCTGGGCAGCCTCCTGGATTGATGAAACCAAGATAGCCCAACTGCGGGAGGGACAGAAAGCTTCGATCAAACTGCGCTCGGGGCGAGTTTACCAAGGGGAGGTTATCCGCCTCAACAAAGAGGCCGATACCGTCACAAGGGAGTTGGAAGTCGATGTGAAATTTAACACCTTACCGCATCCCCTTGTTATCGGCGAAGAGACTGAGGTGGACATTGATACGGGCCGCCAAACTGCTTTGGCCGTTCCCTTATCTTCCATCATTAAACGGAACGGCTCTCAAGGGGTGCTGGTGGTTTCCAAGGGTTTGGCAAGTTTCCGTCCCGTTGTTATTGGGTTGCAAGACGAGCACCAAGCTGCCGTCCTGGAGGGCCTCAGGGAGGGTGATATGGTAATAATTAATCCGGCGGGAATTGAACCGGGGAAACAAGTCAAGCCAGAAATTAAGTCCCCAGGGAAGAAGCAGAACCCATGAGCTTAGTCGAATTCCATCTTAATTTATAAGCAGATGCTTAGCCCCCCTCTTTAAGGAGGATTGATGGATTTAGCAGTCTATGACCTGAAGCTTCATAAAGTCCGGTTTATCGCCACGATTATCGGGATAAGCCTGCTGTTTACCATTGTACTCGCCATGAATGGCCTGTATCGTGGCAATATCTATGAAGGCCTCGCTCTCATCAAGGCCACTAATCCTGATCTGTGGGTGGTGGAAAGATATCGGGGCGGACCTTTTAACGAACAATCCACCATGCCCGAATTTTACCATTATAGTGTTAAGGCCATCCCTGGCGTAGAGAAAGCCAGTTCCTATATTTCTTATGCCGTGGAAAGGCAGATCGGGGGCAAGAGCCAACATTTCAGCATCGTCGGCTATGATGTCTTTGGCGGGCTCGGAGGGCCGCAAAAGATCTACGCCGGGAGGAATATCGAGCACGCCCATTATGAAATGGTCGCTCATCCAAAATTAGGGGTGCACCTTGGGGACACGGTTCCTCTGGGCCTGCATACCTATACGGTGGTGGGTTTGACCCGGGAGTCGGTCGATCCGCAGGGGGATCCTTTGGCCTACTTGTCTCTGCCCGATGCCCAGGAAGTGCTCTTCCAAAAAGACAATGAAGAAGTTCGCAATCAGCGAGAACAACTGCTTCGCACCCTTTCCAGCCAGAGCTATTTATCTGCAGCTCAGGCGGAAAAATTGCTCCCCAAGTTGGAGCCCGACACCCACATTATTAACGCCATCCTGGTAAAGCTGAGACCCGGGGCGAATCGCGCCGAGGTAGCTCGCCAGATCGAAAGCTGGCTCTATTTCAATGTCTTCACCACTCAGGAAGAAACCCAACTGGTGCTGAAAGGGCGATTGGCCGGCATGACTCAACAGCTTTTGCTTTTTAGAATCCTTCTGCTGATCATCTCCGTAATCATAATTTCCTTGGTTGTCCATACATTCACCATGGAAAAAATTCGCAGTATTGCTGTCATGAAACTCATCGGTGCTCCTAATTGGGTAATTGTCCGGATGGTGATGGAACAGTCGCTCCTTTTGACTATCAGCGCCTTTTTATTTGGACTGGTTCTGATCCAGAATACTTACCCCCTATTTCCCAAAACCATATTGAGAGTCCCCAGCGATGACCTGATTACTTTTATAATAGCCTTTGTCGGGGGTGTCCTTGCCAGTATTTTAGGGCTTTGGCAGGCATTAAAAACCGAACCCCATATGGCCCTGGGGGAACAATAATGGAAGTCCTGAGAATCGAAGGCCTGAGTAAGATTTTCGGCACCGGTCGTTTAGAAGTTCGGGCACTCGAAGATATAAATCTATCCGTTTCGCAGGGCGACCTGGTTGCCCTCCTCGGACCCAGCGGGTCGGGCAAGACTACCTTGCTGCTATGCATCAGCTTGATTTTAGAACCCACCGGGGGCAAGATTCTTTTCGATGGTGAGACAATTTATCAAAAAAATGGTTGGGCGGACGTGGACGTCCGCCGGCTGCGCCGGGAAAAAATAGGCTTCATCTTTCAGTCTCGCAATCTAATCCCTTTTCTCACTGCCCGACAAAATTTGCTTCTTCCTTTGAGCCTGGTGGGTCTGAAAGGAGCAGAAGCTGAGAGCCAGGTGAAAGACCTGCTGGAATATATGGAAATCGCTGACCGTGCCGATTACCTGCCCGCCATTCTTTCCGGGGGTGAGCAGCAGCGAGTGGCCATCGCTCGCGCCCTGGCGAATAAGCCGAAGCTGATCCTGGCTGACGAACCTACAGGAGCCTTGGACACCGCCAGGGGGATGCGGGTCATGGAATTGCTAAAGAAGATCGCCAAAGAAAATCAGTCGGCGGTAATTGTGGTGACCCACGATGTGCGAATGATTGAGGGGTTTGACTACGTTTACCATCTAAAAGATGGCCGCATCAACCATAACCAATAATCACAGGGGTGCAAAACGGTTAGATCTTAATCTGCCAAATTTTATTCGATTTATTCATCGAGGAGATTCTCTAGGCTTAGATTCCCGTTATCAGCCCAGGAATTCTTTATCCATTTGAATTTTGGACCTAAAAACATATTCTATCGAGATATTGACCATCTTTTCCTCCTCCGGTGCGGACAGTGATTGGGGACCTTTCCAGCACTGAACGTGTTCTAAAGGGGTTGCATATTGGTTTAACAGTGTTTGTTTGATTAAGTATCTTTGCGAACAAATCATTCCTTCACCACCCCACTCACTTTCAACTGAAAATTAGTAACGTCTCCCGGGGACTTCGTCAAAAAGAAAATGAAGATGCCCCGATTCCCCTACAATCTCTGAAGATACTTTACAAGCCGCCTCATTTGGCAGTGAGGCGGCCTGAAGAGTTCAAACCATAATCCTCAGTTTTGAGTCCTGCTCCCAAGCAAGAGTAATAGGTGTAAGCCGCAAGAAGAGTTATCTGGACACTGTACGTCAACCCAAATGCTGGTCAGGACAATTATTTCGAGATGTTTTATAACAGCGATCGCCTTCATTCGTCTCTGAACTATAATACCCCTAATGATGTTGAAAGAAACTTCTTTTTGGCTAATGTAGCTTAACCCCCCTGTCCATTTTTAGTTGACTAGATCCATTCCCAACTTTCACCAAACTCAGCCCTTGCCACATCTGCCTTGGGGATGTCCCATCTTAATATCTTCCTCTTTTCTGGGGACATTTTGACTTTGTTATCGTATACCTTAGCTTTTATATTTGACTCTTGTTTCCTCCCTATTTTATACTTTGATCTCTTGGAAGAGGATTCAGTCAAAATAATAACTAATTCATTCTTATGAAAAGGAGACGTTACGATGATTAAAACAGTCGAACAGTATCTTGAGAGCTTAAACGACGGCCGGCAGATCTGGTGTCTGGGAGAAAAGGTGGCCGATGTTCGAACCCATCCCACCCTCAGCAGTATCATCAAATCCGCCTGCATGGACTATGTCCTGCCCAATCATCCTGATTTCCGGGACTTGTTCGTAACCAAGAACGAAGAAGGGGAGGATATTAATTTCCTGCTGACCTCTCCCAGATCTCCACAAGATCTACTACGAAGGAGGGAATGTTACATCAATGGCGTCCGATCGGGCGGTGGGGTGATGGTTCATTGCATGGGCGCCGATGCCCTGGCTGCCTTTACCGTAGCGGCCGAGGTCATGGATAAGGAAATCAAGACCCATTATACGGAGCGGGTGGAAAATTATCGGAAAGTGCTGCAAAAACAGGACCTGGCCATCACCGGCGCCATCACCGACGTCAAAGGGGATAGGAGTATCCATGCCTCGAAACAGAAACAGCACCCGGACTATTATTTGAGAATCGTGGATAAACAGAAAGACGGCATCGTGGTGCGAGGGGCCAAGGTGCATATCAGCGCCACCCCTTGTTCCAATGAAGCCCTCTGCCTGCCCTGCCGGACCCATGGTGAGGAAGACAAGGATTATGCCTTGGCCTTTGCCATTCCTCTTAATACACCGGGCATCAAACTTTTAGCCGTGGAACCGGTATCACGAACCTATGGCGAAGAAGGGGAATTTGATTATCCCAAGACCAGCGCCACCCAGCCTACGGAGTGCCTCATCGTTTTTGATGATGTCTTTGTGCCCTGGGAACGGGTCTTCATGTGTGGGGAATGGCAGTACACACGCAACCTGGCCTATGCTTTTGCCAGCTATCACCGTCTTTTCGGCACCTGTAAGATGATCGGAAAGCTGGAGATCATCACTGGAACGGCGGCCCTGCTGGCCGAGTATAACGGGGTCGAGAATATGAACCATATCAGAAAAAAGCTGGCCTGGATGGCCATGATCACGGAATCGGTGGCCCTGCTGGGTAAGGCGGCTTGTCTTGATCCGATAACGGAATTCGGGCACGATGTGGTCATGCCCAACCGGATGGCCATCAATGCCTCCAAGTACACCTTCGCCAGTAATTTTCACCAGATGTGCCAGCACCTGCAGGATATCGCCGGAGGACTTTCAGCCACGGTGCCGACCTTCCGGGATTGGAACAATGCCGAAATACGTCCTTACATAGAAAAATATCTGAGTGCCAAGGACGGTGTTTCCACTGAAGACCGGCTAAGGGTGATGCGTCTGGCCAAGGATATGACCTGCAACTTTTATCAGATCGACACGATTCACGGGGAGGGGTCCATGGCCGCGCAAGAGATGTTTATTTACGGTAGTGCCGACTGGAATAAGCTCAAATCCGCGGCCAAACGGGCCGCCCATGTGAACGGTTGGCAGGATAATCCTATCTACGGAAAACTATTATCGGTCAAAGAACAGGTCAAAATGCCGGCCATTGACGAATCCTATAAAAGCATTCCGAAAACGGCCAAGAAAAAATAAAGAGGGATGCTCTATGATTTTTAGACCGCCTTTCTCTCGGCAGTTACCGAACCTTTTGCTGGGCCTTCTGTTGGCCTGGTCGATCGTTTCCTTTCCGGTTTCCCAAAACGCCTGGGCGGAACCCGCCAAGACCACGGAAATCATTCAGTTGGATACCGGGAAGATAACCGGTCTGATCATCGGCAGAGATCCCGAAATCCATGTCTTTAAGGGGATTCCCTACGCTGCCCCGCCTGTAGGGAGGCTGCGTTGGAAACCGCCGCAGCCGGTGAAGCCCTGGCAGGGTGTGAGATATTACGATACATTCGGTCCTGCCAGTCCCCAACCGGATACCCTTTCTCGTTTCTATAGACTCAAGTTCGACAAAATCAGCGAGGACTGCCTTTACCTCAATGTCTGGACTCCGGTTAAGGACTCCAAAGAAGCCCTCCCGGTCATGTTTTGGATTCATGGCGGTGGGAATATTTCAGGGGCCGGGTCCACACCTTCTTATGACGGCGAGGCCCTGGCCCGGCAGGGCGTGGTCCTGGTCAGTATCAACTATCGCCTTGGCCCGTTTGGGTTTTTCGCCCATCCCCTACTGTCTAAAGAATCCGGTCGTAATACATCCGGCAATTATGGTCTCCTCGATCAGATCGCTGCCCTTCAGTGGGTTCAGAAGAACATCCGTGCTTTTGGAGGCAATCCGAATCGAGTGACCATCTTCGGGGAATCGGCCGGTGGGTTAAATGTCTGCTGCCTGATGACCTCTCCTTTGGCCAAGGGTTTGTTTCACCGGGCCATTGCCGAGAGCGGACATGCCTTCGGCCGTATTCGGCATCTGCGAGAGACATGGTATGGACAGGAGTCCTTGGAAAAACAGGGGGAACAAATTACAAAAGAACTGGGATGTGCGGATGTTCCTGATCCCCTGACTGCCCTGCGCGCGCTTAGCACCGAAAAGATTCTGGAAGGATCCAAACCCATCCTGGGTTTCGGCGGGGAAATTGGGAATCGTTTTGGCCCCGGGGTGGACGGTTGGGCGATTCCCGATGATATCAATGCCATCTTTGAACAGGGGAAACAGAACGATGTTCCCTTAATCGCCGGGACCAATGCCAACGAGGGGATAATATTTACATTGAATCCTAACATAAAGACTGTCGAGGCCTATAAATTGACGGCCAAGGCCCTGTATGGACGATTCTCAGATGATTTCCTGGCCATGTATCCCGTCAAGGAATCCTCGGAAATCAGAAAGGCATTAAGTGACGCTATCGGGGACCTGGGGTTTATTGCCGGAGCACGTACTTTTGTCCGCGGGATGCATACGGTTAAATCCAAGGCCTATCTGTATCATTTCACCATGAAACCTCAGGGACCGATCGGAGAAATCCTGGGCGCATTTCATGGAGCGGAAATTCCCTTGGTGTTTGACAACCTACATAAAGGTCAACTCCCTCCGGATGAAAAGCACCAAGCGTTGGCTAAAGTGATGAGCGGCTATTGGGTGCAGTTCGCCAAAACAGGAGATCCCAACAGAGAGGGTTTTCCCACATGGCCGGCTTATAATGCCAAGGGGGATCAGCACCTGGAATTTGGTGAGACGGTCAAGATGGGCAGTGGTCTTCGCAAGGCGGCCTGTGACCTTTTCGACAACATCCTGGCCGAACAGAGAAAAAACAGGTAGCGGCAGGCGTTGGAGAAAGAAGGATTTTTGTTTTTCGAGGTAAAGATGTCAGGGTTCCGATGAGGTAGGATTTTAATCTTTTAGCAGGATGCGGAAAACTCTTTTTTACAGGTTGCTCAAAAAGGTTCTGTCGGCCTCCTTGGAGGCCTTTTATATAGGTCGGCAAAGCCGACCGGCTACAAGGCGCCCGAAACCCCGAGGAATGAGGCGTACATGGAAGTACGACGCAATAAACCTGCCACGCCGAAAGGCGGGGAGAGATGAGGGCAACGCAGTAGATGGGCCTTTTTCAGCAACCTGTTAGAATTCCAAAATCGCCCGTCCTTGGATACGTCCCGCTTCCAAGGCCGCGACCGCCTCGTTCACCTGGTCAAGGGTGAACCGCTCTGTAACCAGGACATTCAGATCGAGCTGGCCGCTTTTGTGCCACTCAAGGAAAATAGGGAAGTCCCGATCTGGATGACAGGAACCCCCATTACTTCCGATAAACTTCTTCTCATTGATCAGAATGTCCAGGGCGTTCATTTCCATCTTGGTCTGCGGTATTCCAACCAAGACGGCCGTACCGCCAACCGAATCTCCAAACGTACCTGCTCGAACAACTCGAAGGATCTGCTCCATGGTCACTTTTTGCCCGATGCAGTCAAAAGCAAAGTCCACCCCGGCAACAGGTCTTTTAAGGGGGTCGAAGATCCCGACGTGCTCAGTCAGCTTTCGGATCGCTTTGACCGGATCCTCCTTTGAGGCATTGATGGTCGCTGTGGCCCCAAACCGACGGGCGAATTCCAACTTGCCGTCATTCAGGTCCACGGCGATGATGGGGTCGGCTCCCACCACCTTGGCTGCGGCGAGTGCGGAGAGTCCCACGCCTCCGACACCGAAGACGGCCACGCTTTCCCCTTTCTTCACACCGGCGGTATAGAGGACCGCCCCGGCGCCGGTCATCACTGCACAGGCAATCACCGCTGTAACATCTTTCACTGTGTCCTCAGGTATCCGGACCACGTACTGCTCATCAGCAATCGTCTGATCCGCCCAAGTAAAAACATTTTGAGACACCGCTAAAGTCCCGTCAGGTAATTTTAATGTAGCCGCCTTGGTGATCCGCGGATTGGTAGCCTTGTTTCTGGGAACCCAGGTTACCAGCACCAGATCCCCCTCCTTCACATGAAAGACATCGCTCCCCTTGGCTATGACGACACCTGTGGACTCATGGCCCAGAACAACTGGGGTAGTCCTCGGCAAGTGGATCTGGTGGAGCTGGCTATGGCACACACCGCTTGAGAACTGCTTGATCACAACTTCGTGGGGACCAGGGTCAGGCAGATTCACTTCGACAATGGAGAGATGTCCTTTGTCCTGCGGTACTACGGCGACACGGGCTGGTGTTGGCATGGAAAAGGCCTCCAATTGATAAAAAATTTTTCCAATTATAGTATATATAATATAGACCTTAGTAAGTCAAGATAATTTGATTGTTTTTCTCCTTGACCTATCAAGGGGGCTTTTTTTATAGTACCATTATTATATTATGAAGATATTAATGGCCCCAAAATAACATAGACCATATTTTCTGTCAGGGGTTGGAGGGTTCTCTTTTCTGGGTTGTCCAAAAGGTAACGCATAGCCAAAACTGGGACCCGCTCCAAAGGAGTGGGCATGAGCATGGCTTTAGATGCGAAGAAATCCGGCCCGGATCTCGCCCGAGGCAGGATTTGGCCCGGCAAAGAAGCTTGAGGCCTTATGGTTAGGAGCCATTGGTTCGATAAAGAGAGATTATTTCTCACCCCAAAAAGAAGAACCGTTAAGATTCAGTTGCTGTATCCGCCTAATCCTTTTCCACTTCGGGGCGCCATCGTCAAGGTCTTATGGTCAAAAACCCGTTTATTCCGAACGACCTTTTTGCTTGACATAGTGCCCTGAAGGAGTTACTCGTTTTCCCTCAAAGAAAGGGCCGGCTATTGAGAAAATTTGTATCCGAAGGAGAAAGAAATGTTTGAAAAAATATTATTCCCTACCGACTTTTCCGATGTGGCTGCCAGGGCTCTGGAATTTGTAAAACAATTGAAAGATTCCGGGGCAAAAGAGGTCGTTGTCTTAAACGTCATCGAAGAAAAATATTTCTATCTTTCGGAAGAATATCCGACTATCGATCTGGAAACATTGGACAAGAATCTGAAAAAGGATGTGATGAAAAAAATGGCTGTCGTAGCCAACGCCCTTTATGAAAAAGGTTTTAAGGTAAAGGTGATAACAGCCAAAGGGGTCCCGGCGAGTGAAATCATCCGGATCGAACAGGAAGAGCAGGTATCCATTATTGTTCTTGGATCTCATGGAATGAGCAATATCAGAGAAATGCTTCTGGGATCGGTTTCGGAGGCAGTCATCAGAAAATCCAAGCAGCCGGTGCTGGTCGTCAAAAGACAGTCCAAGGTATAGTCTGTTTCTGCGGGAAGTTGAAAACCAACGGCTGTATTTCTTCTTCGGCGAAATTCAACAGGAAATACTTTTTAGAAGGGGTGGTTGTTTTATTACCAAATGCAATAAATAGATTGCCTTTTTGCCACAGACAAAATAGACAACTGCAGACAAAACCTGATAAAATAACGCCCGTAGTTGTCCGTGTGGGTCCGTGGCCAAAAACTAATTATGGTATCTTTTTTGTGCACCGTATTGAAAGCAATCAATTTTACGCTCTGCTTACTAACTGTAATTAAAGACAATTATGCCTTTCTGTTGGATGAGAATTCAAAAATAGATTGAGAAGATCTCGAAAAATGGTCGGTCAAGGACGCATAAAAATAAATTGGAAACTGTGGCTCATGAATTATTGGACAAAAGTCTTAAAGTCAAAGCAAACTGGATTTTTCGTAAAAAACCCGATTATGGCGTGGCCAAGGCCAAATCAGAAACCTCTCTGGGTGGGAGTTGAATTGGGTATAGGGAGGGGATGATCAGTGAAATTTAAAATATTCTATGGCTGGTACATCGTTATTTCCGGTGCTGTTTTGGCCTTTTTTTTCGGTTCAATGGTCGGTTATGGTTGGACCGCTTTCCTGACCCCCATCATGACCACATTCGGCTGGAGCATGGCCCAAATTTCGCTGGCTTCTTCTCTGCGTAGCCTGGAAATAGGCGTTTTTAATCCGCTGTGGGGGCCGGCAGTTGACCGCTGGTCACCCAAGTGGTTAATGAGAATTGGAGTCGTTTGTGCGGCCCTGGGGTTATTTTGCTTAAGCCGGATGCAGAATCTGGTTGTGTACTACCTCGGTTTCCTCCTGGCCGGTATCGGGAGTTCACTCGTAACCGGGATGCTTCCTCTGGTCGTGATATCCAGATGGTTTAGAAAAGATATCGGCAAGGCCAATGGTCTGTTTTTTATGGGTGCCGGGCTTGGTGGGGTGGCGATTCCCTTAGTGGTAACCGTCATAGACCATTTAGGTTGGCGGACAACACTTCTTTACACATCCATCGGATTTTTGCTTCTGGGCCTATCGTTGTCCTTTGTTTTTCGCAGCCGCCCCGAAGAATATGGATATCTTCCTGATGGGAAGGCCTCTGGTGAGTCGGAAAAGCCGGAATCTTCTTTTACACCAGAATTCGGCACAAGCGTTAAGGAGGCGCTCAAAATGCGGGCCTTTTGGCATATCGCCGTGGTGACCTTATTTCAAAATGCCACTATGAGCACCGTCATGTTATATGCCTTTCCCTACCTAACCCAGCTTGGCAAGACCAGAGCAACTGCAGGAACCCTGGTCATGCTTTATACCTTTGTGAGCCTTTTTGGACGTGTCCCTTTTGGCATACTGGCTGATATGTTCAAAAAAAGTCATGTGACCGCCGTCTCTCTAATCCTTCAGGTGGTCGGCCTATGCCTATACTCGCAAATGGAAGGGACAAGCCCATTCTGGCTCATCGTCCTCTTCGCCATTCCCTATGGATTAGGGGTCAGTGGAGTCCTGCCTCTCAGGGCGCCGCTTCTATCCGAATATTTTGGACTGAAGAACTTTGGAACTATTATCGGTCTGACGAGTGTATTTATTGCAGTAGGGAATGTACTCTCTCCCCCGTTGGCCGGATGGATGTATGATACCTATCATAATTATAACATCTGGTGGAATGTGCTGATTGTTTTTGGGATTATAGCCGTTATCGCCATCCTAACTATTCCACAACCACCAAAGAGGGTTGAAAACGGATAACTAATCTTTCCAAATGATCATCACGGATTGCCCATTTCCGATACAAAAACACCTGACTTTTTTGGATTACAGAAGATCTTTCCGTTAAAACCACCAATATATACTGTTTCAGACGAGTTAATTTGACACGAAAAATCCCTTAATAGTATTCTAGACCCCAAATAAAACTTCCCATAAAAAAAGAGGCCCGAAGGCCTCTTCTTTTGGGATCATTAGTTTATGCTTATGGCCTTCCTGCGTCTCGATCAATTACCCAATTTTTTAGCCTTTTGCATGAATTCATCCAGACGTTTCCGGATGGCGATTTTATCGTACTTGCCCACGCTCGTTTTGGGTATATCGTCATAAAAGCCGACAAAGACCGGGAGCATCCAACGGGTTATCTTGCCCTTGGCGACGCCTTCCTCTTCCAAAAATTTCCAGACATCTTCTTCTTTGGCCTGGGCGCCGGGCGCCAATTTAATCATGGCCATCGGTCGTTCTCCCCACTTCTCATCGGGGACGCCGACATAGGTGGCTTCCAGAACAAAGTCGGCGTTGGCGGTCAGGTTCTCCAGAAGTACGGTTGGTACCATCTCGGCACCGCTTCGGATGACGTCGGTTATTCGATCGGCGATAATGATGTATCCGTCAGTGTCCACTTTGGCGGCGTCACCGGTATGGAACCAGCCGTCCCGCCAGGCGGCAGCGGTCTTTTCCGGGTCATTAAAGTATTGTTCCATAATCCAGTGCCCTCTCAGGATGATTTCACCCATCGTCTGGTTGTCGTGGGGCACCGGTTTTCCATTTTCATCTACCACTTCAGCTTCAATGCCCAGATTTGGCAAACCGGTTTTTACCCTGACCTGGTCTAGGTCCTCTTTGCTCCAATTGACCATGTAACGTTTAAGGGTTGGATTCAATACCCCGGCTGCGGTTTCAGACATCCCGTATCCCGAGGAGGCGGTCAATCCAGGAAAGACCTTCTCGGCCTTGGCTTTCAGACCATAGGGCAAGGCGGCCCCGCCGGCCACTATGTTGGTCAGACTGCTCAGGTCATACTTGTTGAAGTCCGGGTATTCCAGGAGCATGGCCAGCATGGTGGGGACTACCAAGGTACTGGTCACTTTTTCTCTTTCCACCAGCTCACAGAAACTTTCCGGAGTAAACCGGCTGGGAAAGACGATCTTACTGACCAAACACGTAAAACCAGGGTGCTCCCCAGGCATGGATGTGGAACAGCGGGATATTCACCAAAGGCACATTAATCACCGGATCCGGCGGGTCATCGGGCAATCTGGGAGTCATTTGAAGCCCGGCAGTCAGATGGATACTTTGCAGATAGAGTTGGCGATGGTTAAAGGTAATCCCTTTGGGCAGTCCGGTTGTGCCGGTAGTGTAATAGAGCACCGCAGGGGTGTCTTCAGATAGATAAGGCCAGTCAAACTCTTTGGGCTGGTCTTTAATCAGTTCTTCGTAATCATAAAGAGGTTCAACTTTTGATTGAGGTTTTCCCGGACGGTCGGACATATAGACAAACATCTTGACCGTGGATTTTATTCTATCGTAGATCATCTCCACCAGAGGTAGAATCAGGTCGTCCACGAAGATGACCTTGTCCCCGGAGTGGGTTATGGTGTGGACCATATGGTCAAGGGATAGCCTCATATTAATCGGGTGGGCTACAGCACCGATACAGGCAGGTGCGTAGCAAAGTTCCAGATGCCGATGGTGATTGAGGGCCATGGTGGCCACCCGATCGCCGGGCTCCCCCGGCTTTCCCGGCTTGATTCCCAATTTCAGCAGGGCATGGGCGAGCTGGCAGGTTCGCTCGTACCACTGTCGCCAGGTAAACCTGAAATATTCACCGGCATCATTCCGATAAACAATACCGATATCATCCGGATACATATTTAACGGCCTTTTCATAAAGGTAGTCAGGAGTAACGGATACCGTGAGCTGAATTCGGGGTAGGTTGTTTTTTTCGTCATACTAAATCGCTCCCTTCTTTATATATTTCCTATAATTAGAACATTCCAAGAAAGACTACTAACCTTTGTTCTGGGTATGAAAAAATTCTCTGAATTTCCGATCAATGAACAGACTGATAATATTTAATTTAATTTGGGGCTGTAAAGATTGTCAAGATAAATTTAGAAACCTCATTCCTGTTGACCAGGAGCGGGTTATAAGGTTCGGATTTATATCTTCTTGACACCCAATGGGGTATTTTCTATACTTTATTTTACTGACTGAGATGACCTCGAAGAGGGTATTTGAAAAGGCGGGGAGAAAAGTATCTTTCCCAAAATTGCGGGATTCCCGCCCTCAGGGAAGGCCTCGATCGAGAAGAAAAAAAGATAAGTTAAAAGAAGGGAGGTAAATACCCAACGTGGAGCAAGTAAAACTTTTTGAGTACATCGAATCCCAAGTCGCTCAAATGGGCGGGGGAGTAAAAAGAGGGAGTTATTACCAAGAAAGAACTTGAAGCGGCTCAAGAAATCAGGGTATCCATACGGCCGACTAATCATATAGGCAGTACGGAGCTGTTTACCCTGCGCAAGCTGAAGCCCGAAGAATATCACCTGATGCTGGTTGCCGTTCCAAGAAAAAAAAGTAGTGTTTATTGAAAAACTTAACCTGTTTGAGAAATCATAAAAAGATGAAACTGTTGGCCGAATGATAAGTTCCATTCTGTCTGAATTACCGTGAAACCGTTAACCTTTAATGCGAAAATAAAAATTAAGAATCCAGAATTCAGGAGTCAGAATTCGGAAAAAAAACTTTTAATCACCTGATTCTAATGTTTATTTTCCTGTTTCGTGGTGCCTACCACAAGCGGGCATGAGGATTTAATCAGAAACCCTAAATAAAGAAGGAGGTTGTTATGATTAGGACGGCAAAACAGTATGTGGAAAGCTTGAACGACGGAAGGGAGATCTATCTCGAGGGCAAAAAGATCCCCGATATAACCAAAGACCCGTTGTTTAGGGGAGGAATCAACGCCAGGGCCTACTCCTATGAACTTTGTAATCACCCGGCATTTAAGGACCTGCTTACCATGGGGGAGGGCAAGGACAAATACCTGTTCCTCTGGAACCAACCCAAAACAAAGGAAGACCTCGTTAGACGGAGGGATGTCTATATCACTTGCATGCGCTGGGGTGCGGCCATGAGCGGTATGGGACCGGATGCCCTGGCCGCCTCCGGGGTTACTGCGGCCAGATGCGATAAGGCCTTGGGTACTCATTATACAGAGGCGGTTGAGGATTACCGCAAGCATTTGAGAGAAACAGACCCGGCCATTACCGGGGCCATAACCGACGTCAAAGGGAACCGAAGCCTTCGGCCCTCGGCCCAGGAACAGCACAAGGATTTCTATGTGCGGGTAGTTGACAGGCAGAAAGACGGCATTTATGTTCAGGGGGCCAAGATTCATATCAGCGCCACCCCTACTTGTAATGAATTGATCGTTTCTCCTTCCCGTGCCCACCGGGAGGAGGATAAGGACTATGCCTTGGTTTTCGCCACCCCGGTCAATGCCAAGGGGATCAAACTGATTACCACACCGCCACATGTTCATGAACTCGATGATGAAGAGGCTCAATGGAATTGGCCGTTACATGGACGGGGGAAGGGGGTCAGTGAATGCTTGATCGTTTTTGATAATGTCTTCGTTCCCTGGAACCGGGTTTTCCTGTGCGGCGAATATCAGTTTTCCAGGGACCAGGCCTGGATGTTCGGCGTTTTCCATCGCCTTTTCGGCACCTGTCACAAAGTCATCTCCACGGAAGAGGCAGCCGGGGCCGCAGCCCTGATGGCCGAATACAACGGTCTGGATCGTTATCCCCACATCCAGGAAAAACTGGCCTGGCTGGCCATGCACGCCCAATTAGTGGACGCCATGTCCAGGGCCGGTGTTGAACATCCCGACATTTTCCCGGATATCGGGTTGGCCACCCCAGGCCAAATGTATACCAATATCGCCAAGTATCTTTTTGCCAACGATCAGCATGAACAGTCTAAGGTCTTGGCGGATATGGCCGGCGGCCTGGCCACTACGGTATTTTCTTATAAGGACTGGATGAATAAGGAAGAAAGACCATATATTGAGAAATATCTGGCCGGGAAAGACGGCATACCGACCGAAAACCGGCTCAAGGCCTTTCGCTTGGTCAAAGATTTAGTTGGGCATGGTCTGGATGGGGCCTATATTCACACCGAAGGCTCCCTGGCTGCCCAGAAAATGGCCATTTTCGCCAATGCCCCTTGGGAAAAATATAAGGCCATTGCCAAACGGGTCGCTCAGATCCCGGGATGGGAAACGAATCCCGATTTAAAAGATCTACCTCCGCTTCCGACCAAATGGGTCATTTAGCCATTTAATTCATTTTTAGCCAAGGAAGCCCCGTCATGCGGGATGGGGCTTCCTGTTTTTTATCAACGCCTATTGGCCGGCGGCTTCCTTTTCCCCCATACGAGTCAAGCCCGACCAGTGGACGCACTCCAGCCCTTCTTCCTTTGCCGCACACACCAATTTCTCCATAGTCTCCTCCGGAATCAATCCCTCTTTTTCCAGATTCCAGTTGAGCCCCAACCTTTGATATTTTGAGGCGCAGGTATTGTTAAAAGCCAGAAGATCGTATCGTTCCACGGTTGGAAGGTTTCCCTTTATGAATCGAGCTGACTGTCTGATATTTTCCACCGAGTCATTGACCCCTGGAATAATAGGGGTGCGTACCCACATGGGCTTGCCTGTTTTCGATATTTTGCGGGCGTTTTCCAACACTAGATTTAGAGGGATGCCGGTAAATTTTCGGTGCTTTGCACTGTCCATTGTTTTGAGATCATAGAGGACCAGGTCAGCGAGGTTCACCAGTCTTTGCAAGGTCGGCCACTTTGTTCCCCCGCAGGTGTCTAGGGCCAGGTGTATTTTTTCCTTTCTTAATCTCTCCATCAGAGCCACGGAAAAATCGGCCTGCAAGGAGGCTTCGCCGCCGGATAAGGTGACGCCCCCATCAGATTTCTCATAAAACACCCGATCCTGCAACGCTTTGGCAGCCAGTTCATCGACTGTATAGCTTTTTCCGATCACCTCCAGGGCGCTGGCCGGGCAGGCCGTAGCACATTGTCCACAGGCATCGCAACGCTTCCGATTGATAATCAGCCCATCAGGCGTCAGATTCAGGGCCTCCTTGGGACAGGCCTTCAAACAGTCTTTAGCACCCAAACAGCGCATTTCATACCAGATCAGTTCCGGCGAGGGTTTTATCCCTTCGGGATTATGGCACCAGGGACAGCGCATAGAGCAGCCCTTGAAAAATAGGGATGTCCGTATTCCAGGCCCATCCTCGGTGGAATGCAACTGGATGTTAAAAACCATACCTGTTAAATCTGTTTTCATATAAAACTCACGCTCGCCTTAGCGAGCACTACTAAAATAAAAAAGGATCCAATGTTAGTGAATACGAACAGATGTTGTCTTCAGTTACTCCTATAGAGAGCCTCCAACTGTTCCCCGTATTTCTTCCTCACATTTGCTCTTTTGAGCTTCATGGTCTGAGTGAGCATATCATTATCCAAGGTGAAATCTTCCGCGAGGAATAAAAACTTTTGCGGCACTTCATAGCCACCGTAGGTTTTGCGCAGGTGCGCGATAATATCCTTGGACAGGTAGTCCTGCAACGTTATTTCCTTTAGGGATTCTTCCAGGGTGCCTTTCAACAGCGGCTTGATGTTCGGATCCGCTTGCAGCGCTGCAAAGTCGGGCACAACGATGGCCACATTGTAGTCTTTGCCGTCGCCGTAAAGCATCACATTGAGAACATATCTCAAGAGCTTCACTTCATTTTCAATGCCTTCCGGGTGGACGTACTTGCCGTTGGCCAGTTTGTATTCGTCTTTGAAGCGGCCGGTAATGTGCAGGAAACCTTCTTCATCGATCCAGCCACGGTCGCCGGTGCGGATGCCGGGGAAACCGTTCCATTTATCCGGCATCATGACTTCCGCCGTCTGATTTGGCTTATTGAGGTAGCCCATCATCACATGAGCACCGTAAGCGATGATTTCGCCATCAGGGCTGTCTTCACCCACACGTGATTTATCGATCACCACGTGCATGTTTTTCACGACTTTGCCAACGGTTCCGTATTTGTTGCCGTATTTGGGCGAGTTCATGGTGAGTGATGGGACCTGTTTCCGTGATCCGTAGCCATCAAACGTCGGCTGGCCGATATCTTTAAAAAAGAGAGCGATTTCCGGTTTCATCAGTGCGCTGCCGGTAACGAAGAATTTCAGATTCCCGCCGAAAACATTGCGGACCTGAGAAAAAACCAGCGCGTCGTAATCTTTGAATTCTTTTGTTTTCTCAGGAAGATCTCTGTTTTTAATCGCTTCGGCAACGGCTGCGTCAAAAAACTGTTTTTTAACCGGATCGGCGGCAACGCCTTGCTGTATCGTATCATAAACCTTGTTGACGATACGCGGAACCACAGCAAAGCCCTGTGGGTTTGACTTCCGCAAAATTCTGAATCAGCTTTTCCACGGATTCGGCAAAAGCAATGCCGCCGCCGCAAAGGACGTAATCGTGGAGGTCGGCGGCCAGGCCAAAGACGTGCGCCCAGGGAAGAATGGCTACCACATGCATGGTTTCATCCAGATCGAACATATCCACACCGGACGCGCGGCATAAAGTAAGAGTCCCGTGAGAAAGCATTACGCCCTTTGGATCGCCGGTGGTGCCGGAGGTATAGACGATGTTGGCCAAATCCGACCAATGGGGTTTCACGGAAGGTGTGGGGTTTTTCCTGCCCATCTCTTCCAGGGCGTTCAGAGAGTTCTCGCCTTCACCGTAAACGACGAAGATATCCTTCAACGTGGGTATTTCTTTTTTGAAATCCTTGACTTTGTCATAAACACTGGCATCCCGGACAAACAGAAACTTAATCTCGGCGTCGGTGATGATGTACTGCATGACTTTCTGAAGTTCCTGCAGGTACATGGGAACGAAAACACCGCCCAGACCGTGGACAGCCTGTTCGCAAATATACCATTCCGAGCAGTTGTTGAGGATAACGCCGACTTTCTCGCCTTTGGCTAAACCGAGTTTTTTCAGGGCGCCCCGAAGATTATTGACCCTGTCGGCAACTTGTTTGTAGGTTACCCATTCATACTGTCCGGAAGCCGGGTTCTTTGTGCCGAAAAGTCTGTTGTTCGGCCACTTGGCCACGCTTTGCTCAAATAAATCGACCAGGTTATTCGGGCTGTCATACACGGAATTAATGTCTAATTCTTTTGTCATAATTTCACCTCGTTGGGTAAGATATATAGTTCCCCCCTTATGAAAAAATGCAGGGGAATCCTCTATTTATTATAGAGCGATATTACCTATGTTTCAACAATTAAGGAATGATGTCCTTAAATTTAACAAGGTTTGTCGCAGATGTGTTCCTCCTTACTAATCTAAATCCCAAAATATTTTTATGTGGCTACACCAGGGGCGTGAAAATTCAACCGTCATTCGCGAAAACGGGAACCCAGTCAAATCAAAGAACTGGATCCCGGATCGTCTCGTACTTGATACGGAACCGGAATGACAGGAAGGTTTTTCTGATTAGTGCCCCGCGGTAGACCGCAGGGCATGGAGGTTGTTCTTAAAATATCGAGGTCTCTAAGACATCAATATTTTTATATATCAAATTCTGTCCGGGCAATAATGTCGTCCTGAAGCGCTTTGGACAGGTCGACAAAACGATAGGAATATCCTGAAACCTTGACCATCAAATCCGGATAGTCGCCGGGATTTTTTTGCGCATCTAACAGCGTCTCTCGGCCCATGGGATTAAACTGGACCTGCCTGCCCCCCATTTCAAAATAACCTTCAATCAGGGCAGCGAATTTCTCTATATTCTCATCTGTTTTCAGCGTCAGAGGATTGAGGTTCATGTTCAAGGCCGTGCCGCCGGATAACTTCGCCAGGCAGGCCTGCGCAGCCGAATGGAACGCAGCAGTCATTCCCATGATATCCGTGCCGTTAGCTGGAGACATACCGTTGGCGACAGCTTCGCGGGCCAATCGGCCGTCCGGCGTTGCGCCGAGGGCGTGGCCAGCTAGAACCTGTCCGCCTGCGGAGATCATGAGTCCCCTGTATGTGCCGCCGTCCATAGGTCTTTTGTGTTTCCGGGATTCCTTGTCCAGTAAATCGGTGATCCACAGGGCAATGGCGTCGGCCTTCAGATCGTTGACGCCGTACTTGGGTGCCTTGCGGAGCAATTGTTGTCTCAATTCTTCAGCCCCTTTGAAATTATTCCGCAGATGGCCAACCAGTTCTTCCAAAGTCACCAGTTTTTGGTCAAAAACGGCCCACTGAATCGCCGCTAGAGAATTGACCACCGTGGCCAGGCCGTGGGCCGAAACGGTGCTATGATTGTATTTGGCCCCCCCTTGAGTAATGTCTCGGCCCGATTCGATGCAGCCCTCGATGGTGGACGATATAAGCGGCGTGGGGAAACCTTTGGCGAAGATATCGTCCTTCACGTCGCTGATCTTGACCATCATGGATACGGAATTGGCCAACTGGATCGCAAAGACCTTTTTCACATCCTCAAAAGACTTCATTTCAGAAGCCGGAGGTGTTTTCACGCCTACCTGTTCCCATTTGGCGGCATATATGCGACCCTCGTTAAGGGTCGATTCAACGACTCGTTCGAAGTGGCAAGTGCTGCCTGAACAATAGCCGTTGCTGTTTCCCGTCCCGGCCAGTTCGGCACAGCCGATGATGCTGTAATCCCTGGCGTCTTCGATGGCATATCCGTCCGCCATCAAGTCTCGGATGGCCACCGTGTCGTTGTAAAAAGCGATGCCGGCTGTCCGCCGGTGAACTTCGCAGGCCTTTAGCAGGAATTCCCTGGGTGTAATATGGGCAATCCTGACGGCCAAACCGTTGCGCAAGCCCTTCAACCGCCTTAAGCTTTCCAGCATCAGGTAGGAGACGTCGTTGACGGCGTTTTTGCCGTTCCGGCCCATCCCTCCGATGGTGACGTTATTGGGACCGAACCCGTTAAAATGGGACAGGTTAATAAAATATTCTTCGATGATCTCAAGGGCCTCGTCTTTCGTAATCCGCCCGGCTTCCAAGTCTGCCTTGTAATAGGGATAAAGAAACTGATCAACACGGCCGGGACAGAATATGGAATCTTCACCGTAGCTGATGGCCATCACCACCTGGGTCATCCAGACGGACTGCACGGCTTCCATAAAGCTGCGGGGAGGCCCCGCCGGCACCCGGCGGCAGCGATCGGCGATGGCCAGCAGTTCCGCTTTCCTTTCCCCTTCCGATTTTTGTGCCATCTCTTCTGCCAATTTGGCATAGCGTTCGGCGTGTATGCAAACAGCCTTGGCCGCCACCTGAACGGATTCCAAAAAGTCCTTACGCATTTCGTAGCCCTTATCACCCTTTTTCAGCAGGCTGAGTTGCTTGGCCGCCTGGTCGGCAATCCCCTTAAATCCCAGGTCGAGGACTTTTTTAATACCGACGGTGACATGCCCCTGCATATCAGCCACCTCGGCTACGGTGGTCCTGGGCCGTTCTTTGGAAATGAAGCCTTCTTTCAGGAATTGGGCGCGCATGATACTCGCCATGTTTTTGCCCACCCAATAAGGGTCGATTTCCTCCTTCACCTCCCTGATCTCTTCATCCGGCATGGTGAGCAGTTCCTTCAACCACTCCGGGTTGCCGCCGTGGCCGTCTTCCAGCCAGCCGAGGGAATCGACGTCCTGGCCGTGAAAAGGCATGGCAATCATATTGACACGATCCATATAGGTTCTTTCTATTCCCATGGGTCCGGCGATCTTCTTGCTCGCTTTTACCCCAACCAGTCTCGAATCATCTTCAATCCTAATGGACATATAGCGAAGTGTTTCCTCAAGTCCTCTGGCTGCGCGCATGCTGGGCAACTCGCCTTCCGTGCCCTTATAGGCCCTGGTATAATACCTGGCCCGTTCAATGTCCCCTTCATAGGGACTGGCCAACAACGCCTCTCTCATCCGGCTGATCCTTTCCGAATAAAGCATGCCTTGATCAGCAACGCCTGATATAGACTTACCTGTTTGACTGACTTGTGCTGCTGCTTCCATACCTAATACCTCCTCATATTTTTACATGTATTTGTGTTCATCCTAAACGCTGAACTCAGTCCGGTTAATGATATCGTCCTGTAGGACCTTGGACAGATCGACGAACCGGAAGGAATACCCGGAGACTTTCACCATGAGATCCGGAAAATTTTTCGGATTTTTCTGGGCCTCCTTTAAAGTTTCCCGGCTAAAAGGGTTGAATTGTATCTGCCGACCGCCCAGGTCGAAAAAGCCTTCTATCAATGAGACGAATTTATCCAGTCCCTCATCGATCCGTATGGTCATGGGATTAAGGTTCATGTTGAAACCGCAGCCATCGGACATATTCGGCGAACAGAC
Organism: uncultured delta proteobacterium; assembly: GCA_963802945.1. GTDB lineage: Bacteria > Desulfobacterota > RBG-13-43-22 > RBG-13-43-22 > RBG-13-43-22 > RBG-13-43-22. Next base: position 138,610 of record CAWDKY010000032.1, read on the forward strand.
GGAGGCGACAGAGCGCATGGCAGCGGTCATACCGGTTCGCCCTTTTTGTAAATACCCGCCTCTTTCCAGCGGCGGATCATTTCGCTGCGAATGTCCTTGCCTTTCCAATAGGGTAGGATGTCTTCAGTCAATTCCTTATGCATCTCTTTCGGCATGGTCAGGAGCGATTTTAAGTATTCCGGATTCTGGCGTCCGATGTCATCCATAAAGGCAATGTCCTCCACATCTTTGCCGTGGAAACGTGTACCGATAGATGTTACAAGACTGACGAGGGATCTTTCTATGCCGATAGGGCCGGCGACCTTTTTGATGGTTTTTGCCCCGACCAATATTTCCTCATCCTCGATCTTGATGGACATATGACGCAGGGTTTCTTGGAGGCCTATGGCCGCTCTTAAGCAGGGAGGTTTGCCCTCGGATTGCCTATACGCCCTGGTATAATATCTGGCCCGTTCGATATCCGCTTCATATGGGCTGGACAGCAGACCTTCCCTTAACCGGCCTATTCTCTCCGAATAAAGAATTCCCTCTTGTTTAGCCTTCGCTACCTGAGATATTGGCTTGGCTGATCCGGGCTGTCATCCTTTAACCCCCCCTTTATTCGATCACAAATCCAACTGCCTTCTATAAAATATCAGTTGGCTCTTTCATGATTTTCAGTATTTTTTACCTAACGTACTTTTAGGTTAAAAAAAGTTGACTATAAAGTTAAAATACTTTATAGTGTTTAAAACAGAATAAATATTTCAACCTATTTGTCAAATAAAATATTTTTCCGGTCTAATCGGGTTTAATGATATAATTTATTGTATTTTAATAATAATAATATTTTCTTTAACAGGTTTTTCATTATCTAACCTTTAAATCATAGGTATTAATAAATTTTACATTATAGTTTCACTTAATAATTAATACTTTATAAATTTAGATTGTGCGGATAAACATTCTTAAGACCGAGGTGGCCTCATGACACGAAGGGAAGGAATGACCATTGGAGAATTGGAAAAAGCATCGGGCATCCGGCGTTCCACTATACATCATTATATCTGGTATGGTTTATTGCATCAACCTTTTCGCACCGGACAGACCATGGCCTATTATGATCAAAGCCATTTACGAAGGCTGGAAACGATCCAAAAGATTAAAATGGATTACCTGAAGTCGGCGAAAACGTCTCGTGTCCCCCTGGATTTTATCAAGCATAGAATGACAGAAAGTTACACACTGACCAAAGATAAAGGAACAGCGGAAACAAGGACAAAGAAGATAAACGGCGAACTAGGAAAGAAGAAAAAGAATGAGATCATCGAGGCTACCCTCCAGTTATATGCCGACAGAGGATATTATCTCACCAATATCAGAGACATTGCCAAGGCGGTCGGCATATCGGCCCCCACCTTTTATCATTATTTTCGCGATAAGCGGGAACTGTTTGTCGAAGTGATTGAATATGTCGTCCGGAATTCACAGGAAGAGGCTAGGGCAGCTTTGGAGGAAGAAAAGGATATCGGCCGGCACGGAAGCATTATGTTTGCTATCTTTTTCAAACACTATCCGAAAATCGGCGAAATCATCAACCAGTTAAGGGCCGGGGTGGCCATCGGTGACGAATGGGCGAGGGAACGGTTGAAAAAATTGTATGGAGAAATGACGAAAAATGTGGCCAGAGAGATTTCATTAGGGATCAAAAACGGGTTGATCCGCGATGTGGACCCGGAGCTGCTTGGATTCTTCAACCTTTTGCTGGATGAGATTGTCGTCCATCGGGCTTCATTAGATGATAAATACACGCTTAATCAGGTCGGGTTGTTTGTCGCCGATATGCTCTCTCATGCCTTTCTCACAGAAAAAGGGAAAAAGGTAATCGGCACCTCTGAGAGATTTCGCTCTTAAATGAGGTTTTTAATCATAATAAAAACAGTGAGTCAAAAATGATCCCCCTTTTTACAAACTTGACAAAAATAGTTAATCCCGTAGTGGAAGAATTATAAGATTTCATAAAAACAAGATACTGCAAGGAGGAGCCATGCCGCCAGATGATGTTTACCAGGAGCTTTCAAAAAAGGTGGGGGTGGAAAACTCACACCTTCTGCCCGAAATATGGAAAATGCTCTGTTCACCCGAAGAGGCTGCCTTACTGAATGCCCTGCCGGCAACAACGGAAGATCTGGCCGGGCTTCTCGGAAAAACGACCGAAGAAATCAATCAAATGACCCGGTTGTTGTTCCGGAAGGGTGTTCTTTTTGAAGGCTCAAAGGGATTCCACATGAACAGGAGCATCGTCCAGTTCCACGACTCGACCACGCTCTGGCCTGAAGCTCCGAAGGAACTGACTGAGAAATGGCGGCAATTTGGTTGAAGAAGAGTATCATGATTATTATGCCTGGCGGATGTCCTCCAACCGGCCCCCTGTATTCCGCGTCATTCCGATCAACCAAAAGATCGAAATGAAAAGTCAGGTTCTCGCCTATGAAGACGCCGTCAGCATCCTTGAAAAAGCATTCATCCTGGCCGTTACCCCATGTCCCTGCCGGACGATGATGCGCAATTGCAATAAGCCGTTGGAAACCTGTCTGCAGATGAACAAAGGTGCGACCTATGCTATCAAACGAGGAACCCGCCGCCAGATCGATCTTGAAGAGACTAAGGCCGTCCTCTTTAAAGCTGAAGAATCGGGTCTGGTCCATATGACGGGCAACCGAGCAGACATAGGAACGGTCATCTGCAATTGTTGCAATTGTTGCTGTATCTCCTTATCTTTTGAACGGGATGCTATTTCCGGTAGGCTGCACGGCCAGGTCAATCCCAGCCGCTATCGATCTTTCATCGACGGCGACCTCTGTACGGGTTGCGGCTTGTGTCTAGAGGAATGTCCCCTGCAAAATAATATTACTCTGAATAATTTAAATATAGCCGAGGTGGCCGCCTCCTGCGTCGAATGCGGTATCCGCACCCATGTGTGTCCGCAGGACGCCGTTCATCTTAGGCTTATCCGGACGGAAGATCATATTCCCCCCTGACGAAACCCTTTTTAGACAAACCCGAGAGAACCGAAAATTGAGGCCAAAAAGAAAGGGCTTTCTTGGATTAATTTCTACGCCCGAATTGAAAAAATCTTTACCGATCCATCGGTTAACATTTGTTTCACTTCAAACTCTAATGATTCTGACGGGCCAGGGAGGATCAT
>CAWDKY010000033.1:0-131023 GCA_963802945.1 uncultured delta proteobacterium
TTTAAAATCATCAATAAGAGTTTGCAACTTATTTTTCAGGTTCAGTTCCAAAGGAAGAAACTCCATCTTCCTTTGAGTCTCCTCATAAAGGCTGTTGATAAAAGACGGCCTTGCGTTTTCCGTGATCTCTTTTAAAAAGGAATCATCGGCTTTATCCTGTTTTGAAATGATTTCTTTAACCTTTTGACGGAAAAGTAGATCTATTGGCGGGTCAAGAAGTTTTCCATAAGTGGCCTGGGAATCCCAATGCTTGTTCCATCGTTCCAGGAGCCGGGCCTTTTTGATCATCAATACCGGATCAAGGGGGTCTTCCACCTTCAGCAGACCTTCAATGGTTTTCACAGCCGGTCCATATTCTTTTTCCTGGCTGTAAATCTCAATTAGACGGCGAGAGATCATCTGGTTCCGAGGAAATCTTTTTTGCAGATCTTCCATCATCTCCTGAATTGGTTCGACTTTTTCATTTCCTAACAGGTAATCCGTGACTCGGGCGGCGGACAAAAGGACATCGTCATCTTCATCTCCTTTTTCAATCAGACTCGAGATAAAGGTTAGTAGCCCTTTTGCCCTCTCGGATCTCCCGATAACAATCGGCCAGTTCCAGAAGACCACCTTCCTGCGAGCGAGCCAATGCCAATAAAGCTTCCTCAATTTTCTTTACCTCTCTAACTCCCATTTCCCCCCGGCTGAAAACCCGCCACAATCCAAAACGAATCCTCACCGAATCAGGAGCCTTCATCAAGGCCTTCCACATTTTCTCTTTAGCCGAATCATACTTCTCCTGGCGGATCAACAGTAAGGCCTGGGCTAAATAAACTTCATCTAAAAGGATTTCCCTTTTCTCCAAATTTTGATAAAAGAGTTCGGCGTCTTCCCATTGTCCCATTTGAAGCAAAAGCCTTCCAATTTTTCTCCGAATCTCAAGATTTTTAGGATTTTTTATCTCGGCGGCCTTAAGAGCGGTTAGAGACAGCCCCAGCTTTTTCTTTTGAAGATAGAAATCGGCCCGATCTTGAAAAATAAAATCTTGTTCCTGGGGAAAAGATTTCTCCAATTTTTCCCAGCCGACTTCACATTCATCTCTCCGGTCCAAAGCGGCCAATAACCGCATCCAAGCCCGTTGCACCTTGAACTGATTAGGATGGCTTTGTAACAGAGGTTCGAGGATTTTTCGAGCTTGAGACCATCCTCCACCGTCTGTCAAAGCCATGGCCTTTTCAATCAAAATTTCCTGGTCCCCGGGCCTGATGGTCAGGGCCCAATCCAGGTAGCTGATTCCCTTCCAGGGACGCCCCTGCAGCCGGGCAACCTCCCCCAATCTCAGCAGGGTATTGCCGCCTTGGTCTTCCCCTAATATCATGACTTTTTGGAAGGCCTTCTGGGCCTGAATATAATCCCCTTGATCCAGGGCGTTGTAGCCGGTCAGGATCCAAATCCCGGCATGATCGGGTTGTTTCTGGACCAAGGTTTCCAACTGTCGGGCCGCCAAGCCGAATTCCTTCTGGCGATACAAACCGGTAGCCAGCTTGAGGCGGACTTCCCAAAGCTCAGGCTGTTCTTCCAGTATCTGTTGAAAAATCTTAAAGGCCTCTGGAAATTGCTGGATATCAAATAAAAGATCAGCCATTTCAACTTGCAACTTCCTGTCGTTTCGTTTCGACAGAATAGAACGGTAAAAAGGAAGAGCCTTCTCTTTCTCGCCGGAAAAATTATAGGCCCTGGCCAAATTCAATTGCGCAAAAATATTTTCAGGTTCGATGGATAGGGCTTTTTGAAAAGGGGGAATGGCCTGGTCGTAATTTTTATTTAGAATATGCAGTTCCCCCACTTTTTCTTGGAGTTGATATTCATTGGGAAATTTTTTGGCTAAAGTTTCATATTCAGAAAGGGCTTCTTTGTTCTTCCCGGTAGAATAATAGGCTTCAGCGATCTCCCGTTGAAGGTCAAGGTTGTTGGGTTCTGCCTTTCTGAGCCTTTGATATATTTCTAAGGCCTGGGAAAAATTTCCGATATAAAATAATGCTCGGGCTTTTTCTATCAGGGCGCTGCTTTGGTCCGGTTTTTTCTTTAAATAGTCTTCCAGATAAGCCAGGGATTGATCATACTGCTTCCCGGCCGACAGGGCTTGGGCCAATAATAATTGAATTTCCGGATCTCCCGGATCCTGCCGAACAAGTTCCTGAAGATGAGGCAGGGCCTCTCTGTACCTTTGGGCCGAAACCAGGGTTTGGGCCAGCTTTTTCTTCAGTCCCAACTGTTTGGGGAACTGCTTCACCAGGCCTTCCAGAATAAGGATGGATTCATCCAATCGCTGGGTGGCCCCTAAAACGTCAGCCAAGTTCGTCCGGGCCTCGACATGCTGGGGGTCTCGAATAAGCACCTGACGCCATTCAATCAAGGCCTTTTCCAACTCATTGATTTGATAATAGTCGGAGGCTAAGGACAAACGAATGGCCAGGTTGTCCGGATCTTTTTGTAAAAGCCATTGATACCGTTCGATGGCCCGTCTGTATTCCTTTTTCTGGGACAGGAGATCGGCCAAATCCTTTTGGACTTTTTGATTGAGCGGCTGGTGCTCCACAACCGTTTCCATCTCAGTGATCGCCTCTCCCCATCTCTCCAGGGTAATTAGGACCTGGGCCAGTTCCAAGCGAGCCTCATCCAGATTCGACTTAAGGGCCAAAGCTTTCCGGAATTCTTGCACCGCCTCGGGGTATTTTTTCAGGAGGACCCGCTGGCGGGCTTTCTCCCAATAAACTTTCCAGAGAGGGGTCGCCGAAGCACCCCCATTAGGCACCTGTTTGACCTTGGTTTCTACCCCGGGTACATCCTTTTTGACATCAGGATTACTTGATGCGGCCGAAGAATCTAAGGGGTCTAGCCCGAAGGTGAGAACCGACACCGTAAACATCAAGGCAATTTTTTGAAAAAGGCCCATCGGGTTCACGGCTCCTTACGATTCAATTTATTATAGAGACTGGAAAGACTGATACCCAAAAGACGGGCTGCTGCTTTTTTGTCGCCTTTGGTCTTCAGCAGAGTTTTTTCCAGGACTGACTGCTCGATTTTATCCAGAGAAATCCCTATGGGAATGACTAAATAGCTCCCGGCAAAAGGTGTATCAGGCCTTTGATGAGGGACCGTTTCAATTTCAATCGCTTGAGCATGCCCGAGCGAAACCGCACGTTCAATCGTACTTTCAAATTTAAGCCTTGGGGGAAGATCGGAAAGTTCAATCGTTTGCCCTTGACAAAGAGAAACCGCTCTTTCGACAATATTTTCCAATTCCCGCACATTACCCGGCCAAGGATAATTGCACAATATTTGAAGAACTTCCGGCGAAAAATCTAAGATTTTTTTTCCGTTTATCTCAGAGTACTTGTTTAAAAAATATCCGGCCAATAAAGGAATATCCTCTGTCCGTTCCCTGAGAGAAGGGATATCAACGGTAATTACATTCAAGCGATAAAAAAGGTCTTGGCGGAAACGGCCTTCTTTGACTTCCTGCTCCAGGTCCTTGTTGGTTGCAGCGATGATCCGCACATCTACCTGAATGGTCCGGCTGCTGCCCACCCGCTCAAAAGACCCATCCTGAAGAACCCGAAGGAGTTTGACCTGCATCCCCAGACTCATTTCTCCGACTTCGTCTAGAAAAAGGGTCCCTCCGTTGGCCATCTCAAAACGGCCCATCCTCTGTTGATCAGCCCCGGTGAAGGCCCCCTTTTCGTGCCCGAACAATTCGGATTCCAGGAGGGTCTCGGTCAAGGCCCCGCAGTTCATTTTCACCAGAGGACCTTCTCCCCGTGGACTGGCGAAATGGATGGCTTCGGCAATGATCTCTTTGCCGGTCCCGCTTTCCCCGCATAAAAGCACGGTACTCCGGGTCGAGGCCACTTTGGGAACCAGGTCCATGATTTGAACAAAGGCCGGGCTTTTCCCAATGATTTTTGAGAAAGAGGCCTTTTCCCGTAAAGCCTGACGCAGGCGAATGTTTTCCTTCAGCAGGATTTGGGCTTCCAGGGCCTTGGCAATGATTTTTTTAATCTCTCCTAATCGAAAAGGTTTGGTAATGAAGTCGTAGATACCACTTTTAATGGCGCTTACCGCCACATCCACCGTGGGGCTGTGCGGAAATCATGATCGAGATTACTTCCGGATGTAGAGCTTTCAAGGTTTGAAAAAATTCCAGTCCATTCATACCCGGCATCATTAAATCGATGACCGCCAAGTCCACTTCCTGACTGCGTATTTTTTCCAGGGCCTCTTTGCCGGAATGGGCTTCAAAGACTTGGTGACCTTCTTTGCTCAAGGCTGCGGTCAAGGATTGACAGGTATTTACATCATCGTCGACAATCAATATTCGGGCCATAACTTAGGCACCTTTTTCAGCCATGGGAAAAATGCAGACAAAATCGCGCGCCCTCTCCAGGTTTTCCTTCTTCCTGCAGGGTCCCCCCATGGGCCTGGACAATGGTTTGGGCGATATACAAACCCAAACCTGAATGAGTTCCGGTCAAATCCCCTTTTTCCGTGTTAAAGAACAAAATTGCTTAAATAGATCGGGCTTTTGTTCCGGAGGGATTCCCGGACCGCTGTCGGCCACTTCCAAAGTAATCCGGTTATGTTCTTCTTCCTTCAGAAAACCCGTCTTTATTTTAACCGTCCCTCCTTGCGGGGTCCAATGGATGGCATTGATCAACAGGTTATAAATCAATCGTTCCAGATAAAACTCATCGGCCTGCAGGGCCGGCAGAGCGGGATCAAGATTCTCCTGGACCTGGATCCCCTTGCGGTCGGCCATCACCCGGCACTGGGAACCGACATAAGTCACGGAAGCGTTGAGGTCAACCGATTCCAACTGAAGGGTAAACGGTCCCTTTTCAATCTTGGAAATGGTCAATATATTATAAAGATGACTCAATAATTCTTCAAGACTTTCCCCCATCCCGGCCAGTCGTTGTTTGACCTCTTCCGAAAGGTTTTCGTCCAATAAGGATTCGATCATCAGACTGACCCCGGCCATGGGGGCCTTGATATCATGGACCAGCATGGAGAGAAAATCCACATTGGCCAGGATCTTTTCTTTTTCCTCCTGAAGGATACGATTCCGTTCCTGAAGGGTCTGGGCCATCTGATTGAAGGATCGGGCCAGAACACCCAATTCATCCTTGCTGATTTCCGGGATGGGTTTCTGTAAGATCACCGGAAGTAGACCTTTTCGGTCCCCAGCGAAAGAAGGGCGATTTGCCGCCTCATTCTTGAGGTCAATAAAATCATTAAAAGGACGCCGAGTAAAGCCCCTCCGCCCCCAACGCTCAAGATGGTCCATCGCAAGGAATTAACCGTCTGATTCAGTTCGACTCTCGAAAGGCCAATGACTAAAAAACCGATAATGTCGCCTGTTCGGTCTTTCAAGGGCAGGGATTTCATGGTATAGGATTTTTCTTCAACCACCACCGGCATGGGCTGGCCCATCAGGGCCTTGATGTCATGAAGCACATCTTCGGAAAATTCCAATTCATCACCTTCGCCCTCTTTTTTAGTGAAGGTGCTGGCAAGAACCTTTCCTTCCCGGACAATGGCCATAAACAAATCATTGCCTTTGGCCAAATCACTCAAATACAGGTTATCGATCAAGACACCGGTATAGACCCGGCCGGTTAATTCTTCCTCATTATAAACAGGGGCGCTGCCACTGATAAAAATCCCCTGTTCCCATTTGCTTAATCGTACCCCATAGGTCCCGACCATGGTCTTTTTTAAAAGGCCGCTCTCTCCTGAGCTCTCCTTTTGGAAGTCTTCTGATTCCAGTCGGATCAATTCTTTCCCATTCTTTCCGAAAACCAATAAAGCATCCAGATCGGATTCTTTAAAAACCGGAGAGATCAAGTATCGGATATTTCTTTTGTCTTCATTAGCTACCAAGGGCCCCATCCGGCCGAAATTGGCGATGGCCATGGTTAATAACCGGATCTGGTCCTTTTGTTTTTCCAGACTGAAGAAAATCTTTTCAGTAAGGTTGTCCAGCCTCCTTTGATGCCGTTTATGGACCTGTTGGGTTATAATCGATTCAGCCACTATCAAAACGGCAGATAGGGCCAGGGCAAGGGAAAACACATAAGTGAGAATCAGTTTAAAGCCGACTTTATGTTGAAAAGCCATTTATGAAAAAGTTCCTATCTATTCTATCAAGAATATTAAAAAAGTCGAGGATTCAGGAATCAAGGATGTACCTCCATGCGTTCCCTTGAATCCTTGAACCTAATTTCTTGTTATAAATCATCCCCAAAATCGGACGGACTTCCTTCTTCGCCAAAGCCATCCCCTCTTTCCGATTCGGCCATGGCCTCATCCACCATCTGATCAAAATCTTCTCCCCCCATTTCTTCGCCCATTTCTTTACCCATCTTTTTCATCCATCGGGCTACACTTTTGGGATCATTTTCATCCAGACCCCCAAGCTTGGAGGGGTCAGCCATGCCCTCCAGGACGGGCCTCTTCGGATTTAACCACATTCACGCGGGAAACAATCCGGTTTCAACCGCGGAGCTATTGCATTTTTTACAGCGTAACTCAGGAATCTCTTTTTCCAGATTCATGATTAAGAATGAGGACTTTCTATGACAATCCCGGCATTCGTATTCATAAATCGGCATAGGATTATACCTCCTAAAAAATTTCAGATTTCAGATTTCGGATTGCCGAATTTAACTACCGGCATTTTATAATTTCTTAATTTAGTGAACTTTGGCCCTTAAACATTGAACTTTGAGTGAACAACTTTCATATCCTGAACCCGGTTTTTTCCCGTCACTTGTCACTTTTTTCACGTATTTTATTGATTCGATCGACACTCCAATCGACCGGACAACGAACCAACTGGCCGGTCTTGCTTTCAAACAAGACATGCCCTTTTTTTTGCCCGAATTCAAACAGGGATTTGGTTATTTCCACATCCTGTTGGCAGTATTCGGTCAGGAGATTCAAACTTCTCCTTCCCGGAACCATTGGACCGCCATAAGGCCGTTCCCGCTTTTTTGAGCCCCTAAGGTTTTTTGCCCCAGGTGATCCAGGCTCAGTCGAAAACCCAGGCAGGCAAAAACATCTTCCAGCAAATCCAGGGTCGGGAGCGAATTAAAGTCAAAGGAAGAATACCCTGTTAACACCCCGAAGTCAAAGCTTTTGACATTAAACCCGACGATCAGATCAAATTTTTTCAAGTGCTCGATCAAAGCATGGATATCCGCTTCCTGATAATGATAAAAGCGATCGTCCTGGCTGTCATAGACCACCCCCACGGATAAACGCATCAAGTGTTTATTCCCCCATCCTCCCACCTCCTCAGCCAGGCGTTGGGTTTCCAGATCAAAGAAACCGAGGCGAAGATTTCTGGAATCAGGAGTTAACGACTTGGAGTCCTTCATGGATGCCACGGCATCTGAAGCCAAAAGGTTGCCTTCCGAAATCCGGATGGGGATTTGCCCGAGAAGCAGCCGGCTTAAATAAACAGCCCCAAGCTTATCCAAAGGTTTGTTCCCTGAACCGCACTGTGGCGAATGAATACAAGAAGGACAGCCGCTCTCACAAGGACATTCGGAAATCAAATGCAGCGTTTTTTGAAGCAGACCTTCAATAATTTCATAACCCCTTTTAGCCAATCCTACACCGCCGGGATAGCCGTCATAAATAAAGATGGCCGCTTTCCCCACCTGGGGATGATGGGGATAACAGATCCCGCCTATATCTCCCCGGTCACAGAGGGCATAAAGGGGAAAGATGCTGATGGCCCCATGTTCCAGGGCATGAAGGCCTCCCATAATATGAAAGCCCTGACTTTTGAGTTGGTCCTGGATGCATTCTTCGATTTCAATCCACAATCCCTCGGTTTCAAAGGTCTGAGAGGGCAAGTCCAAAGGATAGACCCCCAGGAGTTCCTGCCCGTGAATGGCCCGCTTCTCATAACCGGTGAAGGTCTCGGTCACCAGAATCCGGCCGAAGTTGACCAGGAAGTTTCCTATCGGCCGCACTTTTTCCTGTTGAATAATTTCGGTCTCTTTCTGGGCCACGATCCGGGTGTAGTAGTTGACCTCCTTCCGGGTCACATAGACATTTTTTTCTTTAAGCTCCAACCGATCCACCAGGAAAGATTCGGCCTTATGAAGGTAGATAGCCCCGGGGTGGCATTCGCGAAAGGCCCTCAGACGGTCCAGTGTTCCGACCACCTCCCCTTTTCCTCCTTTGAGTATGGTAAATGCCTCTCCGATGGACCGGATATTGACCTCGCGATGAGGATGTTTCTTGGCCGCAACCCATTCATCTCCTCGGGCGGTCAACAGCAATCGTCCTTCCTTTTCCAGTTCCTGGATCTCTCGAAGATGATGAGACGGCTGCAGGAAAGGATCTCCGGGAGAAAGGGGCAATTCAGCAGCAGCGCAAGTCAGGTGCGCTTTGAGAATAGGACTGTTATCAGGATCCACCACCGCGGTTTCAAAACTGCGCTCGAAGAAATCCTCCGGATGGCGGATGAAATATTGATCCAGGGCATCGGGTTGGGCGATCAACATAATGGCCGATTCTCTCTGACTCCGTCCGACCCTTCCTCCCCGCTGCCAGGTATTGATGACGCTTCCCGGATAACCGACCAACAAACACACATCCAGACTGCCTATATCGATGCCCATTTCCAGGGCACTGGTTGAAATGACCCCCAATAATTCTCCTGAGGCCAATCTTCGCTCGATAATCCGTCTTTCTTCGGGCAGGAAACCGGCCCGGTAGGAGGAGATTTTCCCTTTCAGTTGCGGTGCCATCTGTTCCACCCACATATGGATCAATTCCGTAACCCTTCGCCCCTGGGTAAAAAGGATGGTTTTTTTCCCTTTGGAAAGGCAATAGCTAAAAAGCCGGGCACCGGCAACGGAGGCGCTGATATCCGGATTCAGAAAAAGAAAATGTTTGGCCGGAGAGGGAAAGCCGGATTCCTGAACCACCTGAAAAGAAAGGCCGGTCAGCGACTCGGAAAAAAGTTCGGGATGGGCAATAGTCGCCGAACACAGGATAAACTGGGGAGAGCTTTGGTAGAGCCGGCAGATCCGGCGCAGTCTCCGGATGATTTGCACCAGGTGGCTGCCTAAGATTCCTTTGTAAACATGGGCTTCATCGATGACCACTAATTTCAGGTCCTTGAAAAAATCCTTCCATTGCTCGTGATAGGGAAGGATACTCATATGCAGCATGTCCGGATTGGAGATTAAAACAGGGGGAGGGTCTTGACGGATTTTTTTTCTTTGTGAAACTGGAGTATCCCCATCATAAATGGCCGAAAGATGCTTTCCGAAATGCGGCAGGGAAGAAGCCCATTCTTCAAGGATCTTCCGTTGATCCTGTTCCAGGGCCTTGATCGGAAAAAGATATAAGGCCTTTGAACAGGGGTCCTGAGTCAGGTGAAGCAGACTGGCCAGAACATAGATCAGGGATTTACCGCTGGCCGTGGGCGTCGAGATGATGATCGGCTCCCCTGTTTGTATTTTCTCCAAAGCCTCAACCTGATGGGCATACAGGCGCTTAATCCCCTTATCGGTTAAAGCCTGTTGGATCAAATCCGGAAAGGGTGTCTCCGGCCGCCCCCAACGGGAAGGTTGGGCCGGTATCCTTTGATGAAAACAGATCATCTCACCCAAAGGGGTTTTTTTAAGTTGTCTTAGAAAAGATTCCACGGCTTTCTTGCTGAAGAATGAAAATGAGGAGTTTCAAGGGTATCATCTGACGAAAAAGGATTCAACCAAAAAGTATTTACAAACGGTCTCATTTTAGTATTAAAATTTACAAGAAAAGCTAGTTGGAATTAGATTTGGAGGGTCTATATTATTTTGAGACCCTTAATAGGTTCCAGGTACATCCGGCCGGGTAATCAAGGGTTCAAATCCCGCCCCAGGCAAGGCTCGAATCCCGGCCATTCCGCTTCCTTTTTTAATAATATCTTAAAATAGACCAAGAATATCACGGATTCGGTTGACAGGATAGGAAAAATGGCTATAATTGAAAAGATAATCAAAGCATATTCTTCCTGAATCCCTTTTCCTGCCTTGTGGCAACCGAAAGGGACAAGAGGTTATATTATGAGCGATAAAGATTATTATAAGACCCTTGGGGTGGACAAAAAGGCTACCGAGGAAGAGATAAAGAAGACCTACCGTAAACTGGCCATGAAGTATCATCCCGATCGAAATAAAGGGGACAAAAAGGCTGAAGAAAAGTTCAAAGAGATAAGCGAGGCCTATGCGGTATTGAGTGATAAAGAGAAGAGAAAACAATATGACACTTTCGGGTCTGAGGGATTTCAACAGCGATACAGCCAGGAGGACATCTTCCGAGGTTTCGATTTCAGCAATCTCTTCAAGGAATTTGGCTTCGGTGGAGGATTCGAAAATATTTTCGGCCAGAGGACCGGCCATCCGGGCGGGGGGGGCTATAAGACCTATACCTTCAACCGGGGCGGCCAAGGCTTCGATTATGGAGATCCTTTTGCACAACATACTGGCGCAGGCCGGCCGCAACGGGGGGACGATCAGATGTATGAACTGGCCATCACCCTCAAAGAATCGGCCTTTGGAGCAGAAAAACAACTGTCTTTCCCGACGGGAAGAAAGACCGAAAAGGTCGTGGTTAAAATACCCCCGGGTATCTCCACAGGGAAAAAACTACGCATCCAGGGAAAGGGGGGCCCCAGTCTAATGGGTGGACCCTCAGGAGACCTTTTTATTCAAATTAAGGTCCTGGAAGACCCGATATTTAAAGTTGAAGGACAAAACCTGGTGGTGGAGAAAGAAATTAACTTTTCCCAGGCAGGTTTGGGAACCAAAGTGCAAGTTCCCACCTTAGAGGGGAAGTCTCTTCAGGTCAACATCCCTGCGGGGACACAACCCCAATCCAAGTTACGCTTAAAAGGATATGGGCTTCCTATTCTAGGGAATAAAGGCAAGGGGGACCAGTTGGTCAAGATCGCCATCAAAGTTCCCAAGAAATTGTCGGACCGTCAAAAAAAACTCCTGGAAGAATTGGCCCGGGAAGGGCTTTAGTTGAAAAAATAAATTATGCCGTTATTAAATCACCTGGCTATTGATTTAGGGACCACCTACTCCGTTGCCTGTCTTTTCGCCAATGAGGGCTTTTTGATTGAGCCTACCTTTGTAGCCTTAAAAAACCAGCATAAAACTCCCCTGGCCGTGGGTTGGGAGGCCAAAGAGATGTACGGCCTGGCCCCAAAAAATATCCGGGTGATTCAGCCCTTACAGGACGGGGTTATTTCCGATTTTGATGTCTGCAGTACCTTCCTGCAGGTCCTGATCAAAAAACTCTTAAAAAACCAAAGAGGAATTGTCCGTAATGTTCTTTTTTGTCTTCCCTGGGGCGCCACCGATGTTGAGATCAGGGCCTATCGAAAACAACTGGAACTTTTCCCATTTTCACGGATCTTCTCTAATCAGGGAACCCTATGCCGCAGCCTTGGGGGCAGATATCTCCCTTGAAAACCATTCCGGGAACCTGGTGATAGATTTAGGAGGTGGAACCACTGAAATAACCATCCTGTCCTTTGGTGGAATCGTAAACTGCATCTCTCTCAAAATCGGCGGTAACGCCTTGGATCAGGCCATTAAGCAGGATATCGAACTTAGACATCAATTTTCTGTTGGTCTGAAAACTTCCGAAACTTTGAAAATACTTCATGGCAGCGTAGCCCCGGTCAAAGAGGATTATGTCTTCGACATTAAAGGGGTTCATCGAGTTTGTCGTTTTCCAAGGCAGGGCCAGCTTAATACCGTCAATCTTCGCTTGGCTTTGGAGATCCCCACCCGAAAGATCCTCAGCGGAATCGGCCTGGCCTTGGAGTCTTTGACTCCTGAATTGGTCACTGATATTTCAAACAACGGGGTCACGCTGGTAGGGGGCGGGGCCTTGCTACCGGGTTGGCCTGAACGAATAAAAAAAAGATTCAACCTGCCGGTTCGAATCCCCCCAGAACCCCATCTCTGTGTAATCAAAGGCATGAAAAAAATCTTGACCGATTTAAAAAAATATAGACCCCTCCTGGAAGAATAATTAATACTCAGGTAAATAGACTGAAGACCGAAGGCTGAAGGTGAAAGTCTTTAGGTAATCGATAAAGGGAAAGAAAAAGATCCTGTAACCGGGAAGGTTTTGAAGGACTTAATACAAACAACATTTCATTATATTAAACTTCAGCCTTCAGTCTTCAGCCTAACCAGCTAAAAAATTTTCATTTTGTAGTTCTTCACCTTATCTGGCCAAAGAAAATGGTTAACAACCCAGAGCAATTTGACTCCCAAAGGAGAGAGATGGTTAAGGTCCGGACATCCCTGGATATTTCGAGATGATGTCTTTTCTGTGGATAAAGTTGAAAACGGCGAAATAACCGCCCTTTATAACCGTCAAAAAAATTTTTTAGGTTGGGCGTTTTATAGCCGGTTTTCACGGATAACCTTTCGCATCATTACCTCTCAACCCCAGATCATTGATCAAGCCTACTGGCGCCTTACCCTTCAAAAGGCCATGGATGGCCGAAAGGAATTCATGGATCGAAACCAGGCCTGTCGGATTGTTTCTTCCGAGGCCGACGGTATCCCAGGACTGATTGCCGATTGGTATGCCGGTCATCTGGTCATCCAGACACTTATTCCAGGAATAGACAGTATATTAAATCAATTAAACGATATATTTCATGAACTACTTCATCCCATTTCCATCCTGATCCGAAACGATCTCGAGGCCCGGAAACTAGAGCATCTTTCCCAAGAGGTTCGGATTCTTTCCGGACAAGTCCCGGAAAATATCCGGATTCAAGAAGGCCCTGTTCAATATTGGGTAAATCTGATGGAAGGCCAAAAAACCGGGGCTTATCTGGACCAAAGAGAAAATCGGCTTCATCTGGGTTCTTATGCCCAGAGTCAGGGAAGGGTTCTGGATTGTTTCTGTTATACCGGCGGGTTTGCCTTGCAACTGGCCCCGAAGGCCAAAGAGGTTATCGCTGTTGATGATTCGGCCTGGGCCTTGAATTCGGGCCGGAAGAATGCTGACCTGAATGGATATTCCAATATTATTTTTCAGAAAAAAAACATCTTTGACTATCTTAAAGAAGCCGATGAACAGGGCGAGCGCTTTGACCTAATCATACTGGATCCTCCCCCCTTTGCAAAAAAGAAATCGGATGTCCCTGCTGCCCTTCGGGGATATCAGGAGTTGAATCGCCGGGCCTTACGATGCCTCAATCCTGGGGGGATATTGAATACCCATTCCTGTTCCTATAACATTACCGAACCCATCTTCCTGGAAATTTTATCTCATTCGGTCCAAAAGGCCGGGGTCAGGGCTCATCTTCTGGAAAAAAGAATACAGGCCGGGGATCACCCGGTCTTATTGAATTTTCCAGAAAGCCTTTATTTAAAAGGGCTGATTTTAAAAATTGCCTAAATAAAAGTAGAACTGAAAGAAAAGCCCTTGTATACATTTTTCACCTTGACAAGCCAACAGGATGCGAAAACTCATTGAGGTTACTAAAAAGTTCGATACAAGGCGCAAAATTTCAGCGTACTTTAAAGTTCGATCTAACTGCGCCAAAAGGCGGGGAGGGATGATGGCAATCCCAGGGATAGTCCTGTTGCAATCCCATCTGGCTATATAGATGGGCCTGTTTCAGCAACCTGTTAATCCCTTCAAGATATTAGTTCAGGAGGAATCATGCCCAGCCAAACTGTCGCCTATCCCCGGTCTTCATTACGAACCGCCGCCTATCTTGATTTTTTACAGATGCTGACCGGTGTTGGATTGATCCTTTTCATGTTGAGTCACATGATCTTAGTGAGCAGTATCAACTTCGGCCCGGGGGCCATGAATGCCTTGGCCAAATTCCTGGAGGACACCTATCTGGCCCAGATCGGAGGGCCGTTTATCGGGGCCACTTTTTTGCTTCATTTTATCTTAGCTGCCCGCAAGATTCCTTTTCGAACTCAGGAACAAAAAACCCTCTGGCAGCACAGCCGGAGACTCCATCATCTGGACACCTGGTTGTGGGTCGTTCAGGCCGGAACAGCCATGATCGTCCTTATTATGGGTTCCATTCATATCTGGACCATCCTGACGGATCTCCCGGTCACCGCGGCCAAAAGTGCGGCCCGTATCCAGGGAGGATACTGGCTGGTTTTTTATATCATACTTTTGCCTATGATCTGGTTTCATGTCGGGATCGGCTTCTACCGGATCGGGGTAAAATGGGGGATCATCAAACGGTCCAACCGGCCCTTTTTATAAACGATTGGAGAATCTCCTGACCCTTATTTTTCTGATCATCGGGGCCGTGACGTTATATACTTTTTATACCTTAGTTCTTTAAAGGCTGATGAAAAGTCAAAAGCCACAGGTGATCAAAAATGTCCAAGATGTAAGGCCCCCGTACTTAATGAGCGCCTATACACTGCAATACCGTCGCAATAGGCGGAATAAGTAATCCGCCTTGCGGACAGATAGACTTGTATCATCAACCTGTTAAGGAGTAGCTCTTGGAAACCTATTATACCGATTTATTATGCATAGGCGCCGGACTGGCCGGCGAACGAGTGGCTGTGGAAGCGGCCTCACGAGGTTTTAAGGTCCTCTCTTTGAGTATTGTACCTCCCCGGCGTTCCCATTCCGCGGCCGCTCAGGGAGGCATGCAGGCCTCTCTGGGGAACAGTTGTATGGGCGAAGGCGATTGTGTGGATATCCATTTCTCCGATACGGTCAAAGGTTCGGACTGGGGGTGCGACCAGGAAGTGGCCCGGCTCTTTGCCGAAACCGCCCCGATTGCCGTCCGGGAAATGGCCTACTGGGGGATCCCCTGGAACCGGGTAGTGGCCGGTAAATCCACCTATTTTAAGGCCGGGAAGCAATACGAAAAAACCGAGTCCAAAGAGAGGGAAGGGATGATCACCGCCCGGGATTTCGGGGGCACGGCCAAATGGCGGACCTGCTATACCTCTGACGGAACCGGGCACACCCTTTTGTTCACCATGGACAATGTGGTGGTTAAACTAGGGGTGACGGTCCATGACCGGGTGGAGGTCCTTTCCCTGATCCACGACGGGGTCACCTGCATGGGGGCCGTGGCCCGATGTTTAAAAACCGGGAGTCTGCGGGTCTATCTGGCCAAGGCCACTTTGATCGCTACCGGAGGTTATGGCCGCCTGTACCGGGAAACCACCAATGCCGTGATTAATGAGGGCTCCGGGGCCGTCATTGCCCTGGATACCGGCCTTGTCCCTCTGGGGAATATGGAGGCCGTACAATTTCACCCCACAGGTATCGTGCCCACCAATATCCTGGTCACCGAAGGCTGCCGGGGAGACGGCGGGACTTTAAAGGATGTCAACGAAGAACGGTTCATGAATATTTATGAGCCGGCCAAACAGGAACTGGCCTCACGGGATGTCGTCTCCCGCTGGATGACCCACCATATCCGGGAAGGCAAAGGGGTGAAAAGCCCATACGGCGATCATCTGTGGCTGGACATCCGCCACCTGGGGGCCAAGCATATCAAGACCAAACTCAGGGAAGTGGAAGAGATCTGCAATAAGTTCCTGGGCATTGATCCCATTACCCAGATGATCCCGGTCCGCCCGGCCCAGCATTACAGCATGGGCGGGGTCAGAACCAATAAAGACGGTGCGGCTTATGGTTTAAAAGGGCTCTTTGCCGCCGGCGAAGCGGCTTGTTGGGATATGCACGGATTTAACCGTCTGGGCGGCAATTCCCTGGCTGAAACCATTGTGGCCGGTAAAATCGTGGGCGGAAAAGTGGCCGAGTTCCTGGAAGGATATGATCTCCAGTTTAAGACCGAATGCGGTTCGATCAGCCCTAAAGAAAGATGAAGAACGCATTGAACGGCTGATCCAGGGCCGGGACGGCAAAGAAAATGTCTTTGAACTGCGCAAAGCCATGCAGGACGAGCTGATGGAACGGGTGGCCATTTTCCGCAATGGTCAGGATCTGCAAAAAGCAGTTGACAACTTGCAGATCATTTACGAGCGGGCTAAAAAGATCGGCCTCAAGTCCAACGGCCTGGGTGCCAATCCGGAATTAAGCCTGGCCATCCGTTTTCAAGGTATGATGCGCCTGGCCTTATGTGTGGCCTATGGGGCACTGGTGCGGACCGAAAGCCGGGGCTGCCATGCCCGTGAGGATTATCCGGAACGAAACGACCGGGACTGGTTGAAAAGGACTTTAGCCACCTGGAAGGAAGGAGAAAGTCTACCCACTCTGAACTATGAGTCCAATTCGCGGGTCTGGGAAATCCCGCCCGGAGATCGGGGATACGGGACCTGTACGATCATCTGTTCCGAAGATCCGGTGGTCTGTGGCCTGAAACAACCGGAACCGGTTTCTGAATTTAATGAATGAATTAGAGCTCTCAGCATCAGCTATCAGCAGCCAGCCAAAACAAATCCAAACATGATGGCCTGCACCAATTACTGAAAGCTGAACGCTGAGGGCTGATCGCTAATTGCTAATAAACGAGGTTTTTTAATATGTCCAGAAAGTTGACCTTTCATATCTTTCGTTATACTCCGCTGGATCCTTCTTCCCAGCCGCATCTGGAGGATTTCCACTTGGAAGAAACCGACAGCCTGACTATTTTTATCGCCTTGAATCAAATCCGGGAAGAACAGGACCCCAGCCTTCAATTTGATTTTTGCTGCCGGGCCGGGATCTGCGGGTCCTGCGCCATGCTGATCAATGGGCGTCCTGATCTGGCCTGCCATACCAAGACCAAGGACCTGCCTGATGAAATCACCTTATTGCCTTTGCCGGTCTTTAAACTGATCGGGGATTTATCGGTGGACACCGGCAACTGGTTTCGGGCCATGAATGAGAAGGTGGAATCCTGGGTTCATACGGACAAGGTCTTTGACCCTACGGCCGAAGAAGAGCGCATGGAAAACCAATTGGCCGAAGAAATCTATGAATTGGAAAGATGCATTGAATGCGGCTGCTGCGTGGCGGCCTGCGGCACGGCCAATATGCGGCCGGATTTCATCGGGGCCGTGGCCTTAAACCGCATCGCCCGCTTTATGATGGATCCGCGGGATCAAAGGACCGAGAAAGAATATTTTGAAGTGGTCGGGACCGATGAAGGGATATTCGGCTGCATGGGCCTGTTGGGCTGTGAAGACGTCTGTCCCAAGAACCTGCCCCTGCAGGATCAGTTGGGGATCCTGCGCCGTAAGATGGGCTGGAGTGCCGTTAAACAACTCTTTCAGCGAAGGGCTTGAGGACAACAGAAATTATTAGAATTCAGAATCCAGAAGTCAGAATTCAGTAGTTGAATAACAAGCACTAAAGTTAAATAGTGGAGCTACTCTTTTTATTCTGGATTCTGACTCCTGACTCTTACTTTCTATGTTTTTCTAAAATTTCCCCTGATGCACAAACTCCGCAATCTCCCGCCTTCTTGGGAGCGGCCGGTACTTTTTCCGGATACCCTAAGGGGAGCATGCTCACCACTTCGTATCCCTCCGGCACTCCTAAGGCCTCTTTGGCCTTTCCTTGGTCGAAAAGTCCCACGACCACCGTACCCAGACCGAGCGAATGAGCGGTCAGACAAACCGACTGAGTGGCAATCCCCAGGTCATATAAAAACCAATCCCCTAACTTGGTGGCTGCTTGTCCTTTATAAAATCCCGCCCTTTGCAACTGACCGCAAAGGACCAGGACAATGGGGGCCTCCACCATGGCCTTGCCGGCCGGATTGGTCGGAGTTAGCGTGGCTTGAAGTTTTTGTTTGGTCTCCTGGTCTTTAACCACGACCACTTCCCAGCACTGGGTATTGGCCCAGGAAGGGGACCAGCGCAGGGCCTCCAATACTTTATTTAAAACATCCTCCGGCACCGCCTTATCTTGATAATTTCGGACGCTTCTTCTGCCTTGTATGATCTCCAACAAATCAGCCATGAATTCTACCCCTCCTCATGAAAATTTGATTGAAGCTAATATAACAGTTGCCGGGATGATAATTCAAGTATCTTTTACAGAAATTTACCGCAAGAAATTTATTTACAAAATAACAAGTTATCAAATATAATTTTTTATCCTGACCATCCTTGTTCATCAATATCTTCAGGAAATTTATCACTTGGGATGGTATCTTAAGAAATTCTGGGGGAAAACGAGTTGAATATCGTATTCGATCTGGGAGGGGTAATCTTCACCTGGAAGCCCGAAGAGATTATCGCCAGGGCATTCTCCAATCCATCCGCTCGGGCCTTAGTCCGACGGAACATCTTTGGACATCACGACTGGACTCTTCTAGACCGCGGAACCCTCCTTTATCCGGAGGCCATCTTGAGGGCAACGGCCCGCACCGGATTATCGGCATCATCTATTTCCGAATTCTTTCGTCAGGTTCCTCTTTCCTTAGTGGCCGTGCCGGAGACGGTGGACCTATCGCGTCGTCTAAAGACCAGGGGTCACAGGCTGTTTTATTTATCCAACATGCATACAGCCGCTATGAATTATGTCGAACAGATCTATACCTTCTGGGATGTTTTTAAAGGCGGTATTATGTCCTGCCGGGTCCATTGGGTAAAGCCGGAGCCGGAAATTTATACCTGTCTCATAGAGCAGTATGAATTGGAGGTTAGTCAGACCGTATTCATTGATGACTTCACCGGCAATCTTGAGCCGGCAGTCCGGCTTGGAATGCAAACCATAAAGTTTAATAATGTGGAGCAATGTGAACGGCAATTGATGGCCTTGGACTGCCTCTAAAGCTACAGACAGCCTTACCATCTATAGACTATGGAAACCCGTTTAATCCTCTTCGGCCTCTGATATTTGAACCGGCAATCGGAGGATAAAGACGGTTCCCTGCCCCTTATTGGGGCGGACTTCAATGCTTCCGCCGTGTTCCCCAATGATTCCATAGACCGTGGAAAGTCCCAACCCGGTTCCCTTTTCCTTGGTGGTAAAGAAAGGGTCAAAGATCCGGGGGAGATTTTCCGCTGGAATTCCACAGCCGGTGTCTGCAATTTCCACTCCGATCTTGTCTTCTTCCGGGATGGAATAGGTGCGCACCGTCAGGATGCCTTTCCCATTCATGGCATCGACCGCATTGGTCATCAGGTTGATGAAAACCTGATTCAGTTGTCCCGGATCGGCGACAATCGGAGTCAAAAGCGGATCGATTTCTTTGATAATTTGGATGTCATGAAACAGGGCTTGTCTGCCCAGGAGACCGATGATTTGTTCCAAAGATTGGTTGATGTTGCACTGAACCCAGCGGTGTTTGGTTTCCCGGCTGAAATCAAGCAATTCTTTGACGATATCTTTACATCGTATGGTTTGATCGACAATGTGTTTCAGGTTGGCCCATTTGGGATCTCCAGGAGGGGTCTCTTCAAGCAACAGGTTGGAATAAATCAAGATTCCTCCCAAAGGATTGTTGATTTCATGGGCCACTCCGGCAGCCATTTTTCCCAGAGAACCCATCTTTTCCGAATGCAGAAGTTTAAGCTGGGTTTCCTCCAATTCCTTTTGCATACGAAATCGTTCGCGCAAATCGGTAAAAATACCGACCGAGGCCATCTCTTTCCCTTCTTCATCATAAATGATAGCGGCTGAAAGACTGGCCGGGAGAATCTCTCCCTTTTTGGTAACCAAATTGACCTGGGTACTGCTCAATTTACCGGCCGGTCCAAAATCAGGATCTCTGAGCTTTTTCATAATCTCTTTGGCATGGTCGGGGATATACATCTGGGTGATATGAACGCCGCCGTTGATGACCTCATCGGCTGAATATCCGAGCATCAACTCGGCCCCCTGGTTAAAAAGAATAACGTTCCCTTTGATGTCGGCGGCAATGATACCATCCACAGAGCTGATGATGATATTGGTTAAAAAGCTATTGGTTTTCCTCAGTTCATTTTCAATTCGAACACGCTCGGACAAATCCCGCAGGTAGGCATAGATTTTTAATGACCCTTCGAGGGGTGCCAAAGCCAGACAAACTTCGACTTCCCTTTTGGTTTTGGACTTGGTGATGATCTTAAATTCGGTGCAAACCTTTGGGTTTTCATTGGATTGAAGACGCATCTGGGTCGGTAAACTCAACAAAAATTCCTGATCTGCGGAGGAGAGCAGGTCCCTAAAATTCTTGCCGATCAATTGATCTTTGGAAAAACCTGTGATCTCCGAAGCTAGGACATTGGCGAATTCAATCCGATAATCCTGATCAAAGACCAAAATGCCATCGTTGCTCAACTCAATAATTTTAGGGAAGGGCTTGGGGAAGGTCAAATAAATTGGGTTCCATCGGGGGAGAAACCATAAGGTCTTTTGGGGCCATAAAATTCCTTATTCCAACCCGTCGGCTCTTTTTTGATGCCGCACCAATATCGACATCTTGGAGCTCAAGGCCGGAGGTAATGAACTTAATCTTGTTGGATACCTTGATTTCATTTCTAAAACTTGAGATTGGGCAAATCTTCATTACTTCCTCTATCTGAAGGCTGAAAAAGAAAAAGGACCGCTTGGCCGACCGTAGAATTAAACCAGTATTGATTATTTTACTTGGATTTCAAGGTCTGTCAACTCAATAAAAAAGGGGACGGTTTGGCGGTGAACAGAAACAGTAAAGGTAGGGAGACAAGGAATGCAAAGGTTAACGTTTCGATAGTTGTAGACGGTGTTTCCTTGGCTCAGAACACGGAATTTTTGATGGACTTAACAAAAATATCCTTGGTCAAGGGCTAGCCCCCTAGGCACTATAGGAGATTATCTTTTGAGTTATCTATTATTAAATTGACAGTATTCTTAGCCGGTCCAATTCCCTTCAGGGCCAATTTTCTGACTTCCTCCGATACGAATGCAAAGCCGGCATTCCCACACGGGCTGCTTCCAAAGCCGCGTTCAACGCCAACAGATAAGTCTAAAAGAAGGCTATTTCATCATCGGAATAATAAAAATAACTTTAACCGAGATGAAATCACAAAATTGGAGTATAGAAAAAAAGAAAAATTGATCGGTTTGGGAAAGATGGCCCCTCCACTCTCAGTTCATACCCTGAAGAATAGGCCATCAAGGTTGAAACCATTTCTGAAAAAAAGACGGGGGGTTTCACGATCTTCGAGTAAAAAGAGCAGGGATGGGGAAATTCATTGACATCGTCATAGAAATCCTCATATAATAATTTGTAATGATCCAAATGCGGCCTCAGAAGAGAGATTCTCATTGAACAGCTCCGACTCCAAATTCCCAAGCCAGGGCAAAAGGAGATACTCCCGGATAGCGATGGGTGTTTCCATCCTCATTCCCCATCTTCAAAAAAAATTGATCTGTAACAACCTATCAAAAGTAGGCTGCTTTTTCCCTGATTCCGACTTGGGTCCTGTAGGGGAAACCATTTCTCTGCTGATAGACCCTCCGGAGATCGGACTTATTCCTGTAGAAGCCCGTATCGTCCATAAAGGAAAGGATGGAAAAGGAGCCGGTCTTGAATTCATTGATTTAGATCCAGAAATGGAGGTCAAACTTGCTTCTTTTTTGGAGATCTTTGAGAGTTGATCAAAAAATATTAGCCTTTCTCCCCTTTCTCGATCTTGGCCCAGGAATCCTTCAAAGGGACGGAGCGGTTGAAGACCGGCTTACCCGACCTTGAATCAACGGCATCCAGGCAGAAATAGCCCTGCCTCTCGAATTGAAAGAGTATACCTGCTTCGGCCTTGATCAGGCTTGGCTCCAGTCTGCAGCCTTTTAAAGTGACTAAGGAATCAGGATTCAGCACAGCAGTAAAATCCCCCTCAGCCACTTCTTCCGGGTCTGGTTTCAAAAACAGGTACTCGTACAAACGCACTTCGGCCTCAATGGACTGTTCAGCCGACACCCAGTGCAGGGTGGCCTTGACCTTGCGCCCATCCGGTGAATCCCCTCCCCGGGTAGCCGGATCATAGGTGCAATGGAGTTCCTTGATCTGCCCGGTCTGTTCGTCTTTGATCACTTCTCTGCAGGTAATAAAATATCCGTAGCGCAGCCGGACCTCCCGACCGGGGGCCAGACGAAAAAACTTTTTGGGCGGATCTTCCCGAAAATCATCCTGTTCAATATAAAGGACCCTGGAAAAAGGGACAGTTCGGGTTCCCATATTCGGATCTTCAGGATTGTTAATTGCCGGAAGATCCTCCACCAATGCCTCTGGATAATTATCGATCACCACTTTAAGGGGTTTCAAAACAGCCATGGCCCGCTGGGCACGTTTATTGAGGTCTTCCCGCAGACAGTGCTCCAGCAGGGCGATGTCCACCACGCTGTTACTCTTGGCCACCCCAATGCGCTCGCAAAAATTACGGATGGCCTCCGGGGTGTAACCCCGTCGGCGCAGACCGGAAATGGTTGGCATCCGGGGGTCGTCCCAGCCGGAAACTCGTCCTTCTTGGACCAGCCTTAGCAGTTTTCTTTTGCTCATCACCGTGTAGGTCAAGTTCAGCCGGGCGAACTCTATCTGCCGGGAGTGATAGATCTCCAGGGCATCCAGGAACCAGTCATAGAGGGGACGGTGGTCTTCAAATTCCAGGGTGCAGATCGAATGGGTGATACCCTCGATCGAATCACTCTGGCCGTGGGCGAAATCGTAACTAGGATAAATGCACCATTTATCACCGGTCCGATGGTGGTTGGCCTTGAGGATACGGTACATCACAGGGTCCCGCATGTTGATATTAGGATGGGCCATATCGATCTTGGCCCGCAGGGTCCGCGCCCCTTCGGGGAATTCACCGGTCACCATGCGGGAAAAGAGGTCCAGGTTTTCCTCTACACTGCGGTTGCGAAAGGGGCTTTCTTTCCCCGGCTCGGTCAGGGTGCCCCGATACCGGCGCATCTCTTCGGCGCTCAGGTCGCAGACATAGGCCAGACCCTTTTTGATCAGCTTCAAGGCAAATTCAAGAAGCTTATCGAAGTAATCCGAGGCGTAAAATTCGCGGCCCTCCCAATCGAAGCCCAGCCAATGGACATCCTCCTTGATGGATTCCACGTACTCCACTTCTTCCTTGGTCGGGTTAGTGTCGTCAAAACGAAGATTGCACTGGCCCCCGAACTCGGCCGCCAGACCAAAATTGAGGCAGATGGATTTGGCATGGCCGATATGGAGATAGCCGTTGGGCTCAGGTGGAAAGCGGGTATGGACCCGGCCTTGATATTTACCGGATTTCAAATCTTCCATAATAATTTCTTTGATGAAATGGGAGGAAATGGGAGAATCACTGGACATATTCAACACTCCTTAAAGATGTTTCATTCACTGGTTTTTCATGTCGATATTTATATCATGACAAAAAGTTATTAAATTCTCAACTAAAATAAACGAAATAATAGCTGGAAAAGGCAATAAGCCGAACCTATTCTCTCGCCTTAAAAAATCATGGACTTTAATTCATTTGAATGGAAAAACGGGGAGGAGTGATGTTCTCGCTACGGCATAAGAAACATTTACTCGGTGGAGTAAGCCGATCCCTTTTTTTAAAGACAAATCCGCACTCCCTGCAGGCCGAAGGGATTAGGACGAATTTCCCTCCCAGGGAACGGGACTTTGAGATATGAACCAAATGTTCATAGACCTCCTTTTCCCGGATTCCAATAGCCTGAGAAATGGCTTTGGCCGTCAACTCCTTTTCTTTTAAAACAAAGATTATGGATTGGCGTAAAGTACCCATTTATCGGTCAGGACGTCGCAGCCATCGGCACGATTCCATCCAGGGCTGAACGACCAGAAAAAGAGCCGGCAGAATAAAAAGCGTATGCCTGCCCATCGTAAAAATTGAAATCTTTTCGCCTAATCCGAAGCAGCCGCAATCGGCTTCAATGCCTCGGAGGAAGGTCACCAACATGACAGACACGAAAAAAAGGAGAAGAACCCCAGCAACGCCGGCAGTATATCGGATCAGGATGCCGAGTACCAGAAGTATCCCCAGAGTGATCTCCAGCCAGGGCAGTATCTTCACCACCCAAATCACCAAATTCGGGGATAGTAATTGGTAAGCCTCAACAGCGGCTGCGAACTGCAGGGGATTTCCTACTTTGGTGTAACCGGCATAGATAAAGATCCCTCCCAGAAAAAGGCGGCAAGCCCAATGCAAAATGTGTGGAATTATCCTGCTCATTTCAATAACCGATCCAGATAATTTTTCAGAACAGGATACGAAATCTTCCCAACAACTTTTTGCTCACGTCCTTGAGCGTAAAGAAAAAAAGTAGGTGTTGACACAACCTGACGTTCTTTGGCCGAGGCTATTTTCTGGTCGATGATTTGATTAATAGATGGGCCCTTGAGAAAATTCTTGACTTTGGTCATCTCCTCCGCTGAAAGTACACCCGCCACTACGGCCTCAATCTTCCCATCCTCCGTCCACTTCAGCTGATCCACATATAGGGCCTCATGCACCCGCAGCCACTGATCCTGACCGAGACGGGAAGCGGCCATAGCATACCGGGATGCCTCATAGGCATATTTGTGGACTCGCAGGGGAAAATCGTGATAAAGGACACAGACTTTATTGTCACCTCCGTATTCTTTGAGTAACGGCCTAATCGTTTCAAGATAAAACTCCCGGCAAGTCGGACACTGATAATCAGAGAACACCTCGATCCTTATGGGTGCGCTGGGCTGTCCGCCCAGGTACAGGTCTTTAGACGTATTGGTGCCGGTTTGCGCTGCCAGCGAAGATATCGCAGCCAGCATGAGAAACAGGACCATCAAAAACCGCATATAAAAATTCATTGATCTCCCCTATGCCTCTCGCCCTTGGATATCATTTAATGTTTGTTTGTCGGAAAAATTATAAAACATTTAGGCCCGGAGGGCAAGGAAGAAAATAGGATCCCTAAGGCAAGTCCCTTTTAGGTTCTTATACTTTTTAATCTAAAAATTTATTTCTAACTTTTTATCTTAGAGAAACCTCCCGAGACTGAGAGAAAAACTTCAAATATCTTTGGCTAGTATTCGATTAAAACTTTTTCACCCGGTTGGTTCCTACATTCTTCCGGTTCTGTCTTACTATCTCATATAAGACCACAGCGCAGGCTACTGAGGCATTAAGGGAAGAAACAGTCCCTTGCATGGGAATAGAAGCCATCCAGTCGGAGCGTTTCCGAACCAAAGGGCCGACTCCTTTGGATTCCGCTCCCACCACGACTACCAGCGGCACATGAAGCTCCAGGTCAAACAGAGAAACGGTTGATTTGGCCTCCAGTCCGAGGACCCAGAACCCTTTCTCTTTCAATGAGTCCAATGCCCTGACCAGATTGGTGACTTGAGCCAAAGGCATATATTCCAAGGCCCCGGCAGCGGCCTTACGCACCGTGCCGGACACCGGACAGGATCGATCCTTGGGAAAAATAATCCCTTGAACACCGGCACAATAAGCGGTCCGTATGATAGCCCCGAAATTCTGCGGATCATGGATGTGATCCAAGGCCAGCAGCACCGGATCGGGCCTTTGATCAAAGGCAATCCGAGAGATCAGAGTTTCCAGGGAAATCAAGGACGAATCGGTTTTTAACTGAGCGGCCACAGCCTGATGAGCAGGGACCGGCAACATACGGTCGATCTTTTTCCTATCCTGTAAAGAAACAGAAATCCCGGCTTGAGCAGACAAAGCCAGTATTTCCTTCCGCAGCGGATCTTTCTCAGGAGGACTCATAATCACTTGCTTGACGCTCTGGGGATGGACTTTAAGGAGTTCCAGGACGGCTTGTTTTCCCCAGACCCATTGGGAAAAATCCTTTTGCATGGAATTGGTCATAGTTATCTTTACCCTTTCTTTTCCTGAATCAAATAAAAACTCCCTCCACCTTACTTCTTCTGACCTGCAGGCTCGGCAACGAAATGTTGTTTGCGCAGGGGTACTTCTTTAATAAAAAGACTGACGATAAAGGCAAAAAGAATCAAGAAAAAGGCCATGCTGAAAACCTGTGATATGGCTAAAGCCAGGGCCTGTCGCAAGGATAGCAACAACTGTTGATAAGCAGCCGCCCCTTGACCTCCAAAACCGTCAAACAGGGCTTTTAATTTCATCTGGGCCTTCGGACTTACCAGTATCTGCGGATTGTGTGTTAATAAAAATATCTGTTTCGGTGTAATGATCCCCTTCAAGGCAGGTGGCAGATGCAGGATGAAATAAGAATGAAACTGATTATTCAGCACAGCACCAAAGATGGCCAGGCCCAGGGTCCCGCCGATCGATCGGGCAAAGACCACGAGAGAAGTGGCGACACCGAGAACCTGATAGGGAACCGTATTCTGCACAGCTATCGTATAGCAGGGCATAATCATTCCTATACCCACACCCGTCAAGACAATATTAATCACGGCCCCAGTAAAACTGGTTTGAAACGTCATTCTGGAAAGCAACCCCATCCCAAGAGCCATGGTCAGCAAACCGATCATCCCTTGAAGGCGGTAATGCCCCCCGGCCCGGGATAAAAACTGCCCTGAGGCAAAACTGCCTAAGACCAGCCCCAGCTGCATCGGGGTCAAGAAGCTTCCGCTGATCGTCGCCGAAGCCCCCAAGACGCCCTGAAAAAAAAGAGGGATGAAAATCAAGCTGCCGAACATCCCCATACCCATCAAAAATATAATAATCTGAGAATTCTTAAAAATTTTATTTTTATAAAGCGATAAAGGAATGAGCGGCTCCTCGCTTCTGGTTTCAATGATCAGAAAAAGGATGACCATAACAACTGAGAGAGCCAGGAGTCCCAGAATCGGAGCTGAAATCCAGGGCTGGTCAACCCCTCCCCAGGACAAGGCCAACATCGCCGGTACGAGGGCCAGTATAAGGGTGACAACCCCTGGAAAGTCCACTTGGCGCTTCAGGCCTTCCGTTCGTATATCCGGGAAAAAGAAAAAAATGAGGATAACAACCGAAACCCCCAAAGGAATATTCACCCAAAAAACCCAATGCCAGGAAAGAACATCGGTGATAAATCCTCCCAAAGTTGGGCCGATAATGGAAGAGAGGCCCATGATGCCTGTCATGAGCCCGGAATATTTTCCCCGTTCGGCAGGAGGGAAGATATCGGCCACGATGGCCACGGTATTGGACATCATCATGCCGGCCCCGATTCCCTGAAAACCCCGAAACAAAATGAGCTGGGTCATGGTTTGGCTCAAACCGGAAAGCAGGGATCCGAAGATAAAAATCCCCTGGCCCAGGAGATATAATCGCTTTCGGCCGAAGATATCGGAAAGTTTGCCGGCAATAGGCACGGTGACGGTGGAAGTGATTAAAAAGGCCGTGGCCACCCAGGTATAATGGGCGAATCCACCCAACTCCATAATAATACGCGGCATGGCCGTGCCTATGACCGTCTGGTTTAGGGAGCTCATGAACATGGAAAGCATGGCCCCGGCCAAGGTAACCATCTTCTGCTGTCTGGTCAATGCCGTTGGGGACGTGGGGGCGTTAAAAACTTCGGCGGTCATAGGTTCGGTCCAGGCGAAAAGAAATTCGATTTTTAGGAAGGCGGTGATTAACTATGGAAATAGGGTTCCAAGACTCGAGGGTTCGATCCCGTCTTAGGCGAAATTTAAGTCCTTCTAAATAATTTCTTGGGTCCGCTCCAGGCATGAGAACTTAGATTGAAAAACTAAAGATGATATGAGGTCTCTTGAAGCTCCCTGCACAAAAAGCAGGAAGCCTCAAGAGAATTTAGGGTGAAAACCGAATACTGAATTACAATTATTTTATTTTTTCAATGACCACGGCGTTGGAATTTCCAAAACCGCCACAAAGTGAAGCCAAGCCATATTTTTCATTGGGATAATCCGTCTTCATCCGGTTCAGGAGGGTAACCAGGATACGGGCCCCGGATTCCCCAAGCGGGTGACCCAAGGCAATGGCGCCGCCCCAGGTATTGACTTTTTTGAAGGGGGCGTTGTCGTTATCCAATTTTAATTCCCTGATGCAGACAAGGGCTTGGCTGGCAAAGGCCTCATTAAGTTCAACCGCACCAATGTCGCTGGCCTTTAATCCCGTTTTTTCAAAGAGCTTTCTGACGGAATAAATCGGACCGAGGCCCATAACAGTCGGATCATTGCCGGCCTGGGCACCGAATTTATATTTATAATTATAGGAAAGGCCCAATTGGTCGGCCTTGTCACGACTCATCATCAGCAGAAGGGCCGCCCCGGCAGTCAACGGCGATGACAAGGCGGCCGTAATCTTACCGTTTTCCTTGAAGGGGGTCTTCATGGCCTTCATGTCGTCCGCACTCCATTTATCCCGGATCCATTGATCACGGTCCACCATAAATTCGGTCCCGTCTTCTTTCAAACCCTTCACCGGGATAAGCTCGTTCTTAAATCTTCCGGTATCTCTGGCCATCTTGGCGCCCTGCAGGGAAAAAATGGCGAAGTTAATCATGTCATCCACGGAAAGATTGTATAGGTCAGCCACTTTTTCGGCAGTGTTCCCCATGGGAAGCTCTGCCGGATTGTATCGGTTATAGAGCCTGGGAGACAAATCCATATTAGCCATCATAGGCACTTTCTCCATGTCCTCTGCCCCACCGGAGATCATGATATCCGTCTCGCCGGTCATGATGGCCCGGGCGGCATCCATGGTCGCCGACATGCCTGAAGGACATTGATTACAGATGGTCTGTGATGGAACGCTTTCCGGGAGTCCTGAAGCCAACCAGGAAGCCCTGGCAATATCATTTTGCACGCCGGAAGGATTGGCAGATCCGATAAATACACCCTCCACCATCTCCGGTTTTATCTTGGGATTCCTTTCAAAAAGAGCATTGTAAAGAACAGTGAGCAATTCATCCGGCCTGACATTTCTAAACCATCCTTTTTCATTATGAGCCCGGGCATTGGATGTCCGGACACCATCGATAAATACACATTCTTTCATTTTTTCCTCCTCCTTAAATCATTATTCCCCTTTAAAATTGGGTTTCCGTTTTTCCATGAAAGCCGAGAAACCTTCCATGGCATCTTTTGATCCGGCCACAAAATTGAGGCCTTCTAATTCCGCCTTGGTTCCCTCATCCAGCCCCTTTTCCATACCTACTTTGACGGCGTTAAGTACGGCCTTGACAGCCAGCGGCGGACGAGCGGCCAAAAATTCGGCCATTTCCATCACGTCTTTCATCAATTCACCGACTTTGGAAACCTTGTCCACCAGGCCGATTTCCAGTGCCTCCGGACCGGTGAGGCGTTTGCTGAAGAGGATCAATTCCAAGGCCTTGGACTTTCCAAGTATCCTGGGCATACGCTGGGTTCCGCCCCATCCCGGGATGATACCCAGGTTAAGCTCGGTCAGGCCGATTCTGGCGTTTTCCTGCATAACTCTGAAGGTAGAGGCCATAGCCAGTTCGCAACCGCCGCCGAAGGCATAGCCATTGATGGCGGCAATTACCGGTTTCGAAAACCGATCGATCCTTGTCCAGACGATCTGCCCTTTGGGACCGGTCTGCCCTGCGCCGGCCGGATCGGAGACATCAAAACCGGCTGAGAACCCCTTTTCGCCGGCCCCCGTGATAATAAGCACCCGGACTTCCTTGTCGGCCTCAACATCATCGAGGGCTTTATCAATGTCCAGTAAGGTTGCCAGATTCACTGCATTGGCCGGCGGACGATTCAGGGTCAGGGTAGCGATATGCCCCTGTTTGCTGTAAAGTATGTTCTGAAATTCCATCTATTCCTCCTCCTTTTTATATTTAATCAATCTACCTTTATGCTCTATATAAAATTACGCCGATTTTATACGCAGAAACCATTAAATAACAGGCAACCTGCTCTAACTTCCGAACGCTCGTTCACTTTTAAATAATTAACATAGCCCCGAATGAAAAGTCAAGGCAAATAAAGGGCTTTCATTCTCTTTCTTTTTAAGAAAAAATGTGACATAGTTTATGAGAAAATAAACCCGCATTGTTGAGAAAAGGCGGGCAAAATGAACAAGGTGAGCAAACGTTAAAAGGTTCAAGGCTTAAGGTCCAAGATAAAACCGTATACCTTACACCTTAGACTTTATACCGTGAAATCATTTGAATCCTTGAACCCTATTCTCTAACTAAAAAATGACAAGGACAGACAGTTCATGAAAGCTTTGGATCTTGATTTTTTATTCCATCCCCAATCGATCGCCATCGCCGGGGTGAAGGACATTAATGTTCAATTTAATACCGGCCTGATGTTTTTAAAAGCGCTGACCAAGTTTGGTTATCCAGGCAAGATATATCCCCTCAACCCCAGTGGCGGAGAAGTAATGGGTCTGAAGATTTACAAAACGGTTAAGGATATTCCCGACCACGTGGATTATCTCATATCCGCGGTCCCTTCAAAAAATACACCTCAACTGGTAGCCGACGCAGCCGTCAAGGGTGTAAAGGCCATACATTTTTTCACCTCCGGCTTCGGCGAAATTGAGAATGCTGAAGGGCAAAGATTACAGGAAGAAATACTTGGGATAGCCCGCCGGGGAGGTATCCGGATTATCGGCCCCAACTGCCTGGGACTTTATTGCCCTAAGGGAGGGTTGACCTTTAATCCGGATGTGTCCAAGGAAAGCGGGCCGGTGGGCATGATTTCTCAAAGCGGAGGAAATGCTTCGCATGCTATCGCCGAAGGAAATTCCAGAGGGGTTTGTTTCAGCAAAATCATCAGTATGGGTAACGGCGCTGATCTCAATGAGTCGGATTATCTGGAGTATTTAACGCACGACCCGGACACAAAAATAATCACCGCCTATATTGAAGGGATCAAAGACGGCCCCCGTTTTTTGAAGGCCATTAAAGCCGCTGCAAAAATAAAACCGGTAATCATTTTTAAAGTCGGGACTTCCGAATCCGGGGCGGAGGCCGCCGTCTCTCACACCACGGCTCTGGCCGGCGCAAGTCAAGTCTGGGAAGGGCTATTAAAACAGGCCGGTGCCATTCAGGTGGACAGCATCGAGGAAATGATCGATGTGGCCGTGGCTTTTCTTTATTTGCCTCCACCCAAAGGAAGAAATACGGTGATCGTGGGCATTGGGGGAGGGGCCAGCGTTATTGCCGCCGATGAGTTTTCCCAGGCGGGCCTGACCTTGCCCAGATTCTCCAAGAAATCTCGTCAGAAATTACTCGGTTTTTATTCTTCAGAAGCCGGCCGGATTTTTAAAAATCCCGTGGATATGAATAATCTTGAAAGCCAGGAAGCCTTTCTTGAAACCATGAAGGTTATTGAGAATGACGGCCATGTGGATTTGATGGTCTTGCATGTCGCTTTCGACCATTTTGGCCTGGCCAGTGAAGAAGATAAAGCTCTTATGATCGGGGTTTACCATGCCCTTATGCTCGATTTAAAAAATAAAATCAAAAAACCTCTGGCCATTATTTTGCACTCCTTTGTCAGTGAATCGGCCAGGAAGCTGGCCTTCGAACTGCAGGACTCATTTACTAAAGCGGGATTTGCCGTTTTCCCTTCGATCCGGCGAGCAGCCATCACCTTGAGTAAATTCATCCGCTATCAGGAACGGCTGACTACCTTGTAATCATGGCGTTAAAAACATCTTGACCTCCTTTCCGGGACTATTTTATACTTTCCACATCCAATCCGAACTTTAATAAGGATAAAGTAAAACTCTTTTTCCAGGTTGCTCAAAAAGGTCCAGATACAAGGCACCCGAAACCGGGAACCCGCCCCGAAGGGGTGGGACTGAGCGTTGCCCTTTACGCGAAGAAATCCCGAGGAATGAGTCGTACATAGAAGTACGTCGCATAAGCCTGCCCCGCTGAAAGGCGGGGAGGGATGAGGGCAATCCCGCCGTTGGCGGGATTGATAGGCTTTTTTCAGCAACCTGTTAATAGGATAATTTATGATCCCTTCTCCTTTACTCGCCGAATTAAAAACCATCTTTCCTCAGGAGCGCTGTTCTACGGGTGAATCGAATAGGAATCTTCACGGTTGCGATGAATCCTTTCACACCCCTTGTCCGCCGGACGTGGTCCTCTGGCCCACCAGTACGGAAGAAGTGCAGAAGGTTCTTACCCTGGCCAACGAACATAAAAGCCCGGTTACCGCCTGGGGGGCCGGCACCAGTTTGGAAGGCAATCCCATTCCGGTCCAGGCAGGGATCGTTTTGAATTTCAATCAAATGAATCACATCTTAAACCTTCGTTTAGCGGATCTACAAGTGGATCTGGAGCCGGGTGTGATTTATCAGGATCTGAATGAACACTGCCGTCCACACGGTCTTTTTTTTCCTCCTGATCCCGGGGCCAGGGCGACGATCGGAGGCATGATAGGCAACAACGCCAGCGGAATCCGCACGGTTCGCTATGGTGCGACCAGGGATTATGTTCAGGCCCTGGAGGTAGTCCTGGTCGATGGATCTTTAATCCGAGTTGGCACCCAGGCCATAAAGAGTTCTTCAGGTTATGACCTTTGCCGCCTTTTTGTCGGCTCGGAAGGAACCCTGGGGATCGTGACCCAGGCAACCCTCCGACTGGTGGGTTTTCCCGAACATTTCTTATCGGCCGTGGCCACCTTTTCAACCACGCGCCAGGCCACAGAAACCGTTCATCAGATCATGATCGGCGGGCTTTCTCCGGCTGCCTTGGAACTCCTTACTCCCGAAGTCATTGCCCTTTTAAATAGGGAAAGGAACTTGGGGCTGGTTGAAGCACCGACCCTGTTTATGGAATTCCATGGGGCCGGTGAACAAGCCTTGAGCTATACCCTTGACCTAGTCCAGGACCTATGCCTGGAAAACGGCGGGACAGGTTTTCAAGCAGGCCTGGGGCTTTCCGAGCGCAACCGCCTCTGGGAAGCCCGATATCAGACCTTTGAAACCATCAAACGGGCTCATCCCGGCTTTTCTTTTTTGATTGTGGATACGGCTGTCCCTATTTCCCGTTATCCGGAAATGGTGGAATTTGCCAGGGAGCTTTTAATCACCAAAGGGCAGTTGGGCTATGTCTTCGGCCACGCCGGTGATGGAAATCTCCATATGGCTCTGGCAGGCAAGAGAACGGAAACCAGAAATTGGGAAACCACGCAGGAGGTTAATCAGGCAGTGGTGTCTCAAGCCCTTCTTTTAAAAGGCACCGCTACCGGGGAACACGGCATTGGAATCGGCAAAAGGGTTTTTATGGAAGCCGAACACGGTCCTTCCCTGACTCTCATGCGCAGGATCAAAGAACTGTTCGATCCCAATCACATCTTGAATCCGGGCAAAATACTTCCTTAAAGAAAGAATAACATTAACCGTCTCATTGCGATATGGACACGGGGAAAACCTATTCATGAATACTGAAAAAATCCCCGGCCCATCGATTTATCAGGAAGCGGCTAAGTGGTATCAATCCGAATCCCTACAAACCCTGCGGGATAACTTTATCGAACTCATCCACCAGCATGACGTTCCCTATGCGGAAAATATCTTAAAAACCAACGATTGGGTCAATTATTGTTATTATTGCAGTCTGGTCCATTCTTTTGTGGCCGATCCGTCGGCCTTGATCATCGATTGAGGCGGGCTCTATGGCCATATCACGATGATGCTTCGGACCATAGGTTATCAGAATGTCTTTAATTACCTCCTTCACCAAACGCCCCATTATTCCTTATTTGAAGAAGAGTTGAAGATTCCTACTTTGTGGGGCCGGGATCCGAACCGACTTGTCTTGGACACTAATTCCGTGGATGGTTTTATCTCTTCCGGGGTGCTGGAGCATGTTCGAGAGGACGGCCTTGGGAAGGAGGAAATGATCCTCCAGGAAATCCATCGGATCTTAAAAGAAGGCGGTTTATTTTTTATCTGGAATCTGCCGGCCAAACTGGGGACATCAGAGCTACTGGCCATGATAACCGGAAAATGGCATCATCAATACCAGTATTGGAGAAAGGATATTGTTCGATTGCTTCGAAAAGCAAATTTCGACATCCTTTATTTCGACAAGCATAAATTTTTCCCCGGGGCGGTTATGGCTTTTTTGGAAAAAGGCATAGATCCCATCCGGGTCCTGCATTTTGACAACCGTCTTTCCCGCACGATTCCTTTTAACATTTTTGCCCGAGGTTTCGCCCTCGTTGCTCGAAAAAAGCCGGCTCATCATAATAACAAATAAGAAATCTTTATTTTTAAGAGAGGCCCCATGATCACAAAAGCTGGGGATATCGCTTTCTTCTGTCAGTGAATCCGGGACTGGTGGACAGAGGATTATTGAGGCAAAAGGTTATCTTTCGTCAAAAACCTAAAACCTTAACAGTGTCCCCATTTCCAAATTATTAGGGAGGGGTTAGGCGAACGATTTCGTTTTGCCAAAACTTCGGTTTTTAACGAGATGAGCGTCGTATGAGTATCAAAACACCGACTAAAATAATAATTAACGGCCACCACTGGGCCACGAGTGGACCAAGGTGCGGCAGCCAACCAAAATTGGACAGAAGAAAAATGAGCCCCAACACAATTAAAATGTATGCCCCAAACTGAGATCTTGCCCTCATAAAGCCTCCTAAGTAAGATAGCCTTCCTAAGTGCCTAACCCTCGTGGCAGCAGCGGCCGAATGGTTTGCTGGAAATTTTACACTTTCATCGGTTTATATATCACCGCAGCCATTATTCCGCAAATGATATATTTATTCGGCAATTCTTTTATCGGTTACACGTGGCACTGGTTGTTTTCCCTTCGGACAAATCCAAACACATCGTAAGCAGTAGGGCAAGAGGCCATCAGGACCATGCGGATCATATTCCCCTCTGGCTTTGCGGTACGATCGACACTGCAGACCTTCAAACGAATTGTCCGAGATCGCCTGCGCCGGACATTCTGAAATGCAGAGACCGCATTCGTCGCAGAATTGATCGCCTGACAACTTCGAGTGCAGGTCGAGTTCGGCAGTCGTGCCCATAACCCTCAGATGAACCCACGGTCCCCATTCTGGATGAAATAGAAAGGCATTTTGGCCAATTTGACCCAGGCCAGCCGCTTGAGCCACGTATCGGAATTGCAGTCCACTCTGCCTCGGATAATCGACGAGTTTCACTTCACGCCCCTCTTGTACCATCCTCGCCTCGATTGTTCGGCAGACCTCAAGGAGGTGATCATCCGCTGCACAGTGTTCGCTGCCGCTATCTGTTGCATACCACGTCCATTCTTCTTCCGTGGTTACGTGATGGCCAAGCACGATTGCCGTACTCGCTTGCGGCATGAAACCCGAGAAAAATAATCCCTCGTTTTCTCGCAGGTGCTCGATAGGTACTATGGCCAAGTCACAGCAAGACCAGGAGTCGATGATTTGAAAAATGTTGTCAGAGTCCTTCATCATGTCGAACAAGCTATTCTAAAGTCTTCCGGTCAGTGGGGTCAGGGGGTCAGGTCTATTTTTTCAACATTATTTATTTTACCTGTGTCCGTATAATACGGCTTATTGAAGAAAAATGTAATCCTAAATACGCAGAAACTTGCTTCTGGGTGTAACCGTGTCTCTCCACTGCCTTCAATATCCGTTTATTTCTTGCTTCCTTTTTTCGAATCAATTCGGGGGATAATATTTTTTCCAGACTGGGTCTGTTAATAAAACGTTGGCTTTTTGATATGTCGGGAATTGCCTCTTTCCCCTTCAGATGATCTTTTAAACGTTCCACAAAAGAATCCTCCCCTAGGATGCTCTGAGCTCTCAAATCCTTCCAAATAGATTCCGATCTTATTCCAGCCCTAACAAACTGGCGATAGATTCCTTCCGCCTTCATTCTTTTGGGTGAAAGTTGCCCTAAGATCCCATCAACGGTAAGGCAGGAGGGCTTACTTCGCTGCCCTGCTGTAGCCGCATAGCTGCTCCATTTCCACTGGTTCGGGTTTTTTATGAGTTTTGCCCTTACCGGATTCAGTACGATATAACGGGAAACTTCAAGAAGATGGCTATCTTTTTGCACCAGAATACCCTTGAATCTCCCCTGGAATAAATGACCAACGGTTCCATGTCGCTTATTGAACAACTGGGTAAACACCCCATTTAATTGTCTCATCCCAATGGAAAGGTTTCCATCAGGTGTTTCGATAAGCAAATGATAATGATTATTCATCAGACAATAGGCATGGCAGAGCCAGTTATAGCGCGTGTTAACCTGGTAAAGGATTTTGAGGAAATCCTCACGGTCGTGATCATCCTTAAAAATCTCATTTTTGTTATTTCCTCGGCTGGTCACATGATAAAAAGCCCCGGGAAATACTATGCGTAGAGGACGTGCCATGAGTATCCTATATCATTACTATATCTTCAATGTCAAGAAAATAGACCTGACCCTAATTTTTCAAACCGGTTTTTCAGGCAAACTGTTCTCCATGGGGTTCTCCTTAATATGCTTTGCTAACGACTGGGTATCAGCGGCGGCGCCGAATTGTCACCGGATCAGGTTTTGCGCCGATTTCCATGCCTCAACACCTGGCTACGCCATCCGCCTGAATGCCCTGGTTGGGCAAATCAGTCTTGCCTTTTGTGTCCTGCTCACAGCGCCTTGACAGAATTTGATAATTTAATGACCGCCCCTCACTCTCTTATCCTAAGCCCTTCCTCCAATTTTCGTTCTTTATCGCATAATCAACAGCTTCGGGAACCATTCTTGTCCCGAAGACAACAGAATACCCGTCAGGAATCATCACGTCAAAGCGACCAGATTCCGTTTGTATCTGTTTCGGCATGAAAGGTGTGGCCGAAACTGCTCCGATGACCTTGCCAGTCTTGAGCCTCAAAACGGGTGCCCCGCTGATGCCTGGAAAAGATGGCCGGTCGAGCCAATAATAATATTCTACTACTGGGGGAAGCCCGTATCCTACGGAAAAAGAGACTATAGCCTTGCTCAAAAGAGGAAGGGGGTGGAAATCTTCATAATACGTTTCAAACTCAACACCACCACGGGGGTAACCAATAAAAAGCACGTCCTCCCCCATTCTTGCCGGTTCGGTGTCAAACTCAAGTGGCGAGATGTTGTTGAAGGGCTCCGTCAAATGCATGATGCTTATGTCAATCTTCCAAAGGGGTTCAGTTCCGCTGGTCGGAACTTCGATCAGAATCGACCCCTCAGTCATAACGGGTTCAGTCGCGTCTTTCTTCTGCCCGACCAGGTACGCTCCCTTTGTCCAAGAGTCAACCACGATTACACGAGGATAATTTGCGGCATTGACCTCATCGAAACCTTTAACCGCATGGTATCTTATAACCTTAACCTCATCGGCGCCTTCGACCACATGAAACGCCGTTACCGCGAAATTTCCATTCCCTACGATGAATCCAGTTCCGATGCTACTTTTTTCGCCCGTTTTTCTACACTCAACCCTGACGATTGCTGACATCAGCTTGGAAATA
Source organism: uncultured delta proteobacterium (assembly GCA_963802945.1). Lineage (GTDB taxonomy): Bacteria > Desulfobacterota > RBG-13-43-22 > RBG-13-43-22 > RBG-13-43-22 > RBG-13-43-22. Next base: position 37,397 of record CAWDKY010000033.1, read on the forward strand.
TAGTCAGCTTGCGTCTCGGGATTCTTACCCTTAATTTTTTTCCTTTTAGCCATACGTTCTTACCTTTTGCCCCAACAAGTTATTCTAAAGTTTTTCTGGATAACTAAACAAATAAAAGAATCCCATCGGGGATCCCAACGATGGCCTTTGGCTGCTGTGGAGCAGTCAATAAGACGCCAACCCTTTCTAGTTCCAGGTAACCTATTATAAATGATAAATATTATCTTGACAATTTATTTCAAACAGTTAACAAAATATATAAGGAGGTCGAGCCCAATGCCTTCGACCTAAGTCCATCTGCCCTGATGTGGACGTACCTGTCCTCAGCCTAAACCCTGCCTTTAAAGTTTTCTGGACCCCGGCTTTCGCCGGGGTGACGGTGTGGGCAACGGAGCTCTTATTTAGTTAACGTAATTACAGTATTGGGAAAGACCGGACCACCGAATTAAAATAAATTCTGTTTCTCTAATTTTAAGGGAATGACTGATGAACATATTGGATATCGGTTGCGGGAATCGGAAGATTAAAGGGGCCATCGGTCTGGACAGGAACCCGAGATCCCAGGCCGATGTTTTTCATGACCTGGATGTTCTCCCCTACCCTTTCGAGGACGATCACTTCGACCGAATCTACGGGATCGATGTGCTGGAACATGTAACCGATGTCCTTCGAACCCTGGAAGAGATTCATCGGATTGGAAAGAAGGATGCTCAGGTCTTTCTCAGGGTCCCTCATTTTACCAGCACCCTGGCTTACGGAGACCCGACCCATAAACATTTTTTCAATACACAGTCTCTGGATTATGTTTGCGGGGGCTTTTCTGAGTATTCGTATAACCCTTCGGTGGTTTTTAAAAAGTTGGGGGTTCGATTAAATTTTTGGAAACTGCATCGTTGGGATGGAGTGTCCTTCCTGGCTAATCAATTTCCAGGTTATTACGAGAAACTCTTCGCCTTTATGTTTCCGGCCATGAATATCGAGTTTCAGTTGGAAATCATTAAACCTTGAAGAGATATTGGTCCGAAAATAAAAAAGGGCAAGTCCATTAAGACTTGCCCTTTTATTAGCTTTGGTGCCGAAGACGGGACTCGAACCCGTACGGAGTTACCCGCCACCCCCTCAAGATGGTGTGTCTACCAGGTTCCACCACTTCGGCACGAGGTATTTCCTACTTGCTGATCGGGTTGGCCGGACTCGCGGGAACAGTCGGAGCCGCCGGTAACGGAGTTGCGGGAGAACCTGTCGGAATCTTTGTCGGCATTGATTGCTTTTGGCTGGCCTCGGAAGGAGTTCTAATCACCGAGGAACTGGACCCGGGGCCGTACATAAAAGCCAGGAGCAGAGAAGTGATCATAAAAACCGCAGCAGCGACGGTAGTCAGCTTGGTCAGAAAGGTCGCAGCCCCGCTGCTTCCAAAGATAGTCTGGCTTGATCCACCAAAGGCCGCTCCCATACTGGCCCCTTTCCCGGTCTGAAGTAAAACAATCAAGATCAGGGCTATACAAACTATGATATGAATGATTATTGTCACAGTTGCCATAACGACTTATTGATTAACCTCCTTGATCAAGGCCAGAAATTTTTCTGCGTTCAGGCTGGCCCCTCCTACTAATGCCCCGTCAATATCCGGCTCAGCGCATAATGCCCGAATATTTTCCGGGGTGACGCTTCCACCATACACAATCCTTTTCCCCTTTGCAAGGGGTTTATTAAAACGATCCGCCAGCAATCCTCGAATGAAAGCATGGACTTCCTGGGCCATGGCCGGGGTTGCCGACCTTCCGGTACCGATGGCCCAGACCGGTTCGTAGGCAATCACCCCCTGGGCAATCGCTTCCATAGACAGCCCCTGGACCGCTTCCAAGACCTGCCGGGTGATGACTTCCTGAATCCTCTCCCCTTCCCGTTCCTCTAAGGTCTCTCCCACACACAGGACCGGTTTCAAACCGGCCTTCAAACAGGCCGCAAGTTTTTGATGGACCTGGGCATCGGTTTCTCCAAATACATGCCTTCGTTCAGAATGTCCTATAAGGCAATAGGAACAACCCACATCTGTCAACATCCGTGTTGAAATTTCTCCGGTAAAGGCCCCGTCCTCAGCCCAGTGGACATTCTGGGCCGCCACTTGAACGGAGCTGTTCTGGATTGCCCGGCCGAGGGCCTGCAGGGCCGTGAAAGGCGGGGCAATGACCACCTCGATTTGGATAGGACTTGGCATCCCAGCCATCAGCGCCCGAAAAAAATCCAGCGTCTCCGGGATGGTTTTAAACATCTTCCAGTTCCCCCCTATCCAGGGGCGACGGAGATTTTTTTCCAATTTAATTCCTCTCTCAAAGAAAAAAGGGAACGGGGAATGTCCCCGTTCCCTATCTTTATTAGATTAATGATGATTCATTCCTATCACATCGTCACCCCGGTGAAAACCGGGGTCCAGAAGAAAAAATTTCTTTTACCTTACTGGATTCCGGCTTTCGCCGGAATGACGGAAACAAACCATTTGAAACTTTTATAAATCCATCATTTTTTGTCCCGAATATTATCCCCAAAGAGAAATAATAATCGGCACGATCAACAAGGCCACGATGTTGATAACCTTGATCATCGGGTTAATGGCCGGACCGGCGGTGTCTTTATAAGGATCGCCGACTGTGTCACCGGTTACGGCTGCTTTATGGGCATCGGATCCTTTTCCGCCGTAAAGGCCGTCTTCAATGGCCTTTTTGGCATTGTCCCAGGCCCCGCCGCCGGAAGTCATGGAAATGGCCAGGAACAGCCCGGTGATGATCGAACCGATCAGCACCCCGCCCAAGGCCTTGGGTCCAAGGATAAGTCCGACCAGCACGGGAGTCACAACCGGGATCAGGGCTGGAACCATCATCTGTTTGATGGCACTCTTGGTCACAATGTCCACGCATTTGGCGTATTCGGGTTTGGCCTTGCCTTCCATAATCCCCTTGATTTCCCGGAATTGCCGTCGGACTTCTTCGACCACGCCTCCGGCTGCCGTACCAACGGCTTCCATCAGCAGGGAACCAAAGTAATAGGGTAGCAAACCGCCGATAAACAGGCCGACAATCACAAACGGATCGGCCAATGAAAAGGTGACCTTCATGGCTTCGGGGAATGACTTGGAAAATTCGGCAAAAAGCACCAGGGCGGCCAGACCGGCGGAACCGATGGCATAGCCCTTGGTCACTGCCTTAGTGGTGTTTCCAACTGCATCCAAGGGATCGGTGATCTTGCGGATCTTTTCATCCAGTTCGGCCATTTCGGCAATCCCGCCGGCATTGTCGGTAATCGGGCCGTAGGAGTCGATGGCCACGACGATACCGGTCATGGAGAGCATGGAAACCGCCGCCAGGGCAATGGCAAAAAGACCGCTGCCGGGATTGGCAAATCCGTTTCCCAGGGCATAGGCGGCCAGGATAGCCGCACTGATTACCAGACACCGGCCAGCTTGAAGACTTCATGGAGACTGCCAGTCCGGCAATGATATTGGTGGCATGTCCGGTCTGAGAGGCTGCGGCAATATGTTTGACCGGTTTAAAGGATTTGGAGGTAAAATATTCGGTGATCACCACCAATAACCCGGTGACCAACAGGCCGACAACCGCTATCAGGAAGATATTCAGGGTGCTGAACTGGCTGGCTATTTCAGGATGCTTGCCGGCGAATTGATCGGTAGCGAAATAGAAGACGATGGCCGCCAGGATACCGGCCACAGCCAACCCTTTATACAAGGCGCCCATGATGTACTGACTCTTGCCCAAGCGGACAAAAAAAGTGCCGATGATTGAGGCAATAATGGAAATACCACCAATCAGTAGGGGGAATTTTATCCAGGGGGTCCCGTCTCCAAAAACCGTTTTGGCCAAGAGCATGGCCGCCACCAGGGTGACGGTGTAAGTTTCATAAAGGTCAGCGGCCATACCGGCGCAGTCGCCTACGTTGTCGCCCACGTTATCGGCAATAACCGCCGGGTTCCGGGGATCATCTTCCGGGATGCCGGCTTCCACCTTACCGACCAGGTCAGCCCCCACGTCGGCGGCCTTGGTATAAATACCACCGGCAATACGGGCAAAGACGCTCATCAGAGAGCAGCCGAACCCCAATCCGATCAGCGCATGGGTTTCTTTGGTAATGGCATAAAAAAGGGTGATTCCCAAAAGTCCCAAACCAACGACCATGATCCCGGTAACCGACCCGCCCTTGAAGGCCACGCCAAGGGCCTTGTTCAGACCGCCGTAAGCGGCTTGAGCGGTACGCACATTAGCCCGCACGGTGACCATCATACCGATATATCCGGCCAGGGCCGAACCGATGGTCCCGATCAGGAAACCGATAGCCGTCGTCCAGCCTAGGGCTGGAATAAAGCCGATAATCAGAAACAAGACAACGGCCACAATGGCTACTGTTCTATATTCCCGGTTTAAAAAAGCCGTTGCTCCTTCCTGAACAGCTGCTGAAATCTCTTGCATCCGGGCACTGCCGGCATCCTGTTTAAGAATCCAGATGGCGGTAATTATGGAATACAGTACCCCGATAGCGCCGCAAATAATGGCAAAGGTAAAAATATTAAGATCCATAAGTTTTCTCCTCCTCAGATTAAAATAATGAAAAATAAAAATAATTTTTTATCAGTCAGGATTACTATCCCACCTCCCTATTAAAAAAACTTTTCAAGTAATTGTTATTAAACTTAAGATATTACTTGTGAATTTTACAATAGAGTCCTCCCGCTTCTATCATACCCCCAGGGGGATGTCAAGATTTTTTCCGGAGATTTCTACTCTATCTCTTGACCTTAACCTTTTTTTCTTGACAGAATAGTAACCTTGGAAATAAGAGAGACTATATCTTCATTCAGAAGAGGAGGGCCTTATGGATAAAGAGCAAGGGGAAATTGGCCGCATGCAAATCAATGCTACGGACTATCTCCTTTTTTCGATCAAGGAATATAAAGGGAAACACTATGTTGATCTGAGGAAATATGTGGTCTCTGACAGCTACACCGGCTTTACCAAACAAGGGGTCCGGTTTGGCTCCGAACTGTTCAATGAGTTTGAAGAAAAAATAGCCTTGGTGAAAGAAGCGCTGTTGAAAAACGACGCCTTATAAATTCTCATGTCCGTTTATGGCGGGCTCCACGAGATATTAAAAAAAGGGATTCAAGTCCGGCCAACGGCGGGATTGATCTCTATTTTCGGAATAAGCCCTCTTGCCCCTATGGGGCACTACGAGGCAGGAAAATGTCGAATATCGAATAATGAAAACTGAATGTTGAAGTTAAACAGAAACCCAGACATTCATGATTCGAAATTCGATCTTCGAAATTCAATATTCTTATGGTCTAAATATAAGGAGAGGACCTATGTACTGGGATAAAAAATTTGAGACTATGTCCTTGGACGAGATGCAGGCTTTTCAATTAAAACAACTCCGGGAAACCGTAGCCTGGGTTTATGAAAAAGTTCCTTTTTATAAAAATAAACTGGATGACCTGGGGATAAATCCCAATGACATAAAGGAATTGAACGATCTGGGCAAACTTCCCTTTTCCGTCAAAAATGACCTGAGGGATAATTATCCTTTTGGTTTGTGTGCCGTGCCCATGCAGGATGTCGTTCGAGTCCATGCCTCCTCCGGAACCACAGGCAAACCGATCACCGGTCCTTATACTGCTGACGACCTGGATCAATGGTCCAATTGCATGGCCCGGAATTTATACGCTGCCGGAGTCCGTTCCAACGACATCCTTCAAAATTCCTACGGTATAGGCTTGTTTACCGGTGGTCTGGGTTTTGTACAGGGGGCGGAAAAAATCGGGGCCACCCTCATTCCCACTTCTTCCGGTCAAACCGAGCGGCAGATCCTCATTATGCAGGATTTTGGAACCACGGTCCTCGGCTGTACCCCCTCTTATGCCCTGACTATTGCTGAAAAAGGCCAACAAATGGGGATCAACTTCAAGGATCTTCGTTTACGGATCGGGGTTTTTGGCGCCGAGCCATGGACCGTGGAGATGCGTAAAGAAATCGAAGAGCGCCTGGGTATCAAAGCCCATGAGGCCTATGGTTTGACCGAACTGATGGGCCCCGGAGTGGCCTTTGATTGCCAGGCTCAGGACGGTTTTTACATATCAATGAGGATCATATTCTGGCTGAAATCATCGATCCCGTAACCGGAGAAGTTCTGCCCCAGGGAACCAAGGGAGAGCTGGTTTTTACTGCCATCCAACGCCGGGCCATGCCCATGCTTCGTTATCGGACCCGTGATATCACCATGCTCAAAAGGGAAAAATGCGCCTGCGGCCGGACCTTAATCAAGATGGAAAAGGTCTATGGGCGAAGCGACGACATGCTGATTATCGGCGGAGTCAATATCTTTCCCTCCCAGATCGAGAGCCTCCTTTTGGATCAAAAAGGGATTGAACCTCAATATGTCATTATCGTCCGGAAAAAAGGATATCTGGATAGTTTGGAAGTCAATGTGGAGGCTAAACCCGAAATTTATCAGGCCGGGGATGAAAAAATCAAAGAGGTGGAAAAAAGGATCGAGTCCCACATGAGAGGGGTAATCGGTATCGGCATCAAGATCCGTCTGGTTTCTCCAGGGACCATTGCCCGGAGTGAAGGCAAGGCCAAGCGGGTTATTGATGAAAGGAAGTTGTAATTGACGGCTTCGTAAAAAGTCCATCAGTCCCGGTTTCGAGGGATTGCTCTGCACCCTTCCCCGCTTTTCAGCGGGGCAAGCTTATTGCGGCGTACTTATTGTACAGCCTCATTCCTCAGGGCTTGAGCGCCTTGCATCTGAAGCTTTTTACTGTGCCGTCCCATAATGGCTTTTTTCGATTCCATATTGATTTCCTGAGAAGTGATTTTTACGGGTGAAAGATCGCCTTCTGAGCGGAAGTAAAAAAGTTTGCCCAAAGGGAGAAAGAACACCAATGAAGATCCATGAATACCAGGCCAAAACACTCTTTGCCCGATATGGGATACCGGTTCCTAAAGGAAACGTGGCCTTTTCCGTGGAAGGAGCGGCTCAAGTTTCCCGGGAAATCGGCCCTCCTCCCTATATCATTAAAGCCCAGATCCATGCCGGCGGCCGGGGAAAAGGCGGCGGGGTTAAAAAAGCCCAAGGCATTAACGAAGTGGAAAAGGTTTCTAAAGAAATCCTGGGCATGACCCTGATAACCCACCAAACCGGACCGGAAGGGAAAAAAGTCAGAAAGGTACTGGTTGAAGAAGGGTTGGAAATCGAAAAAGAATTTTATATGGGCATTGTCATGGACCGGGCCAAAGCCTGTCCGGTGATTATGGTCAGCTCGGCCGGAGGTATGGATATCGAAGAAGTGGCTGAAAAAACCCCTCACTTGATCAAAAGGGAATGGATCGAGCCGACGATCGGATTTCAGTCTTTTCAAGCCCGCAACCTCATCTACAGTCTCCCTCTTTCCGCCCCGCTGATCAAATCAGGCTTAACGATATTAAACCAATCCTTCAAGCTCTTTGAAAACTACGATTGTTCTCTTCTGGAAATCAACCCGCTGGTGGCCACGAAGGACGGGCGTCTCATCGCCCTGGATGCCAAGATTACTTTTGATGACAATGCCCTCTTCCGCCATAAAGACCTGCAGGAACTCCTTGATCCCGATGAACAGGACCCTCTGGAACTGGAGGCCGACCGCTACAACCTGAATTATATCCGCTTAAACGGCAACATCGGGGTTATGGTCAACGGGGCCGGGTTGGCCATGGCCACTATGGATATCATTAAATTATACGGGGGAGAACCGGCTAACTTCCTGGATGTCGGCGGCGGGGCAAATGCCGAGATGATCGCCAAAGGGTCGCGGATCATTCTATCCGATGAACGGGTCCAGGCCATCCTGATCAATATTTTTGGAGGGATTTTACGCTGCGACGTTTTGGCCGAAGGTCTCATCGAAGCGACCCACAAGATGAAGATAAAAGTGCCATTGATTATTCGCCTGGAAGGCACCAATGTGGAAAAAGGGCGGGAGATGTTGAATCAATCAGGTCTCAATTTTTTAGTGGCCCATACCATGGGGGAAGCGGCGCAAAAAATCAGTCAGTTGGTAAGTAAAAAGTTATAGGAAATCATTTATGAGCATTTTAGTTGGAAAAGACAGTCGGATTCTAGTTCAGGGAATCACCGGAAGGGAAGGCAGTTTTCATGCCCGGCAGATGCTCGACTATGGGACCAAGGTCGTTGCCGGAATGACCCCGGGAAAGGCAGGACAAACCGTAGAAGGGGTGCCGGTCTATCATACAGTGGAAGATGCCGTCCGAGAACAGAAGGCGAACTGCTCGATCATCTTTGTGCCTCCGGCCTCGGCCGCCGATTCCATTATGGAGGCGGCAGCAGCCGGGATTGAGGTCATTGTCTGCATCACCGAGGGGATCCCCACATTGGATATGGTCCGCGTCAAACATTACCTGAAAGACAAACCTTCGGTCCTGATCGGCCCCAACTGCCCGGGTATTATCAGCCCGGGGACTTGCAAGGTGGGCATCATGCCGGGATATATTTTTCAGCCCGGGTCGGTTGGTGTAATTTCCCGCAGCGGCACGTTGACCTATGAGGTGGTGGATCAGATCAGCAAACAGGGCCTGGGCCAGTCCACGTGTGTCGGCATCGGGGGAGACCCGATTATAGGTCTCTCTTTTATTGAGCTCTTAACCCATTTCGCCCAGGACGAGCAAACCCAAGGAGTGGTCCTGATCGGCGAGATTGGTGGAAACGCAGAAGAAGAAGCCGCCCGGTTTATTCAGGACCATTTTCCTAAACCGGTTATCACCTTCATTGCCGGCCAGACTGCTCCGCCGGGGCGCAGGATGGGCCATGCCGGGGCCATCATTTCCGGTAAATCCGGGACAGCCCAGGAAAAAACGGCTGTTCTTCAGGCCGCCGGTATCCGGGTAATTCTGGATCTGACCAAGGTGGGGGAAGTGGTCGCGGAAGTGATGAAAAAATAACAAAGGAAGATATTGGATAGCGGATAAAAGAAACCATCAAGCATCCAGTATCAGCTTTTGCCTTTATCCAGCATCCAGCATCAATGAAGCTTTTATTACACATCTGTTGTGCCCCCTGTACGATCTTCCCGCTTACCGTCTTGCGGAATCAGGGTATTCAGATCAGCGGCTATTTCTATAATCCCAATATCCACCCTTTCAGGGAACATGAAAAACGCAAAAATACGTTACAAGAATATGCCCGGATTTGTGGTCTTGAGGTCGTTTATAACGATCAATACGATCTTGAGCTTTTTTTAAATCGTACCCGGCCCTGGGGACCGGAGCGTTGTCGGATCTGTTATGAGATCCGTCTTGAGTCGGCGGCCAAACAGGCCAAGGTGCAAGGTTTTGATGCCTTCAGCACTACACTACTCTATAGTCGTTATCAAAAACATGATTGGATCAAAGAGGTCGGGACTCAAGTCGGGAAACGCCTTGAAATCCCTTTTCACTATCAGGATTTCCGGCCGGGTTGGAAGGAAGGGGTTTTAAAATCAAAAGAGCTTGGTTTATACCGCCAGCCCTATTGCGGCTGTATCTTCAGTGAAAAGGAACGCTTCTCGCCCAAGCCGGATAGGTCGAAGGAAAAATATTAGCCGCAGACGCCTACGGACCCCAATAGATAATATCAAAACCTTGGGCAGAAGACCCTGCTTTGTAAGGCGTGATTGAATGCCTCCAGACAATGAGTTTGAGGGCCTGAAGCCTTCAATCAAATAGATTAAATAGAAAGGAAAAATAAACCATGGCTTTTTACGATTATAAACTGGAAGAGCATGTAGCCGTGTTGACCATGAACAACGGGGAAAACCGTTTCACCCTTCCCTCTCTGGATGCCTTTTTAACAATTTTGGATGAAATCGAAAACCAACCTGCAGCCACCGTGCTGGTGGTTAAGAGTGCGGACACAAAAATCTGGTCCAACGGCATCGACCTAGACTGGTTGATGTCCGCCACGGCTGAAAACCCGGAAAAGGGCATGCAGTTTTCCATGCGGCTTATGCTACTCCTACGGCGCATTTTAACCTATCCTTTGATCACCATCGCCGCCATCAACGGCCATGCCTTTGCCGGCGGGGCCATCATGGCCTGCGCCTTCGACTTTCGATTCATGCGGACCGATCGCGGTTATTTCTGCTTCCCGGAAGTAGACATCCAGATCCCTTTTATGCCGGGCATGGATGCCCTCATCAAGAAGGCCCTGCCCGGCCATCTTTCTCTGGAGGCCCAGTTGACCGGAAAACGTTACACGGCCGTGGAATTGGAGGCTCAAAAGGCTGTATTCAAGGCCTGCCACCTCGATGACCTGATGAATGAAGTCATGACCTTTGCCAAAACCATGAACAAGGGCCGGTCGATCCTAAAAACCATTAAGGAGGTAGGCTTTAAACACATCCTGCGGGTCATGGAAATCGATGATCCGATCTACATCGAAGAAAGAAAGGCCCAAGGCAGACTATAAGCGGGCACGAATAAAAGGATACCAATTCACATCCTGAAAACAAGGTCAAGATCGTCCTCAAAAAAGGCTTTTGGACACTAGCCTAGCCTGAAAGAAACCGAGGCTTTCTTCAAGAAACTAAACGAAAGGAGAATTTGATATGTCTGAGCGTGTAGTTTATACAATGAATAACGGCGTGGCCGATGTTCGAATGAATCGTGTGGATAAAATGAATGCCTTAGACCCGGCCATGTTCGAAGCATTGACCGCAACGGGGAAGAAGCTGGCTACCGACAAATCACTCCGGGTTGTCGTCTTGTCGGGCAATGGGAAGGCCTTTAGCGCCGGCTTGGATTTTATGAGTTTTCAAGCCATGACCGATTCCAACCGGGAGGGTCTGAGTCGCCAAATATTTGAATTGGAAAAAGATAGTCCGGCTAATTTCGCCCAGCAAGTCGCCTTTGTCTGGCATATGCTGCCGGTCCCGGTCATTGCCGCCGTGCATGGGGTGGCCTTTGGTGGCGGACTCCAGGTGGCCCTGGGGGCCGATATTCGCATCGTCGCTCCGGATGTCCGGCTGTCGATCATGGAGATTAAATGGGGCCTGGTTCCGGATATGAGCGGAACACAGCTCTTGCGCCACCTGGTCAGATTGGACGTGGTTAAAGAACTGACTTATACCGGCCGCATTGTTTCTGCCAAGGAGGCCCTCGAAATCGGTCTGGTCACCCGGATCAGTGAAAACCCGCATGAGGAGGCCATGAAATTGGCCCGTGAAATCGCTTCCAAATCTCCGGATGCCATCAGGGCCGGGAAGAAGCTTTTAAACGCCTCCAGACTGGTCAGTGTTGCCGAAGGGCTAAAACTCGAAGCCGAACTTCAACATTCTATTATCGGCCAACCGAACCAGGTGGAAGCTGTCATGGCCAACATGGAAAAAAGGGATCCTAAATTCAGGGATGTAGGTTGATCTTGGGTTAAAATTCCTAAGAATCTCCTGCCTTCCAGGAAGAAGGTTTTCGCATGTCTAAAGGACTCTTGAAACCACAAACGGTAAGATCTGGTAATATATGCGAAGGTGTTCCATAGGGGTTTTACAGATTATATACGAAAGGAGCAATGGTGATGGATCGCAGGACTTTCATCAAGTCCGCTATGGTTCCGGAAGCGCCGTTAACCTGCTGATCGTTCCCTTAGACTATAACATCGACATCCATCACTCTTCCATCTTTACCATCGGCGGGCAGACCGGTAAGAACGACACCATAAAATTAGACAGCGGGTGTGTGAATTTTGATCCCCTGGCCGGGCCACAATTGTTCCTATTATAGCCAGATCCCTTGGGTGGGTCAGCGGCCGCGTCTGAGCCTGAGCCAACTGACAGGAATAATCTTTAATCCCTGCCCCTCTTTTCCGGCTAACCACTTTCGCCAGGTCTCGGCGCCCTTCAAAAACCCCCTTTTTTGAACTGCGAATTTTATCAGCCAAACAAAAGGACGGAATGTTTTTATCGAAGTATGGAACAGGATTTCAATTGAAAAACAGGAGGATGCTGGAATAGGTATCGGTCAGAAGGACGTATCTCTTTATTCGGGTGGGCCGAGAACAATTTTCTCCAGCCGGATTTGGAGGGTAAGGCGTTCGTTGGTTCTTCATTCCAGGTCAGCAGACACCATTTTGAAGAAAGCAGGTTAGGTCCCCTTTCCGGGTTAACGGAGGCCAGGCTATTGGCATTGATTGTCCGGGAGATACTGGCCACTACGGGGATGAGATCCAGATAGTTATTGTTCCACATGGACCAGGATAACCCCTCTTGGGTTTCAAGTGTCGGTCTATATTCCTTAAAGGCCTCCGTGGTAATGAGATGAACCGGTATGGAATCGCCGTTGAAGGCATCGATGATGATCACATCATAATCGGTCATCCATTTTGGAGAGGTTAATTCGTCCGTCTCCAAAGATGTAGCGGATTTGAGCCGGTGAATTTTTTAGATAAGTGAAGTATCTCTCGGGCAATGCACAGAACATCAGGATGAGCTCATAGAAATCGATGACCTGCCCCAGCCGCCCGTAAGCGGCAATCGTTCCCACCCCTAACCCGACAGCGGCGATCTTTCCCGGGAACGGCCTGATCGGGCTATCCAGAATTCTCCGACCAGGGTATCCCGGTGATAGTACGACAGGGGTTCATTGGCCCGGTCTTGGTTCAAATACTGAACGCCATGCAGGGTTGTGCCGTTATAAAGCTTGAGAAAGACGCCGTCTTCTTCCATAAGTCGATAAAGGCCATAGTAGTTTCTATGGGTGTAAATCGTTTTGGACCATAGCTTTTCCAGGGGATTCCCGGCAATCAGGAGAACGGCGATAAATACCAGAAGGGCCTGGGGCTTTGCCTTTATCTGCCGGGAAACGGCCCCAAAAATGAACAGTAGCAAAAGGATGTCCAGTAAATGATAGGTTTTGAACTTCAGGGGCCAGACGATCATAAGGGCCGTAGGTAAGCGACCAGGCGGAAATCACGGAAGTTAGGGAAATCTCCCCGGTTTTTAGTAACAAGGCCCCTGTAATCAGGAGGAGTCCGAAAAGGTATTCAAAGTAAGGGTTGGGGATCAGCGGCAGGCGGGATCCAGGTGACCGCTATTCCCCCCAAGGCCCCGCCCAGGGCAATGATCAGATAAAAGGTCGTCAGTTGATCATTGTCCTGGGGCCGGCTGGTGTACAGTTCATACTGACAGAAGAGGCATAGGGCAAAGAGGAAGACAAAATAAAATAAAATGGTCAGCAGGAGGGGCAGGAAGGCACCGAGGTAGAGAAAGGCGATAATGAAACTAATAGATAGGGCAGTCCTGGCTTCAGCCTCTTGGGGTAGAAGGGTTTATCCTTGAACGTGAGGACGAAAGAGAGAAGGTAAATGGCCAGCGGAATGACCCAGAGCAGGGGGCATGGTGTTATGGTATAGGTTATAAAATTGGTGGTGGAAAGAAACAAGATCGAACCGGCTGCGGCCAGGAGAAGCCAGTAGGCCCTTTCTTTTTTTGAAGGGACTGAGCCTGGCAGGGATTTTTGGAGGTCTGCCCTGTCCCGGCTGGCGATCAGTTTAAAAGACAGCAGATAAAAAAGAGGAAAGGACCCATAGCCTATTCTCCAGATGGTCAATTGAGTGGGGATATCGGAATAATATTCAAAAATAAATGGATAACTTAAGAGCCGCAGAAGGAGCCGGCATTGGAAAAGGCATATAACAGGGCCGGGTTGCTATGCCGGGGCAGGTCGCTGGAGGCCAACCACATTTGCGTAATGACGCTCATGGTGGACAGGACAAAGAAGACCAGGCCGATACTCAAGGAAAGCTTTAGGAATATGTCCAGGATCATGGGAAGCATTTGACCCCTGGGCCATAACCGACAGGGATCTGCCGGGAAAGAATAACAAAGGGAGAAAAATCAGGAGCAGATGAAAACATCGGTATTTGAAAAAGCCGAATTTCCGGATAACCCAATGGGCGTACCAGTACCCGAAGAGCAGGGTGCATTGAAAAAAAACCACGCACCCGCCCCAGACCAAATAGGTCCCCCCGTATTTAGGCAGGAAAATCTTGGCCATAATCGACTCAATTTGAAAGATTAGGAAGGCGGCCAGGAAGCTGAGGATATAAAGTAAGTAGGCTTTTTTCATGATTTGTATGGAAATATACTAATCTTTTCCGGTGAATCCGTCAAAAAAAACAGGGGCCCTTCAGTAGGCCCTTTAAAAAATAATTTGTCTTTAACTGCAAAATACAAAGGCAGGGGCAGAAAGGGGTCTCTGCCTTTTTTTGTGCAAATTTCAAATAGTAATCCTTAATTTTCGGAATGATTTCTTTAGAAGAGTTGGGTATACTTCATCCTGCCTATTTTGACACTATCCGTCAAATCAAATACTGGATAAAACATTTTACATTATCGGCTGTAAGGTGACTACAAAGAAAGGGATAAAGAAAAAATAATTTTAAAGCTCCCTGCTTCAAGGTGCAGTCCCGTCTTGGCGGGATTCCCTGCGGGGATTGACAAAATAAATTCCCGGTTTATCCTTTGTGAAAATGCATGTACCAGAGATACCGGGTGAATTCCTTAAATCCCAAGCGTCGATAGATCGGTTCCCCGAATGGACTGGCTTGAAGGATAACAGAGGATGCGCCTCTGCGGAAGGCCTCATTGGTCACGGTGGCCGTACAGACTTCGGCCAATCCTTTTTTCCGAAACGACTCCATGGTGCCTACCCAGTAAATACCGGCAATGGAGTGTGAAAAAATAATCATGGCGCAGGAAACCGGCTGTTCATCTACATAAATGACAACCAGATAATTATAAGGTCGAATCATCCTTTCCGGATTTTCAAAAATTTTTTTCCCGATTTCTACGTCCATTCCCAGGCTCTGAAAACTATTGATGGCCACTGCGGCGAAATCGGCGGCCCCGTCTTCATCCTCTATCGACTTGATTTTAAAGTCAGTCGGGAGGTCCTTTGCAGGAATCGGCTTATGGACGGCCATCCCCGGAGTTTCGAATATTTTCGTCAGTTTAGCAATGACCGGCAGAGGTCCTCAAGATCGGAATCCAGATGCCGACGCACATAGAGGCTGTAGCCGCGTTTCCTGTTGCCGAAGAAGCTCTTGACCTTTTCCATGCACCTCCTCAGCCGGCGGCCAGGCATGGTTGCCGAGGCGAATGGCCGAATTGGTTTTCGGGGTTAAACCTCCTCCGGCGATCAGCAGAAGGTCATCCTGTTCCAGGATCTCACAATGGTTTGCCCAGCGGGCGGTTTCCCGTATGGATTCAGCATAATTTAAATCAGCAAGATATATTAGATCGTGGTTGGTCACGGGTGCTCCTTAACTAAACCCTCATACCCCTATGGGCACTAAAATTAATTTTAGGATTCAAGTGAAAGGCGTGGAATTTAACTCTTGAATCTTAACTTTGTATTCCAAGATTTCAATTATCTTAGTTTGTATTTTCTCCACAATGACCTCGGCCATCTTCTCTTCCGGCATTGCTTCCAAATCCACCATCGTCCCGGAGATTACAATCCATCTTTTGGCCAAACGTCTGAGGGCTGGTTTATCCGCACAAGCCGTCGGGCATCCGCAAACCAAAACGGCCTTTTCGTATGGGACGGCCGAATTGCTCCGTCACCAGTTTGCATTCCGGCGGCAGCAATTTTCTGATTTCTTGAACCAGGACCGATCGGTCAATAACGGGATTGCACCCTCCGCAATATTTTAAGCCTATCTCCTTAACCTTCTCTGCCAAGATCATTACCGGTTAAAGCTTTTTAAAGATGAAATCGCAAAAAGTCGTCACCCCGGCGAAAGCTGGGGTCCAGGGGTTTGTTAACTTATTCAAGTTTCTGGATTCCGGGTCAAGCCCGGAATGACGAAAAAAGGTTCTTGCGACTTTTTGCGAGGCCATCTTTAAACATTCATTCTTATACTGGATACTGGATTCGGAAAATCAAATTATTTAGATTACCCTAGCGATGTTTTCAGATTCGTAACCTCTCCCCTCCTAGAGCCATTCATTCCTTGATCCCGGCAATATTTTTAGCCAGCTTTTTCTTGTACTCCAGGTTGCCCTGACGGGCGATCATCACCCGCTGGGCCTGGGGTGATCCGGCCCCGTGCATGGACTCGGTCCGGTAGCCGACTGCAGCAGTTCCCAGGGTGATATTCTCGATGAGCCTCAACATGCGGCACCGGTCTTCGGAGGAAACGGAGGCCACGCCCTTGATATATTTTTCCACCACCTTCCCAATTTCCGGATGACGCAGATCTTTTTCCGAGGCCATGGTAACCATGAGTCCGCCGGCAATATCTTCAGCCAATCTGGCGATCTCGTATGGAAAGCGGGTGACATTCTGCTTGCAGACATTGGCCAGCAACAGGTTGATCAAATAAGTCCCGGAGGCGGTTTTATGGCCTTCCGCCGAACAGGCAATGCCGCAGGCATACAGCGTTTCATTGAGATGCATCATCTCAATCAGTTTGTCCTTGATGTGGGAGGCCTTGGCCGCACCGTTGTAATCAGCCGCCACAGCCGCCGCCCCGATGAGCACGTCACCCACACCGACCTTGCATCCCCCATAACTTTGACGATGATACCCGGCGAACCGTTCCACCAGCAGACCGCTGTATTCATATTCGCCGCACATCAAAACGTTTTCCCAGGGGACAAAAAGATTATCAAAGACCATGAGCGCTTCATGGCCGCCGAAGCGGGCGTTGCCTACATCGATTTCCCCACCCTCCAGCTTGCGCGTGTCGCAGGACTGACGGCCGTAGATATAGAAGATACCTTGGGCATCCGCCGGCGCCACGAAAGAAACGGCATAGTCGGCATCCTCTTTTCTCATGGCCATGGTCGGCATCACCAGGATCCAATGGGAATTTATGGCTCCGGTCTGGTGCGCTTTGGCCCCGCGGACCACGATACCTTTATCGTTTTTCTCGACCACATGCACATACAAATCCGGATCGGCCTGTTGGCTGGGTGGCAGGCTGCGGTCTCCTTTCGGATCGGTCATGGCGCCGTCAACGGTCCAGTCCTCCTCCTGCATCCTTTCAAGGAAGTGGGTAAATCGTTCATGGTAATGGGTGCCCAGTTTCTGATCCATTTCAAAGGTGACGCTGTCCACGGCATTGATGGCATCCATGCCGACGCAGCGCTGAAAGCAGGCTGCGGTTTGCTGTCCCAGAAGCCGCTGCATCTTGACTTTCTTGACCAGGTCTTCGGTGCTTTGATGCAGGTGACAGAAGCGGTTGATCTTCTTGCCCGTCAGATGGGATTGGGCGGTCATCAGATCCTCGTGTCCCGGATCCTGGGCCAGGGTATAAGTCATTTTTACCGAATTCATCGACGGTCTGATGATGGGATGATCCACCGGATTTTTCACCAGTTCACCCATCAAGTAGATTTTAAAATTAAGCTTACGTAAACTTGCTTCATATTCTTCCGGCGTTTTAAGTGCCATTAGCTTTCCTCCTTAGAAATGAATTCAAGGGGTCAAGGAAGCTAAAACCCTCGACCCCTGTTTTTGTATTTAATCTATTTTATTGTCTATGCCCCGATCTGCAATGAGGCACTTCGAAACATAAAAACCGTCGTTCTCCGAATTCCAAACTTCCTGCCTGTCCGCAGGCTCCGAACTATTTTTTGTACTAAATCGACTCGACGATAAAGGCATGGGCAGGGCCGCCGCTGGCGCAAAGGGCGGCACAACCGTAGCGGACCCCGCGCCGTTTCATCTCGTTGATCAGGGTCATGATGAGCCTGGCGCCTGTTGCCCCGACAGGATGCCCCAGGGCGATCCCTGAACCGACGGCATTCAACCGGTCCAAAGGGACCTTTAATTCCCGATTGACTCCCAAGACCTGGGCCGCAAAGGCTTCATTGAATTCGAAATAATCTATATCGTCTTGTTTGAGACCGGCAAATCGCAAGGCATTTCGAACCGCTGGAACGACACCCATACCCATAATCCTGGGTTCCACCGAGCCGGGGGCCGAAGCCACTACCCTGGCTATAGGCTTGATCTTCATTTTTTTTGCCGTGTCTGAATCCATCATAATCAGAGCCGAGCCTCCATCATTGAGACCGGAGGCATTGCCCGCCGTCACTGTTCCGTCTTTCTTGAAAGCCGGTCTTAATTTAGCCAGGGCTTCCATACTGGTATTCGGCAGAGGATGCTCATCCGTATCAATGACGACCGTTCCTTTTTTGGTCTTGACCTCAACGGGGATGATTTCATCCTTAAACCAGCCTTCTTTAATGGCCCTACAGGCCCGCTGGTGGCTCATCAAAGCGAATTCATCCTGTTCTTCACGGGTGATCCCATATTGGTCGGCAATATTGTCGGCGGTGATGCCCATATGGTAACCGACGAAATCACAGATGAGGCCTCCCTTCATGAGACTGTCAATAACCTGTTCGGCATTTCCCAAACGATAGCCTTTACGGACACCGAACAGGAGATAAGGGGCATTGGACATGCTTTCCACGCCCACGGCAGCGCCGATATCGATTTTCCCGAGCATGATTTCCTGGGACAGGAGCTCGGAAGCCCGCATGGAAGATGCACATTGCTGATGGACGGTGAAGGCGGCTGATTCTACAGAACAACCGGCTTTCAAGGCGACATATCTGGCGGTGTTTCCCGGAGATCCGGCCTGATTGCA
Source organism: uncultured delta proteobacterium (assembly GCA_963802945.1). GTDB lineage: Bacteria > Desulfobacterota > RBG-13-43-22 > RBG-13-43-22 > RBG-13-43-22 > RBG-13-43-22. The sequence goes on from CAWDKY010000033.1 coordinate 56,090, forward strand.
TTGACCGGCAATAACTTCCTGGATCGCTCCCGCATCCACGCCCGCCTTCCCCAAGGCGCCTTTCAAGGCGATTACACCCAAGTCAATAGCACTGTAACTCTCCAAAGAACCTTGGTAATTCCCAATAGCGGTCCTTGCCCCGCTTACGATAACCACTTCTCTCATAGCCGTTCCTTTCTTTAGGCAATATATTGTAACACAAACTTTTTTAAAAAATCTGATCTTTGATGGTCCAAGTAGCCAATTTGAAAGATTTCGTTTATACCATGTAATTGATTGCAGATCAACCGGCGAGAGGAATTTTTCCTATTCCTTAGGGGAATAAATAGAAAAAGATAGGATCTATGGTTTAACGGCCCGTTTAAATCGTTCTTCCTGGTCCTGGTAATAGGATCGGTTGGGTGGATTTTTAGTCAGCACCTGTCGGATGATCTCCAGGGCCATATCAGGGCGACCGTTGACCAGATAGGCCTCGGCCAAGGTATCCAGGATTATGGGATCGGGCTTCAGATCGGCTGCTTCCTTGGCCAAAGACAAGGCCTTTATCGGCTGAAAAAGGCCTGGGTCTTTGCTGGTGGCTAAAAGCCAAGCCAAGTTATTTAAAGCCAGATAATTTTTCGGCTCCTTTTGCAATATCTTTTCATAATGGGTCTCGGCCTGCTGATATTTTTTCTCATCATGATAGATCATGGCCAGGGCCATCAAGATCTTGGTATCTCCCGGCCGGGAGCGAAGCTCCTGGGTTAAGAAGGATTCCAAGACCCGGGAGTCGCCGTCAGTGCCAGGAGAAAGCCATATCCGCTCCTTGATCCCATAAAAACCCAGACCGACCAGCAGGAAAAAAAACAGGCCTATGGACCAATATATTTTTTTATCATGCCTTCGGACCAGATCAGGACGGCGACCGGCACTCTCTAAAAACGCCACCCGCTGGGCAATACTGAAATGGTGCCAACTGGGGAGATTACGGCTTTGTCCGGAAGAATAACCGATCTTTTCCAGGGATCGGATCAAAGGTTCGGGTGACCCCATGGTCTTCAGGGCGAACAGGTCGGCCTGCCGTTCAAAATTACGCATGAAAAAACCGAAGAGGAAACGAAAATAGAGGATCAATCCCAAGGCCACGGGCAGAACCATGAAGACCGAAGTTAGATCTTCAAAATAGTCTCTCCAGGAATAAAGAAAATCAAGGATGGCCGGGTATTGAAAGAGCTGGCGCGTAAGCCACTGCGAAAAAAAGACCGCCAGCAAGATATAGCCGGCGAAAAAACCAAGATAGAACAGGAGGTGCTTTTTCCGAATGTGACCTATTTCATGGGCCACGACCCCCATTAATTCCTCCGGCTCCAAAAGATCCAGCAAAGACGGGGTAATCAGCAGATAGCGGAAGCGTTTGACCAGGCCCATGACCCCGGCGGTCAGCATGCTGCCCCCGAAGGCCGGCCAGAGGAAAATCTGCTGAAAGGGGGCTCCCAATTTCCGACAAAAATCAAAAAGGATTTCTTTTTTGGGCCCTTCAGGAATGGGCCGGCATTGCCACCAGGTTTTAATCAGAAAGGGGAAAAAAATCGACAAAACCGTTAAAAAGATCAAGACATAGATCATTTCTCCTAAGGGTTGATTCAAAAAGGATCGCAGACCCGGACTGGAAACCAGTTCAATAAGGTCCGACAGGAGTGTGATCAAAAACCAGGGGAATAAAATAGGTAAATTAAACTGGAGCTGGGACCTTAGATAGGAACCCCTGGTCTGGAAGGATCTGAAGATCGTCGCCTGGGCCGGATAGCCCAAAATCCAGATCAAGGCCACATGAATAAGATACAGGGTGATGCCCAAGGCCCCCTCCAGGGAAGCAAAACGGCCGGCCCCCGGGATTACGGCCACTAAGGATTTAAAGTTCAGGAGGTAAATTTCGGAGGCAAAAAAGATCAGAGCCAGGATCATCAGGTATTGGGTAGTCTGCTGATACCCTCGCTGTAAGGAATAAGAACCTTGCCGGTTATCAAGGGCCAGGAGATAAAGGCGGTGAAATCGTCTCCAGGTTTCTAGTCCAAAGACGGCCAGAAAAAGGCAAAGGGTTCCGGCATTGACCCAGAGATCGACGAACGGCAGCCTCGGGCCCAACGATCGGGTATAATAAATCAATAGGGCTAAGATAAAAAAGATAATATTGGTAAACATAGGCACAGGAAGATTACCGATAATGCGGAAGGATGTCAAGATAAGGGCTGAGGAGAGGCCTTGACAAAATATACAGGACTGTTTATAATAAATTATCAAAAAGGTTAAAAAATTCCATACGATATTCAACGGCTATGATGAATAATCCTTATCGAGTCCCGACACGAAAAAATAAAAGACCCGCCCAGTACGATCAATTTGAAGCCACCGAGCTTTATTGTCCAAGATGCCGTCGGGCCATGCCGGTCCGTAAAAGGCTCTTATTGGTTTTGCCGGAAGGGGACAAGTATGAATATCTTTGTGCCGCTTGTTTAACCGCTGTGGGCGACAAGATCGAGAAAAATACCGAAGGGATTAGACTGGTCCTGCCTTAATTCTGTGAAAGTCAGGATTTGACTATACAGGCATTGTCAAGCTTGATGATGACTTCTTCCTGTACTCTTATAACTTCCTTTTTTGCAAAAATAAAAGACTTCAAACAAAAAATTCTGGAAATTCTCGATGATGATCTTAACGAATGGATGACTTAATGATTAAATCTTGACCGTTTGGCTCTGTCTCATTTTAATTTTCGGAGGGATGCGCCTGGAAAAGCAATATATGGTTTAACAAAATAAGGACCTGCCCCCGCCGAAGCGGGGACAGGCCATCCCAAAAACTTCTATCGCTTTTCTCCGGTGAAGGTGCCCGTAACAGAGCGGCCCCTACCACGAGATCCGGCGTATGTGTACTCGACTGAACCGCTGACCTTATTGCCCTCAACCTTTCCTTTATAGGTTATATCAATCTCGTTATTTTTGAATGTGTATTCGAAATCGCTGCCTTGGATTTTTCCTGTAACTTTACTTTTTCTGCCTACATCTTGGTAGGTTCCGGTAATTTTCTCACCGTCCTGTTGCAAAACGAAAGTTGGAGTCGCTTTATCGACGGAGGTATCAACCGATATATTCCAGGTTCCCGTCAAACTATCCGCAGCCTGAGTAACCGCGGCTCCCGCAGCTAAACCTAAAACCACAAATAACATCACGATAAAAATGAACGATTTTTTCATACCTTCCTCCTTTTTCTATTCTTATTTTTATTTTTATCTTTATTTCGATCTTTTTTCAAGTGTTTTTGTTTCTATTGGAGAGCTTGACATAGCCTCGGATTTTCCTTTGGATGTTTTTTGAGGTAATTTTTTCGATTTCAATAGGCGATGAGGATGTTGGTTCTAAAACGACATATTATCGTAACATTTCCAGGGAACTTCGTCCAAAAAAAAATAAGGATATCCTCATTCCCTTACAATTACAATCTATGATAATACTTCTACGAGACGCCTCATCTGACCTTGGGGCAGCCTGTTGCGTTCTTTCTAAAGTCGCCAAATTCAGCCCCCCTGTTCTTAGCTGAAGATTAAACCGACTATCTTTAGTATCGGCCCCAAAAGCTCGAAATAAGCGGCCCCCATAATAGCTTTTCTTGCCTCAACCATCGGATTGTATTCTTGTACGTGATTTAATGAGCACCATTTTTTTGCTTGACAAATTATGAGCATATGCTTATAATTAGTTTTAAGAGGTGTCCATTATGGCCAGACCGAGAAATTGCAGGAGAGTGGGGTGTCTCCCTGGGAGCCAGTATTTTAAACCCAGAGGAATCCCCCTTTCAGGACTTGAGGAAATAAAGTTGACCGTTGATGAATTTGAGGCCCTTCGGTTAGCTGACTTGGAAGGTTTATACCAAGATCAGGCTGCCGGAAGAATGAATGTCTCCCGACAAACCTTTGGAAGAATTATAGGATCAGGACACAAAAAAGTTGCCGAGGCTTTGGTTAAAGGTAAGGCTTTGAAGATTGAAGGAGGTGATTTTGATATGGCTTCTATGAGAAAATTTGGATGTTATGATTGCCAATATTCTTGGGATTTGCCTTACGGAACGGGTAGACCAAAGAACTGCCCTTCCTGCAAAAGCGGCAACATTCACAGAACAGAGGAAGGCAGAGGATACGATAGAGGATTTGGGAAAGGGCAAGGCAGGTGTTGTCGTGTGAATCAACAAAAACAATAACGAAGGAAAAATTTAATTAAATCATTGCGAAAAGGCGGGAAGGATTAAATGAAAGGCTTGCCGATTCTATGATTAACCGGGAAGCCTTAAGAATAGAGACCGCTATCGCCAAAAAAGGAGAAAGTCATGAAGGTAGGTTTTGCAGTACAGGGTAATGAAGGAGTTGAGAGCAAGGTTTATGGTCATTTTGGTTCGGCACCGGCGTTTATCATCGTCGATACCGAGGGGAAAGAGGTTGTAACAGTAAACAATAGAGACTTAGACCATGTCCATGGTGCCTGTAACCCAATTAAGGCCCTTGATGGTAAGAGTGTGGAGGCCATGGTTGTTGGAGGTATAGGTGCAGGAGCCATATCCGGGCTCAATGCACAGGGTATCAAGGTCTACCAATCCATCGCCGAAACAGTTAGACAGAACCTGGATCTCCTGAAAGACGGGAAGCTCCCCTTGCTTTCCTTGCAAAACGCCTGCCAGGGCCACCAGAGCGGGGAATGCGGACACCACGGTTCATAGAAGGAGGAGAGGGAAATGCCGATTTACGAATATCGTTGCGAAAAATGCGGGGAGGTGAGTGAGATTCTCGTATTGGGGAAGCAGGAGGTCATTGCCTGCCAACAATGTGGAAGCAAAGATTTGGTGAAATTGATGTCAGCTCACAGCGTTTCCGTAAGCTCTCAGTCTTTCGCCATACCCGAACCCTCGAGCGGTTGCTGTGGATCACCCAACTCTTGCGGGGCTCCAGGAAGCTGCTGCTCAAAGTAGGGTAATGGATATGGGGACATCCATTCATTGCGTTTCGATCGACTCCGCTCCCCCATCCAGCCTTCCCCCTCCAAGGAGGAGGGATAGGGTGAGATTGATGTGAGCTTATTCCGATATTTAAATTAACTTTAAAGATGCAGCAGGAAAGATCAGGAAAGTTCACCTGAATCGATAGTCCTGCTCATTTGGAAGAAAAGGAGGTGCCTTGTTCATTTTAATTGTCCGGCTTAAAGAACCGGAAGAAACCTGGCTGGACAAGATATGGTCTGATGAAAAAAACAACTTCTTCCTTCAAAACTCTATTTTGAATAAAACCGAAGAGTTCAACGGTAATCAATAAAAGCTATTTTGCCAAAATATTTGGATATTGCGAACTTCGTATTTCTTGCTAATATTCAGTAATTATGAATAATAATAAATTAAGATTCTTTATATTTTAACTATTTTTATTGAACTGAAAAACAATCTATGCTATATTCCATTATAAATATCCGGCAAAAACAAAGTTCGTATATTAATTGTTAAATAACCCGGTGTTCAAAACACCCTCACAACAATGAAAGGAGAACAAAATATGAACAGAGTCAGATTAATTTCTCGAACATTTACCTTGGTAATTGTCGCTGCCGTCTGCTGCTTAGTCATCAGCAGCTGCAAATATCAGGTTCCCATCACTTCCAAATCCACTCGCAAGGTTGATACCAGACTCCTTGGCAACTGGACCTCCAAGGACGGGAAGACCAAGATAAAGGTGATGAAGCTGGATGACTCTAATTATAAGGTCTTTTCCAAGAAGGATTATCTCGCCTATCATTCGGACGTGGCCGGGACGCCTTTTGTCAGCGTGAAGAACCTTAAATCGAACAAACCTGAGTATTATTATTGGACCTGGAAATTGTCTGAGGATGGCACGCTGATTTTGCGTAATGTCAACGACAAGGTCGTTCCAGATAACACCAAGGACTCGGCCAGCGTGCAAGAGCTCTTGAAAAAGAACCTAAAAAATCCGGCGCTCTTTAGGGGCGAATTCCGATTGACCAAAAACAAGTAGTCGGCCGTCTATCAAAACACTGGAGCCAACGCCGGTTGTCTGTCTTCGTTCCGCATTCACAATTGACAGCATCCATCCGGCGTGGCTCAGTTCTGGACGTTGGAGTCAACCCATATTAGAGAAATAGAAATGATTGTAATTGATTCCGCCCTCCGCATCATAAATTACTTGATCAAGTTGGACGATGTTTAGAGGCTTCTCACAGCGGAGTTTAAAGGGTTGCGAGAAATAGACGCCTCCGGTGCAATCTCAAATTACACTTCCGCCTCTTTCCCCGAATCCACCACCATGCTCCTGCTGGGTTCTGGCCTGAGAGGGACTCGAGGCCCGTCAGTAAACGCTTTAAAAATAATTTACCCTTATCTTCAAAATACAAAGGCAGGGTCAGAAATGGCTCTGCCTTTTTTTATGCACATTTCAAACGATAATCGTTAATTTTCTGGTCTATCTTCTTAAACCATTTTTAGTTGAAATCACTGGTACGAGTTATCTTGAGATCGCCTTTCAAGGTTTGAGTTGGAAGTCTCGGATTAAAGAGGATGATGACAGACGTGAAGTTTATTCGTCCATCATCCCCTGTCCCTCTTATGGTCAAACTGAAAACCTTTCTTCCTGAACAGTTTCAGACAGACATCCACCACCTCCTGATCATAGAGAAGGCCTTTGTTCTTTTTTATTTCTCCGAGAGCCGCCTCGATTCCAAGTGCAGGCCGGTAGGGCTGATAAAAAGCCATGGCTTCAACCGCGTCGGCCACAACGTCTGCGTTTGGTCATAGAGGGGCATACCTTTGAGTTGGAAAGCCAGGTATTCCCTTTGAGTCTGAGTATCGGACTGATCGAAATCGAGGAGGGAACCTTGACCACCGGAGAACTTTTGTCTCAGGCCGCCGCAGTCATCTACCAGGCCAAAGCGCAGGAAAAGAACCGTGTGGTGGTTTATGGCTCTAAGTAAATTGCTCGGAACTAAACCATTTCGGATTTCATATTGGGGATGGCGGAATACATTTTTATGAAGCCGATTCAATACCCATTTCCTTACTTTTTTGTTGACTTACTCCATCAAGACCTTACAATATAAGTCAGTTCATTCACAATAGATCCGATATTTAGGCCCAGTTACTCGGCGGTTAACCTCTATTAGGGAACAACCGTTATGGAAAACACCTGTCGGCCAAGTTCTTTTTATCTATTCCTCTATCTGTCTAACCTTCAATTCCTGTTCCCTCTATATTTTGAACTCGTAAAAATTCGCCGAATGCCCATTTTCGTCATTCCGGACTTGATCCGGAATCCAGTAAAGTCAATATGTTCTGGATACTGGATACCGGCTTTCGCCGGTATGACCTCATAAGGACTTTTTACAAAACCCTCATATGAAGGATCAAAACAGTTTCAGGTCAAAATGATGCCGATACTCAAAACCAATATCCAAATAAGTAGCTGCCACTGAATTCCCCTCAATCCTCTTTTTCAAAGGGGGAAGTTCCTTCTCCCATGTTAAAAGAGAGATCGGGAGGGAGTCAAACAACTTATTTTTGTTTGCAATCAGGCCCTTTTGATGGGCCGGCAAATAATCAAGTCTCCGGCTTTGCCGGAGGTCAGGTGACTTGGGGAGAAGAACCATAATAATTTATGGCGGGCATCAAACGGAGACTTCAAAAATGAAAGATGAAAAAAAGACCAAGGCGCAGCTTATCAAGGAGTTGGAGGAACTGCGCCGGCAGGTTGCCGAACGGAAAAAGTCTGAAACTGAACGCCTGTTTGCCAAACAGGCGGGCAAGCGGGCGGAGGAGGCCCTGCGGGAGAGCGAAAAGACCTTTAGGACTTTAGCCGAGAACGCCAATGATGGCATTTTTATAACCGTGGGCGAAGGGATTCAATCCTTCGCTAACGACCGGGCAGGTGAAATTACCGGTTACAGCGTGGCCGAATTGCTAAAAACAGAAATTAAGAACTTAGTACATCCCAATGAAGTACAAAAGATAATGGAAAGATATAAGAAAAGACTTGCGGGGGAGCCTTTCCCATTCCAGTACGAGACCCTCCTTATCCACAAAAATGGGAAGAGTGTACCCGTAGAATTGACCGCCGCGAAGACAGTTTGGCATGGACAACCCGCCGATTTGGTTATCGTCCGAGATATCACCGAGCGCAGGCAGGCGGAAGAGGCGCTGCAAAAATCGGAGATGAGATATCGTACCTTGGCCTCTACCCGAGACTCCATGTATTTCGTGGACAGGGAATGCCGGTATCAATTCATGAATGGGGCACATCTGTTGAGGCTTGGTGTGTCATTGGATGAGGTTATAGGCAGATCCTATGGCGAGTTTCATTCCGGGGAAGATACCATACGGTTTGCTGATCGAGTTGCAACGGTCTTCGAAACAAGCAATGTTGTACAAATCGAACACAGAAGTGAAAGAGATAATAAATATTTCTTGCGGACATTCAGCCCGGTTAAAGATTTACAGGGGAACATTACCGGCGTAACAGTGATTTCAAAAGATATCACCGAGCGGAAGCAAGCGGAGGAGGCGCTGCGAAAAGAACGGGATTTTGCCGAAAGCCTGATTAATACAGCCCAGACTATTATCCTATTATTAGACCCAGAAGGTAGAATTGTCCGATTCAATCCTTATATGGAAAAGCTTTCAGGATATTCACTATGTGAAATCCTGGGAAAGGACTGGTTCAGCACATTTTTGCCTCCGCAAGATCAATTGAGGATGAAGTCACTTTTTTCAAAGGCCATTGATGACATTCAAACACGTGGCAATGTCAATCCTATCGTGACGAAGGACGGTCGTGAACGCATCATTGAGTGGTACGACAAGACCCTCAAAGATGAGAAGGGTAACACGGTAGGCTTGCTCTCTATCGGACAAGACATCACCGAGCGCAAGCGGGCGGAAGAACTGCTGCGTGTCAGCGAGGCTCGTTTAAAAGCCCAATATCAGGGGAGTCCTATCCCGACCTTTACCTGGCAGAAGAAAGGGGAAGACTTTCAATTGGTTGACTACAATAATGCAGCCAAGGTTGACACCAAGGGGGAAGTCTTAAAGTTCTTTGGGAAAACGGCTAATGAGATGTATCAAGATAGGCCGGAAATATTGCAGGATATTCATCGATGCTTTACAAAAAAAGAAGTCATTAAAAGGGAGTTACGATCTCAGCATTTTATGCCTGGCAGAACTATGGCGACAACTTATGCCTTTGTCCCTCCAGATCTCATAATGGTTCACGCAGAAGACATTACCGAACGCAAGCAGGTGGAAAAAGAAGTCGAGGATTTCACGCGATTCCCCCAGGAAAATCCTAATCCGGTTTTGCGAGTTGAGCCAGACGGGCTAATTATCTATGCCAATGAGGCAAGCAAAACATTACTTTTTGATTGGAATACCGAAGCGGGAGGTTATCTTCCCGCGTCTCTTTGTAAACTGGTCGTGGATGCAGTCGCCGGCAAGACAAAGATTACGGTGGATATCTCTTGCGGAGAACGTGTATTTTTCATTATGTTTTCGCCAATCCATGATGCTGAATATGTCAACATTTACGGGATAGACATTACCGAGCGCAAGCAGGCGGAGGAGCTGATACAAAAAAGTGAAGCGCTCCTTAAAGAGGCCCAGCATGTGGCCCACATTGGGCACTGGGAGCTCAATGATTTAGCCGGATCCCCCAAATGGTCGGAAGAGATTTTCCACATTTTCGGTCTTGATCCTGCCCAGAGTGAACCTTCCTTCAAGGGCCTTCAGAAGTTTATTCATCCTGATGATTGGGATAATTTAAATAATGCAGTCACCAAAGCAAATATCGAAGGTATCCCCTTTGATATTGAATTTCGGCTATTTCGTCCTGATGCCAGTATCCGCTGGATGAATGCAAAAGGCAGCATTATAAGGGACGGTGAAGGCCATATTGTTAGAACATTCGGTACAGCCCAGGACATCACCGAGCGCAAGCAGGCGGAGGAGGAAGTTCGGGCTTCCCGGGAACAGTTGCGCGCTCTGGCCGGTCGCCTGCAGGCGGTGCGCGAAGAGGAGCGGACCAACATGGCTCGTCAGATTCACGACGAACTGGGAGGGGCCTTGACCGGCCTGAAGATCGATTTTTCCTTACTGAGAAGGGCGGCTTTGAAAGTAGAGGATGAGACCGTCAGAGCATCTTTGCTCGCCGGTACGGACTCCATGATTGAATCCATCGACTCCAGCATCCATACCGTTCGCAGGATCGCCATGGAACTTAGACCCGGCATTCTGGATGATCTCGGTCTCGTTGCGGCTCTGGAATGGCAACTTAAAGATTTCGAGAAACGCACCGATATCCGCTGTGAATTTTTTCCAATGGTGGAAGATATAGCCCTTGACGCCGACCTTTCTACAACATTGTTTCGCATTTTTCAGGAGACGCTGACCAATGTGGCCCGCCACGCCGGGGCAACGGAGGTGCATGTCCGTTGGCGCGCGGACGCAGATGGCTCCGTTCTGGAGATAGAAGACAACGGCAAAGGCATCAAAAAAGAAAAGATCCTGAGTTCAAAGTCACTCGGACTCCTGGGGATGAGGGAACGCGCCCAGATGTTCGGGGGACGCACCACCGTAACGGGAACCCCCGGAAAAGGCACAAAAGTGATGGTTAAGATCCCGCTTTGGGAAAAGAGAAAAATGGATCGGGATCAGAAAGGATGAACTCGTAAAAAGTCGCAAGAACCCCTTTTTGTCATTCCGGGCTTGACTAAGCCCGCCCCGTACTTGATACGGGGGAATCCAGAGGATATGGATCTGGTTCCCGGCTTTCGCCGGGACGACCACTGGACCCCGGCTGGAGTTTATCCCGCACTTGATGCGGGGCCGGGGTGACGACTTTTTACGAACTTGTCAGAAAGGAGCCGCCCGATGATCAGAGTGATTACCGTCGACGATCATCCGGTCGTGCGGCGCGGCCTGAAACAAATTATCGCCGCAGAACAGGACATGCAGGTCGTGGGTGAAGCGGAAAACGCCAGAGAGGCACTCCGCGTCATCCGCCGGACCGCCTGCGATGCGGTTGTCCTGGATATTACCCTGCCGGATGCCAGCGGTCTCGAGGTTCTCCGACAGCTTAAATCTGAACGTCCGGCCCTGCCTGTTTTGATCATGAGCATCCATGATGAAGAACAATACGCGCTGCGAGTGCTCAAAGCCGGCGCTTCAGGCTACCTGATGAAGAACAGCATCCCGGAGGACCTGATCAAGGCGATCCGGAAGATCACCTCCGGAGAAAAATATATCAGCTCCTCTCTGGCAGAAAGGCTGGCCTCGGACCTTTCTTCACCGGGAAAAGCGCCCCACGAGAAGCTCTCTGACCGCGAATTTCAGATCATGGGTCTGATCGCCTCCGGGAATTCGCTCAAGGAAATCGGCGAGGCGTTATACATCAGCGGCAAGACCGTGAGTAGTTACCGGGCCCGCATTCTGGAGAAAATGAACCTGAGCACCAACGCGGATCTGACTCGCTATGCCTTGGAACATCATCTCATCTGAAAAAAGTCAATCAGAGGATTCAAGGATTCAAGGAGTCAAGGGCCGCAGAGCAGAGGGAAATGCTAAAGAATTATAAAGAGCTGAAGGTTTGGGAGAAATCCTATCAACTATGTTTGGAGGTTTATCGGAATACCAAAGGATTTCCCAAAAATGAGATCTATGGTCTGATATCCCAAATGAGAAGGGCGGCTTTGTCGATCCCCAGTAATATTGCAGAAGGATATGGAAGAAAAACAACACCGGAATACTTGAGGGGTTTATACATTGCTTACGGCTCAGTTTGTGAGTTAGAAACGCAAATCTTGTTGTCTGGAGACTTAGGTTACCTGATAGAAAAAAGTTTATCAAAACTTCAGGATGATTTAGGAGAGGTTGAGAGGATGCTCAAGGCACTGATAAGATCTTTAGAAAATAAACACTTGAATCCTTGAATCCTTGAATCCTCGAATCCTTGCCCCCTTTCTCCTAAATATTGGCCAATTCATCTTCGTCGGGGATTTTGCCAAGCAACGGATAGGAAGAAAGGCTGGATAGACGGTTTTCGATTTTGTCCGCAAAGGCTGCGGCTGCGGAAGGATTGTCAAGGGCAATATAGGTGATGATCCCTCTCAGGTCTTCCTCGGCGGATCTCAACAACCGGATTGCATACTTAGGCGGCGTCATGGATAAGCTTTCGCATGTCTTCCATGACGTCGGAAAGAGTTCTTCCCCTATCACCGGCCGCTTTTTGAGATTGGGCGACGGCAAGCTTGCCGAACAGGTCGAGCTTCATCTGCAACTTGCCGTAATGGGCCATAGACATGACCACCAGGTCGCCTTCGCCGTTTTTTGTAATGAATATAGGTTCATCGGAGCGATGGGCAATTTGCGAAATTTGGTTTGCTTTGTTTCGCAGGTCTGAAATGGGTTTGATTTGGGGCATAGGGTCCTCCTTGTTTTTCTCAGGATTATATCATTTTATTGATAATATCAAGAAGAAAAATAAGGCGAAAAACGGATTTCGCCGTTATCCTGCTGGACGTTCGGATGCCGGGGATGGATGGTTTTTAGGCGGATCTGACCCGCTATGCCTTAGAACATCATCTCATCTGAAAAACGTTAATAGGCATTGCTCCGAGGCAAAATGGTTTACACGAAAATCACTTTTTCAACTTCGTCATTCCGGGCTTGACCCGGAATCCAGGAGGATAGGACTGGTTCCCCACTTTCATCGGGACGACGTCTGGACCCCGGCTTTCGCCGGGGTGACGGCGAGTAGTACTTTTTTAACCTGATTGACAAAACTTTGTCGATGTATCGGCATTAAGCGACTAATCGCTTTTGGTCAACACCTTCCTTGTAAGGGTATCCTTACAAAAAAATCATCATTCCCCTACAGACAAACCATTACCGGCTTCGATAAAATAATATTTCCGGAGGTTTGTATCCTGGAATTTCGCTGATAACAGATCGTTTTTAAACGGTCATCACCGTAAGACTTTAGGTGTTTGAAAAAGAGTTTTTGTTCACCGCAAAGACGCAAAGAACGCAGAGAGAATCATTTTTGTTCAATCCCTGAGAGGCGGGATTGAATCCCGCCCAGGCGGGACCAAATAATTACCCGCAGGGTAGCGAAGGTTCTTCTTTGCGCCCTCTGCGTCTCTGCGGTGGAAACATTTATTTCAAAAAGCTAAACTGATATCCATCATCTGTTTTGGAAAGAAAGATCGGCATGAAGGTATTTCTTGTTGATGATTCAACTGTTGTGCTCAAAAAATTGGCGGCCATGATCTCCGGCATCAATGGCGTCGAAATCATCGGGCAGGCCATGAATGGGCGCGATGCGATCCAATCCATCCTGAAACTGAAGCCCGAGGTGGTGATCTTGGACATCCGTCTGAATGGCGGCGGCAACGGAATGGATGTTTTAAAACGGATCAAAAAAGAAATTCCACCGCCCATCGTCATCATGGTCACGAACTATCCCTATCCCCAGTATCGGGAAAAGTGCCGGGCCCTGGGCGCCGACTTCTTTTTTGACAAAGTAACGGAAATCGAGAAGGTCTACGATACCTTCAAACAATTGCTGACTGTTCGAAGTCACAGAGTGTAAGGGACCAAAGGGGATCAAATGAACAAGATAAAAGATAGTCACGAAGGCATGAAAACATTGTTTGAAGGAAAAAAATTATATGCCGTCATTATTGCGTTTGTCTTTGTTTTTATCTTTGTTTTTATCTTTTTCATCACCTTTTTCGTTATACGCCACCGATATAGTCTTGAGTTAGCTGATACCATCAAAGAAAACAAATCAACGGCGAAGCTCCTCTCCTCGCTCATCTATGAACACCAGAAGGCAGCTATCAGTATCATGGAATCCTATGTACGACGCCCGACCTTTATCAATGCAGTAAAGAAGAAAGATTTTGATCAAGTTATCCCCCATCTGCAATCCTTACGCGAACGTTACACTGAAATCGATGCTCTCTTTATTACCGACTCGTCAGGGAACCTCTGGGCCAATTTTCCGGTGGACAAGACGGGATTTGGGAAGAACCTGGCCTACCGTGACTGGTATAAGGGGGTAAGCAAACATTGGACACCTTATATTTCCACTGTCTTCCGTTTGATTACTCTGGAAAAAGGTCTTGGTGTCGCTGTAGCCGTACCGGTATTCGATAGGAACGATAAGGTTATCGGAATACTGGGCGCTGCCCAGCGCATGGCCTTCATGGCCGTATTCATCAAGACAAAAATAATAGATCCCGAAAAAAATATCACTCTCCTCGATCAGGAAGGAAATATCATATTCAGTAATACTCTTCCTTATGCAGAGAAAATAAAGAAATATCCTGCGGTGCAGGCAAGAGAAAATGCCGTTGCCGGAGTCATTGCCGATACGGAGATTACGGATGCAAAAGGCAAGGGCAAGATCTCCTATATATCCATTGCCCCGGTAAAAGAATTGGGCTGGTCAATCCTTGTTGGAGAGGAGAAAGATACCATCCTGAAGTCATTATACGAGTATTTCATTCTCACCGCAGTTACAGGTATTGTCGTATTCCTCTTAATCACAGTCGGCATGCTTTATTTCAGGAGGCAGTACACCTACCGGAAAACAAAAGAGCTGCAGGCCAGCGAGGAAAAGTACAGAACCCTTTTTGAGGAAGCCTTGGACGGCATCTGCCTGGCGGATGCGGAAACAGGAATTATCATTGATTGCAACCAGGCCCTGTCGTCTTTAGTGCGCAGAGAGCGAGCGGAGCTGATCGGGCGACCACAGAAAATTTTGCATCCACTACAAGATGAAAAGGCGATTGTTTCCCTAACCTTCAAGCAACACCGGACCGACAAACAGGGCCAAATCCTCGAAACACAGGTTATTACCGGGCAAGGCGACATCAGAGAAGTGGAAATCAAAGCGAATCTCCTGGATCTCCAGGGCAGAAAGGTCTTGCAGAGGATATTTCGTGATATCACCGAGCGCAAGCGGGCCGAAGAACAAATCATACACCTGAATGCTACACTACATGCCATCCGAAATGTCAATCAACTAATCACGAAGGAGAAAGATCGAACAGTTCTCCTTGGAAATGCATGTCGAAAGCTCACCGAGGCGGGTAGTTATTTGGGCGCCTGGATTGCACTGATCGGGCCGGATAACGGCTGGCAAGCGACCTTTGAGGCTGAACTTGGGGACACGTTCACGCCATTGGCCGGACAGATAAAACAAAAGCAGCTTCCCAATTGTGCCCGCCGCGCCTTGGAGAATCCGGAAGATGTCATTGTTTTCACCCCGTCTTTTGAGTGCGGGGAGTGTCCCTTGAGACAAAGCTATCCAGGAAGGGCGGGCCTGACTTGCTGCCTGAAATATGAGGGCACATTATACGGAGTACTCACGGTTTCCATTCCTGCAATGACGATCAATGAGGAAGAAAAGGCCTTGTTTCACGAGCTGACTAAAGACCTTTCGTTTGCACTACACGCTATAGAGGTCACAGAAAAACAGAGGCGGACAGAAGCTGAGTTGGCCGTGTCCCAGAGGCGTTATCAGGAATTATTTAACAACATTGCCGTCGGACTTCTCCGGTCCACACCAGGCCCCAAAGGGATTTTTATCGATATGAATCCGGCCATGGTCAAGATGTTCGAAGCCGATAACCGAGAGCAGTTTATGGCCCTTCCCCCGAGCGAGATATATCTGGACTCAAACCAGCGCCGTATTGTCAGTGATACCCTTATGTCTAAAGGCTTCATCATAGGGGAGGAGATCAGGTACAAGACCCTCAAGGGGAGGCCTATCTGGTGCCGCATAACAGCGGTCAGGAAATCCAGTGAGAACGGTCAGGTCTATTTCGATAGTACGATTGAGGACATCACCGAGCACAAGCAGCTGGAGGAATCTCTCCGAGAAAGTGAAGAGAAGTTCAGGAATGTTTTTGACCATTCCTCCATCGGCAAAACAATTACGTCTATTGACGGTTCAGTGCAGGTTAATCAAGCGTTCAGTGAAATGCTGGGATATACGAAGGAGGAGCTATCAAACCTTAAATGGCAGGATCTTACTCATCCGGATGATATTGTTTTGACTCAGGACCATCTCAATCAATTGCTGTCTGGTGAAAAGACATCCATACGATTCGTCAAAAGATACATTAGGAAGGATGGTTCCATCATCTGGGGGGATCTGAATACCATATTACAAAAAGATGATAAACCATTATATTACATATCTGGAGTTGTGGATATCACAGAGCGCAAACGGGCGGAGGAGGAGATCATCAAGCTCAACGCCGAACTTGAACAACGCGTCAAGGACCGCACGACCCAACTCGAAGCTGCCAACAAGGAACTGGAGGCCTTCGCTTATTCAATCTCCCATGACTTGCGTAGTCCTCTGCGAGCCATTGACGGATTTTCCCGTATTCTTCTGGAAGAATACGAGCCTAACCTGGACGATGAAGGCAAACGGATCTGTTCCGTTATCCATGAAAACACCCGGATGATGAACCGATTGATAGATGATTTGCTGGCCTTTTCCCGTCTGGGGCGGACCGAGATGCAGCTTTCCCGAATCGATATGAGGGCGATGGCGAACTCGGTGTTTTACGAACTGACGACGCCGGAAAGCCGTGAACGTATCACTTTTCAACTTGGCACTATACCCGTTGCTTCTGGAGATTCCTCGCTGATACGCCAGGTCTGGATGAATCTAATCGGCAATGCCCTCAAATTCTCCTCGAAACGAGAACGGGCAATCATTGAAGTGCACGGAGAAGAACGAGAAGGGGAAATCATATACTCGGTGCGGGACAACGGCGCAGGATTTGAAATGCAATATGTCGATAAGCTGTTTGGTGTATTCCAGCGTCTGCACAGCGCGAGGGATTTCGAGGGTAACGGTGTAGGCTTAGCCATTGTTCAGCGCGTCGTACATCGTCACGAGGGACGGGTTTGGGCCGAAGGAGAAACTGATAAGGGGGCGTCATTTTCATTTGCCCTACCAAAGAAAGGAGAGTGACTATGAATAATTCTGTTGCCTTAGACATTTTGCTGGTCGAAGACAATCCGCAGGATGCGGAGTTGACCGTGAGGGCCTTAAAAAAGCACCATCTGGCTAATAATATTATTACGGTCGAAGACGGCGCTGAGGCGCTTGACTATATCTTTTGCCGCGGCAATTATGCACAAAGGGATATGAACCGGGCTCCTAAGGTGGTGCTTCTTGATTTGAAACTTCCCAAAGTGAATGGTCTCGAGGTACTCCGGGAAATCAAACAAGACGAGCGCACGCGATCCATACCCGTAGTAATCGTTACCTCTTCACGCGAGGATCCGGATGTCAAAACGGCCTACCGTCTCGGGGTAAACAGCTATGTCGTCAAACCGGTGGATTTCGATGCCTTTGCAGAGGCCATGAGCCAGCTTGGTCTCTATTGGCTTTTAATCAATCAACCGCCCAAAGGATAACCTGCAGGAGAAGAATAATGGAAGTAAATCATCCCCTGCGTCTATTGATTGTTGAAGATGTTCCCTCGGATATGGAACTGGCCGAGCGGGAACTCCGCAGCAACGGAATTCAGTTTACGTCCCAGAGGGTGGATACGAAAGAGAGATTCCTCAAGGCATTAGAGGAATTTCAGCCCCACCTGATTCTTTCGGACTACGCGATGCCGGAATTCGACGGCATGCAGGCCTTGAAGTTGTCCTTGGAACAAGACCCCAAACGGCCCTTTATTATTCTCACCGGTTCCATGAACGAGGAAACGGCCGTGGCCTGCCTGAAGGCCGGGGCAATGGATTATGTCATTAAAAATCACCTGGCGAGACTGCCCTTTGCAGTCAGAGAGGCGTTGGAAAACAAGAAACTCATTGCCGAGCGCAAGCGGGCGGAAGAGGCGCTGAAGGAGAGCGAGAAACGTTATCGTTCCGTCGCTCGATTAAGTTCAGAATTTGCTTATTCCTGTATCCACACCGGCGATGCTGGTTATGAGGTAGATTGGATCACGGATGCGTTTTTTACCCTCACGGGTTATTCGGAAGCCGAACTGCATGAGCAGAGATGCTGGTTATTCGTATCGCATCCGGATGATCTTGAAATGGCGAGAAAACCTTTACACGAATTGAAAGCCGGCGAATTAGATATCAGAGAATTCCGCATTATAACTAAAGGCGGGCAGGTTCGATACATTATCAACCACATGGAATGCGAAGCAGATCCGGAAGCGCCTGGTGGCCTGCGGCTTTTTGGCGCTGTTCAAAACATCACGCATCGTAAGTGGACGGAAGAGAGACAAATACTGTTCCTCAAGATACTGGATACCCTGAACCAGACGAAAGAAAAGGGTGATCTGATTCGGAAAATTTTTTATCTCTTAAAGGATCATACCGGTATAGAAGCCGTCGGCATCCGCCTCCGTGAAGGGGAAGACTTCCCTTACTATGAAACGAACGGCTTTCCCATGAACTTTGTAGCAGCGGAAAGGTTTTTGTGCGCCCGCAACCCGGACGGCCAAATCATCCGAGATGCCCAGGGCAACTCTTATCTGGAGTGTATGTGCGGGAACGTCATCTGCGGAAGGACCGATCCTTCCCTCCCGTTTTTCACCGAGAACGGAAGTTTCTGGACCAACAGCACATCACAGCTTTTGGCAGTCACCTCGGAAAAAGACCTTCAGGCGAAGACAAGAGAGCGTTTCCGCCAAGAGAGGTATGAATCGGTTGCCCTTATCCCTCTACGTTCAGAAAATGAAATCATCGGACTTTTACAACTGAATGATAAGAAACCAAACCAATTCTCCCTGGATGGAATTAAATTCTTTGAGGGGATCGGCGCTTCCATCGGGATAGCCCTGGCCCGGAAGCAGGCTGAAGAGGCGCTACAAGAGAGCGAGGGAAAATACCGCAACATTTTCGAAAATGCCCTTGAAGGTATATTCCAGACGACCACCGAGGGACGTTTTCTTACAGTCAATCCGGCCCTGGCCCGCATGTACGGTTACGACTCTCCGGAAGAGTTGATAAACTCCATCACTGATCTTGAAGGACAGATTTATGTCAACCCGGAGAAGCGCAGGGAATATATCCGGAACTTGGAAGAAAAGGGCGAGGTCAAAGGATTCGAAGT
This sequence comes from uncultured delta proteobacterium, assembly GCA_963802945.1. Classification (GTDB taxonomy): domain Bacteria; phylum Desulfobacterota; class RBG-13-43-22; order RBG-13-43-22; family RBG-13-43-22; genus RBG-13-43-22. The sequence goes on from CAWDKY010000033.1 coordinate 75,264, forward strand.
GCAAATGAGACGAAAAGACGGGACACCCTTCTGGGTTTCCAATAACGGCCGTACCGTGCGGGATTTAACAGGAAAGATTTTGTACTATGAAGGGATTTCGGAAGAAATCACCCAACGCTTGGAATCTGAGAGGAAACTCAAAGAGAGCGTGGGGAACCTTCGAAAGGCCATGGGCGGGATCATTCAAGTCCTTTCAGGTACTGTGGAGATCAGGGACCCCTATACCGCCGGCCATCAGCGGCGGGTTGCTGATCTGGCCCGAACTATCGCCCAGGAGATGGGATTGGCCGATGAGCAGCGGGAAGGGCTACGCATGGCCGGGATTATCCATGATCTGGGCAAGGTCTCCGTCCCGGCTGAGATTTTAACCAAACCCACCAAGCTGTCAGATATCGAATACAAACTGATCCAGGCCCATCCCCAGATAGGGTATGACATCCTTAAAGAGATAGAATTCCCATGGCCCATCGCCGATACGGTCCTTCAACACCATGAACGGCTGAATGGTTCGGGGTATCCCCGGGGGCTCAAGGGAGAAGCAATCTCCCTGGAAGCGCGGATCCTTATGGTGGCCGATGTGGTTGAGGCCATGGCCTCCTACCGTCCCTACCGGCCTGGTTTGGGAGTTGACGCCGCTCTGGAGGAGATCGAGAAGAACAAAGGAATCCTCTATGACCCGGAGGTAGTGGAGGTGTGTCTGACTTTGTTCAAGGAGAAAAGATTAAGGTTTGAGTAATTTTGAATTGCGGATTTCGTATTGCGGAATGAAAAACCAGAGGCTTTGAGGGTCAGATTTATTGGGTCTGTTGCTTAAAATATAATTTATAAATCGCAAGAATAAATAATAACTGGCTTGGGAAGATAGCCGAGAGGAAATCCTCCCCAAAAACAATTGGCCAGACGGATTAATGGCCTTTTCGGATTTGTTTTCTGGTTCCTATTGGCCCCTGCCGGCCTTTGTTCTTTGACATGACGTATAAGGATTAGGATATTCTGAATGGAAGCCGTCAGGTATTCCTGAATCTGGACTCTCCAAAGATTTCTCCACCTGGCCCGTTTAAATCCATAACGGGTAGCTTGGGCAAAACTTCGTTCCATAAGATGCTGGCGCAGATGAAGATTCTTTTTAGAATCGGAGGACCCAGCCTTAGCTCTCATCTGGGTAAGATCTTCATGCCGGAGATGCCGATTGATGGATCGGCTGGTTCGGGAACGGGTACATTGGTCTTTAAGCGGACAAGACCGAAAAACCTTTCGAGCACATACATAATCTACGGACCGGCGTTGGGTATGATAGCGTCGAAGTGCTAAGCACTGCCCGGCAGGACATTGGTAGGTGTCGGTCTGGGGGTCATAAACAAAGGCCTCCTCAGGAAAGATACCCGCTCGACTGCCGGATTTTTCCTGTTGTCCTTTAAGATCGGGAATATGGGCGGCTATTTGAAGATCATGGCAGTGCAGGAAGTTTTCAACCGTCCCATACTTGCTGTCGGCTACCACCGTCTCGACGGCCTTTTCCGTGTTCTCCTGATGCTGCTCTATCAAGATCGGTAAGCGATGAGCTTCATTGACCTGTCCCGGAGTGACTTCGGTAGCTGTAATCACTTCCGCTTGGCCATCCACGGCTCGGTGCACCTTGTAGCTCAACTTGGGATTTCCTCTTCCTTGACGGATCACTGAGGCTTCCGGATCGGTCGTAGAGATATAGCGCCGGTTGACTTCTCCCGACAGGGGTTCCTCAGACGGTTGCTCCTCTAACCGGGCTTCCATCTCTTGATAACTTTGGTTCAGATAGCGTTTCAAGGACTCCCGATTCACCACCGAATCATTGGCCGCATCGGCCTGAACCAGACTGGAATCCATAAAAAGTTTGGCACCATCGACCAATCCCGCCTCCACACATTGCCAGACGATTCGTTCAAAAAAATATTTGAAGGCCTCTACCCCCCAACGGCTCCGGGCCTTACTCAAAACACTGTGATTCGGAATCTCATCGTCCAGGTCATAGCCCAAAAACCACAGCCAGTCTAAACGCTCAGGAATAGTAGTCATGAGTTCCCGTTCCGATCGCACATTATACAGAATCAACAAAAGCATCAGTTTGAGAATAACCGGCGGAGGCACAGAAACATTACCCTTCATCCCATAGCTTTCTTTAACTTCATTATAAATAAAATCAAAGTCTATGAGTTCGGCAATCTTTCTAAGGGGATGATCTGGTCGTACTCTTTGTTCAAGGTGAAAGCCATAGTAAAATAACTTTCCCTGATTCTCTTTGGATTCATAACCCATCATGATGGAAAACCTCTTGATTAAAGATGGGCTTATTATATCATAATAATTAAATATATCAAGTAGTTATTTTAATTTTATCGCAATTTTTTTAACTTAAATCGTGGCTAACTGAGGATTTGGGCAACAGACCCTATTTTCTTTGCATTCTGTTTTTTGTATTCTAACATATCCTCAAAAAAACAAAAAGCCCTGTCTTACTTTAACAGGCAGGGCTTCAAACTTGATGGCTTCGTAGAAGTCCATCACCTTCCCATTTTTTATTCCTCAACCTGCCAGATGGTCCCCCGGGGAGAATCTTGAATAAGGATATTCATTCCTATAAGTTGTTTTCGCAGGTCATCGGCTTTGACCCAATCCTTTTCTTTCCGGGCCTGGTTCCGTTCGGCAATAAGCCCCTCAATAGCTTCGGCCGATAAACCTTTCTTTTCCAAAAGCCTTATTTGTTCCTGTTCTAAAAAGGCTTGAGGTGGCAGAGTCAGGATACCCAGGATTTGGCCGTATTGTTTGAACAGACCGGCGGCCTGTTCAAATGGATCTGCAAGACCTTTTATTTCTTTTGGACGCACCGTATCCATGATCCGATTGAGCTGCCTGGCCAGTTCATACATGTGTCCAATGGCCTGGGCGGTATTAAAATCATCATCCATGGCCCCTTCAAAATTTTCTCTGAATCGATCGACTACGTCTTTGGTTTCCTGAACCAACTCCGGGGTCAGAGCTTGATGGCCTTTCATCTGCAGGCGGTTTTCAGGATGGTCCAAATCGTTGAGTAGGGTATAAAGTCGGCGAAGACCCGTTTGGGCTTCCTGCATGGCCTGGTCTGAATAATCCAACGGGGAGCGATACTGGTGTGAAAGCAAGATAAGTCTTATCACTTCTGGATGGAATCGACTGACCATTTCCTGGATAGTTAAAAAATTACCCAGGGACTTGGACATCTTGTCACCCTGAATGGTCACAAAACCGTTGTGGACCCAATAGCGGGCCAGGGGTTTTCCGGAAACGGCCATGGACTGAGCCAGCTCGTTTTCATGATGAGGGAAGATGAGGTCCTTCCCGCCGCCGTGAATATCAAAGGTCTCCCCCAGGTAACAGGAACTCATGGCCGAGCATTCGATATGCCAGCCCGGCCGGCCCGGCCCCCAGGGGCTGTCCCAAACCGGCTCGCCGGGTTTTCCTTTTTTCCACAGGGCAAAATCCATGGGATGGTGTTTTCGGGGATCCACCTCGATCCTGGCCCCGGCCTGCATCTCCTCCAGACTCCGGTTAGAAAGAGCCCCATAAGCCGGAAACTTCTCTACGGCAAAATAGACATCGCCATCTACGACATAGGCCACCTTTTGATCAATGAGCTTCTGCACCAGGCTGATGATTTCCTTCATATGCAGGGTCGCTCTGGGTTCGACGTCCGGACTCAACACCCCCAAGGCCTTCATGTCCTCTTCAAATGCTTTGATAAACTTATCGGCCAGCGTTTTGGGATCCTCTTTTTCCTCTTGGGCCCGGTTAATGATTTTATCGTCGATGTCGGTAAAATTGCGCACATAGGTTACCTGAAAACCCTTTAACCGTAAGTATCGAACCATAACGTCAAAAACAATCATGGACCGGGCATGCCCGATATGACAGCTGTCATAAACCGTAACCCCGCAGACATAAATACCCACCTTGGGAGGATTCAAAGGGACAAAAAGTTCTTTTTGCTTAGATTGGGAATTATAGATACGAAGGGACATTTCAAGAAGGCTCCAATGTCTAATTAATTTCTTGATTCTGGATAAAAACGAAAAGCGATACTCGATTAAACTGCCGATACTGGATACTTGATACTGGATGCTGGATTGGTTTTATCCAGAATCAAGCATCATTTCAAAGTTGGTTAGGCCTTATTCGTCTTTAAATAAAAGGGCCAGGGCATAAGCCGCAATCCCTTCCTGGCGGCCGGTAAACCCCAGTCCTTCCTCAGTCGTGGCTTTGACACTGATCTGTTCAACAGAAACTTTCAATGTGGCCGCTAATACAGCCTGCATCTTTTTAATATAGGGTGTCAACTTGGGCTCCTGGGCCACCACCGTGCTATCCACGTTTCCGATCTTATATCCTTTTTGCTGGATCAGGGCGCCAATGCTCTCCAGAAGCCGCAAACTGGATATCCCTTTATACTGAGGATCAGAATCCGGGAAAAGACGGCCCAAGTCCCCCAGAGCCGCAGCCCCTAAAAGGGCGTCCCCAAGGGCATGGCTTAAAACATCGGCATCCGAGTGACCGGTCAGGCCTTGATGAAAGGGAATCTCAACCCCGCCTAAAATCAAGGGTCTTCCCGGGACTAAACGATGGACATCATAGCCCAGGCCCATACGGAAATCTGGCATCATTTTTCTTTTTTCATGCTGGAAAAGAGGGATTCAGCCAAGGCCAAATCCTCCGGAGTGGTAATTTTAATATTGGTGTAATCGCCCATAATCAGGGTGATCGGGTGTCCTATCCGTTCCACTAAATAAGGCATCGTCCGTACCCTGGATATCGTTTTGTTGGGCCTCTTGATAGGCCTTCATAAGCAGAGGGAATTGAAAGGTTTGAGGAGTTTGAGCCAGCCAGATTTCTTCCCGGGGGAGGGTCTGAACCTTTTCCCCGTTAATCGCTCTTTTGACCGTATCCCTGGGCAAAACGGCCACTACGGCCGCCCCGTTTTTTTGAGCTTCTTCAATTCCTTGGGCGATCAGCTGTTGACTGATAAAAGGACGAACTCCGTCATGGACGACGACGATTGAACATTCGGAACGAATGGCCTTAAGACCGTTCCAGACCGACTGTTGACGGATCTTTCCGCCCTGGACCAATTTAAAGACCTTTTTAAACTGATACTTTTCAACAATATCCGTTTGAACCATATCCATATGGTCTTCGGGAACAATGATATAGATCCCGTCTATAGCCGTACACTCTTCAAAGACCTGCAGGGTCTGGGCCAAAATCGGCTTGCCGCCCAAGCAGAGGTATTGTTTGGGGGTCGAAGATTGCATGCGTTGGCCTTTCCCGGCCGCGGTAATCAGGGCGATGGTTTTCAAGAATAGTCCTCACCTCTTAAAAGGTTGCTGAAAAAGGCCCATCTACTGCGTTGCCCTTATTCCTCGTCATTGCAACGTACTTCTTTGTACGTCTCATTCCTCGGAATTTCGGGCGCCTTGTATTTGGACCTTTTTGAGCAACCTGTATAACTTGAATTTTTCCGCATTCTGTGAAGGATTCCAGTATTCCAAGGTTATGAGGTTTTCACTTCCAGGCCTTTCACTTGAACCCTTGACCACTTAAATCCTTGAACCCTTTTATCTTAATCGTGAAAGTGGATGGTAAGCCGAGTTCTGTTTCCCCGCCGCAAGGCGCGGACAATGATCATTCATCTAAGGATCGGGATTGCTCCCGGCCTCAAGCGACCAACCCGAGGGTATGGGGCGGGCCACCTCTTTCACCCTCCTATTTGGTCTTGCTCCGGATGGGGTTTACCAAGCTACCCCGGTCACCCGGGATACTGGTGGGCTCTTACCCCGCCATTTACCCTTACTACGCCCATGGCGTAGCGGTATCTTTTCTGTGGCACTTTCCTTCTCGTCACCGAGACTGGGCGTTACCCAGCATCCTGCCCTTTGGAGCTCGGACTTTCCTCCCGCCATACCGCAGGCATGACGAGCGATCATTTAATCCACTTCCACGAAACAGTGAAAAGCAGATAGTGAATAGATGCTAGTGAAACAAAAAATCTTTTAAGTCTTTACGATCAGACATCGACTTCCGACTATCACCTATTTCCTACTCACTATTCACTGAATTTTCTAATGGCCTCATTGGCCATTCGATCGGCTTCCCGGTTCTCTTCTCTGGGTATATGGATAATATCATACTTCAGAATTTCAACAAAAGATCTCGAACTTGATAAAAATAAATTTTTAGCCTTTGATTCTTAACTCGGTAATCCCCGTTTAATTGACGAACCAAAAGTTCTGAATCCATATAGATCCGGATGAATTGAACACCACAGGACAGGGCCTGTTGAAGTCCCAGGACCAGGGCTTGATATTCGGCCTCGTTATTGGTGGCCTGTCCTAAAAATTTACATTCCTTAAACGAATCGGAATGTTGATCGCTGGTCAACATCCACCCGGCCCCGGCCGGCCCCGGATTTCCTTTGGAAGCTCCATCGGTAAAAAGTTGCCAGACCACGGGATTGGTTTTATTCTTTTTCGACGGCAAAAATTAGTCCTCTTGGTTTCCAATCGTATTTGCCAGGTGAAGAATTCGAAGACAACTGGGACAAGTAATAATTCGATCCCCTCGATGCAGCTCATTAAACAGCTGAGGCGGGATATGCATATGACAACCCAGACAGGTCGCATCCTTGACTTTTGCTACGGCCACCCCTCTTAATCGCTCTTTTAAAAATTCATATTGTTTTAAAAGAGCGGAGTCCACACGGGAGCTCAGCTCTTTCCTCTTTTGATTCAGTTCCAAGAGTTCTTTCTCAGACTCCTGGCGTTCTTTCTCCAACCGATCTTTATTCAGTTTTCCTTCAGCTATTTTGGCTTCAACGGTTTTTTTCAAGGCTTTTTCTTTCTGAATGCCTTCTTCCAGCTTTTCCATGAATTCCAACAAAAGATCTTCCTTGCCGGTCTTGCCCTTTTTTAATTCATCGGTCTCGGTCAGCATGGCCTTATATTCCTTGTTGGTTTTGACTTCCATTAATTTGACCTGGCTCTTTTTGATCTTTTGATCATATTCTTCAATTTCCCGCTCCAGGGTTTTCCTTTGTTTTTTTAAGTCTTCCATTTCCCGGATAAAAACCTGAAAGGTTTCCTGGACTTGTTCGATTTCCTGGTCGACTTGTCTTATTTTCTTTGGATTTTCCTCTGAAGTGAAAAGCAGATGCTGAATGGATTTATCTAATTGCTGCAATTGGATCAAATAGGTTAATTGTTCTCTCATCGTTTCTCCAAAATTATAAATATTAGTGGCCGAGGATTCAAGGGGTCAAGGGACCAAGGATTCAATGGGAAGGCAAGGAAGTTAAACCCCTTGAACCCCTGAATCCTCCTAAGCTCGTCGCAGGTCCTTGAATCCTATTTTCTTATTAAACCCTCACGCCTCAAGGAGGCACCACGTAAGGATGAAAATTTTGCTTTACCATGTAATAGTGTGTCATTCCGGCGAAAGCCGGAATCCAGACAAATTAAAGCATTAAATGCCCTGGATGCCGGATCAAGTCCGGCATGACGGAGAACAGACCCCCCATAGGTATAATTCGGGGTTATTTTTGTTTTAAAAATACTGTACATACGGATCACCTGGTTGAACATCTTCCAGGACATCGATCTCCCAATCCTCAGCCTGGTTTGCTTCCCTCAAAGCCTGCGCCAGCACTGGGATCACCCATTTTTCCGACGAATAATGACCGACCTCCACCAGCGTCAATGCCTGCCCCTGATGAGAAACCGTCGGGTGATACCCGATCTCTCCACAGATAAAAACCTGCGCCCCGGTCGACAGGGCCTCTGAAATCATTTTACTTCCCGACCCTCCACAAACAGCTGCCTTGTGAATGGTTTCGGGAATCGGTCCACTGACCCGCACGGAAGGGGCCTCTACCTCCTGTTTTAAACGATGGATTAAGGTCTCCCAGGAAATGGCAGGATCAAAATTGCCCAACCTGCCCAGGCCTACATCGTCCGAAGGGTTTTCCACCGGATAGACATCATAAGCCATGTCTTCATAAGGATGGGCCCGGCGAATCTTCTCCACCAGATCATCTACCTGAACTCTCCGGGCCAAAACTTCCAAACGCCATTCCGAGACCCGTTCGATTCGGCCGATTTCTCCAACAAAAGGATGACTGCCCGCTTGCGGAATAAAGGTCCCTTCTCCCCGGCTCTTAAAGGTACATAAGCGGTATGAACCTATTTGACCCGCTTCTGCCTCATCCAAAACCCGAGTAATTTTTTCTTCGTATCCAATAGGAATAAAAACGATTAGTTTGACTGAATCAGACAAACGCTTTTCGAGAGGGACAAGATCGCTTAAACCCAGACGGCAGGCCAGGGCCGTACTGACCCCATCCGGAGCAGCATCCAGATTGGTATGAGCTGCCAGGAGGGCAATTTCTGCTTTAGCCATCTGTAAAGCGGTCCGGCCGGGTTCTTGATTGCTTTTCAGAGAATCGACGGGTTGGAAAAAAAGGGGGTGGTGGCAGATCATCAAGTGCAGATCCTTTTGAACAGCCCAGGAAACGGAACGTGGAGTTGCCTCTAAAGAGATTCCGATCCGCTTTACCTCTTGTTCCGGATCCCCCAATTGGAGACCGATTCGATCCCAATCTTCGGCCCAACTCACCGGGAAACGGGCCTCCATCCATTTTTGAATTTCCCTGACCTTAACCGGCATGATTAACAAAAAAAGGGTGCAGTCCCTTCGGGTGCACCCTTTTTTCACCTCCAACTATGGGGAGTTTGATTGTTAAAACCTTTTTAAGTTTCATAATAACAAGGCAGACCTTCGGCCTAAGCAGTTGATCTGGTGGGCCCACCTGGCCTCGAACCAGGGACCTTCCGGTTATGAGCCGGTGGCTCTTCCAACTGAGCTATGGGCCCGTACCTTTTTGTGACCAGAAAGAGATAAACTATATTGGATTAATAAACAGATGTCAACCCAGAACAACAAAACCGGTTTCCATTAAATTCAAATTTCGAAATCCTTCATGTCGCCACGGAAGAAACAAATTAGATTTGTTTTGAATTTGATTTGCCCGATTCGTTCTTCGTTTTTAAATTTCGCACCTCATATCAAAACCAAGAATTAAAAATAACCCTCTATTCCACAAAGGACTTCAATCGTTTGCTTCGGCTGGGGTGACGTAATTTCCTTAAGGCCTTGGCTTCGATTTGCCGGATCCGTTCACGGGTGACATCAAAATCGCGGCCCACTTCTTCGAGAGTATGGTCGGCCCTTTCCCCGATACCGAACCGCATGCGCAGGACCTTTTCTTCCCGCGGAGTTAAGGTGGACAAAACCCGCTGAGTCTGCTCGGACAGATTCAAACGAATCACGGCCTCGGAAGGAGATAAAATCTTCTTATCTTCGATAAAGTCCCGAAGATGGCTGTCTTCCTCTTCCCCGATCGGGGTCTCCAAAGAAATAGGTTCCTTGGCGATCTTCAAGACCTTTCGAACCTTGTCCAAAGGGAACTCCATACGATCGGCAATTTCCTCGGGCGTTGGTTCCCGCCCCAATTCCTGGACCAGATATCTCGCCGTCCGTATCAATTTATTGATGGTTTCGATCATGTGAACCGGAATGCGGATGGTGCGGGCCTGATCGGCAATGGCCCGGGTAATGGCCTGCCGGACCCACCAGGTAGCATAAGTACTGAATTTATAACCCCGTTGATACTCGAATTTATCAACGGCCTTCATCAACCCGATATTCCCTTCCTGGATCAAGTCCAAAAATTGCAGACCCCGATTGGTATATTTTTTAGCAATACTGACCACCAGCCGCAGGTTAGCCTCAATTAATTCGGCCTTGGCATCCCGGGCCTTGATTTCTCCCTCATCCACTTGTTTAATAATTCGCTTGAGGGCTTTGGAAGTCATCTTGGATTCCTGCTCAACCCTTCGTATCTTCCGTTCTCCATTTCGAATCTTCTTATCGATCTCCAACAGACTATCTTTATGAAGACCGGTTTGGCGGGTCAGAGACCTGGCCTGGCCGTCATTTTTTAGCTTGCGAAGGGCCTTTTTTAGATCCTGTAAGGGGAGACGGGTTTTCCTGGCGCAATCTTCAATTTCCCTTTCCCCTTTTTCAATTCGATCTGTAAATCCCTTCAGTCTATTGATAATACGATCAATCTGCCGCTTATCCAAACGAAGCTCTTTAAGCCGTTCCACGATCAACAATTTATTATCTTCAATTTTATCTCGAATCTTCTTTTTACGGGGAAGCTGGAGATCATGACTTAGTTTGTCTTGAAGTTTTCTGTTCTTTTCATAAAGTTCTGCCACCTCAGCAAAAAGCTGAAGGACCTTTTTTCGATGGGCTTCGGTTTCAACAAAAGGATCCTCATCATCCATGTCTCGAACGATTTCTCTGAGCTTGATCACCCCTTGTTGAAACTTTTCGCCCAGTAAAAGGATTTCCTTGATCCCCACCGGCGATTCCAGTAGGGCGTCAATAATTTCGTGTTTCCCTTCTTCGATTCTTTTGGCGATCTCGACCTCGCCCTCACGGGTAAGCAAGGAATAAAAACCCATTTCCTTGAGATACATCTTGACCGGATCGTTGATTTTAATACCGATCTCCGGCCCCCATTTCAGTTCTTCTTCCTCTTCTTCGATATGATCTTCATCGGTCTTCTCTTTGGCCCTAATTCGAGGTGCCCCTTCTAAAACCTGAATATCCGTTTCGTCAAACAAGTAGATCATATCGTCGATCTGTTCGGTCCCGACCAGTTCGGGTGGAAGGGTTTCTTCGGTCTCCTCCAGATCCAAAAACTCCTTTTCTTTGTTCAGGGAAATCATTTTATTGAGTTCATCCATAGTGCTTTCTTTGGCCATAAGTTCTCCTTTATCCTTTTGAGGAAACAAGGATTCCTTTTCTCCTTTGGAGTAAGTCTTTTTTCAAAACCAACAGGGACCTCAACTCTTCAGTAATCCCTGCCTTTTCCTTGGACCGGATCTCCCGGTAAAGGGCTTTCTCTTGCTGTTGTAACTGCCTTAAATGAATCCGTTTGATCAGGTCGGATAAAAAGGCTTCTTCGTCTTTTTGATCCACAAAGGCCTGGATGGCCAGGGCTGTAACCCGGTTTTTCAAAACCTGATCTTCGAGTTGATTGACCAAAAGACCGGGATTAACTTCACCCTGTTGTTGATAGGTTGCTTTGATGGTTTCATAGATGGCTCTGGCCTCCGGCGATTCAAAACAATCCCCTTGATCTTCATTCAAAAGCAAATGGGCGGCCTGAGGGATCCGCATGATAGCTTCTATCATATGCCACTCCAGGCCAGGGACCTGTTCCGACTTTACTGGATTTTGAACCTGGTCAGACCCTTTTTGCGGCCTCTTTGAAACCTTCAAGGATCTCCAGAGGACCGATTCTGGGATTTTTAATTTATCGCTCACCAGACCGACATAATAAGCCCGTTCCACCTCCGAATTCAGGGCCTTCAAATGAGGCACCAAACGCGCCACCATTCGGGCTTGATCCTGGACCTGAGGCCTGACCTCTTTCATTTGCTGATTAAAAAAGAAGGTCATCATGGGCTCGGCCTGTTCGAGATCGGCGGTAAATCTGTCCGGCCCTACCTGAAAGAGGTAACTGTCCGGATCGGTATTGAGGGGCAGGACCTTGATCCTGGCTGAAACTCCTTCCTGTTGAAAAAGAAGGACGCTCCTCAAAGCCGCTTGGATACCTGGAAGATCTCCGTCAAAAAGAAGGATCAGATCCTCAGCCATTCCCTTTAATTTTCGAATCTGAAAAGAGCCCAAGGCGGTTCCCAGGGTAGCTACGGCCTGCTTAAACCCATGCAGGTGTAAAGATAATAAATCAAAATAACCTTCCACGATCACCGCTTGATTAAGCCGGCGAATCGTGGAGGCTGCCTGCGGCAGTCCGTAAAGGACACGTCCTTTATTAAAGATTGCCGATTCGGGAGAATTCAGATACTTGGGGGTTTCCTCACCCAAGGCCCGGCCCCCAAACCCAATGATTCTTTTCTGTTCGTCAAAAATCGGGAAGATGAGCCGGTTTCTGAATCGATCATAATGACCGCCCTTCTCCTTTTTGATGACCAGACCCGATTGTTCCAAAAGGGAAATAGGGATTTTTTTCTGGTTCAAGAAAGAGGCCAGCCGATCCCATCCTTCCGGAGAATACCCCAGGAAAAATTCCTCGGCCAACTTACTGTTCATCTTTCGGAATTTAAGATATTCTCGGCCTTTTTGTCCGATTTTCTCTTTCATCAAAAGATGATGGTAAAATTCTGCCGCCTGGATATGGAGGCCACGCAACTCTTCTTTGATGCTTCGCCCGGCCTCGGATGGTCGTCCCAAGGTGGTCTTGGGCAAGGAGATCCCCAGCCGCTCGGCCAGTTCGCTCACGGCTTCGGGGAAGGTCAGATGGTGATAGTGCATGAAAAAGGTGAAGACATTTCCTCCCAGGCCGCACCCGAAACAGTGGAAAATCTGTTTCTCTTCATTAACCATGAAGGAAGGGGTCTTTTCCGGATGGAAAGGGCATAAGCCTTGAAAATTTCGCCCCGTCTTTTTTAAAGCAACAACCTCAGAAATAATGCTCACCAGGTTGACGGCATCTTTGATTTGGGCAATAAACGATTCAGGGAAAAAAGAAGTCTTAGACATTGGCTTGGTTCCAGTAAAATGAAGATTCCCCGGCCGCCGACAGCGGGCAGGGAATCTTAACTCTCAAGGAAGGATTTTTTCTCCTATTCGGAGGAAAGTTTTTGTTTGACAATAGATTGAATCGTTTGCCCTTCTGCTCGACCGGCCAGTCGGGCTACGGTCGCTTTCATCACCTTGCCCATATCTTTTATCCCGCCGGCCTTGAGCTCCAGGATGATTTGATCGACAATCTCCTCTATCTCTGAAGGAGTGGCCTGGGCAGGAAGAAATCCAGAAAAGATTTTTATTTCGGCCTTCTCCTTTTCCGACAGATCCAGCCGCCCGCCTTTTTCAAACTGTTCAATGGCCTCTTTCCCCTGTCTTATTAATCCCCTAATAACAGAGAGAATTTCTGGATCTTCCAGTTTCCCGCGGCGTTCGACCTCTTTATTTTTTAACGCCGATCGAAGCATCCGCAAGGCTGAAAGCCTAGGTTTGTCTTGGGTCTTTAAGGCTGTCTTGAACTGTTCTTCGATTTCTGGCATCAAGCTCATGATCATCAAATCCGGGGAAATATGTTTAATTGTAAAAATATAATCAGTAATTCGGCAATGTCAAGAAAAAATACTTGCCTGCTGAGGCGTGTTTTTTTTAAGCCAATCTATGGCTTCGGCAAGGATCAAAGAGCCGCTGTAGATAGCCCGGCCGGTGATCATTCCCGCTAGGCCGTCAGCTCCCAAAGGAGCCAAGTTTTGAACATCGGCCAACGTGGCAATACCTCCGGCCGCAATCACTGGAAGGCGGGTGGCTTGGGCCAATCGGCGAGTTGAAGAGATGGATGGGCCTTGCTGGGTTCCATCCCGGGAAATATCCGTGAAAATGATGGCCTTGACTCCCCAGTCTTCATAGGTTTTGACCAGATCAACAGGATCGATTTCAGAAAGCTCGGTCCAGCCTTCTACGGCGATTCGATTATCCCGGGCATCCAGGCTGACCATGATCTGATCCGGGAAGAGTCGGCAGGCTTCCCGAACCATCGAGGGATCTTTTAAAGCCGCAGTCCCTATAATAACCTGGGCCAATCCCAAAGACAGATACTGTTCCACGGTTTGCAGATCTCTGATGCCTCCACCAAGCTGGATCGGTGTTGGTATGGTTTTAACGATCTCCTTGATGATGGAACTATTCCGGGGTCCTTTTTCAAAGGCCCCATCCAGATCAATAATATGAAGACGTTCGGCCCCCTGTTGAATCCATTGCCGGGCCATATCCTGGGGACGGTCTGAAAAAACGGTCTCGGCATCGGCTCGTCCTTCCCGAAGCCGGACACACCGGCCGCCTTTAATATCCACTGCGGGTATAATGATCATAAATAAAACAATTCGAGGTTTATGAATTCACTGTTCAAAGTTAAATTTCTAGGTTCAGGGTATAAGTGTTGGGAGGTTAAATAATTATTATAGATTTTTCAACTTTGAACTTTGAACCTTGAACTTTATTCCTTCCGAAGTGTTTCAGCGGACGGAAAATCTTTCAACATGTCCATCAATCCCTGGCGGGAAAGTTCCTTAACCGTAACCCAGCGCATTTTACTTTTAATGAAGGATTTCATTTCAAAAAGATTTTCACTGAGGGATTTTTGAGTCTGTGCCCACTGGGCCTTCCAGACCAGGTTGCCATCTTGAACTTTTAAAAGATGGAGGTCCATGGCTATCGAGGCCGGTTGTTGAACCCCATAGGCTGTTCCTTTTCTTTCTTGATAGTGAAAGACGGTCCCCCAAAGCACATAATCCGCTTTCATCTGGATGCCTATGGCTTTCATTAAAATTAAGGGGTTTTTCTCGATCCCCTTGGCCAGCAAGGTATTGTAAACCCCCTCCACCTGGCCTGGAGGGATTAATTCAAAGCCTTTCCCCTTTTCCTGAATGAATTCCCATAGCAGATCGATCAGGGTGGAAGCCGGATCCTCTTCAATGGGTCCACTTTCCATGATATTTCCGCAAGATCGGCAGCGGATAACTTCTTTCCCGTAGCCGTGTTCCACTTCAAACGGCGCAACAGCCAAGCGCACTTCTGCCAAGGAGCAATTCACCAGTATAATAAACAACACCCCTATCGCCAACATCAGCAACAAGGACACTTTTTTTATTTTTTGTTTCATTAGAGTATCCCCTTGGTCGAACGTACCGTTTTCAAACCCACCTCAACACGACTGGCCTCAGCCATAGCCTGCCCAAAGCCTTTAAACATGGCTTCAATGATATGGTGAACATTTTCTCCGTCCAAAACCCTCAGATGCAGAGTGAAGCCGCCCCGATTGACCAAGGCCTGAAAAAATTCCTTGATCAAGGCCGTATCAAAGCCTTCCACCCGGACCTTGCGTGGTTTCCAGCCATAGGAAAGCTTGGGGCGCCGGGAAATGTCAACAGCCACCAGAACCAGGGCCTCATCCATGGGGAGAAGGGAACTCCCGTATCGTTTAAGCCCCTTTAAATCTCCCCAGCACCTTTTGAAAGCATCTCCCAGACAAATGCCGATATCTTCCACCGTATGATGAAAACCCACCTCTATGTCCCCCTGGGCTTTCAGATCAAGGTCTAAAGATCCATGATGGGCCATCAGCTCCAGCATATGATTCAGGAAAGGAACCGGAGATTCTATGCGGCTTTTTCCCTTTCCATCTAGAGACATTTTCAGCCGGATTTGGGTCTCCCGGGTCTCTCTGTTCACCTCCGCGCTTCGTCGTTTTGTAGCCTTTGGCATTAGATTTCAGCTTTCAAGTTACAAGATTTTAACTTCAAGTTTAACATATATTAATAGCCTTAACTAATTTTAATTTTTAACCTTTCTCATCTCATCCATGGCTTACTTTTTTGCCTGTTATTTTGGTGGAGATGGGGGGGATCGAACCCCCGACCTGTACGTTGCGAACGTACCGCTCTCCCATCTGAGCTACATCCCCACAATGACCCGAAAGGATTCAAGGAGCCAAGTCTCGCCAACGGCGGGCTTGGGCCCTATCTCCTAAAACCACTATATCAAAAAAATTTGACAACTCATTAATAAAAATATATTATTGATTATACTTTTTTAATGAGGAGGTTTCTTTGGCTAATCATCCCTCGGCCCTTAAAAGGGCTAAACAAAACAAGGTTCGCCGTTTTCGAAATGCGAGCCAGAAATCAAAAATAAAGACAACGGTTAAAAAGTACCTTCAAACCCTGGAAGCTTCATCCCAAGAACCAGCATCTCCGGCCCTGATTCAGGCTGTTTCTTTGATTGGCCGCGCCGGTTCCAAAGGCATTTTACACCAGCGAACAGCCTCCCGAAAAATTTCCAGACTTTCAAAAAAACTCAATAAAATTTCCAGACAACCAACTGCCCAAGCCTAAAAATCTTCCAGTATCCCATTGTGGATCCGTTCGGAGAGGTCCTGGGCAATTTTCTTAATCGCAGTTTGTTTGTAACTCTCGGTCTGATTGGGATCGCTGGTAACGTTGTAGATCTCATATCTTGACAATCCCTGATTCTGCCAGAGGATCTTTTTATTATCGGATCGCCGGCAATTAATCTCCAGGGTAATGGTCACCCTTCTCTGCAAGGCCTGAGTCTGGTTGGTATAAATGACCGGATCTATGGCGGCGGATTTAATTTTTCCAATGATCTGGGCCTGAGCCGTTGATTCCGAAACCACCTGCAGGACTCGGCTCCGGTTAAATTCATAAATCAAGGCATTGGCAAAAACAACATCTATCCCCGGTTCGATGGTTTCATTGATAAAAGGGGGGATGTATACGCCTTTGATATCTGTGGGCAGGTTATTAACGGTCCCTTGAAAACTGTACCCGCATCCAGAAATAATAAACAAAACCCCGAGCCCGATAAGTACCCTGAGACTACTTGGACGGATTCTTTTCACGGAAAATCTCCTCTTTTAACTAGGTGTTTAGGTTAAAGACTGAAGGCTGAAGATATTAAACCATCTCGCTAAGCAGAGTCAAGCTGCTGAAGAAAAAATCTGGTTCTGCACTCGTTCAATACTTTTGTTTTGAGGAATTTGCTAACAACCTTCAGTCTATCCACCTAATATGCTTATTTTACAACGATATTGACTAATTTCCTTTGAACCACAATAGTCTTGATCGCCTCTTTTCCCTGAAGCCATTCCTGGATTCGCGGCTGTTCCAAAGCCATGGCCTTGATTTCTTCATCCGTAACCGAAGGCCTAATCGTAATCCTGGAACGGACCTTGCCGTTGACCTGGATGACGACTACCTGTTCTTCTTCCTTCAAAGCCTCGGGATCCCATTTCGGCCAGGGTTGATCATGGATGCTCCCCTTTTTTCCCAAGACCTGCCAGAGTTCCTCACACACATGGGGTACGATAGGCGCAAGGAGGATCAGACCGGTTTCCACAGCCCCGGCCAGCAGAGCATTCTTCATTGGATCCTCCCGCTCTTCGGCCTGATATAAATACAGGGTATTGACCAATTCCATGACGGCACTGATGGCCGTATTGAAATGAAACCGGTCCTCAACATCTTCCGTAACTTTTTTGATGGTCTGGTTTAATTTAATATAGAGACTTCGGTCAGGGCCGCTGACGGGAATATTTTTTGGCGAAAGGGATTTCCCTCGTATTTCATCTTGACATTCTAAAACCAAATTCCAGAACCGGTGAAGAAAACGGAAAGAACCCTCAACCCCCTGGTCGCTCCATTCCAAATCCCGATCCGGTGGAGAAGCAAAGAGGCAGAAAAGCCGCACTGTATCGGCCCCATATTTTTGGATCAGTTCATTGGGATCCACGACATTGCCTTTGGATTTGGACATCTTGGACCCATCTTTAATCACCATCCCCTGGGTAAGCAGGTTGACGAAAGGTTCGTCCACTTTCAACCAACCCATATCCCTGAGGACCTTGGTAAAAAATCGGGCATATAACAGGTGTAGGACCGCATGTTCAATCCCACCGATATATTGATCCACCGGCATCCAGTAGTCCACCCGGCTTGCATCCAGAGGCCCTTGATGATAATCCGGACAAGCGTAACGGTCGAAATACCAGGAGGACTCCACAAAGGTATCCATGGTATCGGTTTCCCGGCGTCCCGGACCATGACACTTGGGGCAGATGGTTTCTATAAATTCTTTAAGCAAAGGCAGAGGTGATCCTCCGGCAGGAGTGATTTCGGCCTCTAAAGGCAGGAGAACCGGCAGGTCTTCTTCCCGGACCGGTACGATCCCGCACCGGTCGCAATAAATCATCGGGATGGGCGCACCCCAATACCGTTGTCTGGAAACGCCCCAATCCCGCAAGCGGTATTGAACTTTTTCCCTGCCCTGCCCTTTCTCTTCCAAATAACGGGTAATGGCCTTCTTGGCCTCTTCATAGTCCTGTCCATTAAAAGGGCCGGAGTTGACTAATCTCCCCGGTCCCTCATGGGCTTCTTTCATGGTTTCCGGACTCAAGGGTTCTTGACCCTCCGGCTGAATAACCACTCGAAGCGGTAAACCATACTTGCGGGCAAATTCAAAATCCCGCTGGTCATGGGTGGGTACGGCCATCACCGCCCCGGTCCCGTATCCCATGAGAACAAAATTGGCGACAAAGATGGGCATCTCCTCTTGCGTAAGCGGGTTGATGCAATAAGCGCCGGTGAAAACACCTTCTTTCTCCAAATCAACATCCGAATCTGGACGGCGGTTCAATCCCTGAACCTTTTTCATAAAGGCCTTGACCGGTTCTTCCTGAGCAGTGTTCCGGCAGAACTCCAGAACCAATGGGTGTTCAACCGCCAAGCTCATGAAGGTGGCGCCGAAAAGGGTATCGGGCCTGGTGGTAAAAACGGTTAATTTCCCGGACCCATCGGCCAGAGGAAAATCGATTTCAGTCCCGATGCTTTTCCCGATCCAATTGCGCTGCATGGTCAGGACCTTTTCCGGCCACCCCGGCAGTTTCTCGCACCACGAAAGCAACTCTTCCGCATATTGGGTGATCCGGAAAAACCACTGTTCCAATTCCTTTCCCTGAACCGGATTTTCGCAACGCCAGCATTGCCCATCTCCCACGACCTGCTCATTGGCCAGAACGGTCTGACATTGGGAACACCAGTTGACCAGAGACTTCCGGCGATAGATCAGACCTTTGTCCCACATTTTCAAGAAAAAAAGCTGCTCCCATTTATAATACTCGGGATCACAGGTGGCCAGTTCGCGGTCCCAGTCGTAACTGAATCCCAATCGTTTCAACTGGGCCCTCATGTAGTTGATATTGTCATAGGTCCAGCGGGCCGGATGGATCTTGTTGGCAATGGCCGCATTTTCAGCCGGCATTCCGAAGGCGTCCCAACCCATGGGATGTAGAACATTGAACCCTCTCATCCGTTTATAGCGGGCCACCACATCACCGATGGTGTAATTCCGCACATGGCCCATGTGGATCCTCCCCGATGGATAAGGAAACATCTCCAGGAGATAATATTTTTTCCGTGCCGGATCCTCGACTACCCTGAAGGCCTTATTCTGTTCCCATCGGGCCTGCCATTTGGCCTCGATATTATGGGGATTATATTTTTCTTTCATAAGTCTATCATCTCGCAAAATCTCGCCAGGTTAAATCGGGGGGGTTCAGAAATCTTTTCCATCCCCACCCCTTTATCCCTCTCTGAGGGGAGTCCGAGGGAGTAAGGAATTTTCAACCATTGGGATATAAAGCAGAAGGTTTGAATATTTTTCAAACACCTATGATAATTTGGGGGACTCTAATTTCTCCATACTTGATTTCCCGGATCGTTCCAAAAAAATACTGTCCAAAATGCCGTTGATAAAGGCACCGGACTCTTCCGTTCCGTATTGTTTTCCCAGATCAATGGCCTCATTAATGGCTACTCGGGGAGGGATGTCGTCACAATAAACGAGTTCATAAACAGCCATTCTCAAAATATTTCTATCCACTCCGGACATCCGCTCTATCCGCCAATTTTCAGCATAATCCTTAATAAGCCGATCAATGGCTTTTTTTTGATCCCAAACCCCATGGACGAGCCTGAAAAAATAAGGCTGGGATCCTTTCTTGACCGGAAAGTTCTCTAAAAAAACAGCCAAGGACTGCTCAAGAGGATTAGAAGGATTCATCTCCATCAGGAACAAGGCTTGAAGGGCCGCCTCTCGAGATTTTCTTCGGCTGCCCATAGACGAGGTTTTAGCAATAAGGGGTAAGGCCGAAGCCTCTCTTGGTCCCATACTGACACTATCAAAACTATCCCTGAATTTGTTTGAATAAATCCACCATCTCAATCGCGGCTATGGCCGAACTCCATCCTTTGTTGCCAGCCTTCGATCCGGCCCTTTCAATGGCCTGTTCCAGGGTGTCGGTGGTAATCACCCCAAAAGCCATTGGAGTCCCGGTCTCCAGAGATGCATTGGCGATGCCTTTAGATACTTCGGCACTGACATACTCAAAATGGGGTGTCGCTCCCCGGATCACC
Source organism: uncultured delta proteobacterium (assembly GCA_963802945.1). Lineage (GTDB taxonomy): Bacteria > Desulfobacterota > RBG-13-43-22 > RBG-13-43-22 > RBG-13-43-22 > RBG-13-43-22. The sequence goes on from CAWDKY010000033.1 coordinate 95,429, forward strand.
GCCCCAAGACAGATAATGGCATCATATTTTTTTTGCAAAGCCAATTGCTTGGCCACCAGGGGAATTTCAAAAGCTCCCGGCACTTTAAAAACAGCCACGTCTTTCTCTCTGGCGCCGTTTCGATGCAGGGCATCTAGGGCCCCTCCCACTAAATGTTCGCCGATGAAATCATTAAATCGACTCACCACAATGGCGAATTTCATCCCTTCGGCCTGCAATTTTCCCTCAAAAACCCTGGCCATAGTATTTCCTCCTTTAAAAATATAGGGTATAAGGTTCAAGGTCCAAGGAAAAACCATTTACCTTACACCTTGCACCTTGTACCATTCAGTTAATTGACCCCTTGAATCCTAGAATCCTTAAGTTATGATTTTGTTGACTCTGCGTCACTCGCACCCAAGTTCAACAAGTGACCCATTTTTTGCCGTTTGGTTTTCAAATAATGAATATTCTCTTTCTTAGCAGAAATCTCAATGGGAACCCGTTCGGTTACTTTAATACCATACCCTTCCAGGCCAATAATCTTTTTGGGGTTATTGGTCATCAACCTCATCTGCCGAATCCCTAAATCTACTAATATCTGGGCTCCGATCCCATAATCCCGCAGGTCAGCCTTAAAACCCAAGGCCTCATTGGCCTCCACCGTATCTTTCCCCTGATCCTGAAGCATATAGGCCTTGAGCTTGTTGACCAACCCTATGCCCCTTCCCTCCTGCCGAATATATAGCAAAACCCCCTGTCCTTCTTTCTCGATTTTCATCAAAGCGGCTTTGAGTTGATCTCCACAATCGCAGCGAAATGACCCGAAGACATCGCCGGTCACACACTCTGAATGAACCCGGACCAGAATCTCTTTTTTGGGGCTGATTTCCCCTTTGAGCAGGGCCAGATGTTGATAATCATCCACATCATTCTCATAAACAATAGCCTTAAAAGTTCCATAAGGTGTAGGCAAAGTCGTCTCCGCCCGGCGATGGACAAAGGATTCATTCTTGAAACGATATTCGATCAAATCCTTAATGGTAATGATCTTGAGTTGGTGCTCTTTGGAAAACAATTCCAAGTCCGGCATACGGGCCATGGTCCCGTCGTCTTTCATGACCTCACAGATGACCCCGTAGGGTTTCAATCCGGCCAAGCGGGCTAGATCTACAGAACCTTCGGTTTGTCCGGTACGAACTAAAACCCCTCCTGTTCGGGCCCGTAAAGGAAAGACGTGCCCGGGACTCACCAGATCTTCCGGCTGGGCCTTGTCGTCAATGGCAGCCAAAATAGTCGTAGCCCGGTCGGCGGCGGAAATCCCGGTGGTCACGCCCTTACGGGCCTCAATCGATACTGTAAAGGCCGTTTTTAAAGAAGAAGTGTTGTTGCGGACCATCATCGGCAGTTGTAATTGCTCGATTCTATCAGGTGTCAGGGAAAGGCAAATAAGACCACGTCCATACTTGGCCATGAAATTGATAGCCTCCGGGGTGATCTTTTCGGCGGCCATGGTCAGGTCCCCTTCGTTTTCCCGATCTTCATCGTCGACTAGAATAACCATTTTACCGGCCCTGATATCTTCCAGGGCTTCTTCAATTGTAGAAACAGGCATAATTCATTACTCCTCAGACTCTCTAACAATAAAATTGATACTCGATACTGGATACTATAGTGAACGTCTTAAATAAGTGGACATAAAGATTTTATCTTTTGAGGTTTCCATCGTTGCGACCTTTTAAAGACAGAGACCTCCAGGGTTTCAAGAGTCTCAAAAAAGGCATTCGTTGTTTCCTCATAGCGCATGGTTCGCCAAAGAGTTTCTTGATAATTCAGCTCCGGATGGTAGGGCGGAAGATAGTGAAGATGCACTCGACGGTGTTGACTCCGAAAGTGCTCCACCATCTCTCCCCTGTGCCATGGGGCTCGATCTATCCAAAGATCGATACTCTTATCTTTGAAACGTATCATGATGCTTTTGAGAAGCCGCATAAAGCCCTCGGTATTGCCCTTCCTCCATTTCATCATGCCATGCAGCCCATCAACGGGAGCGACCCATCCAAAGAGATTAAGCCGCTTCTGATGTTGGCTCCGGGTGGAGACGTACGGTTGCGTTCCTTTCTTTACCCAGACACGACCCAGCCTCGGATGAAGACTAAACCCGCTTTCGTCCTCAAACAGAATGATTCTTCTTCCTTCGCTCTTTTCGGCCTGGCGGAGTTTTTTTTAATTCCCTCTGAAATGCCTCTACCCCTTCCTGGGAAGCCTGAACAAACCGGTACATCGGCTGCCTCAGGGAATACCCCAACTGACGTATCCACCGTTGGGCATGGCGGACATGGATGGTTATGCGATGAAAACGCTTCAAATATTCCGTCAAGACCACCCCATCCCACCGGACCCGGGCAATGCCATAGTCTTTCGGAGACTTGGACAAGACCACGTCCAGTTCCCTCTTCAAGCGATCATCCAAGTGGGAAGGCCGGCCAGGGCGAAATCGATCGCGGACAGCCCCAATTCCCTCCTCGTTGCTCTTATGAATCCATTTCACCACCGTCCACCGGGTCAACCCGAACAGTTCGGCAACAGCCGTGGATTTCCACCCGGCCAAGAGCAGAAGATAACCGGCGATCCGCATGCCGATCCAAGCTCCCGGAATTTCATCGGCCATTCGTAACAAGGTCTCTCGCGTCATCTTTGGGTGATCGAGGCTTAGAGCTTTCATGGCTTTCCTCCCAATGTGATTTTATTGGGAGTCATTATAGCATGGAATGCACATAATGTCTACTTATTTATGGCGTTAACTATAGATTCTGGATACTTGATATGAAATTTTTATTTAGTACCAGTATTGGGTTTTTGATTTTATCCAGCATCCAGCATCGGTAGTTTGATCCAGTATCTATTTACAAAAATCCATGTTCTCTCAAAAAATCCTCATTCACCTTTGACTCTGGGGCTGATCTGTCCTCTCTCTGTCGGGACAAAAATTGATAGACATACTTCCCAATCAGATCGGTTTCCAGGTTCACCTCTTCCCCGATCTTTTTCCGAACCAACGTAGTTTGCGTAGCCGTATGCGGAATAATGGTCAGATCAAAATCGTTTTCTCCAACATGATTAACGGTCAAACTTACCCCATCGACCGCAATAGACCCTTTTTCCACTATAAAGGGTCTTATGGATTTCTCAAAGGATATTTTTATTAAATAAAAACTTCCCCGGCTTTCTTTTTGAAGGATCCTACCCGTTCCGTCAGTATGACCGGTTACCCAGTGCCCACCCAGCCGGTCGGACAGACGCAAGGGCCGTTCCAGATTAACCAGATCCCCAACTTTAATTTTTCTTAGATTGGAACGGCTCAGGGTTTCTTCCGAGACATCAGCGGAAAAGGTCTCCCCATTCCAAGTCGTGGCCGTCAAACAGACTCCGTTCACGGCAATACTTTCCCCCTGGTAATTTTTCTTTCCAGGGAAATCCCGGTTTGATAGTCAAAAGGGCTTTGTCCCTTTTCTTCTCTATCCTGGTAATTTCCCCTTGCCCTTCAACTAACCCAGTGAACATAACAAAAACTTTCAAAAAAATTGGATTCGAGGATTCTAGGATTTAAAGGATCAAGGATTTTAAATTTTTTGTTTTTCCCGGTTTTCACTTGAATCCGCTCGGCTGAGCCTCTTCGATAAACTCAAGACCCAGAGCTTGTCGATGGGCTCGCCGCAAGCCTTGAACCCTGGATCCCTTGAATCCTATTACTTTTATTATCTCACTTTTCCGGATAGGCTTCCACTAAAATATCCCCGGCCAGGGATTTAACCTTCATCTCCTTAAGCCGGACAGCCTCGGTTACTGTAGCGACTCCGGTTCCGCCGATCATCCCTACGGCCTTTCGGCCCCCGATCAGACAAGGGGCAATAAAAACGACCAGCTTGTCCACCTGTCTTTCATTCAGAAAGGCGCTATAGATTTCAGCCCCTCCCTCTATTAAAAGGCTGGTTATTCCCCTGCGCCCTAAATGGGTTAAAAGCTCTTTGATGGAGATGTGTCCATCCCGCTCAGGCAAGGGAAGAATTTCCACACCCTTTGTTTCAAGCTCTTGTCTTTTCCGGATCGGCACCCCGACCGTCGGCCCCCCCGTCGGCCCCCCCGCCGGCCCCGCTGATGATCAAGGTCTTCCCGGCAGAACTCAGGATTCGGGCTTTTTTGGAAATACGTAATCGCGGATCAATGACGATCCTTAGGGGATCACGGATCTTTCCTCTTGATAACCGCACGGTCAATAATGGATCATCTTTTACCACGGTCCCGATACCTACCAGAACCCCATCTACCTGATTTCGTATTCGGTGGACCAGAAGCCGGGAATGTTCATTACTGATCCATTTTGAATCGCCGGTCCGGGTGGCGATCCGGCCATCGAGGCTGACTGCCGCCTTCAAAATGACAAAAGGAAGGCCAGTGGTAATCCATTTAACATAGACTTCGTTCAGACGACGGCACTCCTCCTCCAGAACTCCCTGGACCAGATCGATTCCCTGGGAACGAAGCCATGCGGCCCCACCCCCTTTTACGGTCGGATTAGGATCGGTCATCCCGAAAACCACTTTTTTTATGCCGCTTTCAAGGATCGCCTGGGTGCAGGGAGGGGTTCGGCCGAAATGATTGCAGGGTTCCAGATTGACATATAGTGTTGCCCCTCTGGCTTTTCCGCCGGCCTGGGCCAAGGCGATCCGTTCAGCATGGGGACCGCCAGCCTTCTGATGAAACCCCTGCCCGACAACTATCCCTTTTCGGACCACTACCGCCCCGACCATTGGGTTAGGGGAAGTCCGTCCCAAGCCTTTTCGGGCCAAATTAACGGCCTTTTTCATAAAGGCAACATCCACGGGATGATAAGTGTTCTTTTTGGAAATCATTTTTCGCACATAAAATTGAGAAGATGAGGGATCAGGGGGTCGAAGATTCGAGGATTCGAGGATTTTAGATTTCAGGATTCTGGCTTTTTCCACTGAATTCTTTAACCCGTGAATCCTTCATTGATCACTTTTTATCTTTTTGAATTACTTCTTTTTGCGGCTCTCCAGCATTTCTTTCAATTCCTGCATAAAATCACCCGAATCCTTAAATTGGTGGTACACCGAAGCAAAACGCACATAAGCCACATCGTCCCACTCATGAAGCTTGGCCATGACCAGCTCACCGATTTCTTTGGTGGCAATTTCCTTCCGTCCGGAATCCTGGAAGGACTGCTCTAATAAATCAATGAATTCCTCAATGACCTCGACACTGATTGGACGCTTCTTACAAGCCAATTGAATCCCTTCGGCGATCTTTTCCCGTTGAAATGGCTCCCTCCGTCCATCTTTTTTAATCACCACTGGGTGGATCTCTTCCACTTTTTCATAGGTGGTAAACCGACGCTGACAGGCATCACATTCCCTCCGTCGTCGGATCATGATCCCTTCCCTGCTGAGTCTTGAATCAATGACCTTGTTATTAAAAGAGCCGCAATAAGGACATTTCATGGATCATCCCTTCATTTCTCTTTTAGATGGGGAACCATTAGGCTTGAAACCCGGTTTCACTGAACGCAAAAAAATATCTTCGCATTAAGGCTTAACGATCCTTGGATCCGGGGAACTGGATCACCGGAACCTGGGCGGCCTTTAACAATTCTTCAGACAGGGCGTCGGCATATCCTTCCCGATATATTATTTCCCGTATTCCGGCGTTGATCAGCATCTTGGAGCAGATGATGCAGGGGAGGTTGGTGCAGTACAGGATCGCCCCTTCAATGGACACGCCGTGATAGGCAGCCTGAATAATCACATTCTGTTCGGCATGAATGCCCCGGCATAACTCATGCCGTTCTCCGGACGGAATCCCTCCCTGTTCCCTCAGGCACCCCACGTCTAGACAATGGGGGATACCGGAGGGCGCCCCGTTATATCCGGTGGCCAGTATCCTTTTGTCTTTTACGGCCACAGCACCAACGCTGCGCCGCAGGCAGGTCGAACGGCGAGATACCAGCTCGGCAATATCCATAAAATAAACCGGCCAGGGAGGCCGCTGAGTCATCATCGTCGTACTAACCCTCATGTCTGCTTGTGGCAGGCGCTACAAAGCTTAAAAACAAACTTTAGAATCAAGCGATCAAGGGTTTTGTCCTGAATTCCGGCTTCTTGATTTTTATTTTCGTCCTAAACGATTCGGGGGAATAAGGGGAACTCACGGGCAAACTCCCGGACCTCTTTCCGAATACGCTTTAGAAAAGCTTTGTCCCCAACCTGATTCAAAACCTTGGTAATGTAATCAGCCACCCTGATCATCTCCGCCTCTTTCATCCCCCGTGTGGTTAAGGCCGGAGTGCCCAGACGAATCCCGCTGGTGATTTGGGGGCTCTTGCTTTCAAAAGGAATGCTGTTTTTATTAACCGTGATTCCGGCAAGGTCTAGGGCTTTCTCGGCCTCCACTCCGGTCAATCCGCTAAAACTGACGTCCATCAGGATCATATGATTGTCGGTTCCATTGGAGATCAATTTGAAGCCCTGTTTCATCAACTCGTCGCCCAAGATGCGGGCGTTGCGCACCACTTGCTCCTGATAGGTCTTGAATCCCGGGCTCAGGGCCTCTTTAAAGGCCACGGCTTTGGCGGCAATGGTATGCATCATCGGTCCGCCCTGGATACCGGGGAAAACCTGTGAGTCTATTTTCCTTTTGTATTCAGCTTTAGCTAGGATTAACCCGCCGCGAGGGCCTCTTAAAGTCTTGTGCGTGGTCGAGGTAATAAAATCGGCATGAGGCACTGGCGAAGGATGGACATCGGCGCCTATCAATCCGGCGATATGGGCCATATCCACCATTAAATAGGCCCCCACTTCCTTGGCAATCCGGGCAAAGGCCTCAAAATCAAAGACCCGGGGATAGGCACTGGCCCCGGCAATAATTAATTTGGGCTGGGTTCTCCGCGCCTGATCGGCGACTTGCTGATAATCGATCTGCTGGGTCTCACGGTCCACACCATATGAATGGATCTCATAGAACCTTCCGGAAAAACTGACCGGACTCCCATGGGTCAAATGCCCTCCATGGGCCAGATCCATACTGAGGATCTTTCCTCCGGGTTTAAGGGCAGCAAAATAAACTGCCATATTGGCTTGAGAACCGGAGTGGGGTTGAACGTTGGCATGGTCGGTCTTGAAGATTTGACAAGCCCGTTGAATGGCCAGGTTTTCCACCTGATCCGCAAATTCACAACCCCCATAATATCTTTTTCCAGGATACCCTTCGGCATATTTGTTGGTCAAGACACTGGCCTGGGCCTCTAACACCGCCCGGCTGGCAATGTTTTCCGAGGCAATCAATTCTAATTTTTCGATTTGCCGTTTCCATTCTCCCTGTAAGGCCTTGGCCACCTCAGGGTCCACAGCCTTTAAATTGATCCCGGGTTTCCCGGTCCCCCTGATCATAAACAACCACCTTCCATTTTCTTGACCCTTCTCAGATGCCGCCCTTTTTCAAAAGGGGTTTCCAAAAATGTCTGAACAATAGCCTGGGCCAACCCGGGTCCTACAACCCGACTCCCCATCGCCAGGACATTAGCGTTATTATGGGCCCTGGCCATCCTGACCGTATAGAGATCATTACAAAGTGCGGCCCGAACCCCGGACAACCGATTAGCTGTAATGGACATGCCGATCCCGGTCCCACAGATCAGAATTCCGGATTTTGCCCGGCCCTTGGCGACCGCCCGGGCCACTTTGATGGCAAAATCTGGGTAATCTACAGATTCATTGCTGAAGGTCCCTGCATCTTCAAGGCGAAGCCCCTTGGCCGAAAGGGTCTCACGGATGAGTTCCTTTAGTTCAAAGCCGGCATGATCGGCACCGATCATCAGATCAATTTTCTTTTTTTTCTCAGGCATATTTCTTGAAGACAAGCACGGCATTAGTTCCCCCAAAGCCGAAAGAATTGGTCATGGCCACATTCACCTCGGCCTTTCGGGCCTGGTTAGGCACGTAATCCAGATCGCATTCAGGATCCGGGTTGTCCAAATTGATCGTCGGCGGGATAATACCTTCCAAGATCGTCATAACGGTAAAAACCGATTCCACCCCTCCGGCGCCTCCCAGCAGGTGACCGGTCATGGACTTGGTTGAACTGACGGCCAGTTTGGCGACATGGTCCTTAAAGACGGCCTTGATGGCCAAGGTCTCAGCCGCATCATTTAAACCCGTTGAGGTCCCATGGGCATTGATGTATTGGACCTCCTCAGGTTTCATCCCAGCATCATCCAAGGCCATCTGCATACAACGGATCGCCCCGTCGCCATCGGGGGAAGGGGCAGTCATATGATAGGCATCCCCGGTCAATCCATAGCCCACGATTTCACCCAGAATCGGAGCACCCCGCTCCAAGGCAAATTCCAGATCTTCCAGGATCAGTATCCCGCTTCCTTCGGCTATGACAAATCCATCCCTGTCCCGATCAAAAGGTCTGGAGGCCTTTTCCGGTTCTTCGTTCCGAGTGGAAAGGGCCCGCATGGCATTAAATCCACCCACGGCTAGGGGGGTGATCACCGCCTCAACCCCTCCGCAGATCATGGCCTTGGCCGCCCCTCTTTGAATCAGTTTAAACGAATCGCCGATAGCGTGGTTGCCCGCCGCACAAGCGGTCTCGATAGATAAATTAGGCCCTTTGGCCCCATATTCAATGGCAATCTGACCCGGGGCCATATTGGCGATCAACATGGGGATAAAAAAAGGGCTGATCCGATCCGGACCGCGAGAAAGCAAGAGCGGTATGGGTATCTTCGATGGTCTTGAGTCCTCCCAACCCGCAGCCGGTCATTACACCTACGAACGGTGCCAGCTCAGGGGTTATCTTCAACCCTGACTGTTCCATAGCCATCCGGGCCGCAGCCAGGGCGTAATGAACAAAGACATCCAGCCGTTTAATCAATTTCTGGGGGACAAAATCCTCGACCTTAAACCCTTTAATTTCTCCGGCTATCCGGGTGCGAAATTTGCTGGCATCAAAGCGGGTAATCGGTCCGATTCCCGACTTGCCTTGGCACAAATTTTCCCAGGTTTCCTTCACCCCGATCCCGACAGGGGTTACCAGCCCCAAGCCCGTCACAACAACTCTTTTTTTCAAAACCTTGCCTCCTGGAGAAAAAGGATTCCGTTTTGATTATTGGGTGTGGGCATGAATATAATCAATAGCGTCTTGAACAGTTTTGATCTTTTCGGCATCTTCATCGGCGATAGAAATATTAAAGGCCTCCTCCATGGCCATAATCATCTCCACCAGGTCCAAGGAATCGGCTCCCAGGTCATCTACAAAAGATGCCTTGGTAACCACATCCTCTTCGGGAACGCTCAACTGTTCACAAATAATGGCCCTTACTTTTTCTTCAATGTTCATAGGTAATTACCTTCCTTTCCTTATTTGCTCTTTATTAAAGTTTTGCTGTCAGCCTTGGTCTGGCAACCTTATGGTTTTCAATATTTGGTCATATATTTTATCAGTCGTTTCTAGAAAATTATACATAAACTGCAATGAACGATCTGTCCAGTGAAAAAAGAAGCCCGAATCCAGAAGGCAGCAGTCAAAATAAAATCCTTTCCTTCTGAATTCTGACTCCTGACTTCTGATTGTGTTATTTTTACATATACATCCCGCCGCTGATATGGATGACCTGGCCGGTAATATAATTGGAGGCCTTTGAAACCAGGAAGGCCACCAATTCGGCTACCTCTTCAGGTTGTCCGCTCCGGCCCATAGGGATCATGCGCAAAAATTCCTGACGGACCTGTTCCGGAAGCACAGCGGTCATCTCGGTATCAATAAATCCAGGGGCGACGGCATTCACCTGAATCCCCCGGGCAGCCACCTCTTTGGCCACTGATTTGGTGAATCCTATGATCCCGGCCTTGGAAGCGGCATAATTGGCCTGGCCGGCATTACCCATGACCCCGGACACGGAAGCGATATTGACGATCTTTCCCGATTTATTCTTGACCATGGACCGGATCACCGCTTGGGTGCAATTAAAAACCCCTTTCAGATTGATGGCCATGACCCGATCCCAATCTTCCTCTTTCATTCGCATCAGCAGGGTATCACGGGTAATCCCGGCATTATTGATCAAAACATCGATCCGGCCCCATTCCTTCTGCAAACCATCGATGTGTGATTGAACTTCCTTATTGTCGGCCACATTGAAATAACAAATTTTCCCTTTGGCCCCTTTAGCCTCCACATCCCGCAAGGTCTGTTCGGCCATCCCGGGATCGGGATCATAATGGTTCAATAATAATACAACGCTCCGGCCCGGCCAGGTGCAGAGCAATGGCCCGGCCGATGCCACGAGAGGCGCCGGTAATTAAGATAACCCTTTGATCTTCATTCATGTTGGAATCCTTTTCGTTCCCTATAGATCATGAATAGCGGTTTCTTGATGCTGGATAGAAAAAACCCGATACTGGATAAAAACAAAAAGCGATACTCGATTCTGGATAAAGTCAATCAAGCATCAAGTATCCAGTATCGGCAGTTTGATCCAGTATCCTGCATCCAATATCTGAATTTCAGTTATTTCCCATCCTGGCCTTCAACTGCCTGGTCATCTCTGGGACGATCTCGAAAAGATCACCCACAATACCATAGGAGGCCACATCAAAGATAGGGGCATAAGGATCCGAATTAATGGCCACGATGGTATCCGAAGACTGCATCCCGACCAAATGCTGGACCGCACCGGAAACCCCGACAGCGATATACAGTTTCGGGGCCACGGTCTTTCCGGTCTGCCCCACCTGATGAGCGTAAGAAATCCAGCCGGCATCCACAGCCCCACGGGAAGCCCCGACTGCGGCATTTAGCATATCGGCCAATTCCCTGATCAGAGCAAAATTCTTTTCCTCCTGCAATCCCCTGCCTCCGGTGACAATCACATCGGCCTCGGCCAGCCGCACCTTCTCGGTAATTTCTTCTACAATCTCCAACAACCGGGTTTTTTGAACCAGTTGGGACCAATCCATTTCCACCGGGATAACCTCTCCAAAACGACCGGGTTGGGGTACCCCTTTTTTCATAACTTTAGACCTAACCGTAGCCATTTGGGGCCGCTTTTGGGGACAAATAATAGTGGCCATAATGTTTCCCCCAAAGGCCGGGCGGGTCTGAAGCAGAAGGCGTTGTTCGGTATCAATAGATAGTTCCGTACAATCGGCCGTCAGTCCGGTTCCAATTTGGGTGGCCACCTTGGGAATGAAGGATCGGCCTATGGAAGTGGCACCAGCCAGGACGATTTCGGGCCGATAGGTCCGGATGATCCGGGTCAGGCATTCTCCATAGAGTTCATCGGTAAATCCTTCCAAAGAAGGATGATCGGCCACATACACCCGATCGGCCCCATGTTCAATCAGGCTGACAGCGGAAGCTGAAATATCTTTTCCTATCAAAGCCGCTGAAAGGGAAACTTTCAAAGTGTCAGCCAGTTCGCGGCCCTTATGACAGCAACTCATAGGTCACTTCAGCAATTTTGCCGAGACGTTGTTCAGCAAAAATCATGACGCCGGAATAGTCCTCAGGGTTTTGTCCTTTTTCCAAAAATGGAACGAATATGGCCTTGACCGGGCAATCGTCCACACATGCCCCGCACAAGGTGCATTGGTCATTGACCGAGACCTTGCCATCCTTGGCTTCAATGGCATTGAAAGGGCAGACCGAGATACAGACTTCACAGCCGGTGCATTTTTCCAAATCAATTTGGGTTTGAAGGCTCATATTTTTCTTAAAGGCGATGCTGGATCAAACTGCCGATACTGGATACTTGATGCTTGATTGACTTTATCCAGAATCGAGTATCGCTTTTTTTATCCAGTATTAAGTATCCAGCATCTATATCATCAACTGTTTTCAAACAATCAATTTAAGATTCGTCAACTTATCCAGCAACTGAGTCACCTGTTCTTCCACCGTTCCCTCAATCCATTCTCTTTCTTTAAGTCTGGGCGGTGGAAAAACCTTGATCACCTGGGTAGCCGATCCTTGAATGCCCACTCGTTCGGAGTCCGCCTTCAATTCCTTGGCACCATAGACTTCGATCTTCTGGGACTTGGCCCTCATTTTCCCTTTCAGGGAAGGGAGCCGGGGTTCGTTGATTTCCTTTACCACAGTAAGCAAGGCCGGTAAAGTCAGTTCCATCCGATCATAGCCGTCGTCCATCAGGCGCTGAACATGCATTCGTCCGTCCTGTATCTCTTCAATCTTGCGCACCCAGGTTACATAAGGGATGGACAACCTTTCTGCAATCCCTGGTCCCACCTGGGCCGTGTCTCCATCCACGGCCTGCTTTCCGCAGAGGATCAGGTCAAAGGGCCCGATTTTTTCAATCCCTTTGGCCAGTGTATAGGAAGTCGCCCAGGTATCGGCCCCGGCAAAAGCCCGATCGGAAAACAAAACCGCTTCATCGGCCCCATAAGTGATGGCTTCCCGCAAAGAGGATTCGGCCTGAGGGGGCCCCATGGAACAGACGGTCACCTTTCCTCCTAAGCGATCCTTCAATCGCAGTCCTTCCTCCAGGGCATACATGTCGTAAGGATTGATAATGCTATCCACTCCTTCTCGAATCAGGGTATGGGTCTTTTCATCCAGACGAACCTGTTTAGTATCCGGAACCTGTTTGATACAGACGATGATGTGCATGGTTCAATTTCGGATTTCGGATTTCTGATCTCGGAGTATTAGCTATTCATCATTCCGCAATCCGCATTCCGAAATCCGAAATTAGTTGGTGCTTTTCTTCCTTCCCCCTTCTTTATTGAGTTCCTGCCCGATGATATTTCTTTGAACCTGATTGTTCCCTTCATAGATTTGCAGGATTTTAGCGTCACGCATCATTTTTTCCACCGGATAGTCTCTCATATAGCCGGCCCCTCCAAAAATCTGGACCGCATCGGTGGTCACTTTCATGGCCGCATCACTGGCAAAAACCTTGGCCATGGCCGAAGCCTTGGAGACATCTTTGGCCCCGCTGTCCACAAAGCGGGCCGCGCAGTAAACCAGGGCCCGAGCGGCTTCCGTCAAGGTGGCCATATCGGCCAGCATGTGTGCTACCGCCTGAAAGGTGATAATCGGTTTCCCGAACTGCATCCGGGTCCGGGCGAAGGAAACGGCCTCTTCCATGGCTCCCTGGGCCAGTCCTACCGCTTGTGCCCCTACTCCCGTAAGAGACTGATCAAACTTCTTCATGGCCACGACGAATCCCATCCCTTCCTGGGCGATGATCCGTTCTTTAGGGATACGGCATTGGGTGAATATCAGTTCCCCGGTGGCCGAAGCCCGGATGCCCATCTTGCTTTCCTTTTTGCCGAACCCAAAACCCGGATCCCCCTTTTCGACAATAAAGACGCTGGCTCCGCGAGGTCCCTTGCTGCGATCGGTGATAGCGATCACCGAGTAGATGTCGGCTTCTCCGGCATTGGTGATCCATTGTTTGGTTCCATTCAGGACATATTCGTTTCCTTTTAATTCGGCTGTGGTCATGATGTCCCCGGCATCACTTCCGGCCGTTGACTCAGTCAGGGCAAAGGCCGCTAATTTTCGACCGGCGGCAATCTCCGGAAGGTATTTTTTCTTTTGTTCTTCACTCCCGTATAAAAGGATCGGATAAGCCCCCAGACCACTGGCAGCAAAACTGGTAGAGACCCCCAGACACCCCCGGCTCAATTCCTCCACGGCCAGGCAATTTTCAAAAGAGCCTCCTCCGAAACCTCCATACTCCTGGGGTATGCCAACACCGAAGAGATCGGATTGGGCGATCATCTTCAATAATTCCCTGGGAAATTCCTCTTTTTCATCCAACTCGGCCCGGACCGGCTTGATCTTTTCGTCGGCTATCTTTTGGGCGATTTCTTTGATCATCTGCTGTTCTTCGGTAAGAAAATAATCCATCTACTGCCCTCACCCAACAAATAATTTTCCCGGCTGAAATGTGTCCGACTCCGGTTTTGCTTTCTCCAAGAAAGCTCAAAGCTGGAAGTTAAACACTTTTATTTGATCTTTCAGCAGTCAGCCAACGTATTAGGTTGTTATCTTCCTCTTAATGGAATCCCAAAATCTATGCGGTTTAGTTTGGCGATAAAAAGTTTCATACTGCTGCAGTCCTTCCAGGACATGCTCGCTGATCCGGTTTTGTACCGCCTGCCCGGCCACCCGAATAGCATTCATAATAGCCTTCTCATTGGAAGCCCCATGGCTGACCACGACCACTCCGTTGACGCCTAACAGCGGCACCCCTCCGTATTCGGCATAATCCACCCTTTTGGAAAAACGCTTAAAGGCTGACCTCATAAATAAATACCCTATCTTGGAACCCGCACCGGAAAGAATTTCTTCCTTCAGCATAACCTTTACGGTTTCAGCTAGACCTTCACTCAACTTCAGGCAGATATTGCCGACAAACCCGTCACAGACGATAACATCCACCTTGCCGCTGAAGATATCCCCTCCTTCGACATTACCGATGAAATTCAATGGGGTCTTTCTTAGGATTTCCGCTGTTTGATGCACCAGTTCATTGCCTTTAGACTCTTCCTCACCGATGCTCAGAATCCCAACTTTTGGATGGGATCGTTTCATGATATATCTGGCCAGAGGTTCGGCCATAATGGCAAATTGGACCAGTTGACTCGCCGTGCACTCCACGTTGGCGCCCACATCGATTAATAGAGTCGAGGAATAATGGGAAGGAATAACGGCCCCCAGGGCCGGTCGTTCCACACCGGGCAATTTTCCCAGGATGACCACCCCTAAGGCCATGGTCGCCCCTGAATTCCCGGCGCTAACCACACCCTGAGCCTGTCCTTTCTTGACCAATTCCAGGGCCACCCGGATGGAGGCGTCCTTTTTTCTCCGGATGACATCAATAGGGGGTTCCCCCATTCCGGCCACCTCAGTACAGTGATGAACGGAAATCAAATCCCGGATTAAAGGACAGCCCGGCCAGTTCTCTGGAAATGAGATCCTGGTTTCCTACCAGGATCAAGGGCATCTCTAAGTCCTTAGTGGCCAGAACCGCCCCTTTGACCACGGCAGCAGGCGCCCGGTCTCCACCCATGGCATCGACGGCTATCTTAATGGCTTTCATTTAAGAATTTATCCCTAACTTTCCTAAATCTCGAAATCAATCGCTTCCGAAGGAGCGATGCTGGATCAAACTGCCGATCCTGGATACTGGATGCTTAAATGACTTTATCCAGAATCGAGTATCGCTTTTTGTTTTTATCCAGTATCAAGTATCCAGTATCTATTAAAAGAATTTAATCAACCCCACATTAAATAGGGGATCGGGTCTCAAGAATAAAAAATCCAATAGCTTGAGTTAGGATTTTTCTTCCTCAAGAATAGTCACCTGCCGCCCCCGATAGGTCCCGCAGGAGGGACAGGCAAAATGGGGCAGTTTAGGTTCATGACATTTGGGACAACGGGAGACCGATGGGGCTGTCAGGGCGTCGTGAGCCCTTCGCTTTCCCCCACGCGCTCTGGAGTGTCTTCTCTTAGGTAAAGGCATTGGTTTTTCCTCCAAAAGGATTATCAGGTTGCCGAAAAAGGCCCATCTACTGCGTTCCTATCATCCCTCGTCATTGCGACGTACTTCTATATACGCCTCATTCCTCGGGATTTCTGGCGCCTTGTATCTGAACCTTTTTGAGCAACCTGTAAAATAAAGTTTTTAGTCATACTGTTAATAATTACTATACACACTTTTTTCTATTTGAATTTTTTATCGAATTTAAAATTTTTTAAGACTGAAAAAGGCCTGCCCTCTTCTTTGAATTTGCATTGGCATGGGTTTATATTCCTGTTCTCCCCGCAAATCGGGCAGAGGCCAAGACAAGACTCCCGGCATAAGGGTTGTATGGGAATAGTCAGGATAACCTCTTCCAAAATCCTTTCCGAAAGATCCAGAACCCCCTCTTTGATCAAGCCGGTTTCCAGGTCTTCGATTTGGAAGGCATTGTCTTTCTCTGAAGATTTGGATGGGGAGGCAATCAGACGCCATTCCGATCCAACCGGCACTTCCAGAGTTTTCAGATAGGGCTCCAGACATCGACTGCATTGAAGCTGGAGTTTTCCCTTGACCTTCCCTCGAAATAGAATACCTTGCCCAGTCTTGGTCAGTTCCCCCTGGACTTCCAATGGGCCGTAGGGAACAAATCCAAGGGGCCTTTCTTTCGAGATCTCCTTTAGCCAGGTATGTTCCAAAAGGAAATCAATGGAAAGCCCGTCGGCCGGGATGGTATCTACTTTAATGGGTTTCATTTCTTTAAGGTAAGGGTTTCTTACCATTAGCAAAATAAACTGTTTACTATAGTAAAAGTTTTCTTTTTGTCAAGAAAATTCGCCTTTAGGCGGTGTCCTAATTTGATTAGTTAGCCTATAAATCTCTATTCCTCCTAAGATCGTTCAAAAATTGAATGATCTTTAATTAAACTATTCCACATTGGAAGCGAGTCAGAAATTGACTCGGCTGGTACGGATTTCCTCTTGACAAACAGAATAATTGATATAAACTTTAGAATAACTTGTTAACCATGGAAACCTTAACTTACTTTTCTATTTAAAGAAAGGATTTAGCCATGGCCCTCGAAAAAGAATTAGAAACCTATAAAAATAAATTGCCAGAATTAAAAAAAGATGAAGGAAAATTTGTTCTCATTCACGGTGATGAGGTTGTTGATACTTTCACCAGTTATGATGATGCTATCAAAGAAGGATAAGAGGTTTAAATTAGAACCTTTTTTGGTGAAACAGATTCATAGTATTGAGCAAATACAATTTATCTCAAGGTCAATAAAGCCTTGTAGGATAGCCGCTTAAGGGGAGTTAAGAATATTCCCCATTTTACTATACAGCTTTCTCCGGGTGGGGCATTATTAACTGCGGGGATTGGTGTAAGTGCTGCTCGCCGAACGGCACTTAAAGATGCAGGAGAAGAAGTTCCTAAGTTCTTCACGGCACAAGCAATAATAGATACTGGAGCAAGTATCACCTGTATTGATCCGTCTGTTGTTCAGGCTTTAAAATTGACTCCAACAGGAAATACTACCGTTGTAACTCCTTCCACCGGTAAGCAACCTGTCAATGCCTATCAATATGATATTTGTTTTATAGCGGTTGCTGCTAAGGATCAATCACCCTTTTTAATCCCTAATCTCCCTGTGGTTTGTATGGAATTACTCGAATCTCAAGGCATTGATGCTCTTGTTGGTCGTGATATTTTGACCCAATGCCTATTTTCATATAATGGTAGTCAAGGACAATTTACCCTTGCTTATTGAAATCTCTAATAATTGCCGCCCTTACCGCCTTTTCAGGTAAATCCACCTTTCCCTGGTGAAGTACCGCATAGAATTTTCTTTTTTTTGACCCTTCAATGTTGTGAGACCAAGCATAAGCTCGTTTTGCCGTAGGATGGCCCTTAATATCAAAAACCTCTACGATCCCTTCCCATACGGTTTCTCCTTTGTAATCTTCTTTAATAGGAATAGATTCAACCCACTTAGACTTACAGCCGTGAAGGTCGAGAATAGCCTTTTCTAAAGATCTTAGATTTAATTTTGATGATCGTTTCATAAATCAAATTATAACAGATTACATTAGTCGTTCAAGTTTATTCCAGTCCCACTGTCCATTTTTATATAAATCTTCCATATTTGCCGCTAATTTGGGATCGTATTTAAAAACATCTTCCCTTGGAAATCCAATAGGTTGAAGCGCATCTTTTCCATCTAATAATAATTTTAAATGAATATCGTCGGTAATATAAACACCTTTTTCGTCCTCATCCCATATACGCCTAATTAAAGGTAACTCACCGTAACTTCTTACAATAACAAAATCACCACGCATAAGAAAAGCCTCCTTTTATAAAAAAGATAGGCTAATTTTATACAGACAAAAAAGCATTGTCAAAAATCGTCTAATAAAAAATAATTTTGGCATGACGATTTTACTTGACATTTAATTTGGCATTGCTATAATTAAGGCAAATAAATTTAATGGAGGTTCTGAATATGGAAGAAAAAGAAGAAATAAAAAAGGCGCTTCCACCATATTTGCCTTATAAAACCTTACGACATTTTATAGACAGCATGAAAGTTGGAATGCCAAATAGGATTGATCGTAGTTTGATGAGGTCAATTGGTGGGTCTTTACAATCATTACTTATTGCCGCATTAGAATATTTACGATTAATTTCTCCCAAAAACGGAATACCAGAAGAAAAGCTAAATCAACTGGTTAAGGCAGAAGGCATTGATCGACAAAAAATTTTAAAGGAAATAATTGTGTCGAGCTATACATTTCTGTTTGTGGATGGCTTTGATCTTCAAGGAGCTACATTACGTGAATTACAAGAACGTTTCGGCCAAGACTGGCGCAAGTGGGGATACTTTGCGAAAATGTATAGCGTTTTTTCTAAACGCCGCAAAAGATGCCGGAATGAAAATATCTCCCCACTTAAAAGAAAACCGGGGGCCCACTAGTCGGAACCAAAGGAAAGAAAAAGCTACCTCCAGAGACAAGAACAAATTCCTAATATTCCCAATTATCCAGAAAAAAAGTTGACTCCCCCATTGCAGACGCAGGGGGAGAATAATGTTAGATAAAATCTTATTGGATAAGCTTTTAGAAAAGTATCCCTTTAGGGGTCTTGTGGAGGGTGCTTCTCTAGTTTGGAACGGCTTACAGAGGTTCATCGAGATACCTTATGCGCTTACTCGTTCGGGTTGGAGATTCTTGTGAAAAGATTATGGATCAACCTGAGGGGCTTAACCTGTAGAATATCGAGGTGGACGAGATATGGAGTTGTGGGCAAAAAACAACGGCATGTCGGATTGAATGATGATCCTGCTAAGGTCGGGGATTTTTATACCTTTGTGGCCCTTGATTCAGATACTAAATTGATCCCTGCTATCATGTCGGAAAACGTGATCTTCTAAACGCCCAAGTTTTTATGGATGATTTAGCCGCTCGTCTTACTAATCGGGTTCAGTTAAGTTCAGATAAGCTAAAGGCGTATATCGAAGCGGTGGAATCGAGTTTTGGTGCAGATATTGATTATGGGCAGATCGTAAAATCCTATGAAGCTGAACCAAAAGGCCCAGGTAGATACAGTCCGCCAAGAGTTGTTTCCGCCCTAAAAAGTATATCGTTGGAAATCCTGAATGGAGCAAAATTTGTACGTCTTATATAGAAAACTCAAACCTTATTATGCGTATGCAGTTACGCCGTTTTACCCGATTAACAAACGCCTTTAGTAAGAAGCTGGAGAATCTTAAGGCCGCCGTTTCCCTTTATTTCGCCCACTATAACCTTGTGAGAGTGCATGGTACGATAAGGGTTACTCCTGCTATGGAGGCGGGACTACGGATCATATATGGTCAGTTCGTGACCTCATGGAATCATATTAAAGTTTTTGGGGGGCTAATTAAACCACAAGAAGGGAGAATAAAAATCATGAAAGTAAAAGCACCAATAATAAAACCAGGCGAGAAAGCTCCAATGTCGGGAATTTACAAAGACATTCACAGCACCCAAAGGACAACATTAGACAATAAGGAGATTGCTCCTCCTACTCCAGAAAAAGGAGGAAAATGGAAACTTGAGATACCTACCAATCCTAAGAAAAGATAAACCATAATTATTAAAACTTAGCCCCCATCATCAACCATTTTATTCATAAGGAATGACCAAACAACACCAGATGAGACCCAGGTAAGGGCTTGGGCTTCATCTGGTCTTAATAGTAATAAGGTAGGTTCAACGCCATTTTTTTCTAATTTAAGATAGATAACATCAACTTTTGGCTTATTCTTTCCTTTAACAAAACCGGCAGATATAACACAGTTATTTTCACCATATTCTTGACGAATAACTTCTGTGAAGGTTAACCCGTTTTCTTTCCAGGCGTGTCCCGTGTTTATGATTTTATTTTTCATAGCAAATTAGGACACCGCCCGCCTTTAGGTTGCCTTTGTCAAGGAATTATGATAGATACCCGGCCATGGTCAAAATACGAACCCGCTTTCCCCCAGCCCGACAGGATATCTGCATATCGGCGGGGCCAGAACCGCCCTTTTCAATTGGCTTTTTGCCCGGCAGCAAGGCGGTGTCTTTGTGCTGCGCATAGAAGATACCGATCAGGTGCGCTCTACAGATGATGCTACCAAGGCCATTTTGGAAAGCCTGGAATGGCTGGGACTCGATTGGGATGAAGGTCCTTTTTTTCAGTCTCAACGTAATGAAATCTATCGGCAATTTATTTCGGACCTTTTGTCCCAGGGAAAGGCCTACTATTGTCATTGTTCGCCGGAACTTCTGGAAAAGAAAAGGGAAACAGCCCGGGCCGAAGGCCGGAAACCCAAATACGACGGGACCTGCCGGGAAAAAAGTTTGGGGCCTGGACCCAAGGCCGTTGTCCGCCTGAAGAATCCTCAAACCGGGACGACCGGTTTTGATGATTTGATCCGGGGTCCGATTGTCTTTCCCAATGAGGAACTGGACGATCTCATCCTGGCCCGCAGTGACGGCTCCCCCACTTACCATCTGGCCGTGGTCGTGGATGATATCACCATGGAAATCACCCACATCATTCGGGGAGACGATCATATCAACAACACCCCCCGTCAAATCCAGATCTATCAGGCCCTGGGACGGCCACTGCCCTTTTTTGCCCATGTCCCCATGATCCTGGGCACGGACAAGACACGGCTCAGCAAACGGCATGGTGCCACATCGGTCATGGACTATCAAGAAATGGGCTACCTGCCCCAGGCCTTGGTCAATTATCTGGTTCGCCTGGGCTGGGCCCATGGGGATGAGGAGATATTCAGCCGAGAAGAGATGATCCAAAAATTTTCTCTTGACCAGGTAGGAAAATCAGCCGGGGTCTTCAACCAGGAAAAATTGCTCTGGCTCAACAGCCATTATATCAAGACGTCCGCCGATCAGGAACTGGCCCACCTGCTGGTCCCTTTTCTCCAAAAAAAAGGATTTCCTAACCCGGATTTGGACTATGTGGCCAAATGCACGGCCACCCTAAAAATGCGGTCCAAGACCCTGAAGGAAATGGCTGACGCTGCCGAATTTTATTTTCAGGAGGAAGTGAGCTATCAGACCGAGGCAGTAAAAAAATTCTTTTCCCCTCAGGTCGTTCCCTTATTGGAAGCTTTATCAGGACCCCTTTCAAGCCTTTCTACCTGGGACCACAGCACCCTGGAGACAACCTTCGGAGAGTTGATAATTCAAACCGGCTCAACCATGAAACAAATAGCTCAGCCCCTGCGATTGGCCCTAACCGGCAAGACGGCCAGCCCCGGTCTTTTTGAGGTTATGGAGGCCATGGGCAAAGAAAGAACTCTGAAGCGTTTGAATCTAGCCTTGAATTATATAAAAACCCAATTATGAATTAATAAAATTCAGTTTGAGTCATTCCGGTCCGCATCAAGTGCGGGATACAGCCGGAATCCAGTTTTTCGAGGGTAAAGATTATTTGGGGTCATCATAAATATTATTCATAAAACATCTTGATTTTTTTTGAGTCCTATTTTATCGTTACTTATCTTTAAAACATTCGTTGCGGAATTCAGTTAAAGCGCCTGAAGTAAAAAAAATAATTAAAGGATTCAAGGAGCCAAGGGGTCAAAGACCGCAGAGCGGAGTGAAAGGCATGGAAGTAAAACCACTCGAACCCTTGAATCCTGGAATCCTCGAATCCTACTCTCTTTAACAACTGGGGGATCGTCTAACGGCAAGACTGTAGACTCTGGATCTACCTATCGGGGTTCGAATCCCTGTCCCCCAGCCATTTTTTTGTTCAAAAATATGAATATTGAATTTTGAACATCGAATTCCGAATTATGAAGTTATTGGATTCTAATTTACTTCGACATTCATTATTCGTTATTCGATATTCATTATTTTAATATTTCTGTTTCTTGGCCTCTCCCAGGGGCCTGAAAGTTTAATAGCTTTTTAAGGCTGACTGGAAGCGGAGAATTTAGACGTTTTTATTGGATTCTGACGCCTGACCGCTGAGTCCTGACTTCTCTCTTTTCATGGTCCCATCGTCTAGTGGCCTAGGACACCGGCCTCTCACGCCGGTAACACGGGTTCGAACCCCGTTGGGACCACCAAAAGACCGCAAAAACTTTCTTACAAGAATCACTGGATATAATTGGATTGAAAAATTTGAAGTTCCCTGCAGAAATTTTTAGGGTCTTGAAATATAAGTTTCATGAGTAGGATACTCCCATCTAAACATATTTATAAAAAGATTTTTATTTATTGGGATATTTATTGTACTACCATAAAATGGTGATAAAAGAGGCAGGGTAATGAAAAAGTAATATTTCAAGCTCTGGCCCTATTTTCGTTTGCTGTATCAGCAATGGATGACGGTTGATCATAGTTAACTATTTTTTAAAGAAAACTATGCAAGGCGTGTTTAGATAGAAAACGAGGCCTAGCATTGTGGGAAAGTCGCCTATGAACACAAATATCCCCGGAAATAAAATATCATGGTGGTCATCTGAGTTTTTAGACCCGGAAATGGAACGATCTTTTCAAAAATATGTCCAACCCATCATAACCAGGCAGTTGAAGATTGTTCTGTTGATCTGGGGGGCGTTATTGTTACTTTTTGCTCTCCCGGACTACGCGGCCCTTGGACCAACAAAGCCATTTTACTATCTGTTGGCCTACCGTGTCATTATAGTCGTCATGCTGCTCCTAACGTTTTTCAAGATCAAGCCGAATACGGTCATTTTTAAAATCAGCTATCCTATTACCCTGATTGTCATCGCCGGGTTTTCCGGATTTATGCTGTTTTTTGTCTTTCGACCGGATATCGTCAACTGGATTGTCGGCGTCATAATGATTCAACTCATCGGCTTGATGATGTTTGTTCCCATCCGCTTTTCCCTATCTCTTTTGGGAGGACTTTATGGCCTAGTGATTACCATGGTGACGCGATGGGTTATGGGCACTACGAAAGAAAATTTGGTCGGCTTGTTCTTTCTGCTTATGCTGCCGATGGTGATCGGTGCGGCAACGACAATCCGGCTGGCCATTATTCAGAGGAGACAGTATGTCTCTTTGAAGAGGGCGGATAAATTAAATCTCGAATTACAAAATGAAATGGATCAGCGCCTCAAGCTGGAAAAGGTCCTCAAAGAACTGGCTGCGACGGACCCCCTGACCGGACTTTATAACCGACGGGAATATGAAATGCTTTTTAAACATGAAATAGAGCGAGTCAGACGGATGAAAACCCCTTTATCACTGTGCATCATCGATCTCGACCATTTTAAGAAAGTCAATGACACCTACGGTCACGGCGTAGGCGATGAAGTCCTGCGTAGAACAGCCGAGTTGTTGCGGAAAAATCTTCGAGCCGTGGAAATTATCGGCCGCTTTGGGGGAGAGGAGTTCATCATTTTTTTCCCTGATACCAGTATCGACCAGGCTGTCATGATCAGCGATCGATTCTTAAAGGCACTATCCGCGACCGATATTAATATAGGGGTTTCAACCATTCGAATCACAGCCACTGCAGGGATAACTCAGTTGCTCCCGAGTGATAAAGACATTAACAGCATTATCCGTCGGGCTGACGCCGCCCTATATAGAGGGAAGGAAGGCGGTCGTAACCGCGTCGAAACCAGCATGGATAATTTGCAACACATTGGGGACGGGAAAATTTCACAGCAATATGGAATCATGAAAACTTAACTTATCTATGGAGCAGCCATCAGGAGGGGCCTGGGGAGCAGGTGTTGAATTATTTGTTTTTGGTTAGGATATTCTAACTTCACCATATTCATAAAAAGATTTTTTTATTGGGAAATTCTGAATGTTACAATTAAAATAGCGACAAAAGAGGTTGGGGAAAAAATTAATATTTCAACCTGACCCTAATCCCCTAATCTCTCAAGTTAAACAATTCCTGAAGTCCTTAACTTCCCTCTTTGCCTACCTGTTTTAATTTTTCCCACACCTTTTGCGCCATCACGGCCAGGAGAACCCAGGCCAGGGGATCAATCACTTTGCGGTAACGGTTGTTCTCGCCTATGTCGATCATGTTCCCCACCAACATGACCCACAAAATATTCAGCGCCAAGAGTAAGAGCATGATCTTTTCGTTCCTATCAAAAACCCTTTTTCCGCCCAAAGAAAACCCCTTCCAAAGCGCCCACAGAATAAGCACGGGATAAAGGAAGAAAACAAGCGTGACATAAAAATCAAAATCCACATACCGGACAGCCGGTTGTCCATACTGGAGCAATGTTTTTTCTCCAAAATCTATCCTGTAGGTAAAGAATTGTAGTTTTCGGAAAAACATTAGGCCATCATTGAAAATGCCCTCAATGTCTTCGACTTTTTCCTGGTTAGCGGAAAAGATAACATGATGCCCGTAAGTAGAGGGCAGGCAAAAGATGTTGTAAGCCATGGCGCAGCTCAACAGATAGTCCTGGGGACGCCAGCTTATGACATCCAGCGACTCGCGCAGGTACAGCCTGGAGAGAGCGATATAGCCGATATAGTTGTAGTTTGGCTCCCCGCTGGACTTATACGGCGCATCAAGCGCCGGCACGCCCCACGGCTTTTGCGTCATCAGCCCCGGTGGGAACTTATCTATCGGCTGAAATCCCGGCATTATGGTCAGTGGCGACAGCCTGCCCTGGGCAATCCAGGCCCGCTTATGCGCAGTACTGACGAGGGTCATTCGATTCAGGTTAAGTCCAGTCCATGAGCTTGAATTGAATGAACCGAACACCACTGCATTCTTAAGTAAGACCGCCACGATGAGGATCAGGGGCACCAGCGCTATCTTCTTGATCTCCTTTTGTTCCTTTTTTTCCACCAGGAGATAGACGCAAAGTAGGTTTACCAGGAACCAGACCAGTGGGAACATGGAAACCGTCAGGGAGACCATGGCCAGAAGAAAAAACCCAATAAAAGCCGAGATCTTACTCGATCGATCCAAATACCGTTTGATAAAGAATAGGCCGAGCAGTAGTAGCACCATGGCCGGGAAAGTATAGAACAGCCAGTTCCCGTACAGCACGAACTGGGGCGTAGCGATGAACACCAGGGTGAAGAGCACGGCGAGCGTGGGGGACACCCTGAAATTGACAAGAAAACGGTAAAGCCCCAGGGTAAAAACTATTCCGAGAACAAGGAATATGGCCTGGAAAACCTGAAAAACATTAGAAGGCGCAGCCTTCAGCACCACACCCAGAAAAAGATTGAAGAGAGGCGGCTGGGAGTGTAGATAGAATAGCGAGCGCATAAGGTCATGCTTTAGCAGGTCTATATCCAAGTACTGCCAGAACCAGGCCAGGGGTATAAAATCAAATACCACACCTTTTTGAGCGTAAAGGTATTGGATAAGAAAAAAGCAGCCGATTAGGCTCAGTTCATGGAAGGGAAAAGCAAGGTGTTTATTTAAGTTCAGCATATGAATTTTCATAGACATCCCATATCCCGAATCAAAGAGAATAAATGCCCTAATACTGTGGCTTCTACAGTAACCTCTTCCGAGGACTTCGTCAAAAAGAAAATCAAGATGCCTAAGTCTCCTGGCCCTAATTCTGTATGGTTGAAGATTTTTGAAATCCTCATAAAATCTGGTTAAACCCTCTTCCAGTTGTCCCACGGTAACACCCAAAAGGCTATCCCTGAAATATATCCCATTATGATGTATAATAAAACATGATCATTAAGGAAATCCAAGCTAAGGCCATCCTTTCGAAATCCCAGGTCTATGACTACGCCTTGAACGCCTATCTAGGATGCGGGCACAATGAACCCTGGGGGGAGTTTGTGGATGTGAAAATCAATGCTGTGGAACTCTTAGCCCGGGAGGTCAAGAAAAAGAAAAAAGGAACCGTCTGGATAAGCGGGGTGTGTGATGCCTATCAACCTCTCGAAGAGAAGTATAGGCTCACCAGGAGATGTCTTGAAATCCTGGTGGAGAACGGCTGGCCGATTGTGGTTCAGACCAAATCCCCACTGGTCCTGCGGGACATTGAGATATTGAAAAGTGCCACGGACAATGAGGTCGGGTTCACCATAACCACCGCTGATGAAAGGATGCGAAGGATCTTTGAACCGTCTGCTCCTCCGACAGAAAAGCGCCTAAAGGCCTTGGGGATTTTTCATGCCGAGCGGATCAGGACTTATGTCATGGTCGCCCCCCTGCTTCCAGGAGCTGACAGACTCGCTGATCTGCTGAAGGGAAAGGTGGACCATGCCCTGATTGACAAATATAATTATCATTATGCCGACTGGGCCTATAAAAAATACGGGATGGAATGGGCCATGGACGAGAAGTTCTTTCAGCAAAAAGGCGATGAATTGCGGGTCGCCTTTGAAAAGGCAGGAATCCCCTGCCAGAAACTATATTAAGAAGTGACTTGCTTAATGGGAATTTCTTAATGTTATAATTAAAATGGCGATAAAAGAAGCAGGGTTATGAAAAGAAGATATTTCAAAGCCTAGCCCTAATTCTCTTCGCAACTTTTTTCTGAAGTCTTCAAAATTCCATTTTTGAAAAAACTGAAGAGTCCAAATAATCAACGAAACGAGTCAAATTTCATTGACTTTTTGGGAATAGAACGTGTATGAATTCCATAGTAAATTAATTCGGTTTTCTTTTTGACAACCTTTTACCAAGGGAGTGTCGATGGAAGATTATTAGACCCCATTTCTCAAGAGAGAGGTGGGGTTTTTTATTGGGAAGGTAGTTATTAACAATTTTGTTCTGGACATAACCTAAAGGGAAAATAATTCCAATGCTCTTGGGGTGAAAGCCGGGGGGGGACAATGAAAGGAAGGTTAAAATGATTGGTATGGATTTCATCTGTTTCATCATTTTATTGGTTATTAGTATTATAGTTGCCGGGATACTCCACTTCGTCTTTAAATTCTACATTATGCCGGGATGGTTGTCATATATATCAAAGGTCATCATCGGCTGGTTCGGCGCATGGTTGGGTTCCCCGGTATTTGGTTGCTGGTGGAAGGGCTTAAATTACAAGGAAGTATATATTGTCCCTGCGATTCTGGGTTCTTTATCAATCTTGATTTTTTTAGTGGACTTTATAAAGACTCGTGCTTCAGTTTTTAAAAGTACGGGCTAATTATCCTTCACTATCTCAGCCTGGTGAGAAATTAACTTTACAGGTTCCCCCCTGATGCATCATCAATAAGTGAGGTGGTCCCCAAAAATGGGACAATGTGATAATCTATGAGTTAGCTCAAAAGAAGCGGCGATGGCCAAAAAAGGAGCGATGACACCTCAAGTTCAAGGCCGGAGTACTTCCAACCATCTCTCCCATATTTCCATCCGTAATCGTTAATTTTTGGGGCCATGTTTTTAGTGGGCTTGTGAAACGCATCGTTGCAGCCAAATGGCAAAGCCACGCGGAGCGTGGCTGGTGGATTCAAAAAGAAGACGGGCAGTGGGTCCAGAAATAATCAGACATAGGAACGAGGCAACAGGTAATAAAGAGAGTTTTAAAAAATGTTCAATTCAAGCCTTTAAATCAAGGGCCTGAATAAGAGTGCGGGCAAAGTTCAAGAGAAAGGTTTCCTGCGCCGGCGTAACGTACTGAACGCAGTCGCAGCGAAGCCGTTTGCGGCTGCGGACCAGAAACTCGAATTTTAAAAAGTCTTGACCCAATTCAACCGCCAGGTAATGAGGGCCGCAACCTTTATGTTTCATTTGGAGCGGTGAAAGCAGGTCTTCCGGGATTTCCAACCAAAATATTCTTTCCAGTCCGGAAACAATGGCTTTTCCCTTTAAATAATCCTTAATGGCCTCCATTTGCCGAAGAGGAATTTCATCTACCAAAAACTGACGCATCAGGCTTGCCCCTGGCCGGCCTTTCTGGCCGCCGAAAAGGCATCCCATACCCCATAAGCCCAGACGCCGGTCAAGAGCAATATCAAAACCTTTAATAAACCATTATCCTGCTGAGACAGGGCTTGAGCCACAGTGGAAAGGGGATGGGGATCTTTTTCAAAGGTCTCCAAAGGCAGGGACAGCAAGACCTTGTTGAGGTCGTAGAGCACCTTGAAAAAAAGGGCCAAAAACAACAACGATACCGCAGCCATCAACAAACCTGCTTTTCGAAACTGTCGGTTCACCACCTGACCGAGTCCGGGCAAGACCAAGGCCGAAAGCAGAGGTGCCAGAATAATTTTTTTCATGGTTTTTCCTATAAGATTAGAACAAAAGTCAATAGCAGACTTGATCCTTTTTCAACACTCTGTGGTTAGTCAAGGCCTTTTCCCGGCCCCTCATCCCTTATTAAACCTGGTGTCTGCGCCGGCTGATCGCGGCGCCGGTCCGGATGGTCCCGCTCCGTGAACTGGCGTAGCCCCTCAAGCGTGGCAGGATCGTGAATGGAACGGTTGAAGCACTCGGCTTCGATTCGAAGTCCCTCGGAAATGGGAAGCCCGAACCCACGGACGGCAGCTTCCTTGTCCGTCAGGATCGCCGGCTGCGGAAGTCTGCAAATGGTCTCAGCGAGCTCAAGAGCCCGTTCGAGCGACTTGCCTTTGGGGACCACTTCATTAACCAGGCCGATTCGTTCGGCCTCCTGGGCATCGATCACCCGGCCCGTGATAATGAGTTCCATGGCCCGGCCCATCCCGATTATCCGGGGCAGGCGTTGGGTGCCACCGTCCGCCAATCCGATATTCCAGCGCCGACAGGTCACTCCAAATGACGCGTGCTGCTCGGCGATTCGGATATCGGCAAAGCAGGCCCACTCCAGTCCCCCGGCATAGGCGACTCCATTGACGGCAGCGATGATGGGCTTGTAGATCTCCGTCCAACGGCTGGGACCGAGTATCCCCGGGCGCTCGCCCCGGTTGTGGGCGGCGATCTCCGCGGGTGTCATGGGCACCAAGTCTTCCTCGGACTTGAGATCGCCTCCTGCACAGAAAGCCTTTTCGCCTGTGCCGGTAATAACGACCACCTTCGCTTCATCGTCATCGCGAAATTGCGTCCAGGCCTGGATCAATTCCCGATGCGTCGTCGGCCCAATGCAGTTGAGCACCTCCGGCCGGTTGAATCGGATGATCGTCACGGAGCCACGCTTTTCGTAAGCGATTTGTGTGAAGTTCATTATTCCTCCTAAGGCTTGCGGAGCCTGTTGGTTCCGTGTATTTCCCTCCCTGGAATGAAAATGTAATCAAGTGGTTCTCTCGGAATGTACCAGAAAATAGGGGCATTTGTAAAATAATATTGACCAAAAGTGCGAAAACCGGAGGGAAAGGTCTTTTATCTTGGCATGATAAATTAATGAGATATCAATCTCTAAAAGGTGCGATCGATTTGATACTTGTTTCTGCCTGCATTCACAACAATCATTTTTCCAGGCCGGACCATGAACCCCCCAAAAAATTCCACCTAAATAATAAATTAGATGTCCTGACCAGTAGTTGGGTTGACGGGCAGTGTCAAGAAAATTCTTCTTGCAGCTTACACCTACAACTATTCTAAAGCCATCGCTCCGAAAATTAGCGATTACTGATTGAAATATGGGAGAACTGGTTGGACTATCCCGGCCTTGAACTTGAGGTGTCAGCGCTCCTTTCCTTGGGCTAACTCAGAGCTTACCACATTGTCCAATTTTTGGGGACTACCTCAACTTTTTGTGGGCCCAATCGATCAATCATTTTCATCCATTCAGCCACTTACTTTTCCTCATTAATTAACAGGTTGCTGAAACCGGGTACTACCCCGAAGGGGTGGGAGTGAGACGAGGTGTGGGGCGAACAAAAAGGCCCGTCTATCCCGCCAACGGCGGGATTGCCCTCATTCCTCCCCGCCTTTCGGGGGGGCAGGCTTATTGCGACGTACTTCTATGTACGCCTCATTCCACGGGATTTCGGGACGCCTTGTATCTGAACCTTTTTGAGCAACCTGTAAAAAAGAGTTTTTCCGCATCCTGTTAAGGGATTAATTTGCAGGTTCCTTCAGATAAAGTATAAGGTTCTCCTGAAAACACCATTGTAGCGTTCCTGGCAGCCTTGTGTGATCATTGTTTTTCCTGATAACCTCTGTGAAATCCACACCGTTATACGTATTCCAGAACAGAACAGGGGCGCTACTCACTTCCGGGTGCCTTTTTATGAAATCGAGCATGGCCGCCATCGTTTTAGCCGTATAAGTGAGGTCCAACTTGATGCCTTCGGTCTGCCCCACCAAGCCCAGCGCCTCCTCCCCTTCCCGGGTGATGGCCCCGTATTCCGCTCCAAAAAAATCATGAGTGACCAGTATGTCATCCATCGTGAATTTGAGCGGGGCCACGTTCTTGTCATACTTCCTCATGAGGGACACCATGCGATTAGCCAGGCGTATGGTTTTATGCGGATCTGTGACCCATTCCATGGCTACGCGCACTCCGACCACCTTGGTCTTCATACCCGACAACCTCGTACCCAGCATAAGTCCAGCCAACGTTCCCTTGGAACCAAGGGCGCAAAAGATATATTCCGGCTCGGGCAGTATTCCATCGTCTATTTGCTTCTTTAGCTCAAGCGCTGCATTGACATAGCCGAGGCTTCCTAACGTCGATGAGCCTCCGGGAGGTATGAAATACACCTTCCCATGCCTCAAGTAAATACCGGCTGTTTGCAGGCCTCCTTTAATGTTAGTCGGTGCAAAATGGATCTTTGCCCCGAAATAGTGATCGAGGAGAAGGTTCTCCTGCACGTGGTCTGTCAACGGCTGGCGGATGAGCACCAGTGACGTCTTCAGGCCCAGCCGTCGGGCTTGGATGGTGGTGGCCAGTCCGTGATTAGTGCCGATTCCTCCGTATGTGATGACCCATTTACTACCTCGACGCAGGGCATCAGCCAGTATGAATTCCAATTTACGTACTTTGTTACCACCATAGATGTCGGACGACCTGTCGTCGCACTTGATCCAGAGATTGTCGTGACCAATAAATTTTCCCAAATTATCCATTTTGGCAACAGGTGTAGGCAAGGTGGCTAAAGACACCCAGGGTACATGCTTTTCAAGCCCACCGTACTTTTCAAACAAAGGTAATTTCAGTGCCTTATTCCCGAGATTCATCATATGGGGATTATCCTTCATTCATATTTAATGGTTATCCTACTAGGCATCATACTATTAGTTTCTCTTATGCGTCGGTAAGCGTGGCATCGGTCAATTTGGTAGGGTTGGCTACCAGCGATGCTGAAAGACGGGTTACCTTACTGATCTGGCCTTGGTATGGGTCATATTATACATATTTTTGGGATTAGCAAATAATGGGATTTATGCTTCAAATGGGATCATTCTTTTAGATGTGTTTTCCCTAAATTACCCTTTGAACTCTTCCATTTTTTGGTTTATAGGATACTGCCAAGTATAAAGAAGAATTGTATGAAAAGCGGGGACTCTATTTCAAATAAATTCTATTTTGGCTAAGAAATAGTAAAGTATCTCCCGATTAATTTCGCATAATTGATAAAAAGTTTGGCCAATAATCAGTCTTTTTTCTCTCCAACCAGATGCTTGGAGAGTCGCTTACCCAGCCCGATGATGGTATTTGTTGGTGGCAATCCCCATGCTTCCGGTATAACGGAACAATCGCAAACATAAAGGTTATCATACTTGGTTTTCAGATTCGAATCGACAATATCTCCGATTTTCGCGGAACCTCCTGGATGGGAAGCCAGGTAACTTGTTTTAAATATCCCTTTCGCTCCCGCATTTTTCAATATCTCTTTGGCTCGTTCATATCCTCTATGAAGTTTCTGCTTTTCTTTTTTATTCAGGATCTTCCTAACACCTCCACTGTCCGTTATACTGCCTCCCAGCTCATCTTTGGCTTTAATCATGATCTGGAGTGTTTTTTCCCGTGAAAAAACCTTATCCGGTCTGAAGGCAACGGCTGCCAATGCTGCCGATATAGCAAAGGGATGGGACATGTCGGTCATCATGTAGCCTTCATCTTCCAGGTGAATCCCACATGACATCGGGATTTCACTTAATGGGACCTCCAAGTCTTTTATAGATCCCCGGACGCCGATCAGCGGGTCGAAAAAGAAATTATAACCCGCTCCTTTGATACCGCTGGCTCGCAGGATAACAGGCGAACCAATACCTCCGGCAGATATTACTATAGTCGGGGCAAAAACCTTAAAAATCTTTCCCTTTTTTCTATATTCAACGCCAATAGCACTTTTTCCTTCAAAAATCACCTTCGTGACTTTAGCCCTCTCGATCAGCACTCCACCATGGGCGAGGGCCTCGTCTATGTACATTCTTGCGCTCCATTTCACACCGTATGGATCTCCAAAATGGCCAAAGGGAAAATTCGGATTCCAGCGGTCTTGGTACATAAATTTATCTAGCTTACGCCAGTTATAACCAAGATCCTGAGCGCTCTCCATAATCCGTCTCGACATCGGGCCTATGATTTCGTCTTTAAGCGGTGCTACCGGGAGTTCATTTCGGATTTCTTCCGCTTCCCTGGTTAGGTCAATACCGTGGCGCTCGAGCATCTCGAAGGGCACAGGAAAACACGTTGCATAGTAATAAACGGTGCTTCCTCCTGTTGTGATGCCCCTCACCACTCCCAGTAACTGTCTGGTTAAAAGCATACTCTTACCCGGAAAAAGTAAAGTCTTGGCCCCGTACCAGAAACTGCCTGTTAAAGGATCATTATCCCCCCACTCTAAAATGAGCACCTTCTTTTTTCTCAAAGTCAATTCTTTGGCAACTGTAGCTCCACCCGGTCCAGAGCCCACTACAATGAACTCGGTATCTGTTTCTCTTTTTTTGTTCATCTTTCCCTCTCCACGATAAAATTATCCAAAATAAAAAAACCTCACTACTCAACTGAGAAATGGGATTCTTCGAATCTTCGTCAGATAACCTCTTTAAAGGGTCCAAGGCAAAAAAAACTCCGATATTTGAAAACATATTATTTTTATCGGAACCATGTCAAGATTTATAGCTCTGACAGCCTTTAGCTAACGATTATCGATGAAGTCTTGTGTTTTCCCAGAAAAGCATTACGAAAAATTTCAGGAAGAACTATTCTAAATTCCTTGAAAATTTGTCTTTACCGGTTTTTTGCTTAAGCAAGTATTTAACTTGCTGATTACTATATGAACTTACTCAACCATTCCAACAAAAAAATGAGCTGGCTCAAAACGTCATTTCAATAGATGGATAAGGATTGAGGTCATCCTGATTTTCTTTTTGACGAAGCCCTCTGGAGTAGAGTAGGTGTCAAGCTTGTTGCGGCTTATGGTCAAGATGGATTTTAGAGCCTGGCCATCGAGAGCCTGCCAATTTCGAATTTCTATTCTTCGTGTCCCGTTATCTCCCTCGTCCGTTCTTTCCAGTTAACTCCCTTTTTTTTCAGCCAATTCACTCGCAGGAAATAATAGATGGTAAAGAGTAGGGTGAGCCCGATCAGGAGCCCAAGTATCAAGGCCGTATTCTTATAGTCCAGCATCACTAGCACGACAAACGGAAGGCTTGTGACGGCAGTAATTATGGCCAGGATAATAAGCCAGGTCCTGGGGATCCGGATGTAGGCCCTATTGTATTCTGCAAGGTACCTGGTGGGCAGGTTGATAACTGCAAATGCGCCTATAACGGTCATGAGAAGGATGCCAACTGCAGCCATGACGCCATAGAAATCTAGATCTATATTTATAAATTGAAGACAAAGCAAAATAAATACAATTAAGAAGTAAAGACCGATGGCGCGCAAAGGCGTTAGTGTCCTTGGGCTGACCTTACCGATACCTGAAGGCAGCAGGTCATCGCGCGCCTGAGACAATATTTCACGCGGTAACGCTATTGCGCCAGCATTGAGGGCGGTCAACGCTGCAAAAAACGCTCCGAAACCAAGGAAGGCTACCAATCCCTCGGGCAAAAATGTCCTGGCCGAGTCCAGGAGAGGGGCTTTCATTTTCATTAAGGCTTCATAGTTATATGGCATTGAAGCTGTGAAGACTACCCCGACAAAAATATAGATAACCAACACGATTATTCCACCAATGATCATGGCCAGCGGTATGTTCCGTTTCGGGTTTTTCATTTCCTCGCCCATTTCGGCAATAACCTGGAAGCCCATGCAGGCGCTATAACACAGGACCACGGCCAGCACCATTCCGCTTATACCTTTAGGGGAGAAGAAAGATAGTTGGATTGGGTGGGTGACTACGAATAGGCCGGCTGCGACAAATAGAATGAGGGCGAGAACCTTGAGGATGACCATGATTATTTGCACCCAGTTGGCAAGTTGAAGCTTAAAAAGGTAAAGCCCCATAAACAGGATGGGGATTATGAGCGACAGAATCTTAATTTCTAATGCCTTATCGATGCCCCAAGCCCAGTAAGCTGCCACATTGCCGGCGAAGCCGATGCAAACAAAGCATGTCGAGCACGCCCCGCCAACAATGGCCCATAATGAGGTAATGCTTCCCCAATATGGATTGGAAAGTCGGCTGGTAACGAGGTAGGCCAAACCCGCTCGCGGTATGGCACTAGCCCCTTGGATTATCGGAATCACCCCTACGGCAGAGATAATGATTGCAATCGTGAACGCCAGCCACATGGCGTTGCCCGCATTGGCAGTAATCGGGGCAAGCAGTGCAAATATACCCATGCCGATGATACTGCCCACGACAAGGGCTATTCCTCCACCCAGGCCGAAAGCCCTGCCGAGTTTGACTTCTCCGGAATGCCCGGATTTGACTTGTGCCATGTTATTTCAGTCCTCCTTATTTAATGAAGTATCATCTCCTTTTTTTGGCTATGGCCGCCTCCTTGCTTTGGGCTAACTCAGAACTTATTCCATGGTCCAATTTTTGGGGACCACCTGAATGATCTTTAGAAATATTTTTAAAAATATATTGTACGGGTTATTCTTTTACAGCTCCTAATCTCACCAAAAGTCATTCCAAGCCAGACTACGATTCTGGGTCTTGATTTTAAGGATTGCCCTTCACTATTTAATAACTCCTTCCGGATTACCCCAGGTAAGTCCCCTTAATCCTGCTGATTTAATTCCGATTGTCTGCTGGGTGCAACATTCCGAACAACAAAGGCAACTAATACACCTTTCTCTTATAAATACAGGGTATTGCTTAGCCTGCCATTCAATGGCCCCTGCCGGGCAAATGTTAAAACAGTCGCCGCACTTAATACATTTTTTCTTTTCCAGGATCGGCATCTTTCGGATGATTTTATAAAAGAAATGACCCGATACGAAACTGAGAACTCTGGAAATCCCAGGTTTCGTAATTTTAAAGGGTTTTTTCAAACGCACTTCCTCGATAGCCTTTCCCACGATTTCTATCTGCTTTAGATCACAAATACCAAGCTTACGCTCCTAAAAGGCTTTAAGGTGAGGAACATCATTAGCACATCACAACCTCCTATCTCCAACATCGCTACCCGTACGGCAACATCGGTGCCGGTCAGATGAGTACTCCCGCACGGTTCCCGGCCGCGGGTCTGCCAGCCCTTCCATTATCCATCGGGCGTCCATCAAA
>CAWDKY010000034.1:0-134251 GCA_963802945.1 uncultured delta proteobacterium
CACCAGGGCCACCTCCTCCTCCTTGGAGGTCTCGCGGATCAAGTCGAGTATCTGCTGCTGATGGCCGGCGTCAACGTTGGCCGTCGGCTCGTCGGCCAGCAACAATTGGGGCTTGTTGGCCAACGCCCGGGCGACCGCCACCCGCTGCTGCTCGCCCACCGAGAGCTGTGCCGGCCGATGGGTCGTGCGATGGCTCAGCCCGACGCGGTTCAACAGGTGCCGGGCCGATGTTTGTCGGGCCGGCCCCGGCAAATCGCATCGCCAACAGCACGTTCTCCAACGCCGTGAAGCCCGCCAGCAAATTGAAAGTCTGGAACACGTAGCCGATCCGCTCCGCCCGAAAACGGTCGCACTCGGCCTCGGGCATCAGCGTGATGTCCCAGTCGTCGATCCGCACCTTGCCCGAATCCGGCCGGCTGATGCCGGCGATGACGTGCAGGAGCGTGGTCTTGCCGCAGCCGCTCCGCCCGACCAGCACCATCTGCTCGCCCGCCGCCACGCGGAACTCGGGGATGTCCAGCACCGGCAGCTCGGTGCCGTCGGGCTGACGGAATGACTTTTTGAGGTCCTTCAGGTGCAGCATCGGAGGGGGCATGGATAACTCTAGTGGTGACCCGTGCTCGGCAGGAGGACTCAATATTATCACAACAGATGGTAGCCGTCTCCGGTGATTCCGACGCGGCTGCAGGTCGGTGGGTTTCTCACGGCCAACTCAATAGTATCACACAGTTGCGCGTTCCGTGATTTCTACGCGGCTGCGGGCCGGTCGGTTCGAACGCCCATTCATTTTCGCCGCAGCATTTGCCGCGCCATGTCGCGTTTGGCCTGGGCCTTCTTCATCGCCTCGCGTTTATCGTGCTGCTGCTTGCCGCGGCAGATGCCCAGCACGACCTTGGCCAACCCCCGCTTGAAGTGCATTTCCAACGGCACCAGCGTCAGCCCTTTTTCAAAGGCCCGATGGGCGAACCGCTTGACCTCCCGCCGGTGCATCAGCAGTTTGCGGGGCCGGCGGGGATTGTGGTTGAAGCGGCTGGCCTCGAGATACTCGGCGATGTCGCAGCCGACCAGCCACACCTCGTCGTCCTTGACCCGCGCGTAGGCCTCGTCCAGCGACACCTGGCCGTGCGCAGGCTCTTCACCTCGCTGCCCACCAGCACGATGCCGCACTCCAACGTGTCGAGCACGGTGTACTTGTGCCGGGCCTTGCGGTTCTGCGAGATGACCTTGTCGTTTGGATCGGCCGCGGCCGAACCCTTTTTCTTCGCGGGTTTGCTCAATGGCGGCGTCGGCGTCGAAAAGCATGCGTCAGGGTTTACAGACTAATTGGCGCGGTTTGGCTTGACCTCCGCCCGCCTCCAGCACAATATCCCCCTTTTACCGTTTCCGTCCGGCAAACTCAAGCTCCCAAAGACGATGCCCTCGCGCCCGCCCCAGGTCGAATCGCCATCGCCCGCGCTGGAGGCCTTCTGCTGGGCCAGATCGACTTCGACCGGGCATGGAGCTCCAGCGGCGGCTGATAGTGCAGTGCCGCGACCGCGACGACGGGCAGATCATCCTGCTGCTTTGCGAACATCCGGCCATCATCACCGTCGGCCGGGGCGGCTCGCCCGCCGAAATCGCCATGCAAAGCGGCCTGGTCCGCAACCGCCAGATCGAGGTCCGCTGGGTAAACCGCGGTGGCGGATGTCTCGTGCATTGTCCCGGCCAACTGGCCATTTACCCGTTGGTCCCCCTCCAATGGCACGGGTTCTCGGTCGGCGAGTTCCTCGACCGTTTTCGGGCGGGCATCATGGAAACGCTCGACGATCTGAACGTGCCGGAATGAAGGGCAACCAGCCGCCACGGCAAATCAGCTCCACCTTCATTTTTTTTCCGGCGTCTGGGGTCGCACTGGCCAGTTGGCCGCCATCGGGTGGCCGTTCGCCATTGGGTCACCTATTACGGCGCCTATCTGAACGTTTGCCCCCCGATGGGCCTATTTCGGCTGGTCGAGGTGGAAAAGGGCCCCTTACCCCCTTTTCCGCCTCCGGGCAGACTCCGATGAGTTGCCTGGTGGCCGAGCGTCGGGGACCGGTTAGAATGACGGCGGTCCGGGCGGCGTTGGTCGGTCGGCTGGCCGACTGTTTCGGCTGCGACCGCTACCACTTATACACGGCCACCCGCTGTTGCGAGCCATCTCGTAGGGTGCGTGAAACGCACCGACGTGCGCCCAACGGCATATCGAATGTGTGGTTGCTCCCGATCCCTCTTCTGGTGTAGGATGTTGTTATGTCAGTTGTTGAGCAGGTAATTGAATCCTATTATTTGAAGGCAATTATGGCGCCATTATTAGAAGTAAAAAATCTGAGCACCCATTTTTTTACCGATGACGGATTAATCAAGGCCGTGGACCGGATTTCCTACGATATCCACGAGGGGGAGACCATCGGTTTGGTGGGAGAGAGCGGCTGCGGCAAAAGCGTCAGCGCCCTTTCGCTTCTCCGTCTGATCCCGAATCCGCCGGGAAAAATCGTAGAGGGAGAGATCCTTTTCCAAGGCCATGACCTGCTCAAGTTGACCGAAGATGAAATGTGCGATGTCCGGGGCAACAAAATGGCCATGATCTTTCAGGAACCCATGAATTCCCTCAATCCGGTGAGGACCATTGGGTGGCAAATTTCGGAGCCCATGGAAATCCACCTGGGAATGAGCCGGGAAGAGGGTTTGAAAAAGTGCGTCCAGCTCTTAACCGATGTCAAAATTCCGGAACCGGCGGCCCGGGTCAACGCCTATCCCCATCTTTTCAGCGGGGGGATGAGACAAAGAACCATGATCGCCATGGGACTGGGGTGCAATCCCAAGTTGATCATTGCCGATGAGCCGACCACGGCCCTGGACGTGACCACCCAGGCCCAACTTCTCGAACTCATGAAAAACCTGACCCGAACTTACAATACCGCGCTGATCATTATCACCCATAATCTGGGGGTCGTGGCCCGGTATGCTGATAGGATTAATGTCATGTATGCCGGTCGTATTATTGAAAAAGGGACGGCCATAGAAATTTTTAAAGAACCCTCGACATCCCTATACCGAAGGATTGATGGCCTCTGTCCCCCGGCTGGATCTGGATATAAAGAAAAAACTGATACCCATCGAAGGTCAACCCCCGGATTTTTTGCATATACCATCGGGATGTTCCTTTCATCCCCGTTGTGCTTATGCCTTTGAACGATGCCGGGTTGAAACCCCGGAACTCATTCCCTTAGAAAAACAACACGAGGCGGCCTGCTGGCGAAATGTCAAATAATAACGATAAAGTTCTTGTAGAGGTCCAAGATTTAAAAATGCATTTCCCTATTTCCGTGGGGTGGATGTTTAAAAAAACGATCGGTTATGTTAAGGCCGTCGACGGCATCAGCTTTCAGATCGCCAAGGGCGAAACCTTGGGACTGGTCGGCGAAAGCGGTTGCGGTAAGACCACCACCGGACGGGCGATCCTCCAACTGGAGCGCCCGACTTCGGGCCGAATTTTCTTCGAAGGGGAAGAGATTACCGGGATGGAAGAAAAACCCATGAGGGCCCTTCGAAGGAAAATGCAGATGATTTTCCAGGACCCCTTCGGTTCCCTCAATCCCCGAATGACCGCCGGTGAAATTATCGGTGAACCGCTGCTGATTCACCGACTGACCCACAGCAAGAGGGAATACGAAGAAAAGGTCAAGGAATTGATGACCATCGTGGGGCTTAAGTCCGACCACGATGGAAAGGTATCCTCACGAGTTCAGCGGGGGTCAGAGACAAAGGATCGGCGTGGCCAGGGCCCTTTCGGTTCGGCCTAATTTGATTGTCTGCGATGAACCGGTCTCGGCCCTGGATGTTTCTATTCAGGCCCAGATTATCAATCTACTGGAAGAACTCCAGGAAAAGTTTGACCTCACTTATCTTTTCATCGCCCATGATCTGGCTGTGGTCAGGCATATCAGCGACCGGATTGCCGTGATGTATCTGGGTGAAATCGTTGAAATAGCCACCAGGAGTGATTTATACCGAAAACCCCTTCATCCTTATACCAGATCTCTCCTTTCGGCCATCCCGGTTCCGGATCCGATTGTGGAAGCCGAACGGGATCATGTGCTTCTGGAAGGGGAGGTGCCCAGCCCGTTTAATCCTCCTCCCGGTTGCAAGTTTCATCCGCGATGTCCTATGGCCCAATTTCCCCGTTGTCGGGAAGAAAAACCCAAGTTGGTGGAGATTGAAGCTGGGACCCACTGGGTGGCCTGTTATCAGGAGTAATCGTCTATTGGTCTATCTGGTTGGTTATTTAACCTGTGACTCATGAACATGAATTGAACGTTGAGAAACTTGAAAGGAGAGAAGCATCATGAATAAGAAAAA
The DNA here is from genome assembly GCA_963802945.1 of uncultured delta proteobacterium. Taxonomy (GTDB): domain Bacteria; phylum Desulfobacterota; class RBG-13-43-22; order RBG-13-43-22; family RBG-13-43-22; genus RBG-13-43-22. The sequence continues at coordinate 4,378 of CAWDKY010000034.1, forward strand.
AAAGTTGTTAAGGATTTTTACAGGCCTGGTTGTTCTATTATTTCTGCAGCCGTCATCCCCGCTTTCGGAACGGCCGCCCCGGCGGAAAAACCCGTTACCGCCAAGGAATGGGCGGAAAAGATTGGGTTGGACTGGGGGCCAAAATACTGGCCTACTAAACCGGTGCGGGGGGGCACTTATCAAATATCCGACCCTTTGTATATCGGTTTGATGAACCCCAATCACTGGCCGGTAAACGACTGGGTGACCATCAGTTATTTTTATGACAAACTCATTTGGACGGATGGGAGTTACAAACCCTACGTGCCCTTTCTGGCCGAGTCCTGGAAATATCTTGACCCCAAAACCGTGGTCATGAAGCTTCGGCAAGGGGTTACAGTTTCATGACGGGACTCCCTTTAACGCCGAAAGTGTCAAATATCAGATGGAGTGGATCAAGGATCCCGCCAACGGGGCCTGGACCCGGGCCTGGATAGAACCGCTGGATTCTGTCGAAATAATGGATAACTACACGGTCAAATGGCATTTCAATAAACCCTGGGCCGCATTCGTCGGGGTCATGGCCAATGTTCCGGGGTATATGATCTCAACCAAAGCCCTGAAAGCCGATGTGGCCATGCGGGAAGTCTAAAAAATTGGCCGGCCAGGTGGAAAGAGAAAAGAAAAATGTGGCTGATGCGGAGAAAGAGGTCGCCGCCGCTACCGGAGAAGCGGCTGAAAAGGCCAAGGCCAAGCTGGAAGCCGCCAAGAAAAAATTGGCACCCTTGGAAGAACAATATAAAAAGGCCGCTGCCCTGGCTGAAGGGGCCAAGCCGTTGGATAACTATCCGGTCGGCACAGGATCAATGATGTTCGAGGAGGGCAGTCCGGGCAATTACTTGAAGTTAAAAAGGAACCCCAACTGGTGGTTCGGGAAATTCATCGGACAGCCGGATATGCCTTACTTCGATGGAATCAATGTCAGTATCATCCCCGATCCCTCGGTAAGACTGGCCAACCTGCGGGCCGGAAAACTCGATAGTATGGCTATTGATCCTTCCCAGTACCCCATGATCAAGAATGACAAGAGTTTGAACGTCTATGTCTATCCGCTTAACTGGGTGGTGGGCATGCGCTTTAACCAGAAAGATGGTCCGTGCAAAGACATCCGGGTGCGCAAGGCCATCTCCCTTGCCCTGGATCGAAAGGCCTTGATTAACGGCGTGGCTTTCGGTTTGGGTGACCCGGCTTGTGGTCCTTTCCCATACCAGCACTGGGCCCATAATCCCAATCTCAAGCCGTTGGCTTATAACCCGGAACTTTCCAAGAAATTGCTGGCCGAGGCCGGTTATAAAAACGGATTGACCATAAGGGGATATATGTACAACGAATCGGGATCACCAGACCATGGCCGAGGCCGTTAAAAATATGCTGGCCAAAGTGGGTATTACCTGGAAGGTGGAGTTGCTCGACCCGGCGGCTGCTGCCGAAAAGATGAGAAAGCTCGATTACGATCTGGCCACCAATACCTGGACCTGGATTTATGACCCGGACCTTCTGGTCACCGGTTGGTACGATCCCGATGGAGGGTTTAATTTCGGCAAGAGTAATAATAAAAAAGCCATTTCCCTGATCGAAGCCGGACGTGAAGAGGTGAACGTGGCCAAGAGGACCAAGATCTATTGGGAAATTGAAAAATTGCTCTACGACAGTTGTGAGGATGTCTATCTATATTACCCCAGGGCGGTAACACTTTTTCGCAAGAACGTCCAGGGATGGAACAATGACATGTATCAAAAAATGAAAGATATGCAATGGTGGTCCCATCCCCTGTGGTTTAAAGAGGGAAAGAGGTAAATTAATACCAAAATCAGGATTCAGAGGACTTCGAGGGTTCAGGTCGAGTTTTGTTTAAATGTTCCATGACCCCTTTCCCCTTGAATCTTAAGAATAATTTTCATGTTAAGTGGTGCTCAAAGTAATCGAGCATGAGAGTTTAAAAGGATTCTAAAATCCCCATAATCTTCCTTTTACTAAGTTGGAATTTTTTATGATTCTCCTTTGAGTAAAGGGGGTTATGGGGTTTTTATTTTATAACCTTGCAGGAGGAACGACAGTGAAAAACCAATTATCAAGAGATGAGATGTGGATCGACTCACCCCTGGGCAAGCGTTTGCCTGATTCCGCCGGATCGCCGGTAGGGGTGGCCCGGCTTGATCCGGAAAAGTCTTATGCCGGGGTGGGTGAGCTTCTTCAGCAGGTCATCAACGAATCCAGTCAGGAGGCCTGGGAAAAGATCAAGGCCAAGATCGATTATACCTATGAAGGCCTGGACCTGGCCCTGGCCCCTTTGAAAGAAGAAACCGGTTTTGAAAAAGAAATCAAAGACCGGTTGAACCAAGGGCAGAAACTGCTCTTTAAACCCAACCTGGTAGGTCCCATTAATATTGATCCCCAGACCCATGGGCCTACCCCGGCAAGTACGACCTGCACCGAATGGCCTTTTATGGCCGCCTTGATGCGCTGGTTTCATGACCGAATGGGGGTTCGTTATCATCAGATGACCCTGGGAGAGGCGGCCACGGCCATGTCGGCCGCTGCCGGGATGTTTTCCATGATCAACCCCGAAGGAAAAACGATCACCACCGAGGCCGTCATCGAAGGCCGATCAGGAAATTTTTATGGAGGATGGGGTTTTTATTTTGTCCGGAAATATTTGTCCGAATGCCCAGGAATTGATCCGGGAGATGATCCGATGCAGGGATTTGAAACCAGTGTAGGCTGGATCATACACCCCGCCGGGGCAGATGTGCAACATGAACTGAGGGTCTTTGACCTGAACCGGATTGATGACCCGGCCAAAAGGCCGGGAGATTGAGGTTCCCGGCGGCATCAATTTTAAAACCATAACCCTTCACAAGGCCATCATGGGCGGAGATCCCGACAGATCCCGAGGACCGGAAGGCCTATCCCGGATGTATTCTGGTCAATGTACCCAAACTGAAAGTCCATACCCAGGCCCTTTTCACCAACATCATCAAAAATCTGGGCATCGGCCTCTACCCCATGCAGTTTTCCAGGGGGGGCGATTGCTGCTGGGAATACAGCAATCCCCATCATGCCGGTTCCCGGGATGAAAGGGGGTCTTCCCCACGAGGTCTGGGTCCCGGAAATGGATTATGGAGACTTGCCTTCCCCGAGTGGATCAGTCCGGGAAACTGAATTTGAGAAAGACCGGAGGCCTTACCGGGACGATGGTCGATATCGTCAAAGCCGTGCAAAACCAGGATATATTCATGATCCACATCGTGGATGCCATCGAGGCGATCAACATGGACCACATGGGTTCGGAAATGGCCACAGAGAGAACCGGAAGGACTGGTTTTTGCCGGACTGGACCCGGTGGCTGCCGATTTATTGTGCGCCAGGTATATTTTCAGCAATGTGCCTTTAGAAGGAAGCCATGAAGGTCCCCATGGACGACGGCGCCGGCGGACGTTTCCCTCAAGCCGTACCTGTGCCGACCGTGGAGGGAAAAAATATCATTACCGGAAAAGGATATGATTGTCCATTGGCCCGGGACAACTGTTTTGAGCAGGCCGAGCAGACGCGGTCTGGGAAAGAGGTCTTACCATGTGCTGGGATGGGATACGATCACCGACAGCCCACTGGTTTCCCTCGATGGTCATCTGGGAGTCGTGAAAGATGGGAATTTTATCGATGTGATGACCAAGACCCTTTATTTTGATCTTCTGAAATTTCCCTGGGACCTTCAGAAAACCGCCTTTGGCTATTTTTCGGCCAGTCGACCAGTTGACCGGCTCTTCTCTTAAAAAGGACTTCCTGGAAGCCATGGATGAGAATGGCGACGGGGTGGTCAGCTATGTGGGAAACAGGCAAAAAAGGGATTGGAGTCCATTATTCTTCACCAGGGTGGGTATTCGGTTTATTGCCTGGGGACGGAACCGTTGGGTTATCTCTCCGGAGGGGTTAAGACCCAGATGAAGATGATGAAACTCGGAGACCCCCAGAAAAACAGCCAGGGATATGACTTTATGAAGGAATTTTCCAGCGGTACAGTCTGTATGGTGGCTTTCAGAATGTCACAGGTCGAGATGGAGACTCCGGACCTCTTTGTTCCCGACTTGACCTGGGGCAAGGGAAAGTGGCCCAGCTTCCAGATGGCCCAATTTATCTCCATGGGCATGTCGCTTTACGGACAGGGCTTTCCTTTTCAAGCCGGGTTTCCCCAGCCTCTATGGCTCGACAGTTTTGTATGCCGATTTGACCCAAAGGGAAGGAAAATATTCAGGCGGCCTGTTGAGACCTCAGGATTCGGAGCCCATTATTCGTTATGTATCCAATGTTCAGAAAGGTGAGGATCAGCCCCTGGATTTCACCTTGTACGTACCTGTCGGATTTGACAACCTGGGCGGGTCCCCGTGCCGAATGTGGAGGCCACGGATGATCCGGCCAGGGTGCTGACGGTATGGTTCAAGGGCGGCGAGGAGGTTTGGGGAGAAGTTTAAGAAAAAGTTTAGAGTGTTGAGTTCGGAGTTCGGAGTGATGAGCATTTTACTCCGAACTTATGACGGGGCATAGCCACCTCCAAAATTCGGGCCTTCTTTAATAAGGCCAAGAGTGAACAATCAATCGATCAAAGGAGGACTGTTATGCCCTGGTTTGAAAGAGGCCATGTTCGCCTCTATTATGAAGATGTTGGCAAGGGAGAACCCATCATCACCAATCATGGTTTGATGGAAGATAGCGGCTACTGGAGCGAAACAGGGATAACGGCCAGGCTGGCAGAACATTATCGGGTCATCTCCATGGATATGCGGGGCCATGGCCGTACGGTCGTCAATGGCCAGCCGTACGGTTTTGATGTGGGGACCATGGGGAATGATTTTGGCGCTTTGGCTGATTATCTGGGGCTGGATCGATTCCACATCCTTACCCATGCCACAGGTGGTATGGCAGCCATTCGTTACGCCATGACCACCTCAAAAAGGCTTTTAAGTCTTATGCTGACCGACACCGGTTCGGCTACGGCTCCTGACATGCCTATGCCGGAAGGGCAGGAACAACTGGGCCCGGAAGCTCAGAGAGAAGCTTTTACCTTGGGGGCTGAAGCACGGAAAGTCACATCTATGAAAGACTGGATGACCTATGCCAGGGCCAACCCCGGTCCCTTTCTTTTCAAGATGGCTGAACACCCGGAAATGGAGCGCATGTGGGGAATCTATGAAGGATTCCTTCGTAGAAGCGATCCGGTGGCCGTCGGAAATTTCATGTTGAGTTTTTATGCCGACCCGGACCCGATGATTGAAGGGTTAAGGCAAATATCCTGTCCGACCTTATTACTTCTTGGAGAATTCGATCTGGTGTTCTTGGGACCAAGCGAAATCCTGGCTCGAGAGATTCCAGATAACAGGCACGTGATTCTGAATGGTGTGGGACATATGACGGCCATCGAAGACCCGGAGAGAACGACTAATGAGATACTCGATTTCCTGAAGACAGTGGCTGAAACGGGAAAAGCGCAAAGGAAAGGTTAAGACCTTTTTAATTGAAAGGAGTTTAACATCATGGTCGAAAAAAAAAGCTTTTTAAGGATTTTTGCGAGCCTGGCCTTTATTTTGTTTCTAACAGTGGTTCTCCCCGGTATCGGAACAGCCGCGCCGGTCGATAAACCCATTACTGGGAAGGAATGGATGGCAAAAAGCGGGATGGATTGGGGAACGAAATATTATCCTTCCAAACCGGTGCGGGGGGGTATTGCTAATTTCGCCAGTCCTTTGTACATCGGGCTGATGAACCCCAACCACTGGCCGGTAAACGATTGGGTGACTATGGGGGCTTTTTATGACAAACTCATTGTGACTGATGGGAATTTCAGGCCTACAGTACCTTGGCTGGCCGAGTCCTGGAAATATCTGGACCCAAAAACGGTGGTTATGAAGCTTCGCCAAGGCGTTCAGTTTCATGACGGCTCTCCATTCAATGCCGAAGGTCTCAAATACCAGATGGATTGGATTATGAATCCCAAAAACGGCGCCTGGACTAGGGCCTGGATGGAACCGGTTGCTTCCATCGAAGTGATGGACCCCTACACAGTCAAATGGCATTTCAAAAGACCCTGGGCCGGATTCCTGGGGGTTATGGCTAATGTTCCGGGGTATGTCATCTCAGCCAAGGCCCTGAAAGCCGACGTAGCCCTACGAGAGTCTAAACAATTGGCGGGTCAGGTGGGAAGAGAAAAGAAAAATGTGGAGCAGGCGGAGAAGGAGGTCACCGCAGCTCTTGGTGAAGCAGCCGAAAAAGCCAAGGCAAAGCTGGAAACGGCCAGGAAAAAATTGGCCTCCCTGGAAGAAGAATATAAAAAGGCGGCTGCCCTGATTGAAGGGGCTAAAGAATTGGATAACTATCCGGTAGGGTCGGGACCCTATATTTTTGAGGAAGGGAACCCGGGGAATTACCTAAAGCTAAAAAGGAACCCCAACTGGTGGTTTGGCAAGTTCATTGGGCGGCCGGACATGCCTTACTTTGATGGAGTCAAAGTGAGTGTTATCCCCGATCCTGCAGTCAGACTGGCCAACATCAGGGCCGGGAAAATCGATTCTCTGGTTCTCGATCCTTCCCAGGCCCCCTTGTTCAAAAATGAACGCAGTTTACAGGTTTTTACTAATTCGATCAATTGGCTGGTCGGTATGAGTTTTAACCTGAAAGACGGGCCGTGCAAAGACATTCGGGTCCGCAAGGCCATCTCCCAGGCCATCGATCGAAAGGCCTTGATTGACGGGGTGGATTTCGGATTGGGTCGCCCGGCCAGTTGTATGTATCCTGAGGATCATTGGTGCCATAACCCCAATCTTAAACCGGTCAGCTATGACCCGTCACTGTCCAAGAAGCTGCTGGCTCAGGCGGGCTATAAAAACGGATTGACCATAAAAGGGTCTATGCTCAACTTGACCCAATCATTGTCCATCGCCGAGGCCATCAAAGCCATGCTGGCCAAGGTGGGTATCACCTGGAATGTAGAGTTTCTCGATCCGGCGGCAATTTCCGAAAAGATGAGAAAAGTCGATTATGATTTCTCCGGTGGGGGTTGGCCCTGGATCTATGATCCGGATCTCATGGCCACCGGTCTTTACCATCCCGATGGAGGGTTTAATTTCGGAAGAAGTAACAATCAAAAGGCCATCGCCCTGATCGAAGCCGGCCGCTTAGAGGTTGATTTTGACAAGAGGACCAAGGTTTATTGGGAGTTGGAAAAGGTTCTTTATGATAACTACGAAGATGTCTGGTTATGGTGGCCCAGATATGTATCAGTCGACCGTAAAAACATCCAGGGGATTAACGAAGCTATGGGTAGGAAATATAAAGAGATGTTTTCCGTTTCACACCCCACCTGGTTTAAGGATGGAAAGGAAAATCGTTTTTAACTACAAAAAAGGAGAGAATGAATGGCTTACAGAGATTTAGATTTTAATCTAACCGATGAACAAAAGGCCTTAAGAGATACCATTAGAAAGTTCGGCACGGAGGTTATGCGCCCGGCCGGGGAAAAACTGGATAAGCTGGCCGATCCCAAAGACGTTATCGCCAAAGGATCACCATTATGGGATGTAATTAAAATGTACCGAGAGCTGGGATTTCATCGCAGAGGCATCCCCAAGGCCCTGGGCGGAATGATGGAGGATATGGACCCGGTGTCCAATCTCTTGATCGGTGAAGAGATGGGCTATGCCGACGCCGGTCTGGCCATCAGTATGGGCGCCTGCGGTATGCCCTTTGCCTATGCGGCCCTGTTCCCCAATCCCAAGCTACAAGAAATAGCCCGGGCCTATGCGGAAGACACGAAGGGTGAACTCATCGGATGCTGGGCGATAACCGAACCAGACCACGGCGGGGACTGGTCGCTTGGGGGCGATAACCCGAAATGCGGCCCGTCGGTGAAAGGCATTCTCAAAGGAGACGAGTATATTGTCAATGGTCAGAAGGCGGCCTGGGTCAGCAATGGGACTATCGCCACCCATGCTGTTTTTCATGTCGGGCTGGAGCCTGAGAAAGGGATGATGGGTCAGGGATTGGCCATTATCCCTCTTGATCTCCCTGGGATTACCAAAGGGAAACCCCTGGACAAAATCGGTCAACGTCCCTTGAATCAGGGAGAAATCTTTTTTGAGGATGTAAAGATCCCCAAGGAATATATGGTTATAACCCCTGACATGGGGATGATGGAGGGAATGGGGGAGTACATCCTGGCTGGAGCCAATGGCGGTATGGGTGTTACCTTTGCCGGGCTGGCCAAGGCCGCCTATGATGAAGCCTTCAAATACGCCAATGAACGGATTCAGGGTGGTGTTCCGATTATCCAGCATCAGAATATCCAATTGAAAATTTTCAAGATGTTTACCCTGGTAGAAGCGGCCCGGGCCGCCACCCGACGGATGGCTGCCTACAATGCCGTCAATATGCCGCCTTCTGCTACCCACGCTGTTGCCTGCAAATGCTTCTCAACCGAAACGGCTTTTCAGGTGGCCAGCGAGGCCGTACAGATTTTTGGTGGCAATGGTTTAAGTCGAGAATACCCCATTGAAAAGATATTCCGGGATGCGAGAGCAGCTATGATCGAGGATGGGGTCAATGAAACTCTTGCACTGTCCGTCATTCCATACCTCTAATCTTCACAAAGCAAGGAGAAATGCTATGAACACGATGCTGCTATTTACGCCGATAGAAATCAATGGGATGAAACTGAAGAACAGGCTGGGCTTGCCGCCGCTTCTGAATATGCCTGCCAATAAAGACTGTACCATCAATGATGAAACCATCCGCTGGTTTGAAGACAGGGCAAAAGGCGGAGTCGGACTGGTGATGTCCGGGGCGGTTGTGGCCGGACCCGACCCGGATTTCGCCATGTTGGAAATGCTTCAGATGACCCGGGTCGGTTTATATGACGACAAGTTCATCGATGGTTTTGCCCGTATAGCCGATGCCGTCCACGCCCACGGCGCAAAATTCGGAGTTCAACTGGAATCACAAACAGGCGGTCCCATGAGCGGTAAAGGCCCGTCTCTTCCTCCCTATCCCGACGCGGAAAACGCGACCGATGATTTTCTAAAGATTTTTCTAAATTTTGAGTTTCCGGTGACCGAGGTGACCATCGACGAGATCGAGGCGGCTAAACAGTTTTTTGTGGATGCGTCCCTAAGAGCCAAAAAAGCCGGTGCGGACTGCGTTGAACTTCACTGTGCCCATGGGGGCGCCACATTTAATTGCTCTTTCATCTCGCCCTACTATAACCGGCGAACCGACCGGTACGGCGGCAGTTGGGAGAACCGGCTGCGTCTATCCACGGAGATTATCCAGGGGATGCGAAAAGCAGTGGGAGACGATTTTCCCATCCTGGCCAGAATCGACAGTGATCAGCTTGTCGGGGAAAAAGGCATTACCCTGCAGGATACCATCAAGTATGTGGTTCCCGCTCTGGAGAAAGCCGGTGTGGATTGCTTTGATGTGACCCAGGGAGATATTCTACGGTCCATGCAGGGCATTCTCATTCCCATGTATTATCCCAGAGCCTGTTTCATGGATATGACCGCCCAAGTGAAAAAAGCCACCAAGCTTCCGGTGATCGGGGTGGGCAGAATCGTGGAAATCGAAATGGCTAACCGCTTACTGGAAGAGGGAAAGGCCGATATCATCTATATGGGCAGGCAACTGACAGCCGATCCGGATACGCCGAAAAAATACCTGGAGGGAAAGGCCGACGAGATCCGGATGTGCATGGCCTGCAACATGGCTTGCGGTCCCTGTCCCGTCAATTACGAAATCCACCGGGAGAATTACATTCCTTTAACGGCGGCTCAGAAAGCTAAAAAAGTTCTCATCATCGGCGGGGGGGTCGGGGGAATGGAAGCCGCCAGAATCGCCTCGCTCAGGGGACACCAGGTCACTCTGATGGAAAAGTCGAATGCACTTGGAGGTATGGTGGCCTCTTTGGCGAAGACGCCGATGACGACCGAATTTGGAAATCTGGTGAAATATCTTTCCACTCAGATGAAAAAGCGCAATGTCGATGTCAGAACCAGCCAAGAGGCCGGACTGGCCGAAGTGGAAGCACTTAAACCCGACGTCGTTATCCTCTCCGCCGGATCGACCATGCAGATACCTGAAGAAGCACAGGGAAAACCAGGCGTGATGGATCATATCGAAGCGTTAAACCGCATGGATGAAATCGGACAGAAAGTGGTGATATGGGGATTGGTTGCGGCCGATCTGGCCGTCTCTCTGGCCAAAGCTGGCAAGGATGTGGTTCTGATGGGGCGGGGCGGCATAGAGACGCTGGCCAAATACTATCCGCAAAGTAGAAGGTTTTACATTTTTAGACAGCTGACTGACATCAATGTACCCAGAGTGACGCCCGAAGGACAAAGGTTAAGCAATCCGGAAGTGCTCTATTATATCACGGTGGAAGGTATCGCCAATGATCAAATCCAAACCGTGAACAAGAATGGTGTCAAGCGAACGATTCCCTATGACACCTTGATTGTTTCCAGGGAAAGAAAGCCCAACGATGAGCTGTACGAAAAGCTGCAGGGAAAGGTGGCGGAGGTCTATAAAATCGGCGATTGCTCCACAATATTCGAGATACAGGAAGCCATCCTAAGTGCCAATGAAATCGTTAGAAAAATTTAAGTGATCTGAAGAAAGGAGGCGCCATGACTGGAGAGCCGATGTATCATCAGGTTGAATGCGACGGCACGATTATCACCTGGAAATTCCACAATCCGCCTCAGAACCTCGTGACGGTGGAGACGATGACCGAATTGGGGGAGCTGGTCGAAGCCTTCGATCAAGAACCCAAACTGCGCGTGGGGATTGTGACCAGCGCAACACCCGGGCTGTTCATTCAGCATTTCGATGTTTCCATTCTCCTGGAATGGGGCCAGGGTCTAAGCCTTTTATCCAAGGAGGAGGTGGCCCAGCAGCTCGCTTTGCTTCCTCCCCCTCAAGGACTTTCCGATCACACCTCCAAACCCATCATCTGCGCCATCAACGGACCGGTGGAGGGTGGCGGATGTGAGATGGCCCTGGGCTGCGATTTTCGTTTTATTTCTCGAGATTGCTATATGGCCCAGCCGGAGGTTTATCTGGGGTTCCCGCCGGGCGGTGGTGGAACCCAACGCCTGGCTCGATTGTTGGGTGTGGGCAAAGCAATGGAACTATGTCTAACCGGCCGCAGGGTTTATGGCGATGAAGCGGAAAGGCTTGGGCTGGTTACCAAAGCTTGCAATCCGGATGAACTCATGCCGATCGTCATGGCCTTCGCCGGTGAATTGGCGGCCAAACCTCCCACAGGTGTGTCCATCATTAAAAAGGCCATTTATCAAGGTTGGGATAAAACCCTTCAAGACGGTTTGATGTTGGAAAGAGAACTCTTTTTTAATTGCCTGAGGACCCCCGAAACTCTTGAACTTATGAAGCTTTATGTGGAGACGGGGCAGGATAGAGAAAAAGCGCTCGAATTACTCCAAGAAATGCTGAAAGCAGAGAATAAAGAATAGGTTTAAAGTTTCAGGTCCAAAATTTAACCTTACACCTTGGACCTTGTGCCTTATACCTTCTATCTATAGGAGAAAGAATCAATGACTGAACAACAAACGTTACTTTTTATCCCCGATCTTATTGAGCATCAAGCCAAAGTATTGGCTACTAAATCATACATCCTCTGGGGGGATGAAAAAATAAGCTTCGAGGAATTCGACCGGGCAACTTGCCGGGCGGCCAATGGACTGGCAGCCTTTGGGGCAGAAGAAGGTGATGGTCTGGCCATCCTAATGGGAAATTGCCCTGAATTCCTTTACCTCTTCTACGGCCTGCCACGGGCCGGGTTTTATACAGTTCCGGTTAATGCGTCTTTAATGGGCGAAGGGTTAAAATTTATCCTTACTCATTCTGACGTAAAATATCTGGCGGTAGACGATACGCTTTATCCCAAAGTGGCTGAACTAGGAAGTCCCTTGGGATCAATTGAAAAAATCTTTGTACACCGGACCACTGATGAAGCCCTTCCTGAAGGAACGATAGATTTGAAGGATTTGTTAGCGGCCTCTTCAGACAAGCCTCAATATAAAATCAAGGATGGGGCCGTGGCCTATCTGATGTATACCTCGGGAACGACTGGTTTTCCTAAGGGAGTGGTCAACAGAAACCGAGCAGGCGCGGCTGAATGGTTCAGGTATGTCGCCTCTCTGATGATCAATCCTGACGAGGACATCCTTTATACCTGCCTGCCCTTGTTTCATGCCAATGCCCTAGTCCTGACTGCAGGATGGGCCTTGGCCGGAGGTGTGTCCTTCGGTTTGGATAAAAAATTTTCGGCCTCTCAGTTTTGGGATCGAATCCGTCACTATGGCGCCACCCAGTTCAATGGGCTGGGGGCCATGATCCCCATACTTATGAAACAACCGGAGAAACCCAATGATGCGGACAACCCGGTGCGTATTGTCCACTCGGCCGCCTGCCCGGCCAACCTTTGGGAGGCCTTTGAAAAGCGTTTCAATGTTAAGCTTTGGGAAGGATATGGGGCCATTGACGGTGGCGGGGTTACCATCTCGAATGCAGGGGACGCCCCGGTTGGGTCGGTCGGCAAACCGGTTCCTCCTCTTGTCTGGAAACTTGTAGACGACGATGGCAATGAGGTTCCTCAGGGAGAACCCGGAGAACTCATTACCCAAGTATTGGATAAAAAGACTGGTGGAGTTGAATATTACAAAAATCCGAAGGCCTCATCTGAAAAGGTCATAGGGGATTGGCTCCACAGCGGCGACCTTTTTTACGCTGACAAGGACGGCTTTCTATTTTTTGTAGATCGCAAAACGGATTCCATGCGCCGGCGGGGAGAAAATATCTCCTCCTGGGAGGTTGAAAATGTAGTCGAAAAATTTCCCGCCGTGGCTGAGTGCGCGGCCTTTGGGGTCCCTTCGGAACTGGGTGAGGATGAGGTGATGATTTGGGTCAAGCCTAAAGAGGGCCTAACCCCGGATATTAAGGAACTCATCCGCTTTTGTGCCGAAAACATGGCCCATTTTATGGTCCCCAGGTTTGTGGATGTGGTGGATGAGATCCCCAGAACCAGTACCCTCAGGGTCACCAAGGGTGAAATGAAAAAACGGGGGGTCACCGAACGTACCTGGGACCGGGAAAAGGAAGCGCCGGATCTGGTAAAAAAGAAAAAATGATCTAAAGGGGTCTAGGATTCAAGTGAAAACTTTAAGGTTAGTTCGCTTAATCTAAAACCTATATAAAGAAAAAACCATTTCAAACGGGTTGCTCAAAAAGGGGTAGCTACAAGGCGTCCCGAAACCGGGAACCGCCCCGAAGGGGTGGGACTGAGCGTTGTCTTTTACGCGAAGAAGTCCCGAGGAATGAGGCGTACATAGAAGTACGCCGCAATAACGAGGGATGAGGGTAACACAGTAGATGGATCGGCTTCCGAATGGAAGCCTCTAAAGAGCTCGGCGAAGCCGAGCGGAACCTTTTTCAGCAACCTGTTAGGAGGAATTATGAGTGATAAGGTTTATATCATCGGAGTCGGCATGATTAAATTCGGCAAACACCTGGACCTGGGGATTAAGCAAATGACGGGGCAGGCTCTGGATTTGGTTCTGAAGGATGCCGGGTTGGAGAAGAAGGAACTGGAGGCGGCCTGGTTTTCCAATACCGGTTGGGGAATAAGTGATTACCAGCACGGAATAAGGGGCCAGGTGGCCCTAACGGCCAATGGTTTGGATCAAATCGCTATGACTAATGTTGAAAATGCCTGCGCCAGTGGGAGCACGGCCTTTCATAACGGCTGGGCCGCCATCAAGGCCGGTATCTACGATTGTGTCTTGGCGATCGGGGCTGAAAAAATGTATTACGTGGCGGACCCGAAGGGCGGCGGAGGTGGCCGGTCCTTCGAAGGGTTTATCTCCGGAACGGATGTGGAGGAAACCCGGGCCATGATGGCCAAGCAAAAAGAGGAAGCCAGGTTGAAAAAGGAACAACTGGAAAAAGAGGCCCGGGAAAGAGGCGAGGAAATAAAAAAAGAGGAAGGAAAGGGTGGCCATTCCATTTTCATGGATTTTTATGGAGCCGGTGCCCGGATGCACATGAAAGCCTATGGAACCACTCAGCGGCAACTGGCGGTTATCGCCGCCAAGGCGCACAACAACTCAGTTCTCAATCCTTTGGCCCAGTACACCTTTCCGCAAACCGTGGAACAGGTCATGCAGGACCGGATCGTTTCGTATCCCCTGACCAGGGCTATGTGCGCTCCCATCGGAGACGGCGCGGCCGCGGCCATTCTTTGCAGTGAAAACTTTTTAAAAAAACATTCCACCAGCCGGGTGGTTCTTGTCCGGGCTTCCATTCTAAGGTCAGGGGTCCGAATAGGAAAACCCAATGATGTCACTGCCCGTGCTTCCAAGGCCGCCTATGAACAGGCCGGATTAGGTCCAAAGGATATTCATGTGGTCGAAGTTCATGATGCCACTGCTTTTGGTGAGCTGGTTCAATCCGAGGACATGGGTTTTTGTCCCAAGGGCGAAGGGGGACCTTTTGTCGAGAGTGGGGCCACGGCCCTGAATGGCAAAATACCGATCAATCCCAGCGGCGGACTCATCTCGCGCGGCCATCCCATCGGGGCCTCCGGCCTGGCGCAAATGTATGAACTGGTGACTCATCTTCGTGGGGAAGCGGGAAAGCGTCAGGTGAAGAATCCGCGCATCGCCATGACCGAAAACGGCGGAGGAACCATTGGCAACGGCGAGGCGGCCATGACCATCCATATTCTGGAGAAGATCTGAATATCCAGTCGGTCTGGTCTGTTTGGTTAGCTATTTGCTTTCAGTCGCTTCTATTCTATAGTTTGGAAGTTTGTCTCTAACTTTTTCGATTAGAGTATTGGAGTACTGGAGTAATGGATTGAAAAAACCAGGACTCCACTATTCCAGTCCCCCAATTTTTGGAGTTTTTCTATGTTTACCTTTAAACCAGAATCCTTTTATGTAATGCCTTTCCATTTCGGTCCCAGGGCCCAGAAGGGTTCAGCCCTTTATGGTGATGTGACCACTATAGCCTTATCCTACCTGACCGATCGCCAGAAACTCTCCAAGTACCTGCCCGAACCCTTTGAGGTGGGTCCCGAGCCCCTGGTTTCGGTGTCCTATGCCATGAACCGGGAAGTCGCCTGGCTGGCCGGAGGGGGCTACAATCTCATCGGGGTGAATGTTTCGGCCGTCTTTAATGGTAAAGTTGATCACCTTGCCGGAAGTTATTGCCTGGTTATGTGGGAAAATTTGACCGATCCTATTCTTACTGGTAGGGAAATTGAGGGTATTCCAAAAATCTACGCCGACATCCCTGATCATACGGTCTACGACGGCATTTGGAGCGCCTGTGCCAACTATCGGGGACATAAGATTGTAGATCTAAGGGTTAAAGATTTGACTCTCCTGCCAACCGATCAGGTAAAAGAAATGGAAAGGATGTCCAGAGAAGCAAACTGGATGGGCTGGAAATATATACCCAAAGCAGGGGGACCGGGCGCGGAAGTGAGCCACGCTACACTTTTTCCCACGAACCCCACCTTTGATCATATTTGGATCGGTACGGGAGAAGTGAAATGGAATCGGCTGACCTGGGAACAGAACCCCACCCAGTTTCATATTGTTAATGCCCTGGAAGAGCTTCCCATCCTTGAATATCGTTCAGCTTTGGTGCTGAAAGGCAGCTCCTCCCTCAGGGTGGGAGCAAAACCGGTAAGACCGCTACGCTGAAAACAATGGAACGGCTCCCCTGAACACATGCAGCCGATTCAGCAACCTTATTACAGAACAGATACAGGCCTGCCAAGCTAAGGGAGACAATATCAATGGCCTTGATACGTAAAGAAGGCAGAATCAACGACAACACTTATCTGATTGACGCAGTTCACCAGGGAAACAAAGGCGGTTATGCTGTTTACCTGCTTAAAAGCGGAGATGGGGGAACCTGTTTGATTGATGCTGGCACTAAAAGTTCCGCCCAGGTCATCGTCGAAAAATTGAAAAAACTGGATGCTTGGCCGGTGGATAAGATTATCTTTACCCATTCGCACTGGGATCATACCCAGGGGATAAGATTTCTTCGTCGCCAAGCCGCCGAAGACGATAAAATCCCGGAGGTATTCGCTTCGGAAAAAGCTAGGCCTTATCTTGCTGATCAGTCTTATAATATTTGTTTCGGAACCGATCAAACACCTTATGAAAATATACAGGACGTTCTCGATTTGAAAAACGGCGATAAGCTTGATGTAGGCAAGAACTTGACGATTAAAATCATCGATACCCCCGGGCACATGGTGGACCACCTGTCCGTCTGGGACGAAAACAGCGGGAACATCTTTGTGGGTGATGCCATTGGGATGAAATGGGGAGATTATCTCGTTGTGCCCAACCCCAATTCCTCCTTCTGGAATGAGAAAGCATTTCTTAAATCCATAGATATCCTGAAATCCCTTAAGTCGAAGACCGTTTGTTTGGCCCATTTCGGCTGTCTCAACGGTGAAGATGCCCAAAATATTTTGGATGATTCCGTCTCAATCTATAACAAGTGGATGGAAATTTTTTATAAAAATTATTCGAGATTAGATGATATTTCTTATCTGATCGAACTATTATGGTCGAAAATTTATAATCATATCCCCGATGGGTTTCGGCCTTTTATTGAACAGCCTCTAATTGAAGCATTGGAGCTGGCAGCCAGAACATATGCCAAACAGCACTCTGAGGGTCAAAAGGTTTAGTCCGAATCGCCTACACAGTGCATGTCGAGCGTTTTGACCGGGAAATGGAAAAGATGAAATCCAGAGGAATATCCATATTATTTTCCGGGCGGCAATCCAATGGTGGGGGTTTTGGCTATTTTGATACCCGCCAGGTGGGTGGGATTATCACCGAATTAATGCGGGTTCCGAGTTAGAAATAAAAGTCACAGGTCGTAGGAAACGAGAGAAACTTTGAGTTTTCAGCTTTACGTGTTGTGCCATTTTCGTAAATACTAAAGGAGAATGAACATGGCTTATACCTTTCAGGCGAAACCATACTTCCAACCGGCACACTTCGGACCCTGGCCCGTTGAGCCGGTCCTTCATTACGGCGACTTAACCTCCATATACATCAGCTACACAACGGACAAAGATACGCTGGCTTCCATGCTTCCCCCGGGCTTTGAACCAACCGTTGTGCCGACGGTAATGGTTTGGGCCCAGTACTGCCGTGATGTCAGCTTTCTATCCGGCTTCGGGTATAATATCGTGGGTGTGAATTTTTCCGCCGTCTGGAATGGCAAAAAAGAAACTCGCGAGAGGGCCCTTTCGGCGGTTCTATGGGAAAATGATTTTTTGCCGATCATGTTTGGACGTGAACACCTGGGGGCGCCAAAATTGTGGGCCGACATCCCCGATGTCCAGATCACCAAAGAAAACGGTCGACATTTTCTGTGCTCAGATAAAGGCGCCATGCTGGTCGAGGGATTTATCACTGATCTGAACCCGTTGCCCCCTTCAGCTCTGGAAGCGATGGATGCCGAATCCCGGAAAGGCAACTGGTTCTGCTGGAAATACATTTCCCACGCCAGCCAGAAAAAAGCGGATTTAAGCCTGCCGACAGCCATGAAAAGCCAATCCAAACTAAAGGAAGCTTGGCTGGCAAAGGGCACTCACAAATTTCACACGCCGAAGTGGGAAGAATCTCCGTTATCCTCCCACATCATGGCCGGATTGAGCAAGCTCGTGGTTAAGGAGTACGTCGGGGCTTTGATGACCCGCGGTGAAAATGACCTGCTCTTCGGTGAAATCGATTACCTCGAATAGGATTTGCTGAAAGAAGGAGGACTGGATGAAGCTAAAAGACAAAGTGGCCTTGGTCGCCGGAGGTGGGCAAGGGATTGGTGAAGGGATTTCCCTTTGCCTGGCCGAAGAAGGAGCGGATGTGGCTATTGCCGATATTAATGCAGAAAAAGCCAAACAGATGGCTGAAAAAATCAAATCTATGGGGCGCCAGGCACTAGCCTTAGCGGCTGATTTGACCGAAGAAGCCGAAGCCAAGAAGACGGTTCGAGAGACAGTGGACTTTTTCGGCCGAATCGATATCCTGGTCAACAATATCGGCGGGGTAAGCGTGGAGACGCTGATGCAGATTGGGGAGAATCGGGCAGCCTTCGGGAATGAAGTTGTTCCGGAGTTCATGTACTTTAATTCAAAGGTTTGGGACCGTTATTACCAGCTGAATTTGAAAAGCCATGTTATGTTATGCCAGGCCCTAACCCCTTATTTTATCAAACAGCGAAGCGGAAAGATCATCAATATATCTTCTGTTTCCGGGAGACTTCCGGAACCGGGCCACATGCCTTATGGTTCGATGAAGGCCGGAGATATTTCCTTTACCTGGTCTTTGGCCAGTGCTCTGGCCCCTTATAATGTAACGGTCAACTGCATATGCCCAGGTTTTGTATATACCCCCCTCTGGGAAATGGGGGCCACTGCCCGTCAGCAAATGCTTAAGGAAGCCAGGGCGAAAGGTCAAGTGCTTCCGCCCGGTGTTGCCCCCGAGGATGTTGAAAAACTTACGCCCAGGGAATTGTGGCTGAAGTATATGGTCAAGCCCTCTACCCCGCTTGGGAGAGAGCAGACGGCGGAGGATATGGGGCGGGCGGTGGTTTTCCTGGTTTCGGAGGATGCTAAAAATATCACCGGGCAGGTATTGCATGTAGACGGCGGGCTGGCCATGCGCTGATAAACAATTCTGTATTAGAAAATGTTTGTTGCCTAAAAAAGGAATGAGATGAAAGCTTGTATGGCCACGGGAGAAAAAAGGCGGATAGAGTGTCAGGAAGTGGCGACCCCAGCCATAGGAACAGGGATGCTCCTTTTGAAAACGAGGTTTGCCTGTATCTGCGGCAGCGACCTGGAATATCTGGACGGTTCTTTTGGCCTCGTCACGAAAGGGGTCGGACATTTAGGTGCGGTTATAGGGCACAGTGTGGCTGCCGATCTGGGTCTTGAAAAAATGAACCCGAATGATTTACCCGATGAGATCCGCGGTATACGCCCGGGATCTATACCGGGTCATGAGTTTGTTGCGGAAGTGGTGGAAATCGGCGAGGGCGTAACCGGCTGGTCTATTGGCGACCGTGCGGTACCCGGCGTCAACCCGTCCGCACCACCGCCGCCTCCGAGCCAGCCATCGGGTTATGAGACTTACAAAGCTTGGGCGGAATATATGGCAGTCCCTCCTTATTATGTTCTGAAAGTGCCTGAACATGTTTCAGATGAAGAGGCTGTATTTGTGGAGCCGTTGAATACGGGCGTAGGCTCAGTGATAGGCTCCGCGTTGAGGCCGGGGCAGTCCGGGGTTATTATCGGGGCCGGCAAAATTGGCCTCCTGGCCATGATGTCGGCCAAGGTGTATGGGGCCTCGCCGATAATCGGCGTCGATGTTGTTCAATCCCGTCTGGGAAAGGCCCTCGAGCTGGGAGCCGATGCTGTCGTCAATGCGAGGGAGGCGGATGTCGTATCGGAAGTCGTGCGGTTGACAGGAGATGGAGCCAACGCTGTTATTATATGCGTTCGAGATGGCGACGTGTTGAACCAGGCCGTGGAGATGGGGTGCCGCGGCGCTACAATCGTGCTGGCGGGTTTTGTCCCGCCGGTGGAAGTCAACCCGATGCTCTGGACGCACAAGCAGTTGAAAATCATCGGTGTATTGGGCGGCCCTGCGGGGTGCGAGAATGTTTCAGTATTATCAATGTATCTCATTGCCCATAAACAGATCGACCCCAGACCGCTGATTTCCGAGATCATGTCCTTTGCTGATGTCCAGAGGGCCATTGATTCGGTTTACAGTGGCAAGAACATTGCCGTGCTTTTGAAGCCATAGAGAAAAAATCAGGTTGAGCGTTAAGTGTGCGAGGGTCAAGGTTAAAGGAAGAACAAATTGAATCCATGAGATATTAAACTCTATTTTTCATCCCCTGTACTTTAATCATTGGGGTGAGCAGTCGATGTGAAAAATCAGCTTAACTTTAGAATGGGAGGGAATATAAGATGGCCATGATTGACGGAGGAGCCCTGGTCGGGAAGGCCCTGGCCAATGAGGGCGTAGAAAAGGCCTTTGTTTTGTGCGGCGGGCATATCATGCCGATTTTTTATGGGATGCGAGAAGCGGGCATTGAGATCATTGATATGCGTCACGAGTGTGCGGCCGTGTACGCGGCTATCGCTTATATCAGGGCCTCTGGTAAGCCGGCAGTGGTGGTGACCACAGCCGGGCCGGGCATTGGTAATACACCGGCGGGAATGATAGAGGCCCAGTCTCTGGGCATACCGCTTCTTCATATCGGTGGGGCAGTAGCCATGGCCAAGAGGGACACCGGAGATCTTCAGGATATGTCGACCCTGAAGGTAATGGAAAGCTGCTCCAACTGGTCACAGAAAATCACCCAGACCGAACGAATCCCGGAGTATATTGCCATGGCCTATCGCTATGCCAATGATTTAAATCCGGGACCGGTCTATCTGGAAATTCCTACGGATCTCTTGTTTGCCCAGGTCGAAGAAGAGAAAATAGTTTTTCCGCTGAATTATCGTACCCGGGCCATCCCCTATGGAGATCCGGCCTTGATCGATGCAGCGGCAGAGCTCCTGGTCAAGGCCCAGCGGCCGGCGGTTGTGGTCGGCGATGGGGCATTGTTAACGGTTGGGGATAAGGCTTGGGCTGTTGCAGCTCTCTCGGATTATTTAAAAATGCCGGTGGGTGTCTCGGGCTCAGCATGCCGAGGATTATTCGGGGATGAATATAAGAACCCGTTGCTTAGAACCAACGCCATGTTTTTTGCCGATTTAGTCCTGACCCTAGGTGTACGTTTTGATTTCAGATTGGGATTGGGGGGTATGATACCGAAGGAGGCCAAGGTCATCCAGGTCCACACGGATATGCGCCAGATCGGTTTCAATCTCCCGGTGGATATCGGTATAGTTGGAGGAGCCGGCCCCGTAGCCAGTCAGTTGTTAGAGGCGGTAAAAGTAAAGCAGCCTAAGCCCTCGGAGGTTCCTTGGACTGGGCCGAATCCAAAGTCCATGAAGGATCTTATGCCTGAGGCCTACGAGGCGAAGAATGTCCCTATTCACCCTGCCCGTTGTGCGGGCGAGGTGGCCAAGTTTCTCGAAAAAGAAGGCCGTGATTGGACCTTGATTTGTGATGGGGGCGAGGCCGCCATCTGGATGATCATTGCAGCCACGGCGGGGCGTCCGAGCCAGATCCATTCCTCGGGCCCGAACGGGACTATCGGCACAGGACCGGCCTTGGCTGTCGGAGCCTGGGTGGCCAACCGAAAACCGGTCTTGTGGTACACCGGTGATGGAAGCTTTGGTTTTTATCCAATGGAAATGGACACTATGGCCCGGTTTGGAATCCCTGTGGTTTGCGTGATCTCTAATGATTCGGCCTGGGGGATGATCCGCCTGGCCGAGAGATATATACGGCCCGAGGAGATTGAAACCAAGGGACAGTGCAACGTGGAGCTGCATCATATGCGCGCTTATGAGAAGATGGCGGCCATGTGGGACGGGCACGGCGAGTGTGTTACAGATCCCGATGAGATCATCCCGGCCATCAAACGGGCGGCGGCTAACGGGAAACCTTCGATCATCAATGTGGAAGTAGACAAGGTAAGCCTCTCCCCCATGATCGCAGGCTACGCCAGTATGGTCAAACCATCTAACTGAGGGGACGAGAAAAATTTGCTTATGATGTTTATCATCAAAATATCCTGACTCTTATCCAAACGGAGGGAGATTGAATTGCCTGATATTGATATCGATACCCCTTCAAACCTCTTATTCGGATCTATTTTTTTATTAAAATAGCCACAAAGAATGATATCAGGAAGACCACGGGGAAAAGATATACAGACCATAAATCAAACAGGCGCGCCTTATGATCCCTGCCATTATGATACAGCCTTAAGGCAACACAGGATTCAAGTACAGAAAGAAATATGAAAAAAAATCCCAGAAAATGAACATGGTCCGCTAAGGTTAAAACGGGGCTCTCAAATATCCTTTGCGATACAACAATATGGGATGATACAGCCCCAAACATTCCTGTTACGCAAACACTAAAACGAGGGGCTGCATAATGTTTGGGGTGAATAAGAAAGGTTAAAAAGGCAATGGCCACTGAGATAAACAAGGCCAGGAATGTCTTTAAAAATAAATTGAAGCCCTTGTGATCAATAGGAACATCAAAGGTGAATCGTGAATAGGTCGCTTTTTCATCAGGACTTCTCGACGGTTTCCCAAAATTAGTTTCATAGATATTATCGGAAATATAGACTTTAGGGGTGCGTATAACCCAGTCATTGATATTCAACCCGGAATATATTTTTGAATTTTCCACATCAGGGACATAAATCAATTTTTTTGTATCGTCATCCTCGTCTTCGACATAGATAGATATTATTTGCTTGTCCCATGGATATGAGGATAAGCTGAATCGTGTGTGAAGGTTCGCTCTGCATCGGTAAGAAACATGATGATAGTCGCCATGGGTGATTAAGTTATCCTGCTTGGCTTTATAGGCCAGGTATCCGTTCATGATCTCAAAATTTCGCGGATTCACATCTCCTTTCCATTTAAACCAAATATAGAAATCAACCGTGTAAGTGCCTTTTCTGATATCAAGGTCATAAACGTCCATGATATAGATTCCGATAGTTACTTTGGCCGGATTTGGATGTTTTGATTCCTTGGACAGGGCCTCGGACGAGAAAACAAAAACAAGGATTAGGCAGAGAAACAAAGAGAGGTGATTAAAAAATGGGCGTATAAAGGATTTCATCATTAGCCTTTTTTTCACTATTCTCCAAAGACCTATCTTCTTTTTTCGGTTTGTCCTATTAGTGGAAAAAAAGGGATGAGGCGCAATAAAACCAAACATGAACACCCCTTAGTGTAAGAACTGGTTTATGATGGGAAGAGTATAAAACAAGGAAAAGACAGGATCAAGAAGAAAAATAGGGCAGAAGGCAAGGGGATAAAGGGCGTCCTTATTTTCCTTTTGACGAAGCCCCAGATAGACGTTATTATAGAAGCCATGATAGCGAACTCCCACCGAAGGCAGGATTCCCCATGATCGGGGGTATGGGAACACATAATCAATAGATGATCAGGGACTCTTCAGGGAGATAGGACATTCGTTCTTGAGAGAAAGAGACCCATTTATGATGTAGCGGGCCAGATATTCCTTAGCTCCTTAATGTTTGTACTTATTACCTAAGAGAGCAGGAGATTATTTATAAATGGAAAAATTTAAAAAGATACTGATAGCCAACCGCGGTGAGATTGCGGTCCGGATAATCCGCACTTGTAAAGATATGGGTATCAGCACCGTGGCCGTCTATTCTCAGGCTGATGTCGATGCACTGCATGTCCAATTGGCAGATGAGGCTTATGAAATTGGCCCGCCTGAAGCCTTTGAAAGTTATTTAAGCTTCGAAAAAATCATTTTCACGGCCCAGCAAAGCGGCGCAGATGCGATTCATCCGGGATATGGATTTCTTGCTGAAAACCCTGAGTTTGTCGAGCGCTGCGAAGAGGCCCAAATTACCTTTATCGGCCCTTCCAGCCAATGTATGTTTAAAGCCAAACCCAAGAACCGTGCCCGTCAGCTCATGAGGATGATTAATATCCCCGTCACGCCTGGTTGTGATGACGCCATCACTAACGGCACTAAAGAAGGTAAAGGCCAGGCCAAAGCAATAGCCGCAGAAGTAGGCTATCCCGTGATCGTTAAGCCTTCCGGTGGCGGCGGTGGGATTGGTATTATGCTAGCCCGCAATGAAGAGGAATTAAGCAAAGCCATTGCTGGCGCGGAGTCACGCGGCCGTAAAGCCTTCGGCACTTCGTCCTTCTATATAGAAAAATATCTTTCCAATATGAAGCACGTTGAATTTCAAGTGCTGGCCGACAAATTCGGCAATGTGGTGCATCTGGGTGAACGCGATTGCTCCATACAACGCCGTTTTCAGAAGCTGATCGAAGAAGCGCCTTGTCCTATTGTCAGCCCTTTCTGGCGGATGAAAATGGGTGCCGCCGCCATCGATGTAGCCTTCGCACTGGAATATGAAGGTGCCCTAACGGTTGAATTTTTTTATTTCCCCGATGAAAGAAAATTTTATTTCAATGAGATCAACTCGCGTTTGCAGGTGGAGCACTGTGTCACCGAGATGGTTACCGGTATTGATATCATCCGGGAACAAATTCGAATTGCCCAAGGCGAAGAGTTAAGTTTTAACCAGGACGATATTCGGATGAACCTCCACGCCGTTGAATGCCGTATTAATGCAGAGGATGCCCTGCGCAATTTTATACCTTCCCCGGGAATTATTAATAAATTGCGTCTGCCCCACGGCCCGGGTATTCGTATTGATGAGGGGATCTATGAAGGTTACCATTTCCCCTTTTATTATGACTCTCTGATGATGAAACTCATGAGTACGGGAAAAACTCGGGATGATGCCATCAACCGCATGAGGCGAGCGCTCAGTGAACTGGAGCTGAAAGGCGTTAGAACCACCATTCCTTTCCACAATATTATGCTGGATCATAATGACTTTATAAGTGGTAACTATACGACCGATCTTGCTGATCAGCCTGAAATTAGAAACTTGCTGAAAATAGCAATGACTGAAAAAAAATCGCCAGCCTGAAATATTTTTATTAGAATTAAAAGATTAGTGATGTAGGAAGGAATTGATTAATGAGTTACACGATTGCCTTGGCCGGAAAAGGGGGGACCGGGAAGACGACCATGGCCGGTCTTTTGATCCAATACATGGTGGAACGAGGTCTCAAACCAATATTGGCCGTGGATGCCGATGCCAATGCCAATCTGAATGAAGTCCTTGGGGTCCCGGCCCGCCAAACCATCGGGGATGCCCGGGAGGAGATGAAAAAAGGCGGCCTGCCTAATATGACCAAGGATATTTTTATGGAAATGAGGATTCAAGAATCCCTGGTAGAGTCCGAAGGATTTGATCTGATCATCATGGGCCGGCCGGAAGGACAGGGATGTTACTGCGCCGCCAACTCCTTACTTTCACAATTTATAGAAAAATTATCTCAAAATTATCCCTATCTGGTGGTCGATAATGAAGCCGGTATGGAACATATCAGCCGGCTGACCACCAGGGAGATCAATGTCCTATTGATCGTTTCCGACAGTTCCCGCCGAGGTATCCAGGCAGCAGTTCGGATTGGAGAATTGACCCGGGAGTTAGGGCTTAAAATTGAAAAAAGATTGGTCATCATCAATAGGGCCGAGACGGAGGACCTTCCGGAACTTAAGGCCTGGGAAACCCTATTGCAAGACCAGGGATTGATTCTTTTGGGGGTTATCCCCAAAGATGAACTCATTTACGAGTTCGATAAAGAAGGAAAACCCTTCAGCACCCTTCCTGAAAATTCATTGGCCCGAGCCGCGGCATTTAAGTTGTTTGATTTGTTGTTTAAGCCCCTTGCCTAAGCAAAAAACTGATTATCGTCTGGCAGGTTTTTTCAATCAGAAAATAACGGATATTTTTTTAGGCAGGATCTGGAATCGGGCCGGGAGACGGCCGACCAGTTCTCCGTCCAGATCGATCAGGACCTCTTCCTCGGAGGTCAGTTCTAGGGTTCCGGCTTGAAAGGTTTTCACCTTGGGGTGCTTGGCAATGGTCCCCCGATAAAGGCGGCCGATATTGGTCAGAACGTCGAATTTGGAGACATCGCCGATAATCACCAGTTCAAAAAGTCCATCATTCAACAGAGCTTCCGGGGCCACCCACATACTACCGCCAAAATATTTCCCGTTGGCCACAACGACCGAACTGGCCCGTGTTTCCAAGGTCTCTCTGTTGTCGAGGGTTATCCGAAGCGCTTTATTTTGATAGCGGAAAAGGGTTATCAGGACCCCTTTTAAAAAGCTGAGTTTTCCACCCAGCCTTTTGGAATGGCTGTTCACATAACGAACCAGATCCCCGCCGAAACCTACATCGGTGACATTGACAAAATACCGCTGAACCGGTCGGCCCTCCAGATCCGTAAAATGAACCTGACCGATATCGATACGCTGTGCAGTGCCCTGAAGGGCCTGCCGGGCTGCCTGGGAAAGGGAATGGGAAATCCCCAGGGTGCGGACCAGGTCGGCCCCGGTTCCGCTGGGTAAAAAGACCAGGGGGATATTATCGGCTGAGCGGCTTAAAAGACCGTTGACCACTTCATTGAAGGTGCCGTCTCCTCCATGCACAGCAATAGTCGAAAAGCCGAGGTCAACCGCTTTTTGGGCCAGTTCCTGGGCGTGGCCAGGGTGCATGGTAGGCCAGACTTCAAAGTGAGGCCAAAGCGGTCGCAGTAGGTTTTCCGTGCCTGTCCATTGCCGGCCTGTCCTTCCATTGGCGCTGACCGGATTGACGATGACGACCCAGGAAGGATTGTTGGATAGCTCTCGACTCATTGGTTGGAAGGTCCTTTCTCTATCCTCTTGACCGCTTGAGGCAGATGCTGTGAAATATGAAATGAATATCGAATAATAAATACTGAAATGCGAAGGAAGGCAAGAAAAATCCCTTCATGATTCGAAATTCAGTGTTCGAAATTCATATTTTTAACTAAAGCTTCTGCAAGGCCTGTCCTACTTTTAGCCCCAACTGGACGGCGGCCTCGATGCTCTGTGGGCCGGGAACAAATTGGATCTTCAGCCCCGGATCGATCAATTCAAATTTCATCTCTTCCAGTTCTTTGTTGATCAGCTTGACGGCTTCACCGCTCCAGCCATAAGAGCCGAAGGCGGCGGCAATTTTTTTGTTGGGTTTCAGTCCCTTCATATAGGTCAGGAAATCCGCAACCGTCGGGAAAAGGCCGTTGTTCAGGGTGGGAGAACCCACAAGGACCGCCCCGGCATCCAGGATTTCGGTTATGACATCGCTACGATGGCTGGCCCGAAGATGCATGGGTTTGGCCTCAACGCCTGTTTGGGTTAGACCATCTACAATGGCCTCAGCCAGTTTCTGGGTGCTATGCCACATGGTGTCATAGACTACTACGGCCTTCTTTTTAGGCTTTTGTTGGCTCCATGCCACATACGCCTTAATAATTTTGGATGGTTCCTGCCTCCAGATGATGCCGTGATCCGGACAAATCGTCTTGATCGCCAGGCCCATCTGGGTTACCTTTTCCACCAGTTGCAGGACCAGAGGAGAATACAAAAGTAAAATATTGGCAAAATATTTCCTGGCATGAGGCATGATGGCCTCTCCTACCTGGTCGTCAAACCGTTCCATAGAGGCATAATGCTGGCCAAAGGCGTCACTGGAAAAAAGGAGTTGGTCCTCTTTCATGTAAGAAAACATGCTGTCCGGCCAGTGGAGCATCCGGGTTTCCAGAAAAGTCAAAGTCTTTTTCCCTAACTTCAACACCCCTCCGTTTTCCACCGGCTGATAATTCCATTTCTCCGGAAAGTGGAGGGAGAGATTTTTCTGCCCCATTTTGGAACAATACAGAGGCTTTTCTTTTCCAATTTTAGACATAACCCGAGGCAGGCCGCCGGAATGATCCATTTCAGTATGATTGCTGATCATATAATCAATTTTCCGAGGATCGATGATCTGAGCGATATTATCCAGCAATTGATCGGCGAATTCCTTTTTGACCGTATCGATCAAAGTGACTTTATCATCCAGGATCAAATAGGCGTTATAGGTCGAACCTGCAGGAATAGCATAGCCATGAAAATCCCTCACATTCCAATCGATCACACCTACCCAATAAATACCCTTGACTACTTCTACTGGTTTCATGATTTTCACCTCTTCCTAAAAAATATAAAAAATCTTCTTCATTCTTTTTTTTCTAGTGTAGTGTTTCAATATTCCCTTTATAATGTCCCTTGTGCCGTCATTCCTGTCCCGCATCAAGTGCGGGATAAACTCCAACAGGAATCCAGGTTGAAAATACTGGATGCCGGATCAAGTCCGGAATGACAACCTTGTAAAGCAAATACTGGTACAGTACACTAAATCCTCCGAACTCTTAGCTCCTACCTATCAACTTGAATTTCAAGTTCCTCAAATCTTATGTCACAACTAAAGAAGCCTTCGTTATCTCTTGCCCTTCCCAAAGAGGCAGGGAAATTTTAACCAGGGTCCCTTTCCCTTCTTCACTATCCAACTCCAGAGTCCCTCCAGGATGTTCATCGATAATTTTTTTTGAAACACTGAGGCCCAGACCAGTGCCTCGCCGTTTGGTAGTAAAAAAAGGAGTAAACAACTTGTCCCGATCTTTTGTTGGTATCCCGGGGCCATTGTCAATAATGGAAATTTCCACCTGGTTACCCTGGAGTTTGGCCTGAATAGTCAAATTACCACCTTTTTCCATGGCTTCCATGGCGTTTTTGACCAAATTCAAAAAAACCTGTTTTAATTTACCCGGATCACCCTTAACCCAAAGGGGATTTTGGGGTGTCTTCAACCCCAGAGTGATCTTGGCCTTTTTGCAATCCTCTTTGGAAAGGGAATAAATCTCCTTCATCAAGGTATTGATATCCACTTGCTCGAAAACTAATTTTTGAGGACGGTACACATCCTTGAGTTCCAGAATCAGTTTTTCCAACCGCTGGACCTCGTCGGCGATAATTTTCAACTTGGTCTGACTTTTCTCATCCTGGATGGTCCTGGAAAGCTGCCTGGCGAATCCTCCGATCATGATCAATGGATTTTTGATCTCATGGGTGATTTCGGCCACCAGTTGTCCCAGTGCGGCCAGGCGTTCGGATTGGGCCATCTTTTCCTGGAGGGCCTTGGTTTCCGTCAGATCTCTGATGATGCCGGTAAAATAAATTTTGCCCTCGATTTCCGAAAGGGAAAAGGAAATGGAGAGAGGAAACTTTTCCCCATTCTTCCGGGTAGTCAAAAATTCGGTTTGATGACCGATGAGTTTTGATTCACGGGTATTTAAAAACCGGGAAACCGCCTGTTTATGGCCTTTCTCACACTCCGGAGAGAGAATCAATCCCAGATCTTTTCCGATGACCTCTTCTCGGGAATAACCAAAGATCTTTTCAGCGGCCTTATTGAAAATAATCACCCGATGATGTTCATCGATGGTGACAAATCCCTCGTTGGTGTTTTCTGTTGTCCCCTGAAGGATGATGGTTTCCCGATCGGAAGGGGGAAGGCCGCCTTTTTTCCGCATAGAGATTCCGTTCGTTATTTTGAAACGCGCCGGCTATTCTTGCTCAAACTTGTCCTTGGTGGCCCCGCAAACCGGGCAGGTCCAATCCTCCGGAAGGTCTTCAAATGGGGTTCCCGGTTTTACTCCATTATCCGGATCACCGTTAGCCGGGTCATAAACATATCCACAGATCGAGCAAACATACTTTTCCATTTCTTGATTTTCCTCTCTGCTTTTGTTTAAGCCGTTACCGCATAACCGGCTTTTTTTACCTTATCTTTAATCAGGCTCAGGTCAACCGGTTTTGTTTCCTTAAAGGCGGCTTCGCCTTTTTCAAGATTAACGGCCACATCCTGAAGCCCGTCGATTTCTTTTAAGGCTTTGGTTACGGCCATGACGCAATGCTGACAGGACATCCCTTTTATCTTTACGGTGGTCATCGTAATACTCCTTTCTACGAAAGTGGTCCAAGGTAAAAGGGAAGGAATCGGCATTGGGAATTACCTTGCACCTTATTATCTTATGCTGCCAATTAGGAAAGGCGATTTTTAATAAAACTAATCACTATGAAATAAATTGTAAAGTGACGGCCAGCCGTTCTCTTAATTTTCTAAAAAAATGTAAGGGTTGGATTTCCAAAACATCAATAGGGAAGCCTGGCCTGAGGCCGCCGTTCCGGAACATAAGGATGAGGCCCTTCGGTCTCGTTCCATGCTTTGGAGACATAGAGGTTACAAAAGCAACTTCCAAATTCTTTCACATCCTGGGTCCTGTAAGCACAGGGGCAGATAATGTCCTGGTCGAGCTTTCGGTCTCCGGTAGCTAGCCGGCAAGGACAGCACATATAGCCATAACGATCTTTATTCAGTAAAAGCGCCTGGAGCAGGTCATTCACCCTTTCCCTGTCTTTATTAAAAAAATAGCCTTTGGGCTCCTGGGCCTTTTTTAACAGGTCATAGAGGTCTTTCTCGTTCATAGGCCCAGGGCCTCCCTGATCTCTTTTTCTTTAAAGCCGACGATACACTTGCCACCAATGAGGATAGTCGGAAAGGAGCAGTCGGGATTATATTTTTTTACCTCTTCTATCATATCTGTCCGCTCCTGCCCTTGAAGCAGATCGACATCGATATAGTCATAGGCGACGCCCATGTTGTTCAGGAATTGTTTGGTGTTTTTGCAATGACTGCAGGTGCTCAAAGTGTATAGTTTGACCAGCGGCATAAATCCTCCTTTTATAGTTCTTACAGAATGAAATAATTATAGCAAGATCCAGAATATAAATGCAAATTCTTTCTTAGAAGTCATGATTTTAATATCTTAACAAATATGATAAAATGAAAAAACAATGGATCTATTGACGATGAATAATGTCTATTATCTAAATCTGGGTCTAGTCCCCTACGAACAGGCCTGGGACATGCAAAGACAACTGGTCGCCCTAAAAAAGGAAAGGGAAGTTTCGGATTTTTTTATTCTTTTAGAACATCCTCCGGTATACACCCTGGGCAAATGGGGGAAAAAAGAGAATCTGCGCGTGTCCCCGGATTTTTTGGAGCAGGAGGGGATCTCCTTGATACGTTGTGAGCGGGGAGGAGATATTACTTACCATGGGCCTGGACAATTGGTCGGCTATCCTCTCCTCAATTTGAAAAAATATAGACTGGGGGTAAAGAACTATGTAAATTTTCTTGAGGAGGTTCTGGTTAGAACCCTGTCGGATTGGGAGGTTGTGGCTTCCCGGAGGAAGGGTTTGCCCGGGATATGGGTGGGCGAAAAAAAAATAGCTTCTATCGGAATTGCCGTCCAAAAGGGGATTGCCTTCCATGGTTTTGCCCTAAATTATGCCCATAAAAGGGATCATTTCGAACGGATTAATCCTTGCGGCCTGGAGGGTGTGAAGATGACTTCCCTTCTGGAAATAAAAAGGCTGCCTATAGACTCAGAGCAGGTTAGAGAGCGAGTGGTTTTCCATTTTGAAAAAATTTTTGATATTCAATTGAAATGGATAACCATGGAAGAAGTGAGAAGGATACGGGATACGGGATACTGGATACTGGATAAAAAGGCAGAATCCCAACCCCCAAATCCGATGGCTAAAATCCAGCAGTCCACCGTCCGCTATCCGCCATCCGCCATTGAGCGTTTACAAACTTCGAAGGGCGAACAGCAAATACTTCCTAAACCACAATGGCTTAAGAAAAAAATTTCTTCAAGTGCCCACAGGGTCCAAGTTGAAAGCCTTATCCGGAAAGGCGATCTGCATACTGTCTGCCAAGAGGCCTGTTGTCCTAATCAAGCGGAATGTTTCAATCAAGGAACTGCCACTTTTTTACTGATGGGAAGTTGTTGTACTCGAAACTGCCATTTTTGTGCCGTTACCAAGGGCAGCCCGGAGCCTTTGAATCCAGAGGAACCCTTTCGGGTTGCTCAGGCTATCAAAGCCATGGGTATTTCTTATGCCGTATTGACCTCAGTAACCCGCGATGATCTGCCCGATAGAGGATCCGGGCATTTTGTCAGGACGGTCAGGGCCATTCGTGACCATTCCCCGGAAACGAAAATAGAATGTCTTATACCGGACTTTAAAGGCTCTGAATCAGCCTTGATCCAGGTGGCGGAAGCTGCTCCCTGTGTAATGAATCACAATATTGAAACCATAAATCGGCTCTATCCATCGGTACGTCCCGGTGCGGGTTTTAGCCGTTCGCTGACTATTTTTGAATTTTTAAATAAAAATTATCCAAGAGTATTGACCAAATCTGGATTTATGGTAGGATTAGGGGAATCGAAACTTGAAGTCAGGGCCTTGCTTCTCAATCTTTTAGAGCATGGGTGTAGGATGGTTACCATCGGCCAGTACCTCCAGCCTTCGTCTGCTCATTATCCGGTGAAGCGCTATGTTACGCCGGAGGAATTTAAACAATGGGAGGAAGAGGCCTTAACCATGGGATTTGCAGCCGTGGCCGCGGGCCCGTTTGTTCGCAGTTCTTTTAATGCTCAAGGGTTGTATCAGCAGGCATTATTACAATTGACACCATAATATTCATTCGAGGTGATATTTCATGACCAAAGCAAAATTCCATCCGGAACATGCCTGGGTATCGGTAAACGGCCACCACGGGACCATCGGTATTTCGGACTATGCCCAACAACAATTGGGAGAAATCATCTATGTGGACCTGCCGGAAATCGATACCGAAATCCAGGCGGGTGAACCTTTATGCGCCTTGGAATCCAGCAAAGTGGCCAGCGATGTTATTGCCCCGGTGAGCGGGACGGTCATAGAAACCAACGGGTCTTTGGATGAAGAACCCCAACGGATCAATGCTTCCCCCTATGAAGAGGGCTGGCTGGTTAAGGTCATATTAAAGAACCCTTCGGAACTGGATGAATTAATGGACAAGGCTGCTTATATGGAGTATATTACCTCCAAATGAGCACTATTTTTTAAAACAAAACCTTTTGCCTCTTTAGGGCGCCACGAAACATGAAAATAATTTTAGAATTCAAGGGGGTTAACTTCCACGCTTTTCCAGTGACCCCTTGAATCCTATTTTTAAGAGAGGAAAAAGTATGGCTCCACAAAAAAGAAAAGACAAGCCCTTGGTTTTGCTGAAAAGCCTTGGTCTGGTTATTCTCTGTTTGTCTTTTGGGGGTATTCTCTCTTGTGATTGGGGTTCCGGTACCCACAGCACCACCAGCTCCGGCTCAGGAACGGGCACGGGTTGGACGATTACGATTCAAGTTGGCACAAACCCGCTTCCCTTTACGGGTAGCCCTGGCCAAGGTACCAGTACCACTACGGTTATGGCGCTCGTCAAGGATAAGACAGGGGCGCCCGCCCCGAAAGGCACTAATATCTGTTTCACGGCAATCCTAAATGGTTTCTTGACAGCAGGTGCTACAACAGGTTCTACAACATTAATTAAAAGTTTATGTGAAACCACCACCAACGACCTTGGACAATCTATCCAAACCTATGGTGCTCAACTGACAACAGGGAATGATACCGTGGAAGTTTCTTCCCAAGGTGTAATTGCAAAAGTTACGATCAATGTAATTTAAACAACTGGTGGTGCGTGCCTTAAGCACGCCTATGAGGTAACATGTCTGGCTAAAGCTTTGTCGAAGGTGATTAAAAACTGACTTGCCTTTTGCATTCCGATAACCCGGGTTCCCGGGATCTCCTGTCCCTTTTGATCAAAAAATAAAACCGCCGGCGGACCGAAAAGTCCGAACCTTTTTAAAAGGGCATTAGTTTCCTCATTGGTCGAGGTCACATCAGCCTTCAGGAGCTTCACCCCCTTAAGCTTTTCTTTGACCCGGGAGTCTCTAAAGGTCAAAATCTCCATCTCTTTACAGGATACACACCAATCGGCATAAACGTAGAGCATCACCGGTTGGCCATGGGCATCTTTCAAATATGAGTCAACCAGATTAAGGCTGGTCAGGCGCTGAAAAGCAAGGGATGAGGTCAAGGGGGGAGAGATAACGGGATAAATGATCCAAAAGGCGACGGCCAAAAGAAGTATCCCGAAAAATACTTTGACCCATTTCATCCAGGCCCCGGCTTTCGGTATTAAGATCCCGGCTGAGGTACCAATAATCAATAAAGGGACGCCCATGCCCAAGGACAGGGCAAACAAGGCCAAACCACCCAGCCAGACGTCGTTTGTCCGGCTGATGTAAAGTAAGGCCCCGGCCAGAGGAGCGGTGACACAAGGGCTAACAATAATGGCCGAAAGTAGCCCCATGAAAAAGACTCCCACGAAGGTACCGGCTTTGAACCTGTTTCCGACGACGGTCAATTTTGTCTGGATGGAAACGGGGATCTGCAATTCATAAAGCCCAAACATGGAAAGGGCCAGGGCCACAAAGATCAGGGCAAAGGCAATCAGCACCCAAATATTTTGCAGCGCATGGGAAAATAACCAGCCTGAGTATCCGGCCGCCACACCGGCTGCTGTATAGGTCAAGGCCATGCCCAGCACATAGGTCAATGAAAGGGCAAAGGCTCGTTTTTTTC
This sequence comes from uncultured delta proteobacterium, assembly GCA_963802945.1. Taxonomy (GTDB): domain Bacteria; phylum Desulfobacterota; class RBG-13-43-22; order RBG-13-43-22; family RBG-13-43-22; genus RBG-13-43-22. The sequence continues at coordinate 38,682 of CAWDKY010000034.1, forward strand.
TCATATCCTTCCCTTGGGCAATAATGATACCCGAAATAATGGGGATCATGGGTAAAACGCAGGGCGTAAAAGAAAGCAGCAGACCAAATCCAAAGAAGCTTAAAATGATCCAGAAATAGTTATTGCTTTTCAAAAGCCCGAAGATCACACCCTCACTCTCCCCAATCGAGAGGCTGTTTTGTAATTCGTCATCCCGGCCAAGTCCGCTTGGCGGACGCGAGCCGGGATCCAGAGGCTTTTTTATTTCATTAATATTTCCTGGATTCCGGATCTCGTCCACCTTCGGTGGACTCCTCCGGAATGCCGGTTTGGCAAATTGTGACAAAGTCTCCGGGGAGGAAGGGATTGAAGAGAGGAAGAAGGGATTCAAATAGACTTTTTGGGTCTTGGGCGGATAACATAAGCCGGCGTCGGAACAACCTTGATAGGTGATACTAAGGATTATTTGTTCGGTTCTTGGACTCAAAGAGGTTATTGGTATTATAATAACTACTTCCTTGCGGAAGATTTCCTCTCGGCCGAAGTATTTATCTTCTTTAATCTGGCCGAGTGGAAATTGAGGAGGGCCCAGTTTTACCAGTCTTGGTTCAACGGTAAATTTGAACTTATCTCGATACAGGTAATACCCTCGGGCAATCTGAAAGCGGATTTCAATCTGGTCGGCCTTGGGCAGGCGGGCTTGAAATGAAAAGGCCTGTTCGGGTTTGAGGGGCTGACCATATATAGTCTGAAACGGAGAAAGGATTACCAGGAAAATTAGAAAAACATAAAGCAGAGTAGTACGACAAGAAAGTTTTTCATTGAGCTTTGAACTTTGAGCCCTTAACCTTGAGCCCAGAGCTTTACACCTTGAATCCATTCCCCTTATGGATGAACGTAAATACTGACGTAGGCCCAAGCACCCTGATAAGAAGCGGTGACCTGATCCACTCCGGTGGTGGTGGTGCTGGCTGCCGGGGCGGTGTAGGTGGCTGTACAATTCCCGAGGTTTATTGTTGGACTGGCTACTGTAATTGTTGCCCCCAACGAGGAGGTAAAAGAAACCCCCTTGGTGGAATCATTGACGGGATTTCCCTGGGCATCTTTCACTGAGGCGATCAGGGTGGTTGACCCTCCTGGGGGGAGAAGGCTGTTGGTGGTACAGAGATTAATCGAATAGCCCCCACCACTTCCCCAGCCGCTGCAGGAGCTAGAGTTACCTCCACCTACTGAGGAGGTGTTGGAACATCCGGCGATCCCCAAAACAAACAGCATCAGACAACAAAGAAATATTTTAGTATAAGTCATTCTCTGTTCCTTTATAAAATAAGATATGTAGCCTTTAGTTTTTTATAATATTATCTCTTATTAAACTTTTTGTCAAGTTAATTTAGAGAGATAAGATAAAAAAATTTGTCTTTCCCTGTCTATCAAAACCCATGGTTCTCGATTCGATGTGAAATATCAATGCCTATCTTATTATTGGAAATATTCCATTATCCTTCTTTTAAACTTGACTCCTTCCCTTAAAAAATACTATAAATAATCAAAGTTAACTTATCTAATCTACTTGAAAATAATTATTTTTTATGCCCTTAGGCCTTATCCTCTATAATATACTTTCCGGGATTCTTTTTTTAATCGTGTTTCCTTTCTTGATCTTGTATACTCTGGCCCAAGGAAAGTTCAGCAATAATTTGGCCGAGAGGTTAGGGCGATATCCTCGCCATCTCCGGCCGGATGAACCCTTGCCTGGTGCCGGGCCGGTCTGGATTCATGCTGTTTCAGTGGGTGAGATCAAGGCCGCCATTGCCCTGTGCCGGAGGATCAAAGAGCAACTCCCCGAGGTTCCCATCCTTGTTTCAACGACAACGCCGGCAGGAAGGGAAACAGCCGAAAGGCTCTTGGGGAAGGAAATACCCGTTATTTATTTTCCTCTGGATTTTTACCTTTGTGTAAAAAGGGCAATGAACTTCTTTCACCCAAGGGCCTTTGTGGCCTTGGAAACCGAATTGTGGCCCAACTTTCTTTTTCGGGCCAATAAATCAGGAAGTAAATTGATCCTGGCCAACGGACGGATCTCCAGCCGCTCTTTTAAGAGGTACGCAAGATTTCCCCGGTCCATGCGGCATTTTCTTGAAAAATTCAGGGTATTGATGGTCAGGGATCCTGAAGATGCCAGGTATTTGATCTCGCTGGGGGCTGTGCCTGAGCGGGTCCGGGTTTTGGGAAACATTAAATACGATGGTCTGGTGGATCAGGCTAAAGAGGACTTGCATTTAAAAATGCAGCAAAGGCTTCATCTCCCGGAAGCAAAACCCGTTATCGTAGCCGGAAGTACCCGCGGAGGAGAGGAAGCGGTTCTCATTAAGGTCTATCTCAGTTTAAAAGCTTCTTTCCCGGACCTGGTTTTAGTTCTGGTCCCTCGCCATATCGATCGATGTGCGGAGATAGAAACCTTGTTACAACGGCAGGGGATTTCTTTTCAGTTGTATAGCCGGATCCTTTCATTGGAGGAGCAGAGGGAAAGTAACGTTATCCTCATAGATCGCGTCGGAGATCTTTTTGGCCTTTACAGCCTGGCAACCATTGTGTTTTGCGGGGCCAGTCTGATCCCAAAGGGAGGCCAGAATATTTTAGAGCCGGCTGCCTGGGGGAAACTGGTTTTCTATGGACCTTACATGGAAGATTTCAAAGATGCCCGTCGGCTTTTGGAAGATGCCGGGGCCGGGATTATGGTTCGCGGTCAGATTGACTTAGCAAAACAAATGGCCTATTTTTTAGAACACCCGGAAGAACGGGAAAGACGGGGGAATGCCGGCCGTGAAGCCTTAAAATCGCAGACAGGACTGACGAAAAAAGCGGCCGAGATCATTGCTGAAATAATTCAATCGAAGGTTCAAGGTTAGATGTTCATGATTCAAGGTTGATGAAACCGTAAAAAGTCGTCACCCCGGTGAAAACCGGGGTCCAGGAAAATTGTAACTAATTGAGAATTCTGGATTCCGGCTTTCGCCGGAATGACTCTAAGGGGTATTTCCTAACTTTTTACGAATCTATCAAAGTTAGACACCTAATCAAGATAAGAAAAAGAGATGAAAGCGTTATTGGCATTAGAAGACGGGAGCGTGTTTCCGGCCCGGTCCTTTACCGGCCCTGGGGAGGCCGAAGGGGAATGTGTTTTCAATACGGCCATGACCGGATATCAGGAAGTATTGACCGACCCTTCATACAAAGGGCAGTTGGTGGCCATGACCTACCCCTTGATCGGAAACTATGGGGTCAACGACCAGGACGTGGAATCGGATAGGATCCAGGTTGAGGCCTTTCTGGTCAAAGAATATCTACCCTTCCCGAGTAACTTTCGATCGCAATCCCCTTTAGGTGTGTATCTGAAAAAAAGCAAGGTCCTGGGCCTGGAAGGGATCGACACCCGGGCACTAACCCGTCACCTCCGAAACTTCGGGGCCATGCGGGTAGCTGCCTCTACGGAACAATTAAAAGCAGAGGCCCTGATAGAAAAAGCCCGCTCCATCCCGACCATGCTCGGACTTGGATTGGTGGATCAAGTCACAACCGATTGGCCTTTTCTCTGGTCGAAGGAGAAAAAGATTCCCGTTGGCAAGGCTCAAAAGAAAAACCCCTGGAAGGTGAACGGGTCTTCCTATAAAGTGGCGGTTTTGGATTGCGGGGTCAAGTTCAATATCCTGCGCAGTCTGGAGCGACGGGGTTGTCAAGTTCTGGTAGTCCCTGCTCAGACTCCGGCCCAGGAAATCCTGGCCGTCAAGCCAGATGGGGTTTTGATCACCAACGGCCCCGGGGACCCGGCGGCCAATCCGGGGATCGTTCAAACTGTTCAAAATCTTTTGGACCTACTGCCTATCTTCGGGATCTGCCTGGGCCATCAGATCCTGGGGCTGGCCTTGGGCGGGACCACTTTTAAACTCAAGTTCGGACACCGGGGGGCCAATCAGCCGGTCAAGTATTTGAAGACCGGCCGGGTGGAAATCACTTCTCAAAATCACGGCTTCTCCGTTGATATTCATTCCATAAAAGATCCGGATGTGGAACTGACCCATATCAATTTAAACGATCAGACCCTGGAAGGATTGGAACACAAACGATTACCCATTTTTTCCGTTCAGTATCATCCCGAGGCCTCGCCCGGTCCCCATGACGCCTCATATTTATTCGATCATTTTCTTGCACTCATGGAGAAACATCGGAGAAAATAATTCATGCCCAAGAGAACCGACATTCAAAAAATCCTGATTATCGGCTCCGGCCCGATTATCATCAGCCAGGCCTGTGAATTTGATTATTCGGGCACCCAGGCCTGCAAGGCCTTGCGGGAAGAGGGATTTGAAATCGTCCTGGTCAACAGCAACCCGGCCACCATCATGACCGATCCGGAGATGGCCCATCGGACCTATATCGAACCCGTCACCCCGGAGATTGTGGCCAAGATCATCGAGCGGGAACGACCGCAGGCCCTGCTCCCCACTTTGGGCGGGCAGACCGGTCTTAACACCGCTGTGGCTGTGGCCGAGAAGGGTGTTTTGGATGCCTTCAGCGTTGAAATGATCGGCGCCTCTCTACCGGTGATTAAAAAGGCCGAGGACCGGGATGAGTTTAGACAGGCCATGTGGAAGATCGGGTTGCGGGTTCCGGAAAGCGTCATCGTCACCAGCTTGGAAGAGGCCCGCACCCAGGCAGAAAAAATCGGCTATCCGATTATCATCCGCCCCAGTTTTACCTTGGGAGGCACCGGCGGCGGAGTGGCTTATAACCGGGAGGAGTTCGAACTCCTGGTGACCTCCGGATTGGAAGCCAGCATGATTCATCAGATCATGCTGGAGGAATCCGTCCTGGGCTGGAAAGAATACGAACTCGAGGTCATGCGGGATTTCAAAGACAATGTCGTCATTATCTGTTCCATTGAAAACTTTGATCCCATGGGGGTCCATACCGGCGATTCCATTACCGTAGCCCCGGCCCAGACCTTGACTGATAAAGAATATCAAATGATGCGGGATGCTTCTTTGGCTATCATCCGCGAGATCGGGGTGGAGACCGGCGGATCGAATATCCAATTTGCTGTGCACCCCGGAACGGGTGAGATGGTGGTCATTGAAATGAATCCCCGGGTCTCCCGCTCCTCGGCCCTGGCCTCCAAGGCCACGGGATTCCCTATTGCCAAGATTGCCGCCAAGCTGGCCGTGGGTTATACCCTGGATGAGATCCCCAATGACATCACCAAGGAGACCATGGCCTCTTTTGAGCCGACCATCGATTACTGTGTGGTCAAGATTCCCCGCTGGACCTTTGAAAAATTCCCCGGCTCGGAAGATTATCTGACTACTTCCATGAAATCCGTGGGCGAAGCCATGGCCATTGGCCGGACCTTTAAGGAAGCCCTGCAAAAAGGGATCCGTTCCCTGGAGATCGGAAGGTTCGGGTTCGGAGCCGACGGGAAAGATCTTTTTCAAATTCCTCTGGATGAAATCCAGAAAAAATTACGCCAGCCCAATTCCCAGCGGATTTTTTATCTGAAGGCCGCTCTGGAAGCAGGCATGACCATCGAAGAGATCAATGCCCTGACCTGGATCGATCCCTGGTTTCTCCATAACTTGTCTCAGATCCTGGGCATGGAGAAAACCTTGGCCGGTCAAACCTGGGAAACTCTGTCGCCGGAACTCCTTAAGCAGGCCAAGGAATACGGCTTCTCCGATGTCCAGATCGGGCATCTGCTTCAAGTTTCTCCGTCGGAAATTTTTAAAAAAAGGCAGGCGCTCAAGATGCTTCCAGTCTATAAATTAGTCGATACCTGCGCCGCCGAATTCGAGGCCTATACCCCTTATTATTATTCGACCTATGATTTGGAAGATGAATCCCGGGCTTCGGAAAAAGAACGAATCATGATCCTCGGCGGCGGGCCCAACCGGATCGGTCAGGGGATTGAATTCGACTATTGCTGTGTCCATGCCTCTCTGACGGCCAAGGAAGAGGGCTATGCCAGCATCATGGTCAACAGCAATCCGGAGACGGTCAGTACGGACTATGATATTTCCGACAAACTATATTTTGAACCCCTGACCCATGAAGATGTCGTTCATATTATCGACCGGGAAAAACCAAAAGGGGTCATTGTCCAGTTTGGGGGGCAAACCCCACTAAATCTCGCTGTGGGACTTCAGGCGGTCCAGGCCCCGATTATCGGCACTTCCCCCGATAGTATCGACCGGGCCGAAGATCGGGAACGATTTAAAGAATTATTGAAAAAGTTGGGATTGATCCAGCCGGAAAACGGGACGGCCTTTACCTTCCAAGAGGCCTTGGCGGTAGCCGAATCGATCGGATTCCCCGTTGTGGTCCGTCCTTCTTATGTCCTGGGCGGCCGGGCCATGGAGATCGTTTATGAGCCGGCGGCCCTGGAAACCTTTATGGCCAAAGCGGTTCTGGTCTCACCGGGGCATCCCATCCTGATTGACAAATTCCTCGAAGAGGCCGTTGAAATTGATGTGGATGCGGTTTCCGACGGGCGGAAGACTTTGATTTGCGGAATTATGGAGCACATTGAAGAAGCGGGGATCCATTCTGGGGACAGCGCCTGCGTCCTTCCCTCTTATACCCTAAAGGCGGATCAGATTGACCGAATCAAGTCCAATACCTATGCCTTGGCCCTGGAATTGGGTGTTCAGGGTCTCATGAATATTCAGTATGCGATCAAAGACGATATCCTTTATGTCCTGGAGGTCAATCCCCGGGCCTCCCGAACGATCCCTTTTGTCAGCAAAGCCACGGGAATTCCTTGGGCCAAGGTGGCCACCCGGGTCATGCTGGGCCAAGATCTGGAATCTCAGGGGTTGCAGGGAGAAATCGTTCCCAGACATATTTCAATCAAAGAGGCAGTCTTCCCTTTTTTACGTTTTCCCGGAGTGGATACCCTCTTAGGCCCGGAGATGAAATCCACCGGAGAGGTCATGGGCATCGATCAAAGCTTCGGCCTGGCCTTCGCCAAATCGCAGTTGGCCGCCGGCATGGATCTGCCCCTGTCAGGCACGGTCTTCATCAGCGTCAAGGATCAGGATAAAAAAATAATATTATCTACGGGTCAGAAATTGTCTCATTTGGGCTTCAAGATCATAGCCACTTCAGGGACCTCACGTTTTTTGGAACAGGCCGGGCTTCCCAATCAACAGGTCAATAAAGTCCGGGAAGGAAGACCTCATGTGGTGGACCTTATGAAAAACGGGGAAATCCAATTAGTCATTAACACGACCATTGGTTCCAAAAGTGTTTCAGAATCCTGTTCCATCCGGCAGACCGCCCTGATCCATCGGATCCCTTATACTACCACGGTCGCCGGGGCCAGGGCCACGGCCGAGGCTATTGAGGCCCTGGAGCAGAAAAAACTTTCCGTAAGGACCATACAGGAGTATCATAGGAATCTGAAAAAGTAGCTGATAGCTTAAAGCTCAAAGCTGAAAGGTTTTTCTTTAGAAGAAAAAATAAAATTAGGTAATATAGTATTATGAATAATTTCTACGAAGACCGGGCATTAAAAGAAGAATGTGGTATCTTCGGGATTTTCGGACACCCGGAGGCCTCTAAACTGACCTATTTCGGTTTGTATGCCTTGCAGCACCGGGGGGAAGAAAGCGCCGGGATTGTCATTTCCGACGGCACCCAGGTCCGGGAACAAAAAGGAATGGGCCTGGTAGGTGATGTTTTTAAAGAACAAAACTTGTCCTCCCTTTCGGGAAACTCGGCCATCGGGCACGTCCGCTATTCCACTACAGGTTCCTCGATTTTGAAAAATGCCCAACCCTTTCTGGTCTCTCACGGCGCAATGGCCCTGGCCATTGCCCACAACGGAAATCTGACCAATGCCCATGAACTGCGCCAGGGTTTGGAGAAGAAAGGGGCTATCTTCCAGTCCACTATGGACAGTGAGATATTTCTTCATCTGATCGCCCATGGCCTGGAACAGGGTTTTGAGCTGGCTTTGATTCAGGCCTTGTCTCAGGTTCAGGGGGCTTATTCCATGCTCTTTTTAACCCGGGATCAATTGATCGGCGCCCGGGATCCTCAAGGATTTCGTCCTCTCTGCCTGGGGAAATTAAACGGGGCTTATGTGCTGGCTTCCGAGAGCTGCGCCCTGGATTTAGTCGAGGCCCAATATGTGCGGGATATCGAACCCGGAGAAATTGTTTTTATCGACCAGAGCGGCCTTCGCTCCATCAAACCTTTTCCCAAGGTCCAGAGCGCCTTTTGCATCTTTGAGTTTATCTATTTTGCCCGGCCCGACAGTTATATCTTCGGGAAGAATGTTTATCAGGTTCGAAAGCAATTAGGACGAATTCTGGCCAAGGAATATCAAGCCCCAGGCCGATCTGGTCATGCCCTTTCCGGATTCCGGGAACTATGCCGCCCTGGGGTTTGCCGAGGCCTCCAAGATTCCATTTGAAATGGGAGTGATCCGCAATCATTATGTGGGTCGGACTTTTATTCAGCCCTCGCAAAGCATGAGGGATTTCGGAGTCCGGGTCAAACTCAATCCGGTCCGCTCGGTCCTGAAAGGGAAACGGGTGATCATTATCGAAGATTCGATTATCCGGGGGACAACCAGCCGTAACCGGGTTCAGGCCGTTCGTTCGGCCGGGGCCAGGGAAGTTCATATGCTGGTCAGTTGTCCTCCGCACCGACATCCTTGTTTTTACGGTATTGATTTTTCCACCAAAGGGGAGTTGATCGCCTGCCAAAATTCGGTGGAGGAAATCAGGAAGTTTGTGGGACTGGATGGTTTGGGGTATCTCAGTATCGAGGGATTGGTGGAGGCGACCGGTCTGCCTGAATCCAATTTTTGCCTGGCTTGTTTTAACGGCAACTACCCGGTCCAGCCGGATACAACCTTCGATAAACTTTGTTTGGAAAGGTGAAGTTAAAAGACTATGATTTTGGATGATGCCAAAGAAGTCTTGGAATTGGAGGCCCAGGGGATACTCAATCTCATTCCCAAATTGGGCCCCGAATTTGAAAAGGCCGTTGAGGCCATCTATCAACTCAAAGGACGGGTGATCCTGACCGGAATCGGCAAATCAGGGTATCGTAGCCCGGAAGATAGTAGGCCACCTTAAACGGTACCGGCACTCCATCCCTGTTTTTACACCCGGCGGAAGCCATGCACGGAGACCTGGGTACGGTCACCTCCAAGGATATTGTCCTGGCCATTTCCAACAGCGGAGAAACCGGGGAGCTGACCCTTCTTCTGCCCAGTATCAAACAAATCGGGGCCAGGGTGATTTCCTTTGTAGGAAACCCTGAATCCTCTTTGGCTAAACAAAGTGATCTGGCCATCGATGTCGGAGTGGAAAAGGAGGCCTGCCCCCTGGGATTGGCCCCGACGACCAGTACCACTGCGGCCCTGGCCATGGGAGACGCCCTGGCCGTGGCCCTGATTAAGCGGCGTCAATTTAATCATCAGGACTTTAAGCGGTTCCATCCCGGTGGAAACCTTGGAGAGCGACTGTCCGTCAAGGTCTCTGAGGTCATGCTCACCGGGGAGCAGGTGCCGATAGTGTCACCCAAACAAACCTTGTTTGAAGCCATTCAGGAAATGGATGTCAAAGACCTGGGGGCCACCCTGGTGGTGGAAGAGCATGACCGGAAATTAGTGGGTATTTTGACCGATGGAGATTTGAGAAGACTTTTTAAACGCAAGTCGTCCCTTGAACAGACCCTGACCGAACAGGTCATGACCCTTGATCCGAAGTCCATTTCGCCCAAAGTCCGGGCCTCCGAGGCTTTGGAGATGATGGAACAGTATCTGATCACCGTCCTGCCGATTGTTGACTCGCATAAGCGGGTGTTGGGTATTTTACATCTTCATGACTTACTCGGCAAAGGGGAGTTTAAATTTAATATGCGGGAGTGAATGTTGGAATATTTAGATCAGCTGACCGATGAAGATATTATCGTTGAGAACCTGGGGCAGCCGAAGATCCACACGCCGGTTCAATGTTTTGCTCCTCAAAAACAAGAGGCCGGAAGACCCCAGTGTAAAAATTTCATCTCCGATGATGATCGGGTGGTGACCGATAGTTCCAAAAATTGTTTTCTGGATTGTCTAAAAAAAGGGACGCCCCCTCTTTCTTTTGAAAAGGCCGGGCCGCGGGAGAAGATTTTTTTCGATCCCCAAAAGACCAAATGCGCCATCGTCACGGCCGGAGGCATTTGTCCGGGGCTGAATAATGTCATCCGTTCCATAGTCCTTGAATTGAACTATATTTACAGGGTTCATAATATTATCGGTATCCCCTATGGGTATCAGGGTTTTATCCCTCAATACGGCCATCCGGTCATTGAACTGACTTCGGAGGTGGTTTCCAATATTCATGAATTGGGAGGGACGATCCTGGCTTCCTCCCGAGGCCAATATAAGATCGAAGAAATCGTGGATAGCCTGCAGCAATTGAATATCAATATCCTCTTTTCCATCGGAGGTGACGGCACCTTGCGGGGTGCGCAACTGATTTCCCAGGAAATCAAAAAACGGGGGATGATCACCTCGGTCATCGGCATCCCCAAGACCATCGACAATGACATTTCTTGGGTGGAAAAATCCTTTGGCTTTGACACGGCTGTGGAAGATGCCGCCAGGGTGATTCGAAGCGCTCATGTGGAATCCGTTGGGGCCCCCAATGGGATCGGTATGGTCAAGCTGATGGGACGTTATTCCGGTTTTATTGCCGCCTATGCCGCCCTGGATTCAAGAGAAGTTAATTTTGTACTTATTCCGGAATCGGATTTTGATTTGGAAGGACCTGGAGGGTTGTTGGCCTCTTTGGAAAAACGATTGAAAGAGAGAAAACATGCCGTCATTGTGGTCGCCGAGGGGGCGGGGCAAAGATATCTGACCGATCTTCCCCAAACGAAAGATGCCTCAGGAAACATCAAATTAAAAGATATTGGAACCTATTTGGCGGAACGTATCAACCGGCACTTTGCCAGGATCCCTATGGAGATCAACCTTAAATATATCGATCCCAGTTATATCATCCGCAGCCAGCCGGCTAACTCCAATGATCGGATATTCTGCGGCTTCCTGGGTCAGCATGCCGTGCACGCCGGAATGGCCGGAAAAACCAATATGATGATCAGCCTCTGGAATAACGAGTATGTCCATGTCCCCATCCGGGCTGCGGTGGGCAAGCGAAAGCAGGTGGAACTGGAAGGGAATATGTGGATGAGTGTCTTGGAATCCACCGGCCAGGCGTCACTGAAGAACAACTAAAGGTTTAAGGTACAAGGTTCAAGGTTCGAGGGAATCTTAGATTTTTTCAGCCCCTTCCAAGTTGCCATAGCTACAATCAATGATGCCCTTTTCCGGTCTATAAAAGCCAGAGGCCTTAGACCATGAACCTTTCACCTTAAACCGTGAACCTTTTTTACCGGAGTTTATTATGCCTGAAAGGGAAAGAGATTATCGAAACAGGGAAATATCCTGGCGGGAGATCGATCAACGCAGAGACCAGAGCAGCCATGTGTCCCGTGAGCCGAGACTTGTCGGGAAGAAAAAGGATCAGGCCGAATGGATTCGCAAAATGGCCCTTAAGGAGGCCAATAAGCATTTCCAGGGCAAGCAAGGGACCCCGGCCCATGAAAAAGCCGTCGGCATCCTACAAGAAAATTTTGGGACCCGGAAGTTTCAGACCTTGGCCAAACAATATCTGAATGAATACGACCTGCCGAAACATTGGGGGACCCAGTTTCTTTTTCTGGATTATGACGACCCTGAAATGGTTATCGATTTGATCAACCGGATGGCCAGTGTTTATTCGGAGCGGTCCTTACGGGAGCAGCAGGCCTTTATTAGCAAGCTCCGTACCCTTAAGACCATGGCCGAGGATGGAGAAGTGCGGGATCTGGCGGCCGAGGTCTTGGCTTCCCTGTCCTGATCCTTAGCCGGTACCTCTTTCAATCCCTCTTTCCGAGCATTCTGAACTTACTGCCGATGTATGCTTTGAACTCTTCTTCATTCATTTTTGAGTGACTTCCAGCAGATGATGAGTTGATTTTATGATAAGCAGAACCTTTGGAAAATATGACAAAAGAACCTGAAAAGTATCGGATGGCGATTCTTGCTCTGCTGGACAAAGGTATTTCCCTGCCGGTTTCATCATATTCATAAGAGCCTAAATCCCAATATTTTCGGTCAGCATAATCTCCGGGAGAGATTTCAGTTAGCTCCTCCTTGATCCCCGTCAAATTCGGATACCAACCGCTGGGGTCAAGGTTTTTCGTTTCCAGTCGAAAATAAGCCCATTCACACGACTTGTTGAAAGATTGAAAGACTAAAATCCGAGGTTTTACAATACAAACCGGATGGTCAACAAAATGAAGATCGAGGCAATCCGGTTCAGAGGACTCTTCCCCCCTCTTTAAATTAAGGCAGCCTCCATCGGGCAGATAGGTCTGATTCATGTCCGGATTTCGGCCTACGAAATAAAGGATTTTTATGATATCTTTCTTTTCCGTCCAGGAGCGGCTTTCCGGAATTGGACCGTTGAATATCGTTTTTAAAAGCTCTTCCCATTCTTTAAAAGTATTTTCTCTAAATTCATCACCCATATGTTTTCATCCTTATCTTCGGGCATTCCTTTCACTATTGGTAACTCTTTAGGATTGAAGGCAAATTATATTTTCTGAAAAAAAATGTCAAATACAGATATTGAGTTTGTTGAAGTCGACAAAGACATATACGAAATTAAATAAATTTAAATAGTGCAGATTCATTTCCCCTTTTCCCCAATTTATGTTATTGAAAACCAAATCATATTGAAAGGAACGGGCCATGTTTATCGGTCATTTTGCCTTGGGTTTTGCAGCCAAGAAAGTTGCCCCCAAAGCGTCATTGGGAACTCTTTTTCTGGCCACGCAGTTTAGTGATCTGCTCTGGCCTCTGTTGCTTTTGCTGGGTTGGGAAAGGGTAGCGATCGAGCCCGGCAATACCGTGGTTACCCCGCTGAATTTTACCTATTATCCTATCTCACACGGATTTCTGTCGGTGCTCTTCTGGGGGGTGGTGATTGGCGGGGTCTATTTTGTCATAAAAAAAGATAGAAAAACAGCTTGGTGGCTTGGACTGTTGGTGTTCGGTCACTGGATCCTGGATTTAATTTCCCATCGCCCGGATCTGCCCTTATTGCCCGGCGTGGATATCAAAGTGGGATTTAGTTTGTGGAATTCCCTGATTGGAACCATCCTGGTGGAAGGGGGTTTATTTGTCTTTGGGGTTTATTATTATATTAAGTCAACCAAAGCCAAAAATAAAATTGGCCTATGGGCCTTGTGGGGATTAGTGGCCTTTTTAGTGATTACCTACATCGGCAATCTTTTCGGCCCCCCACCACCGTCAGTAAAACCGATTGCCTATCTCGGGTTATTTCAATGGCTACTGGTCATCTGGGCCTACTGGATCGATCACAACCGCAAGGTTAATTAATTTAGGTCTTCTCCAAAAAAAAGACCGAACAGGAGGGGTTAAACCATGACGGAAAAGAAGCATGCCCTAAAGGGATTAAGGGTACTCGATTTTACCTGGGTCTATGCTGGGCCGTTTGCAGCCAGGCAACTGGTTGACCTTGGGGCGGAAGTTATCAAAGTGGAGCCGACCGAAACAGGGGCCTTGGAACGGCATTATTCTCTTGTCCTGGAGCGTAACGGTGTCGCCCAGAGCAGTTACGCAGTTTTTTTGAACCGCGGGAAAAAGAGTTTGTCCATTAATTTAAAAACTGAAAAAGGATTGAGTATCATCAGGGCCCTCGCCGAGAAATCGGATATTGTCCTTTCCAATATGGCCCCCGGCACAATGAAAAGTCTTCAGCTCGGTTATGAAGATATCAAGAAAATCAATTCTCGAATCATTTACTGCGACATCTCCTGTTTCGGGCATTATGGCTCTTTTGCCAATGAACCCGGTTTCGATATTATTGCCCAGGCGGCGAGCGGCTATTGCGGTCAGTCGGACCCTCCGATGCCGGCACCTTTGGCCATCGGGGATTCCAATGCCGGCATGCATGCCACGGCAGCCATACTGGCAGCACTTTACTATCGGGAAAAAACAGGCATCGGACAATATATCGACATCTCGATGACCGACTGTCTCTTTCACTCTCACGAAAATAATCCGCCGGGCTACCTCTTCAGTAATCGCAAGGTGTTGCCGGCTAAGAACAGCCGGTGGGCTTCCGCTTATTCTCCCCTTATGCCTTGATCAAAGGAAAAGATGGTTTCGTGGCCGTTGCCGCTCTCAGTGACGCCCTTTGGGAAAAGCTCGTCCAGGCCATGGGGCAGGATTATGCCTGGCTGATGACCCATCCAAGAACCAACGCCCTTGGGAAGCGCATTTCTTATGAGAATGCCCCCTTTGTCCATGCTCTACTGGAGGAATGGCTGCAAAAATTTGACACTGTAGAACAAGCCGAAGCGCTTCTTAGGAAAGCCGGTGTGCCGGCCATGAAGGTCCGCGGTTTTGAAGAAATCTGCGATGCCCCTTACCTTAAAGACAGAGAAATGCTGGTCAAGATCAAACAGCCCTTTGCCGGGGAAATTGAAATCTACAACAGTCCTTTCAGGATGACGGAAACTCCGGGCAAAGTGATGGGATATGCCCCTTTGCTCGGTGAAAACAACCGTGAGATTCTTTCCAAGGATTTGGGGTATGGCGATGAAGCCATTGACCAGCTTTTTGCCGAAGGCGTCCTCTATAAAGAAGAGGCCGTGGACAGGCTTCCTGAAGAATTGAAAAGGTTAAAGGAATAAAGCCAAACTCTGATTGAAATTATTCAAATCAGATTGCTTATCTCACAGGGTGTCAATTCCGGAATTTTGAGCCGTTATCCGTCATCAACGATATTTGATATAGAAAACAGCCGCAATATCTCACATGAGTGATCTATTACAACTATTCAAAAGCGATTGTTCCGAAAATTAACGATTACGGATGGAAATATGGCAAAATTGGTTGGACTACCCGGCCTTGAATTTGAGGTGACATTGATCCCTTTTAGTTATAACCCTTTCCTTCTTTGAGGCTAACTCAGAACTTATCCAATTGTCCAGTTTTTGGGGACCACCTCAAAAGGATTGGACTGTTACTGTCTTAAAACTGACAACCTCTAGTAATTCCTGGGATCAGCTATCTTGCCTTCCACGGCTGACGCTGCCACCGTGGCCGCAGAAGCCAGGTAAACTTTAGATTCAGGACTGCCCATCCGGCTCTTGAAATTACGGGTGATGGAGGCTATGCAAGTCTCTCCAGCTGCAAGGATCCCCATATGAGCACCAA
The DNA here is from genome assembly GCA_963802945.1 of uncultured delta proteobacterium. GTDB lineage: Bacteria > Desulfobacterota > RBG-13-43-22 > RBG-13-43-22 > RBG-13-43-22 > RBG-13-43-22. The sequence goes on from CAWDKY010000034.1 coordinate 54,013, forward strand.
AGCAAGGTCCACAGCCGGGGTTACAAATGATCCCCCCTGATTCAACCAGTACGGACAGTATACCACGGCGCAATGCGGCTTTGTAGACTTCAACAGATGCGGGGAAAACCAGCAAACGGACGTTTCCGTTCACTTTCCTATTTTTCAAGATCTTCGCCGCCGCCTTAAAGTCCTCCAACCGCCCATTGACGCATGAACCCAACACTGCCTGGTTTATTTTGATGTCGCCTATCTCAGAAACCGGTCTAACGTTGTCCACTTCATGTGGCAAAGCCACCTGAGGTTCGAGATCTGAAACATCTACCTCGTACCTTGTCTCATAGGCAGCATCTTTATCTGAACAGGCGAGTTTATACCTCCGCTTTGTTCTTGGCGCCAGAAATCTCACCGGCTTTTCATCAGGCTGAAAGAAACCAAACTCGGCCCCTAACTCTGCAGACATATTGCTCATCGCCATTCTGCTGGCCATGGTCAAGGCTTTCGCCGCAGGGCCGTTGAATTCCACAGCTTTATTCTGGGCTACTTCGGCAGAATACTTGCCGGCGATATATAAAATGATATCCTTCGATGTCACCCATTCCCGAAGCTTACCAGACAGGTGGAATTCTACAGTCTCTGGGACTTTAAACCAGAGTTTACCCGTAGCCAACACATAGGCCATTTACGATATGCCTATGCCTGTCCCAGCGGCCCCAAGCGCACCAAAGATGGTTGTATGGGAGTCAGTTCCCACAATCAGCTCCCCCGGAAAAACGTGTCCGTAATCGACTAGAACCTGCTGGCATATGCCGGCCTGCAGGCCGTAATAATTTCGTATTTTCAAAGTGTCCACGGCCTGTTCAGCAAACCTAACGGCTTCAGCCATTTGAATAGTAGGAGCAGGAGAGGCATGATCAATCATACAAACTATCTTGTCCGGATCCCAGACCTTCTTGATCCCCGCTTCTTTCAAAACTACATAGACTGCCGCCAACATATCATTAAGCATGGCAACATCGATTGTGGGTACAATAAACTGTCCGGGCTCCACGAACTCTTTCCCGGCAGCGCGAGCCAGTATTTTTTGTGCCAGAGTCATGCCCATTGAATTACTCCTGCAATACTGCACTATTTAATTTGACTTAAAACGGCTTTGGCAAAATCGGTGGTAGAAGTATTGCCTCCCTGATCATAGGTCATATATTTCCCCTCCCTGTATACGGCTTCCACCGCACTCTCGAGGGCATTTGCTTCCGCATTCATACCAAGGTATTCTAACATAAGCCCGGCTGACAGAATGGTAGCGGTTGGATTGATCACGTTTTTTTTGGCGTATTTCGGCGCAGAGCCGTGCACGGGTTCAAAGTAAGCGACTTTGCCTCCCAAGCAGGCGCTGCCTGCCATGCCAAGCCCGCCGACCAACTCCGAAGCTTCGTCAGCCAGCACATCACCGAACATATTAGAGGTTACGAGCACATCGAATGACCGCGGGTATTTGAGCAACCTTCTCGCCGTATCGTCTACGTAGAATTGTTCATAATTTAGGCCGGCATATTTTGCGGCTTCGTCCTGCACGATCTGCTCAAACAAATGGTCCGTTTGCCAAAGCACATTGGACTTGCTGACACAAGTTAATTTACCTGTATGCCCTTTGCGTTTTCTACTCAGAGCATATTCGCAGGCAAATTTGGCCAGTCTCTGGACTCCTTTTTCCGAAATGATCCTGACAGCGAACTTGCCTTTTCCGAAATCGGAAAATGACTTGCCAAATAAATTCCTATATTCCGGCAGCTTAGCACTTAGCAGTTCCAGGTCCCCCTCGGCAAAGCTATACAGGCCCTCGCTGTTCTCTCTAAGGATTACAAAATCAATGTCTTGCGGATTCTTCAGACAACTTTGAACACCGGCGAAATACTTGACCGGCCGAATATTCACGAAATTATCCAGTACCCACCGCAGGTAAGCCAGTATAGCCGTGCTCGTGGTCCCGGTCGCACCGAACAATATAGCCTTAGCGTTGTCACACAATGTCCTGGTCTCTTCAGGAAATGCATTCCCGTATTTTTCCTGGGCCATCTCACCGGCCATCGGTTTGAGAACTTCAAGGGCAAATCCAGCTCCCTCTAAGATATAGCAGGCAGCGTCAACTACTTCTGGCCCAACGCCATCACCACCTAAAGCTACGATGGTTTTCTTACTCATCTTGGCCTCTCCTTCATTGGTGCAAACTTATTCACAAAAACTTCCTATATCGAAAGTAAATGGGCTACAAGCTCATCCGGAGCCGCAAAAAAAGGGGCATGGCCGGTCTTCATCTGGATGATCCGGTCACATGGTGTCGCCGTATACATCCGCTCCTGCACATCCGGCAGAAGCCCTTTGTCTTTTTTGGTCGTGATGTAGATTTTCCTCACACGTCCGAAGCGCTCGGCGGTCAACTTTATCGGTGTATTTGAGGGGCCTATTGGTTCTGCATGGAGAAGCAAGCGGGCAAGGCAAATATCTTCGTCCGTGCAGTCTTTATAAAACTGTTCCCTTATGAGGCCCTCACGCATTTTCGCCGTTTGCCTGTCATCAGACAGTATCGCTCTACTGTGGACAGGAGATCTAGTCTGCGCCCGGTTCTTGATCACCGAGTCACCAGGGTATAGCAAAGTCCCACCCACATAGACCAGCGCCTCCACTTGGTCAGGGCGGTACTCAGCGGCCTGACTGATCACCACACCACCGCGGCTATGACCAACCAGAATGACAGGCTCAGGCTGCTGATCAATGATCTGGCAGATAAATTGGGCCCAGCCCTCCAATGAGGCCTCGCCGACCGGGGCTTTACTCATGCCTGTGCCAGGCAAATCCTGAGCGATAACGCTTTGCCCGGCTTTTTCTAGGCGGGTGATCACCTTGTACCATGACCATGCTCCGTGAAAGGCACCGGGAATCAGGATATACGTCTTCTTGCGGTTCTTTTGGTTTTTCATCACCTTCCTCCTATCAAGATCATATTTTCACTTGTAGATTCATGAGGGGAACGTGCTGCTGAGCACCGAAAACATCAGTGTCCCCGGGGCTTGCAGAGCTAATCCATCGCTTTAAGGTGATTTTTAGTGCTACTGCCGGTTCAAAAAATGTTATCTCATGTATGTCGTCTTCTCTTATCCTGTAGATTTCTGCAATCCTGTGCCTTGTAATAGCTCCTGAATCGCGTACGATTTTAAATGTTGCCTCGTCTTTAAAGAATACGTCAAGGGTGATAAGAAATGGCCCCGCGTTCTTGCTTCTGATAACAGTTGCCAAATCCGACAATTTGAGTGTCTTTTTATCCATTGCCCACCTCCTCGGTTTCAATAGGGAAATATTCAAGCGGGTCGTCTACTTCCATGAGATGATACATGCTGAAGCGGTGTACCGGGCCTACCGGTATATCCTGAGGAGAAAACGGAAATGCCAGGTTTCCGGCAGTGGAACGCCTTCCCGGGAAGCCGTAGTGAAGTATCAGGGCATGAGCGAAAAAGCAGATGCTTGAAGCCTGCTGCTGCGTTGCGGCAATTGACTCTATGAGAAGGCCCACCTCGTGCCCTCGAAACGTTTCTGTTTCAAGCGGACCCATTACGCCGTTTTTACCGTAAACGTGGAAGTACAGCGACCACTCATCGGGCTTGAAATCACTGAACTGCTCCGTTGTTCTTTTCCGTGCCTGTTGAAGAATTTCATCCAGATGTTCGATGGCGCCCGGGTCGCGTATCCCGGCTATGCTGATGGTGCGGTAACCGACCAGTTCTGCGGCTTCGAGCTTTATGCGGTAGATTCTGTCCGGCGAGAACCTGCTCCCGGTGATCATCACGCTCCTATCGGTTTCCTGTTTGAAAGAAACCCCATCCAGGTTTACAACTCCTCCAGGTTCGTGAAGATGCCATGGATCGGACGCCTCGTAAAGACTGTGAGCGGCTACAGATTTTACTGTGCATTTTCGCGCCGGATTCATCGGTTCCACTATAAAATGATCCTTCCTCAGAGTGCCGAGCATTACGTCGCTGCCGCTTCCGGGTTCTGCAGCGATGGCGCCGCATTCAAGTATTTTCCCCATGTGAATCGACAGGCCCGCATCAAATCCATTCAGAATAGGCGTGGCAGCGAACATACTAGGATCGCTGGCTCTGCCGGCGACTATTACCTGAGCTCCAAGTTCAAGCCGCGGACAAATGGCTCTATCCCCATCTGCGCGACTATGCGCACGGCGCGGTCCACATCACTTACTGTAAGCTCGGGCACCGGCCCGAGGGGGGTTATCCTGCCCTCAAGGAGTTTCCTCTTGACAACTGCAGGATCAATCTCTGCCTTTATCATGCCGAGGCGAAATTTCAAGCCCTCCTGTTCGGCAATCTTTTTAACAAGCATAGATATTCCCGTCATATGTAAGTTTCCGCCTGCGCCTCCTGCTGATCCGATGATCAGAGGTATGCCGGCCTTGACAGCTTCTCGAAGCAGGGGGCGAAGATCAGCGGTCATTGTCCGAATAAAGTCGCCCAAATTTCCGAGCTCACCACTGCCGGCCTGTATTCCGAGATAATAAGGGCCCGCGTCGGTTGACCCTGCGTCAACAGCTATCGCATGCGGTTTCCTTCTCATTCCCTCTTCTAGTGATTCAGGGGGAAAGCCGTAGCCGAGAATTGCAGTCGGTGACAAAATACGTATTTCGTCCATTTAACAACCTCCTAAATTGATTTATCCTTTATATAGGAATCTCATGTGACCAGAGAGTCCTTAGTGTAAGTTAATTATCAAGATGTACAACGACTTCCTATATTGACAATAAATATGCCACAAGCTCATCAGGAGCCTCAAAAAAAGGGGCATGGCCGGTATTCACCTGGATAATCCGGTCACATGGTGTCGCCGTATACATCCGCTCCTGCACATCCGGCAGAAGCCGTTTGTCCTTTTTAGTTGTGATGTAGATTTTCCTCACACGTCCGAAGCGCTCGGGAGTCAATTGTATCGGCGTATTCGAGGGACCTATTGGTTCGGCATGAAGAAGCAAGCGGGCAAGACAAATATCTTCGTCCGTACAGTCTTCATAAAACTGTTCCCTTATGAGGTCCTCACGCATTTTCGCTGTTTGCCTGTCATCAGACAGTATCACTCCGCTGTAGCTACGGATAGGAGAGCCATTCTGCGCGTGGTTATTGATCAGAGAATCACCAGGGTATAAAAGATTTCCAGCCACATAAACCAGTGCATCTACTTTATCAGGGCGGTACTCAGCGGCCTGGCTTATCACAATACCGCCACGACTATGACCAACCAGAATGACAGGCTCAGGCTGCCGATCAATGATCTGGCAGACAAATTCGGCCCAGCCTTCCAATGAGGCCTCGCTGACCGGGGCTTTGCACATGCCTGTGCCAGGCAGATCCGGAGCGATAACACATTGCCCGGCCTTTTCCAGGCGGGTGATCACCTTGTACCATGACCACGCCCCATGAAAAGCACCGGGAATCAGGATATACGTCCTCTTTCGATTCTTTTGGTTTTTCATCGCCTTCCTTCTATCATCATTTTCCATTTATTCATTATAGGGAGAACTGTGGTCTGCGCTCTCTTTATTTTTTGAATGAAGTTTAATGGTATCATCCGGTTTTTAACAATTTTCTTCTCTATGTACAATTCCATTAAATTCTTACATTAGATCATCTGAGAATTTATCTCTAACATTTTACATTTAAAAAACGGAAGTATTGCTCAGCCATGTCGATATTTAAGGGATATCACTTCGCTGGAAACTTACAACGGTCAGCCCTTGTATTTCTCATCGAGACTAAGTTTTTCATTCAGTCCCACGACCGATGTGAATTCATCAAATTGCATCATTTTGTCTAATATCGCTAGGCTATTTCCTTTTTCCAGCAGGTGGTCAAAAGCGTCGGACATTGCTTTTGCCGCCGTATAGACCCCCGTCAATGGATAACCCACGCTGACAAAACCTATTTCCTTAAGTTCCTCAATCGGCGTGAGCGGCGTTTTTCCGCCTTCGATCATATTGGACGTTACCGTAGCCTTGATACCGGATGCTATGCGCCTCATCTCTTCCTTATTATTAGCTGCATCCACAAAAATCACGTCGGCCCCCGCTGCTTTATACAGGTTTCCACGTCTAACGGCTTCTTCAACACCGTGAGTGGCAACAGAATCCGTCCTGGCCACTATTATAAGGCTTTTTTTACCTCTGGCTTCCACTGCGGCCTTTATTTTCTGGACATGCTCTTCCGCTTCTATAACAGCCTTTCCGCGCATGTGACCGCAGCGCTTGGGCCAGGTCTGATCCTCAAGAAGCACGCCGCCCCTATTCCTATCAGTTCTTTGACCATCTGCATTAAGTTTAGCGCGCTTCCGTAACCGGTATCTCCGTCAACAATAACCGGGATTGTAACGGCGTTGATAATTCTCCTGGCCACATCCAGGATCTCTGTCTTCGTTAAAAGACCTAGGTCCGGCTCCCCGAGAAGAGAGGCGGCTACAGCATAGCCGGATACTACAACTGCTTTAAATCCCGCCCTCTCTGCCAGCTTGGCGCTGAGTGCGTCGTATACTCCAACGGATAAAGCTATCTCTCCATTCTCAACCAATGGATGAATCCTATTCTTTGACATACTTAAACCTTCTTTTCTTGGATTTTGATGATTGCTATAAAAATGGATTTCGGCGGTAGCCTGTCGCGACTTGCCATTTATTCGATTCTATCCCAGCTTCATTTCAATAAAATGAGGACCCGTCTCCGCCAGGGCCTTTTTCAGTTCTTTCGCCAGATCGTCACAAGAATCTACGGATACGGCGGGGACGCCCAGGCCCCGACTCAAGTTGATCCAGTCGATGGAGGGATGGCCGAGATCGATGAGCGACGAGACTTCCGGCCCCGCCAATTTGTATCCGGCCCGTGCGTACTCGATCTCCAATATGGCATAGCGATTGTTCTTGAAAAGCAGTGTGGTCACGTTTAAGCCTTCCCGCGCCTGTGTCCAAAGGGCCTGCACCGTATACATAGCGCTGCCGTCGGCCTGAAGATTGATCACCGCCCGGTCGGGGCAGGCGATGGCCGCCCCTGTAGCGCAGGGCATACCCCAGCCGATAGCGCCGCCCATATTGGTCAGATAGGTATGAGGTGTCAAACCGGCATCCATGAGGAGATACGCGCCGCTCGACGTGATACCCTCATCGACAATAATGGCATTTTCCGGCTGGAGGGCGGCGACGGTTAGGCAGGCCAGCCCTCTGGATAATGCTCCATTAGGGACTTCTGGTTTTTGATAATCTCCGGGTGAATCGCTCTCATCGGATTTACCCCCTCCTTTACTCACCGAATCGGCCAGGGCTTCAATGGCCTCAAGGGCGTTTTGTCTCTCCCCGTCGATGCGGATCGTCTTTGCCGCTTCACTGATGAGCTTGCTTTGTCCGTCTCGATAACCGAAAACGGCCACGGGGATGACGGCACCAACCAGGATCACCACATCAAAAGGTGAGAGCATTTTGATTGCCTCTTCTGGAAAATAAGGCATTCGGCGGGGCGATGGCAGACCGGCGCCGCGTTCCATATAGCCTGGAAACATGTTAAGCATAAGCTCGCATCCTGTGAGGGCTTGAATCCGGAGCGCCGTTTTCAGACCCCGCTCACGCAAAACACGCCCACCCAGGATTATCAAAGGTTTTTTTGCCTCTTTAAGAGACTTGGCAGCATCCTCTATCGTTTTGGGGTCTATGGGATCGTAGGAAAAATCCATTTGGGCAATCATGCCGGAAGATTCCAGCCACTGTGAATCATTGGGAACAATGAGCGTTGCAACGCCGCCGTAAAGGGAGGCATTAATAGCCTCTGCCGTATCGGTTGCGAGCATTTCGACGGAAACGTTACGGCGCTGCCATCGGGAAACGGTTTTTGCCAGGGATAAAATATCCATCGTCAGGGGGGCGTCGGCAGCAAGATGCCAGGAGGCATGGTCTCCAATAATATTGACGACGGGGACATTGGCGCGCCTCGCATTATGGAGATTGGCAATACCGTTTCCCAGCCCCGGTCCAAGATGTAGCAGGGTCAGGGCGGGCTTGTCTTTCATACGACTAAAACCGTCGGCGGCACCGGTGCAGACGCCCTCGAACAAGCCCAGCACCGGTTTTATCTCTCGAATATTATCAAAAGCCGCAACGATGGGCATTTCCGTTGTGCCCGGGTTGGCAAAGCATACCTCAACTCCTGCCGCTGCCGCTGTTTTCAGCATTATTTCTGCTCCGTTCATAGCTTCCCTCTTTATTTCTTCAACTATTAAGGGTCTCAAAATAATATCAACATAATAGGACCGGAGGGTCTTTTTTGGGGGTTGTCCACCCTGAAACTGGGAGCTTCTTTACCGGGCCAATGATTTAACTAAATCAGAAGCAGGCCTTCACCTGAGCTGGAAACGGGCTGCGGTGTATATGCCCTGCCTCGAATCAAGCTTTGCTGGACGGGCCGGGATAAGGCTATAAATTACCCTTTGGACAAATCCCCCCAAAAAGACCCTCCGGTCCTATGTTAGGCAAGCCCAACCGCTTCATGTCAAGATTATTATGAGACCCTTAATAATTCTGGTCAAGGACAGTGAATCCTCCAGCTTCTGCCTTTATCACATCCATGTCACCTTTGATCACATGGGCGTTCTTGAAGAGACTGTCAGTATATGAAACGAATTCCCGCATACCAACACCGTGATCATCGTACAGATTCTAACGCAAATGTCTTGGTTTGACTGACCATTTGACAAAAATAATAAATCCAGTTATTATGTTCTACATATTAAAACGATGTTCTTTATTACACTACGTTGTATGGTTTGTCAAGCGGTTTAATAATCAAATTTCTTTTATTTTTGCATAAAAACTGTTATTAATATAAGTAAATAAAATAGATAAGCTAAAGGTTCAAATGAACCTCCCCGCAGCAAGTTACGGGGAATTGCAAATTAAAAAAATGACTAAGAAAGTTAAATCAGAGAGAATTAATAATTCCGTCGCCAAGGCTTCCGACATCTTACTGTCTTTTACCAATGTTGACGAACTGGGCGTTACCGAATTAAGCCAGAATCTTCATTTGACCAAAAGTACGGTTTACATTTTGCTTCGTACTCTCAAGACTAAAGGCCTGATAGAACAAAATCCTGACAATGGCAAATATTGTCTCGGGGTGAAGGCTTTTCAATTAGGACTACGCTGGATTCGAATCAGAGAAATTCGGATTGCCGCAAAAAACATTATGCAGCAACTTTGCGACGACCTGCGGACAGCCATCCATCTTTCAATCCTAAGCGGTGACCAAGCATTAATTATTGAAAAGATAGAGCCGTACGCTTCATTCCTGAGTGTGCCCAATGTGGGTTGGACAATACCTCTCCATTCTTCCGCTTCCGGTAAACTCCTTCTGGCATATGCCCCAAAGGAAGTAAGCGACCGCATCTTTCGCGGGAAAAAGTTGATTAAATATAGTGATAAAACGTTGACAGATCCTGCTACACTCAGAAAGGTACTCGATAGAATACGCAAACAAGGTTATGCCTTTGACGAAGAAGAAACCTGCGTCGGACTGAATTGCGTTGCCGTTCCTATTTATGATTACGCAGGCAATGTTTTCGCCTCATTGAGTATCTGCGGCCCGAAAGAAAATATCTCCCCGATATTGAATAAGAGACTAATTTCTCGAATAAAGGCACAGGCGAATGAGATTTCGGGAAAACTGGGTTATCGACCTTAGCATTATGAATTTCCTCTATAAATATGTCTGAAGTAAAAAGCCTGTAATGTCAGTTAGAAAAAATATTTTATATAGAACATTATTTCCGCTCTCTGCCTCGAACTTGATCGAAAGATCATTTTTTATCGAAACGCTTACCATTTGATTTGTCGTTTTTCAAGGAGACTATCTCTATTTTCAAGACTCGGTTCACTGAATTAACGGGTGTGAAATATCGGATTGTACAAGGCAGAATGATGTGAATATCGAGAGATGAATTTTTGGCGGCGGTGTCCGATAGCCGAAAAAGATCAATAGGCTGATTAATCAGCTTTTGTATTGCTCATCGAGTTTGAGTTTCTCTTCCAATCCTACCAAGGACACAAACTCATCGAATTGCATTACACGGTCACCAAGTCCCAAAGAATTTCCTTTTTCCAGTAGGTGATCAAAAGCCTCCGTTATAGCCCGGGCCGCACTGTATATAGCGGTCAAGGGGTAACCAACGCTTATAAATCCCATTTCCTTAATCTCTTCCAACAAAAAGATCGGTGTTTTCCCACCTTCGATCATATTAGTTGTTGTCGGCGCTTTTATCTCAGATGACACACGCCTCAACTCTTCCTTAGTATTGGCGGCATCCACAAATATTGTATCGGCACCGGCTTGTCTGTATAAATTTCCACGCCGGATCGCTTCATCAATACCATGCGTCGCAAGAGAATCAGTCCTGGCAACAATTATCAGGGGCCTATCGCCTCGAGTTTCCACTGCCGCTTTTATTTTCTGAACGTGTTCTTCTGCATCGACCACAGATTTCCCGCGCATGTGCCCGCAACGCTTCGGCCACGTCTGATCTTCAAAGATGACTCCAGCGGCACCCATCGATATTAATTCCTCAACTACTTGCATAACATTTAGCGGCCCGCCGTAGCCTGTGTCACCATCAACAATAACCGGAATGCTTACTGCTCTGATAATTCTTCGAGCCACATCCATTACTTCGGTCTTCGTCAAGAGACCGACATCAGGCTCACCCAGAAGCGAAGCAGCGACTGCATAGCCGGAAATGAGAACCGCTTTAAATCCCGCCCTCTCCGCGATTTTTGCGCTGAGTGCGTCGTAAACTCCCGCGGTAAAAAAAATGCCCCCACTTGCTATCAACGGATGGATACGGCTCTTGACCATCTTTATGCCTCCTCGGTTACTTTTTCGGATTTTTTGATAAGACTTTGTGAATAAAAAGAGTATAAAATTAAAAAAAGGCGTGTCAAGGAGAAAAAAGGGGAGAAAGACAAATATTTGGAGGACGTCTTTTGGAGAAAAAGGGACTATGCAAGATTTGACTTTGCAAATTGATTACCTTTTGTAATGCTTCATAAAGAGCCAAATTTTAAATTAACATTTTCAGAAGTTGTGATCCAAAAACATAGTAGCAGGAACCTTAAATCGTCACTTTCCCGCTCCACTTTGTTATTATTTGTTAAACCAGAAGGATTTTCTTCTGATCCGTTTACATCATCCAGTTGGGCCTTTCGGCAATCCATTGTTGAACCGTTAGGTGCAACCAATCTTCCAATGCGCGGGTCATATAAAAGGTAGGGAAAAGTAAATTGGTTTTTTCAATAATCATCCCCTCCTGAAGGGCGATCCGGGCCAGGAGTGTTTTGGGATAAATTCGGATTCCTATGGTTATTTTGACGGCCTCGAGGTGCAAAGAATCGGCAAAGGTCAAGCTTTCTTCCACTGTTTCCTTGGTTTCGCCCGGCCCACCCAATAATAGGAAGCCCATCCGTCCGATGCCCTGATCGCCGAGCATTTGGGAAGTTTGACGAACATCCTGAAGAGAAAAATGCTTGTTCAGAGCCTGAAGCACGCTTTTGGAACCACTTTCAAACCCGATGCTGGCGCCGATACATCCTGCCTCGGCCATTAACCTAGCCAACTCCCAATCGACTTTCCCGGGATAGGGGATGCATTGCCAACGGGGCTTTGATGAAAGACCCTTTAGTTGGCGGCATAAGGCTTTGGCATAGTCAGGAGGAAGATTAAAGGTGTTGTCGGTAAAATAAAACTTCCTGAGTCCGGCCCTCATCTGGTTGTTGATGTCCTCAGTCACCGACTCCGGTGAACGCTTGCGAATCGTTCTTCCTTCTATCATCGCTGTAGAGCAGTAACTGCAATCCATGGGACAGCCCCGCCTGGTCTGCACGGTCATCCAGTATTCCGGGAGATTGCTGCCGGATGGGAACCAGGAAAAGACATCCTGCCAGGGCAGGGAATCCAATTTGGAGACAAAGGTCCTTTTGCCCTGAAGACCTTTGCCACGAAGATATAAACCCGGGAGTTCGGAAAGATCTTCTTTTCGATTGAGCCGGTCCAACAGGAGGGGGAACACGCCTTCTCCCTCCCCCTGAATGCCCATGTCGGCCTCCAGGTATTCGAGGGCCTGTTCGGGAAAAATGCTGAAGCCGGCCCCGCCAAGAATGAGAGGGACAGGAGAGAGTCGGCGGCACAGGGAAACAATCTCTTTGGTCCGGTCCAAAAGAAATCGGGCCGGTTCCATCTTCTGATCATCGATGTTTCTGATTGACAGGCCGATTGCTTCGGGATCAAAGATGTTGATGGCCTTTTGGAGGGATTCCTCGGGAGTCTCCTCTTCCATCAGGTCTAAAAGCTCCACATCATGCCCTGCCTTCTTCGTGGCGGCGGCCACACAGGCCAACCCCAAAGGCAGGACCCGCATGTTGATCTCTTCCCGATTGGCCGAAATTAATAGTACCCGCATGGATTTTTCTTAATAAGGAGGTTAGATTTTATAGCCTTTGATATTGTAGTTTCATAGATAAGTAAAAAACATTATTAAACACCATGAAACCGAAGATATCCCCGGGAGGTGAAAGTCGTCTCTGGAGATCCGAGACATCGCCTGGTTAAGCTATTCCTTCCTGGTCTTCTTCACGTCTACTCTCACTGGTTCCCCTTTTGAGTTTCGATTCTGCACAGGCCGCCATGTTATGGGCAGTATTAAGTCACCACTATTACATTTTTCTAACTCTTTGCACACGTTCTCTAAGAATCGCCTGCGCGGCTTCAGGGAAGCTCTCGAATCCACATCGACAGGATCTTTGATATACCATTCGATAGTTAATTTGAACAATGAAAAGTGAAGTAACTCCCCGAGCTCCCCATGCCTTTTTGCTAAGGTTCTTGTTATGGGTGTAAAACGGAAACCAAATCCATCTCTACTGCCGGTCTTCTTTACAACTAAGACATAGTCTTCCTCAGCTTCCGGACACATCTTCAAAAGTTCCGCTAATAGCTTTTTTGACTGATACTCCTTTTGCAATACCGATCGCTTGTTATTTGCAGAATAAGCAGCATCAAGTGACTCATAAAGTTTAGATTCTATTCCCATGCGTAATTCAAGAGCAGCATACAACAATCTGGAGATATCTTCTTCCTTATCGAAAAGTTTCAGTTGTTGCTGAGCACGTTCAAGAAAAGACAATGAATCAATATCGTAATTAAAAAATGGATTGCCGGTCATATCTCCCTGCTTATTTTTAAAGCTCTTAGGTGTGCAACACTTCTGTGTCTCTCGGAGATGCTTGGTGACCTATTTCACTTTTCTCCTGGCAGGTTTCACTTCATATAAAGCTTGATCTTCCTTGACCACGAAAGCTCCTTCCGTGGAGGCTTTTTCAAAAATGAGTTCCGCGCTGGAGAAAAGGTTCGTTGTCTCCGCTTTCAAATACCGTGCTGTCATCCGACAATATTCGGGATCAACTTCCACTCCGATGCTGTTGCGGCCCATTTGAAAGGCCGCGATCATCGTCGTACCAGACCCACAGAATGGATCAAGCACAGTGTCCCCCTCAAAAGAAAACATTCTTACTAATCGGGTAGCCAGTTCCAGAGGAAAGGGCGCAGGATGGTGCTTAGTCGATGCCCCCGGGATGTTCCATATTTGTTGGAACCATTGATCAAACTCATTTTTTGAGATCCTGCTGGCATCACGCTGAGCGATGGATGGTTTCCGGTAACCTCCCGGTTTCCGCTGCATGAGGATAAATTCCATGTCGTTCTTAATGATCGCGTTGGGTTCATAGGGCTTACCCAAGAACTTGGATCCGTTGGCCACCTCATAGGATGCATTGGCGATTTTGTGCCAGATGATGGGATTTAGATTATCAAAACCGATCCTCCGGCAGATTACGCAGATATCCGCATGGAGGGGAAACACCAAATGGCGCCCAAAATCGCGCCTGGCAACACAGACATCCCCGACTACGCACACCAAACGTCCACCAGGAACAAGGATTCGGTAAACGTGCCGCCAGACTTTTTCCAACTCAAGCAGGAATGCTTCGTAATCCTGAATATGGCCGAGCTGGGCGGAGTTCTCGTTGTACCGTTTAAGGTTCCAGTAAGGGGGCGAGGTCACAACGAGATGAACCGAACCATCATCGAGAAAGGAGAGGTCCCGCGAATCGCCATTGATCAGTCTATGAACAGTAGTTTCCATATATTTATATAACTCCCATCAAATGGGCCACAAGAACTCTAGCGAATCGTTCAAGGGAGAGGTCGTCCGCCGGTGTCGAAAAACGTCCCTCAATTCCACTATCAGCCGTTGAGGCAATAAAGGCTGCCGCTGTATAGTGCCGCTCAAGCACGAGTTTCCGACAGAAGAGTTCATACCGACGCATATATGAAGCATTCCTGAATTCCGGGAAAACCTTGAAATGCGGCTCCTGCACCTTGACCGGTCGGTTAGATGCTTCGCAGTCTTCCAGCATGAAGAAGTAACCTAAAAATGGCTGGGGGCTTGTCAGATAAGCGCGTTCCCGAAAAGCCGTCCATAGATCGATGGCGCTTCCCATCGCCTCTTCGGTCCTGTTGTTGAAGTTGTTGCCGAAAGAGGGGCCGACCTGTGACTTCGCCTCAATGGCAACGAGAAGCATTTCCTCACGCACCACAAGCAGATCCCATTCTTTGGTTGGGCGGAAGAATCCTGGAAGTTCGACGGCTTTCTTTCTGAAAACATAAAGATCGGGAATGCCGGAATCCGTGATGAGTTCCGTGAAAAGGTCGATAAAGCCATCCATCTGCGCACCCCCGGTCACTGCGCTGCGTAGCCCCTGATCAGCTCTTCCAGTCTGCTTCTGTTTGTCCCTCTGCCCTGCCCGCGTTTTCCAATAGTGGGCCACCGCTAAGCCGGCACGATCAGTCAGGTCCCGCAGTCTCTCATCCCGCTTTATGCTCATGTAGTATATGCTTTACCTTTCTCTTTCAATTGGTCAATGGTGCACATCAGGCACCGCCGGTTTTTGCACGGTAACTTCAATAACCATAACGCCTGCTCGCCCCAAGAAGTTGGTATACCCACGCCGAAGACGGTCGGTTGGATTCGGTGGTTGAGCTGCCTTATGGTAAATCATAGAAGCGTTGTGGTAAGTCAGGATTGAGGTCATGAGCTAATTCAAGGATTTTTTGACGTTGAAAATCCATTTCATGAGCTGCGGGACCTGATAGGAAATATACAGGACAATCTGGATCATTGCAGCCGCAATGCTTAATCTCACCCGAACGCATGAACTTGTCAAAAGATGCACGAAGGGCCACTATCTTTTCTACAAGGGTGTCAATTTTTGACCTGAGTAAAGCGTCGCGAATATGGTTCTTCGAAGGCAATTGTACGCCCTCCGGAGTCTTGCCTGTGTTTAGCGTTTCTATTGTCTCAGCGAGTGCATTTCGGAAGCGAGGTAATGAACTCTCTGAATGAAAAGGTGTTCGGAATGCAGGGCGATCGATCACCACCGTCAATGCAGCAACGATATCTGCGTCAGAACGAGGAAGTTTTTCAGAAACGAAGGTCCTAAGTTGGTTACGATAACGCTTTACCTCAGCTTTTGTCAATCCCTTTGACTGGTTTGTGCGAGAATCATACTGGTCATGGTGATCGAAGCATAGAAATGCCAGGTTATCAATTGTATTATTCGACGGATCATGGTCGAGGTGGGTGATCTGGCCTTTTTTTTCGGCTTCATCACCATGAAGAGCATAACACACGCAACAGCGACGCCGTGATGATATGATAACGTCGGTCTCGATTGTTGATGGAAGCTTTACACGATTTCTCATAGTTCAACCCTTTGTCAGCCCAACGATCAGGGTGAGGCGCGCAGCTTTTCCGCGTTGCCTACACCCTGTTTTTCGCTGGCGGTACGCAGTTTACCCGTTGTCGCCACGCGGCATTCTAACATATTCGCCCAATTCATTTAACCACTCTGTCGCATCAATCGGCTTCCCAAGAGAAATAACAGCAAGGCGTGATGGTGCTCCACCTCCCATGAGAATACGAACAGCCTCGGATTTAGAACGGGCCATGACACCGCTTTCAGCTCCGGGGTCGGCCAATGCAAAGGTAATAAAAATTGAGAAATCGAATGAGTCATTATCAACGTTGCTGGCGGACTCAATTCCAAGATCTTTCTTCAGCCGCTTGCTTTCTTCCATTGCCTTTTCGGCATTGGTCACATGTTGCTCAAACGCAGTTGCGGGTGCTACGGATGGAGGGCGACGCCATTCTTGACGATCTTGACCGTGATAAAAGAGATAGTAGCCAAGGCCATCGGTACGAAGGAGCGCCTTTGTTTGATCAAGGTCAATTGTGGCGGAGTTGCTTGGTGGAACTTTCTTTGCCTGAAACCGTGCGGCCTTAAAAAACTCACTGTCTCCGGCGTACTGGCCGTTAATAATAATACCAAGATCAGCACCAGTGTCTTTCTCACGATTTCCAGTTGCCGTGTCTGCATACCACACGTCAAGCCACGATATGTTCGGATCGCTCCCTGAAAGAGCATTCCAATGACCTTCGAATTCACAGATACGTTCGCAAATCTGCGAAACAAAGTGACCAGTTAGCCGTTCTTCGTGGCTCCAAAATGGAAGGTATCGTTTGACGAATTCGTGCTCGCTTTTTACGAGAGCCCAAAACAGTGCCCATATGCAATTTGGCTGATAGATTTCCGGTTTCACTAAATTACGAATGAAATGCGCGTGGTTGTAATACCCGCCGTGCCGCATCGCGAAATGGAGGTATTCAGGGTCAATTGCCCAGTATAGATTTGACACATCGCTTGATGGGGGGGGAGCCAGTAGAGACGAACGTACAATTAGACGGTGGGATCGCTCAAAAAGTGTGCGGTACTTACTAAATGAGCCAAAACCTACGCGAGATTGGATTGCTGGGTCGGCAATCGACAACGCAATCTTTGCATAGGAAGCTGAATCTATAGTCATATTTTTTCTCCTCAGCGAACAATTAATATACGAAGTTCGTTTTTTGTGTCTCTTTTTGTATATAGTATAACATGTTTTCTGGATTAATAAACGATAAAAATATGCGATTATAGATAGTTATATGTGTGTCTGGCTTCAAATTTTATGATAATATGGAAGAAAGGGGATATTCGGAATAGTTGAAAATTATGCCTGATTGTCTAAATTCCTCCATCCCTACCCGGGTAATAGGGTGCTGGTTTTCCCCCAATGCTGATTCTTATTCAGCAACTGTCCATCTCTTTTCTGAATTTGGCAATGGTCTCCCGGTAATCCTTGGTATGAAAGACGGCCGAACCGGCCACGACCACATCGGCTCCGGCCTTACAGACCAAAGCCACATTATCCGGCGTGATCCCCCCATCGACCTCGATATCCACCTTGAGTCTCTTCCCGCTTATCATGGCCTTGAGGGCTTGAATCTTTTTCACTGATTCGGGAATAAATTTCTGGCCCCCGAAACCGGGATTGACGCTCATGATTAAGGCCATGTTCACTTCGTCCAGAATCTGATCCAGGAAAGAAACAGGAGTGGATGGATTGATGACCACCACTGGTTTGGCTTTATGTTCCCTGATCAAGGTGATGGTGCGGTGCAGGTGCGGGCAGGTTTCAAAATGAACGGCCAGAAAATCCGCGCCGGCCTTGGCAAAATCAGAGATATATCGGTCCGGATTTTCGATCATCAAATGGACATCCAAAGGAAGTTTGGTGATCTTTCGAACGGCTTCCACCACCACCGGACCGATGGTTATATTAGGCACAAAATGGCCGTCCATGACATCCACATGGATATAATCGGCCCCGGCCGCTTCCACGGCCTGGACCTCTTCTTTCAATCTCCCAAAATCGGCTGAAAGTATTGAGGGGGCTATGCGTTTCATAGATATTGTCACCTCGATCAAAAATTTATCTAAATTGATTTTTTATCAAAGCTCTCTTTTTTATTCTGGAGTTAAAAAAATCTATTACTCTGAACTCCGAACTCTGAACATGTTTTTGATATCATACAATCCTAACTTACTTCTTTAAAGTACGCGGGAGACCTAACCCAACTTTTTTAATCTAGCGGCAAAAAAGCCGTCCATCCTATGGGCCGGAGGCCAGGTCTGAAAAAAACCTTGGGCATCAATCAGTTTATGGGCCGGTTCCGGCAGAAAAGGAGAAACCTCTTCCAATTTAAATTCCGGATGGTTGTTTAAAAAATTTTTAATGACATCCTGATTCTCTTCCCGGTTCAGGGTGCAGGTGCAATAAACCAGAATACCTTTTGGTTTAAGCCATCCGGCCGCATTTTGCAAGAACTTGTTTTGCATCCGGGCCAGGCGCGGACTGTCTCCCGGGCCAAGCCTCCATTTAAGGTCCGGATTACGGCCTATGACTCCCCAGCCCGAGCAGGGGGCATCGATCAGGATTCTGTCAAAAGGCATGGTTGTTTTCGGAAACAGATCTTCATTCAGACCATCCCCAACCATCCCTTGAATGATGGGATCCTCCAATCTTCGGGCATTTTCCATTAAGGCTGTTATCTTTTTGGGATGAAGATCAACAGCCAGGATACTACCCTGATTATTCATTAACTGAGCAAGGTGCCCGGCTTTTCCTCCCGCCCCGGCACAAAGGTCCAAAATCCTTTCACCGGGTTGGGGATCAACAATAGGAGCAATCATCTGGGAGGCCTCATCCTGGATCTGAAACATGCCTTGTTGATACAACGTATCCTGGATCAAGGGTCGTTCCGGCTCTTCAATACGAATCCCTTCCGGAGAGAAGAAAGTGGTTTCAACCCCAAGTGTCTTGGATCGAAACTTTTTCAGAAGCTGCTCTCGATTGATCTTAAGGGTATTGACCCGGACGGACAGGGGGGGGATTTGGTTATTGGCCTGACACAAGGCCTCGGTCTTTTCAAAATCAAAAAGTTCAAGCCAGTGTTCCACCAGCCAGGCCGGGTGGGAGAAATTAACCGCCAGATAGGAAACGGGGTCTTCCCGCGAAGGGAAAGAGAGATTTGCCTTCCCCCGTACCAGGGAACGCAAAATGGCATTGACAAAACCTCCTGTCCAAGGCGCCCGGCTGGATTTAGCCAGCTTCACCGATTCATTGACCGCAGCGGATATCGGAATCCGGGAGAGGAAAAGAAGTTGGAAGACCCCCAGCCTTAAAATAAACAAGGTCTTCAAGGACAGCTTGTCCAAAGGTCTTTGGGAAAATTGTCTGATGACCCAATCGAGTTTTCCCTGCCAGCGCAGGACCCCGTAAACCAATTGATAAAGAAGAGCCCGGTCAAGAGTTTTGATTTGGGGATTTTTATCCAGCAGATCCCGCAAAAGCTGATCCGGATAGGTTCCTGTTCGATGCCAGGAAAGAAGGACCTGAAGGGCCATGGATCGTGCAGTGGCCATCAGCCGATCAGCGTCCCAATCGATCGCCGGCTTTCAAGGCAAACCCCCTCAGCAATTCTTCAGAAGACATACGCCGGTGCCCTTCCACATTGGGCTTCCAGTATGGTCAGTAAACCCTGACCGGTCTGGATTTGAATGCGGCCTTGCTCTAAAGAATTGATCGTCCCCGGAGTTCCCATAATTTCCATCGAATCCGGTCTGGCCCGGTGAATGATGAGCCGTTTCCCCTGCCAAAAGGTAAAGGCTCCGGGCCAGGGTGATAAACCCCGTATCCAGTGATCAATCTCCACAGCAGGAAGGTCCCAGCGGATCTCTCCCTGGGCTTTTTTTAAAGGCGGGGCAGAGCAGGCTTGGGAAGGATCCTGCGGTTGAGGGAGAAGGGTGCCTTGTCGAAGCTGCGTCAGTGTTTGAAGCAACAGGCGCCCCCCAAGTTCTGAAAGCCGATCATGCAGGGTCTGGGCTGTGTCGGTTTCAGAAATCGGCTCCGTTTCCTGGAGCAGAATAGCCCCGGTGTCCATCCCGGCATCAAGGCGCATAGTGGTTATGCCGGTTTCTTTTTCTCCGGAGATAATGGCCCACTGGATCGGGGCTGCACCTCGATATTTAGGGAGCAACGAGGCATGGACATTAACAGCCCCCCAGGCCGGGATATCAAGGACTGTCTGGGGAAGGATCAGGCCATAGGCGACGACAATCAAAAAATCCGGCTTTTGTTCGGCTAGTTGTGCTTGAACAAAATTTTCTTTTAAAGAGACCGGCTGAAAAACAGGCAGATGATAGGAAAGGGCCAGCTCCTTGACCGGAGAGGGTTGGGATTTTCTGCCCCTCCCTTTAGGCCGATCAGGCTGGGTGTATATTGAAACCACATCTTCCCCGGCTTTGAGTAAGGCCTTCAGAGACGGCAGGGCAAAATCAGGGGTGCCCATAAAAATGAGACGGGGATAGTTGGGTGGCTTCACTCTGGCTTCTTCAGCTTTTTTTTGACCCTTTTTTTGTAAAGGGCCCGTTTCAGGGCGCTGATGCGGTCGATAAAAAGGATGCCGTCCAGATGATCAATCTCATGCTGCAGAACCGTGGCCAGAACTCCTTCCCCGCAAATCTCCACCGGTTTCCCTTTGGCATTCAGCCCCCGGACTTTTACCTTGGCCTTTCTTTTGACCTCCGAAAAATATTCCGGCACACTCAGACAGCCTTCTTCTAAGGTCTGCTCTCCCTCAGCCTCAATAATCTCCGGATTAATCAGGAAGGAGGGCTTTCGACCCTCTTCCCTGGGCGTTGTATCAAAGACGATGAGCCGTATCGGTCGTCCCACCTGAGTGGCGGCCAATCCGATCCCGGGGGCTTGGTACATGGTCTCGAGCATGTCCTCAATCAGTTTTTGTATGGAGGCGTCTATGTCATTGACCGGTTCCGCCTTCTTTTGCAGGACAGGATCAGGGTATTTGTGTATTTCGAGTAAGGACATAATAAAAACCCTAAATTCAGAAGTCAGGAGTCAGAAGAAGAGAGGTTGAGGTAGAAGACTCAGAAATTAATTACTAAAGAAATTTTATATAAAAGTCTTTTTGATCCAATAGTTATTCTGGATTCTGTCTCCTGACTTCTGAATTCCAGCAGTTTGTTTTCTTATAACATATCTACCGGGTCTACATCCAGAATAATCTGAACACCTGTGCCTTGAATCAAGGATTTTTCAGCGTCCTGGATCAGGCCGGCTGCCTGATGTAATATCCGGCTGTTTTCCCCTTTTAACAACATCTGCCAGCGATATCTGCCTTTAATTTTGCTGATCGGTGCCGGGACCGGCCCTAATAGTTCCAAAGATGCAGCCCACTTGTTTTTTTGTATTTCTTTTTTGAGATACCCGCCGGCTTTTTCGGCCACCTGGGCCACCGATGTTTCTTGGTTCCCCTGAAATAAACAATTAATTAATCGGGAGAAGGGCGGGTATTTCAAAGCCCGGCGAAATCGTATTTCCTGGTTATAAAAACCCAGATAATCATGGTGCCCAACGTAGTTGAAAATATAATGGTCGGGATTATAGGTTTGAATATAGACCTGCCCGGGATGGATTCCCCGGCCGGCACGGCCGGCCACCTGGGCCAGAAGCTGAAAGGTGCGTTCCCCGGCTCGAAAATCAGGCCAGTTCAGAGAAAGGTCGGCACAGAGGACCCCGATCAGGGTCACCAGGGGAAAATCATGACCTTTGGTGATCATCTGGGTCCCGATCAGTATATCGGTTTTTTGGTCCCTGAGCTTTTTCAGGATTTCGAAATGGGCCCCTTTCCGAGTCACCGTATCCCGGTCCATGCGGTCGATAGAGGCCTTGGGGAACAGAGCGGCCAATTCCCGCTGAACCTTTTCCGTGCCCATGCCCAGGGTCTTGATCCCTTCCTGATGACAACTCGGACAGCGTATCGGCAAAGGCATACGATAGCCGCAGGTATGGCAAAGGAGTTGATTTTCCCGGGCGTGATAGGCCAGGGTCAAAGAGCAGTTGCGGCATTTGATGACCGCACCGCAAAGTGTGCAAAGGATCAGGGTATCAAAGCCCCGGCGGTTCAGAAAAAGCAGGGTTTGCTTCTCATGATCTAAGTTCCGTCCAATGGCTTCTTCGAGAGGAGGAGAAAAAAAAGGAATCCGGCGGCCCCGGCGAAACTCTTTCATGTCGATGAAATTAATTTCCGGCAGGATTTGTTTCTGAACCCGTTTATGTATTCCCAGGTAACCAATTTTTTTTTGCCGCCTTAAGTAGAGGGTAGAGATAGAAGGAGTGGCCGAACCCAGAACCACCACGGCCGAGGCCTGCTGCCCCCGAACCAAGGCTAGATCACGGGCATGATAGCGAAGGGAGTCTGTCTGTTTGTAAGAAGAATCGTGCTCCTCATCAACCACGATCAAACCCAGGGAAGAAAAAGGAGCAAAGATGGCCGACCGGGTTCCAATGACCACCGGGCACAAGCCCTCCTGGATCCGCCGCCATTGGTCCAGCCGTTCGCCTGGATTCAGACTGCTATGAAGCAGGGCAATCTTATCCCCGAAACGCAGGCGAAACCGGCCTTCCATCAGAGGGACCAGACCGATTTCCGGGACCAGGATCAGGACCTGACGCCCCTGCTTTATGGTTTCTTCTGCCGCTCTCAAATAGACTTCCGTCTTTCCCGATCCGGTGATCCCATGAAGGAGAAGGCTGTTGTATGATCCGGACCTCAGTCCTTCCTGTATTCGTGTCAAGGCCTGTTCTTGTTCGGAGGTCAAATCCAAAGGACCTGTTTCCTGGGCCAGGATTTCTCCGAAAGGATTCCTCATGCAAATCTGTTCCCGGATTTCAATCAAGCCTTTTCGACCAAGGGTGGATAAGCGCTGGGCCGACAGAGGAAAATGGTTCCGCAGATCCTTCAAAGGCAGACCGGGGAGAGGAGAAAGAAAATCAAAGAGGGGATGATCTTTCGTTGGGAAATGTTCTTTTTGAAAATGGGGTCCGGGAAAAACCCATCTTTCTTTTTTGGGGCGGGCGGTTTCTTTTTTCAGTCGGGTGGTTCGTTGAATCCAACCTTGGTCTTCAAAAGCATTTAGAATTTTTTTCTCTTCCAACGAGAACCAGGATAAAGACCGACCTTTTAAAGAGGATAGGGATTGAAGGATTTCCTTTGCGTTTTCTTGCAGACCGCCGGCCTGCAAAGCCTTTATTCCCACGGGGGTTATCTCAATCATTTGATAATCGGATACCGACAGACCAGGGGGTAAGGCCGCCTTCAGAACCTGTCCCAGGGGATGAAGATAGTAATGGGCGATCCAGGTAAAAAAGGGGCGCATGGTCTCTGAGAAAAGGGGCTTCGGATCAAGGATGCTGGAGACGGGTTTGATCGTCGGCCCGGATTCCGGTTTAGTGCCTTCCTCCCAAAGATAGCCGGTAACCCGCTTTTTTTTCAAAGGCACCAGGACCCGCTGGCCGATCCGGGGTTCTATGGCAAATGCCGACGGAACCTCATAAAGAAGAGGCTGATTTAAGGGAGGGACAATGACTTGAAAGAAAGGCATGATTTAAATTTGCTTCTGGTGGAATTTCCAGCGGTTTAATTAATTGATGGAATGACGGTGCTTTTCTTTCCCAGTCCATAGACGGGGTATAAGAAGCCTGATTTTTTATAATTGATATAAATCATAACAAACAGGTTAAGTCAATCCCAAAGGAATCTTGCCTTTTCCTTCAGGTCTTCACAGCCGTGGTCTTTTGCCAAATTTTTTGATAAAATTGAATACCTTTGATCTTGACATTTTTCTTTTTCTCAAAGATAAAGGAACGATCTTTTAATTTTTCCGGATTTTTCGGGAACCTTTTAAGCGAATCGTCACTATGGTCCTCAACGTCATTTGGATAGCCTTTTTCGTCATCGCTTTTTTTCTTGGCCTGGTTAGGCTGCTCTTTTTCGGAGACACGGCCATCTTCCCGGCCATGATGAATAGCACTTTTCAAATGGCTAAAACCGGCTTTGAGATTTCCCTGAGCCTTACCGGGGTGATGACCCTGTGGATGGGACTGATGCGGGTGGGGGAGAAAGGCGGGATTGTCAACCTGATGTCCAGGGCGGTCGGTCCGCTTTTCCGGCGTTTGTTCCCGGAAATTCCCAAAGACCACCCGGCGGCCGGTTCGATCATGCTGAACATCGCGGCCAACATGCTCGGGCTCGACAATGCGGCCACCCCGCTCGGTCTGAAAGCCATGACGCAGCTTCAGGAGATCAATCGGGAAAAGGACACCGCCTCCAATGCCATGATCATGTTCCTGGTGCTGAACGCCTCGGGGTTGACCGTTATCCCGGTCAGCATCATGGTTTACCGCGCTCAGCTCGGCGCCGCCGATCCTTCGGATGTTTTTATCCCTATCCTACTGGCCACCTTTTGCTCTGCACTGGCCGGGCTGGTCTCAGTCGCCCTGATCCAGAGGATCAGCTTGCTGAACAAAGTGGTGCTTGCCTATCTGGGCAGCTTTACCTTGCTGGTTTCAGGCATCATCTGGTATTTTTCCACTATCCCGCAGGACCGGATCAACACCCTATCTACCGTTTCAGCCAACATCATCCTGTTCGGCATCATCATGGCTTTCATCCTTTTGGCTTTTTTCAGGAAGGTGAATGTCTACGAGGCCTTTATCGAAGGGGCGAAAGACGGTTTCTCCATCTCCGTTAAGATCATCCCTTTTCTAGTGGCCATTCTGGTGGCAGTCGGAGTCTTCAGGGTCTCCGGCGCCTTGGATTATATCGTGGGTGGGATTGGTAACCTGGTTGCCGCTATGGGGGTGGACAGGGAATTCGTGAAAGCCCTGCCAACGGCTTTTATGAAACCCTTGAGCGGGTCCGGCTCTCGAGGCATGATGGTGGATACCATGAAACAATTCGGGGCCGATTCCTTTGTCGGACGGTTGTCGTGTATCTTCCAGGGTGCGTCCGATACCACCTTCTACATTATCGCGGTTTATTTCGGTTCGGTCGGTATCCGCAAGACAAGGTACGCCTTGACTTGCGGGCTGATCGCCGACTTTGCCGGAGTCCTGGCCGCCATTTTCATCGCTTATCTGTTCTTTCGCTGACCGTTTTGCTCAACCAATCCCTGGCAATGAGTTCTGTGTTTTTTTTATTAAAAGAAACAACCTTCTCCGGTTGTAAGAAAAGAGAAACTATGATAGCCTTCTATTTATGGAAACCGTCAATATTGAAGGGGTAACCCTGTATCTAAGTCATCCCGACACCCTGCCATTAGATTGGGTCGGTCAGCCCGATCTAATCGACCAGGTCCTGGCCGCCTGGCTGGTGGTGGAGGAAAAGGACCTGCCATTGCATCCCCGGCTGATCGGCAAACCCGGCGTGGGCAAAACCACCCTGGCTTATGCTGCAGCCCGGAGACTGGGACGGGAAATCTATTTCTATCAGGCCACCATGGATACCAGGCCGGAAGACCTGATCATTACCCCGGTGATCGCCGAGCAGGGGAAGATCCATTATATGGCCAGTTCCCTGGTTACGGCCATGATTCGCGGCGGGGTCCTGATCCTCGATGAAGGCAACCGGATGAGTGAAAAGAGCTGGGCCTCTCTGGCCCCATTATTGGACAACCGACGCTATGTGGAGTCCGTGGTTACCGGCATCAAGATCCCGGCCCATCCGGAATTTCGATTCTGTGCCACCATGAACGACGATGCCAGTACCTTTGAGCTGCCGGAATATATCCACTCCCGGTTGCAGCCCCAGATTTTTATTGATTTTCCCGAACCGGAAGAAGAACGACTGATCCTGAAAAGGAATCTGCCCTTTGCTCCGGAGGATATCCTTGATTATGTGACTCTGTTTCTTCAAAGAGCTCATCAGGCCCAGGAACGCTTTACGGTTCGGGACGGTATCAATATCGCTCGCTATGCCCTGAAGTGTTTGGAAGGCCGTCAGATCCTCAGGAAGGTCGCCTCAGAAGAACGCAAACTCCTCACCCTGCGGCTATCCATTGAAATGATTTTAGGAGAAAAAGCCCTGGACTTTTGGCCCTATTGACTATGGACAAACTCGTAAAAAGTGAAGGGCGATGGATTTTCTTTTCATGTTTGGCAGCAAATGATTTTTTTTAAAAAGGAATAATTTTTAAAGCTATGCCGGTGAGTGATATCTACCAGGAAATAGACCGGGAACTCGGTCAAAATAAGGAAGTGATCCTGGCCACTATTGTTGCCCGGAAAGGGTCAACCCCTCGCGCTCTGGGAACCCAGTTTTTGATTCGGCCCGACGGGTCTTTTTGGGGAACGATCGGAGGCGGAAGGGTGGAGGCCGATGTACTGGCCGAAGCCCCAAAGGTTTTCGCGGAAAAGAAAAACAGGATATTTTTTTTCCGGTTAACTAACGAGGAAGCGGCCGAGACCGGGATGATTTGCGGGGGGGAGCTTGAAATCTATCTGGAACTTTTTTCCGGACGGAATCCTTTTCACCGGGATTTTTTTAAAAAGGTATCTGAGTTTCGGAAATTCGGCAAGCCCGGCCTGATAGTAACCCTTTTGAATGAAGGAAAATCAACAGGCCGTTCTGATGACAAATATCTTTATGTGCCGGGGGAAGAACAAGGGCTTGAAAGCGTGCCCTGGATAACCCCTATTCTGGAACATGTCCCCCGGATCCTTTCGGGCCAACAACCGGTGTTGTTGACGGCTGAGGTTCAGGGGGAAAAAAAGAAATTTTTTCTGGAACCCATAATAGCCTTGTCCCATTTATACATCTTTGGGGCCGGTCACGTTTCTCTATGTCTGTGTGCCTTGGCCAAAACGATTGGATTCCAGGTGACGGTCTTGGATGACCGGGCTGAATTTGCCGATGGCCGGCGATTTCCTGATGCGGACGACCTTGTGGTCCGGCCGTTTGATCAGATGCTGAAGGATTTCCCGATTGACCAGAATGCCTTTGTGGTCATTGTAACCCGCGGACACCTGCACGACCAACAGATCCTTCAGCAGGTCCTTAAAAATCCTCCCCGTTATATCGGGATGATCGGCAGCCGGCATAAGAAAGGGATTATCTTCAAGGCCCTGCGACAGGAAGGGTTTTCTGAGGACCTCATTCAATCCATCCATACCCCTATCGGACTGGACATCGGGGCTGAAACGCCGGAGGAAATCGCCGTTTCCATCGTGGCCGAGATCATCCAGGTCCGAGGTTCTGGAAAAACCAAAAAGAAAAAAATACCGACCTGATCCCTCGACGCTAGGATCATCTTTTAAAAGCTAACTCAATTCAAGGGAGAACATTATGAATTCATTAAGTCATATTCTGTCACCCATTACCATTAAATCCTTGACCTTGACCAATCGGGTAGTGATGCCCCCTATGGGGACCAACCTGGGCCATGACGATGGAACAGTCAGCGCTGAGAACCTGGCCTACTTGAAGCGTAGGGCCAAAGGCCAGCCGGGGTTGATCATCACGGAAATAACCGCGGCCCATCCTGATGGGATCGTCAACCCGAATCAACTGGGCGCTTACGACGACCGGTTCATTCCGGGCCTTTCCAAGCTGGTTGCCATAGCCCACGAAGCGGGGACCAAGATCGCCATGCAGATCCATCATGTGGGCCGGGAAAGCATCTTTCTTTTGAATCAGGGAAAGGCTTTGGGGCCGTCGGCGGTTCCGAGTATCGTATATCGAAGGACCCCCAGGGAAATGACCCTGGAAGAAATTCATGACGTGATCGCCGGTTTTGGGGGTGCGGCAGACCGGGCCCAAGAGGCAGGCTTCGATGCGGTGGAACTCCACGCCGCCCACGGTTATCTTCTGATGCAATTCTTATCCGCCATATCGAATCGGCGGACGGATGCCTACGGAGGGGCAACCTTAAAAGAGCGGTCACAGTTTTTGATCGAGACCATTCAGGAAGTCCGCCGCCGGGTGGGCCAGGCATTCCCTATTTCAGTTCGGGTTTCCGCAGAAGAGCACATCCGTGGAGGCTACACGGTCGAAGATATGCAGACCATCGTACCGGATATGGTTAAGGCCGGCGCAGATCTGATCCACGCCTCCATCGGCACTCACGGGAGCCCGGGGGCCATAACCCAGGCCACGGCCGAGTACGAACCGGGATTCAATGCCACGCTGGCCCGAAAAATCAAGGAGGTCGTGACGGTACCGGTCATTGCCGTGGGACGGTTCAGTGATCCGGCTCTGGCCGACGAAGTGATCGGTTGCGGCGATGCCGACCTGGCGGCCTTCGGCCGTCAATTTCTCGCCGACCCTGATTTCCTGATCAAGGCCAAGTCTGGAAGATCGGCCGATATCAGAAAGTGCATCGCCTGCAATCAGGGATGCATAGAGCGTGAGATGCTCCTTGAAGGAAATATACGCTGTTCGATAAATCCCGAGACCGGTCAGGAGACGATTTACCCGGAAGGTCCGGCAGCAAAATCTAAAGACGTTTGGGTCGTAGGATCAGGCCCCGGAGGTCTGACCGCGGCTTATGAGGCGGCCC
The DNA here is from genome assembly GCA_963802945.1 of uncultured delta proteobacterium. Classification (GTDB taxonomy): domain Bacteria; phylum Desulfobacterota; class RBG-13-43-22; order RBG-13-43-22; family RBG-13-43-22; genus RBG-13-43-22. The sequence goes on from CAWDKY010000034.1 coordinate 82,486, forward strand.
GGCTTGGGCATCGGGTGACCGTTTTCGAACAGGAGAAGGAGCTGGGTGGTCAGATCCGTTACGCCCGGATACCTCCGCACAAAGAAATATACGGCCAATGGATCGATTGGCAGATCGATCAGGTAAGAAAGGCCGGGGTTATGATCAAAAGCAGTACCGCAGTAACCGAGGCCATGCTTAAAGAACAACGGCCCGAATATGTTATTTTGGCTGCGGGCGGCCAAAAAATCATCCCTGTGATTCCCGGAATGGATAAGAGTCACGTTTGCGATGCTTGGCAGATACTGAACGGTTCAGTGAAACCGGAGAAGAATGTGTTGGTTGTGGGCGGAGGACTCATTGGGATGGAAACGGCCGATTTTTTAAGTGAGAAGGGAAGCCAGGTGACTCTGGTTGAGATCCTGGAACGATCGCCGGTTCGAAAGATTACCTCTCACGGATTCATGGTACATCAGCGTCTTCAGGACAAGAACTGCCGTCTGATATTCAGTACGGCCTTAACGGACATCGGTGACGGGAAGGTAGAGATCGAAACCAAAGGGGAAAAATCGACGCTGTCTCCTGTCGATCAAGTGGTCTTCGCCGTGGGGTTGAAGCCCAGAGACGAATTAAAAGGGATTCTTGAGGCCCTGAAGATCCCCTTTGCAGTGGTCGGCGACGCCCGCCAACCCCGGCGGATCTTCGAGGCCGTGGAAGAAGGGGCACGGGCCGCCTGGGAATTGTAGAACCTTATCAAAAAATTCGAATATTGAATTTTGAAAATCGAATTTCGAATCATAAAGGGAGGTCGATTTAATTTCCTTCGATATTCAGTATTCGTTATTCGACATTCGACATTTTTTGCTTCATGTCCCAGCCTGCTGGCGGACATGAGACTTTAGAGAAGATTAGTAAAGAAACGATAATGTCCATCCCCGCTTTGGTCAAGGTGCTCTGTATCTTCGGTTTGGTTCTCGTTCTTAACCGAGTACGCCTTGGTTTGAGTCTCTGTCTCTTCATCGGTTCTCTGGTGCTTGGTTTCTGGATGCAAATGGGTCCCGCTGATGTGGTTTGGAGCGCCCTTCAAAGTCTCTGGCACATCCAGACGATCAGCCTGATCCTGATTGTCGGATCTATCCTAATTATCAGCCGCCTGATGAAAGAAAGCGGTCATCTGGCCCGGATCGTGGAAGGCTTTGCCCGGATTTCTGGGGATGATCGTACCGCAAGTTTGGTGTTGCCGGCCTTGATCGGGCTATTGCCCATGCCCGGCGGCGCGCTTTTCTCTGCACCCATGGTTGAAACCTCCCTTGGCCGATACCCTTTAACCAGCGAACATCAAACAGTGGTCAATTATTGGTTCCGGCATATCTGGGAATACTGGTGGCCGCTCTATCCAGGGGTGGTGCTGGCGGTGGCCTTACTGAAAGTGGAGATGTGGCGTTTTATTGCCATCATGGTGCCTATGACCATTGTGATGGTCTTGGCCGGCGTGATCTTCATTCTAAGACCCATCAGACGGGAGTCCGTTTCTCGGAAGAAGGTCGTCTCTTCTTCAGGGCTGAAAAGTTTTTTGTGGGAGATCATGCCCATCCTCATTGTTGTTATGGTCATTATCCTCCTGGCGGGTCTGACTAGTTTTTTGAATTTGTCCGGGATCAAAATTAATCTACCGGGGGCCGTTTCTATACTTCCTGGTCTTTTGGCCTCTGCCATCTGGGTCTGTGTAGTCAACCGTATTTCTTTCAAGCAATTTACGGCAGCGATCTTTGATCGGAACATCCTTTTCATTATATTTTTAGTGGCAGCCATTATGATTTTCCAGGGGATTATGAAAGACAGTCGGGCCGTGGTCGATATTCGAAACGAACTTATGGCTTATAAGATTCCCATTTTGCTGGTTGTCGTTATCATGCCTTTTCTCTCTGGACTCATTACGGGACTTTCCATCGGCTTTGTGGGGACCTCTTTCCCTCTGATCATTCCCCTGTTTCCTGTTTCTCCTCTTTTTAATTTTCTCTCCTATGGCGCACTGGCCTATGTTTTTGGCTTTGTGGGAATGATGCTCTCTCCGGTCCACCTTTGTTTCCTGGTCACCAAAGACTATTTTAAGGCCAACCTCCTGGGCAGCTATCGCCTCATCATTTACCCCACGATGAGTGTTTTATTAACGGCCGTTGTTTTCTTTGTAATTTCCAGAGTGTTCTAAAGACTCCCAAGGCTGTATAATGTTGTCAAAAAAAGTATTGACACTGATTTTTCGTTCTGATATAATTCTTCTTAAATTTTTTCAGGAATCCGAATTATGAATCAAAATTTAACAAGTAACAAAAATTGGTGGTGGTGGCAGGATTCAAGGGAGGGGTTCGTCCACCGCTAACCTGATACGATAAACAATAAGCCGTGGAGAATCCTTTCGGGTATCCACGGCTTTTTTATTGGTACTGCTAAAAAGGCCGTGAAGAAAAAATCACGGCCTTTTTTTGTGTGGAAGCGGCCATGGGTTGCCTTTTGGACAACATCAAAAATAAGACCCCATAAGACCAACAGCCTATGATCGATAGAAAAATATCAAATTGTTTTGGTTAGGAGCTTGATAATGGATGATTACTATGTAACTGGCACAGGGATAAAGGTGTTGCGAAGGATTGAGTCCTTAGACTATGAAACCGCGCTTAAGATTCCCCTGGCGGATATCAATCATTCCAAGGGCGCTGTTTTTGCCAGCGGCTATGAATATCCCGGAAGATACAGCCGCTGGGATATCGCCTTTTTAAACCCTCCGCTGCAGATGATCTGTTACGGCAGGGATTTTGTAATAGACGCCTTGAATGATCGGGGGAAAATCCTTTTGGATTTCCTTTTCGGACCATTATCCCAAAATCCCCATATAGCCAAGATAGAAAGGTCCGAGTCGGGGATAAAGGGATCCATTGCCCCCATAACCGGTTATTTCCCGGAAGAGGAGCGCAGCAAACAGCCCAGTTTTTTTTCCATTATCCGCACAATCATTAAGCTGTTCGGTTCTGATGCGGATCCCCATCTCGGTTTATACGGGGCCTTTGGTTATGATCTGGCCTTTCAGTTTGAACCGATCCGGTTGAAACATAAACGCCCGGCCCTTTATAAAGAGGCGCATCTTTTCCTGCCCGATGAACTGATTCTGGTCGATCATCGCAAAGAGGTGGCCCAAAGAAGGCGGTATGATTTTATTTCTAACGGGCAGGATACATTGGGGTTGGAACGGAAGGGAGAGAGGATAGAGATTAAACGCGGCAGGCCTGGTGAAATCAAGGTGGATCATAAGCCAGGAGAGTATGCCGATAAGGTCCGTCAGGTCCAGGAGGGTTGCCGGAAGGGTGATTTTTTCGAGGTCGTTCCCAGTCAGCTTTTTTATACCGGCTATGCCGGTACACCGGGGGAACTGTTTGACATTGTCCTCAAGATCAACCCAAGCCCTTATGAGTTTTTAATCAATCTGGGAGACGAACAGCTGGTCGGTTCCTCACCGGAAATGTTTGTGCGCGTGGATGGCGCATTTGTGGAAACCTGCCCCATCTCCGGGACGATCAGCCGGGGAAGGGACGCCATGGAAGATTCGGACCAGATCCGCACCCTGCTCAATTCCATAAAAGACGAATCTGAGCTGACCATGGTAACGGATGTGGACCGCAATGATAAATCACGCATCTGTAAACCCGGGACCGTGCAATTAAGAGGCCGCCGCCTGATTGAAACCTATTCCCGCTTGTTTCATACGGTCGATCATGTGACCGGCACCTTACGGGAAGACTGCGATTCCCTGGATGCCTTCCTGTCCCATATGTGGGCGGTCACCCTGACCGGCGCTCCCAAAAGGGCTGCCATGCAGCGGATTGAAGACCTGGAAAATTCACCGCGACAGTGGTATGGCGGCGCCGTAGGGTTTATCAGCTTTAACGGCAATCTGAATACCGGCATTACCATCCGCACCATCCATCTGAAGGACGGAGTGGCCGGGGTAAGGGTCGGCGCGACCCTGTTAGTAGACTCGGACCCGGATGATGAAGAAAAAGAGACCCGCCTTAAGGCTTCCGCTTTTATCGACGCTGTTTTAGGAAAAAGACCGCCGGAGCGTGCACAGTACGTCCCGCCTCGTCCCAAGGGAAGGCCGCCCAAAATTCTTTTTGTGGATCACCAGGATTCCTTTGTGCATACCCTGGCCAATTACGTCCGTCAGACCCAGGCCCAGGTTATTACTTTGCGGGCCGGTTTCCCTTTGGCAGTCCTGGAGAAAGAGAAGTGGGATATGATTTTTCTCTCTCCCGGTCCGGGACGTCCATCCGATTTCGGGGTGGCGGCTCTGGTCAAGGCCTGTGTGGAACGCAACCTGCCGGTATTTGGAGTGTGTTTAGGTCTGCAAGGGATGGTCGAGGCCTTTGAAGGAAAACTCAGCCTTCTGGATTATCCGATGCACGGAAAACCCTCGATTATCAGGAATAATCAGAAAGGGATTTTTGAAGGATTCCCGGAGACCTTTAAGGCCGGCCGATATCACTCCATCTATGCGGAGATGGAAGCCCTGCCTTCGTGTTTTGAAAGGACAGCCATAAGCGATGACCAGGTTGTTATGGGGATTGCCCATAAAGAGCTGCCGATGGCGGCCGTGCAATTTCATCCGGAATCCATCCTGACACTCAAGGACGATATGGGTTTAAAACTGCTGACCAATGTGGTGCGTTTGTTGGGGAAAAAATAGGTTCAAGGTTTAAGGTGTAAGGTACAAGGGAAAACTGTAAACCTTAAACCCTGAACCTTGAACCGGCATTTATATTTTAAACAGGGAGGAAGGAAAATGATTCAGGGAGCGATTGGGAAGGTCGTAAACGGAGAGGACCTGAGCCAGGCGGAGATGGAAGCAGTCATGAATGAGATCATGAGCGGGGATGCCACCCCTGCCCAGATTGGGGCCTTTATCACGGCCCTCAGGATGAAAGGGGAAACGGTTGATGAAATCGTCGGCGCAGCTCGGGTCATGCGGGAGAAGGCCACCAAGATCAAAGTAATCGATACCTCATTGAGCCTTGACCGTGACGATATCAATATTGATGCCGAGACGATTCTGGACACTTGCGGGACCGGGGGAGACAGTACCAACACTTTTAACGTTTCAACCGCTACCGCCCTGGTGGCCGCCGGAGGGGGTGTCAAGGTAGCCAAACACGGCAATCGGGCCGTTTCCAGTAAATGTGGAAGCGCGGATGTTTTGGAAAACCTGGGTGTCAAACTCGACATCAGCCCTTTGCAGGTTGAAAGATGTATTCGTGAGATTGGTATAGGGTTTTTATTTGCCCCTTTATTTCATGGGGCCATGAAATATGCCGCCGGACCCAGAAAAGAGATAGGCTTGAGGACCATATTCAATGTCCTTGGGCCTTTGACCAACCCTGCCGGAGCAACAGCCCAGGTCCTTGGAGTCTATTCCCCCGAATTAACAGAAAAGCTGGCCCAGGTCCTTGGTAAATTGGGTTCAAAAGAGGCCTTTGTGGTTTGCGGGGAAGGGACCTTCGATGAGATCAGCATCTGCAGCCCGACCCGAATTGCTCATCTCAAGGGCGGAGAGGTTAAAAGTTATCAAATTACACCCGAGGAGTATGGTTTTCAAAGGGCCACCCTGGATTCCATCAAAGGCGGAGACGCCTTGGAAAACGCCCGCATCATTCGAGATATCCTGGACGGCCAGGAGGGGGCCAGAAGGGATATGGTCCTGTTGAATACGTCCGCCGCCTTTGTGGCCGCCGGACTCGATCAGGACCTGAAGGCCGGCATCCAACGTGCCGGAAAAGTGATTGATTCGGGCAAGGCCAAACATAAGCTTGAACAGTTGATTGCATTTACCAATAGCGTTAGGGTGTAACATGGAAATAACCACGAATAAAGTTTTTGGGTTTTTTGCCGTCTTGCCGGACCTCGTATCAAGTACGGGGCAGGCCCGATCCGGCATCCAGGACTTTTGATGCTTTTATAAACCTGGATTCCGGCTTTCGCCGGAATGACAATCCAATCCCAATTTCCCTTGAATCCTTTTATAATTCAGGGTGATTGCTTTTGTTATGCTGGCAAAAAATAAATAAAAAATTTTGGTGATATTTATGCATTCACGACTAATAGAGATACTTGAAACGAAAAAACAGGAAGTGGCTCAACTAAAGAAAAAGGGGATATCCCTCACCGGTCAACGAAGCATCCCTGGGATTCGTGATTTTAAATCCGCCATATCTCAACCGGGCGGGATCAATCTGATCGCTGAGATTAAGTTTGCCTCTCCTTCCGCCGGGACAATTCGGGAAAAGACAGACCCGGTAAAGATCGGCCGGATTTATGAGCGGGCCGGTGCGGCCGCTATCTCTTTATTGACGGATCAAAAATTTTTTCAAGGCCATCTGGAATATCTGCCCAAGGTGAAGCAGGCTGTATGCTCTGCCTGTCCTGCAGAAGGATTTCATCATCGATGAGATACAGATCCGTGAGGCCCTGGCCTGGGGAGCCGATGCCATTTTGTTGATCGTCAGAATACTTTCCAAGACGCAATTAAAGGAGTTGCTCCATGTCTGTCATGAAAACGGCCTGGCTGCGCTGGTCGAAGTCCATGACCGGAAGGACCTTGAAAAGGCCATTGATTCCAGGGCGGAAATTATCGGTATAAACAACCGGGACCTGGACACCTTTGAGATCAACCTTCAGACTACCCATGAGCTGGCCGGACAGGTTCCAAAAGGCCCTATCATCGTTGCTGAGAGCGGTATCAACAATAAAAAGGACATTGAAGGCCTGAAAGGATCAAAGGTTAATGCCGTCCTGGTCGGTTCGTCCTTGATGACAGTGAGGATATGGAGTCAAAGACCCGAGAGATGGCCGAAGCAGGAAGATGAGAATTGTTAATCCACTTCGGATAAATCGGTTCCAGTTTAGTGATGAAATACGAATATTGAATTTCGAACATTGAATTTCGAATCAAGAAGTAAAGGAGCTTTACCTCCTTCGACATTCATCATTCATTATTCGATATTTCCACGCCTCGTGGTGACCACTGGGGTGTGAAGATTTAGAGAGAGGGGATATGATCAGGGTAAAAATTTGCGGCATAACAAATTTGGAAGATGCCCTGCTGGTAACAGAAATGGGAGCCGATGCCCTCGGATTTATTTTCGCCGAAAGCCCCAGACAGATCACGCCGGCAAAGGCCAAAGCCATAATCCGTATTTTGCCGCCATTGGTTAAGACCATCGGGGTCTTCGTTAATGAAGAACCAGCGAGGATCAAAGAGATTAAATCGGTTTGCGGTCTTGATCTTATTCAACTGCATGGGGAGGAATCACCGAAAATATGCCGGGACCTGATGCCTCATGCTATCAAGGCCTTTCGTATTCAAAACGAATGGGATATAGAAAAGATTAAAAGATACCAAGGAGTCGTAAGGGCCATACTCCTGGATACTTTTCTGAAGGGGAAAGCCGGGGGAACGGGTCAGACCTTCGACTGGTCTTTGGCCGTAAAGGCCAAGGAAACAGGCCTCCCTATTATCCTGTCAGGAGGATTAGGGCCTGAAAATATTCAAGAGGCTATTAAAGCAGTCGATCCTTATGCTGTGGATATCAACAGCGGCATAGAGAAACGACCCGGGAAGAAAGATCCGGTGTTGATGAAGCACTTGATGGAGAATATAAAAAAATAGTATCAACGATATTAAAGTGTTGTTTAATCAAAAAGGGGTGGTGGTCTTAAGAGGTCTTGTTTTTTGAGTTGTCCAAAGGGTAGTTTTGAGCCTGCTATCCGGCCCAAAAGCTAAGTTTGATTTGAGGTAGAGCAAATCCCTAAACCTTTTCCCATCAATGGAGAAGGCCTGCTTATGATGGTAGGTTTAAAATTTGGTTCGAGAAAAAGCTTATGGCCTATTGGTGGACAACTTCAAAAAACAAGACCCCTTAAGACCTGAGAGTTTCAAAATCGAGCAAAATCAAAAAGTGGTTCATAAATTTAAGGAGTGATAGATAATGAAAATTCGCGGTTATTATGGAATGTTCGGAGGGGCCTTTATTCCGGAAATCCTGGTGGCCACCTTTGATGAACTTGTTGAGGCCTTTGAAAAAGCCAAAAACGATCCTGGCTTCTGGAAAGAATATATGGAGATCATGTCCACCTATTCCTGCCGGCCTACGCCTTTGACCTTGGCCGAAAACCTAAGTCGTCATTTCGGTGGGGCCCGCATCTACATCAAAAGGGAAGATCTGAACCACACCGGGGCGCACAAGGCCAATAACGTCATGGGCCAGGGGCTTTTGGTCAAACGGATGAAAAAGACCCGGGTCATTGCCGAAACCGGGGCCGGTCAGCATGGTGTGGCTACGGCTACCATGGCCGCCAAATTCGGATTCCGCTGCACCATTTATATGGGCGAAGTGGATGTCAAAAGGCAACGGCCCAATGTCTTCTGGATGCAGCGCCTGGGCGCCGAAGTCATTCCGGTCAAGGATGGAACGGCCATACTCAAAGATGCCATCAATGAGGCCTTTCGGGATTGGATCACCCACATGGATGATACCCACTATGTCCTGGGAACGGCCTGTGGCCCCCACCCTTTTCCGGAGATGGTGGCCTATTTTCAATCCATCATCGGCCAGGAAGCCCGAAAGCAAATTTTGGAGAGCGAAGGTAAACTCCCGAAACGTATTTATGCCTGCGTGGGAGGCGGCTCAAATGCCCTGGGGATTTTTCAGTCCTTCCTGAATGATCCGGTGGAACTGGTCGGTGTGGAGGCTGCGGGCAGGGGACTCACCACTGGGCAACATGCCTCGAGACTGGCCTCCAAAGATGGATCCATTGGTGTGGCCCAGGGGTATAAGACCTATTTCCTGCAGAATGGTGACGGGCAGATGAAAGAAACCCATAGTGTGGCCGCGGGCTTGGATTATGTTGGGGTTTCTCCGATTTTGTCCTCCCTTAAAGAACAGGGCAGGATCAGGGTGGAGGCCGCCACCGATCAGGAGGTGATTGATGCCGTATCCCTTAGTATGAAAAAAGAAGGATTGATCCCGGCCCTGGAGGCAGCACATGGTTTTGCCCAGGCCTTTAAGGAGGTTGGTAGTTTAAATCAGGATGACGTTGTCCTGATCAATCAATCGGGCCGGGGGGATAAGGACATCTTCACCATTGCCGATGCCTTTGATGACCCGAGCTGGAAAGCATTTATCCGGGAGAAAGCCCATGAATATGAATCTTGATTCTTATCTTAAAAAAAGGCTGGCGGAGAAAGACATCCTGCTCATGACCCATATCGTCCTGGGATATCCTTCCTGGGAAACCTGCCTTCAAGTCATCGAGGCCATGGTCGAAGCGGGTGTTGACCTGATGGAATTGCAGATCCCTTTTTCCGAGCCCATGGCCGATGGGCCGGTGATCCTCCAGGCTAATCAGAAAGCCTTGGAAAGTGGTGTAACCGTTCAGAGGTGTCTGGATTTTGCTCAGGAGGTGACGAAGACCTTTGAAATCCCTTTTTTGATTATGAGTTATTACAATATCGTTTTCAAATATGGGGTCGAACGATTCACCGTCACCTTGGCCGAAAGAAACCTCATGGGGGCAATCGTACCGGACCTTCCGCCGGAAGAGGGACAGGAATATCTTCAACTGATGAAACAGCAAGGGCTTTCGCCTATCCTTTTCTTTTCCCCCACCACACCGAACGATCGGATGCGATTTATCGCCTCCCTGGCCCGAGGGTTTATCTATTGCCTGAGCCGAAAAGGTGTCACCGGTGCTGATACGACGTTTTCCTCGGAATTGGCCGGCTATCTGGCCCGATGTCGCCAGGCCACTTCCCTTCCCCTGGCAGTCGGCTTCGGAGTCAAAGGAAAAACAGATATTGATTTTTTAAAAGGCAAGGTGGATATCGCCGTCATCGGTTCCCAAACGATCCGGATCGTGGAGGATCTGGGAAGTGGAGCGGTTGGAAATTTCATCTGCAGTTTGCGCTGAGCACATCAATCCATTCCTCAACTCCCCCGGCCTCTTTAACAAAATCAACCCCATCGATCTAAAAATCAAGAACATTGCTTTTTGATCCCCCTCATGATATTTTTCTATCTGCACTCTATCTTCCTTTCTCCTTCAAGGGGGGTAATGGTCTTAATCGATATCGCATCCTTTTTGAGCAGGCTTCAAGGAGCCTTAAACCAACGGAGGTGAACCCATGACATTCGTATCAACCTGCGCCGTCACTCCCGAGCATTTATGGTCGGCGTCCTCAACCCTTTCACCTCGTGTGGAACGCTTACGCCGGCAATTTTTTTCCTTCTATGAACGAAAATATACCAACGAAGTCCGGGCTTACACCACCGGCACACCCTGGGACGTTGTCTATTCCATATGGAATTGGACGAATGTGCCAGAAATCGCCCTGTTTCAGAAAGGATTTCGCAGTTATCTGTCTGCTGCAGCCCAGCCAGTGGAGTTGCCGACCGACTTTTGGAACGAACCATTGGTTATCCGCCAAGCCCTTTTCTTCCGCCAGGTGGTTAGCTCTCCATTGCCTGTTGAAATACTGGAAGGAGAGCTGATCGTCGGCTCCCACTTCAGCACGGCCCTCTCCCGCTGCCTTAAAAAAGACGAAGCCCGTCGCCGCGACCGGGAAGAGCAAACATTCCTCAAGGCCGGGGATAAACTCAACAGTGCCGGAGTGGGAAACTGCGGCGCTGTTCCCGGTCATCTGCTGCCCAACTACCCCAAGGTCCTTAAAATCGGCTGGAAAGGAATCCGGGATGAGGCCCAGGTTTTGTTCAACGATCCGGCAAGTACAATTGAACAAAAGAATATGGCCCGGGCGATCATGATTTCCGCAGAAGCCACGCGTGATCTGGCCGACCGATATGCCGTCCTGGCTAAAAACCTGGCCGAAACCGAAACGGATCCGAAACGTCAAGACGAGTTGCAGGAGATCGCCCGCATCTGCCGAAAGGTCCCTTGGCTGCCACCCGAAACATTCTCTGAAGCCTTGCAAGCCCTTTGGTTCACGCACATGCTGGCCATGGCCGCCGAAAGTTATCCGGGGCCGGGCTTATCGCCGGGGCGAGTGGATCAGTACCTTTACCCGTACTACAAGGCAGATCGAGATGCGGGCCGCCTTACGGAAGAGTCTGCTCGCGAATGGCTGCAATGCTTGTGGATCAAACACAATTATGTCTACGATTATCAGGGCTGGACCGGCACCAATCAGGGTATCAATTCTTCTTTCGGTCAGCTCATAACCCTGGGTGGAATGGATGCCGAAGGCCATGACGCCACCAATAACCTGACCTACCTGATGCTTGAAGTTATCGAAGAGATGAACCTATTAGAACCCAAGCCCAATGTGCGCGTCCATGCCGGTACCTCCGACAAGCTGCTCGATCGTTTGGTGGAGATGTTAGCCAAGGCCCAAGGGTCACCCTTCCTGATTAACTTTGACGAGAATTCCATCGCCGGTTTGCGTTGGCAGGGCCTGCCGGAAGAAAGGCTTTGGGATTACGCACCGGTTGGCTGCCTGGAAAACACCCTGATCGGTGACGACCGCTCCGGCACCGTGGATGTCAACCTGAATCTGGCTAAAGCCGTCGAATTAGTTTTAAACAATGGCCGTGATATGGCCACAGGAAAACAAATCGGACCGCGCACCGGTGACCCTGAAAAATTTAAAGGGTTCCCTCAGTTTATGGAAGCCTTTAAACAACAACTCAAAACCATCCTGGAAAAGCTTATCGCTGCCAATAACATGGCCGATGCAGGCCGGGCCCGTTGGGAACCGGTCCCTTACCTGAGCGCCCTGGTGGACGGCTGTCTGCAAAATGGCAAAGACTGCAACGCAGGCGGCGCCCATTATAATTTCTTAACGGTAGAAGGAGTGGCTTTGGCCACCGTTGCCGACAGCCTGGCTGCCATAAAAAAGCTGGTTTATGAAGATCGCCAGATCGAAATGGGAAAACTGGTTGAGGCCATTCGGGCCAACTTTGAAGGGCAGGAGAGTCTTCGCCGGACTTTGCTGGCCAAAGCGCCCAAGTACGGGAATGACGAAGGTTATGCGGATGAGATCGCCCACGAGGTGAGCCGCTTTTGGACCGAAGAGGCCTTTAAGCACACTTCGTCCACCGGAAAGCGCTATCGTGGCGGCTATCTATCCTGGAATTACTGGATCGCTTATGCGCCGACGACCGCGGCCACGCCCGACGGCCGCCTTCGAGGACAGTTCCTTTCCAATGCAGTATGCCCGGTCAATGGGGCTGACCGCAAAGGACCGACCTCGATCATCAAGAGTGTCGGTAAACTGGGTTTGGAGACTGCACCCAACGGCGCCAGTCACACCATGAGCTTCAGTCCGAACCTCTTGCGGAATCCCGAACAACGCCAAAAGCTCAAAGCCCTCTTACGGGCCTATGGCCAAGTGGGTGGGACTTGCCTGCAGGTCAATGTAATCGACGCCGAAACCCTTAGAGAGGCTCAAAGGTTTCCCGACGAATACCATAACCTGCTGGTACGGGTCACGGGCTACAATGCCTATTTTGTCGGTCTGGGGAAAGAGATTCAAGACGAAATCATCGCCCGCGAATCGCACCTGATTTGAATATGAACAATAGAGTCAATTGTTGTTCCACCATTTGCGGGACCGGAGAGATTCGAAATAGTCCGGGCGTTCGTGAGAAGGTCAAATCAGCATGGATAACGGCCTGATCTTCAACCTCCAGCATTTCAGCACCGAGGACGGACCCGGTATCCGTACGACGGTCTTCCTCAAGGGCTGCTACCTGCGCTGCCCGTGGTGTCATAATCCAGAAGGACTCCGGTCCGAACCCGATCTCATCTGGTATGACGTTCGATGCATCGGCGCCCAGGATTGTGTGAAGGTTTGTCCGGAAAAGGCCTTACATCTTTCGTCTGAGGGGATGAAAATCGACCGGAAACATTGCACCCTCTGCGGGAAATGTGAGAAAGCCTGCCCGGCAGCAGCTATAGAGATTATCGGCCGAAGCTTTACCCCCGAGGAGTTGATCGGCGAACTTTTGAAAGATCAGGTCTTTTACCAGACCTCAGGGGGAGGCATCACCTTTAGCGGCGGCGAGCCGATGATGCAGATCGATTTCCTTGGCCAAGTCCTGCCTCGCTGTAAGGAGGCGGGGATGCACGTGGCCCTGGATACCGGCGGCCCAGTCCCCTGGGAGCGCTACGAAAAGGTATTGTCCTGGGTGGACTTGATATTGTTCGATCTTAAATTGATGGACGAGGAAGGCCACAAACGGGCCACGGGCGTCTCAAACGCCCTTATCTTGGAGAATGCCCGCCGCATCGCCGCTGTAGGCAAATCGATGTGGATCCGAACTCCGGTCATCCCCGGTTATACCAATGATCCGGAAAATATCCGGGCCATCGGAGATTTTATCCGTGAAGCCTTGCCAACCGTGCAGCGTTGGGATTTGCTTGCCTACACCAATTTAGGCAAGCCCAAATACCATCGGCTTGACAGGCCGTATTTGTTGGAAGCAACGCCCCTGTTAACCCGGACCGAGATTGACACCTTGTGGCAGGCTGCAGTGGAACTGGTGCCGACCGCCAGATGGTCAGGGGCGACAATTTAGCCTATATCATTGTTATTCGGAGGCCGATCATGTCCCTACTCGAACAAACACCCGGTTTATTGGCCGCCTTAGGCGGAGAGATGACGCCTAAATTTCTGGCCACCCGCTCGGCCGGGGGCATCCCCAACGTCGTCCCGTGTATATCCCTGTTGCCGACTGAAGACCAAGAGGATACGATCTTCTTTGGAAATTTCTTATTGCGCAAGAGCATCAAAAATCTCCAGGAGGACCGACGCGTCAGCATCCTGGTGGTCACGCCAGAACTTCATGGGTGGATTCTCAAGGGAGACTTTATTGAGTTTCAGCCTACCGGACCTTATGTGGACCAACAAAAGAGCAGCCCCCTTTTGCGCTATAACGCTTACACAGGCGTCCGTAATGCCGGGGTCATCCGCCTGCTCTCAATGGAAATAATCTTTGCCGTCTCCAAACTCAAAGTCCTCAAGGATTATTGGCTGACCCGGCTGGCGGCTATTAGTCAAAGAAATGAACCAAGGACAATATCGGGCAATGACCTGATCATCCCCTTGGCTGTAAGACACGAATTTGCCAGGATGGCGGCCGTCAAGGTCCTGGCCTGGGTCGGACCGGACGGATATCCAATGGTTATTCCGTCCCTATCGTTGCAACCTGCGGGCCGAGCGAAGCTGGTGTGCTGGAAAAAGGCCGGGTTCCCCTCGCCTACGGCCCAGGCCTTGGTCGCCGCCAACATCCTCACCTTCGAGGCCATTTCCTATCAGACCAAAGGGCGCTGGTCGGAATCCGATCGATTGGGGGTTATCCAAGTTGAAGAAATTTACGCTGGGGGGCCGCCTTTTCCGGGAGGGCGAATAGCCTGATGGTGAATATCGCCGTCATTGGTTCCCAAACGATCCGGATCGTAGAAAATCAGGGAAGCAAAGCAGTGGGGGATTTCATCCGAAGTCTACGCTGATTATTTAACGGGATGATCGCATGAGGTATTTCTCAAGAGGAGACTCATATGACTAACGCAAGCTTTGTATTTGATCATGTTCACCTGGTCAGTAAAGATCCCAAATCAACAGCAGCCTGGTACGCGGAAAAACTGGGAGGAAGGATTGTCAACAGCTCTGAAGTCCGCGGTGTGCTTTCAATTATTGTCGCCTTCAAAGGTGCCACCGTTATTATTCGCGGTCAGAGGCAAGGAGAACAGGTTAAGGAAAAAAACGAAATACAGTGGGGTACGGATCATTTCGGGTTTCGGGTTGATGGGGATTTCGACGGGTTTTGTGGAGATCTAGAGAAGAACGGGGTTAAGTTTACGCTCGAACCCGTGGATTTTAGCCCGACCGTGCGTATCGCCTTTATCGAAGCCCCGGACAATGTGAACATTGAATTACTTCAGAGAAAAGGATAGAGATGGGGGAGGTTCATTAAGTGTACCAGTATTTGGGTTGACGGACAATGTCCAGATAACTCTTCTTGCGGCTTACACCTACAAGTCCGCAGAAATCATGAGCACACGAAACAAGGATTATCGTTTGAAATATTTAATCCGCCCCTCGTTCAGATGAAACAGCTTGGAGAGTATTTCCGTAAATGGAAAGGGAATCAGGGCATCCATATTTTCTTTTTGACGAAGTCCTCGGGAGACTATAGAAACCATTGTATCAAACCATTTAATCGTTGGCTGCAAGAGCGATATACGATCTCAAGGAAAGCTTCGACAATAATTCAAGCGGAGATCTGACCCCTTTCCTCGCCTTTAACCGAAACTTAGATCGTATGTGGCCTTTCTTCTGCCTTGAATCCCATCTCCTTAAGTTGTTTAAGTACGGTGGCAACATCATTGGTGTTCAGATGAAGAACAAAATCATTTTTTCCAGCTCCGCTTGACGAAAGGGAACAGAAGTTCTTTATCTCAATGTCACCTTTCCGCACGGCTTCGAGCACCTTTTGCATCCCCTCTGGATCACCAACTCCCTGGACGATTATCCGCTTGCCCCCCTCACCAATTCCTAAAAGCGGATTCAGTATCTTATAAAAGAAGTCATTGGTAGTTACTATCCCAACTACCTTATTATCTTCCACGACCGGCAGACAACCCACTTTGTTTTTCTGAGCCTTGGTTGCAGCCTGTTCAACGGTAGTATCAGGGGAGACCGTCACTACATCCGTTACCATGATTTCCTTGACCATCAGCTTAGACAGGAGATAGTAGATTTCCCCGCGGCTAAAGCTGGTAGCTTTCGAAGGGCCGGCCTTCAAAAGGATATCCTTGGTCACCAACCCCACCAGTTTACCCTTATCGACGACGGGAAGGCGTTCGATTTTGTGAAACTCCATAATCTTCTCGGCTTCAAACATCAGGGTATCACTGGGGATAGTAATAACATTGCTCGTCATAATATCGCGGACTAACATGTTCTCAACCTCCTTCTTGTATCAGAGCTTATCACATTGTCCAATTTTTAGGATCCACCTTAGAAGGCGGGGTACACCTTTACCGCAGGATTCATCATAATAAAACTTGACCAGCTACTCAGCCAATTCAACCAGGCAACAAGAGGAAGCCATGGTCATAATGCATCCCGTGGTCTTTTCCCAGATCAAATTAAAGGATTTTAGTTGCTAAAAACCGCCACAGAGATTACTGGCGGGCTTAATAAATTTGTGCTATTCCTCTCGACCCGATTGTATCGAGGATTTCATAATCATCGATACAATCGGGAGCCGTTCTATTGAGTAAAATCAGGCTGTCGTTTTTAGTTTGGACATTGCCTGCTCAACCCTGGTGGGTTTAGTCATCAGAACCGCACATATAAAAATGATATTCATCAATGCGCCAAGAAGGTATAAGAGCTGGTAGCTGTTTGTCGTATGGGCGATTTGACCGGCAATGAACGGCCCAATGCCGCCGATGATGCCCTGTACCAGGTACACGAGACCCAGGATAGAACCCAAATAGAGTCTGCCGAACATATCGCCCATGAACGGAGCGATAACAACCACAACCGGCGAGAAAAAAATACCGGCACAGGCCGCAAAAATGATGAGCAGCGTCGGACTCGAGGCAAAAAGCCAGGCATAGAGATAAGCGAGGCCCGAAAGAGTTCCGAAAATAATAAATGATTTCCGCTTGCCGGTCTTATCGGCAAGCCAGCCGCCGCCAAACCTTCCCAACACCGAGGTCAAGGCAAAAGCCGTCATAACGAGTGCGGACTGAGAAGGTTTCATACCGACGCTGAGGCCGATCATAGTAATATGCGTCATGAATCCGAAAAATACGGCGCTGACCAGGCCAATTCCTAGGCATATGATCCAAAATTGGGGCGTCTTGAGGGCTTCCCCTCTGGTCATATGGGGTTCACCGGCGAGGGTCTTGCCGATAAATCCTTGCACCGCTGCGGCCTGCTCATCGGTCATGCCGTCCATGTGCAAGCCCATTTTTTCCGGGCTGTCCCTTACCACAGTTAGCGCCAGCAGAATGACGAGTATCTCGATAGCGATACCCGAATAGAGCGCTACGGTCCTCCAATTATACTCATTGGCCAGCCTCATCAAGACAGGAAAGCAAATAGCGGCGATGAGGCCGAAGGAGGCCATAAGGATACC
Source organism: uncultured delta proteobacterium (assembly GCA_963802945.1). Lineage (GTDB taxonomy): Bacteria > Desulfobacterota > RBG-13-43-22 > RBG-13-43-22 > RBG-13-43-22 > RBG-13-43-22. Next base: position 99,681 of record CAWDKY010000034.1, read on the forward strand.
CGTTGCCAAGGCCGCATGTTTTAAGAACCACACGCGGGCGAGCGTTTGTGAAGGCAAAAGTCCCTGCAGCATTATAGCAAGGCTCATAATGCCTGCCAGATAGAGATAGGCCTCCCCTTTGGTCGTCATTGTGGTGAACAAATAAACGCCAACGATGCCGATCGACGCACCAATGATCATACTGAGCTTTGGGCCGTAGCGATCAATAAACCACCCGGCTAAAACACCGAAAGCGAGTGAACTCCACATAACGACGGAAGAAATTGTGCCGAGGTCAGCGCGAGTCCAGCCCAACTGAGGTAGTATGAACGGGGCGTAAATCGTAAGGCCGTAAATGATAATAGTGTGGAACCCGTAGATGAAAAAACAGGCAACAATGATCCACCATCCGTAGAAAATACTACCTTTCCCTTTTGCTTCTTCTACCATTTTCTCCTCCTTCGAGATTTGAGGTTTAGTTGTTAAAGACATATGGATGACAAATGTTTTTTATTGTCCGATAGCGGACATTTTTCATTTGGTTCTTCACTCAATTAATTAGGAGAAAGGGGGCAAAGATTCGAAGATTCAAAGGTTCAAGGGATTGATTTTTTGGGAAGGGGTTTTCGCCAATTGAGAATAACTGGCTTGTTACCTATCCATTTTCTATTTGTCAAGCCTTACGTCTTTATGATTTCAAGCAAGAATTCAAATAGTCTCTTTTTTCTTGCGTTCTTGATTCCTTGTACCCATGTTTAATAAGACAGTATATTCAAACCGCTTAACGAAACCTAAGGGTTTTAACTGTTTTAACGATTTTCCTTTGAATCCTTCTTTCGTCCCAACTTTTTTAAAGATGATCCTTCTTTTTTTGTTTCAGTATATTCTGTACATTAATTTTAGCCTTAAATGTTTGTCAAGAAAAATTTGATGAAATCGCAAAAAGTTAAAACTAGTCAAGAGCATCAGAGGTCGTTTTTAAAGGGTTGTCTAAAAGGTAACTTTATGTCCTTGACCTGACCCCCTTAAACTGTGCCAGCATGTAAGGTATAATATGGCTACAGAAAGGGGTCTAGGATGGCCAAGAAAAGGTTTAAAGCGGAACAGATCGTGATGATGCTTCGAGAGGCAGAGATACGGTTGGCCAGGGGGTTGAACATTGAAGAAGCATCTCGTAATCTAGGGATAGCTCCGCAAAGTTATTACCGGTGGCGTAAGGAATACGGCGGGATGAAGGTCGACCAGGCTAAAAGATTAAAAGAGCTGGAGCAGGAGAACAGCCGGCTAAAGAAATTGGTGGCTGATTTATCCCTGGATAATTCCATGCTTAAGGAGGTCTCCCGGGGAAACTTCTAAGCCCGGACAAGAGACGCCGGGCGATGAATTACCTACGGGGTATATTTAAGAATGTCTCTGAACGTAAGGTATGCCAGGCTATAGGGCAGCCAAGGTCAACGTAAAGGTATCAACGGGTTATTCAAGATAGCGATACCAGATTAAGTTCAAGGATAGTTGAGTTAGCCTGTCAATACGGAAGATACGGATACCGGAGGGTGGCTGCTCTTTTAAGGCGGTTGAGACCTTCTGCCGGAACCTCGTTAGTACTGTCCAGGTCATGGGCTAGAGGACCGATTTCTTTTTCAGCAAACTCCCTGGCTTTCCGGCGTAATTCAATTTGTTCGCTGGTAAAATTAAAATCCATTTCCCTGTCCTTTCGTTTAGAGGTTTGGGATTATCCTGAAGAAACAAAAGGTATGCCAAAGGTAGTTTGAACCGACTCTGGCATACCCATAGTCAATTTATTGAAAACCATTCCTACGGACTCGAATTGCGTCGACCTGAAAAAATGCGGGGATTTGACCGTTAAATAATCTTTTTTTCCGGCCAGTCCGGCAGGTCGGCCATATCCGGAGCGTCCTCTCGCCAACCCGGAATTCCGGCGATCCGCTTGGCAATGGCTTTGTATTTTTTCCACTCCGCTGAGGAATAGATCATCATCTTTTGAGAGGCTAAAGAGCCTTCGGCATGAATGGTCACATTATCGTGACCATGGCCGATGAGATCTTTGACCATCCGGATGGCTTTCAGCCGGTGTTCGGTCGGGATGCCGTCTTTTCCGGCCAGGTATTTCTCAATATGGGGCCTTTCCTCAGGATTCATCCAATCTTTGTAGGTAAACACGGTGGAGGCGATCCCGCCGGTGATGTCGCCGACCAGTTTTGATGTCTCGTGTTGATCATTGGCAAACATGTACTTAGCGATATTGGTGTACATAACGTTGGGCGCCACCAGATTGATATCCGGATAGACGTTCGGGTGCTCGCATCCGGCCTGGGCCATGACGTCGATAACCTTGGCATGCATGGCCAGCCAGGCCAGTTTTTCCTGAATATGGGGATATCGGTCCAGGCCGTTGTACTCGGCCATAAGGGCCGCTGCCCCTGCGTTCTGCTCGGTGGAGATCACCTTATGACAGGTGCCGAAGAGACGATGGAAGACGCCGAACATCCTGGCCTGATCCTGGCTGTATTGCCATTCTCCGCACATAAAAACCCTGTTCCAGGGAACAAAGACATTATCAAAGACGATCAGACATTCACTGACCCCAGCCCGACGGCCGCTTACCGGCCAGTTCCACTCCGCTTCTTCGCCGGTTTCCTGGTAGTAGGCGGGAGAAGTCAGAAGCGTGATCCCTTTGGCATTGACCGGCGTGGCAAAGACAACGGCATAATCCTTATCCTCCTCCCGGTGTGCCCGGCAGGGAGAAACAATAAGCTCGTTAGTCGTGGGGGTGGCGCTGATGTGCATCTTGGCGCCGCTGACATAAATACCGTCCTTTTGGCGGTCAACGACCCTGACATAAAAATCCTTATGCTGTACCTGGGCGGTCGGTCGAAGCGCCCTATTCCCCTTAACGTCGGTAATGGCTCCGGTAATGGCTGGATCGTTTTCCCTCAGGTGCTTGCGATAATCTTCCACGGCGTCGGTATAGTGGGTCCCGAGTTCCTTATCCATCTTGGCGGTTACAATTCCAGAGGCGGCCAGGGCGTCCGGCCCCATACCGCTCATGGATGCACCCCAGCGCATACAGGTGATATAAAGGTTCCTCCTTCTGACCAATTCTTCGGCCGATTTCGGTTGCTTCCATAAAAACAGGTACCGATCTCCACCCTCTTCTATTGTCAGCAAGTCTTTGAATTTGGGATGATGGTAGAGGGCATAACTCAAGGCCCGACTGTTAATCGGCCCCTGGAACTGGGGATGTTTGGTGATGTCTTCAATCTTTTCACCATTGAGATAGATTCTTCTCCCGTCTCTCAAACTTTCCACGTACTGTTCAGGTGTTCTAATCATATTATTCTCCTTTTTTGTTTGTTGAATTTATGAATCTGTGGTCATCTTCATATGTCTTAAATACTCTCCTTTGTTCGAAGGAACCAAGTCAACTTTTTTTAACATGGGATCAGATCTTTATCCATGGCTTTCGACCCGCTACCGCTGGCTGTATCCGCTACCCGGTCGGTCTATGCCGATGCCCTTACCATTGCTGATCCAGCCATACTCCTTGAGGATGGCTTGGCTATAAGTGACCAGGCCAGTTACTTTGTCAAGCGGCTCGGTAGCCAGAAGGAGGGTTGCTTTGGCCATGATCTCCGGGGGCTCGCTGTCCGGATTCTCCGGGGCGGTTAATTTGAAATAGACCGTGCCCGGGGTGACTACCACCTGCGAAGGAGACAAAGCCGCCACGGTAATACCGTAGGGATAAACCTCCGCAGCAAGTCCTTGAGAGAAACGCTCTATGGCTGCCTTTTCCGCCCCATACTTGGTACTACTACGGGTATTCGGTTGATAAGGTCCGCGCCCTGGGCCAATCGCTGCGCCGGAAGAAATATTGATGATGGCTCCGCTCCGGCGTTCGATCATATCCGGCAGTACTGTTTTAGATAGGATAAAAACAGCGCGAGGACCGACTGCCCAAGAACGATCCCATTGATTTACGGCCATGTCTTTGATTAAGGTAAAATAAGTAAGGGCCGCATCATTAACCAAGACATCGACCGGGCCGAAGGCTTCCTTGGCTGCTTGAACAAGCCGGATACAGCTGCCCTCGGAGGCCGTATTGGTCTGAACGGCTAAAGCGGTGCCTCCAGCCTGCTGGATTTCTGAAACTGTTGTGCTGAGAGATCCCCCAAAAATATGCTCCCCTTCGTCCAGGGTGCGAGCGGCGCAAACAACCTTGGCCCCTTCAGCCGCGAAGAGCGTGGATATGGCTTTACCGATACCTCGACTCGCTCCAGTCACAATAGCTACTTTACCTTCTAATTTGCCCATCTTTTTTCTCCTTTTCTAAACTTTTTTGGCCACCTTCAAAAGTCGAGGCCGTAAAATGAAGATATTGACTTCCAATATTGTTTGATAAAAGGTTATTTTTTAATTGGTAGAGAATAAATTAAGTGAAAAATTAGGTCAAGGATAAAAACTGGGCGGAAGGCAACGTTAAGAAAGCTGGAAATCCGAGCATTCTATCTGGAGTTCAAGGGTTTTAGTTTTAGGGGTCTCTGGTTGGTCTGCCCATGGTTAAATCTTCTCTAGACTTGATAACGATTACCGATTGAACTCTTGCGTTTTTCAAAGATGGAATTTTGAAGAGGAGGAAGAAGTCATCATCAAACTTGACAAGAACTATATAGTCAAATCCTGACTTTCACACTTTAAATCCCTGACTTTTGCATTTTATGGGGAGTGTCATCTAGTTCCACGAGAAATGAATGAAGTGGGCGACGTCCTCTCGTACCAGATTAACCAACACCGAGGGCGTTAAGTCTTGCTAACCTAAGATAAGAATAGAACGCCTTTTATCATTTTTACTCTTTTTTTTAAACTTAGAATCTTAAGGGCGTCCCACATTATATATTAATCGCTTTCTTTTTTATTCTCATACCTGTGAACATTATGTCGCAAGAGTCACCGTATGCGATGAGCCGAGGAAATAGGCAGTTGGCATTGCAACCGTCAAAGATGGGCTCCTCCATGAATCCACCTACGAAGTGGTAAAGTTGTTTGCCTGGATTCGGCTGGTTAAGCGGCGCTATGGTTAAAGCAAGCATCTGGAGTATCTGCAAACTGGCGCAAGCCATTGAGAAAGCGAAGACGTTCTCTCGGCTTTTCAGCGGGTGATTTTTAGATAAACCGGCGATGTAGGTTGGACTGTCCAGGTGCCCTTCGCGTTCCATCTGGACCAAACCAGGATCGTACTGTTCTAAACACTGCAGACAGCGCCGGCCAATAGTCGCGGTATGAGCTCCCCAGTCAGCCGCTACTAACTTGCCAAAGCGGTTTGTTCGAACGGCAACTCCACCGTCGATGACAGGGATTAGATGGGCATAGGCGATCATATTGAGAACATATCGGCCCCATGGCCGATCTACACATGAGAACAGCACGTCGCAATCTAGAGCGGCGCGAAATCCTTCCTCTTCATAAACGGCGGCAACAATTGGTTTAACCGTAAAACTCTTGGCTGTAGCATTAGATTGAAGGCGTTCGGCAAGGGCCATCACTTTGAGCCGTCCGATGTCGGTCCGGGTTGCATACAGCAGGCGGTCAAGATTATGCTGCTCGATGTTATCAAAATCGATCAGAACAATGTCTTGGAATCCGATTCGTGCCACGGCCTCAGCAATGAACCCGCCGACACTGCCGGCACCCACAACACCAACCCGCAGTCGAACGAGATTGGCTTGGCAATCTTCACCCCAGGCTGAAACTGTACGAATCTGTTCACCTGTCGGCTTTGGACGTGGAGCCAATCTTTCATTATAGGTTATATTGAAACGTTCTCCCACCACACGTACTGTGGAAACCCACGCCCCGGGATAAGTGCGCGGTGCCGTTCGTTCCCAAAAACGCGCGCTCCATGATCCGTCTCCTGCCAGGGTCAGACCCACAAAAGGCAGCCCCGTCGCTCCGAACACAGCGCCAGCGTTACCTCGTTCGGCGGCTAGATCATCAATACTCATGCCCTGCCACCCAGACCACCTGGGATGGCTATGCATCAGTGCTAATCCGGCTCCTGCTTCAGCGGCTTCAGCCAGCGCCCGCTCTAAAAATGCTGGCTCAAAGCTCACATTGCCGTGGACGTTTCGGTCCCCCTCGTTTGGCAGGATCAAGCGCTGAATAAGAGCAGTTATTCGTTTATGACCTCGGCTCGGATACCAGAGGGCAAAACACAAATCCTCTTGCCGATCGTCACGGAGAAGATGTTTACCCGCTTCGTAAGCCACATCCTCTGACATGGCAGCACTGTGCATAGCTTGGCTCATTGTAAATACCACAAACGCCAAATGTGGCTCATGTAGATCCCGACCGTCTTCTTACTCTCTCCCCAGTTTGGAAAGGGACGTGACCAATATTGCCATTCACCTCCTGCACTATCTGCGAAGATCTGGGAGTGTTGCACACCCCCTAATGGATGCCCTATATTCTGATTGTTAATCGGGTGAATGTGGGGTGAGATGTGAGGCCCGCTCGGCGCTGTTAAAGGAAAATCCGCCGGAACGATAAACCCTAACCGCACCTTTTCTCCGGCGAAGCGGCCAGTCGGAACTTCGTAGCCAATGACGACGTGATCAAGTTTTCCAGACAATGGCACCGGGCTATAACCGAGCGCAACCAGGCCTTGGGTGAATACTTCGACACCGGTGTTGATCGGCCCGTCCGAAACCGGAGTCGGCCCCGTTGAGATGATCTGAAACTGCATTCCGTTATGGAGCTTGATCACCTCACCCCCTTTACCTTGATAGCTTACATTTTCACCGCCTTTTTTGATTTGGACCAGGTAGTTGGTCGCTGGGTCTTTTCCGCCGTACTCGCGGATGATTTCGTCTGGTGTCATTTCATGCCTTTTCGTTTCGCACGGCTCCCCGTCAACGGTGAAATGAATTTCATGGTGATGATCCTCAGCCTCTTTTAATTCCTGTAGGGCCTCTTTGATCTCATGTTCTGCAGCCTCTTCGGCAGCTTCCGCTGCTTTCAAATCGGTTTCCGCCTTTCTCAGATGGGCTTCTGCTTGTTCAATGTCTTTTTCTTCCATGATGTGTTTCTCCTTAAATTTTAGTTATTTGGGCCTTTTTTGTAAGATATAAAGGACCATAGTCGTAATTTTAATCATACGCTTGCCATTTGTCAAGTATTCTGTTACGATTTCGTATTATTAATCAGACAGTCAAAAAATTAAGGAGGTACGATCGACGTGGCTCTGAGTACAAAGTTGAAAAAATTGAGGACGAGGGAAGGTCAGTCCCTGCAGCAGGTAGCCGACGCGATTGGTTCGTCGAAGGCTCACTTATGGGAACTGGAGACCGGCAAAAGTAAAAACCCATCTATAGAACTAGTAACCAAACTTGCTGAACATTTTAATATGTCAGTCGCCTCCCTGATCGGTGAAGACCCTTCAGCCGATAAAGACCCCGAATGGATTGCAATGTATCGTGACTTCAAGGGGCTTACAAAAAATGATAGCGAGACAATCCGTGAACTCATGAAATTGCTTAGGAAAAGGAAACAGGATAAAAGTGTTAAAGATTAGTAGAGTTGATCTTGCAGATTTTGATTCTCCTGAGAGAATTGTTCAGGAAATCGACCGCTTGATACCAGATATTCCAATCCCTGTTCCCGTTGATGAATTAGCCCTAACGTTGGACATTATCAGCATAGAGGCATTGGAAACCGAGGGGTTTGAAGGCGGACTATTAACTGACGCCGATAAATCCGAAGGTATTATTCTGGTCAACAAAGATAGTACTTTACAACGTCGCCGTTTCACCATCTCCCATGAACTTGGTCATTTTCTCTGTTTCTGGCATAAACCGCCGAGCGTGACGGGTTTCTTTGTTCCTCTGATGATATGCGGATGGTATTTGCCCATGAATCGGACTTCGTTGCTCGCATGGAAATTGAAGCAAACCGATTTGCCGCCCTCCTTTTGATGCCGTACCCTCAATTCCGCAAAGATTTATACCTTCATAAAGGAACAGAGATTGAACATATTCTTGATCTTGCCAGACGTTATCAAACGAGCAAGGAGGCAACGGTTCGTCGATATATTGAGGTTCAGGATGAACCATGCGCCGCTATCATTTCTCATAAAGGCCGTATTCTTCGCTTCTATAGAGGCGAGGATTTTCCTTGCCTCGATGTTAATCCCGGAAACCCGATACCTCGTGAATCATTTACTGCTCGAACCGATCTTACAGAAGCGATTGTTTCAGACTGTGAGGAACAGGATGGTAGTGTATGGCTTTCGGTGCAACGCGGAAAGCGCGCACCCAAGATCTATGAGCAGGTACTACCCCAACGTGACGGATACCGCCTAACTTTACTCACACTCGCAGAGGATCCTGCAGAACTTGAGGAGGAGGAAGAGCTTGAAGACTCATGGACGCCGAGATTTAAAAGATAGCCCCAATTTTCTACAGAGCGTTATAACTAGCATTCCAATTAGAGTAACATAAGGGGACTGGATTCAACAATATTTTTCATTTCTATTTCGTTAATACATACGCCGTCCCTGTTGGCCCCAGATCCAACATGAAATTATGCGTTTTTAGGGACGCCCTTTAGATGTTTATATTTGAATAATCCTTCGGAAATATTCAGCTAAAAACCATTAGGCCAGTTCGCCAGCTTATGTTTGCCGATCGCATTCCCTCGATTCCCCCTGATAATATCCAGCGCTTCGGCAATCCATTTGCGGGTATCCGGTGGGTCAATCACCTCCAGAGAGGTTACCCCTGCCGCCTCCCATAAAAGGGGACGGTGGTTCTAAAACAACTTATTCCTCTCCATTTGTCCTACTGGTTTTAATTTAACACGATCATTCTCATGCCTTTGATCTTCTACCCCAAAACAGAACCTGTCTCTTTTTATATAAAAAGACTTCTCAGATTCTTTTATTGGCCGGCAATAAATCTGAATGGAACTTATTCAACCAGGCAAGGACTTCCATTTTGAATTCTTCTGCAAATTCGATTAACTCTTCCACGTCTTCTACTGTCACGCCACCGATATAATCGTATTCCAAGGTGTTTCTTCTGGACCGACAGGCGTCCAGATAGGCCGTATCTTTTTTTCGAGTTTCACCGAGAATCAGGGGCAGGGCTTGAATAGTACGATAATGGCCGAGGTTCTTTTCAGGTTTATAACCTTCAGCATAAAGCAAAATAGTACAAAGCTTCAGGGCGGCGTTGTAAGCGATTCCAAACCGGGAATCAGAAGAAATTCCTCCCCTGGCATCCGACAGGTCACGATCAACAATATGGAGGAGATTGTTGATCTCTTTTGGACTGGTTTTATGGAGGCGCAACCACCCGTTTTCAGCCCATTGACTTAAGGTCATCTTCGCTCCCCAAAATAAAAATTTTCGAAGATTCCATAACCTGGGTAATAAAATGATCTTTTGCGGATTTTCGCTTAAGGAATTCCTCCAAACTCAGCACATGAGGATTTATTTCTCGACCGATTTTTTCGGACAGGCCCAATAATATGTGGGTTATTTTTCTTAAAGAGGTTTTGCCGATGACCATCAGGTCAACATCACTGATGGCTTTTTCACTATAGCTGGCTATGGATCCGAAGACAAAAGCGATTTTTATCTGTGGTTCTTTTTGTAAGAGCTCCTTGAAAAGTTCGCCCATTCCGTTAGTTTTTAAAACAAGAAGATGAATTTCCGGAAAGAGGGGATGCTCCTTTCTAGCTTGATAATAAACCCGGTTCCCATCCTTTCTTTTCATTACCAAATCCAAAGAAAATAATTTTTTCAACTCCTGTTGGACGGTCCCCGTGGTAAATCCGGACCTCCGTTCAATCTCCCGCATATGCAGGGGGCCATCCAATAATCCAAAAAGAATCCGAAATATCTCAGCCCGCACTTTGGAAGAAAGTATTTGAGCTAATGTGTTCATTGTGCTTGTTTATACCATACAATTGAGGGGGAATACCATACATTTTTTATTAGTATGGTTATTAAAACTCGGGGGAAATCATGCCTATTTATTAAATCAAAAAATCAAAGGAGAAAGATGTCTACTGAATGTCAACCGTCTGCGTTGATGTTCAACAGTTAGTCGGACAATTTCACTTCATTTTCTTCACACCATTCCTTTAAGGCCTCCTGCTCGCGCCGGTTCTCAAATTCGTACCAGGTTTCTAGAAGCCCCTTCGCTTCCAACAACTGTTTGAATTGTCTATAGGCCCCTGGTCTTCGAAACATATTCCTGACTTTTTCGTATTTTTCGGCCAAGTGGGTTTCCACAAATTCGAATACGAGGTCCCGGCCCAAGTCCAGATCGTTCTTATGGGGAATGCTCAGCCATTCGTCCCCCTCAAAGTCCTCATCGGCGGTTTCGTCAAAATCTCCCATCTCTGAATGGTAGAGGATCTGACCGGTGTCCTTGTTAAGATAAACGGAATTCATTCCATAGGAGGATGAACTTACAAAGAGAAAGGCGTCTTCAAGGTCGCTGAACTTAATCATTTTTCTCTCATTGTACATGAGACAAGGGGAAGTTGTTCCCCGGATTCATTTTTTTTATTTCCATTTCTTTAATAAATATACCGTCCTTGTTAGCCCAGGATCCAACATGAAATTGTGCGTTTTTGGGAACGCCCTTTAGATGTTTATATTTGAATAATCCTTTGGAAATATTCGGCTAAAAACCAGTAGGCCAGGTCGCCAGCTTATGTTGGCCGATCGCATTCCCTCGATTCCCCCTGATAATATCCAGCGCCGCTGCAATCCATTTTCGGGTATCCGGTGGGTCAATCACCTCCAGAGAGGTTATCCCGGCCGCCCCCCAGGGCGCACTATTGATCGCCCATTCCTCCATCAACCGTTTCTTCTCGCCTTCCGGGTCCTGGGCTTGAGACAACTTGCGCCCGTGAACCAACTCGATCCCGGTCGCCGGGTCCACAAAACTAATCGAGGCAATCGGCCAGGCGGCCTGCAGGTGTGATTGATCGGCTCCCATGCACCTCCACCCTATCCCATAGGCTTTCCGAAATAGAACAGAAACCTTCGGTACCGTCACCAACCCAAGCGTCTGCAGGAGAACCATGATCTTCGTCGGTATCTTTTGCTTTTCGGCATCCCTGCCCGGGAGCATTCCAGGAACGTCCTGGAGAAAAACAAGGGGGATGTTGAACGAATCACAGAGGCACAAAAAGTGAACTATTTTCTCCGTGGCGGATGCATCCGGGGCACCGGCATTGTATATCGGATTGTTACCGACGATTCCTACCACCTTGCCTCCAATCCTGGCCAGACAGGTGATCACGGCCCTGCCCCACTCCGCTTTGATCGGAAGGTACTCGCCGTTGTCCACCAAGACCTTAACCACGCGGTACATGTCATATCCTCTATTAAACTGATCGGAGACGATCTTCCCTATCCGGTCCAACCTCCTGTCTACGGGGTCTTGGCTTGGGACATAGGGCGGTTCCTCGCCATGGTGCGAAGGCATATAGGATAAAAACTTCTTTATGATAGCCAGAGCCTCATCGTCATTATCGGCAAAGGCCCCGACCTGCCCGGTGTAATTGGCGTGGATCTCCCAACCGCACAGCTCTTGCGGCGTGATCTTTTCGCCAATCGATTCCTTAATAATCCTCGGCCCCGCTGCCCCCATCGCTGTCCCTTTGACCATGACCACAAAGTCTGACTGGCAGGCGTTCCAGCTCGGCTCACCAAAACACTCCCCCATGATGGCAGTAACCCGCGGCGTCTCACGGCTCACCTGAAAGGTCTCATTGGGTATCCCTCCCCCCATACGCTTATCCCCCACCATACCTCTTGACCCCATCTGCTCCGGCAATCGGACACCACCCACTCCATCCATCAATCTGACGATCGGGTATCCTCGCTCGGTCGCCATCTTCACCAACTCAGCTACTTTCTGATGGCCGACCCGACCCCCACTCCCCCCAAGGATCGTATTGTCTTGAGCCTCAACCGCAACTCGGCGACCGTTAATAAGGCCCAGGCCGCATATCCTGCCATCGGCCGCGCTCACCGCCTCCATTCCTGGAACATTGGAGGTATTGAGTATCCCCGCCTCCCAGAAACTATCGGCATCCAGCAGCTTTTCTATTCTTTCCCGGGCAGTCAGCCGGCCTCGAGCATGTTGGGCTCGGATCTTCTCCTTACCGCCCATCTGTCTCGCTATTTCCCGGCGCGAGTAAAGTTCCCGCCTTCTATCTTCCATTCCCACAGCATCCTCCTTCCTTTTTAGAAGTGTTCCATTGAGTTCCTATTTCTTGTATGCTGATACATGGCCTTTCAACATAGGGTAATTCCTGATGCTGAGCGTCTTTAACTTCGCTTTTTCCCATAAGGCATCGTCAGAGATAGTCTTTATCTATGAGGATAGAACGGCCTCGGCGGTTATGGCCAGGCTGTCTCTTTGTTGAATCTGGTTGGAAACCTCCTTGGCCTTCAAGCGCATCTGTGTATCGGACAGGCATTCCAGCATGGCCGTCGACAGATTCTGGCTTGTTAATCTTGAACGTCTGATCGGTTTTGGACCTAAACGGGCTCGATAAATTTGATGCCCCCAATAATATTGATCCAGAACATGAGGAACAATGATCTGAGGCACGCCACTGACGGCGGCAGTGGCCGTAGTTCCGGCCCCGCCGTGATGGACAATCATACTCATATACGGGAAGAGATCTAAATGCGGATATCCTTTCAGAAACAAAACATCTTCGGTATCGGCGAAATCAATGGGTCCTTCCCAGAATTTGGCTATGATCACTCGTTGTCCTGCCGATCGTGCGGCCTCGATAAAAACGGGGATATTCCTGGCCTGATCCCGCCTGGGCATACTTCCGAATCCCGCATAAATCGGGGGTGGACCGGCCTCTAAAAACCTTTCCAAAGATGGGTTCGACACGCTTTTCTGATGAAGATGCATATAGCCGGTTTGGGCAGCCTGAATTTTAACATCCTCCGGTATTCCGGCAATTTCTTTATCGGAAGCCACAATAACCTGCCGTCCCAAAACATTCAGCCATGAGTCCTGTATGGGTTTTAATCCGAGATTCTTCCGATGATTGTTTAACCCTTGCTTGAGGCCGAGCCGATCCATGATTTGTCTCAGTTTCCAGGTGTTCCGGTTAAACCAGTGAGGCCTTCCCTGGGTCTTGACTGCCGGAACCGGATGATGACCGGAGGGCAATAGTTGCGGACAAAAGGCAATATAACGGTATGGAATTCCCAGATGCTCGGCCACGGAAGATAAGGCAAAAACCAGTGAGGCGCCGACAACCAGATCCGCTCCAGAAATAATTTTCGGCAAAACCTCAAATTGAGCAACAACTTCTTTATAGATATGGGCCACAAAATGGAAGGCCGAACCTATTGTATAGGCTTGGGACATACCATCGATAAAGTCAGTCAAATTATCCCCCAACGGATGAAAAGGGCAGCCATATTCTCCGGCCCATCCGGCCTTTTCAGGCGGTCCGACCAAAAGGACATCGTTTCCTTTTCTTTGAAGGGCCAAGGAAAGGGCCAACATGGGTTGAACATCCCCGCGCGACCCAAAAGTAACCAGGACAATTTTCATGGGGCAATAATTATGATCCTCTCAGAGTAGAGGTTTATTATAAAAAATCTCTTCTTGGTAAACTGAGATTAATATGCTTTTTTTAATTCACCCGTCTAAGGGGTCCCTGCTCCGATTCCCATTTTCCTTGACGGAAGGACGACTATAGCCGTTCCATTCGGTATCATGAATTGGCCGTCGTGATCCTCAACGGTAACCGTCAGTTCGACCAGGTGTTCCCCGGCCTGCACATATTTTTTGACTACTTTGCCCTTACACAGGGCCAGGGAATCCCGATACAACACGCCGCGAAGCTGGTCTCCCATCTTCTTGATGAACCCGTCGTCCCCCATCCAGTTCGAAATCATGCGCCCCAGCCAGGCCCGCATTTGCATACCCAAAGCATTGGCCCGCGGCATGCCAAGCCGCTGAGCGGCGGCGTCGGTCAGATGCCAGTGCGTGAAATCGGGCAGGCCGCTCTCCGGATCGATCATGTTTTTCCAGGTGTTCCGGTTGTTCTCCATATGCGTTCGCCAGCTGACGCTTTTGCCCATGGCCGCGGAATAGGCGATCGCTTCCGCCTGGGTAAAAATATGATGCGTGGGCGGAAGCTCATCTCCTTCCTTGACATCTTCCCAGAAGAGCGGATTTCCGCCCCGGATTTTCTCTTTTTCCGCCCGCTTAAACCAGTCTTCCACTTCGCGTCTGGAAAAGCGGCGAAAGTGAGGCGGTTTCCCAACCTGCACCTGGCCCGGTGAAGGCTCCCTGAGCACTACGGCGATCCCGGCAATATCCACAATGGCTACGACTTCGTCTCTTTGATTTTTAAACACCCGGTTTCCATTGACTAAAAACTGTAAGGCCGTGTTCTCCCGGGTGATGTCCTTAACCGAGGTAGGATACTCAAATACTGTAAAGCGGTCGTCCTCTCTTATGATCCTGAACCATTCGATGGAAACCCCCGCATCGACCCGGGCGACATGAAAATCCAGATCCTCCGCCGCCTTGGCGATCCCGGAATAGGGAGCTATGGCGCCCAGGAATTGAGGCGGCGCGATGAGGGTGCCATAGAGAGTGTTTTTCAAATAATCCCGGTTGCGGTACAGGGGATTGAAATCGCCTATGGCATCACAGAATTGTCGTATAGCATCTTCGGTGGCTACCCGGCGGGTCATTCTGTAAGCGCCCATTTTGTAGCCGGTTTCCGGGTCGGGCCCGTCAACCGTTACCGGTCGCGGTTTTCCTATTTCCAGCTTGGCTTCAATTTCAGTAATAATACGTTCCCTTGTCTTTTTGTTCGCCTTGGCCTGCTTAATTTCTTTCTCTGTCAGATATCTCTTCATGAATTGGTCCTTTCGTTTCTTTTTGGGGACACCCTTTTAGATATATGTATTTGAATGATCCTCTAATACCAAGCATGCTACTCGAGCAATTTAAGTGTAAATATATAAAGGGCATCACCACTTGTCCACTCTTTTCCTCAACCGCTTCAGTAAACCCTTGAGAAACTTTTCGCTTGACTCTTTTCTTTTCTCCATCTTACACTGCTTACCATTATATTTTTACATATTATTTTGATCCCATTTGATGGGCTCAAGTTTTCTTGACGCCTGATTCTATTACCCAGTATCAAGTTACTGGAAAAAAAACCAAAGATGATTTCAAGGAGCGAAAGATGTCTGAAAAAGTTTTGTTAATGGAGAGACAGGGCAAAGTGGCCATAGTGACCCTCAACAGGCCGGCCACTTTAAACGCCTTAAATACTGAAATCCAGGACGCCATCATAGCGGCCTGTCAAGAACTACGTAATGACGACAGCGTCTGGGCGGTTATTATGACCGGCGCTGGACGGGCTTTTTCGTCCGGAGCGGATGTGAGTGTGCTGCATCAAGAGGGCGGTGAAGTGCCGCCAAGGCAGGAGCGGCTTGACGCCTATGGCTGGGTCGGGAGATTGTCGACGGCCATCTACAAGACCCTGGATAAACCGGTTATTGCCGCTATAAACGGAGTGACCGCCGGTGCCGGCATGTCGGTGGCCCTGGCTTGCGATATGCGCATCGGATCGGAAAAATCAAGGTTTAAGGTGGTTTTCCCGGAGCGGAGCCTGAGTCCCGATACCGGCATGTCTTATTATCTTCCCCGTATTGTGGGTTACAGCCGGGCCTGTGATTTGATCTTCACCAGCCGCTATGTTGAGGCTGAAGAAGCTTATCGTATCGGTCTACTCGACCGTCTGGTTTCATCCGAGAATCTGATGGATGAGGCCTTGAAGGTGGCTGATCAAATCGTTTCCTTACCGCCTATGGCTACACAAGCAGCCAGGCGGGTCCTTCAACAGGGCATGGAACTAGGCTTTGACCAACAATTAAGGAACGAATACTACCATCTCATTATTGCCCGCAGGGCTCCTCATGATATGAAGGAACAGCGGGATTCTTTTCTAGAAAAAAGGCCGCCTAAATTTACGGGAAAGTAAGGAATTGGATGGAATTAAAGAATATAAACCCGGATTACGAATTGCGGGTTTAGAAACCGAAAACCTTACTCTAATAACTCGCAACTCGTAACCCGCAACCTGAAACTCGGATTATTCCAAAGGAGACAATAATGACCGCCATGACCTACAAGAAAATATTTGAACCGTTTCAGATAGGGACAATGAAACTGAAAAATCGTATTGTCCTGCCTCCCATGGGGACCGGCTATTCTGAAGAGAGAAAAATCGGCTCCCGCATCATCGATTATTATGAAGCGCGGGCTCGGGGGGGAACAGGACTGATCATCACCGAAGGGATAGCCCCAGGGGTAAAAAGTCAAGGGCCTCATCAGCTTTCCTTGGGAGATGACCAGGACCTGCCGGGCTGGCGGAAATTGGTAGAAGCCGTTCACCGACATGGGGCCAAGATAGCCGTGCAACTGCATCATACCGGTTATGAACACAGAGGCGGCGCTTTTGTCCAGGTGGCCCCTTCGGCCATCCGGGTCCCCGGCAGGGCCATCGGGGTGATGGGTCAGCTCCCCCATGAATTGACCGTCGATGAAATCGGAGAAATCATTCGCTGGCATGCCGAGGCGACCAGACGGGCCAAAGAAGTGGGAATCGATGCCGTTGAAATACACAGTGCACACCAGTACCTGATTGCCTCTTTCCTGTCTTTGGCCTCCAATAAACGTCAGGACCAATACGGAGGAAGCCTGGAGAACAAGGCCAGATTGCTGATCGAGATCATCGAAGCGATGAAAGCTGCCGTGGGGCCTGATTATCCTATATGGCCCAGGATCAATGTTTGCGAATATGGGATCGAGGAGGGCGTCACCATAGAAGAAAGCCGAAAAGTAGTGCCCTTGGCAGTTAAAGCCGGGGCGCAGGCCATTCATGCCTCGGCCTATGCTGCTTTTTCTTTCATCACCAAAGCCCCTTTGCCGGACATACCGGCCTTTCTGGTGCCTTTGGCCGAAGAGGTCAAGAAGGTCACCGAGGTGCCGGTGATCGCCGTAGGCCGCCTTGATTTGGAAACGGGCGAAAAGGCCCTGCTGGAAGGCAAGGCTGATTTAATAGCTATAGGCAGACGCCTAACCGCCGATCCCGACTTGCCTAATAAAGTGGCGGAAGGCAGGCCGGAGGAAATTATACCCTGCATTGGATGTTATGAATGTATTGAACGCTTGGGGCGCAGGGATGAGGGCGTTAGCTGCACAATCAATCCGGCCACTGGACAAGAAGGTGTACGCCGGATCCAATCTGTAAAGAAGGTGAAAACAGTATGGGTTGTCGGCAGTGGGCCGGGAGGTCTGGAAGCCGCTCGGGTTGCGGCCATGAGAGGCCACCGGGTTACCCTGTTTGAGAAAGACGAAAAACTTGGCGGGCAATTAAATATCGCCTCCCTGCCGCCGAACAAAGGTGATTTAATTCCCTGGGTGACTTATTTGATAAACCAATTGAAAAAGACCGGCGTTGAAATCAAAATGAATACCGAGGTGACACCGGAATTTATTTTAAAGAATAAGCCAGATGCAGTGATCCTGGCCCTGGGCGGTATTCCCTTGAAACCCGATATTCCCGGTATAAACAGAACTAATGTGGTCACGGCCCAGGATGTCCTGGGAGGTAAAAAACAGATGGGACAAAACGTGGTCATCATAGGCGGTGGGCTGGTCGGATGTGAGGCCGGCCACTATCTGGCTGAAAAAGGAAAAAAAGTAGTTATCGTTGAAATGTTGAAGAGGATAGCCGCCGAGATGGGTCCGATGGTCAGGCGTCGTCTCATGGACGGCCTCAAGCAGTATCAGGTGGCCATGCTGACCGAAGCGAAATGCGAGGAAATTTCAGGCAGCGGCCTAACCGTAACCACCCCGGATGGGGGGAAGAAAACTTTGCCGGCCGATACCGTCATATTGGCCGCCGGATATGATAAAAACGACAACCTCATTAAGGCGCTCGAAGGCCGCGTGCCGGAGGTTCACTGCGTCGGCGACGCCTCTCAGCCCCAGGGAATCATGGAAGCCGTCCGCGACGGCTACTTGGCTGCCTTGGTGGTTTAAGACAAAAAACGATGGCGACAATTCCAGAATTCGAGGGGTCAATCCCGCCATTGGCGGGACTTTAATCCTTTGATTTATTTTTCATGCTTCGTAGGGCCTGTTACAAGAGGAGATGATGGTTTAGGTAAAAAAAAATCCTCTGCCCTTTCTTCTCCAGGAAGGACAGAGGATTCAACTAGGCAAAAGGGTTTATTTCACTTCTTCAAAGTCGGCATCGACTACGTCGTCATCGGGCTTCTTTCCGCCTGATGGACCGGCTTCGGCCTCCGGGCCGGCGCCCGGCCCCTGTTGGCTGGCTTGGGAATACATCTTTTCGGCCAGCTTATGAGAGGTCTGGGTCAGCTCGTCCGAGAGCCGCTTAATTTCAGCCGTATCGCTTGTTTCCATGGCCTTCTTCAACCGCTCAATAGACGAATCGATATCCGATTTTAGGGAACTCTCCACCTTGTCTCCCAGATCCTTAACGGTTTTTTCCGTCGAATAGATCAAAGTGTCGGCATGGTTGCGGGCTTCGGCCAGTTCCTTTTTCTTTTTGTCCTCTTCGGAATGCATCTCCGCATCTTTGACCAGGCGCTTGATTTCTTCTTCGGATAAGCCGCTGGAGGCGGTTATCTTGATGGACTGTTCCTTGCCGGTGCCCAGATCTTTGGCCGAGACATGGACGATCCCGTTGGCATCGATATCAAAGGTGACCTCGATCTGGGGCAGTCCCCGAGGGGCCGCCGGAATACCGGTCAATTCAAAACGCCCGAGGGTTTTGTTATCGGCCGCCATCTCCCGCTCGCCCTGAAGGACATGGATGGAAACGGCCGGCTGGTTGTCCGCAGCCGTGGAAAAGATCTGGCTCTTCCGGGTCGGTATGGTGGTATTCTTTTCAATCAATTTGGTATGAACACCGCCCAGGGTCTCGATCCCCAGAGACAACGGGGTCACGTCCAGAAGCAGGACATCTTTGACATCCCCTTTCAAGACCCCGGCCTGGATAGCGGCCCCGATGGCCACCACCTCATCGGGGTTCACGCCCTTATGAGGTTCACGTCCGAAAATTTCTTTCACCTTTTGCTGAACTTTCGGCATCCGGGTCATTCCGCCCACCAGGATGACTTCCTGAATCTGGTCGGTTGTAAGCCCCGCATCCTTAAGTGCAGTCCGACAGGGAGGAACCACCTTTTCAACCAGATCTTCTACCAGCATCTCCAGTTTGGCCCGGGAAAGCTTGATGTTCAGATGTTTGGGGCCGCTGGCATCGGCAGTGATAAAGGGAAGATTGATATCCGTTTCCATGGCCGTGGAAAGTTCCATCTTGGCCTTTTCAGCCGCCTCTTTCAGGCGTTGCAAGGCCATTTTGTCGCTCCGCAGATCAATGCCCTGATCCTTTCGGAACTCAGCCGCCAGATAATCAATAACCCGCAAATCGAAATCCTCCCCGCCCAGGTGGGTGTCTCCATTGGTGGATTTGACTTCAAAGACCCCTTCACCGATCTCCAGGATGGAGATATCAAAGGTCCCGCCGCCCAGATCGAATACAGCGATCTTCTCATCCTTCTTTTTATCCAGACCATAAGCCAGAGCGGCCGCCGTCGGTTCATTGATGATCCGCAGGACATTCATTCCCGAAATGCGACCGGCATCTTTGGTAGCCTGGCGTTGACTGTCATTAAAATAGGCCGGCACGGTAATCACGGCATCGGTGACCTTTTCGCCCAGATATTCTTCCGCGGTCTGTTTCATTTTAGTCAGGATCATGGAAGAGATTTCGGCCGGGCTGTATTCTTTGCCCTGGATTTCAATATGGGCGTCACCGTTGGAGGCCTTGATGATCTTATAGGGCAAGATATGGATATCACCCTGGACCTCCCGGGAATCGTATTTACGCCCGATCAGTCGTTTTACGGCATAGACGGTATTGGTCGGATTGGTGATAGCCTGCCGTCTGGCCACCTGGCCGACCAGCCGTTCGTTATTGTCTGTGACGGAAACCACCGACGGCGTTGTGCGGCTTCCCTCGACATTCGCAATTACCTTGGGATCTCCACCCTCCATAATGGCCACACACGAATTGGTGGTCCCCAAATCAATTCCAATGATTTTACTCATCTTATCCTCCTTTGATTATATCAATACCTGTGTCCCCGAACCGACCTGTTTATTTTTAAGATCAGGCTTCGGGATCTTCATCAGGGTTTAGTTCCGGTTTTTTGGAAACAACGACCATGGCCGGACGAACCAAGCGGTTATGCAACCGATACCCGATTTGCAATTGAGAGATGACCTGGCCGGCAGGCTTTTGGGCATCCTCTTGAACCATGACCGCTTCATGGTGGGTGGGATCAAAGGCTTCTCCCATGGCCTCCACCCGGGATATCCCGTATTTTTCCAAGACCGCCCAAAAGTTTTTATAAGTCAACTCGACCCCTTCGAGAAGGGCCTTGGGATTTTCTGCGTCCCGGCCGTGCTCCAAGGCCCGTTCCAGATTGTCCAGCACTGGAAGCAAGTCTTTCAATAAATTTTCATTAGCGAATTTGTAAGCCTCAGCTTTTTCCTTTTCCATTCTCTTTTTGAAATTTTCCAACTCGGCCGAAAGGCGAAGATAACGGTCGTAATTTTCCTGGGCTTCTTTTTCTTTTTCCTGAAGCCGAGTTTCTAAATCCGGTTTTTTTTCTTTTTCCTTTCCAGCAGTCGCCTCCTCAGCCGCATTCGATGGTTTAGGCTGAGTGGGTTCTTCCGTCACCTTTATCTTGGTCAAAAGTTTTACCTCTCTTTAACTCTATCGTTTCATTTTTTTGCCGCCGAAACACCCTGATATTTTGTTCCGTGTGGTTCGGCCGTAAAAAAAACTTATCGGCCTTAAACGAAAAGGGTTAGATCTTCTTTTCCAGGATCCGGCTGATTACCTTGGCCGTATAGTCTACGATCGGTATCACTCGATCGTAATTCATCCGGGTCGGTCCGATGACCCCAAGGGTTCCGATGGGATACTCTCCCTTGGTGTACGGGGCGGTGATAACGCTGCAGCCCCCCATCTCATCAATCTGGGTTTCCGACCCGATAAAGATCTGAATCCCGATGGCATTGATACTTTTTTCCAATAGCCGTATTAATATATTTTTCTCTTCAAAGGCCTTGAAAAGGTCTCTTAATATTTCGATCTGGCTGAATTCCGGATAGCGCATCAGATTACTCCGACCCTCGATATACACATCACTGAAGGATTCTTCCTGGAAGGCCTGGTTGGAAATTTCCAGGGCCTTGGATAATAAGGCATCAAAGTCATCCTTATCCTTTTTCATTTCCTCCAGGACCTTCTGTTTGAGCTGATCCAGGGTCAGGTCGCTGAGTAATTCATTAAGATAATGGGTTAAGTGGTCCAGTTCATTTTGAGAAAGGTTGTCCTCAATTTCAATGATCTTATTCTGAACCAGTCCGGCCTTGGTCACCAGGACCATTAAAATCAGATTATCCCTCATCCGGATGAATTCAATATGTTTAAAAACCGTGGCTGACGACTTAGGCCGGGAGACGATCGCCGCCTGTTCGGTGACTACGGCCAGCATCTTGGAAGTGGTTTTTAACAATTCTTCCACTTCCTGACTGCTGTCCATCAGATAATTTTGGATCCTGTGCTTTTCCGAATCGGCCAGCGGGCGTAACTCCAGAATGGAGTTGACATAAAATCGCAGCCCGGTCTCGGTCGGCACCCTCCCGGCGGAAACATGGGGCTGGGTGATCAACCCGATATCCTCCAGGTCGGACATGATATTTCGAATGGTGGCCGGACTCAGATGGATGTCGTTTTTTTTGGAAATAGCCCGGGACCCGACCGGTTCAGCCGTCTCTATATAATCTCTAACAATGGCATTTAAAATGGAACGATTTCTTTGGTCCAGGAAAATAGTCATATAAATCAGTTAACTCCTAAAAATAATGCATTAATAAGGTGTCATAAATTTAATTACCATTAAGGACTTTGTCAAGCCTAAATCATTAAATATAGGGGCTAAGGAGGCTACTACCTTGACAAAAAATAAAATCTCTTTTCTTAGAAAACTTGGATACACTTCAATCTTTTATTCTCACCCTCAAAACCCATAAAAGCTCTGATCCTTATTCAAAACCTTGGCCCCCTTTTTTTTAATCACGACCATATTTTCCAAGCGGACCCCTCCCCAGCCGGGCAAATAGATACCGGGTTCAATGGTGACTACCATACCCGGCTTCAAGAGATCGAGACTGCTCGGGCCAAGGCTGGGTAGTTCATGGGTGGCCAGCCCCACACCGTGACCCAGAGAATGTTTAAAGAATTTTCCGTAGCCTTCTTTTTCAATCACTGATCGGGCCAGGGCATCGACTGTGGCCGTAGTCAATCCGGCCCGTATCCCTTTTTCGGCCTTAAGCTGGGCTTGCCGGACAAGCGAATAAACTTCTTTAAAACGGTCGGTTGGGCGACCCAAAAACACGGTCCGGGAAAGATCGGAACAATAGCCTTTCCATTTACTTCCAAAATCGAACAAGATCGGTTCCCCTTTTTGTATTTCCCGTTCCGTTGGTTCAGCATGGGGACGGGCGGCATTAGGTCCTGAGGCCACGATCGGTTCAAAGGCCAGTTCCTCTCCTCCTTTTAGATGAATCCAATGTTTAATCTGCCAGGCGATCTCTTTTTCGGTTTCACCCGGCCGCAAGGTCTTTAATACTTCTCGGAAGACCTCTGCAGTAATAGACAGGGCTCGACGGATAGCTGTTATTTCCAGACGATCTTTTTGTGCTCTTATTTCTTCAATCAACTGGTAAGTAGGTAAGAATAGAAAGAGAATTCCCCTGGGAACGGATCAATTTTTTAAGTCTCTGAAAGCTGTAAACGCTTAAGGAATGGCTTTCGAAGGCCATCTTTTTTATGGGCTTTAATAGACTCTTGATTTCCGGCCAGGAAACCTCCAATCCTTTTCGGTAGATAAAAGGAAAATATCCTTTGGCCTGGTGCTGGGCCTCGACTTCAAAGCGCGGGTCAGTGCCCAGGATGGCCAGACTTTTACCTATGATCAAAAATCCGGAGGATTCATTAAGCTGGGGATCAGTTGGTTTGAATCCACTGAGATACCGACGGTTTTCCGGCTGAGAAACAAGGATTCCCGAAAAGGAACTGTCCTTTAATTCATTAAGGAGACGAAGCACACGCCCCTGATAAGGCGCCGGAATGGATAATTTTTTCATCATGGAGTTCTCAGATTCTGCTTTAATGGCTTGACATCTTTATAATAATAACTAATATATAAATATAACCTTAATTAGTTAGGGAGCCATGAAAAGCTACAGGCATTTTACTCCAGGGGAAATTTATTGGGTGGATAAAGCCCTGGAGATTGCCGAAGACACTACCTGTAATCATTACCATATTTCTACCAGCAATTGGAAGAAATATGATTTTGAGATTTCCAATCTGGCCCATTTGAGAAAAGAAGAAATTACTTCTGACGGGTTGGCCCAGATCGCCCGTTATGTTTATCCCTTTCCCTACAGGATTCCGATAAATTTTCCGAGGGATTATTACCGGATATGTCTTCAGGATCACAATATCCTGGGGGTCATTGACCGGAAAGAAGGGATAGAATTATTTCCCTTGATGGTCTACATTTTAACCCATGAACTGGTCCATGTGGTCCGGTTCAGAAAATTTATGCAGCGTTTTGATGTCGAACAGGAAGAAAAGGCCGCAGAAGAAGGTAAGGTCCATCAGGCCACATACCAGATCTTGAAGTCTTTGAAAGGGATAAATTTAAACCCTATTTTTGATTCCTATGTAGGGCATCGCTGTCCGAATGAGATAAGTTAGTTAGTATCAGGAGGTTTTAGAAATGCCGGTTTACGAGTATGAATGTCAAAAATGTAAACAAGTTACTGAAGCTATGCAGAAATTTTCCGATCCCCCGTTGACTAAATGCCCCCACTGTGCCGGACGCTTACGTAAAATGATTTCTAGAAGCGCCTTTCATCTCAAAGGCAGCGGCTGGTATGTCACTGATTACGCCCGTAAGGGGGATTCGGCCCCTTTGGGGAAAAAAGATAAACCTGCGGAGGGTACAGAGAAGAGCCCGGAAAAAAGCAGCGAGCCGAGTCCCAGTGCCTCTCCCAGCGTGACTCCCGAGACCAAATAAAAATGACCAATGGCGAGGGACGAGAGAAGAAGGACGAGTTTAGTTTTTTAGATTTTGATTTTTTAATTTTTGTTCCTTTGCTTTCGTTTTTCGTCCATCAGCCTTCATACTTTATATCTCGTCCCTCGTCCCTCTCATGAAAGCCAATCGGTTTATATGTATTCACGGCCATTTTTACCAGCCTCCCAGGGAAAACCCCTGGCTGGAGGCTGTTGAAAGAGAAGAAACAGCCGCTCCTTACCATGATTGGAATGAACGGATTCTAACCGAATGCTATGCCCCCAACAGCCGTTCCCGTATCCAAAACGAAAAGGGTCAAATAATACGGATCAGCAATAATTATCAAATGATCAGTTTTAATTTCGGCCCAACTCTCTTATCCTGGATGGAAGAAAAGGCCGGGATCACCCTTAAAGTAATTCAACAGGCCGATCACCAATCACAAAAAGAGCAAGACGGACATGGCAATGCCCTGGCCCAGGCCTATAACCATATTATCCTTCCCCTGGCCGAAGAAAGAGACGTGCTAACCCAGGTCCGCTGGGGCAAGGCGGACTTCCGGAAACGATTCAACCGGGAACCGGAAGGAATGTGGCTTCCGGAGACGGCCGTTAACCTGAGGGTCCTCGAGGCATTGGTCAGGGAAGGGCTAAAGTTTGCCATCCTGGCCCCCCATCAGGCCAAGCGTTTTCGTCCCCTTGGTCAGCAACAATGGATTGAGACCCAGGGGACCATCAATCCCCGGCGGCCCTACTGGTGTAATCTAACCAACGGGCAAAAAATAGCTCTTTTTTTCTATGACGGAGGTCTGGCTCATGGGATCGCTTTTGAAAATTATTTACAGAACGGCGAGATCCTCTTTCAGCGTCTGTTGAACGGCTTTGATCCCCAGGATACCGGTCCCCAGTTGGTTAACGTGGCAACGGATGGTGAATCCTACGGACACCATCGTCTGTTTGGAGATATGGCCCTGGCCTATGCCCTTCATCAATTGGAGAAAGACCCCACTATACAAGTAACAAATTATGGTTGGTTTTTGGCCCATTTCCCTCCCCAATTCGAAGTGGAGATATACGAAAACACCTCCTGGAGTTGTGCCCATGGAATTGAACGATGGCGGGCTAACTGCGGCTGCCGGCTAGGTGGGCCAGAATT
This sequence comes from uncultured delta proteobacterium, assembly GCA_963802945.1. GTDB lineage: Bacteria > Desulfobacterota > RBG-13-43-22 > RBG-13-43-22 > RBG-13-43-22 > RBG-13-43-22. Next base: position 125,110 of record CAWDKY010000034.1, read on the forward strand.
CCAGCAAGCCTGGAGGGCGCCCCTTCGGGAGGGCCTAGACCGTTTAAAAAATGAATTGGACCTTCTTTTTGAAAGCCGGTCCGCTTCTTTATTGAAAGACCCCTGGCAGGCCAGAGATGCCTATATCCAGGTCCTTTTGGACCGATCCCCGGAAAATCTGGAACAGTTTTTCGCTGAGCAGGGCAGTAAGCCGTCTATGTCCTTGAAAGACCGGGTTCAGGCCCTAAAGCTCCTTGACATGCAGCGCATGGGTCTGTTGATGTTTACCAGCTGCGCTTGGTTCTTTGATGAAATCAGCGGGCTGGAAACCACCCAAATCCTGAAATATGCCTGCCGGGCCATCCAGATCGCCAAGGATTTTGGATCGGATTTAGAAGAATCCCTTCTCCCTGATCTAAAAAAAGCCCCTAGCAACAAAAAGGAATTTGGGGACGGAGCAAAAATCTGGCAACAAAAGATACGTCCCTGTACGGTTGATCTCTCACGGGTTCTGGCCCATTACGCCATCGGTTCCATTTACCAAAAGAACCAAAAAGATCGCATTTATTGTTATCAATTGAGCCATCAGGACCAAGTGATTCTTTCTCAAAACGGATCCCACCTGGCAGTGGGCCGTCTTAAAGTTTCTTCAACCATCACCCTGGAGGAACAGGAAGGAATCTTTGCCGTCTTCCATTTTGGAGGAGTGGATTTCCAATGCCTTTTGAAACCCTACCCAAACAACGAGGGATACGAAACCTTCAAAAAGGATATCCTTAATCTCTATAAAACATCTTCATTGGGGGATGTCCACGATTGGGTAAAGGAAATCTTTGCCCCTGGTCGCTTCTACTTAAAAGATCTTTTTTCAGAAGAACGACAGCGGCTGATCAATCTCCTCCTTCAAGAACGGATGGAAAACCATATCCTTCTCCTGGAGGATTGGGTCAAAGAAGATATCGGGACCTTGATTAAATTGATTGAGATGGGGGTGGCCTTGCCCAACCCAATGAAGATGGCTTTGACCCTCATTCTGGACCGGGCCTTAGAAAAAGGGCTGCAAGAGGCCTTTCCTCCTTGGCAACAATTGGAAGGATTACAGGAATTTTTTAACCGTTCTCAGGAGCTGGGATATCCCCTGCCTAAAGAACAGGTTCAACAAAGAATCCAGATAAGGATCGAAAAAGAAATAAAACAATTAAAGGTGAACCTTGATCCGGATAGGCTCTTCACGGCTATCTACAAGATAATCCAAATTTGCCACCAATTTGACGTCCCCCTCAATCTTTGGAATGTTCAAAATAGTTTTTTAGACGCCTGCCGAGACCTTCCCCAAAATAAGCCAGAGTATCGGAAAAACTATCGGGCCTTTGCACTGAAAATCGACCTGCCCCCCGAGGTCATTGGATGGGAAGCCGAATGAAAAAACAACTCGAGGCGTTGGCTAAAGGAGAACACTTTGATCCTCATCGGATATTGGGAGGACATCCCTATCAAGAAGGGAATAAGAAAGGGGTGATCATCCGGGCCTTCCACCCTGATGCCGTGAAGGCCTCCCTTTTGTTGGAAGGCCGGTCCGTTGAGTTGATTCGTATTCACCCCGGGGGGATCTTCGAGGCCGACCTGAAGGATATGACTTGGCCATTCCCCTATCATTTTCTTTTTTCCTTTCCTGACGGGAATCATTGGGAAACGGAAGACCCATACCGCTTTCCCCCAACCTTAGGAGATATGGATCTCCACCTTTTTAATGAAGGCAATCACCTCCGGCTGTATGAAATCCTCGGAGCCCATTTGCGAACCATGGATGGAGTATCCGGGGTGTCCTTTGCCGTCTGGGCTCCCAATGCCAAGCGGGTCAGCCTCCTTTGTGAATTCAACCGCTGGGACGGACGCCTTTCTCCCATGCGGGCCGTGGGCAGTTCCGGTATTTGGGAACTGTTCGTACCTGGCCTGAGGCCAGGACTCCTGTACAAGTTTGAGATCAAGACCCAGGAAGGACTCCTCCGGATCAAAACCGATCCCCTGGCCTTTTCCATGGAGATTCCTCCGGCCATGTGTGCCAGGATATGGGACCTTTCCGAATATCAATGGGGCGACGGTCAATGGATGGAAAAACGCCCCAGCATCGATTTACGCGCTTCTCCTATGGCCATCTATGAATGCCACCTGGGCTCGTTTCGCCGTGTCCCGGAAGAAGGAAACCGCCCTTTGACCTACCGGGAGATGACGCCTTACTTAATTGATGAGATCAAGCGTTATGGATTTACCCATCTGGAGCTTTTACCTGTGGCCGAACACCCCTTTGATGGATCTTGGGGATATCAGGTCACCGGTTATTATGCACCGACCAGCCGCTACGGGACCCCGGACGATTTTCGCTATTTGGTGGATGCCTGTCATCAGGCCGGGATCGGGGTTATTTTGGACTGGGTGCCGGCCCATTTTCCCAAGGATGATTATAGCCTGCGCTGGTTTGACGGCACGGCCCTTTATGAGCACGCTGATCCTAAAAAAGGAGAACACCAGGACTGGGGCACACTGATTTTTAATTTCAGCCGAAATGAAGTCCGAAATTTTCTTCTGGCCAATGCCCTTTTCTGGCTGGATCAATATCATATTGACGGGCTGAGGGTGGATGCCGTGGCCTCTATGATTTACCTGGATTACAGCCGGAAAGAAGGGGAATGGATCCCCAACGCCGATGGAGGCAGGGAGAATCTGGAAGCCATTGCTTTTCTAAAAACCTTAAATGAAGAAGTCTATGGTCTCTTTCCCGGTTGTTTTACCATAGCCGAGGAGTCCACGGACTGGGGCGGCGTTACCACTCCGGTCTACCTTAACGGCCTGGGATTCGGCTTCAAGTGGAATATGGGCTGGATGCATGACACCTTGTCTTATTTTTCCAAAGACCCGGTGTATCGAAGCTATCATCATAACGACTTAACCTTTTCCATGCTCTATGCTTATACTGAAAATTTTATCTTGCCCTTCTCCCATGATGAGATTGTGCATGGGAAGGGGTCTTTGCTTTCCAAAATGCCTGGAGATACCTGGCAAAAGTTCGCCAACTTACGGACGTTGATCGGGTATATGTTCACCCATCCCGGGAAGAAGCTCTTGTTCATGGGCACCGAATTGGCTATGGAGCGGGAGTGGGATCATGACCAGAGTCTGGACTGGCATCTGGAAGAAGATCCCTGGCGAATAGGATTACAAAAATTCATGGCCGATCTGGGAAGTTTTTATCAAAGGGAGCCGGCCCTCTGGGAAAAGGATCACCAGCCCGAAGGATTCCGTTGGATTGACTGCCAGGACTGGCAGCAATCAGTTGTTGCTTATGTGCGCAGTTCCAGGGAAACCTGGGTGGTTGTTGCCCTCAACCTGACGCCGGTGCCCCGGTTCAATTACCGAATCGGGGTTCCCTATACCCCTTATTACCAGGAAGAGATCAACAGTGATTCTAAATGGTACGGGGGAAGTAATCTCGGTAATCTGGGACGAATCCGCACCGAACCGGTACCTTTTCATTCCTATGCCCAATCCCTGCTGATAACTCTTCCGCCTTTGTCCTGCCTCATCTTACGACCTGAAAAAGATTAATTTACAGATACCCTCTTACCAAAGCCCAAAGAAGTCCAAGATATTCATAAAAGGCCAATTCCGTATCTGATAAGGCGCCAGCCTGAGGGAAAAAATAAGCAACCTTCAAAGGTTCCCACACGGCCCGGAAATCAGTAGGAGCGGGTATGGGCTGAGTGCCTACCTTTTTAAACATGGCCACGGAACGGGGCATATGGCTGGCTGAGGTAACCAGATAAAAAGGATCTTTTCCCAAGGTCTTTTTCAATAATTGGACCTCATCTTGGGTATCCCTGGAAGAGTCTTCCAGGATCAGCCGGGAAGGGCTTAAACCATAATTCAAAGCCGCCTCCAGCATTACCCGGGCTACCGGATTTTTACCTTGGAAATCCCCTCCCGAGAGGATGAGCCGGGCCTGGGGTAGGTGGCGGCAAAGTCGCACGCCTTCCAGGAGACGTTTCAAAGAAGATTCTTCCAGGCGGTTTTCCGGGGTAAGGTGTCTGCCTTCTACTGCGCCACCACCTAGAACCACTACCCATTTTATTTCCCGTTTAATAGTGGAGTCTTGGATGGGATAATAAGGTCTCTCTATTGGCCAGAGGATTAAAAAAGCAAATGGATAAAAAGAAAACAGATACAGCAATATGACCCCGGCAAAAAGAAATTTCTTGCCTTTTTGGGGCCACAAAAGACCGATAATAAAAAATTCAATAATTAATGAGATAGGAAATAATAGACGGGAAATCCATTTTTTTAATATGAACATAACTTTTTCTCCAAGAAATCCCCTCCCTCCTGTGACCTGCCTGGTTGTTACCCGCAGACAGGAAGAAGGTTTGGGAAAGAGGGATTGTAATTGAAGGGGACTTTAATAATTACCTTCGTATTAATCGAACCCCACGTGTTATCCTCTGGTAACATAAAACCGAATAGAGATAAATTCTTATTTTATCATAGACAATGATGTGGTGAGATTATAAAATACTTTTTAATATCTTCTAATAAAAGAACATCGTTTCCAACTATTGACTATTTTCAATAAAACAAAATATGAATCTTCGCTGGACCGTTAAAATTTGGTGTGCATTTATCCTGGTTATCGCCGTTATGGTGATAGCCGGTACGATCTATCTGGGCTCCAATCTGAAATCTTTTCTGATGACCCAGAAACAAGAAGAACTCAAGCTGGACTTGAATCTGGCCGTTTCGATGCTGGCCGATCGCTTAAGTCCAAATCAAAATGATCCTTCCTGGATTCGACTATTATCGGAACAAACTGGGCGTCATCTCCAGAAAAGGGTGACCATCTTTAGCCAGGAAGGACGAATCATAGGAGATTCGGATTTTAGCCGGGAAATTGTCGAAAAAAAGGAAGGCGTGTCCTATCTTCCGGAAATCTTGGCCGTTAAGACCAAGGGATACGGTCAGACGATTCGTTTTAATCCGGACATACAATCGAACACCCTGTTTGGAGCCGCCCCAGTCCGCAAAGGAGACGATCTCCTGGGTTACGTCCGCATTGCCATTCCTCTCAATCAAACAGAAAAGGCCGTTACTTCTCAGCGTTGGGGTTTGTACATTATCGGAGGGTTTACCGTCTTTTTGGCCGCTTTACTCAGTCTACTCATAACCGGGAGTATGGGTCGATCTCTCAGAGAATTAATCGACATGGTTCAAAGAATGAACAAGGGTGATTTAAAACAACCTTTTCATCTTCTGACCCAGAGTGAAACAAAGGAGCTGGCCTCATCCCTCGAAAATCTGGCTACCGGTCTGACGGGGAAAATGGAATTACTGGAAACCGAAACCGGGGAATTAAAAACCCTGCTTTCCTCCATGCAGGAAGGCGTGCTGGTAACGGACGAAAAAGGCCGGATCATCCTGACCAATCCCTTTTTAAATGAAGTACTGGGTGAAAACGTATCCTGGAGAAAGCGCTCCGTTCAAGAGGCCTTTATGAGTGCCGAGCTGCAGGATGCCGTGGAAGCAGTCCTTAAAGGGGATCCGTTTCAGCGGGTGCATATTTCCTTCGGGCGGGACATTCTGAGACATTTCGAGGTCCAGGTTGTTGCCCTGACTTCAACCCAACGATCGCCCCGGGCCGTGGCTATTTTTCACGACACGACCGAACTCCGTTTCCTATTAAAGGTCCGTCAGGCCTTTGTCGCCAATGCCTCCTGGGAATTGGATAAACCCTTATTTTCCATTAACGAACGATTGAATACACTGCTTCCCTTGATCCCGGAGGATCTTCCTGAAGTTCGGGAGATCATCACCTCGATACACAGGGAAGTAAAACGCCTGTGCTTATTAGTCTCGGATATGCTGGACTTGACCAAACTGGATATACAGGAAAAGGCGTCGATTTATTATGATAGGGTAATGGTCAAAGATATTCTGGAAAGCGCCGTCAAAATGGTCAAGCCCCTAGCCGCGGGAAAAACCATCGGCCTTGACTTGGAGATCGAAAATTTGCCGGAGAATACTACGGCTCTTTGGGAAAAAGGCCGGGTGTTGCAGGCCTTATTCAATGTGCTGGATAACGCTGTTAAGTATACACAGGGGGGAGGGCGAATTCGTCTAACGGCCAACCTTATTCAGCCTTCAGAGTTCAACAAAGAAGGAAGATCAAAAAACTCCGAACTCCGAACTCCGAACTCTGAACTCCACCGAGATTACATTGAAATCTCGGTGGTGGATACCGGTATCGGCATTCCCAAAGAGCATCTTCCTCGGATCTTTGAGCGCTTTTATCGGGTCGATCAGGATCAATCCCGTCAATTGGGGGGGACCGGGTTGGGTCTATCCATTGTCAAACATATTATAGATTCTTACGGGGGGACAGTTGAAGTCCAAAGCACCTTTGGAAAAGGCTCCACCTTTATCCTCACTATTCCCCGCGAACCAAAAGGGTCGTCTTCCAGGTAAAATTATTCCGAGTTCAAGGTACCAGGTCAATAGGGAACAATAACCGGGATTTTACTTCTTAAAGTGGACACCCCAAGTTCCAATTAATTCCGACTTAAATTAAGTGTTAACCACATCAAATGCTCCCTTCGGATGATTTATTTTTTCCCCAGCGTCCACGAATCCATGCGGTGGGCGTCTTCTTTGTCCAGAGCCTGCTGCGGTCGAACAACGTCCGCGACTTGGCGCGAATGCGCTGGCGCTGGGAGAAATAAAGTCAGAAGAGTGCGCCCGTGCTCACCGAGTCGAAAGCGAGAGGATCAACTCCTTCTGGCCGGCTTTAGCCGGCAGGTTGAGCATGAGCAGGGTCAATGTCTGTTTGCCCTTGCTCCAAATCATCGTATGAGTCATATCACTGGCCTTGGTGGCCGTGTCCATGATGGAGTTGACATCGACGAATTTCCCGGCCGAACCGCCGAGCCCTGATTCCCAGCCGCGGGCTTTGAGCTCTTTTTCGAAAAACGTCTTCACCGCGTCCCAGGTCGTCGCCGCAGGCAGCGTGAATCCTCGCTGCTCTGTCTGGCCGCCCACACCTATGGTTTTGCGCAGGGCCGCGTCCGTGGACATATTCTTGGCCAGCGTGTCGCCGATCTTACTGATTCCGGCCTTGAGTTCGACCGCACCGGGATAAACGGGCAGATCGCCCATCTTCACGTTCCCGCCGCATCCGGGAAAAAACAGAACGACCGCTACCAAGCCCAAGAAAGCAAAAATCGTTGCCACATTTGTGTTCTTCATCGCAATCTCCTCTTTTGGCAAAAACAGCGGTTTTATAAACCGCCCATCTCGCCGATTATTGATAAAAATTTCCTTTTAATAAGAGAAATATAAGGAAAGAAAAAAGCACAGTCAAGGAGAAAAATAGAGGGCCTGGGATCAAACCCTAATATTTTACTTTTAGATTTTAAAATCTAAATTTCTCTACCATTTTATGCTATAGTTCCATCCATCATAATCATTAGATTTTTAGAATTTGGGATCGGCCATGGAGTGGCGCTTATAGGTAATTTTTGAGACGATTGGTCCAAAGAAACGGTTCAAGAGATAGGATACCTAAAGAAGGGATCGCCGTGTCGGAGGCGGTCCGTGAACATGAGGAGGCTTGAAATGGTGGAGAAGGCAACGCTGGAAAAGTTGTTTAAGGATCGGGAATTTCCCGATTTCAAATGGATTGAAGCCAAGGATATCATCGTGGCTCAGTGGGTGCGGTTCCGTTGTATGTTCGGTTGCCCTGCTTATGGTAAGAGAGGAACGTGCCCTCCCAATGTCCCGTCCATTGAGGAGTGCCGGCAGATGATTTCAGAATACAGCCAGGCCGCAGTATTCCATTTTGAAAAGAAACTGGAGACCCCTGAGGATCGGAAAGGGTGGAGCCAAGGCGTTATCTCGAAACTAGTGGAGCTCGAAAGAGAAGTGTTCCTTTCCGGTTACTATAAAACATTCCTTCTCCCGTTTGCTTCCTGTGGGTTTTGTGAGGACTGTGACCCTGATCGTCTAAAATGTAAGAACCCTCGAGTTGCCCGTCCGGGGGCCGATGCCATGGGTATAGATGTGTATGCAACCGTCCGCAGCCTAGGTTTTCCCATTCAGGTTTTGAAGGACTACGACCAAGTTATGAATAGATACGCTTTTTTGCTGATCGAGTAGAAATATAACCGGGGACAACCGTTCCCAATACGTCTCCACAAATACGGTTTATCAGAGATTTAATTTCGCCAATGACTATAGAGTTAAGTGAACAGAAAAAGGAGATACAAGAAGAATTAAAAACCTAAACCCTGGTCTTTGGGAAAGGAGCCTGAAATGTATAACCTCAAAATCGGCGTTTCTAAAAATCGACTTTATTTTACCATGGTTGGATTCTTTAGTGTTGAGGAGATGAAAAAATAGGCGGATGAAACCATTGCGACGGTCAAGAAACTGAAGCGCGGGTTGAGGTGATTACCGACATTTCACAATTCAAGCCGACCACTCCTGAAGGCACAAAAGAAATCGAACGCGTTCAGCTTTATTTTAAGATATCCGGGGTACGCCACGGAGTACAAGTGGTAGGTGAGAGTGTACTTTCGGGATTACAATTTAAACGAATGAGCATTATTTCCGGTTACGACCCCAACAACGTAGAAACTCTGGCTGAGGCGGAAAAATTGTTGGATAGCCAGAAATGAAAAAAGCGACAGTTCAAAACCAAAATACTTTCTTTAGTATTACATCATGATAAGACATCTAAGGAGACAAAAGAAATGAAAGTGGAAAAGATCGATCACATTCATATCTTTGTAAAAGATCTGGATAAAGCAATAAAGTTTTTCGAAGAGGCACTGGGCACAAAATTCACCGAACCCCATAGTCCTAAAAATCTGGAGGCCAGGACTACCCTTGATCCCCTTGGACTGGAAATTATCGAAGGCGTCTCCAAGGACAGTGCCGTTACCAAGACCATTGAGCGCAGAGGGGAGGGCCTAGCGGCTATCTCCCTGAAAGTTCCTGACATTGAGGAGGCCATCGCCCACTTAGAATCTCTTGGTGTCAGGCTCGTACGGCGCATAGAATCCGGTAAGATCAAAGAGGCTCAATTCCATCCCAAAGATACCTTCGGGGTAATGCTCGAGCT
>CAWDKY010000035.1:0-5886 GCA_963802945.1 uncultured delta proteobacterium
TGAGCCTTTCGGACTGTCCGTTGTCGAGTCCATGGCCTGCGGCACCCCCGTAATCGCCTTTGACCGGGGGAGCATGCCTGAACTGATCGAAGACGGTAAAAACGGTTTTCTGGTTACAACGGTGGATGAAGCCATAGACGCTGTGGCCCAAATAAAAGGTATTGATCGAGCCTGCTGTCGCCGCCGTGTTGAACAACACTTCACCGTTGATCGTATGGTTGGAGAATATATTCAGGTTTATGAAACCATTCTTGAAAAAACGAAAAGAGAGGAACACCGAAATTGACGATGACGACTCAAGCTCCCATTATAAGACGTTATAAAAAAAATCCCATTCTCACCAAAGATGATGTCCCCTACCCTGTGGCCACGGTCCACAATGCCGGTATTGTCAAGCAGAACGGTCGCTATATTATGCTTTTCAGATCGCATTTACACAACGGACGCTCGATCATCGGGAGGGCCGACAGTGATGATGGTTTTTCCTTCCGGGTCCACCCTGAACCCTTTCTCACACCGGCCAAGGACAACATCTTTGCGGCCTATGAGGAGTTCGGAGTTGAGGACCTCCGCATCAACCCTATGGAGGGCGAATATCTTCTTACCTATAGCACCTACTCCCGGCACGGGGTACGCACCGCACTTGCCCGGACAAAAGACTTTGAAAGCCTTGAGCGCATCGCCCTGATCACCCAGGCCGATCTTCGCAATGTGGTTATTTTCCCCGAGAAATTCCAAGGACGATACGCGTGTCTGGACCGGCCGCATTCCGAAATTTCACCCTGGTCCATCTGGATTTCCTATTCCCCCGACCTGGTATATTGGGGCGATTCCAGGGTGATTATGAAGCCGGTTTCCTATCACTGGGATGAAATGAAAATCGGGCCCGGCGCCCCGCCCTTCAAAACAGAACAAGGCTGGTTGCATATTTACCATGGAGTCTTTAAGACTATGGCCGGTGCGGTGTACCGCCTTGGCGCGGCGCTGCACGACCTGAATGATCCGGGGAAAATCATCGGCGTTTCCGATCAGTGGATATTGCAGCCCGAGGATCCCTGGGAAGTGAGCGGTTACGTTCCCAATGTTGTTTTTACCTGCGGCGCTGTTCCGGAAGACGACGGTACGATAAAAATTTACTGGGGCGGCGCTGATACCGTCATGTGCGTCGGCACGGCAGTGATTGATGACCTGGTACGGTTATGTCTCACTAAGAACAGGGCGGCGCTGTAAATTAAATAGATGCTGGATACTGGATAAAATCAGAGACCGATACTGGATAAAGCCAAAAAGCGATACTCGATACTGGATAAACTTAATCCAGCATCCAGTATCCAGTATCATCCGGCCAGAGGCAGTTAATCTCGTATTTTCGAAAAATTTAGAGATAAATTCTCTGATGATCTAATGTAAGAATCTAACCAAATCAAGGAGTGATGTTTAATGATCCAAAAACAACGATTCCCTTTAATAGTCAAACGAAAAAAGAATAAAATCATGGGGGACTCTTCACGCGTCATTACCCGGCTTTATTTGCCGGACGGTGAGTATCGCATTGCTAAAATCATTCAACGCATAATGGATTTGCCTGACACAACAGCCGAAGGCATTCTCGCACAAATATTGATTGATTTTTCCGAACGGCACAAAAACATCAAACGTGTCTTAACGCGTCACCTGAAAGAGGTCGATGATTATATTCCTCGGGGAGCGATGCTCAGCGAGACCAAGATGGCTCTCATCGGGGCCTATTTTACTATGGAGTACTCCATTGAATCGGCTGCCCTTTTTAATCCTTCCATCGTCCCTCATCCCGAGCAAAACCATCTTGACCAGGGCAGCTTGCGCTTTATCATGAGCCTGCGGGCAACCGGCGAAGGTCATATTTCCTCGATTGTATTTCGTAGCGGTGTTCTCGACTCGGATAACAGGGTTCTCTTCGACCCGACCAGCGATTACGTCGAAACACCGGATATTCATTTTGATCCGGTTTACGACCGTCATCTCTTTGATCTGAAGCTTCTTGAAATGGAAGCCAGCGATGAGGTCACCGCCTATCTTCTTAGCCAGTTACCGGAAGATTTCACCTATAATGAATTAAAAAATAAAATTGAATCGCTTCGCACGACCCCGGTTTTCCCTGTTAAGCGCCAAAATAAAATCTTCGAGGTTATGTACTGGCTTATCAATTCCAATTATGAAATAAATTTCCGACCCAATCGTCAAATTTCCGAACGGGTTATCTTTCCCGTTTCGAAAAATGAAAGCCGAGGTATTGAAGATGCCCGCTTCGTGAGATTCATCGATGACAATAGTGAGGTGACCTACTACGCAACCTATACGGCTTATAATGATTTGACCATTCTGCCGCAGCTGATTACCACAAAGGATTTTTATAAATTTAATATCATAACCCTCAACGGCAAAGCCGTACAAAACAAAGGCATGGCTCTTTTCCCGCGTAAAATTGACGGCAGATACGTCATGCTTTCCCGTCAGGACGGTGAAAACAATCACATCATGTTCTCCGACAATATCCATTTCTGGCAGGAGTCCAAAATCATACAGGAACCAACACGTCCCTGGGAATTTTTTCAGATCGGCAACTGCGGCTCACCCTTGGAGACCGATGAAGGATGGCTGGTACTCACCCACGGTGTCGGACCCATGCGTCAGTATTGTATTGGCGCCATACTGCTTGATCTTGAAAATCCGGCGAAAATCATCGCCCGTCTGGAAGAACCATTACTGTCACCGCATGAGGAGGAGCGCGAAGGTTATGTTCCCAATGTCGTTTATAGCTGCGGTTCGATTATCCATAACAACGAGTTGGTTATCCCCTATGGTATGGCTGATTTCATGTCCGGCATAGCAACCGTTGGAGTAAAGGAATTAATCAACGCCATGCAGCCGGTGGTTTGATGATCTTGGGATACGTTCAAGAAGCCTGCAGGCCTCACCAATCTGATAATCTAACCTCTAGCTTTTCAGAGGAAGACAAGAGAAGTAGTTACCGGAAAATGCCGATATAAAGCCTCCAAAGAGAGAAATAATTTTCTTTAGGGGCTTATTCGATATTTATACTACGTTATATTCTGTTAGGTTTTCAATTGTCGGATGGCAATATGCAATTATTTAATTAAATAAGGATGTCACCATAATTGTAGGAGCTATACGTAACATATTTTGCTTTTTCTCTTATTACTAGTTAGTTAGGCTATATTTCCCCTTTACTAATTTTTTCTCCAGCCCATAGATTTAAGTTTTGGACTTGTAATTTAAAAAATAGAACTTATGTTTATAATAGCACTCTATCAAGATGAGTGCTAAAAAATCCAGAATGTTTTAGAAGGGAGCATGAATCTATGAAGATCAGACCGTTACATGATCGGGTAATTGTACAAAGTATCGAAGAAGAAGCAAAGACCAAGGGGGGTATTATAATCCCTGATACTGCTAAGGAAAAACCTCAAGAAGGCAAGGTTATTGCCGTAGGACCGGGGAAAATTTTGGAAAATGGGACCAAGACTACGCTTGATGTCAAGGTCGGGGATAAGATTTTATTCGGAAAATATTCCGGATCCGAAATCAAGATCGATGGCGAAGAATTTTTAATGATGCGAGAAGACGATATCTTAGGCGTGATTGAATAAAGGAAAGGAGGGAAGTAATATGTCAGCAAAAGAAATCAAGTATGATTCAAAGGCTCGCGAGGCTATGAGGGTTGGAGTAGACACCTTGGCCAATGCAGTGAAAGTGACTTTAGGCCCCAAAGGCCGCAATGTAATATTAGATAAATCTTGGGGTTCCCCGACTATCACCAAGGACGGGGTTACGGTGGCCAAGGAGATCGAACTGGAAGACAAATTTGAAAATATGGGGGCCCAGATGGTTAAAGAAGTGGCTTCCAAGACCAGCGATGTGGCTGGAGACGGGACCACGACAGCTACGTTATTGGCCCAAGCGATTTATCGCGAAGGATCCAAGCTGGTTGCCGCCGGCAGCAACCCTATGGCTGTAAAACGAGGGATTGAAAAGGGTGTTGAGGCAGTGGTTAAGGAATTAAAAAAGATCAGCAAACCCACCAAGGATCACAAAGAGATCGCCCAGGTTGGGACTATTTCCGCCAATAACGACGCCACCATCGGCAATATCATTGCCGAGGCCATGGAAAAGGTGGGTAAAGAAGGGGTTATCACCGTTGAAGAGGCCAAGAGTATGGAGACGACCCTGGAAGTGGTGGAAGGAATGCAGTTTGATCGGGGATATATTTCTCCTTATTTTGTAACCGACCCGGAGAAGATGGAAGCGGTTTTGAATGATCCCTATATCCTGATCAATGAAAAAAAGATCAGCAATATGAAGGATCTTCTGCCGGTGTTAGAGCAGATCGCCAAGATGGGACGCCCCTTATTAATTATTGCCGAAGAGGTTGAGGGAGAAGCCCTGGCCACCCTGGTGGTCAATAAGCTCCGTGGAACCTTTTCCTGTGCCGCCGTCAAGGCCCCAGGGTTTGGGGACCGGCGCAAGGCCATGTTGGAAGATATCGCCGTTTTAACCGGCGGACAGATGATCTCTGAAGATTTGGGCATCAAATTGGAAAACGTCTCCCTGAAAGATATGGGAACAGCCAAACGGATCACCATCGACAAAGATAATACCACCATCGTCGACGGCGGGGGTGAGAAATCGGCCCTGGAAGGTCGGGTCAAACAGATTCGAGCGCAGATTGATGAAACTACCTCGGATTACGACCGAGAGAAACTTCAGGAACGGCTGGCCAAACTGATCGGCGGCGTGGCCGTAATCAATGTCGGGGCCGCTACGGAAACCGAAATGAAAGAGAAAAAGGCCCGCGTCGAAGATGCCCTGAATGCCACCCGCGCTGCTGTTGAAGAAGGGATTGTACCTGGTGGCGGTATTGCCTTTTTACGATGCCTACCCGCTTTAGACGGTATTAAAAGCGAGGGCGAGGAAGCCCTGGGGGTTAATATTATCCGAAGGGCCTTGGAAGAGCCGATACGACAGATTGCCAATAATGCCGGATTTGAAGGATCCGTAGTAGTAGAAAAAGTCAAAGCAGAAAAAGGTGGCTTCGGGTTTAATGCCGAGACCGGAATCTATGAAGACCTGATGAAGGCCGGGGTCATCGATCCGACTAAGGTTACCCGATTTGCTTTGCAAAATGCAGCTTCGGTGGCTTCGCTTCTATTGACTACCGAGGCCATGGTGGCTGAGAAACCAAGTGAAAAAGAACCTGCTATGCCGGCTATGCCGCCAGGTGGAGGGATGGGAGGGATGTACTAATCTCATATGTCAGAAGCCGGAGTTGACTTGACAATTAAGTAATAAGGGTGGTCAGATACCTCCTGGATTTTTAGGCGACAATCAAAAACCAGGAGGTATCTGACCACTCAAAAGAAGTTTATCAGAAAAAAAGTTGATAGAGTTAGCCGAATTTCTTCAGAACGTATCCCAGGCCTGCAAAATCCACGGAGTTTCGAGCCAGCATTTCTGTGATATCAAGAAAGCCTACAATGAATTATTAATTTATCTTTAAGTACGTGCCAATCAGGCAAGAATTTGAATTCCAAAACCAAGGGGCGTCAAATGAAAAAGAAGCTAATTGTCATTTTGGTTTTAGTCGGATTGTTGTTAATCCTGATTATTCAAAATACCCAGAATGTCTCCTTAAACATTTTTTTCTGGAACATTATGATACCCCATCTAGTTTTGATTTTACTTGCACTGGGGTTTGTCCTTGGCTTTTTGGCAGCAAAAATGAAGGGCTCAAAATAAGAGGACGATAATAGTACAAATTAATCGTTGTAATAAAAAACTCCTTTACTAATCAGATCCGCGCCTTTTCTTGAGCCAGACGATATCTTC
>CAWDKY010000036.1:0-8385 GCA_963802945.1 uncultured delta proteobacterium
AACAAAAAGGGGCCGAGGATTCAAGGGGTCAAAAAAAGGTTCAAGGCCTGCGGGCAGGCAGGAGGTTCAAAGTAAAAACTTAAACCGTATACCGTAAACCTTATACCAAAAATTTCCTTGAACCCTCTAATCCTGGAATCCTTGAATCCATTTTTTAAGAAAGGCTGACTAAAATGCAAAAAACATTTTCTTTTCAAGGGGCCGGTGAAATTCATTTCGGTTGCGGATTAATCAACCAGTTGCCTGATCTGTCTATCCGCTACGGGTCAGGTCCGGTTCTGCTGGTCATGGACCCTTTTTCTTGGCCAGGGGTCGTCTCAAAATTCGCATTTTTGATGACTTAAAAACCAAAGGGTTAAGGCCCATATTATTTGACCAGATTCAACGGAACCGTCCCCGGCCTCGGCCGAGGCCACGGCCAGGCTGGCCAAAAGAAAGGCCTGTTCGCTGGTCATCGGCATCGGCGGGGGAGCACTATGGATACGGCCAAGGCCACAGCAGTGCTTGGTCCTTAATAAAGGGAAGGTCAGTGACTACGTCGGTCTGGATCTGGTGCCCAATCCGGGTCTGCCTACGAGGATATTCCATCGACTTCAGCCGGGACCGGCAGCGAGGTGACCTTCACCGCCGTTTTTACCAACGGGCCACCAAAACCAAAGGCGGAATCAACAGCCGCTTTCTCTATCCCACGGTGGCCTTGCTGGATCCGGAATTGACTTTGAGCCTGCCGCCCCAAGCTACCGCCCAGACGGGGATGGATGCCTTGACCCACGCCATGGAAGCCTACACTTCCAACAAGGCCAATCCCCTGAGTGATATGGTGGCCGAAAAGGCCATTACTCTGATCGGTCAATTCTTGAAGAAGGCCGTAAAGAGGACAGGAGCTTGAGGCCCGGGAAGGGATGCTCCTGAGAGATCTTGGCCGGAATGGCCCTGGCCGATGCCAAGGAGTGGAGGCGGTCCATGCTATGGCCTATCCCCTGGGGGCTTTGTTCAACATCACCCACGGATTGGCCAATGCGGTCCTTTTACCTTATGTCCTGGAATTCAATAGAGTCGCTTGTCCGGAACGGTTTGCCCGATATGGCCTTTTTACTGGGCGGCTCAGAAAAAATAGTTCCCGCCGAACAAGGGGCAAAAAAATGTATAAAAAAAATCATCAGTCTTTCTCGGTCCATCGGCATTCCCAAAAACTTAAAAGAATTGGGGATTCCCAAAAAGGCCATTCGATCCATGGCCGAAGGGGCCATCAAGGTCGCCCGGCCCATAGAAAATAATCCCAGACCGATTACGGTGAAGGATATTAGTTGGATGCTTGTACAATGCAGAAAGGATGTTTTTAATATGAATACACGGTCCAGAATATCGATCGGTTCGAGCTTGTCCATTATATTTGATCTAGCAACCGGGGAGCCTCGTCACCGTGGCCAGAACTGGTTGACACGGGATGGCTTTCGCGCAGACGAGGCGCGTCGAAGCGCTCTGAAGCGACTTAAACGAAAGTGCAGCCGCTTTACTTGCATATGGTCATGCCCGGTTACGAAGTCTTGGGAGAAGAAGAAAAGAAAGAGATCCTGGAAGTCCTGGAAACCGGGGTCCTGTTTCGATATGGGTTTCCGAGCCAGCGAAAAGGGCGCTACAAAGTTGCGGAATTTGAAAAAAAGTTTGCCGAATTTACCGGCAGAAAACACGCCCTGGCGGTTTCTTCCGGATCCACTGCCCTTAAAGTGGCCCTGGCCGCCCTGGGAGTGGGTTTTGGAGATGAGGTCATAACCAGTGGATTCACTTTTGTAGCTACCTGGGAGTCCGTCTTGGAGTGCGGGGCTGTGCCGGTTTTTGCAAATCAGTCATACCTTGAATCTGGATTACCAAAGAACTGTCTAATAAGATTACTCCCCGGACAAAAGCTGTCATCCCTGTTCACATGCTTGGCGCTAAGACCCGGATCGGAGAGATTATGGCCGTGGCCGATCAACACAACATCCCGGTGATTGAAGACACGGCCCAGGCCTGTGGTGGATTTATCAAGGGAAAAGCCTTGGGTTCCTTCGGAGCCATCGGGACCTTCTCTTTTGATTCGGTAAAGACCCTGACCACTGGTGAGGGCGGCATGTTAATCATGGATGATCCGGAACTCTATCGCCGGGCTTCGGAGTATCATGATCACGGCCACGATCACCTCGGGCCTGACCGGGGTTTGGAAGGCCGGAGCTTTACCGGCTTTAATTATCGCATGATGGAGCTGCAAGGGGCCTTGGGACTGGCTCAGTTGTCTAAGTTAATGGATATGGTAGCCGCACAAAAAACCCACAAGACCCGTTTGAAAAAAATTTTGGCCGGCCTAAAAGGCATTCGTTTCCGGGAACTGGTAGACCCTGAGGGAGACACCGCTACTTTCCTGGCCTTTTCCCTGCCCGATAAGGAGAAGACTTGGATCTTAAAAGAGTTGGGTAAAAAGGTCGGTTTGGGATTGGTCTATTTTTTTGAAAACGGCTGGCATTATTATCGCAATTGGGAGCACCTGCTTCTCCAAAAAACCGCCAGCCGAAACGGCTGGCCCTTTCTGGTGGAAGATGGAATCCGAAAACTGAACTATCCCAAGAACCTCCTGTCCCGTACTGATGAAAGAATGGCCTGCCTGCTGGTCCTGCCCATCAATATCAAGATGGACGAAACCGTTTTCGCCAAGGCCGAGCAATTGGTTACTGAAGCCGGCCGAAGTTTGTAAAATAGATACTGGATGCTTAATACTGGATACTGGATGCTTGATACTGGATGCTGGATGCTTGATACTGGGTTATTATCAAGTATCGGCAGTTTGATCCAGTATCGTTTCATGGGGTAAAGGATGAGCTATAAAAATTTGGATGTTTGGAAATTAACCAAGGAGCTTGCTGTTGAAATTCATAAGATGACCTTAACCGAATTACCTAACTTTGAAATGTTTGAGGAAGGAAGCCAGATTAGACGCTCAATAAAATCAGTGAAATCTACGATTGTTGAAGGGTACGGCCGAAGAAGGTACAAACAAGAGTTCCTGCGGTTCTTAAGTTATGCTATCGCTTCCAATGATGAGACGATCGATCACTTAGAAACGCTATTTGAAACCGGTTCACTGGCGGATAAGACATTATATACATCTTTTCATGACAAACTGGAGATTTTGGAAAAAAGCTCAACTTGCTCATCCAATCGGTAAGTGAAATCAGATTATAAGCGACAAATAAAATATCCAGTATCCAGTATCGGCAGTTTGATCCAGTATCGCTTTTTGTTTTTATCCAGTATCAAACCATCGGAGGCAGAGGATTTCGAGTTTCAAAAGAGATAGTGAGAAATTATCAATAAAAGATCTTGGCAACTAAAATGCAAACCGTCATCATCATCCCGGCCCGTTATGAGTCCAGTCGTTTTCCGGGGAAACCCCTGGCCTTAATCGATGGTCTGCCCATGATCGGCCAGGTCATCCTTCGGGCCAGGAAAATACCCGATGTTTCGCAGGTTGTGGTAGCCACCGATGATCTTCGGATTGCTGAATCGGCCATATCCTTCAAGGCCGAGGTCGTCATGACCAGGGCGGATCTGCGTTCAGGCACCGATCGGGTGGCCGAGGCGGCCGGCCAATTGCATCTGGCTCCCGAAACCCTGGTAGTCAATTGCAGGGAGACCGGCCTTTTTTACCCATCGAAGCGGTAACTGATTTGATTGCTCGTCATCAGGCCCATCCGGCATGGCCGATGAGTACCCTCATCTATCGCATCACCAATCCGGCGGAAATCCCTGATCCCAAGCATGTCAAGACGGTCTTTTCCCATTCAGGGCAGGCCCTCTATTACCTGGATGGGATAGCCATATTCCAGGGCCCTGAGCTGTTCCAGCTTCTCCGCCGATTCCAAGGGGCCTGTGGCTAAGAGGGCAAAGGTCTGAAGGAAGGAGAGAGTGTAGGCATAAATCCCCAGGTGTTTGTAATAAACAGGTTCTTCCTTGGCTTCCCGAAAACAAGGGATCGGAGACCGGGAAAAATACAGGGCCTGTCCTGAATGGGAAAAGACCGTCTTGACATGCTTGGGATCAGGGATTTCCGCCGGATTGGTGATGCGATAGATGAGGGTACTCATCGGCCATTCCGGATGGGCCTGATGACGAGCAATCAAATCCGTTACCGCTTCGATGGGTAAAAAGGGCTGGTCTCCCTGGCAATTGACTACCAGGGTTTCGGGAGCCAGATGCAATTGGCCGGCCGCCTCGGCCACCCGATCGGTGCCTGAACGCAGATCCGCCCTGGTCATGACGACCTCGGCCTTGAAGGATATGGCCGATTCGGCGATCCGAAGATCATCGGTGGCTACCACAACCTGCGAAACATCGGGTATCTTCCTGGCCCGGAGGATGACCTGGCCGATCATGGGCAGACCATCGATTAGGGCCAGGGGTTTCCCCGGAAAACGAGTGGACTCATAACGGGCCGGGATGATGATGACGGTTTGCATAGGTTTATTTTTCCAAGATCTTCTATCCTATAATGACTCACCATGGCGGGTTTATTTGGAAATCCCGTCTGCCTCCAATGGTTTGATACTGGATTGAAAAATCAAATTAATGCGATACTGGATCAAACTGCCGATACTGGATACTTGGAAATTTCGTATTTGTCGCTTATATGACTTTTACTTACTCTGATTGGATGAGCAAGTATGAGCTTTTTTCCCTAAAAATCTCCAGTTTGTCATGAAAAGATGTATATAATGTCTTAGCCGCCAGTGAACCGGTTTCAAATAGTGTTTCTAAGTCTGATCGATTCGTCTCATCATTGGAAGCGATAGCATAACTTAAGAACCGCAGGAAACTCTTGTTTGTACTTGGTCTGTTTGGGCCGTACCCTTCAACAATCGTGGAGATTTCACTGTATTTTATTGAGCGAAATCAACATAATCTGGCTTCTCTTCCTAGACAATCACATTTCAAAGTTAGGTAATTCGGTTAAGGTCATCTTATGGAATTTCCCTCTGACATGATCAACTTCTATGGTTAATTTCCAAACATCCAAATTTTTATAGCTCATCCTTTACCCCATGAAACGATACTGGATCAAACTGCCGAACTTGATTATAACCCGTATCAAGCATCCAGCATCCAGTATCAAGCATCCAGTATCCAGTATTAAGCATCCAGTATCTATTTTACAAACTTCGGCCGGCTTCAGTAACCAATTGCTCGGCCTTGGCGAAAACGGTTTCGTCCATCTTGATATTGATGGGCAGGACCAGCAGGCAGGCCATTCTTTCATCAGTACGGGACAGGAGGTTCTTGGGATAGTTCAGTTTTCGGATTCCATCTTCCACCAGAAAGGGCCAGCCGTTTCGGCTGGCGGTTTTTTGGAGAAGCAGGTGCTCCCAATTGCGATAATAATGCCAGCCGTTTTCAAAAAAATAGACCAATCCCAAACCGACCTTTTTACCCAACTCTTTTAAGATCCAAGTCTTCTCCTTATCGGGCAGGGAAAAGGCCAGGAAAGTAGCGGTGTCTCCCTCAGGGTCTACCAGTTCCCGGAAACGAATGCCTTTTAGGCCGGCCAAAATTTTTTTCAAACGGGTCTTGTGGGTTTTTTGTGCGGCTACCATATCCATTAACTTAGACAACTGAGCCAGTCCCAAGGCCCCTTGCAGCTCCATCATGCGATAATTAAAGCCGGTAAAGCTCCGGCCTTCCAAACCCCGGTCAGGCCCGAGGTGATCGTGGCCGTGATCATGATACTCCGAAGCCCGGCGATAGAGTTCCGGATCATCCATGATTAACATGCCGCCCTCACCAGTGGTCAGGGTCTTTACCGAATCAAAAGAGAAGGTCCCGATGGCTCCGAAGGAACCCAAGGCTTTTCCCTTGATAAATCCACCACAGGCCTGGGCCGTGTCTTCAATCACCGGGATGTTGTGTTGATCGGCCACGGCCATAATCTCTCCGATCCGGGCTTGAGCGCCAAGCATGTGAACAGGGATGACAGCTTTTGTCCGGGGAGTAATCTTATTAGACAGTTCTTTGGGATCCAGATTCAAGGTATCATCGATTCCGCAAAAAACCGGCACAGCCCCGCACTCCAAGACGGACTCCCAGGTAGCTACAAAAGTGAATCCACTGGTTATGACCTCATCTCCAAAACCCACTCCCAGGGCGGCCAGGGCCACTTTAAGGGCAGTGGATCCGGAAGAAACCGCCAGGGCGTGTTTTCTGCCGGTAAATTCGGCAAACTTTTTTTCAAATTCCGCAACTTTGTAGCGCCCTTTTCGCTGGGCCGGAAACCCATATCGAAACAGGACCCCAGTTTCCAGGACTTCCAGGATCTCTTTCTTTTCTTCTTCTCCCAAGACTTCGTAACCGGGCATGACCATCTCCTTTATTTAGCTCAAAGTTCAAAGCTGAAAGCTCAAGGCAACACCTTTAATGGACTTGTAAAAATTCAAAAATAGTCTATTTTTGTCATTCCGGCGAAGAGACTGTGTCGTAATAGCGGACAGCGCCATCAAAGCCGTCATGCCGGCGAAAGCCGGCATCCAGACGTCGTCCCGGCGAAAGCCGGGAACCAGACCCATATCCCCTGGATTCCCACGGATCGAGTCCGGGGCAGGCTCCTCGTCGCGCTTCGCTTGCACGGAATGACAAAAATATAATTGCGACACAGTCTCGAAAGCCGGAATCCAGGAAATAAAAATATTTCTGGACCCCGGCTTTCGCCGGGGTGACGGGTTGGAGAACATATTACCAACAAACTATCCCTTTCTTTGAGCTTATTTAATTAAGAAATTTTTTCTTCCCTCACCAAAATCGATTAAAACATCTTCTCATACAATAAAACAATATCCTCCACCGTAATCGGCCTGGGATTATTTTCTATGGGACGGGCAACCTTGATGGCCCCTTCAGCCATGGATCGAATGGCTTCTTTGGGAATCCCCAATTCTTTTAAGTTTTTTGGAATGCCGATAGACCGAGAAAGCGTGATGATTTTTTTTATACATTTTTTTGCCCCTTGTTCGGCGGGAACTATTTTTTCTGAGCCGCCCAGTAAAAAGGCCATATGGGCAAACCGTTCCGGACAAGCGACTCTATTGAATTCCAGGACATAAGGTAAAAGGACCGCATTGGCCAATCCGTGGGTGATGTTGAACAAGGCCCCAAGAGGATAGGCCATGGCATGGACCGCCCCCACTCCGGCATTGGCCAAGGCCATTCCGGCCAACAAACTCCCCAGGAGCATCCCTTCCCGGGCCTCAAGGTCTTGCCCGTTTTTTACCGCCTTTTTTAAGAATCGGCCGATCAGGGTAATGGCCTTTTCGGCCACCATATCACTCATTAGGTTGGCTTTATTGGAGGTGTAGGCTTCCATGGCATGAGTCAAGGCGTCCATACCGGTCTGGGCCGTAACCTGTGGAGGTAAACTCAAAGTCAATTCCGGATCCAGCAAGGCCACGGTAGGATAGAGAAAGCGGCTGTTGATCCCGCCCTTGGTCTTAGCGGCTCGATTGGTAAAAACAGCCGTAAAAGTCACTTCACTTCCGGTGCCGGCCGTGGTTGGAACCAGGATCGTGGGTAGGCCCGGATGGGGTACCAAATCCAATCCGACATAATCACTGACCTTCCCTTGGTTAAGGGTTAACATGGCAATAGCCTTGGCGGTATCCAACGAGCTTCCCCCGCCGATGCCGATGACCAGCGAACAGTGCCTTTCTCCTGGCCAGCCGGGCACCTGCTTCGGCTGAGGCCGGTGAAGGTTCAGGTTCAATTTGATTGAATAGTATGGGTTTTAATCCCTTGGCTTTCAATTCATTAAAAATTCGAATCTTAAGAGGCCCACGGGAAAGAAACGGGTCCATGACCAATAAAATCGGACCTGAGCCGTAGCGGGCAGACAGATCCGGCAACTGATGGATTGACCCGCAGCCGAAATGAATTTCACCTCGCCCTGAAAAGAAAAACTTTTTTGCATTTTGTTAACCCTTTCTTTAATGCGGAAATAGGGTCCTAATATAATTTATTAGAAATCCCTTTATAGTGTTGTCTTTCCGGGCCTGTTTCAGGTACGGGGCAGGCCCAATCCGGAATCCAGTCTTTTCAACCTGGATTCCCGCTTTCGAGACTGTGTCGCAATTATATTTTTGTCATTCCGTGTAAGCGAAGCGCGACGAGGAGCCTGCCCCGGACTCGATCCGGGGGAATCCAGGGGATATGGGTCTGGTTCCCGGCTTTCGCCGGGACGACGTCTGCATGCCGGCTTTCGCCGGCATGACGGCTTTGATGGCGCTGTCCGCTATTACGACACAGTCTCTTCGCGGGAATGACGGCATCAGAACTTAAACCTTTCCATCCGCCCTGCGGTCCTCGACCCCTTGA
>CAWDKY010000037.1:0-38047 GCA_963802945.1 uncultured delta proteobacterium
CGGCCCTTGTGGTTGCCGTTCTCGTTCTAAATTATGTTGAAATTTCAAAATGAATTTAGTATGGTTGCCAATATTAAATAGAATTTAAAATCACATTATTGAGAAGTGACCCTTTTCACCAACATAACACTTTTCCCCTTTAGGACAATTTCCCCTTCTCATCCTCGGAGGGGTAGGCCAACCTTTCCCGGAGATGCCACCCTTATTTTATAGACATTATAATCCCAAAACAAATAAGGCAAATCATGAATAAAACCTCCTCCGCTTTTTGGAGTATACCTCCTGAACAAATCCTTCAGGAAATGGAGACTTCCCCCCAGGGATTAACCGGGATCGAGGCGCAGAAGCGGCTTAAGCAGTATGGGCTTAATCTTCTCAAGCCGCCCTAAAAAATCGGATGCCTTGACCCTACTGCTCGGTCAATTCAAAAGTCCTATTATCCTCATCCTGATCTTTGCCGCCGGTTTATCTCTATTTCTTCAGGATCCGGTCGATGCCCTGATCATCCTGACCATTGTCCTGGTCAGCGGTCTTTTGGGATATTGGCAGGAACGGGGGGCGGCCGGTGCGGTTAAAAAATTATTGGAAATAGTACAGATCAAGTCGACGGTGTTGCGGGATGGGACACCCAAGGAAATCCCGGTCGAAGAGATCGTTCCCGGAGATATCATCCAACTGAATGCCGGAGATGTCATCCCCGGAGATGGGCTGATTCTGAATTCCAAAGATCTCTTTGTGGATGAGGCCTCTTTGACCGGGGAAACCTATCCGGTTGAAAAGATGGCCGCTGTGCTGGCCGCGGAAACCCCCTTGGCCCGCCGGACCAACACCCTTTTCATGGGAACCCATGTAGTCAGCGGCACCGCCCAGGCCCTGGTGGTCCAAACCGGAATCGAAACCGAATTCGGCCGGGTTTCCGAACGGCTGAAACTCAGACCCCCGGAAACCGAGTTTGAACATGGGGTCCGGCGGTTCGGCTATCTTCTGATGGAGGTCACCTTAATCCTGGTCATCGCCATCTTTGCCATCAATGTCTATCTGGTCCGGCCGGTTCTGGAGTCCTTCCTCTTTTCCCTGGCCCTGGCCGTGGGCTTAACCCCCCAGCTTTTACCGGCCATTATCAGCATCAACCTGGCCCATGGGGCCAAAAAAATGGCCCGGGAAAAGGTGATTGTCAAACGTTTAACCTCCATTGAAAACTTCGGCAGCATGAATGTCCTGTGTTCCGATAAGACCGGCACCTTGACCGAGGGTTTGGTCAAAGTCCACTCGGCCCTGGATTGGGAAGGCCGGGAAAACGAAAAGGTTTTGCTCTATGCCTATCTGAATGCCTATTACGAGACCGGCTTTACCAACCCCATCGACCAGGCCATCCGCACCTTTCACCCCTTTGATCTTTCCGGCTTTCAGAAACTCGACGAAGTGCCTTATGATTTTATCCGCAAACGATTGAGCATCCTGGTCTCCCAAGGGGACAAGCATCTGTTGGTCACCAAAGGGGCCTTATCCAATGTCCTGGCGGTCTGTTCCCGGGCTGAAAAGGCCGATGGAACCCAAATGGACCTGAGCCAGGCCCAGGAGCAGATCCAGACCCATTTCCAGGAATTCAGCGCCCAAGGTTTTCGCGTGCTCGGGGTGGCTTACCGGGAAATGGAACCCAAGGTCGTTCTGACCAAAGACCTTGAAAAGGATTTGATCTTTTTAGGCTTCCTGGTCCTCTTTGACCCGCCCAAGGAAGGGATTGTGGAGACGATTAATCAACTCAAGGGTATGGGGGTGTCCCTGAAGATCATCACCGGAGATAACCATTTGGTGGCGGCTACCATCGGCCGGCAGATGGGTCTTTCCGATCTCAAAATAATCACCGGCCCTGAACTCCAAAAAACCGGCAACCGGGCCTTGTCTCAATTGGTCATGGAGGCGGATATCTTTGCCGAGGTCGAACCTAATCAGAAAGAGCGTATTATTCTGGCCTTAAGAAAGGCCGGCCATGTCGTCGGTTATATGGGAGACGGCATTAATGATGTCTCGGCCCTCCATGCCGCCGACGTGGCCATTTCGGTGGATCAGGCCGTGGATGTGGCCAAAGAGGCGGCCGATATCGTTCTTGTTGGAAAAGGATTTAAAGGTCCTGGCCCAAGGCATCAGCTGAAGGCCGGACCACCTTTGCCAATACCCTGAAGTATGTCTTTATGGCCACCAGCGCCAATTTCGGCAACATGTTCAGCATGGCCGGGGCCTCCCTCTTTCTGTCCTTTCTGCCCCTGCTGCCCAAACAGATCCTGTTGACCAATCTGCTGACCGATTTCCCGGAGCTGACCATTGCCGCCGATCGGGTGGATCAGGAACTGGTGGAAAAACCAAGGCGCTGGGACATCCGTTTTATTCGAAATTTTATGATTACCTTCGGTCTGATCAGTTCCATCTTCGATTACCTGACCTTCGGCATCCTTCTTGTTTCTCCTCAAGGCCCAACCGGCGCAATTCCGAACCGGCTGGTTTATCGAGTCGGTCATTTCAGCGGCCTTGATCGTGCTGGTCATCCGCACCCGCCGGCCTTTTTTCCAGAGCAAACCCGGCCGGGCTTTAACCCTGGCCACCGTCTTGGTGACCGGCGTAACCCTGCTTTTTCCCTATACCCCTTTGGGAGCCATGTTTGGGTTCCAGGCCTTGCCCTTTTATTTTTTCCCTTTACTGGCCGTCATCGTGGGGATGTATATTTTTACCGCCGAAGCGGCTAAAAAGATTTTTTATCGGAGGATTACTTTTTGAAATTTACTGCAAACCTATTTCCTGTTTCGCAAAGGGCCAGGGAATAATCTTGCATTTCCAGAAAGAACTATTCATACTTGTTCTGACATTACAAATGTCTCCACGGAGAAACCTAATACAAAGGAGGGTTAACAATGCCCGAAGGAAAAGTTAAATGGTTTAATGATTCAAAGGGATATGGTTTTATCGAGCAGGACGATGGTGGCAAGGACCTATTCGTACATCATTCCGCGATACAGGGAGAAGGTTTTAAATCGCTGGCCGAGGGTGATCGTGTCAGTTTCGATGTTGTCCAAGGTGCTAAGGGTCCTGCTGCTGAGAATGTTCGTAAGCTGTAAAACGGATTATAGGGGCTTTAATATTTTAGGCACCGCATTTGACATCAGTGGTGATCATCATTTGTTAGTTCTCATCCGGAAATCTAAAATTTCCGGATTAAGCTTTTAGCAGTCAGCGATCAGGGTTTAGCTCAATCATTGATGGAAAAGGTTTTTGCTGAAAGCTAAAAACTGATGGCTGACCGTTCCATCTGGAAAGTAACAGTTTCCGGATGGACACTAATTATAATCGTCGAGAACCTGCGACGCACGGGGTCTATTCTGCTGGACGTTAATGTAGAAAGAAAACACAAGGTCTTCCTGCTGATCGTCACTCTTAATAGGCCAACTGTTCAATGAAGGACTCCAGTTAAAAGACCAGACGGCGTGGGCGGATCTCGTCTTTTTATTTTTTGTGAAAATGGCAAAATTTAGGTACGGTTCGTAGGGGAGCGTTGTGCCGTATAACTTCCTGAAATGTTGTTTTTGAATTTTGTTTCTTGATACTACATTACAAACGTAATCAATTTGTAAAGGACAATCCTGCCTAGTCCCATTTTCTTCAGAGGACCTCTTTTGCCTCCGTATCTTCCGCCCAGTTTTTTCCTTGACCGTTCCTTTTTCTCATTTTATACTTTTTAAAAAAAAGCAATTTTTATCAATAAAAGTCAGTATAAGAACTGGGATACCTAACAAACAATTATAACGGTGTCTAAAACCAGCATATAAAATAAGATATTCTTAACCCTTTTGGGGGAGGTTATCATGATTGAAACGATCGATTTAAAGATCAATCATAAACCAGTCCGACTGAAGGTAGACGGCAATCGAATCCTCCTCTGGGTCCTCCGAACGGATCTGGGCCTCACAGGCACCAAGTACGGCTGCGGCGAAAGCTACTGTGGAGCTTGTACAGTGCTCATCAACGATAAGGCCGTCCGATCATGCCAGACCTTCATCAAAGATGTGAAAGGTAAAGCAGTAGTCACCATCGAGGGCCTGACCGTAAACGGGGTGCTCCACCCCCTTCAAAAAGCCTTTGTGGAGCACGACGCTCTTCAATGCGGCTTCTGCACGCCGGGAATGATCCTCACTGCTTACTCCTTCCTGAAAGAGCACCCCAGGCCAAGCGAGGCCGACATCATAGCAGGCATGAATGACAACCTCTGTCGGTGTTCATCCTATGTCCGCATCGTCAAGGCTGTTCAGAGTGCAGCCCGGGTCATGGCGACAGGGAGGGCAAAATGAAAATGAATAGGCATTCCCCAACGGTGGTCGACGATCAAGCACAGGGTTTTTCCATCAACCGTCGCGATTTTCTCAAGGTCGTGGGTGGCGGCATCATGATCTTCTTCTCGGCGGATGTGCTTCTCGCGCAGGTGGGAAGCCAACGTTTTCCCGGCATGCAGTCCTTGCCTACCGACTTTAACGCCTTTTTGAGGATCGGTGCGAATGGCCGCGTATCCTGTTTCACCGGTAAGATCGAAATGGGCCAGGGTATTGTAACATCCCTCGCCCAGATGCTGGCCGATGAGTTGGACGTACCCGTCAAGCACATAGACATGGTCATGGGCGACACGGATCAATGCCCTTGGGATATGGGCACCTGGGGATCTCTCAGCACCCGCGTTTTCGGCCCAGCTCTCCGTCAGGCCGGAGCTGAGGCGCGATCCGTTCTGCTGGCCCTGGCCTCCGAGCACCTCAAGGTACCGGTGGACCGGTTAATCGTAAAGGACGGTATGGTCACAGTCCGGCAGGATAAGACAAAACAGGTTACCTATGCCAAACTCTGTGAGGGTAAGGTTATCCAGAAGCACCTTCAGACTAAGGCGCAACGGAAGCAACCAACGGAATTCAAGCTCATGGGCACCTCCCTCACTCGCTTAGATAGCCTCAAGAAGGTGACCGGGGAAGCCCTATTCACGGGGGACATCCGGGTACCCGGTATGCTATATGCGAAGATCCTCCGGCCACCAGCTCACGGTGCCGCCTTGAAACAGGTCGATATTTCCGCCCTCAAGGGAAATAAGGAAATCATCGTGGTTCAGGATCAGGACCTGGTGGCGGTCCTCCATCCCCTGCCGGACGTGGCTGAAAATGCCCTCTCTCTCATTAAGGCAGAGTTCGAGGTGCCTCCTAACACGATCGACAACAACACTATCTTCCCTCATCTCCTCAAAACGGCGCCCCAAGAAGGTCAGGTCTTCGGAGGGGAGGGCAGTCTGAAGGAAGGCGAGGCCCTGGCAGCCACAACCTTTGAACATACCTACTATGATCACTACGTGGCCCATTCGGCCATGGAAACCCATACCGCCCTGGCAAAGATTGAAGGCGACCAGCTCACCCTGTGGGCCTCCACGCAGAACCCCTTTGGGCTCAAGGAAGAGATGGCGCGGACCCTCGACATGCCTCCTCAAAAGGTACGCGTCATTACGCCCTTTGTGGGCGGTGGGTTCGGTGGTAAGGCCTTCAATCAGCAAGCCGTCGAGGCCGGTCGTCTCGCCAAGCTAACCGGAAAACCTGTCCAAGTCATGTGGAGCAGAAAGGAAGAGTTCTTTAATGATACCTTCCGTCCCGCGGCCATCATCAAGATAAGGTCAGGATTGACGGATGCGGGCAGGATCTCCTTTTGGAAGTACGATACGTACTATGCGGGAACGCGGGGTGCAGAGCAACTATTATATGCCGTGGCCCATCATAAGGAAACGGCCTATGGCGGCTGGATGACCCCCAATGCGGGAGGCCAACTATTCAGGACCGGAGCCTGGCGTGCACCAGGGAACAGCACAAACACCTTTGCCAGAGAATCACAGATCGATATCATGGCAGCAAAAATCGGCGCGGATCCACTCGAATTTCGCCTGAAGAACCTCACCAATCAACGAATGCTGGCCACTCTCGGGGCTGCGGCAGACCTCTTCGGGTGGAAGAAGGGCGCAAGCCCAAGCAGACGGGGTCATGGTCTCGCCTGCGCCCCCGATGCAGGGGCCTATGTGGCGACCATGGCCGCGGTCGAGGTCGATCGGACAAGCGGAAAGGTGTGGGTCAGGCGGTTGATCTGCGCCCAGGACATGGGTTTTGTGATCAATCCCGAAGGAGCACGCTTACAGATGGAAGGTGCCCTTACCATGGGTTTGGGCTATGCCCTCTCCGAGCAGGTAGAATTCAAAGGCAAGCAGGTCCTCACTCAGAATTTTGATACCTATGAGATTCCCCGCTTTTCCACGCTGCCGAAGATCGAGACCGTTTTGGTGGAAAACCGTGAACTTCAGCCCCAAGGTGGAGGAGAGCCGGCCATTACCTGCGTGGGAGCGGCAATTGCAAATGCCATTTTTGATGCTACCGGCGCTCGTCTCTTTACGATGGCCATGACCCCCGAGCGTGTCAAAGAGGCCTTAAAGACGGTAGGTGAATCATGGGATCGGGCGAGAAACAACATTTCACCCTGAGCTTTTTGGGTCTTCCCTCAAGGCTGCCCGGCGGACGCTCCTCAAGTACAGCGCTTCTTTTATCCTCACCTAAGGATCAATGAAACCTCAAGTTTAAAGCCGGGGTAGTCCTGATTTTTCTCCCATATTTCCATCCGTAATCGTTAGTTTTTGGAACGACCTATTTAGAATAGTAGGTGTAATCCTCAAATAGGAAAGGGTCTGCCAGTTCTTTTCATGCCTCTTGCAAATAGAACCTATGTAGTAAATTAGGGACGCCCTTTATATATTTATATTTACGAAACGGAATCGTTATGATAAGAAACAATCATGCCGAGGCAAGCCAGAATAGATGCTCCCGATGCCCGGCACCATATTATTGCCAGGGGAATAGAACGGAGGAAGATATTCCGAGACAATGCAGACCGTGAAGAATTTCTTCGACGACTAGGTCAGGTGGTTAATCAAACTAAAACCAAGTACTTTGTCTGGGCCCTGATCCCCAATTACTTCCATTTATTACTGAAAACCGGGACGGTACCGATTGCCACTTTTATGCGAAGGTTATTGACTGGCTATGCCGCCTGGTATAATCGTCGTCATCATCGAAGCGGCCATGTTTTCC
Source organism: uncultured delta proteobacterium (assembly GCA_963802945.1). Taxonomy (GTDB): domain Bacteria; phylum Desulfobacterota; class RBG-13-43-22; order RBG-13-43-22; family RBG-13-43-22; genus RBG-13-43-22. Next base: position 7,143 of record CAWDKY010000037.1, read on the forward strand.
AGAATCGTTATAAATCCGTTTTAGGCCAAGAAGATGTTTATCTGAAAGAATTGGTGCGATATATTCATTTGAATTCTTTACGGGCAGGTCTGGTTGAAAATCTCAAGATACCGGATCGATATCCTTATACTGGTCATAGTGTTTTGATGGGGAAGGAGCAAAAGGATTGGCAATCCACAGAAGCCGTCCTATCATTTTTTTGATGATCAGGTCCATATGGAGAGGGAGAGATATCATACTTATGTCATGGAAGGTATGAGTCAAGGCCGACAAAAGGATTTAGTGGGAGGTGGATTGATTCGTAGTGGGGGAGGTTGGGCTGCGGTACGGATGCTCTGTAAAGCAGAGAAATTTCATAAAAGTGATGAACGTATCTTGGGGGATGGTGATTTTGTAGAATTGGGTTTTTCAATGATTGAAATATCGAAACGATTGGAAATATCCTTACCCACCGTGAGCGTTTCCGTCCAAAAGGTGAGAAGCTTATCCGTGACGAGGGCTGGAGCCTTGAAAAGGTTTTAAATGTAAATATATAAAGGGCGTCCCCCTTTACCACTGCTGATTGAAATTAGATAACATGTACCTTTCAATCAGAGATACAACTGATTAGCCTTTTCCGTGTTTATTAATTTGCTGGAAACCATGGAGATAATCAAGAAATTTCACTAGGCCTCTAAGGTCTTTGACTTTCTGTTCTGTTTCAGGGTGGGTTAGCACATAATTAGGAATTGTTGGGGTGAAAGACATGTTGATGCTGGATTATAAAACTTATGAAGAAGCAAAAGAAAAATTTACCATTAACCAGATCTGGGAATTGTTCGATGGAACTCCGGAGCATTTCAATCTCGGTCATGAATGCATAGACCGACACCGGGGAAAAGGAGTAGCCGTCCGGATCCAGTTCGATGACGGACATCGGGAAGAATACTCCTTTGCCGACCTTTCGCGGCTGACATCACAATTCGCCTATGCACTGGAATCGTTCGGCGTTGCCAAGGGAGACCGCGTAGCCGTGATGCTCGACCCTTCGCTGGACTTCTACGTCTGCCTTTTCGGTGTCATCAAGCGGGGGGCTATCTTTGTGCCCTGCTTTACCGCCTTCGGGCCAGAGGCCTTGGACCATCGGATGAAGGATTCCGCAACGAAACTACTCGTCACCACACCTAAGCTTGCCGGGACTATCGATCCCAAGGGCACATACCGCATCGTTCCCACAGGCGAGGCCTTTCAACATCTATTGGCGGCTCAGAAAGACACCTACATTCCGGACACGGCAGCCAGCGATATAGCTGTGCTCCAGTATACCAGCGGTGCGACGCGCAAGTTTCCCCAGGCTATTCCTCATTACCATAGAAGCGTCCCGCTGTTGATGCCGGCGGCCATCTTTGGTCGGGGATACAGACTAGGAGACCGCTTCTTTTGTCCTTCATCGCCGGCCTGGGGTCACGGCATGTGGCACGCAACCATGTCGCCTTTGGCCCTGGGCGTAGCCACAGGTTCGTATTCGGGTAAGTTCGATGTCCGCACCCTCCTCGAAGGTTTGGAGGCCTTCGAGATCGACAACTTTGGCGCTGCGCCGACGGTATACAGGATGATCAAGAATTCCGGCTTGATTGATCATTACAAACTCAAGATCCGAAAGATGCACTACACTGGAGAGCCCATGGACACCGACACCTTCGAATTTTTCAAAGCGAGATTCGGGGTGCCTCCCCACAGCGGCTATGGTTCCACGGAGGTGGGCGCTGTGATCTACCAGTACGCCGGTTTCCCCGACTGGGTAGTGAAGCCGGGGTCCCTCGGGAAGCCCATGCCAGGTCTGGAAGTCAAACTGATCGACGGCGATGGGAACGAAGTACCTCAGGGACAGATCGGAGAGATTGCGATCTGGCGAAGGGGGAAATGGCTCCGCGCCCGCGATGCCGCCGTCATCGATGAGGACGGCATCTTCTGGCACAAAGGCCGCGTGGACGACATCATCATTTCAGCGGGCTGGACCATCAGTCCTACCGAGATCGAAGACGTCCTGAAGAAGCATCCGGCGGTCCAGGAGGCAGCGGTGATCGGAGCGCCGGACGCCGAGCGGGGACAGATCATCAAGGCCTTCATTGTGGCTAACCGACCGACCACGCCGGAACTTGACCGGGAATTAAAGGAATTTATCAGAACCCGCCTCAGCCGGCATGAATATCCACGAGTTATCGAGTTCGTCGATAGCCTTCCCAAAAATGAGGCGGGAAAGGTGATGAAACGGGGACTCAAATAAAAAAAACCAAATAGCCGCTCAAGGCGAAACAGGAGGAGTATAAAGCATGGCAACGCAACAGAAGGATGAGAAGAAAGTTCAGTTGAGTGAAGGAAAAATTACTGAGGAGGCTCTGGCGGAGTTAAGCCGCCGTGTCGGCGCCAAGTTCCGGATAGATCCTTTCCATACGCAGGTTTGCAGCGATACCATCCGGCATTTCGTCGATGGAGTTGGAGACGTCAATCCGCTGTACAGGGACCCGCAATATGCCTCAAAGACGCGCTATGGAAAATTGGTGGCTCCGCCTTCCTGGCTCTACAGCGTTTTCCCAACCTGGCTTCCCCAGGGATTGCAAGGTGTACATGCCTTCCACGCTGGCAACGACTGGACATTTTACAAACCGTTGTTCGATGGCGACGTAATCACGCCGGAGCTCATTTTCACCCATTTCGACGATAAGAAGAGCCAATTCGCCGGCAGGAGCATCATTGTGCATTATGATGATAACTTCTATAATCAGCGCGGTGAACTCGTCGCCAAAGCCAAAGCCTGGAGCGTCCGCGCAGAACGCGCTGCTGCCCAGGAGAAATCAAAATACGGCGGCATCGAACTCCCGCATCCCTGGACGGAAAAAGAGATTAAAGAGATCGAGGAGCAGGTCCTGGCGGCGGAAATCCGGGGATCTAAAGTTCGTTATTGGGAGAGTGTTAGCGAAGGAGAAGAATTGAAACCCCTAGTCATCGGGCCTATCGGCCTCACCGATATCATCGCCTGGTGCATTGGTAGTGCCCCGGTCAAGCTGAAGGCTCTGGGCGCAGCCCTGCGCGACTACCGGCGGCATCCGGCCTGGGCGTTCCGCGACCCCGCTACGAGTGCGCTGGAACCGACCTATGCAGTCCATTACAACATTGATGCCGCCAAACAGGCCGGAGTTCCTTATCCTTATGACGTTGGTGCCCAGCGCAATCAATGGGTTATCCAGCATATGACCAACTGGATAGGTGATGAGGGGTGGCTCAAGACTTGTTACGCCAAGTATACGAAATTCGTCTATCTGTCCGATGTCCTTTGGCTTCGCGGAAAGGTGACGAAAAAATATGTCGACGAGACGGGTGAACACTGCCTGGATATCGAAACCACCACGACTAATCAGCGCGACGAGGAGGTCATGCCCGGCCATTCGACGGTGATACTGCCGAGCCGGGAGAAAAATATTTGGCCCGTGGCCTTGCGCCTGTAGGAAGCTGCCAATACATCCCGTCGACCTCTCGACGGCTTGATGGTTTCAAAATCGTAGCTATTTCGATTTTGGCGATGGAGTAGGATGAGGTGGTCCCCCAAAATTAGACAATGTGAATAAGCTCAGAGTTAGCCCAAAGGAAGAAAGTGGCTATGGCCAAAAATGAGCAATGACACCTCAAGTTAAAGGACTGGTCAGTCCAACCATTTCTTCCATATTTCAATTCGTAATCGTTAATTTTCGGAACGACCTATTTAGAATAGTAGGGGAAGCCACCAAGCAAGTGGGGCCAGATCTATGAAAAAGTTCTTATCGAACAATTATTGGCTTTAAGCAAGTTGAGGGGGATAATAACACGTAAGTTTTAAATCCGGAGGTTAAGATGGACTTAAAGAAAATCAACGATGCCTATACAAAATATCTACGCCCGCAGACCTTTCCAGTGGCGGTGCGGATGTGTTCCTCGGAAAAGGAATTGCCGGAAAAAGTACGCCTGCCCCAGCGGGATATGGGTTTGAACATCTCCCTCTGTCACGCCATCGCCATGGCCCGGCGTTACGGCTGGGTGATAGCCGTGGACAAAACCGTTTCATGCTATGTGCCGGCCATTAGCCTCGGGTTTGTGAACCCCCCCCGGATGTCGTTGACGGCTCATTTCAGGCTTCGCAGGGACTGTGGGGTATGACCAAGGAAGCCGCCGCTGCTTTAATTGAAAATATGCATAAATTCGAATACGGGTTATACACCCATGCGCTGATCGCGCCGCTGGACCGCGCCGGTTTTGAGCCGCATGTCGTTATCCAGTATGCCAGCCCGGCACAGCTCTGGGTGCTTCTTGTCGGTTATCTCAACGGCAATAAAAAGGGCGGCCTGGATGTCCGTCTGACAGCAGGCAGTGGTTGCACCAGCTACATTACCAAGACGATGCTTACCGATGAAGCCCAGTTTGTGTTGGTGGGGACGGGAGAACGGCTGGTACCGCATCCGCAGGACAGTGAATGCGCCTTATCCATACCCGCTTCAAAGCTGGAAAACACGGTCAAGGGGCTGGAAGACAATTATAAGACCGGGGTGTTCCGGTATCCGATTCCAACCTTTATGCGCTATAACTCGCAGCATCCGCCCGGCTATAAAGAAATGCGCAGCCATATACTGGGCGAGGATTAGTAGTCGAGATCGGGGGGCAAAATTTTCGAAAAGAGAGGCAAAGCTTTTTTCTGACTTTTGTCTAACGTGCACTCCTCATAGAAGCCCTCTTTTTTAAAAGAATCGCCATGAATTGTAAAGATAAAAGACCTGACCCCAGTGGCCACTCTTCAGAATATCCATGGAATCATACGCCATCGTACCTGTTGTTTATATTTTGCATAGTCAACTGGAAATTGTTTCATTAATGCCTCTTCTTCTTTTAATTCGGTTAAAACCCAATGAATAATCGTCAGCAATGCTAAACCAAAAGTTACCATAACCCCAAAGATAAGAGCGATTCCAATGTTCATTGTAAGGAGACTGAGATATAAAGGGTGACGAATTTTTGCAAATAACCCCGCAGTTACAATAGTCTCTATTTTATGTGATTCTTCATGGGCCTGTTTATGCTTTTTATGTGCCCACCAATGAAACCCAAAACCCAAAATAATAAGAACACCACCCAACATATGTGAAAATGGGAAAATAGGGAATGTTTTCCAAGAAAAAACCAACCCGCATATTCCTGTTACAATTAAAATAATCTTCTCAATGATGCCTCGATAAAGAGGATTGGACAGGAAAAAAGCATTAAGGATATTACAACTATTCATTTTTTCTTTCTCCTACGGGAGCAAAATTAGTATCTTTCCATTTACCCGTCCGCCGCATTGGCGACGCCGCAGGCGGCGCCAACGTGGGCATCAGCGGGAGCCCGCAGTATGGGCGATCCGCTGCATGCCGTGGTTAGGCAATGCATTAGTCAATTCAACGTGCTTGATCAGTAACGTCCACGATGATTTCGGATGTTCCGAACATTGGAATCCGCTTCACCGTCTCTCCTGAGAAATCAAGCCTGTTCAAATCGATTTTCCGGAGATTCTGGTTGTCGTACGTTTTGAAGTAAACAATACGTTTTGTGAGATCCCGAAACGTGACCCACTGCGTGGATTCCTTTAGAACGGTCTTTTTATCCGGCATGGTATCGGTTACCAAACCGAAAGGGATATCGAACGTATTAATAATATGCTGGGCAAGATTAAGCGTTCTTTCGGCGTCCGGCTGCATATCGGAGAACCTGGTCAACACGGCGAGGCGAACAAATCTGCTCGGTGGTGTGAGGTCGCCGGGAAGACCGAACATTCCCGACCCGTGGCCTGTTGCTGAAAATGTCAAACCGGACATCTGGTAGGGTTCCGGTTTTTCACTCGTCATGCCGACATACTGGCGTAAGTTCGTCAACTGCCAGGGAAATCTGGGAGCATTGGTCATGATGCCGAGAGGATTGTCATAGATGTTGCAAATTCCATCTTCATATTCGATAACGATGCAACCTCCATTTGCATCATAAACGATAAAATGTACGGTCGGGGATATTTTTGTCTTGGGGTCCGTATAGTTGAACACCTTCACGTTCCGGATTTCCCGCTTCACATCCTCCACGCTTGTAAAGTTACCCAGAATCCAATCTCCGACCATACCTTGGGCAAGGGCGTGTTTCGTCTCACCGGGAGCAACATCCTGCCATTTCATATCGGATTCAAACCAAAGCAGCCCGACTGCAAGCCCTTTTTCATTCATCCCGTCAGATAAGCCATACTCCATTCCGAAAGATCCAATCCCGACGTAGCCGTAGCGTGTTTTCCAGGATAAACCTTCCTTTCCGTCAGGGGCGAAGCTTACATATGCTTTATTTCTTGGAACAACGATGGCATCATATTTCAGATCAACAGCGAACTCCATTGAGCGCCCGACAATGATCGATCCGTCGTTGGCTTTTAGTCGAAACACAGTGCAAGAGTCCGCGGAGGACGCGGACAATGCAAACAAGCATGCAACAAAGACAACAATCATAATTTTTTTCATAGTGACCTCCTTTCGCCTAATGCGGCGTTGACCCGTGGCCCGCCGCTTGCGGGGCCGAAGGCCCAGGCAAGCAAGTGACATCGGTGTCCAATGGCCTGGTTGGCGACCGCCTGCGGCAGCGCCAACAAAGTATTAAACTGTTTTATGGATAATATCAGGAAGTTTCAGTATAGTCAAAAAAATAAAAAAGAATTTATGACGTAACTATTTAAGATTATTCATATTGGCAGATGGAAAATATTCCTTGCTTCTCTTAACCTGCTTTTTCTAAAACCCCTTGCTTTCGATAGACTTCAAACAATTGTCCCCATTCGGATTCCTGAAGCCAGGTTTGATAAATTCTTTTTTCCTGAAAAGGCCAATGCAGGACGTCATGGTAGAAAAAAGAATAAAAATTTCCGAGATACAATAGAGGAGGTTTAGTAAAAAGATCCTGTAAGAATTTCGTCGGCCCGAACCAGGTCACCCATCCGGCAAATTTATGAAAACTGTATCCGACCTTGAATCCCCAGTTTTCATGGATGATTTCCGGATCTCCGACAATATCAATATCGTTTATGTTTGCAGTCCCTAAACCTCTTTCCTGCGCTAATCGAAGATATTTGATTTGCAGGGGATCAAAGCCCATGATTTTGGCGGCCACGGCATCTATGGCCACCTGATCGGCGCTGGCCAGCATAATGTCCTTTTTGAAGGGTTTCATGATTCGAGGCCCCGGCCCATTCCCGGCCGTTGTCCCATCCGTGATACAAAAGATGCCGGGATGAATTTCCTTTTGAATGGCCAGCAGATCAACCAGGGTTTCATGAATAACCGAATGGGTTTGATGGCGCTTGTGGTCCAATAAGCCCCCAAAAGCATTTTTCATGGCCCCGGTAGTCTCGGTGTAAATATGGCATTTCATAGTCGGCAGGTGAAGGATATTCTTCCCGATGAAGTAATCTGGAATTTGGATCCCCTCAGGATAGATTGCGTTCAGGGCCAACATGGACGCCTTGGGTTGATAGGGTATCCATTGCATATCCTGCGGTTTGAAATTGAAAAGCACCGGGATGTCATAGGCAGAAAAGATCGGGGTATAGAGGTTAAGGCGTTCGCCTTTATGGGCCTTAGTCACCTCGGTCTTGTTCTGCACACAGGAGATATCCTTGAAGCCGTTTTTCTTTAAGGCCAGAATAGTCCCTTCGAGCTGCCAGGGGGTGGTGTTGGCCGAAGGGAAGGGATAATGCCAACTGATATTATCTTTCAGGATGGTGGGGATTTGGAGTTGAAGGCATTGGGGACCTTCCGCCAGTTCAAAGAGTCTTCCAATATCAGTCAAAACATTTTTTGGGTTTGTTCTGAGTATGGCTACCTTGGATTTTGTCATATACTTTTTTCTTTCTCCGGTCCGATAAAATGGCCTGTTCTGAACGGAAGGGTGAGCGGCGCGTATTTCGCGTCCGCTCCACCCGCTTGTTGTGCGTCTTTTCTTATTTCTTTACCCAAACATGGGTGATTTCCCCAAATACCATTTTTCGATAATTGTTTGATTCTTTGTAAGCTTTGTTTACAAAGTCTTTAGCTTCTTGTGTATAAAAATCATTGGGATTGGCGGTAGTAATTTGCGTTAATTTACATTCAATAATTAGTCTGGCTTCTTTGAAAGACATATCTCCGGAAGGGGTTTGAACACTTGTCAATTCAACTTCTTTCATTTTCTCACTATCTCTTCCTGATTTACTTCCCAAAAAGAGTATTTGTTTCTTATATTCATTCGGGAAGTAAGACAGCGTATATGTTTGCTCTTTTTTAATCATTTTAAGCGTATAACGGTCTTCTCGAAAAAAACACCAAGTGGTGGGTTTCTTGAAAAGAAACGCCAAACCAGTCACACTGCCTGTCATTGAATTATAATGATCTTCCTTGCCCGCAGTAATAACCGTATCTTTTCCTACCAATTTTCCTAGCAACGTAAATACATTGTCACATATCTCTTCCGGAGAAATTTGTTTAAACAATTGATCAAAATTCATCTCTTTGACATTTACATGATTTGTTTTTTTCATTTTCTGCTGTACTTTCATTTTTTCTCCTTGCATGCCTGGTCTATTTGGCGCACAATAAGTTATTCTAATGTTTTTCTGGATAACACTACAATCTACGATTTAGATCGGGGAAAGCACCCCTGATCATTATTCTATTTTAGATAACTTATGATTTGCCAATCCCCCCAAACATTTTGTAACCTATTATAAATTATAAATATTATCTTGACAAATTCTTTTTATTCCCAAAATTCTGGGAAAAGTATTTTCTTCAAATTGACATGATATACAGAAATAGGAAGATTCTTCAGGTTTTTCCTAAAACCACCTGCTTTCGGTAGGCTTCAAACAACCTGCCCCATTCGGGACCTTTTAAGATTGCTCATAAAGGTCCTGTCGCCCTCCATTGGAGGCCTCTTCTGTAAGTCGGCATAGCCGACCAGCTACAAGGTGCCCGGTTTCAACAACCTGTTAAAATTATATTTTCTCTTTCAAATATCTCTGCCTCAGATTTTCCGGAAATTTCTCAATCGCATAGCGGAGCATGGTTCGCGGCATGGTTTTGTAGTGGACTTTCAGAAACGATTCTTCGGTCTTTTGATCCCGTTTGCCTATTTCCCGAAGCATCCAGCCGACGGCTTTATGGATGAGGTCTTCCGGATCCTGAAGGAGCATTTCAGCAACGATCAGAGTGTCCGAGAATTCACCTTTCTTGATAAAGTGAAAAGTGGCCATGATAGCGATCCGGCGGTCCCAGATCAGGTTTGAGGCGGCCAGAAATTGAAGTTGCTGGCGGTCAAAATCTCCCAAATGAGCACCGATAATATGTTCGGCCGAAAGATCCACCAGATCCCAGTTGTTAATAAAACGGGTATGTTTTAGATAAGTTTTGTAAATCTGTTCTTTGATCGGTGCATTCCCTTGCCTGTAGGACCAAACCATGACGAGCAGGGCTAATAGTCGGGCTTCATGGATGGGAGAATGGATTAATTGGATAACAGCCTGGAGAGGGAGTGCCTGATATTCTTTGGCCAGCTTTCTGATTTCCGGAATCTGGAGACCTAAAAAGACATCACCTTCTCCATATTCGCCGGGACCGGTTTTAAAAAACCTTTGCAGTCCCTTGGCCCGTTGAGGATCTCCCAGGATTTGTATTTTTGAAAGGATCTCTTGTAGGTTTGGTTTGGATAGGGGAGTTTTCATGATTAATGACACTGTCAAAAAGATTAAAAACCTATTGTATAGTAACCGGATTTACTTTGTCATTCCGGACCCCGTATCAGGTACGGGGCAGGCCCGTTCCGGAATCCAGCATTTTCAACCTGGATTCCTGCTGGAGTCTATTCCGCACTTGATGCGGGACAGGAATGACAGATCAGGAAGATTGTAAACCTGTTATTGAGACAATGAACTGGACTTGGTCTCCTTATTAAATCTAGAGCTTAAAGGCCGGTTCTGATGCGACCGACTTCAAGATTTTCTCTGCCGACTTTATTTGTTCCGAAGTACCGCTGACGGCCAGCCAGATACTGCCTTCGGCCCCGCCTACACCGCCACCGGCAACCAGAGTCGCTGTGGCCCCGGAGAGCAAATGGATAGCCTCGATCTCGGTAAAGATTTCTCCTGGAACGGGCATATAACGGGGACCGGACGCACCGGGTGCATTCATCAGGGCGGCAATGGTATCGAGGTCTTCAAAGACCCTTTTCTCAAGGCCAACCGGCAATATCAGACGAACACGACGGCCCACTACTGCCTGCAAAGCCCTAAGAATCGTTCCTCCCTTGGGGTCTCCGATCAGGATGGCGGCCCTTTTCCGGACAGGATCTACGGCATTGGCGCCTTTCAGAATTACATCCCCTTCTTTCAGATCATCAACAACATCGAAAATCGTTTTACCTTTTTGCCAGGCTCCCTTGAACAAAACCACATCGCCTGGAAAGTGATCGTGATCAGGCAGACGGCCTTCTTGGGTCGTCGGTCGTGAAGGCGGGATGGTGATCCCTCGAAAGAACCGGCGCCGGGAAAAGGGTTCTTTGCAGCCAATGGCGGCCAGTACCTCTTCGGCCACATATCCATTGGTCGTTCCGGCAATGATCACGACTGTTCCCGAATTGAGTGCCAGACGAAGATCCGGATGTACGGCCATAGCCTTTCCGATCAATCGTTTCCCGGCTGCTGTTGTAATGCTGAATTGTTTCATTTCAATCCTTTCATCTTCTGATTTGGTATTTTTCACTTCTCACCATAGTTCAAGGGCTGCTCCATTTTTACTGCGATCTTGCTGACATACAGGCCCGAACCTGTTCCCAGTCCACTTCAGCCTTCCGACAGTTCATTTTTTTCAGCAACACGCCCTGAATAACGGATTTGGTGCCTCTTGAATCGATGGAATAACCGCTACTGCCAATGGTGTATTTAGCCAGCAGACGGTGGCGGAAATACCAAGGGCAAATCACTCCCAGGACTGCGGAGGGAGCATGTTCCTTGATTTTCGCCAGCATGAATTGATCACTGGGAATAATTCCTTCCTTTTTTATCATTCGGGAACTGGGCACTATATATACCGCTTTATAGCCAAGTTCAAGAGCCTCTTGGCGTATTTGTCCCAGCTCGCAGCCTGGGCAAATCTCCTGACACAAATAACCAAGGCTGGGGTCTAAATGGGCGGGACAATTGAGCGGACGAAGGCAGAGGGGCAGGAAAAACAACCGATTTTGATAAGAAGTGGCGGCAAAGGCTTTCCGAAAATATTTGTTACCAGCCCTTACTAGACTGAGATCCAAGACAGGGCCGGTTTTTATTAAAAGACGTCCCATAAGCCTGTATAAAGCCCGAATAATGTTTAGGCTGACCTTGGGCAAATAAAGCCGGCCGAATAAAAACGGCCCTGACAGAAGCATTATTACCGCCAAGCAACCGATCAGTAATCCGTATATCCAAGACATAATAATTTATAGTAGCGGATGCTTTCAGGTTAATGGATGTTTTGGGTCTGGGCCATGACAATGAATTCCTGGATTGTCTCTGTATCGGGACGTAAAGGAAACTGACATTCTAATTCAAAGTCTTCAATTAATCTTTTTTATTATTTATAACAAACATCTCGCTTAGAAGCAACGGGGTTTTAATTTTAGGTTAAATCCCAGTGAATCAATAATTATTTTTATTGACTCTAATGTGCCGTTTGAGATAACATCAAAATTGTAAAGGAACCGATTGCCGGTTTAAAAGGGAAGACGGTTGAAGGCCGTCACGGTCCCGCCGCTGTATCCGGGGACGAAAGCCACTTCGGCCACTGCCCGCCTTAAGGCGAGCGGGAAGGCGTGGAAAGTAGAAGGATCCGGGAGTCAGAAGACCTGCCTTTACCTAAGGAATCCCCAAAAGCGTTGGACACGAAGGGATTCGACTTAACGGATCAAGTAAGCTGGGTGCCATCCTTAAGTTCAGCAAGTGGACTTAAGGATTTTTTATTTTGGACCCAAAAATAAATCAACAAGCCCGTTTAACCCTCATCACCGGACCGGTCCGCAGCGGTAAAACCCGATTGGCCCTTCAATGGGCTGCCGCCTTTCCCAAACCTCGGGCCTATCTGGCCACAGCTCAGGGACTGGACCCTGAGATGTTGGAACGAATCCGACGCCACCAGGAGGAAAGAAGTTCCACTTTTCAAACCTTCGAAGAACCCTTAAATTTAAGTTCCCGGCTTGAACAAATAGAGGCCGATTTTTCTATCGTGGTTGTGGATTGTCTAACCCTTTGGATAAGTAATTTATTGGGAGCCCTGGGGGAGGAAGGGCAGGGGACTCGGGAACGATTGGATGAATTTTTATCGGTCCTGAGGCGCATCAAAACGCCGCTGATTCTCATAAGCAATGAAGTGGGCTGGGGTATCGTTCCTGAAAATGCTTTGGCCCGAACCTTCCGTGATCTGAGCGGACGACTGCATCAGGAAATTGCCCAGATAGCCGATCAAGTGATTTTAATGGTGGCCGGCATTCCCATGTTTGTCAAAAGGGAAAGAGAATGAGTTCTTTTCTCATGGCTCTTCGTTTTTTAACCATTATCCCTTTGGGAAAGCCAAAGGAGATCACTGCCGATGCCGTGGGGGCCGCTGGAAAATTCTATCCTTTGGTAGGTTTGGTTATTGGAGGTCTGCTCTGGATTTTCTTTTATGGGGTTAATCTGCTTTTCCCTATTTCGGTTTCTATCGGGCTGCTTCTGATTTTTTGGGTTGTTCTGACCGGTGCCCTGCACCTGGATGGTCTGGCCGACTGCCTGGATGGTCTTTACGCCGGGACCGATCCTGAAGAACGCCTTCGCATTATGAAGGATGTTCATCTGGGAGCCATGGGGATCGTTGGGTTGATCCTGATATTGGGGATGAAATATCTGATCTTGCGGGAGGTCATGTCTTTTCCTTCCCTTTGGATATGGATCATTCTTATACCGGTAATCAGCCGTTGGACCCCGATTGTGTTGGCCTTCATATTTCCTTATGCCCGGCAGGGAGATGGGCTGGGACAGGCTCTGGTAACAGGAACGGGGAAGAAAGAACTCTTCTGGGCTACCTTATTGTCTTGGATTCCGATATTGATTTTGGGTCGGTTTTGGGGACTGGGATTGATCCTGATGACTTTGTTTTGGAGTTTGATATGCGGTTGGTATTTTCATAAAAAATTAGGAGGGATCACCGGGGATGTTATGGGAGCGATCATAGAATCCAGCGAAGTCTGGGGACTTCTTTATGTGTTGGGGGTGTCTCCTCATGTCTGATTCAAAGAAAACGACGCGTCTTTATTTGGTTCGTCATGGAGAAGTGGTCCGACAAGGTCAAGGGAAGTTTTTAGGCTTTACTGATCTGGGGCTGAGTCTTCGCGGGAAAAAACAGATCAGGGCATTGGCCGAATATCTTAAAAATGTATCTTTGGATCAGGCATACACCAGCAATCTGATAAGGACCAGGGAATCAGCCAAGATTATCTGCCAAGACCGGGGAATCCGGCCAAACCCTTGGCCGGCCTTTCGGGAAATGAATATGGGCGACTGGGACGGAAAATCATGGGAGGAAATCAAGAAGAAATATCCTAAAGCTGACCCTCTGTTTTTTTCTGAGTTAAAAACATTTCATTTCCCGGGAGGGGAACACTGGCCTCAATTTCGAAATCGGGTTTTAAAAGGAATGAAAAGCCTGCTCAAGGAAGACCAGGGGAAGGACATCCTGCTGGTGGCCCATGCCGGTGTCAACCGTATTATCCTGGCCCAGGCCCTGGGATTGCAATTTAAGAATATGTTCTTGATGGAACAGAGTTATGCCTGTTTGAATATCATTGAATATTACGGGACTGTTTCCAGGGTCGTTTTGGTGAACGGGATTTTTTATAAACCAACGGTCTAAGGTTCAGGGTATAGGGTACATGGTAACCTTAAAGCTTTATACATCAAATATTTTGAACCTTAAACCTTGAACCGGAATTTATTGTCGTGTCCCAGGAAGTCTGGATAAACCAGCACTGCCCCGCAACTGTGGACGGAACGAAATCCCAGCAGGCCACTGTCCTGAATAGTGCAGGACGGGAAGGCGAGGAAATTAGGGTGCCGTCAGTCAGGATACTGGGCCGACAAATAATCAAACCTCTTTCGAGGGAAAGGAGAAACAATGAAGCGCAGTTGTTTTTGGTTGTTTGTGGCTGGAATTTTATTGGTCAGCTTAACTTTTAGCTGGGCCGATGAGCCTCTGATTCAAATGGAAGAAGTGGTGGTCACCGGTACTCGAACCAAAGAAGAAATCAAAAATATTCCCAATGCCGTGACGGTTATTGGTGCCCAGGAGATTGCGGCCTCTTCAGCCAGGAATGTGGGGGAATTGCTTAAAGAGTATACAGTGCTCGATGTCACCGATTACGGCTCCTTGGGTTCAGCTCAGTCGGTCAGTATCCGGGGGTCCAGTGCCGCCCAGGTCCTGGTAATGATTGACGGCCGGCCGATCAATTCCATTACCTATGGCTCGGCGGACTTGAGCGAAATTCCCCTTGACTATGTTGAACGAATAGAAATTGTCGAGGGACCCACCTCCCATCTTTACGGAGCCAATGCTATGGGAGGGGTCATTAATGTCATCACCAAAAACCCACCGGCTCAACCCTCTTTTAATGCGGGTGTTTCTTACGGCAGTTTCAATACCCAAACGGTTCAGGCCGAACACGGCCAAACCCTGGGTCGTTTTGGATACTTGGTGACGGCCGGATACAAGTCTTCTGATGGACCTCGGGACAACTCTAAGTATGAAGGCACGGATTTTTCTTCCAAGCTGACCTATCAACTCCTGGACCGATTATCCTTAAGTCTGCTGACCACGTTCCACCAGGACGGCTTGGGAGTTCCAGGGCCGAAACCGGCTGCCGGGACCCCTCCGACCTTCGGGAACAGCCAGGTGACCAGTCTCTTCGACCATCAGGATGACACCCTGTTTAATAATACCTTGCAATTAAATTGGGACCCTTTGGATAGTCTTCAGGTCCACTGGAAGGCCTACCAGGATTATAGCGAACTCCTCTATCGACAGCGTTACATGGGGGTTTCCTCGGCCATAGAAGAGAATGATGCCTATCGGGCCAATATTTACGGCAGTACCCTGGATGTCCTCTGGGCTTTCAATAAAGACAATAAATTGACCCTGGGAACCGATTTTCGCCAAGAAAATCTGGAAGGGGAACAGATGCCAAGAGACTTGACGACCTCTCAGATTACCCCTACTAGCTGGTCACCGGATAACACGATCTGGGGCCTGTTTGCCCAGGAACACTGGCAGGTCCTTCCCTGGTTGCGGTTGATCGGCGGACTCCGTTATGATGATACATCCCGGTACGGCTCAGCCTTGAGCCCGGACCTTGGGCTGATTTTTTCACCTCTGGAACGGACCCATATCAAATTGCATTACGGCCAGGCTTTTCGACCGCCGACCTTCAACGACCTGTTCTATCCCGGTTCGGGAAATGTCCGGCTTTCTCCGGAAAAAGGCACCAGTTATGAAGTCAATTTCGATCAGGCCCTGATAGATAAAAAACTGGTTTTTTCTGTCGGGGTTTTTCGCTGGGAGGTTAAGGATGAAATCCAATGGGTTCCGAATGCCAATGGGAATTGGCAGCCTCAGAATGTGAATGAGCAAGATACCTGGGGCGGGGAAGTGGGAATTCAGTGGAATCCGATGAAAGAACTCTCATTCTCCCTGGGGTATACCTACTTAGACGCAACACAGAAGAATCAGGAATTACAGAATGCGCTGTTGAATACGACAGCATTAGTCGAACGGAGGGCCGCTTCCGTCCCTCAGCATCAAGCCAGACTTTCTATCAGTTATCTGTCCTGCTGGAAAACCCGTTTCAACCTTATGGGAAGGTATGTAGGGGATCGGATGTTCTATTATGATGATTACAGCGCCTATCCAACAGTGAATGAATTGGCAAAAAAGTTCGATGCCTTTTATACCCTGGATCTGAAAGTAATCCATCCTTTCGGAAAGCATTGGGAGGTATCTCTATCCCTGTTGAACCTGACCGATCAGAATTATGTGGAGCAAGTCGGGACCAGTTATACGGATCAAGGTTATCCGGCCCCAGGCCGGTCGATTGCGGTGGGGGTAAATTATAAGTATTAGAAGTGAAAAAATAGAAGTCAAGGGTTGGATTAAGATCTTTGACGCGCTTTTGACATTGCAATTAAGGGAACGGCGAAGCAATCGCATCGTTGGTGGATTGCTTCGCTTTCCTCGCTAAGGTCGTCACCCCGGCGAAAGCCAGGGTCCAGAAAAAGAATAAATCTTTACAATACTGGATTCCGGCTTTCGCTGGAATGACCTAACTCGGTTTTCGGCGACTTTTCACAAATCCGTCAAGAAAAAAATGATTAAGAAACTCTCCATTTTTATATCTGTTATTTTATTCTGGGGATTTTTGCTGCCCTCCTGTTTATGGGCAGAAATGGATCTGGATCATTTTAATCAAGGAGTGAGGCCGCAAGAATACAAGCGGATCATTTCTCTGGCTCCAAATATCACCGAGATTCTTTTTGCCTTGGGATTGGGTGAACGGGTGATCGGTGTGACTCAACACTGCAATTATCCTGCTGAGGCCTTGGCTAAACCCCGTGTCGGAACCTATATTGATCTGAATATTGAAAAGATTTTATCTCTAAAACCGGACCTGGTAGTTGCCACCGCAGACGGCAATGAAAAAGGATCGGTTGAGCGCTTGGCGGCTTTCAAGATACCGGTCCTGGTTATCAATCCAAAAAATTTGAATGAAGTTTTTGAAGCCGTCAAAACCATCGGGCAGGTCACCCTAAAGGAGAATCGGGCTGAAAAATTGATCCGATCTCTAAAGAAGCGGGCCGATCGGGTCATCCGGGCTTGTTTGCCTTTGTCCCATCCCCGGGTGTTTTTGCAGATAAACGAGTACCCTTTAATGACGGTGGGAAGAGACACCTTTCATAATAATTTGATTAAACAGGCCGGGGGGATCAATATCAGCGGAGAAGAGGCCATTAAATATCCGAAATACAGTCTGGAGCAGGTGCTGCGTTCCAACCCCGAGGTCATCCTGATCACGACGATGGAACGGGGGAGCCTGGCTGAACAAAAAAAAAATCGCTGGAGACAGTGGAATCAAATTTTTGCTGTCAAACAGGGGAGGATTCACTTGCTCGATTCTGACTTACTGGACAGACCTTCCCCCAGACTGGTCGATGGGCTGGAAGCCTTGGCCAGGGCCATTCATCCGGAATTGAGGATGAAAGTACAGGAGTCTAATTAATTTGGTAACCTATAAAAAACTTCTTTCCATTCTCGGTCTGCTTAGCCTCCTCCTTTTGGGGGCTGTTTTTTTAGGTCTTGGATTAGGCTCAGTTCAGCGTTCCCGTCTTTAAGGCGCTGACCGGATCCGGATTGGACTCCACCTCCCGGGCAATCCTTTGGGAGCTTCGTTTGCCTCGGGTTATCCTGGCCGGTATCGTCGGCTGGTCATTATCCATTGGCGGAGTGGTTTTTCAAGCCTTGATGCGCAATCCTTTAGCCGAACCGTTTCTCTTGGGTATCTCCAGCGGGGCGGCAATTGGGGCCGTGGCCGGCATCATCTTCGGGATAGTTTTTTGGGGCGGCATTCCTTTCATGGCCTTTTTGGGGGCCTTGATGACCATTGCTTTGGTGTTGCTCATAGCTCAGAGGGCCAGGGCTATTGATCCCAACACTTTGATTTTGACCGGCGTCATCATTAACGCCTTTTTCGCCGCCCTGATCATGTTCGCCATGGCGGTCACCTCTGGGGAAAAACTTCATTCTCTGCTCTTTTGGCTATACGGGGATCTGAGCCGTGGCCGATTTTTCGATCTTTGGATCATGGTGCCGGTTATTTTCATCGGGTCGTTTATCCTTTATGGAATGGCCAGGTCCTTTAACCTGATCGCCTCCGGCGAAGAAGTGGCCGCCCAACTGGGAGTGGATGTGGAATGGGCAAAGTGGATCGCTTTGGTGATCGTCTCCCTGATGTGCGGCACTACCGTAGCCTTCAGCGGGATTATCGGATTTGTCGGCTTGATCGTTCCTCATCTGGTTCGTATGGCCTTCGGCCCTGATCATCGGATCCTCCTGCCGGCTTCGGGTCTTTTTGGGGCCTCGTTTATGATTGGGGCCGATTTGCTGGCCCGGACCGTTATTTCCCCCAGTGAGCTTCCCGTGGGGGTGATAACGGCCTTTCTCGGGGCGCCTTTTTTTCTCTACCTGCTGTATTTGAAGAGGCGGCCGTGGACCCTTTAATTCAGGTGAAAAATGTCGGCTATCGCTATAACCACCAATGGGTGATCAAAGAGATCTCCTTTCAAATGGACCAGGGGGAACTTATTGGACTGATCGGCCCTAATGGATCAGGTAAAACAACTTTATTGAAATGTTTGGACCGGCTTCTGGTTCCTCAGGAAGGAAAAGTTTTATATGAAGGGGAACCTTTAGTCCATTTCTCTCAAAATAGGATCGCCAGAAATATAGCCCTGGTTTCTCAGGAATCCCCATTGATCTTTTCTTCCACGGTTTTGGAAACGATTCTCATGGGCCGCTATCCGTATTTAAAACGGTTTCAACTCGAAGGCCCTAAGGATTTCCGTCTGGCCGAGGAAGTTATGGAGCAGACCCAAACAAAACATTTTCAGCAACGATCATTATCAGAACTTTCCAGCGGAGAAAGACAGCGGGTTTACTTGGCACGCGCCCTTTGTCAAGAACCCAGGCTGCTTCTTTTAGATGAACCGATGGCCTTTCTGGATATCCAGCATCAGGTTGGCCTATTGGATCTGATACAAAAGCTGAATCACGAAAAAGGGCTGACTATTCTATTAACTTCCCATGACATCAATTTGACCGCTCAATACTGTCATAAACTGATATTAATTCATGAAGGCCGTATTGAGACCATAGGAACACCAGCCCAAGTGATTAAGGAAGAAAATATTGAGAAGGTTTTTGAGACCCAAGTGTTGGTGGATCAAAATCCATTTACCCAAACCCCCCGAATCACCTTGATGGGCGGGCATAAGCGCAATACCTAAGGAATTCATTAAATCCCTTTTTTGGTTCATGGCGTTGCCCTGGGGATATTAATTTTTACCTGGCACGGTGGGGTCTCTTGAAGTCCTGCGTTCTTCCGGATTTTCCATCCTCGATCAATCGGCTTTGAAGGGGGTAAAAGAGTGGAAGTTTATACCCGCCGTTGTCAACAAATAATTAGTATGGATGTCCCCCGATTGTCTTTACCTCATGAAAGATACGCCCCCCGGGTTTTCGATCCCATGATTTTTTGACTTACTCTTTTGATGATAGGAGGATTAAAATTTAATTGATGAAAAAAAGGATTTTTGAAGATAAAATCGGGACCAGCGATTGATCAGGTAAATCGCAAACTTGATAAATGGAGGATTCGTAATGAAGAAAGATGATGAATTCAGGAAAATCACCACCTGGAAGCCGGGTATGGGATGGGAGGCGGCGATTGAGGAGTTGGAAAAGCGCCGAGAAGTTACCAAACGAATGGGGGGAAAGGAACGCATTGCCCGCCATCACAGCCAGGGGAAACTGACCATACGGGAACGCATTGAAAAGCTGGTGGACAAGGGCACTTTTATGGAGGTCGGGTCCCTGATGGGCAAAGGACAATACGACGGGGAGGGAAATATGATCGGCTTCACTCCTGCCGCTTTTGTTTTAGGGCTGGCCGAAATCGGCGGGCGGTTGGTTACCGTGGGAGGTGAAGACTTCACGATCAGCGGTGGCAGCCCTGCAGGAATCCATAAGGATGCGCGTTTTTTTACCCAACCTATGTCCCAGCAGTACGGCATCCCGCTGATCCAGCTTTGTGACGGCGCTGGGGCCAGCGCTGCAAGCTACGAAGACAGGGGGCGGATGTTTCTGCCTCCGGGAACGACTTTATGGTGGGGAGATGTGCAACTGCTGCAAAAAGTGCCGATGATATCGGCTGTCATGGGCTCTTGCGCCGGTCACGTGGCGGCCCGGGCTGTCCTTTCACATTTTTCTATCATGGTCAAAGGGAGTGGACAGATATTTCCCGCCGGCCCTCCGGTTGTTTCCAGGGCTCTGAGCAAAGATATAGAGAAAGACGACTTGGGCGGCACCAGGATTCACACCCGGGAATCCGGCGTCATTGATAACGAAGCCGCGAATGAAGAGGACTGCTTTCGCCAGATCCGTGAGTTCCTCAGTTATATGCCTAATAATGTCTATGAGGTACCGGCCCGGAAAGAGACAGGGGATGATCCGAACCGCCGGGCGGAAGAACTGCTGCGGATCGTGCCCATGGACCGCAAAAAAGCTTATGACATGTATAAGGTCATAAGCCTACTTGTTGACCGGGGTGAATTTTTCGAGTTGCGCAAACATTATGGTTCTTCCCTCATAACAGTCCTGGCTCGGATGGACGGTTATGTCGTGGGAATTCTGGCCAGCAACCCGATGAAATTGGCCGGAGCCCTGGAAGGAAAGTCTTCTCAAAAAATGGAACGTTTCATTGATATCTGCAACTGTTTCAACATTCCAGTGGTACTTCTGGTGGATGTGCCTGGTTTTATGATCGGGGAAGAGTCGGAAAGGGGAGGTACTTTGCGATATGGTATGGCTGCCGTCATGGCTGCGCAGGAGGCGACCGTTCCTAAGGTCCATATTGCCGTGCGGAAATCCTACGGCATGGGGGGAGACGCCTTCTCCAGCGTCGGGGGCATGATGTCCCTTAATCTGCGTTTTGGCTGGCCCAGTGGAGAATGGGGAGCGATTCCGGTGGAGGGAGGGGTTGCCGCCGCCTACCGCAGGGAAATTGAATCCTCACCCGATCCCGAAGCCAAGCGCCGGGAATTGGAGGAAAGGTTAATCGGGGTTCGCTCCCCATTTCGGGCTGCCGAAGCCGGCGATGTCATTGATATCATCGACCCGCGGGATACCAGATCGATAATCTGTAAATTTATCAAGACTGCCCAGCCATACCTGAAGAGAAATGCGGGCCCGAAGCGGAGCGTCCGGCCATAACCTATTCCACCTTTGCCTCGATAGGTGATAATTGTTAATATGAAAGATGCGACCCCATGCTTTGTGTTTTAAATGTAGCATCGTTTAACGTTTTAACAATTAAAGAGAACCGGCCCCTTTATTTTATTGGTGGCCGGAAAGAGTGGAAGTTTACCGCTCAAAAGACGGCAGCCTGTTGAGATGTTGTCCAGATACCGGACACCTTATGCTGGAGTAAAACAGGAAATAGGCAATAGGGAAGAGGCAAGAGGGAATAAGAGACTAATAAAAGTATAGTCATTGGCCTAAAATTTATGACCTGCTTATAACGCAAAGTTTACCGGGAAGCCCGATTTTCAGGCGATCCGCTGGAACGTCTTGTTAGGCGCTTGGTGCACCGGGTGATCTCTAAGAGAGATCTCAGTGCTTCATTCACCGAGGCAGAATCATGGAAGGCCTTAGCAACATCGGAGTCAAGAATAACAACGTTCGAACCTTCTTCAAGAAGACGTTTGTAATATTTTCCTCGGACTGCCCTTGTATAATCAAAGTTATACTCCGGACGTAATTCGTCACTCTCTTTTTTTGTCTTTTTATCCTTCATGTCTTTTCCTCTCTTGGCTGGACGCTGGTCTGGCGCTAATGATGCGAGTATTTTCTCCTCTGTCTGTATGCGCAACAACGATAAGACGATTTTTTGAGGAAAAACCAATTGTGATGTATCGTTGTTCCTCTTTCGAATGATCGGGATCGTCAAAAGTTGCTGATAGTGGGTCATAAAGCGTTGTTACTGCTTCATCAAAAGAGACGCCGTGTTTCTTTAAATTTTGTTTGGCTTTTTGGGAGTCCCATTCAAATCGCATACTGATATTCTATCGCATTTTAGATTATTAATCCAGGCATAAAATTGAATTGAATCCAACCTACCTTTTAAGATTACTTTCCCCCTGTCTCTGGCGATCCTTGGCAAATCCGAAAAGGAATTCTCTCTTGTGGCCTCGGTGGGTAATATGCCAGATACAGCCTGGAATATAATGTCGCTTTGCTCTTGCCATTTGTTTTTCGAATAAAGCCCTTAAAGTAGTTTAGGAACTCAGTAAACAACGTCCCTTTTTTTGGCTGAAGAAGTAGGCGATGGAGTGGTTCAGGGTTGTTCTCCTCTTACCTTGGGGGTGGGGCCGGTGAGCCGCATGGCGCCCTTGGCAAGCACAGGGCCGAGCAGCAAGACGGCGAGAAAACGGCCGATCTGGACCGCCATCACCAGGGATGCGTCGACGTGCGTACCGGCAGCGATGATCGCGATCGAGTCCGCGCCGCCAGGGCTGGTGGCGAGGTAGGCGGTGAGTGCGTCGAGGTGCGATACGTGCGCCAGCACCCAGCCGATTGCGGCACAGGTCCCTATCAGCGTCACGATCGAGGTGAACACACGCGGCAGTGCGCGGGCCGCCTGACGGAAGATGTCGCGGGTGAAGCGTAGGCCAATGGCCCAACCGATGATCAGGTAGCTTGCCGCAAGGAGTGGCTGCGGCAGTTCGACTCGAAGATAGCCCAGGTCCTGAAGTGCGGTCATAGCCACCAGGGGTAGGAGCAAAGGGGCGGCAGGGAGGCGCAGCCTCGGCCCGATGAGGCCGGAGATGAGGATGACCACGAGCACGATCGCGAAAGATGGCCAGGCGACTGGCACGAGCCAGGCCGTATGATGCACGGCTGCGCCGGCGAGGCCCCAGAGCCGGCCCACGAGCGAGGCCGTCAAAACGACGAGGACGACGCGCAGGTACTGCATCAAAGCGACCAGGGGCATGTCGCCGCCGAAGGAGTCGGCGAGCAGCACCATCACCGTCGCCGCGCCGGGGAAGGAGCCCCACAAGGCCGTGTTCCCGGGCAAGACGTGCAGGCGGGTGAGCACCATACCGAGCGCTGTGGCGACAAGCAGAACAGAAAGCGTCGCGCCGATAAAGAGGACGAGGTGCTGGCCGATGGTCTGGAACAGGGCAGGCGTAAAATTGCGGGCGATGAGGCAACCAACGACCGCCTGGGCGAGGGGGAAGAGCCAGCCAGGCATCTGCAGTGTTGCGCCGCCGCCGACAAGGATCATGGTCGCGCCCATTGCGCCGAGAAGGAAGGCCGCTGGCAGGCCGATCAATTGGAGGAGGGCGACAAGAACGGCGGTGGTTATCAGGAGGAGCGGAATCGTGAAAAAGAGGAGGTGATCCGTTTGATTCATTTTTGACAATCTGGCTCTCTTTTTATCCCCCTGTCCACACCTTTGTTGTCAACTCTCAATTCCAAGACGACTTCAGACATGGACACTCCTAATTTCTGGTTTAAATAGGGGCAGATTTCTTCCCTTTACTCCGATGCGGCCATTCAACGACTAAATCCAGTATAGCATTTTGTGAACTTAGTGGTCAACGTCCCCTTTTAGTGAAGTTTATACCTGCTCAAAAAGACGGGCAGCCTGCTGAGATGTTGGTCCAGATACCGGTCACCTTTAAGCTGGAATAAAAAAGATGAAATGAGATAATGAGAAATTGAGATTACAGATATCCGTTGTCAACAAATAATTAGTATGGTCCCCCGATTTCGTAGCCCTATCTCCTTTCTGTCAGAATGATATTGAGGCTATATGCGTCTCAGCCCGGGGATCGCCGGATAAAGGAACCAGAGATAGCGCTGATGAAAATGCGCTCTGGATTTAATAATCGGCTTATAGATTAGATGTGTGCTGTAAGGGTGGGTAGCGTTAAGAAATATTTTGGCAAGATAGCATAGCCGCCACCAGCGATTCATGCGCCGGAATTCCTGTAAGGCCTTATCCCTGTCTTTTACCGCGATCGCGGCAATTTTCCCGGATACGAGAGCGCCATGAACGCCTAACACCCAAGAGGGGTCCTGAACGCCCGCCAGCGTTCCCGTGAGAATGAACCGATCATGAAAAAGCCGCGGATTGAATAATGAATGTGTAGGCGTACCCACATAATCCTCGATTATTCTCCAATCGTCAAAATCCAATCCCTCATCTTCTTTTAGCCGCCTTGGAAACCACTCCTGGGCCGCTGCGGAAATGCTCGCCCCCCGCTGAAAGAGAATGGCGGCCCCTATGCCGTTTATAATGGTAAAATAGCCGTAGTCTTTCGTAAATCTATCAAGATATACTATTGTTTCAGGCCCTTGGTGTTTCTTGAATTCTTGAATGGCAAAATACGCATACGCCGGTACGAACGGCACATCAAGAGCGATAAAGGACTTTCGGAACATGCCGGTCGCTATAATGCTTCCCGATGGGAGTTCGGAAAAATCATTCTTGGACTCCACGACCGCATTGAAGCGGAATTTTACGCCCGCATTGCGGGCGGTATGATACAGGTGGGAATCAAGCGAGGATGGCCGCGGACCGCGCTCGATGAGTTTCACGTGCAAATTCTCTGGAAAATACATTTCGCATTTTGTACCCGATATATAAAAGCGCGCAGAGGGCAGCGGGGTAAAATAGTCGATGTGATTGCATTTTTCTTTATCGGGCATGAGATCAAAACCAAGATAGTGCGAGAGTCGCTCGATATCGAATGGCGTCATGTCGGCAATCGCAAATGGTCTTTTCATTTTTACTTCCTGGTCTAGGGCGACCCCGCCGATAGCATTCCCCCTCTCCCAGATTTCAACTTCATAGCCGTCGCGGGCCAAACAGATCCCCGCAGTCAACCCCGAAAGACCAGCGCCGACGATAAGTATTTTACCCAGACGTGCCATGAGTATCCTATATCATTACTACATCTTCAATGTCAAGAAAATAGACCTGACCCCTATTTCCCCTCAGACATCCGTTGTCAATAAATAATTAGTATGGATGTCCCCCGATTCTAAAATTCATACATATAATTAAAACCTAACGCTGAGGCTCTTTGACAGTGATTAGTTGCAAATGGGGTAAGCTAATATCGTCTCTTTGAACCCCGATGGGCCCGTTCTCAAAGGTAGAATTGTAAAATAGGGAGGGCTGTCCCTATTTTACACTAGCTCTTTGTTTTCAAAAAACTGGACAGCATTTTTCTCAAGCGCTCTACCCGTTTCCTGTCAGTTATTTCAACATAGTGAGCAGAATACTTTGTTTCAAGAACCAATCTCGCCTGAAGGAGCATGCCGAACTGGTAAGATTCAATCAGGATGAAGTGGGCAAGGCTGTTCTCGATCTTTTCACAGTAGTAGTAGTTATGAAGGTTAGGAGTGAAATAGAACTTCCCCGGCTCTAGTTTTGTGTCGAATCCAAGGTTTACTTCCTGTGCTGATAGCTTGCGGACAACATTTCCAGCTTCGTCCGTCAGTTCATAGAATGTTCCAATTCCCTCCAACACATGGGTATCTACAGTCGGGGCCTTTGGGATGAAAGCCTTGGTAAGTTTATAAAAGAACTTGATTTTCTCTGGTCTGACATTACCTTCGTATGGTACGACCGCTACTGTTCCCGTTGGAAATTCAAGAACCTCTTCATATTCTTTCTCTGGCTGGAGACCAGAGATACTGATTCTCCACGAGTTCAGAAAAGCGTTGGGTGTGGTTTGACGGTCTGAAATATATAGCTGGATGTTATTCATCAGGTATGCCAATTTGCCCCCGATGTCCTCAAGAAAGAACTCCTTTTTATCCTGGAGGATGAACCTGACATTGAAGATGTTCAAAGCCGGTATTATTTTTGCGGCTATCTCATCCAAGTTAACATCGATTTTCTTTTCAAGAGTCAACAATTTAACCCCATGTCTAGCCGCTACCTCGAAGCAGCCTGATTGATAGCCACTTGAAGATACAAAGACGGCATTGCTGGCGTTGACATCCCTCGCTTTAGTTATGAAAGCATCAATTTTCGTAACTGGAACTTTGTCCTTGTAGTTCTTGCACTCGATTACAGTCAAATAGTCATATAAACCGGCCTTGAAACGCAACGTAACATCGAATTGGCGGCCGTTTATATTATCATCCCAAGTAACAGAAGCACCTTGCGCTTCCGCGTGATGAATAGCCGCCACCAGTCTTTCAAATTCTTTCCAATTCGGGTTATTCATTGTCACCATCTGGAACTAACATTGCGCTCAGCGGCGCGCGTCCGCTGAAGCGTTTGGTTGGGCGCGCTCCTACGAACTTTTTCCTCCGTTTACATAAACAACGCTTCCGCCAGACAGATATGCCAAATCAAATCCACAATGATCGACCACATACTCTAAGAGATGATCCGACGGTTCCACTTGAAGCGCAAGGCACTTTTGAGCGGCGTGAAGTTTTTTCTTATAAAGATAAGAGTAGTACCACAATTGGGCGACGCCAAGGCGCACCTGTGCGTCAATGTTTGTGGGCCTGCAGGACTTCACCTCAACGATAATGGATTTGCGTGACTTCCTTGCGCAAAGGTCTAGATGTTTGTCATGTAGCAGGTCATAGCCCTTTGCCGAAAGGTATGCCGCAACCTTCTGCTTGACGCGTTCATGATTTATGAAAGACTCACGAAGCTTGGCGTTGTTCTTGATCAGACGGATTATCTCTTGGTTTGTGTGCGCATCATACTCCTTCTTCAAATAGTCCTGCAGATCACCCGATTTTGATTTATGGGCGGCACCGACGCCCCGGAGACGAGCTGGTGTGATGTCAGGGAAATACCTGCGCGCAATCTCCAGCAAAGTTGTGCCGGAAGGGGATCGCTCTAAGCCCAGATTCCTCAAAAGGCCGAGCATGTCAGAGAAGATATTTCGCGCTTCCCGACCTGAAAGATAGAGGAAGTACCGGCTAAATTGCTTGCCTGCTGGTACGTGCCGCTTATCATTGAACTCGAGATATTCTGGTAGCCTCAGGCAGAAGCGCTTAGGGGCTTTCACGCTGTAAAAGCGATCACGAATCTGGCGCGCCGGAAAGACCTGCGCATTGGCAAAGAGGCCGACGATGAATTGTCTGCTTTCGGAGATGTTTCTGGAGACGAAGAATACTACGCCTCCGTCGTCGAAGTGCCTGACGTCACGGCCTAGATTCTCAAAAAAGCCATACTGCCATTTGCCTGGACTTTGCCTGAAGTTCCAAGACTCACCTGGGATGTGTTTCGGATTGCTGGCGACCCATTTGAACCCAGAGCGGTCCGGGCTATGGGCTTCCCAGCCTTTACTATTCCATGTGAGATTGGCCAAAATAAAAGTGTTCTCGTTCATTGTGCCTCTACGCGTTATCCTGCCCTATTTCGCTTGCTCTTCGTCCCTTCTCGTTTCCATAAGCGGCCAACGAGGGCGCGAAGCGTCCTCGACAACAATGGATTGAAACGACCTTTCAGGATCATCTCAATCCTTATTGGTTAACTCTTGTTTGCAAGCTGTGTCCCACCTTGGAATAGTTGTTCAAGGCTTCCCGAAAGCCAGTAGAGCAATTCATCAAATGCAGCCTCATCTCCACACAATGCTTTGCTACTCCAAGCAGCTGCAAACTCAAGCGGATTGGACGGAGGCAATGGACCGCCTATGGCTGCATGTATTATACGAGGCAGGTTCGATCGATGTGTCATAGTGTTGCGAAAATCCTTCCATAGCTTCCACTGGTCGGAAGCAAGAAGCTGATGCAAGGTCGAAACTAGCCGGAGAGATTCATTGATGGACTTAAGTTGGTCCAACAGGTGGCGTGCACCACTTTTGTATCTACGAGTTTCTTCACCAAACTCCAGACCAAACACACTTGGGGCGCTGGCAAGAGCATAACAGGCGTATATCGTTGCCTCAACACAGGATACTCCCGAGACAAAGGTTCCAAAGAGCAGTCGTTCCCGAAGGTAAATAGCGTCAAAGGAAACGTCCGGCCCATACTGCCGCCAAGACGCCATATAGCCTTCCTTGTCCTCCACACAGGCACGAAAACGCCACCCGATAATGTTTGATGCGCCACCAAATTCACGTCTTGCTTGAGAATTATCCGCTGACACGGCTCGGACGCTTTTGGCGAACTCTTCAAAGGCTTCGAGAGGAAATAAGGATGGCACATATAGTTGCAATATTTCAGAGAAAGGCACGGCAACTCTCCTTTGGGGCAACAAGTTATTCTAAAGTTTTTCTGTATAACTCCACAAAACAACGTATCCCGTCAGGGATCAATAGTGGTCATTGGCTGCTGTGAAACTGTCAATTGACCACCAACCCGTTTTTAATTCGGGTAACCTATTATAAATGGTAAATATTGTCTTGACAAATTAATTTTGAATCATCTCCAAAAGTTGGCGATGAGCTGAGGATCATGGGGTCATTTTTTAATATTGACAATTGTCAATATCGGGGGGCATGGTAAGGAGGGCAGGGCCGAGTTTGATTCCCTGCCGCTCTGTTCACCAAGAGGCTTGGCATTTAACCTCAAAGAAAGAAACTATGGAACGTATCATCCGCAAGAAGTCTCTGGAAGAATTGGTTGGACAGTTGTTTATGGTCGGGTTCGAAGGGACCAAATTCAACAGCGACCTGGACTATTTTCTGAAAAAATTGCATATCGGCGGTGTGATCCTTTTCCAAAGAAATGTCCAGGAACCTTTTCAACTTGCAGACCTTTGCCAAGACCTGCAGAAAAAGGCTGAGGAGAGTTCTTCCATTCCTCTATTCATTTCCATTGATCAGGAAGGGGGCTCCGTTGCCCGATTGGGTCCCCCTTTTACTCAATTTGAATCCCAGGCGGTCATGGCCTCTTCCAAAGATCCGGAAGAGAGCATTCGTCAGTTCGCTCGGATTCAAACCCAGGAGTTGAAGCTGATAGGGATCAATATGAATTTATGCCCGGTCCTGGATGTCAATTCCCGGGGGACTGAGGGATTCATGGCCTCCCGTTCTTACGGCTCCGATCCTTGGCAGGTGGCCCGATTGGGGGCCTTATGCATCCAAGAGTTTCAGCAGGCCGGAATCATGGCCTGCGCCAAACATTTCCCCGGAATCGGCGATACCGACTTGGATTCTCACCAAGACCTGCCCATTCAATTGAAAGAAAAATCAGAATTGGAACAGGTGGAATTGATTCCCTTTAAAGAGGCCATCAAGATTCCTTCAGGGGCCGTCATGATCTCCCATGTCCGTTACCCGGCGTATGACCGGCAATATCCGGCCGGCCTTTCCCAAGCGATCATCACCGGACTACTGCGCAAAAGCTTGGGGTTTGAAGGGCTGGTCATGACTGACGACCTGGAAATGGGGGCGATTGAAAGACATTATGAGATTGAAGAAGCCCTTCTTTTGGCCTTTAAGGCCGGCGTTGATTGCTTGTTAATCTGCCATACCCCAGAAAAAATTGAAAAGGCCTATTTTTACCTATTGAATAAAATCAAAAAAGGTGACGTTTCCGAGGAATGGTTTAAAAAAAGCCTGATGCGCATCCTGCATTTGAAACGAAGATATCTTCAATCTTTTTTACCTGCCTCCGGAAAACAAATTAAGGAATATTTTTTGGCCAGAGGATAAAAATGAAAGCTTCTCGATCATCACCAAAGAAGGACCAGAAGGATTTGGTCCTGCTAAAAGAACAGATCAAAGCCCTGGGAAAGGCCCTAAAGGCCTCTCAAAAAAAATTCAATCAATACTTTAACTTAATTGAAAATGCCCATGATATTATTTACGAAACAGACAATAATGGCCACTTGTCTTTTGTCAATCAGGTCACGGAGATGATCACCGGATATTCCAAGGAGAAACTTATTGGAGAGCATTACCTGGAATTAATTTCACCGGATTTTCAGAATGAAGCCGCCCGGTTCTATGGGAAGCAATTTGTTAATAAGATACGAAATACTTATTTTGAGCTCCCTCTCATCTCTAAGACCGGTGAAAGAATCTGGGTAGGTCAACATGTCCAATTGTTGATACGTGGGGTCAAGGTGAATGGATTTCAGGCAATGGCCAGGGATATCACCAAGCAAAAACAAGTCGAAGAGGCCGTTAAAGGTTATCAGGAACATCTGGAGGCGATGGTCGAAAGCCGGACTCTGGACCTGAAAAATCAAAATCAAGTATTGGAACAGGAAATTGCCGAAAGGAAGCAGGCAGAAGCAGCCCTTAAAGAGAGCGAAGAAAAATATCGAACTATTCTCGAAACCATTGAAGACGGCTATTATGAAGTGGATTTGGCCGGGAACCTGACGTTTTTTAATGATGCCATGGCCCGGATTAATGGGTATTCCAGGGATGAAATGGAAGGGATGAATCATAGACAATATACCGATCCTGAGAATGCCAAAGTATTATTTCGTGAATTTAATCGAATTTATCGCACCGGAAATTCCTCCAAAGGTATTTATTATGAAGTGATCACCAAGAATGGAGAAAAGAGGAGCGTAGAGACCTCCGTTTCTTTAATAAGGGATTCATCTGGAAAACCTTGTGGATTTAGGGGCATTTCCCGGGATATCACTGAACTGAAAAGGGCTCAGGAAGCCCTGCATACGGCCCATGCCAGAATGTCCCTGTTAATCAATTCCATTTCTTCCATTCTCATTGCCGTTTCTGAAGATAATCGGATCCTTTTTTGGAACACCGAGGCCGAGAAACAATTTGGAATCCCGGAAAAAGATGTCCTCGGCAAACCTTTGGGCAACTTAGACATTCAGTGGGATTGGAATCAGGTCGCTAAAGGCATTGCCCTTTGCCGAAATAAAAAAAGTACTGTGGGTCTGGATAATGTTAAGTTTTTACAGCTCAATGGGAAAGAAGGTATTTTAGGCCTTAAGATTGCCCCTATTTTTGGAGAAAAATATCTGGAGATGGTGACCCTGATTCAAGGGGCCAATATCACCCA
>CAWDKY010000038.1:0-5168 GCA_963802945.1 uncultured delta proteobacterium
GGAAAAAACTGGGCGGAAGATACGGAGGCAAAAGAGGTCCTCTGAAGAAAATGGGACTAGGCAGGATTGTCCTTTACAAATTGATTACGTTTGCACTCTTCCGATTTTTTCAAAATAGGATATTGAGGACTTCAAGAAGAAGTTCTCAAGTCAACGTCGGCATTTTAAATTTTTAAGCCCATTCAGGATCAAGGAAGGTGCGAATGGGGTCGGGCCATGAGAACTATTTGATCCGACATGGAATGCCGTTAATTCTTACCTATAAAATTAGGCTGTTTTGCGTTTTTGAGGGCAAAAAGGAGGATACTCGAAAAATAGCGAAAAAAAATAGGGACAACAGCGACCATTAAAAGCCTAACAATGCTCTTTCAGTCGGACGCCAAAAAGCGCGCCGTAGCTGAAGTGCTACGTTGATTTTCCTTTGCGGATGAGCTAATTGCCGGAAAGGAAGCGGAACGTTTAGAGGAACCCGGACCGTCCATCATCAACCAGTAGATGTCAGAGCGAGGGTTCCGGCTTTTATAATCCTGGCCAGTTCGATAACCCTTGCCACCAGCATCCTGGCCGATTGCAGGCCATAATCATCTTCTAAAATCATGTGACGGATTGCTTTTTCAAAACGTCCTTTCCCCTCCCGGCTGGAATAAGCCCCGGCCCCGAGCTGGACCAAGCCGCTGTTGGCCACGATCATCTGGTGAGTCAGAAAAAAGAGGTCTATACTTGAGAGGGTCGTTTCCAATCCGGCTCCGCGGAAAAAAGCTACGGCCAAGGCTCCACCGACCTTATTCTTGAGAGGAAATTTATAAATCTTCCCGTGAACAAAGGCCCTGGTGCGATCCATCCAATCAGCCGTCAATCCGGACAGACGGCCGAAATGGGCCGGTGAGGCCACAAGGATACCGTCGGCTTCCAAGAGCTTTTGGTAAATAGGGCCCATATCATCTTCTTGAGCACATGGCTTTTCCGGCGATTGTTTATTGATGCACCAGTTGCAATGCAGGCAGGGGCCGATCTTATTACCGGCCAGATGGATGACTTCAGAGGATACGTCTTTCTGCACTTTGATTTGGGAAAGAGCGTCTTTAAGCAAGGCCGTGACATTCCCCTCTTTGACCTGACTGCCGCTGATACCGATGATCTTGATCATCGCGCCTCCTCAATGATCTTGTCGGGGTTTAATATATAATCGGGATCAAAGGCCTTCTTGATCCCGCGCATCACTTCGATCTCCGCAGCCGACTTGGTCTTGAGAAAGATTGTTTTTTTCAACAGCCCTATACCGTGCTCGCCGCTGCCCACCCCGCCGAGTTTTAAAGCACATTTAGTCATTTCATCATAAATAGATTCAGCGTATTCGGTCCACTTTTCAGGCGACACTTCATCAGGTTTGACAAAAAAGGTGTGCAGGTTTCCGTCGGCGATGTGCCCCACCGTGGGGATAATCAGGTGATGTTTTTCCTCAAGCCGCTTCAACTCCTTCATCATCTCCGGGACCTTGGAGAAGGGAACGATCACATCGCCGGGATTGACGGTAAGCTGCTTACCCAGCAGTCCCAACCCTGGGTAGTAATCCTCCCTGACCTTCCAGATATTCTCGGAATCGCGTCGGCTTTCGGCGGCAAAAACATCCAGGGCGCCGTTTTCCAGGCACAACTCGCCGGCCTTTTCATACATCCCGTCAAGTTCCTCCTGGGTGTTCCCGTGAAGCTGGATGATTAGATAAGCCTCCACGTCGTCCCGGTCAGTAAAAGGGATGGTGACCTCATGATGTTTGGCGGACAGGGTCAGGCACAACTTGTCCATGAATTCAACGGCCACCGGCAAAATATTTCCTTCGACAATCATCTTGGATACGGCCAGGACAGCGGTTTCCGTGTCAGGGAAGGGCACGATCAAATCCAGGGTCTTTCCCCCGCCGGGTATCAGATTGACAATGATTTTAGTCACAATACCCAAAGTCCCTTCCGAGCCGATGATGATTTCCATCAGATCATAACCCCAGGTGCTTTTTCTGTACCGGCCTCCAAGCTGGAGAACCTCTCCGTTGGCCAGAACCACCTCCAGCCCAAGGATATGTTTCCTGGTGTTCCCGTACTTGATGACCTTGGCCCCTCCGGCGTTGGTGGCCACATTCCCACCGATGAAGCTGCTCTCCGTACTCATGGGATATCCGGCATACATCAGCCCTTTTTCCTCCACTTTCCGGCAGAGTTCTTCGGTGATGACACCCGCTTCGACAACGGCCACCCGATCCACCGGGTCGATCTCCAAAATCTTGTTCAACTTTTCCAAAGAAAGGACAATCCCTTTTTGCGTCGGGGTGGCCGACCCGGCCAGGCCTGTACCGGCTCCTCTAGGGGTTACGGGGATCTTATATTCGCTGGCCAGCTTCATGATGGCCGCTATCTCTTCTGTGGACTCCGGCCTGACCGCCACGTCCGGGTCGGAGGTCACACCGGTGATCAGAGAAAGGGTGTCCATCCCATAGGCTTGCAACTTTTCCTTATCCTCGAAGATGGTATTTTTTCCACCGACGATCCGTTTCAGTTTGTCGATGACTTCGGTTGTAACCTTTCCATAGCGCTGTGCCATCTTACTAAATCTCCTTGGCCTTTTCTTTCAGTTTTTTTATTAAAAGAGGAATCACCTCAAAAAGGTCTCCCACGATGCCGTAGTCCGCAACCCCAAAAATATTTGCCTCCGGATCGGAGTTAATGGCCACAATGGTCTCAGCCGAAGACATCCCGGCCAAATGCTGGACCGCACCTGAAATGCCGACGGCGATATAAAGTCTCGGGCAGACCGTCTTTCCGCTCAAGCCCACCTGGTGAGAATAAGAGATCCAGCCGAGATCGATTGCATTTCTAGAAGCTCCCAGAGACCCTTGGAAAATTCCGGCCAACTCCTTCATAAGCTCCACATATTTACCGTCCTTAAGACCTTTCCCAAAGGCCACAATATGCTCGGCGTCCTGAATAGGCGCCCCGATGGCTTCCTCTTTGATAAAAGCCAACCGCTTGACCCTCGAGTTCAGAATATCCCCGACGAATTCTTTGACGATGATTTCTCCCTTCCTCGAATCGTCTATGGGAAGCGGCCTTTTGGATTTCGGCCGCACAGTGGACATCTGAGGCCGCAAAATCGGGGTCTTGATGGTGGCCATGATATTTCCACCCACTGCCGGGCGGGTTTGAATCAGAAGTCTTTGTTCCAGATCGATATCCAGTCTGGTGCAGTCGGCGGTGAGCCCGGCATCGAGCTTTACGGCCATAACAGGCATAATAGTCCTCCCCATGGTTGTAGCCGAGGCAATGAGAATCTCCGGTTTATATTCCTCGACCAAAGCGGTAAGGACAGCTGAATAAGGATCAACCCGAAAGTGTTCCAGGGCCGGATGATCGATCACATAGACCTTATCCGCACCCCTAGGAATAAGTTCTCTGACCTTATCTTGGATATTGTTCCCGATGATGACACATGGAGAGGTCCACCGACAGCTTGTCCGCCAATCCTCTCCCCCAAGCCAGAAGTTCATAGGATACGGGGTGAATTTCCCCTTCTCTTACTTCCCCAAGTACCCACACGCCCTTATATTGACTGTAATCTCGTTCCTTCATCTGATATACCTTTTATAAAACGGTACAAGGTTCACGGTGTAAGGTCCAAGGAAAAACCTTAAACCTTGTACCTCAAACCTTATACCGGTTGTTTTCGGTTAAATAATCGCCTTCCCCGCTAAAAAATCCACCAGACCGTCTACGGCACTTTCTGGATCACCGGTCGTGGAAACGACTTTCCCTTTTCTGGCCACTTGCGGATGAAAAATCTTCACCACTCTGGTCGGAGATCCCTTAAGCCCCAGCCTTTGCTCATCAGCCCCGATGTCCTCAGCAGTGAGAAGAGGAATCTCCATCTTTTTGGCCTTCATCTTCCCGCTGAAATTGGGCATCCTGGGTGTATTGATCTCCTTGATTACACTCACCAGCACCGGCAGAGGCGCCTCAACCACCTCATGTCCCCCTTCGACGGCCCGGTGGGCGATGATCTTCCCATTTCCGATCTCCTCTATCTTGCTGACGTAAGTGAGGACCGGAAGACCTAAATAGGCGCCCACTTCTGGACCGACCTGTCCGGTCTCCCCATCTGTGGCCCTCTCACCGCAAAGGACCAGATCAAAATCACCTTCGATCTTTTTTATCCCTACGGAAAGGGCATAGGCCGTAACCCAGGTATCTGATCCGGCAAATTTTTTGTCCGAAAGAAGATACCCTTTATCGCAGCCAAGAGCGATGGCGCTCCTTATAGCCTCGACAGCGTTCTTGGGCCCCATGGAGATAACGCTGATCTCAACCCCCTCCCCTTCCCTCTCTTTGATCCTAACAGCTTCCTCAATGGCATAAAGGTCAAGGGGATTGACCTCGGATTCTATGCCCTCCCGGATCATCGTCCCGGTTTCCTCATCCATCTTCACTTTATCTGTGGCCGGAACCTGTTTGACTAATACAACAATTTTCAATCTGCTTTCCTCCTATCTCCCAACCTGAACCTTTAGGTCCGCTCTCGCCAGACCATTTACCTTTGGCCTTCGATCACTTGAACCCTCAAATGCTTTTTTATTACTTTAAATACCCCAAGGTTATTTTTTTACCATAGCTTCAGAGGAAATAAAAGGGCAATTCGCCGGTTTCTTGCTTATTGACTCTTGACCTCTCAATCTGTATCATCACCCAGTAAATCTTTTATAAAGCAATAAAGAAAGGAAGATGACTATGACTGATAATCAAGCAGTGCTTTTAACAACCGATGATGCTATTGCCACGGTGACCTTTAACCGGCCGGAGGCCCTGAATGCGCTCAATCAAGACTCTTACCGAGGCCTGATGACTACAGCCCAAAAGATTAAGGAGACACCTGAAATACGTGCGGTCATCATAACCGGTGCCGGCGAGCGGGCCTTCAGTGTAGGTATGGACCTGAAGATGATCGCCGAAGGAAAATCCGGTTCATCCTTATTGGGTAATTTCCGAGACGGCTTCGACCGTCTTTACGGCCTGAAGTCTATTTTTACCATGTATGAGGAATTGGCTGTACCGGTGATCGCCGCTATCAACGGTCATTGTCTTGGGGCAGCCTTTGAATTCAGCCTTTGCTGTGACATCCGTCTTTGC
>CAWDKY010000039.1:0-57447 GCA_963802945.1 uncultured delta proteobacterium
ATGACCATCCTTGATTTTGGAGCAGGAACCTGCTGGCTTTCAAAAATTTTTAACCAGCTTCAGTGTATAACCATTTCTCTTGATACTTCCATGACTGCTTTGAACTTGGGGGAAAAACTTTTTGATCTTCACCCAGTGTTTGGAGGATCTCTATCCCCTCCAAGATTTCTACTTTTTAATGGGTATCAAATTGAAATTGAGGATGAATCAGTTGATAGAATAGTCTGTTTTGATACTTTTCATCATATCCCCAATCAAAGGCATGTTCTCGATGAGTTTTATAGAATCCTTAAAAAGGGTGGATTAGTCGGTTTCAGTGAACCAGGACGAAATCATTCTTTTTCACCCGGTTGTCAAGCAAATATGAAAAAATACAATTTTCTGGAAAGAAATATTCAAATAGAAGATATTGAGAGAATGTCCAAGGAAGCCGGGTTTACAGATTTGAGAATCAAGCTTATTACTGAGGATCTTTCTCAATCCAATCTAAACCTGACTTTAAACGAATACGATAAGCTTACATCCAGTGAAAAAATCCAAAATAGAATAATTAGCCAGATCAGCAACTGTATGCAAAATTCAACCGTATTTTATCTTTACAAGGGAGATTTTCTTCCGGACAGCAGAACATTCCAGGGACTGAGGCACACGATTGAAACAAAAGCAAACGATATCCATGTCAGAGCAGGAATAACTTTCTCCTTTGAATTAAACATTAAAAATGTTGGTTCTTCGAGATGGTTACATTCTAATACTTATGATGTTGGGGTCGTTAAAATCGGATCTCATTTATATGATGGTAATTTAAATCTGATTAAATTTGACTACGGACAAAGAGTACTTTTTGATCACGACATCCTCCCAGGTGAATCAATCTCCACTGAAGTTTCTTTTTCTATTAAAACAGCAGGAAAGTATTTTATAGAAGTCGATCTACTTTCTGAGGGGGTGTGTTGGTTTGGCAATATAGACAGTAAAACAACTATATTGGGAATCGAGGTTACAGAAACGGAAACGTTTCAGGGAAAGGTTAATCTTTAGTAGACATTATGGATGTGATATTAAAAAAGGAGCAAGATTTGTCAAATTTGACAAATGAGGAATATGTGAAAAAAGCCTTTCAACTTTTTCTTGGGAGGGAACCGGAAGAAAAAGCATTCACCGAATATTCAGCACAACTTGATCATGGACATTTAACGAGACAACGATTCATACTCGTCTTAGTCCAGTCAGAAGAATTTAATGCTAAAGCAACTGGAAGTTTACAAAACTTCTCTCAATGAATATAGGTAGTGGGCGCATTCCCTGTAGTGTCGTAACTGCGCTTGTCGAAGTTTTGATGTGGGGTGCTTTAATAGAAAAATCCTTTTTAAGGAGCCCATCTTTTGATCGACTATTTTGCCTGGCCGGGCAAGAGAAGTTTAAAGAAAAATCACTTACCATAAGTATTGTTTTATGTTAACTACTAACAAATTTTAAACAATTTCAATAGGAGGGAATATGAACTCAATAAAAAAAGTAATAGTAGTATTGTTCGTTATTTTTTTTGGTTTAGCTATTCTGCCAGGGTGCAACCCAAAAAAGGAATCTACACCGAGTCTAAAGAATTTCTCCCAAGAGATAACAACCTCTGCTAAGTTGTCCGACTTAAAGGCTGGTGAAAAAGTTACAATTCCTGTCACGGTAAAAAATACTGGAAATGAGACTTGGCCGGCAAAAGGAGAAAAACCAGTGGGTCTGTCCTACCATTGGTTGGACAGTGAAAGGAAAGAACTTGCTGAAGATGGTCGGGCCTATCTAACAAAAGATTTGGCTCCAGGAGAATCTACTTTACTAAATCTTGAAATTATCGGTTTTCCAAAACCAGGAGAATATATAATACAGTTATGCATGGTACAGGAAACCGTCGCTTGGTTTGTGTGGAAGGGAGGTAAGCCCCTTGAAATGAAGATTTCTATTAAATAATTCGCCAGTTCATTAGTAAAATGCAATATTTGGGAAAGCAGAAAGGTTTATGCTATCCTAAATGTCTATGGCAAAATAATACAAATAGGTATCCCAAGCCGAACGTGAGCAGGTAGCTCTCCTTAACTGCACTGGGAGTAGAAAAGACTCGGGACAATAGGAGAAGCGATCAGGCGGGACAAAAGCACGATTTCCCGAGAACTCAAACAAAACTCCACTCCCGAATATAAATGCTATACACCCTGCCGGACGCAGGCTCGATCCTATGATCGAAAGAATCAGCCCATACGCACCAGCGGCTCAAGAATGGCCTGATCGAGCCGTATGTTCGAAAAAAGATGGCCGTAGGTTAGTCGCCGGAGTTAATCGCCAGACAATTAAGGGTTGACAATCCTAGATATTCCATCAACCATGAGACCATCTACCTGTATATCTATTATCCCCAGACCCATGATAAACTGGAGTTGATCAATGACTTACGCCGTGCCCACAAGAAACGGAGATCCAAAGGCTTCGGCAGAAAAGAGCGAAAAACCAAGATTCCCAATAGACTTTCAATTGATGCCCGACCCAAACTCGTTGATCGTCGCCTTCACTACGATCAATGAGAGGGCGATAGCCTAGTCTCCCAGAAAAGTAAGGCGGCTTTAAACTCCTTGACCGAGAGAAAGATCCGACTCCTCCTGCTCTCCAAGTTTGATCGGAAGGGCGCTGCCGAAACCAGTAAGGCGACATCTCAAAAAGCTTTCGGGAATTGGCAGAAGGACATTGATCCTGGACAATGGTACCGAGAACTCCAAGCATGAAGAGTTGACAGCCAGGCTCGGCATCAAATGCTTTTTTGCCCATCCCTATTCAGCATGGGAGCGGGGTACCAATGAAAACATTAACGGCCTTATCCGTTGGTATTTGCCAAAGGGTACGGACTTCAGTAAAATTAACAAAGAACAAATTAAACAGATCGAATATCTGATGAACAGTCGCCCCAGGAAGTGCCTGGGATTTAAAACTCCTCTTGAAGTTGCAGCCTCAAGCGTTGC
Source organism: uncultured delta proteobacterium (assembly GCA_963802945.1). Lineage (GTDB taxonomy): Bacteria > Desulfobacterota > RBG-13-43-22 > RBG-13-43-22 > RBG-13-43-22 > RBG-13-43-22. The sequence goes on from CAWDKY010000039.1 coordinate 3,006, forward strand.
ACTTCGAACTTGAATTCGGGGAGCTTTAAAATGGACGTTGCAATAAAAAGCTGGCGAATATTTCAAATCTTGGTTTTTAAAAAATTGACTTCTGAACCATTATTTCAAAACTTTCTAACTATGCGCATGCGGAAGTATAACAACGTTTTTCCAGAAATGGTAGTCCGACATTGATAGCTTTGCAAGTCGGCATTAGGTCGCTTACGTCTGCATTGTTATAGAATTGGTGCGTCTTGGCGGCAATACGAAAAGCCGTAATTTCTTGGATTCACGGGTAAGGGTTATTTTATGTCCATACAACGCAAGCTTATTTCAATCGTTGCTCCTTTTTATAACGAGGTCGAAGGGGTTGAATACTTCTATCAAGCTATTTGCTCCATATTCAACCAAATTCTAGGCTTTGACTTCGAGGTGGTTTGCGTAGATGACGGTAGTCGTGACGACACGTTGAAGAAGTTGATAGAACTAGTTGACCGAGACCCGCGGTTCCATGTAATCGAACTCTCAAGAAACTTCGGTAAGGAACCTGCACTTACGGCAGGTATCGATGTTGCTATGGGTGATGCGGTTATACCGATCGATGCGGACCTTCAGGACCCACCAGAATTGATCCCGACTTTGATACAGGAATGGCAGCAAGGGGCAGAAGTTGTGCTTGCTTGCCGAACAGATAGAAGTTCGGATACATTCCTCAAACGGAAAACGGCTAAGATGTTCTATCGGTTTCACAACAGACTCTCTCCCACCAAAATCCCTGAAAACGTCGGTGACTTCCGCCTCATGGATCGGGTCGTAGTCGAAGCCCTTAAGCAACTCCCAGAGCGGCAGCGTTTCATGAAAGGCTTATTTTCTTGGGTTGGTTTTAAAACAACAACAGTGAATTACACGCGAAATTCACGTGCAGCAGGTACAACCAAGTTTTCAGGTTTGAAGCTTTGGAACGTTGCGCTTGAAGGTATTACAAGCTTTAGCACTACACCGCTCAAGGTATGGACCTACATTGGAAGCGCTGGCGCTCTTTTAACTTTTGCCTATGCCATGTTCATTATTCTGAGAACGTTAATACGCGGTGTAGATCTTCCTGGTTATGCGTCCTTATTGGTTGCTATTTTGTTTTTTGGAAGTCTTCAATTAGTCGGTATTGGCATTCTTGGTGAATATATGGGAAGGATTTACATGGAAACAAAGCAGCGACCAGTTTACCTTATTCGTAAGCATTACAAGGCCGATATTTGCAAGCATCACGAAGCCAACAATGAATCCTGATGCATATCTGGAAATGGCGGATACCGAGGCTCGTCATTGGTGGTTCATTGGAAGAAGAGCCATAATGTCATATATCATCGGAGCCTTCGAGTTGCCACCCAGCGCAAGAATTCTCGAAATAGGTTCAGGCACAGGTGGAAATCTGGAAATGTTGTCTTCCTTTGGGCAGGTCAGCGCTCTGGAGATGGATGCGACAGCTCGTTCGATAGCTGAGAGAAAGACTGGTTTTCGTTTTGATATCCGACCCGGTTTCTGTCCAACAGACATCCCATTCATTGGCGAGAGATTTGACCTCATTTGCCTTTTTGATGTTTTGGAACACATTGCTGAGGACGTAGAAACACTCATCACAGTGAAAGGGCTCCTGTCCGATGGAGGGAGGGTTTTGATAACTGTACCCGCCTATCACTGGCTTTGGGGCGCTCATGATAAATTTTTGCACCACAAGCGGCGCTATTCTGCAGCGGAGTTGCGTCAGAAAGTGTTGGCTTCCGGTTTTAAACCTTCCAAGCTCACATATTTTAATACCTTTTTTTTCCCACTAGTGGCTTTCGTGCGATTCAAGGATAGGTTGCTCGGTAACTCATCAGCAAGCGGCACCGGCATCCTGCCTGCACCCATCAACCAACTTTTTGCCGGTCTTTTTGGATTAGAACGCTTCATAATCGGGAAATTTAACCTTCCATTCGGCGTCTCGTTGCTGTGTGTTCTTCAATCTGAGCACTCGTGAGATGACGTCTACTCTGCTGATAGGACAAGCATGGCGCTTTGCAATCTCTAGGCTGCTTGTTCAGTTTATGTGCCCGTTGCAATCTATTTTTTTAATTTCGTGCTGCATGTTCCGTCCCTTGCTAATGGATTTGCGTTTGGAGTGGCAACGGTCTTTTCTTATATGATCAATACCTTCTGGAGCTTCTCTATCCTGCTGCGCAGAATAAATCTTCAACGTTTTGTTTTGATTACTTTAATTGGATGCTTTCTTGCTGTGGCAGTTTCTGAAACCGCTTAGTACTACGACTTGCACTATATGATGGTATTAAATTAGTTGTTTGTACGGTTTCGCCAGTAACGTTTCTCCTTCATAGCTTTTGGACGGATCAATGAAATTTATTTATGTTCATTTGTCATTGGAAACATTGACAGAGGTGTTACAGAATGTTTGAACAGGCCAACTATTACCTTGGACTTACATCTATCAAGGTGCTAACAGTTTACTTTTTTTACATAAACCTTGGCTTCTTGCTGTTTGGCTCTGTTGGGCTTTTTGCAGAGAAAGTTACAAAAATTAGGATTCCTACTGTAACAAAAATATTGGTCGGATATGTGTTTTATACTTCATTGGCATGGTGGCTATACAAATCCGGAAATTCAAAAATCATATTGCCAACATTTTTTCTGTTTGTGCTTTGTATTGTGGGTTATGCGCTTATAAATATTAATCGAAAAAAGCTTGCGCTCAACAAAATATTTTCCCTATTCTTGGATTTTCAAAAAAGGCTTACTCCACTTTTTGTTATCGAGTTGGTTTTGATTTTGTTTTGGGCTGGATTTTTAAATGACAAGCCATACCATATTTTGGCTCATGGTAATAATGATGTATATTTTTGGGGTTTTATGTCTGATCATGTAATGGGGGTATCCAATTTAGAGAGAATTGCAGGTGGGCGCGATTTTTTAAAAATTGTTATTGACTGTTTTGGCGTATATAGTTGGCTTGGACTCATGGGGCAGTTATCCATGAAAAGTCATTCTATAGAGGCGGTGATGTTGTTCCAGCTGTCATTGTCGGTATTATTGGCGTGGCTTATTTATGAGCTTTCTAAGGTTGTTGTTGGGGTTACTAGGCTTGCAGCATTTATTCCGGCATTTGTGTTTTCTTTTAATCCTTTATGGGTTTATATTTTTACTAATAATTTTTTATCCCAAATGACGGCAACTTTTTGTTTTTTGAGTTCCATTTATGTTAGTGGTTTATCAGAAGGTTTGGCATCAAAAAAGAAAAACAATATACTTTCCGGTTATCTATTATATGTGTGTTTTGTGTTTTCTTATCCCGGTCTTTTGGTGCCATATATCGCATTCGTTTTGAGCTCGATAGTTGTATTCAATTATTTTTTATGTCGAGCGAGAGGATGTAGGCCTTGGAAAGAAATGGCGAAGACGATAACTGGTGTTACCGTTGGAATTTTACTCGGGGCATTGATTAATTACGATTTAACGTCTTATGCGATAGGCCGTTTTTTTGTGCTCTCTAGTGTACGGGCCGGATGGCCGCTCTCATTTTTAGACCCTCGAAACTTAATTGGGCTGATTAGCTATTCCCTAGACCAAACGGTTTTTTCAAACTGGATCACATATTTGTTTTTGACTTCTTTGATTTGCTTTGTATTTATTTTGCGTAATTACGGGATTAAAGAGCGATCGCTCTATAAAGCAAGATATGATTCATTATTGTTTTTATCGGTCATCGCATTAATTGGATATCTGGGGGTTTATTATATTACGGGGGACGGTTATCAACAATGGAAGTTTGCTTCTTACTTTCCCTTTCCACTATTACTTCTAGTCGGAGTTAATTACTTTGCTCCAAAAAGTTATGTTTAAGAAGGTATTTTTTTATCTGATTTTCTTATTTGTCATTGTTGGTGGCATTAAGCAACTAGTTCAACGAGAGAGATTATATGTGCCATCAAATGACTTTATTGCGCTGCAATCTTTGGATAATAAAAAATACGATTCGATAACTTTGGGATTGGAGCCTTACAGGGGTATTATGTTGGCGGTTAACTTTTTGGGTAACGTGAATTTGTATTCGATTGAAGATTCTTATTTACCAAAAGTGGAATTCAGCCCAGAGCGAATAACGTCTAAAAATCCGTTGTTAACTACAGAAGATTCATGTCTTCGAAGTATGGCTATTGATTTCATAAAACTAACGAATAAATTGATTTTGATAACAAAGGTTCGGCAACTTGATAAAAACCAATCTTGTCTAAAATAAGTTTTAAAAATAGCCCTTCGTCTTGAGTTATGGCAAAGAAATTTCGACCAAGAAATTGAATGAACTGGTATAACGTGTACAACTTCTTAGCATTAACTACGCCGCTTTTTTCTTGCTATTTTCTGCTTCGTGTCTTCCGCCCTGCTGGAAGATCAGAGAGCATTCTTATTTTCTTTTGCCTGTTCGCAGCCCATATGGATCATTAAGCGAGACAGATCGAGCCAGAAAATCTTTTTGCGAAGTAACGGCGATGCACTAGTTATGTCTGTTCGGGTTATTGGTTTGCCACCAAGCGAGCTTGCCGAGATCAGCATTGAAACCGATGACACGGCATCCTCCCTTGGGGACCGGGATACTCGAAGGTCAGCATGGATGGTATGTAACGTAAACATCAATCCGGTCTCTCCCTAATCATCTGCCTTGCATTCTTACAACCCCATAACAGTAAACTGATAAATCCGGTATAAGATACCATGCTATTTACAACCCCGACGTTTCTTTTCTTATTCCTACCGATTTTTTTCCTGGCGTATTATCTGGCACCCAATCTAGGATGTTGGCGCAACCATATTGCTCTGCTTGCCAGTTTGATTTTTTTCTCTTGGGCGGAGCCTGTTTATGTATTTTTATTAATAGTTTCAGTCTACATTGATTATCTAATATCAAATCTGATATCAACAAACTCGGCATCGTCGCTTTCGAAGAAGAAGCTCCTTCTCTGGATTGGTATTTTTTTGAATGTTGCAGTCCTCATTGCATTTAAATATACATCATTTATCGTATCGGAGGTCCTCATACCACTTAAGTTGTATAGCAGTCAAATGGCGGACGCGAACTTCCCTCTGTTGATGGGCATATCTTTTATCACATTTCATAGAATCAGCTACTTGGTTGACTGCTTCAAGGGAACTGCAGCTCCTTCGGAAAGTATTTATGACTATGCCTTGTATATCTTCTTGTTTCCTAAGCTCATTTCTGGTCCCACAATTCTGTACCACGATATCGACGATCAAATTCATCGGAGAATGTATGCAAACAGTGCATTCCTGGTCGGATCTTTCCGCTTTTGTATCGGTTTTTCGAAAAAGGTGCTGATAGCAGATCCGTTAGGGCTAGTCGCAAATCGGATATTTGCACTGCCTTTGAATGAGTTATCAATTTGGTACGCATGGGCAGGTGCTTTTGCTTATACGCTACAAATTTACTTCGATTTTTCTGGTTACTCCGATATAGCGATTGGTCTGGGTCGTATGATGGGATTTCGATTTCCGGAGAATTTTAATCGGCCATATACCTCATTGAGCATTACTGAGTTCTGGCGCCGCTGGCATATTACCCTATCCGGTTGGATGCGATTATATCTGTATATCCCCCTTGGCGGGAATAGGGTTTCAAAAACAAGAACTCTTGTTAATCTATGGATTGTTTTTCTCATTTCCGGCTTTTGGCATGGTGCAAATTGGACATTTGTTGTATGGGGTGCGTACCACGGGCTATTTTTGTGCATCGAAAAATATGCATCAGAAGTAGCGCCTGCAGCAAAAAAGTATCTTCCATCTTTTATCCGTTTCCCAGCGACCATGATAATTGTGCTATTTGGATGGGTAATTTTTAGATCCGCAACACTTTCTTATGCCATTAATTTTATGAAAGTGATGGTCGGTTTTTCGAAACCACAGTCATGTCTTCAGCCGTGGGGCTTGTTATTTGGAAATCGCGAGTTATTCTTATTAGTTATTGGTTCAATCATTGTTTTCTTTAAGGTTCCCGGCAAACATCTCAGGCTCCCCGCCTGGTTCTCAAGTGCATGGAGCGAGTCAATGACGATTGGCGGAGGACGTGTTCAAATTTTTACGACTTTCCTCGCAACAATTGTACTGTTCTTGTACTCTGTCATGGCAATGCTTAGTTCAGAATATGTACCATTTCTTTATTTTAGGTTTTAGTCCATGGGGAAAAAACAGGATTTATTATATATAGTGCTTTCCGGGTTATTTATTTTATTACTTCTACTTCCTTCTCTACAGTATTTTTTTCGGCTAATCCCGGAAGGAAATCTTTACGGATATGTTGAAAAAAAAACGACCAAGCCGGGCAGCATTGTGCACGGCTGGTTCGATAAGAGGCTGCAGCGATGGTGGGAAGAAACATTTGATAATAATATAGGGTTCAAGACTTTTTGTGTTAGAATCTTCAATGAGATAAATTTTCGGCTCTTTTCTGAGGCACCGCAAATTCGATTGTATTCAACAAAAGCCCACGGGTTGTATAGTCGAATGTCGATTGAAAGTTTGAATTATGAGTTCACCAACCACGAAATGCTATCGAAGCAATATGTTGAATTTGCTCACAAGCTTATTGAGCTTCAAGGATTACTAGAAAAAAATGGCAAACATTTCGAGGTTGTTATTAGTAGTAGCAAAGCCTATGTACACCCAGATGGATTGGGTAAGCGATTTCTTATAAATACCGATAGCAATATCTTTTCAAAAATTTCAAGCCTTGGGAATGAACTTAAAAAACTTAAAGTTAACGTTATTGACTCTGGACCGCTTCTTCGCCAACTTTATATGCATGAATTAATTGAGACTCATCCTTATTCGGGTGTCCATTGGAATTATTATGCAGGATGCATCGTGGCGCGTGATCTACTCAATGATGCAAAAAAATTATTGAAGAATACTCCTATCTTAAATTGTGGCAGTCCTGTTTATAAAGAATCGACAATGGTTGATGTAGATGGTCTACTGCTTCTCAATGTCCTCAGTGATGTCAACATCCTTCGCCCGAGTCCCTATCCATCTCCGACTATTGAGTCTTTTGGTGGTTACAAGCCGAAAATTTTGATAATCGGAGATAGTTTTATGGGTCAGATGGTATTTTCGCTTATGGAATCAGTCGCCTATTCACGGCTCGTCACCAGTAATTACTTTAGCACACGTGAAGTTCACTATCAACCGATTGACTCGCCATGTGAAAAATCTGAGTCGCTCTCAAAACAACATATTCAGGCCTCAGTAATTAATGATGCTTTAAATAGTGATCTGATTGTTTTACAGATGGTTGATTATAACGTATCGAGATTTGGTTATGGTTTCGTCGACTCTCTCTTAAAGTATTTGAAGCTCTCCCCCAGGTTACAGCGGAATTTAAAAAATCAATCATAAAATCATATGGCACTATGGGTATTTTTTAAAGGAATACTTAAATGAGAATCGGGGTAAATTGTTTTTCGCTACTGGCCAACATAGGGGGAATGAACCAGTATTTTATAAATCTTTTTAATGAAGTCCTGGATCATGGTTCTGAGAACGAATATATTTTTTTCTACTCCGAACAAAATATCGACGAACTCAGGAAATTAAAAAATACAAGTTGGGAGAAAAATGGGGTCTTATTAAAAAGCCAAGAAGATATTTTAAACCATCTTAACCGAATGGATCTTTATTTCTGCCCTTTAGGGGCGCTGTGGCCGAGGCCTTTGCCTTTACCAACGGTTGTTACCATCCCGGACATTCAGGAAGTTTTTTATCCCCATTTTTTTACCGAACTGGAACTTTATTACAGAGCTTACCATTACCGCGGCTCGACTCAAATTGCCGACCGGGTAATCACTATATCCCGTTTCTCCAAGGAGACCATCGTCAAGCAACATCGAATTCCCACCAAAAAGGTTATCGTGGCCTACCCCTATATAGACCCAATTTTTTTTAGCGCTAAAGGACAACGGGCTGAAAATAATAGAACGGTCCCATTTTCTGAATTCATCTTATACCCGGCCAATCAATGGCTCCATAAAAATCATGACGGACTTCTTAAGGCCATTCAATTGCTTAAAAAAAGAAGGGTTATGATTAACGCTATATTGACCGGTCACGAAATGACACAGGGGTATCCTTTAAAAAATAAAATAAATGAATATGGGTTATCGGAACAGGTTTTTATGGTAGGATATATTTCGAAAGAAGAACTGGCCGGCCTTTATGCCAGAGCCAGAATGATGATTTTCCCTTCTTTCTTTGAAGGATTTGGAATCCCTCTTTTAGAAGCCATGGCCGCTGGTTGTCCGATAGCCGCTTCCCGGACCACATCTCTCCCGGAAATCGGAGGAGAGGCCGTGGAATACTTTGATCCTCATCAATCGGAAGATATAGCCCGGGCAATAGAGTATTTATGGAATAATCCGGAAAGACGGAGGGAATTGGTTCAAAAAGGATTTAACAGGATAGAACGGTTTTCCGTTTCAACTTTTATCCAAAATCATCTGAAAGCCTTTGAAGAGGCCGTCCAATCATTTTCTATTCGCCGTTATTATTGGAATCGATACTGGGCACATCCTTATCATCGTTTCTGTATTAAATGGAAATATCGTGAAATATTAAGGTGATAAAAATGAATAGTCACAAAGACCAACTCCTCCCGTCACCTACGGGTCTCTTCGTTCTTAATGGCCGCCAGAGCTACCTGGTGAAAGTCAGGATTTGACTATACAAGCATCGTCAAGTGTGATGATGACTTCTTCCTGAAATGTCGATTTTGAATTTTGACTCTTTATACTAGATTACAAACGGTAATCAATTTGCACAGTCCAGATAAAAAGCAATTTCTTATCAATGGTTCTCTCGGCGACCCTTGCGCCTTTGGGGTGAACAGTAACTATCTTTCCAGATAACTGAATTTTTACCTTTCTTCGTCATTTGTGAAGTTAACATTTCTTTTCTTGTTGAATCAGGTTTCCGGGCTTAATTGCCGGTTGAAATGATAGCTGAACAGATCGTCTTTTTTTGAATAAATAAGTATCCCGATTTTTTGCTATTATAATAAGCTTATTTTATTGAATAAGCGAGATAAATAGTTAAGAGAAAACTTGACCCCTTTATTAATGCCTGACCTCATTGATCTTCACCAGGAGAGTTTTTCCATGAAAAGGGAAGAGCTGGCTTCAATGAATATTGCCTCTCTACTCGACAAGAAACAACGCACCAGAGCGCAGAAAGCCATAGAAGACCTTAAGCAGACAGGCACTCAAAGACCGTTGACTGAATATAAATTAAGATTCAAAAACGGTAAAGAGATCCATATAGAAACTAAACTGGGTGTTAATAACCAAAAGATCAATCTTAGAACCTACCTAATGGCCCTCCGTTAGTACCTGAAATAAGCCAGTATTTTGCCTGTAAATTTTTAGTGTTGTAAATGGTTAATTTTTGTGATATAAAACTTAAGGAGTAAGCACAAGTTGCTGATTGTTCCTACATACTATACTTAGCTTTTTGTAACAGAAGTGGAAAGGTGCCCGGCAGACCACAAAAAATCCATCTTAAAACAACTTACCGATGGGTCATTCATTTGCCGAACAAAAGGGGGGCATCAAAAAATTCCGAGACGACGCCTCCAAAGAAGATCAGGTCTTGCTGGAGCTTTTTGTCATTAGGCCAACCTTTGAATTTTTAGAAGGCTACTGGAGCTAACTATGAAACGGCGGCCACAAGAATGTTTAGAAAATGCGGCTGCTCTCTCTGAAGAACTGGTATAACTTCTAGGGCCAGGTCAGGAAAAAAGTGACGAAATTACCTTTAGTCACCATTATTACTCCAACATATAATTCAGAAAAAACAATTGAAACATCTATCTTAAGTGTTGCCAATCAAAGATACATCAACAAAGAACACCTTATAATCGATGGTCAATCCAGTGATAACACGTTGGATATTATAAAAAAATATGCTGCCAAATATCCTCATATCAAATGGAAGTCTGAAAAAGATGACGGTATTTATGAGGCAATGAATAAAGGAATTGATTGGAGTAGCGGCGAATGGGTTTATTTTCTGGGTGATGATGATATTTTTTATGATAACGATGTGTTAGTAAACATCTTAACTCCTGAGGTTTCCAATTTGGATGTCATATATGGTAATGTTCAATGGGGCGAAACAGACCAAATATATGATGGGCCTTTTTCACAACTAAAATTGATGGAAAAAAACATTTGTCAACAAGCCATTTTTTTCAAAAAAAATGTTTTTACTCAATTAGGAGAATTTCAAACAGAGTATGATTCGTGGGCTGACTGGGTATTCAACATGAAATGGTTTAATAGTGAAAATATCCACTGGAAATATGTTAAAAATGTTATCGCAAAGTTTAACACAACAGGGCACTCTTGCCAAAAAGCGGATAAGGCTTTTTTAAAAAACAGAACAAATTTAATCCAGACTCATTTCCCGATTCATTATTTTGAACTAATTCAAAAAATAACAACCCTTGCTGAAGGCGATGGACAGATCGTCGGTCTTAACCAGGCATTAGCCGAGTGTGAGGCTCGAGTCCATGGACTTAAAGCTGAACTAACCAGAATTACATTGTCGCGTTCCTGGAAAATGACCAAGCCTCTTCGTTTTGCCGGCCGCATCCTGCGCGGAGACTGGGCTGCCGTTCGAGCATCTATACACTCCCGCAGAAATGCTAAATAAAATTCATTTATCACTGAATAAGAAACATGTGGGAATTTAGCAACTAAATTCAAATAGCTCATTTTTAAAAAGTTGATTTTTTAAACCATTGAGATATCCTAGCGGTGCAACTACAACTGCAAGAAATGTAGCTATTCCAAGACTAATGTCATTCTCTCACCTCTATCTAAGGCTTTCTCGAAAATCTTCTTGCTGCGCCTCGGTCCTTTGGCCAGGCTGCTAACCTAGCCTGATTTTCTTTGTTTCTCGGATAATATTGATGCGGCCAGGAGCGAAGATGACGGCTTACCCCGTTATTAAATTAATTTAAGGATCAGAGACCAACATGAATGTAATAGGACCTTTGGAAATAGCGGTAAAGAAATCCTTATGACCAAACAGAATAACAGTTGGGCCGTTGGCGCGGTTATCGTGATCTACCTCCCTGAGCAGGAAGTGCTGGGCCGTCTGCTGCGGGCACTGGTGGGGCAAGTCGCTTATATGGCTGTGGTTGATAACGGAGCCCTGGAAAGCACACGCTCTTTCCTGCAAGGCCTGGCAGCGGAATGGCCCTCACTGGAAATTTTCCCCCAAGGGCAGAATGTGGGAGTCGCCGCTGCCCACAATATAGGAATTGCCCGGATGCGAACCAGGGGATGTACGCATGTACTTCTGCTGGATCAGGACAGCATCCCGGCTCCGGATATGGTGGAAAAACTGTTGCACGCCTGTCTGAAACTGGAATCGGAAGGCAAACGGGTGGCGGCGGTGGGACCCGGCTACCAGGATCCTCGTACCAACCACACCTCATTTTTTGTGCGTTTCGGCTGGCTGGGATTCAAGCACATCTATTGCGATCAACTGGATAAGGCTCCTATTCCCGTCGATTTTCTGATCTCCTCCGGCTCCCTGATACCCATAGCTACCTTAGACCAAGTGGGTGGAATGGATGAGCAGTTGTTCACCGATCATGTGGATACGGAATGGTTCCTTAGGGCGGCCTCGCGGGGTTATCGTGCCTATGGCCTTGGCGAGGCGAGAATGGAGCACAGCCTGGGTAAAGGCGCCGCCATCCGCCTTTGGCTGGGCCGGTGGCGTTATATCGCCCTTCATAGCCCCTTGCGGCATTACTATATGTTTCGCAATAGTATTCTCCTTTACCGAAGGAACTATGCTCCTTGGAAATGGATTTTTCCGATTTGATCCGACTTACTTTAATATTCTTTTTCTTTTTGGTGGTGTCTCGGGATCGCCTTGAGCAGGGTCGTATGATGTTAAAGGGTTTATGGGATGGGGTTAGAGAAAAAACAAATCCGTCCCGATCAGTATAACCGGCTGAGTTCGGCCTATAGAGAGCTACGATCAATGAGCGAGGCACCGCTATCGGTAGTCAAAGGATTTAAAGATATTGTCGAATACTCATCCTCGGCCATCCATGCTGATCCAGCCAGCCGACCAGTAAACTCCAGGCTGGTAAACTGACTGCCCTGATCGGTATTGAAGTTCCCGGTTTGGAGACTCTAGGGCCTGGTTCAGAGACTCCAGGCAAAAGATCGTATCCAGGGTCGTCGATATTTCCCAAGCCAAAACATCGCGACTGTGCCAGTCCATGATGGCCACGAGTTAGACAAATCCGTGAAGCATACGGAGGTAGGTAATATCCGCACACCAAACCTGATCGGGATAATCATAATCAAATTGTTCAATGATAAGGGTACTTCTTGTGGGCCTGGTTGGATCGGCTGAGCCGTGGCTTCGGATAAATGTCTTCCAGACCCCTTTGGCGTATTAATCGCATCCGCTTATGATTCACCCTCTGTCCCAGTAACCTTAACCAGGCGGTCATCAAGTCTACTCCATAAAATGGGGTCCGGGTAAACTATTCATCAATCAGGGTCATGAGCCACAGATGGTAGCTGTCATCCGTCTTCGACTCATAATAACACGAGGATCGAGATAGCTCCAACAGATCGCACTGTTTATCAATGGGAATTTGAGTATTTCCTGGATCGATCAATTTTCGTTTCTCTTCTACTGGAGCATTTGAGACTTTTTTTGAGCCAAACCCTCTCCACTTTGAACTGACCGATATGCCGGTAAAGCTCAGAGACCAAATAGGTAGGAAGACCGATTATAAAATTCTTACTTGAATTAGAGGGCCTAGCCTTATTACGGAAAAATAGTTAATACAAGAAGTGTCCCCCTGTTTTATAGCCTAGTAAAACAGGACGTTGTTCTCTTCGTTCAGTAATTTTCCCCGCTCCTATCCCTTTATTTACCAAGCAGCAACAACAGCCAGGGCATAGCCTTGCCAGAGGTTTTAGAGCCTGTAAGCGTCTGATCGGCCAACAGATTGGCTCCATTGAAAGAACCCCATCCGGTAGCATTGTCATAACCCTTTTTGGCCGAATAATACAGGTTGTTGCTTCCGTCGGCGATGTCATGAAAATCCGTTTGATAATTTGCGCCTTTCCCAATCTGGTAAATCAAAGGATTGGCAAATCCCAACGTTGCCTTCCCATTAGCAGCGCGTAGCTGATTGACGCGCGCGGTGAAAGCCGCCCAGAGGGGAGCAGCACAGCTCGTGCCGCCATAAAGCCACCAGGCGCCTTCATAATAAACATAATAGGGACTATCTGCGACGGAAGCGTTGAGCGAAACATCCGGCACGTTCCGCATGGTAGCTGAGGCCGCGGTTCCAGTTCCTTGTTGCCAAGAGGGAATTGACCATACCCAGCTGACACCACCGCCACTGGCCCCGTAAGAGTCATTCCAGGTTGTTTCATGATTGTATGACCCGTCTGAGTTGACAAAAATCGTTGTCCCTCCCGCTCCAACCATATAAGGCTGAGAGGCAGGATCATCGACGCTGAGAGTAATACTATTGTCATAGGCGCCCGAGTCGCCCGAGGCCGCATAGATGGATTGCCCTTGTGCCGCCATTTGCTGGAAGATGGTATTCTCGCTGTTGAGAACCGTCGAGGAATTATCCCCTTCATCAAGCCCCCAGCTCGTGCTCATCTGTTTGGCCAGGTTATCTGTGGCCATTCTGTTATAAATGTCCACCGTCCCCGCATCCGTGTTCGGGCCTTCATAGACCATGATCTTGCTCGCACCCTGAGCCAGCGCCATCTGAAGTTCAATGTCAAGTGTCACTTCGTCCTCACCACAGTGGCCGCAAAGACAATAAGCGTAGGGGGGAGGACCACAGGTGGGACCGCCGTCAACCAGGACGTTTTGCAGCGTTATCGTTGGCAAACCAAAATAACTCGCATAAGCGCTCACATCAGAGGAAGTGTACGAGGCGAGTTCGAATAAGCCAAGCGTTTGGCCGAACCCCTTGGCCGATACGCCGGTGAGGTTGTAAGCTTTTAGGATGTCGCTGGGTCTCAAATAGATACCGGTGCCTGTTCCTTTCGGCTGAGGCGATCTTGGTGAAAATCCCTCGGCAGAAACACGGCGGCTATGGGTATGCCGGACGGCTGCATTGTCCAGACCAATCAGGCCGACAATAAGGGAAGCAATGGAACCGGGAACTTGAGGGTCATCGTCAGGGGCATAAAATATTCGGTTATCCGGCCCTTGATAATTATTAAGATGCAACCCAAAGACAGATTCAATCACGGCTGCTGTGCCCGATACGTCCAGAAGGATACGGTTTGGATGAGTCCCGGTTATCTTAAGTCCCTGGCTTGTCGCATAGGCAGCGACGGTATCATAATCGCTCTGTGTAGGTCCAAATCTGTCGGTAAACTCCTGGGAGGTTAGATAGTGGCCATAAAGCGGATCAGTAGGATTGTAGATACGTTTCAGCAGTCCGTCCAACTCTGGCTGGTTGCGCAGCGGCAAAGAAAAAGCCAGGGAAATTTCGGTTTTGGAATCCAGCCTCTCTATCCACTTGGCCTTGGCTATAGCCTTTGCCGGGACATGACCGGGTAGCCTTACCATGGAAGGAACGGGACCCGATAAACATGGCGTTGCCACCAGACCCAGGAGGATGATAAGAGCAAGTAAAAACACGCCTATTGGGTTGGAAAAATGAAGGGATGCCATCTTCATATTTGATCTCCTTAAGCACTGGGTCTTGGACCCATGTAGTTGGACAGCCTAAACATGGGAATAAGGCCATGGTCTATCCCCACTTTTTGGGTGGTCTGGGCCATGGTTTCTCACTCCCGACCTGTTGATCTGTGACGAATTCACCTTAACCACGCTCACACCTAATACAGGTCGAGGACATCTATGAAATCATTACCAACACCTTATATAAGATTGAGGTACTTCCCGCCTGAGCCGCATACTCCCACTCCGCTTCCGCGGGTAACCGGTTCTTACTGGTTCTTTCCTTCTGATGAGGACTTCAGGAAGGAAGTCGCCATTAAACTTGACAATGCCTGTAGCGTCAAATCCTGACTTTCCCACCTTAAGTGTCATCTAAATCTCCTGCTGCTGGTATTAGCTCTTAAGGATTTCTCAACCGCCGATCTTGATTAATTAATTGATTATAAAAAATAAATCAATGGTAGGATATGGTGAGACTGACGGATACCGCTAAAATCAAGACATACTTTCCTAAGGACATTGCCGTCAGGGCAGTCGCCAAAAATTGATTCGCTTGGCCACTTGGGGCAACCATATATTGACCCGTAAAACTCCCATTAGTTGCTGTTAAACAGATAAAGGCATTGCCCGCCCATGGACCGGCTGAAACTACGGTGGCATAATAAAGATTCTCAGAAGCCTGAGTTTCGGATTTTAAGGCAAAAAAAGTGATCACCATCAACCCTACTAACATAAGGATAATAAATCTCTTTTTTGTGATTTTCATGGTCAATCTCCTTTGATTGAGGTAGTTTCGTATTCAGCCCTAGCGGGTCTTATTATTTGGGGAGCAAAATAATACCGGGACAGTAATTTTTTTATATAATAATATAATCGGAAACGAATTGTATTTCAACGGGGAGGTAAACTTGATTGATCCTTAGCTACCCACGGGCTTAAGCCCGAAGCCCTCACTGTTGATTCTGATAGTCATCGAGAGGAAAGGAAGAGGTCCGATCAGCAACGGATCGCTTCCTTTCCCTTTTTAGATCCCTAAACAAACTTATTAATAACCTTCGTAGCAATAATAAGCGTCATCAGCGTCATTATAATACCAGGCATAATACCCATAAAGTTGAGCATAATAAGAATAGGTAGTGTCAACCCAGGTATAGAGTTCATAGGAAAGGCCATAGCCGCCCCAATATGTAAACCCCGCGGCGTGTGTTATATAATAATAGCTATAATATTCATAGCTGCCACCATAATAGTAGGCATAATAAGAATATATATAGCCATAATAGGAATATAAATAACCATAATAGCTTAGCAAAAATGTGGGATAGGCATAAGGGTCACTGACCGTTAGGTAAGTATAGTATTGGTAGATATACCAATAATAAGCATAAAGGTAACTATAATACTGGTAATAATAGGCATAGTAACAGTAGGTGGAATACTTTGGGCTCTGAATCCCGGCCTTACTCGAGGACGGCAACAGCGAGTCCTGAAAGAGTTTATTCTGGGAAGAGGTCAGGATTTTGGCCAGCCCTGTAGTCATGGCCTGGTTCCAGTTGGCCATTTGGGTCAAATTGGCATCATCTTTTTGAAAATTATGGCTACGTCTATTGCTTTTTTCGGCACTTAGATCACTTACATCGCCCAAGGTAATCTTAGGGGCCAGAGACTGGTTGGCGTTCAACAACCCTTTGATGCTGGTTTTTTGTTGGTCCGTTAGAGAATTAGCCAATTGTTTGGCCAACTCACTCTTGGTAGTGTCGTTTAGATTCATGGCCAGGCTGGCAGCCCCCGCTGGGACTGGCGGATTGTTAAAATCAAGATCCGCCGGGAAATTTTTAATCGTTAAGGCTCCCTCTTGACGAGTGGAATTCATATCTCCGGCATAGACGACGGCCACGGATATGACGAAAAAGATTGCGAGGAGTAAAACCCCACCAAGCATTCCTTTTTTCTTCAAATTTTTCATCGTGTTTTCTCCTTTTCTAATTTGGTTTAGTTACAAATTTATAAACTAAGCCACAACGTCTTAAAACATTTAATGTAGACTTCCATCACCTCCTCTTAGTATTGACATTTTAGTATTGACATTAGATTTTAATAACCCCTATTATAAATCCCCCTGCTCCTGGATCACTTCCCCTCCAAGGGCTGAGTTTCCAATTTCCCCGGTTAAAATATCAACATATCCGTTAGGATTTGTCAAGTAAAAATAGACAGAAAGTGAAGTAAGAAAATTCATTCATAAATCTCCTTGGATATGGCCGAGATTTGTGCCTCAGTTAATTCGGCAAAAATAGGAAGGGAAAGTATTTCTTTTGAAGCCTCCTCGGCCTGAGGGAAATCATCCTTTTTATAACCCAGGTCCTCATAAGCCTTCTGTAAAGGCCCGGTAATGGGATAGTGGATACCCGATTGAATTCCTTTAGCCTGAAGCGGCTTTTGTAACTGATCACGTTTTAATGAGCGAATAGCATGAACTTTGAATCATTCGTTCGCTATTCCTCAGTCTTAGGTGAATTCGCAAAAACCCGCGGAGATGGTTGCTCTCGCTTATCATATTCGGCATCCGAGGATCGAATGTAGAGGAGGTGAATGTCTTCCAGGGAAGTTGGTCGGCCTTGCAAAAATTGGGATCGGGCCAGGATTCCAAGGACTGTCGGAGAGATTAGATGCAGATGGGGTTTGGGAAACAAAGCCATGGATCCGAGTTTTTCCTTAAAAAGATCCCGGTAAAGTTCAGCCCCATTACCCACCAAGAGAACGGGATCCTTAAATTCCCGAACCAAATTTTGGGGGTTTATATGTCTTGGTTCTCCAATCATTTTCACAATCCCCTCAGAACTCGATTTGAAAAAAGCACAAAAAACCTCTTTTTTGCGGGCATCAATCAAGGGGCAAATCAAATAAGGACAATAGGGAAAAGAAGAGGCCAAGGCTTCCAGGCTTGAAACCCCCATAACCGGTTTCCCGGTGGCCAGGCCCAGGCCTTTTATGGTGGCCATCCCAATGCGCAGGCCGGTGAAACTTCCCGGACCAATGGATACCGCCCAAAGATCAATATCATTCAAGCCCCAATCGGCCTGTTCCAAAAGAAAAAAAATGGTCTTCCATAACTGGTTGGCATGGGTTTTGGCCACCCGAATCTGGGCTTGAGCCCGCAACATCTCCTCTTCCAGGAGGGCAACTCCTCCGGTCTCAGTTGAGGTATCCAGGGCCAGTATTTTCAGGTTCTTCTCCTTTTCAATCAGTTAAGATTTTTTAAGTTAGCTGAAATCTGAGGTTCCAAGGGATTGGTATAATGTCCAAGGTGTAAGGTTTAAGCTTTTCTCTTTGGGTCCTGAACCTTATACCTTGTACCGTATACCTTACACCTATTTCTTACTGAATAATGCGGACGATATCATTATAAAATACAAATACCATGAGCAGGATTAGGATAAACATTCCCACCTGCTGGGCGATTTCCCGCTTTTTCAGGCTGATGGGTTTGCCGGTGATCCACTCAATCCCGAAAAAGACCAAATGCCCGCCGTCCAGAATCGGAATGGGAAGGAGATTCAATATCCCCAGATTGATGCTTAACAAGGCGGTAAAAAACAAAAGATTGGTCCATCCTTCCTGGGCCTGCTGACCGGCCAGTTGGGCAATGAAAATCGGACCACCCAGGGTCTCCAAGGGCACCTTTCGTTGAATCAATTTCAGCAAACTGATCACGGTCATTTTAGTAATTCCCCAGGTTTGGGCTATCCCCCCTTGAAAAGCCTCCAATAAATCCAACTCCTGGGTAAAAAACTTGCCGGAAGGCGTGACCCCAATCACCGTTTCCTGAACATCTTCCCCGAAAAGATTTTTAACCGTACTGCGAATTGGGGTAATATCGGCTGCATACGACTGCTCCCCTCGGACAAAGACCACAGGAATGGGTTTCCCCGGATTGGCTCGAACGATCTCAGGGAGTTCTTTCCAGGTGGTGATAGGCCTCCCGGCCATTCGAATAATCTTATCTCCGGATCGGAGTCCGGCATGATAGGCCGGATAATCGGGTTTGACTTCACCGATCTCGCTGGTCAGAATAACCTGGCCGACGAAAAAAAAGCCTAAGAAAAAAACCACCAGGGCGAAAAAGAAATTAAATAAAGGGCCGCAAAAGACGATAACCATCCTTTTCCAAACAGCCTTGTCAGAAAAGGAGCGTTCTTTTTCTTCTTCAGAGACCTCATCATCCAAGCCTTCCCCCACCATTTTTACATATCCTCCCAAAGGCAAGGCGGAGATCCGGTAGTCCGTTTCTCCCACTTTGAGACCGACCAGGCGAGGCCCCAGGCCGAAAGAAAATCGTTCCACTTTAACGCCGAAAATTTTGGCCGCCCCGAAATGCCCTAGCTCGTGAAAAAAGATCAGCAATCCGAGGACGATAATAAAGGGCACCAGTTTAAATAAAATTCCATAAAACCAAGGTTGGGCTTCGGCTGTTGCCAAAAAAAACGTGCTTAAACTTTGTAATTGCAAAATGATTGTTTCCATGAAGTCTTCCTATTAACAGGTTGCTGAAAAAGGCCCATCTATCCCGCCAACGGCGGGATTGCCCTCATCCCTCCCCGCCTTTCGGCGGGGCAGGCTATGCGACGTACTTCTATGTACGACTCATTCCTCGGAATTTCGGGCGCCTTGTATCTGAACCTTTTTGAGCAACCTGTAAAAATGAGTTATTCCGCATCCTATTAATGGCTCATTCCTGCCTGAAGCGAGCGCTACCAAGCAAGAAAATGTCGAATATCGAATAATGAATATTGAATGTCGAAGTTACATAGAATCTAATCCATTCATGATTCGAAATTCGATGTTCGAAATTCAATATTCGGGTTTTTGAACTAAAACCTCTTACCTTCTCTATGCGGACGCTACGAAACATAAAAATTGTTTTCGACGAATCCCGCTATGCGGGACTAACCGACGAACGTTATTTTCGTTTCAAATCGGGCCATGTTCAGCAATCCAGGCCCCGGCTTGTTTTCTGGCCCAGGCATCTACGGCCAGAATTTCTTCCAGGCCGATCGGGGAAAAAGGCTGGTGTTTTCCCATAGTGTCTTCGATAACAGCAGGAATCCCCTGAAAGGGCAAGCCCCCGGCTAAAAAAGCGGAAACAGCCACCTCATTGGCGGCATTTAATACGGCCGGCATGCTCCCTCCCATCCTTCCACCTTCCAGGGCCAATCTCAGACAAGGGAATCTATCCAGATCCGGCTGGAAAAAAGTCAAACCGGACAGGCCGATCAAATCCAGGGAGGTCTGGTTCAGGGACAGGCGATTGGGATAGGCAAGGGCATAAGCTATGGGTATCATCATATCTGGATTTCCCATTTGAGCCAGGATAGAGCCGTCCTGATATTCCACCATGGAATGGACGATACTCTGGGGATGGATATAGACCACCACTTGATCCAGGGAAACCCCGAACAACCATTGGGCTTCTATCACTTCCAGACCCTTATTCATCAAGGTGGCTGAATCAACGGAAACCTTTGGCCCCATCTTCCATTTGGGATGGTTCAAGGCCTCCCGGCCGGTAATCCGCCCCATGGCTTCTTGGGGTAGGTCCCGAAAGGGCCCTCCTGAAGCAGTCAGGATAATCCGTTTTAAAGCCTCTCTCTGCTGTCCCTGCAAAACTTGAAATATGGCACTGTGCTCGCTGTCGATCGGTAGAATGGTCACCCCGTGTTTTCGGGCTTCTTCCATGATCAGGGCCCCGGCCATCACCAAAGGCTCTTTGTTGGCCAAGGCAATGGTCTTCCCGGCTTTAATGGCCGCCAGGGTAGGCCGTAATCCTATGGCCCCGACCATGGCCGAAATCACCAGGTCCGTTTCCTTCGAGGCGGCCACTTCTTCATGACCTTCGTCTCCCCAAAGGACCTTCAAAGGGAACCCGGGAAATTCGCCGCCGGTTAGGTCATCAGCCTCTTTCTTGGTAGCCACCGAGACCGATTGAGGTTTAAAATAAAGAATCTGCTCTTTCAGCAATCGTATGTTTTTCCCGGCCGACAGTCCAATAATTCGAAACTGATCTTCAAACTGCTGCACCAGCTTAAGAACCTGTACCCCTATAGAACCTGTACTGCCTAAGACGGATAAATTTTTCAACGCTTCCTCTGTCCTTGATCTCTGGAATCTATTTTCTTTAGTTCGAAAATAAAAACCGAACTAAGCTTTTGATTGGTCCGTTTACTGTCATGCCGGACTTGATCCGGCATCCAGGACTTTTGAAGATTAAACTAACCTGGATTCCGGCTTTCGCCGGAATGACATTTTATTTCCTGGTAGGTGTCCACAATCTAAAAAAATTTAATAAAAAAATAAACTATAGGCGCCGGCAGCAACAGGCTGTCCGCGCGGTCCAGAAAACCCCCATGCCCCGGGAAAAGGGAACCCGAGTCTTTCACCCGTGCGGTCCTTTTAAACATCGATTCTAATAAATCACCCACTTGGCTGACAATACCAATGATCAAGCCTAAGGCAGCCATCTGAAGCAACGAATATCGAGAGAAAAAAACCTGTTGAAAAACCCAGGCCATTAATAGATTGGCCGCCAATCCCCCCACAGATCCTTCTATGGTTTTTTGAGGGCTTATCGTGGGGGCCAGTTTGTGCCTGCCCAAACCTCTCCCGACATAATAAGCTCCTATATCCCCGGAATAATTCACGGCCAGTAAGAAAAAAATCCAGTAAAGTCCTTGGAGATTCATTCGGATCAAAATTAAAAACGGAAAAAAGAGGGGCAGATACCAAAGGGCAAAAACCTGTTTGCCCATCGATTCATAAAATCGAAACTGCTGCGAGAAGGAGGTTATCCACCGTATAGAACTGAAGATCGATCCTAGGATTAAGGCCATGAAAAGGCCTTCCAATCCTTTGAAATAGGCCGCCCAGATGGTCAGCGTTCCTATCAACCAGTAAAACCAGACGTCAAAAACCGCAGGTTTTTCATACATCAGACGCAGGAATTCCCGATTCCCCAGAGAAAAGCTCGCCCAAACTATAAAGACGAAAAGTACAGGCCCCCCCCAATAGAGGCCGATAAAAAGAATAGGGATAATGAAGAGGGCGGTAAGAACTCGCTTACCATGATTAGTTGAGGGCATACGACTCAAAACAGCTCCTCAAGAACCTTTCCGGTGAGGCAAAGACCTTTTCCCGCGAATTTGGTCTCCAGTCAAACCGAATCGTCTTTCCCTTTTATTGAATTCCTGGATGGCCGACAATAGGTGCTTTTTACGGAAATCAGGCCAAAGGATCGAGGTGACATAAATCTCGGTGTAGGCCATTTGATAGATCAAGAAATCACTGAGCCGGTACTCCCCGCTGGTTCGAATCAGCAAGTCAGGGTCCGGCAGACCAGAGGTATATAAAAATTGTTCAAAGGTCCTTTCTGAAATATCGTCCACAGAAAGGGTCTTATCCCGAATCGATTCGGCCATATTTCGAACGGCCCTAATGATTTCCTCTCGGCCGCTGTAACTTAAGGCCACATTCAAGATCATCGCCTCGTTCTCCTTGGTCTGTTCGATGGCCTTTTTCAGCTGGGACAAAAGTTTCTCCGGCAACTTCTCAAGGTCCCCGATCACCCTTAACGCAATTCCGTTTTTTATCAGCTCCCCGATCTCGGATTTCAAATATCGGGAAAGCAACTGCATCAAGGCCTTGACCTCCCATTTGGGACGATTCCAATTATCCTTCGAAAAGGCATACAGGGTTAAAACCGATACACCTACTTCCCTGCAGGCCCTGACCACTTCCCGAACCGACTCCACACCTTGTCTGTGCCCGGCAACACGGGGCAGGGATCTCTGCTGAGCCCAACGGCCGTTTCCATCCATAATAATGGCAATATGCCTGGGTATTTTTTCCGGATTAATCGATTTCATGATTCATAGGTATGAGGAAAGAGGAATGGTAATCCGCCTTCGGCGAAATGTCGGGCTTTTAACGATGCCTTTAAAAGGATAAAATCTCTTTTTCTTTCTCCTCGCTGATCCGATCCACTTTTTCTATATAGTCGTTGGTGATCTTTTGAACCTCTTCCTGTCCCTTGAAAAATGCGTCTTCGGAAATGGTCTTGTCTTTTTTCAAGGCTTTGAAAGATTCATTGGATTCCCGGCGGATATTTCGCAAGGTCACTCTGGATTCTTCAGCCATTTTCTTAATGACCTTCACCAAATCCCGGCGTCTTTCCTCGGTCAAAGGGGGTATGTTGATGCGAATCATTTTCCCGTCGTTGATCGGGGTGAGTCCCAGTTCGGATTTAAGAACGGCCTTCTCAATATCACCGATCGCTTTATTATCCCAAGGTTGAATGGTAATCAACCGGCTCTCCGGAACAGCTACGGAAGCCACTTGATTTAAGGGAACCAGACTGCCGTAATATTGAACTCGAAGCCCGTCCAGAAGGGAAACCGATGCCCGTCCGGTACGGATGCGGCTCTGCTCTTTTTTCAGGGCTTCTATGGCCTTGTCCATCTTTTCTCTGGTTTCTTTGTATACCTTCTCCACCATGGCTTACCCCTTTATCAAGGTCCCAATGCGGGTTCCAAGGATGATCTTTTTTAAATTCCCTTTGATTTGGCCGTTAAAAACGATAATCGGGATTTTATTTTCTCTGGCCAAAGAAACGGCTGTAGCATCCATGGCCTGTAGGTGACTCCGCAGATATCGGGCATAGCTTATCTCTTGATAGATTCTGGCCTCGGGATTCAATTTGGGATCGGCATCAAACACCCCATCCACCTGGGTAGCCTTTAAGATCACTTCCGTTCCCAGTTCTGCGGCCCTCAAGGCCGCAGCGGTATCCGTGGTAAAAAAGGGATTACCGGTTCCGGCCGCCAGTAACAGGACCGTTCCCTTTTCCATTGACGCCTTGGCCGAAGAAGGGACATAGGCCTCGGTCAGGACTGGAACCGGCAAGGCCGATAATACCTGGGCCGAAACTTTTTCGTTTTTCAAGGCCTCCTTGATAGCCACGGCATTGAACAGGGTGGCCAGCATCCCCAGATAATCCGCCTGAATCCGATCCATCCCCAGGGTGTTGGCCGCTACTCCTCGAAAAATATTTCCTCCCCCGACCATTATACCGAGTCGGACCCCCAGTGTTACGATCTCTTTGATTTCCCGGGCCGTCTTTTGAACGACCTGGACATCGATGCCAAATCCTTTGTCTCCGGCCAGGGCTTCACCGCTGAGTTTCAATAGGATTCTTTTATATTTACTTTTGATTCCGGCCATAGATTAGATACCCGCCTCTTTAATCTTAAAAGAACATATTTCAACATTTTGCTCTTGGAGTAATGGAGCATTGGAGTAATGAATTTTTTTATCCACCACTCCAGTCTTCCATTACTCCATTATTCCATTCCGCGAAGTTTATATTTTTTATTCTTCCCCCAACTGGTAGCGGGTAAAGCGCCGTATGGTGATACTCTCCCCGATTTGAGCGATCTTTTCATTCAGTAAATCGGCAATGGAGATATCCGGGTTCTTGACATAAGGCTGTTCCATCAAACAGCATTCCTTCAAATATTTTTCCACTTTACCTTCTACGATCTTCTCCATGACCTTTTCCGGTTTTCCAGATTCTTTGGCCTGAGCCCAATAGATCTCTTTCTCTTTTTCCAGAAGTTCAGAGGGCATCTCTTCCCTGCGAACACAAACCGGATTGGCCGCAGCGATATGCATGGCCAGGTTGTGGACCAGCTCTCCAAATTGTTCGGTTCGGCCGACGAAATCGGTTTCGCAGTTGACCTCCACCATGACGCCTATTTTCCCTCCGGCATGAATATAGGAACCGATCTGCCCTTGGGAAGTGGTCCGTCCGGCCCTTTTCTGGGCGGTGGCCAGGCCTTTTTTACGCAAATAGGCAACGGCCTTTTCCATATCCCCATCGGCCGCTTTTAAGGCCTCTTTGCAATCCATCATTCCGGCCTGGGTCTTATCCCGGAGGGCCTTGACTAACTCCGATGTAATATTCAACTTTCCATACCTCCTTCGGTTGGCATTTCTTCTAACTTTCGAACGATAATCACTTCCGGACCTCCCGGACTTGCGGGACTTCTGCCCTCTTTCTCTTGCCAATCGGCCTTTCCGACTATAGTTTCCTCGATTCGGCCTTCCTTGTCCAAATCCGCCTGACCGTCTCTTCTCTTTTGGCCACACCTTCTATGCAGGCATCAGCTATCTTAGAGGTAATCAAGCGAATGGCCCGAATGGCATCATCATTGCCGGGGATGATATAATCAACCTCATCCGGGTCGCAGTTGGTATCCACAACCGATACCAGGGGGATTCCCAATTTCCTGGCCTCCAGGATGGCTATCGCTTCCTTTCGGGGGTCAATGACAAAGACGGCCTTGGGTAGTGTAGTCATCTCCTTTATTCCACCCAGATTACGCAGTAGCTTGACGTACTCCCGATCCATGTTGATGATCTCTTTCTTAGGAAATCTTTGGATAGTCCCGTCGGCCTTGATCCCTTCCAAATATTTCAAACGTTCGATTCCCAGCCGAATGGTCACAAAATTGGTCATGGTCCCGCCCAGCCAGCGATGATTGACATAAAACATCCCGCAGCGCTCAGCCTCTTCTTTTATTGCCTCCTGGGCCTGTTTCTTGGTGCCGACAAAGAGAACCGATCCTCCCTGGGCTACGGCATCCACCACAAAATCATAGGCAGTTTTAAAGAGACTGACAGTTTTTTGCAGGTCAATAATATAAATCCCGTTTCTGGCCCCATAAATATAGGGCTTCATTTTGGGATTCCAACGTTTGGTTTGGTGGCCGAAATGAACTCCGGCCTCCAATAACTGCTTCATTGAAACATAAGACATATTATCCTCCTTTTGGGTTATTCCGCCGCTTTTTCAATAAGTTGCCATCGTTTATTCAAGATGCACCCAAAGGTCGAAAAAGCGTGAGAATTTATTAAATATTTTATTATAATTGAAAAGGAGTTATTGGGCAAGTAAAAACTTTATCTTATCGATTTTCTTTCCAAATTCAACAACTTCTCTTTTAACGGCAGCCCGCTGCCATAGCCGACTAATTCTCCCCGGGCTCCTATGACCCGATGACAGGGGACCACAATCGGTATTGGATTGTTATGATTGGCCTGACCCACAGCCCGGCTGGCCCTGGGACTTCCAACAGCTTGAGCTATTTCCCCATAACTACGTGTTTCTCCATAGGGAATGACCTTCAAGGCCTCCCAGACCTGGAGTTGAAAGGGAGTTCCTTCCATGTCCAAGAGGACCTTAAAAGCAATCTTTTGTCCGGCCAGGTATTGATCCATTTGGCGGAACAAATCCTTAAAAGGGTCTGGGTTCTGGGTGAGAAAGTTGGGCTGGAAACGAGAAATGACCTTTTCAAAGAAAGATTCAACCGGATGAGCCGGCAAAGAAAGATGGCATAAACCTTTCTCTGAAGCCGCCACATAAATCCGGCCTAAAAGGGGAAACTCCTTGCTGTCATAATAGATGGTTTTTCTTTTCATTTCATCTCCTTTACCCTGACAATAGGGTCCAAGTAACTTCCCGGCTTAAGGTCTAAGGTGTAAGGTCTATGGTTTTCCTTAAACCTTGAACCTTAGGCCTTGAACCCTTCTCATTCAACTCATCTTTCCGCCAAGCCCCCTGAAAACCGCCGGTTTCTCTAAACCGGTCTCGAATCATCTTTAAAGTCTCTTGTTTTTTCAAGGTCCAAAGCGGAGCGGCAAGTTTTGCGGGATCCGGGTCGCCAGTTAAACGCTGAATAATCCAATGACGCGGGCAACGTTCTAAAAACCGGCAGACCCAATCTACATATTCGTCCTGGAGAATGGGACGATATCTCCCCTGCTGATACCAGGTTTCCAATAAAGTCCCGCGGTTGATATAAAGGGAATGAATTTTCAACCCCTGGATATCCAATTCCGCCAAACGGTCGGCTGTGAAAAGGCAGTCTTCCAATCCCTCCCCCGGCAGACCCAGGATGACATGAACGCAAATATTGATTTTTCGTTTTCGCGTTTCTTCCACAGCCCAGATAAAATCTTCAATGGTGTGGCCCCGATTGATCATTGCCAAAGTCCGGGGATGAAACGATTGTAAACCGTATTCGATCCAAACCAAGTGGGAATTTTGGAAACCGGCCAATAAATCCAATATCTCGGAATTAATGCAATCCGGTCGGGTCCCCACTGCCAACCCGACCACGTCGTCAATGGATAAGGCCTCTTGATAAAAAAATTTTAATTTTTCCACCGGGGCATAGGTATTGGAAAAAGACTGAAAATAAGCGATGAATTTTTCTGCCCTATAGCGTCTTTTCAACTGGCTTATTCCCTGATGGATTTGGTTGCTTATTGAAGGGATCTGTGCATAGGCCCCAGTTCCGGAACCCCGGTCGTCACAATAAATGCACCCGCCAGTCCCTTTGGTCCCATCCCGGTTCGGACAGGTCAAACCGGCATCTAAAGAAATCTTTTGAACCCGGCAGCCGAAAAGTTTGGTTAAATAAGCTCCATATTGATTGTAAAGTTGCGGTCCTGACATAACGCCTTAAAAAAGGATTCAAGGAGTCTGGGGGTCAAGGACCGCAGAGCGGAGTGGAAGGCCTGGAAGTTAAAACCCTTGAATCCTCGAATCCTGGAATCCTATCTTCGTTCTATAGAGATTGTGACGCACTTAGTTCAGCTAAAAAGGATTCAATCCCGCCTTCTTCGGGACGTTGGGTCCGCACTTCTTTAATCAGTTCTTCGACCCTTCTTCTTAAAAGCATATTTTTCAAGTCTTCGACCGAACGGTAGGCCCCACCCCGACGGCCAAAGCGATAGACCAGGCGGTCTTCTTCCGAGAGATGAAGATAGGCATCCAGGCCAGCCAGCATTTTGCCTTTATCTTGTGGAAGGGTCCCGTTGATATCTTCCAGGAGGTTCATCATGTGATCGGAAGTAATCGTGCTTCCGATCCCTTCCAGATGATCAATCATCAGTCTGATCTCCTCCACCATTTCGTCATCGGTCAAGGGAATGAATGTTCCATCGGCCACCATTTCAGCAAGAGGAATCCCCTGAGGGATCCGTAAAGACCGCAGGCGGATATAATCCGGATTCATAGCATTCAAAACACGGGCCGTTTCCAGGGCATTTTCTTTGGAAAGGCCCTTCCCTCCCAAGCCGGGCATCCAATACTCGGAAACCGTCATCCCCGCTTCTTTGGCCTTTGTTCCGGCCTCAATGTGTTCGGTCGCGGTTACCCCTTTGTTCGTCAGTTTCAAGACCGCATCCGAACCGCTTTCCATTCCGATATGAATGCGATCCAACCCGGCCTTTCTGATGGCCGTCAGCTCCTCAAAGGTTTTCCGGCTGACGGTCTTGGCCCGGGCATAGGAAGTGATCCGGGTGATTTGGGGAAGCTCCTGATGAAGATAATTCAAAACCTCCACCAGGTCTTCACTGGGAAGGATTAAATTATTGCCGTCCTGTAGGAAAACGGTGTATTCCCCATAGTACATCCAGGCAGCCACATTCTTATAGGCATGGGAAAGGTTCTGTTGACGAACTACCCGGGATACCACGACATCATCCATCCGTCCGCTGCTGCCCAATCGCCAGGAAAGCTCTTTCAACTCTTTGATAATCTTGGTGATGGTTTGAATATCTTCTTTGATTTCCTTGACACTTCGGCGCGAAAACTGGGTGCCTTTATACACCCCGCAGAACAAACATTTATTCCAGGGACAATTCCGGGTTAACCGTATCAACAGACTCCTGGCCTCACTGGGAGGACGGATCGGCCCTTGTTCAAAATCTAATTTTTCCATAACCTTGCTCCAACAACCTATTTTCTAGTTTTATAATAAACATTATAAGGCCCTTTGACAATCCCTCTTTTTTCGACTTGAAGTTTTAAAATAGTCATCAGGTTATCGGATAAATGCTCGATATTTTTAAAATGAAAGTTCGACAGCTTTAATGAACTCGTAAAAAGTCGCTGAAAGCCTATTTTCGTCATTCCGGCGAAAGCCGGAATCCAGTATTGTTAAGTAGTTAAAAATTTCTGGCCCCCGGTTTTCATCAGGGTAACGACTTGTTACGAATCCATCAAATTTGACAGGTAAGTAAAAAATTATTTTCGGCTTACAGGGATATAGAAGTCTGCTTTCATCGAGATCAACAAATTTAACTCCTTTATTTTATCCGGATAAGCGATAAAATCGTCTAGGGGGTAAAAAATTGATCGGACGCTTTTTGGTCAGTCCTTGGCAGTTGAGGCGGTCGCATCACCAAGGCCAGGACAATGCCGGTTACCACAAAAGCGACGGCGATTGAAAAAGGCATGAAATAACTTCCCGTGGTATCATAGAGGAATCCGGCCAGGGTCGGACTGCCGGCGCTGGCCAGCGTGACCACCGGCGCCGTCCATCCGACAATCCTGGGAAAATGGGTGCGTCCGAAGTAAGCACCGAAGAGGTTGGGCATCAGGACGATCATGCCACCGAAACCGATTCCCGTGAGTATGGAATAAAGGTGAACGAAGAAAATCTCTCGGGCACGCATCAGGCAAATAACCCCGATTCCCATACAGACCAGGAAGAAAACGGCCAAATGCCGGCCTTCGAACCTCAGGCCGAGAAGGCCGCAAGCCAGTCTGCCGAGGATGCTCATGCCGAGCATAAGGCCCAAAGCCGTAGCCGACACCAGAGGGGAGAAGTTCAAGTCTTGAAGATAGGCGACCTGATGGGTAGTCAACATATTACTTACGAACAGGATGATCGAAAATAAGGCTGTAATCATCCATAAAGCCGGGGTTCGCATGGCCTCTTTGACCGTCCATTCCTTCGGTGTCTGATAGACCGGTTTTCGATGGTCCGGATGATCTAAAGAAGTTTGGTCAATGAGATCAGGAATGGCATCCGGGTGCCGGCCGATACCTTCAGGCCGGTTTCGGATGAGGATTCCGCCGAGAATAACGGGCAATAGGAGGTGGAGACCGGCGAGGATGACCCAGGCCCAAGGCCATCCCAAACTGGAAATCAACTGGCTTATCAGCGGCGGAAAAATAAAACCGCCGATACCGCCGGAAGCCAGGAAGAGACCCATGGCCATTGACCTTCGTCGGATGAACCAATTATTGATCACCGTGGTGAGGGGGATAAATTCCCCAAAGGCAATACCCAACCCTCCCAGGACACCGAAAAAAAGATAGACCTGCCAGATTGCATGGACCTGAGACATACCGAACAGACCCAAGGCG
Organism: uncultured delta proteobacterium; assembly: GCA_963802945.1. Classification (GTDB taxonomy): domain Bacteria; phylum Desulfobacterota; class RBG-13-43-22; order RBG-13-43-22; family RBG-13-43-22; genus RBG-13-43-22. The sequence goes on from CAWDKY010000039.1 coordinate 33,064, forward strand.
GCGATGATATTGAAACTGATAATATTTTTTCTTGGACCGAATCGGGCAACGGTCATACCGGCCACTGGCCCCAACAGACCGCCGATAAGGAAGTAGAGGACATAAGGACCAGACAAGACGGAACGACTCCAATGAAAGGTTTGACTCACCGACGGGAGGAATACACCATAGGCATAGGTGATATCCCCGCATAAACCGGCATAGGCCGCCATGACGCCGATCAGGCTCATCCATCCGTAAAAATGCCGTGGTTTCAATCCGGTCTTTATGTTCATCTTTGATCCCCTAAATCTTGGACGACAATAATATGAATCCGATGAAAAATAAGGAAGAGATTATCATCATAAGAAAATAAAGAAAAAGGTGACAATATTCAATAACCTTATTTTTTTATAATATTTTTTATTGACACACAATATATTGTGTAGTATATATTCTTATATACTATATGAAGGTAATTGAAGGAGTTTTGCTTAAAAACACTTAACTTCAAAAGACTCGATGATCAGAGAGATTGATGTCAAAGCCATAACCGAGGCCGTCAAAGCCTTGTGTGTTGAAGCCAATGAAAATCTGGGCGATGATGTACTGATGTGTCTTCGGAAGGCCCTGGAAACCGAAGCATCTCCTGTCGGTAAGGAGATATTGGAACAGCTGATCGAAAACGCCGATATTGCACGAACAGAGCATATACCGATCTGTCAGGATACCGGGTTGGCCGTCATTTTCTTGGAAATCGGGCAGGATATTCATTTGACCGGAGGAGACTTAAAAGAGGCAGTTAATTTGGGAGTCCGCCAAGGGTATGGAGATGGATATCTTCGCAAATCCTCCTGTCATCCTTTTACCCGGGCCAACACCGGAGATAACACCCCGGCCGTGATCTATATCGATGTTGTGCCGGGAGACCGGCTCAAAATAAGGGTAGTCCCCAAAGGCGGCGGGAGTGAAAACATGAGCCGTATATTCATGCTCCCTCCATCGGCGGGCATAGCCGGTGTAAAAGAGAAAATTGTGGAAACCGTTAAAGAAGCCGGCCCGAATCCCTGCCCCCCCACCATTATAGGTGTGGGTATTGGAGGGACATTTGAACAGGCCGCCTTGCAGGCCAAAAAGGCCCTGCTTCGTCCCCTCGGGACCCCCAATCCCGATCCGGAACTCGATCGACTTGAGATGGATCTCCTTGGTTTAATCAATAAACTCGGGATTGGCCCCCAGGGATTGGGCGGTAGAACAACCTCTTTAGGCGTTCATGTCCGGTTGCTGCCCTGCCACATCGCCAGTCTTCCTGTGGCAGTTAATGTGCAATGTCATGCCAGCAGGCATAAGGAAGTAACTTTATAAAAGGACGTTCGGCGTTAAGCGTTCGGCGAGAAAAAATCAACAATCAACAACAAACTGTTGGGTTGCACCACAAGGATTAATACATGCCTAAAACGGTTTCTTTAACAATCCCTCTTACCGATAAAATAGTTTCTTCCCTGGAAATCGGCGACAAGGTCTTAATTAGCGGCGTTATTTATTCAGCCCGGGATGCGGCTCATAAACGGCTCATCGACCTTTTAGATACAGGAAAACCTCTTCCCTTTGATATTCGGGGACAGATCATTTATTATGTAGGTCCATCTCCGGCTAAACCGGGCCGAGCCATCGGGGCCGCCGGTCCGACTACCAGTTACCGGATGGACCCTTACGCACCCCGCTTGATAGAACTGGGTTTGAAGGGTATGATCGGCAAAGGCAAACGGGATGCGGCAGTCAAAGAGGCCATGATCAAGTATAAGGCGGTTTATCTGGGGGCCACCGGCGGGGCCGGGGCTTTGATTTCCAGGGCCATCAAGGCCGCCGAGGTCATTGCCTACGAAGAATTAGGGCCTGAAGCCATTCGCCGACTGGTGGTGGAAAATTTCCCGGCTGTGGTTATCAACGATACCGCTGGAGGGGATCTGTATGAAGAAGGGATTAAACAATACCAAATATCTTAATGGAGGAAAGCGGATGAACTTGAAGAAAAGTTTCGGAACTGTAGTAGGGATTTTGGCAGTTTCCTTGTTCCTTTTTCAAGGATGCAACTCTCCGACAGGCAGTAGCGGATCCGGTTCGATTCCCAGGGTCCTGGTAATCCCGGCTGCACCTTCCCTGCAGGCCTCTCAATATAATAATAATGTTTATACTTGGAGCAGTACCTACATTACAGTCATTGTCAGAGATAATAACGGCAACCTTGTGCCTGCCGGCACTCCTGTGAGCATCACTTGTGGAGCTGGCTATTTGGGGGATGGCGATCCTATTGCTAATGGTCTTGGATCCTCCATTACTGTCACCACTGATTCAACCGGCCAGGTTCAGGTGAAATACACGGCAGGTTTTACGACCGGGACAGCCACTATCTCGGCTTATTCCCAGGGCAATTCCGGGAAGGCATCCATAACAATTGTGTAAAAAACCACCGACAATTGATTCATAAACCCTAAAAATCTTTTTCCTCTTACCCTGAACTTCAAATTTTAAAGTTTAAATTTTGAAAATTATCCGGCCTTCATCAATTCCTTAATCCTTTCCAGATGGCTCTCCAGCTTTTCGGTCTTTTTCTCTAAGGAGTAGATCTTTTCCTTTTCCTTGTCCACAACCTCCTGAGGCGCCTTCTGCAAAAAATCTTCGTTGGTCAATTTCTTTTCGATCTGGGTCCATTCTTTTCTCAGTTTGGCCAGTTCCTTTTCCAGCCGTTTTTCCTCTTCATCAAATTGAAGGATCCCTTTCAAAGGAATAAAAATTTCCGTCCCCTCAAAGATCCCGGAAGCCGATGAAGGCGGATTTTTATCATTATTCAAAAAGGTGATTTCCGAACCCTTGGCCAATATTAAAAAATTATGTTGATGGGCTTCAACCAAGGTCCTGTTGACAGGTGTTGAGACCCGCAGACAGATTTCGACATTTATTGAAGGGGATATATTCATTTCTCCTCTGATGTTACGGACCTCAGAAATCAGGCCCTTGATGGTTTCTATCTCCCTCTCGGCCCCGGCATCTCGCACAAAATCCTCAGTCTTCGGGAAAGGTTCCTTTAAAATGCTTATCCCCCTCCCGGGAAGGGATTGATAGATCTTTTCACTGATAAAAGGCATAAAAGGATGGATTAATTTCAGGATGGCCAAAAGGACCCGATAGAGGGTTTTGCAGGTAATTTCTTTGTCCCGGCTTTCTCCTTCCTTATATAAAACGGGTTTAATGAATTCCAGATACCAGTCACAGAATTCATGCCAGATGAAATGGTACAATTCATGGGCCGATTCATTGAAACGATATTCCGTTATCCCCTGTTCGACGGTTTCAATGACCTGGTGCATCCGGCTGATGATCCAGCGGTTAATGGCATCTTGGGGTTGTTCCAGTCCTTGGTCCGCGAACTTAAGGTCTTCAAAATGGGAAAGGCTGAAACGGGCGGCATTCCAGATCTTATTCACAAAATGGCGGTAGCCTTCAATCCGCTCTTCGGAAAGCTTGATATCCCTTCCCTGGGCCGCCAGGGCCGAGAGGGTAAAGCGAAAGGAATCTGTGCCGTACTTATCCATGATCAACAAAGGATCAATGACGTTTCCTTTGGACTTGCTCATCTTTTGGCCCTCGGCATCCCGCACTAGGGCATGGATATAAACCTGACGAAAAGGGACCTTACCCATAAAATGAAGGCCCATCATCATCATCCGGGCCACCCAGAAGAAAAGGATATCAAAACCGGTGACCATTACCGACGTGGGATAATAAACTTGAAGCTCACGGGTTTCCCGGGGCCAGCCCAGGGTGGAAAAAGGCCAGAGGGCCGAGCTGAACCAGGTGTCCAGGACATCGGTTTCCTGTCGAATCTGCGTTGATTTGCAGTTAGGGCAGGAGGGGGGGGGTTTAACGGAAACAGTAATCTCCCCGCAGTCATCACAATACCAGGCCGGAATTTGATGCCCCCACCAGATCTGTCTGGAAATACACCAATCCCGGATGTTGTTCATCCATTCAAAATAGGTCTTTTCCCAGTTCCGCGGGAAAATCCGGGTTTGCCCGTTTTCCACAGCCTGTATAGCCTTTTCCGCCAAAGGGGCCACCCGAACGAACCACTGCTTGGACAGATAAGGCTCGATCATGGTTTTACATCGATAACAATGGCCGATATTATGGACGTATTTTTCTGTTTTTTCCAGGAGCCCCAGGGCCTCCAGATCTTCAAGCACCTTTTGGCGGCAGGCCTTGCGGTCCATACCCTGATACACGCCGGCCTCTTCATTCATACGAGCCTCCGGATCCATGACTTTAAGAACGGACAATCCATGGCGGCGGCCGATTTCAAAGTCATTGACATCGTGAGCCGGGGTGATCTTCAAGGCCCCGGTCCCAAAACTCTTATCCACATAGGAGTCGGCAATTATAGGGATTCTTCTTTGGGTCAGGGGCAGATGCACCTCCTGACCAGCCAGACCCTGATAACGTTCATCCTCCGGATTGACGGCCACACCCGTATCCCCGAGCATGGTCTCCGGCCGGGTGGTGGCCACAATAATGGCCCCTTGACTGTTGACCAGAGGATATCGAATATAAAAGAGGCTGCCCTCATGGGCTTCATGCTCCACTTCCAGATCGGAAAGGGCGGTCCGGCAGCGCGGACACCAGTTGACAATATAGTCCCCCCGGTAAATCAAACCCTCCTGGAAAAGCCGGACAAAAACCTCCTTGACGGCGATGGACAGCCCCTCGTCCATGGTAAAGCGTTCCCGGCTCCAGTCACAAGCCGCTCCGAGGCGCTTTAATTGATTGATGATAATCCCCCCGAATTTTTCCCGCCATTCCCAGACCTTTTCCACAAATTTTTCCCGGCCCAGTTGATGGCGGTCCAGGCCTTCCTGGGCCAGCATCCGTTCGACCACATTCTGGGTGGCAATTCCGGCATGGTCGGTCCCCGGGACCCAGAGGGCATTGTAGCCTTTCATTTTATAATAGCGCCACAGGATATCCTGGAGGGTGGTGTTCAGGGCATGACCCATGTGGAGTGTCCCGGTGACATTGGGCGGGGGAATGACCATGGAAAAAGGAGGGCCTTCCGCCTCCACGTCGGCCTGAAAAAGTTTTTGATCGATCCAAAACCGGTATAAATCCTCTTCGATCTGAGCCGGTTCATATCCTTTAGCTAACTGAGGAATCTTCATTTAATTGCTCCATATATCACAAAATTGGGCTCAAGGATTCCAGAATTCGTAGGGTCTAGTGTAGTGTAACAGCATCACTTTTCAGTCTCGTCATTCCGGACTTGATCCGGAATCCAGTCTTTTCAACCTGGATTCCCACTTTCGCGGGAGTAACGGCACTTGGACTATTGTAAACCTTTTATTAAGGCACTAATCTAGAGTTACGTTTTATCAATTTCAATGCCTTTCACTACGCCCTGCGGTCCCTGACCCCTTGCCGCCTTGAATCCTCATAATATTTTCGTGTTCGTAGCTCCTGCCTCACACAACCCTGATTGATTTCTATATAAAAGAAAAGGGGATTAAATGACTTAACCCCCTTAATGGTTTGCCTTCGATTATCAAAATGTTTACGATCGTTTTAGGCCTTCTATCTCCCGGGCGATCGCTTTTTCAACTTCCTGAGTCAGGACTTCATGAATCATTTTTTGGATGTTTTCATCTATCATCGACCGAAGGAGCCTTTCCACTTCTTTTTGGACCAATGGCTCCAGATCTTTAGTTTCAATTTTTGCCGGAGATTCCACCTGTGGCCTTGAAACCGGGGCTGGCTGGAGTTCCCTCATCCGTTCCGGAGCGGGTTCGGCAATGACATCCACCAAATCAATAATTTTTTCTTCAAATTTTTCCATGGGCATAACCTTATAAAGGATTAACGAACTTTATGATCCTTTTCAGATGATTTTTCAGGATCATATATCATGCTAAATCATTATGTCAATACGTTTATACGACTGGTGGAAAGACCCCTGGCATAGGGCTTTCGTTGCAAAAAAAAGCAGCCCAAGGCTTGAGAAGAGAGACCATATGGTTTGACCCATTCGTTTCACCAATCGTATAGTTTTAAAGCATTTTATCTGAGAAACTTGCGCCGCACCTCTTCATTTTTAAAGGGGATAGCTTTCATTTTTTCCAAGGCTCTAATCTGAGGTATCAGGGAGGTGGTAGCCATCATGACCTTACCCGTTCCTCTGGTATTCAGGTAATGGATATCTCTTGAGGATAATGGCCGGGAATAAAAGCGGAAGTCATGTAGTATAAGTTCCGCCACTTAGGCATCATTGAGTTTGCTATTTCTATCAATATATTATTAAGCCTACCCTGGGTTCCAGACCCTTAAAAAATCAGGGCCAACTTTTCATTAATTTCTCGCTTTATCTTTGCCTCAAAATCCAGTATAAATAAAGGTAATCACACCAGAGGAGGTTAATTATGTCCAGAGACGTGCACATTTTCAACGCCGGCCCAGCGGTATTACCGGAGCCGGTACTCGAGTCAACGAGCAAGGCCATACTCAATTTCGCGGGAACGGGTATGTCCATAATGGAGGTGAGTCACCGGGACAAAAAGTTCGAAGAACTTCTTAACGACACCATAGCCGGCCTGCGTCGGGTCATGGGGATACCGGACAATTACAAGGTCCTGTTCCTGCAGGGTGGTGCCAGTCTTCAGTTTTCCATGGTACCCATTAACCTTTTAATGGGGGAAAAGACAGCGGATTATATCGATACCGGCAATTGGTCGAACAATGCCATCAAACAGGCCAGAAAGGTCGGTGCGGTGAATATCGCCGCCACCACTAAGGAGGCCAAATACACGCGTCTGCCGAAAGCCTCTGAGATCAAACTTACTCCCGGGGCCTGCTACTGCCACATCACCTCGAACAATACCATCGAAGGAACGCAGTGGCACACCTTCCCGGATACCCAGGGCGTACCGCTCATCGCCGATATGTCATCCGACATTCTTTCCAAGCGCATCAACGTTTCCGGTTTCGGCCTCATCTATGCTGGTGCCCAGAAAAACATGGGACCGGCAGGCGTGACCGCGGTGATTATCCGTGAAGACCTCATCGGCCAAGCACCGGAAAATACCCCAACCATGCTCGATTATAAGACCTTTGCGGATAACAACTCTCTGTTCAACACCTGTCCGGTAACAGCCATCTTCGTGGTGCATGAGGTGGTGAAATGGATCGAGGGCCTGGGTGGAGTGGTTGCTCTCGAGAAACTCAACGAACAGAAAGCCGGCTTCATCTACGATATCCTCGATAAGAGTTCATTCTACAAGGGTACCGTGGAAAAGGCTTCTCGCTCCAATATGAATATCCCCTACAGACTTCCTAATGAAGACCTGGAGAAAGAGTTCCTGGCCGAGGCCTCCAAGCTTAAGTTGCTCGGACTCAAAGGCCATCGCTCTGTGGGCGGTATTCGGGCCTCCCTGTATAACGCCTTGCCTGCCGAGGGAGCTCAAAAACTGGCCGAATTTATGATCAACTTCGAAAAGAAACACGGTTAATCAGAAAAGAAGAAAGATCCATGGTCTCCCCTTCTATAACAGAAATGGGAGGCCATGGCGGACCCTATTCAATGCCTTACAACACGGCCCAGGGTTTGTGGGGAGAAATATTTTTTCATACAGATTCAAGGCATAGCGGTCGGTCATACCGGCAATAAAGTCCGTCACCTTCTGCGGGTCCGCTTTGGGAGGGTTTTCCGACACCCCCAAATAAGTATCTAGGAGTCCGGGATCGGAAAGAAAAATCTGATATAATTCCATGATGACCTTTCTGGCCTTGATAAAATCTTCATGAACCCGGCCCAGATCATAGACCCGTTCATAAAGAAATTCCCTCAATTTTACCATGGCCTGTAAGACCTCATCCCCTATTAAAAGCCCAGAGGAAGGGTCTTTCAGGCTGTTCACAACCAGGTCCCGGACCATGGTATCGATACGTTTTGAACTTCGATCCCCCAAGACCCTCAAACAAAAAGACGGGATGTCCGGTGTTGAAATTACCCCTCCCCTAAGTGCATCATCAATATCATGACTGATATAGGCAATAATATCTGCCACCCGAACCACCTGTCCTTCCAGGGTCATGGCCTTTTCAGAAGGGTCCTGGGATAGGATATCCCCTTTTCCTTTGGAATGTTTTTCAATCCCGTCTCTGACTTCCAGGGTCAGGTTCAGTCCTTTTCCACCTTTCTCTAAATGATCCACCACCCGAAGACTCTGTTGGTTATGGTCAAATCCACCAGGAACAATTTGATCCAAGACTTCTTCTCCGGCATGCCCGAAAGGGGTATGACCTAAATCGTGTCCCAAGGCTACAGCTTCGGTAAGATCTTCATTCAACCCCAGTGCCCGGGCTACCGTCCTGGCAATTTGAGAAACCTCCAAAGTATGGGTCAGCCGGGTTCGGTAGTGATCACCGGTGGGAGACAAGAATACCTGGGTCTTGTGTTTCAGCCGGCGAAAGGCCTTGGAATGGATGATCCGGTCTCTGTCCCTTTGAAAGGAAGTTCGGATTGAACATTCCTCTTCGGGTATTGGTCTCCCCCGGCTCTCTGAACTTAAGGCCGCCCAGGGAGATAAGACCTGCTTTTCCTTTTTTTCAATGGTTTCTCTGATGGTCATCGAGCTCACAAAACACGGCAATTGAAATGGTATTCGAAAAAAAATGAATTAACGTTCAACTTTTAAACAAAATTTCCAAAAAAATCAAATCCATTTCTTAATCTGTTATTTTTATTTACAAATCCTTTAACCTTGGTTAGTATTTTATTGTGCGAATCATCAGCCATTACATATCCAAAGAATTCTTAAAAATAACCTTGCTCTGCCTGGGGATCTTTATCTTTATCTTCCTTTTGGTGGACGTCATGGGAAAGCTGAATGATTTCAATGAGGCCGGGGTGAGCCCAACCATCATCATCCGCTATTTTATCTATACACTGCCCTTTATCATTAAGCAAATGCTCCCGGTGGCTGTTCTTATGGGCACACAGCTGGTTTTCGGTTTTTTATCCAAAAGCAATCAAATCATCGCCTTTAAGTCCAGCGGGATCAATATGATCCGTTTGTCTTTTCCGATTATTTTGCTTTCCGCTGCTTCCACCATTTTCCTTTTGATCCTCGGGGAAATACTGGTGCCTTTCGCCCAGGCCCGTGCCCAGGAAATCTGGAATTATCAGGTCAAAAAAATAGAGCCCCGGGCAGTTCTGCTTCAGGAAAAGATTTGGTACAAAGGGGATCAAGCTATTTATACTTTTCAAAACTTTAATTTTAAGGAGCAAACAGCGGAAGGAGCATCACTCTATTTCTTTGATTCCAAATTTATTCTCCAGTCCCGTTTGGATGCTGAAAACGTGATTTGCAAAAACGGAGTCTGGATTTTTAAAAACGGACTTTTCCAATCCTTTCGGTCGGACGGCTCTTATTTCAGTGAGCCTTTCAGCGAAAAAGCCTTCTTTCTTCCAGAATCCCCGGAAGATTTCCGCTACCAGGAAAAAACCAGTGAGGAAATGACCTATCCGGAGCTTAAGACCAACATCCAGAAGATTCAACGGGAAGGGTATGATGCCACCAAGTATATTGTAGAAAAATATACTCGTTTGTCCTTCCCGGTTGTCTGTCTGATCATGGCCATTTTTGGAATTTCTTTGGCCTTGCGCAAAGAAAAAGGCATCGGGATCGCTCAAGGCATTGCCGGAAGTTTGTTCGTGGCCTTCATTTACTGGATCTTTTTTGGATTTTCCAGATCCCTGGGACTTAACGGGATATTTCCTCCCCTTTGGGCCGCCTGGTCCGCCAATATACTGTTCTTATTTATGGGAGGCTATCTGCTCCTCAATATCAAGCAATGAAAAAGGTTAGTTTTTCCAGTCTCCTTACAAAATCCTTGCCGGCTGTCTATGCCTTAGCCTTACTATTGACCTTGATAATCTGTTTTACCTATTACTCCACCTTAAAAAAAATAAATCAGGTCATTACCCGGCAATTTAATGATCAGCAGCTTGTCCTGGCCAGAAAGATTTCCGACCACGTTCAAAACCAGATATCCCATTTGGAAACCTCTTTATTGGAACTGAAGAAGATATTGGAATTGGAAGGACTTCCCGCCGTCACCAAACTCCAAAATATACTTTTTCAACACCCGGACCTGGTGTCCGGTGATGTCTTGGCCATTCTCATCCTGGATGAAAAGGGAAAGATGGTTCAAAAAATTCCGGGTAAGGACTGGGATCCCACGGCGATCCCTCTGCCTGTTTCACAACCCCATAGTTTTTTTCTGGAACGTTCAGTGGTTCAAAACCAAGTCTGGATTGGAAACACCTCCTTTGAAGAAGGAAGATGGACCCTGCCTCTGGGGGTTTCTTTGCAACCAAGGAGTCCTGGAGAAAAACGGATCAAAGGGACCGTTTTTTTTCTTATTGATGCCGTCCGTATCGCCCAGAAAGCCACTCAGGGGGTGATTTCCGGAACCAGTGGCTATGCCTGGATCATAAATCCCCAAGGTATCCTTCTGGACCATCCTGAACATACTTTTATCGGTAAAACCATTTTTTGGGTGTTGCAGACCACCAGTCCCCATTTATCTGTCAAGAAAATCGATGATCTGGTACGGAACGAATTCCTTAAAAAAAAGAAGGCACTTCCACCTATGTCCTTGGCTGGCATCGTTCACGAAAAACCCCCACTGAAAAATTAGTCGCCTACACGCCCATCCCTTTTTATAAAACACCGGATCGAAATCTTAGTTCTCAATCGATCCCGGCCTCTGAATTCTGGTCGGTGGCCCTCGTGGTCCCTATTGAAGAAGTCTCCGGATTGGTTCGAAGTCTTAATTTTCAACAAGCCCTTCTCATAGGTATCTGCCTACTCTGTATTATTATCGTAACCGGGCTTTGGATATTCATGGCCTACCGCTGGTCCGAATATTTAAAAATCGAGGTGGATAATAAGACCGATGAACTCCAAAAATCTCAGGAAAAGCTGATCCAGTCCGAACGATTAGCAGCTGTGGGCTCTATGGCCAGCCATATTTCTCATGAGATAAAAAATCCCTTGATCGCCATCGGCGGGCTGGCCGGGCAGCTCAAACGATCTCCGGTTCAAGGTGAAAAAGAAAAAGATAAACTGGATTTAATCACCACTGAGATTAGTCGTCTGGAAAAAATCTTAGTTGAGGTGCGGGACTTTACACGCCCCACTACCCCCCACAAAATAAAATCCCAGATCAACCACCTGGTAACGGATCTAATTCAACTTTTTAATCCAATGTTTGCCGGGCGGCAGATTAAAGTCAAAACAGATTTATCTCCTGACCTGCCGGAATTTCTCTTTGACCCGGAACAAATCAAACAGGTCCTCCTCAATTTGACCAAGAATGCGGTCGAAGCCATGCCGGAAGGAGGAACATTATCCCTTCATACGGAAAGGGACCAAAATTCAGTTCTGATCCGGATCTCCGATACCGGAAAGGGCATGGATAGCAAGATCAAAGAACAATTGTTTCAGCCTTTTGTAACCAACAAAAAGAAAGGCACCGGCCTCGGCCTGGCGGTTTCTTATAAGCTGGTCCAGGACCATAATGGAGACATCCGGGTCGATTCTTCGGAACAGGGGACAACGATGACGGTAGTATTGCCTTTGGAGGCAGCCTGAGGTAGGATACACCAGGGACGAGAAACATCTATGAAAATGAATCTCTTCGACAAAATTATTAAACAGCATCTCTGGAATAAACAAAAGGGAACCAGCGAATCTATCCCTCTAAAAGTGGACCAGGTCCTGACCCAGGATGCCACCGGCACCCTGGTCTATCTGCAGTTCGAAGCCATCGGACAATCCAGGATCAAAGTCCCTTTGGCGGTTTCTTATGTGGATCATAACACCTTGCAGGCCGATTCCCGCAACCCGGACGATCATCGCTATCTTCAAACTGCGGCCGCCCGCTATAGGGCCTATTTCTCCCCAGCGGGAAACGGCATCTGCCATCAAATCCACTTGGAACGGTTTGCCAAACCCGGCCAAATCTTGCTGGGTTCAGATAGTCACACCCCAACCGCAGGCGGCTTGGGCATGTTGGCTATGGGATGTGGGGGCTTGGATATAGCTGCGGCCATGGCCGGATTTCCCTATCACTTGTTGAGACCGAAAGTGAGACGGGTTTGGTTGACCGGCCGATTAAAACGCCCCTGGGTTACGGCCACGGATGTGGCCTTGGAAATGCTACGACATCTGACTGTGCGCGGGGGAGTGGGCTGGGTCAACGAGTTCAATGGTCCGGGGTTATCCGATCTTTCAGTAACCGAACGGGCCACGATTTGCAATCTGGGTGCCGAACTGGGAGCTACCTCTTCCCTTTTTCCCAGCGATGGGATCACCCGTTCTTTTCTTAAATCGCAAAATCGCTTAAGAGATTGGCGAGAGCTTCTTCCAGATCCGGACGCCGTCTATGATGAAAACATGCAAATAGCCCTCGAAAAACTGGAACCCCTGGCGGCCAAACCCTTCAGCCCGGACCATGTGGTGCCGTTGAAAAAATTGACCGGATTAAAAGTGGATCAGGTTTGTATCGGCAGTTGTTCGAATTCCTCCTATGCCGTCTTGAAATCCGTGGCCGTCATCCTTTCGGGTAAAACCATCCATCCGCACACCAGTCTCTTGATCAACCCCGGTTCCAGACAGGTACTGCACTCCCTGGCAGTTCAGGGGGATTTGTTTTCTCTGATCGCTTCCGGTGCGCGTATTCTCGAATGCGCCTGCGGTCCCTGTATAGGCATGGGCGGCGCTCCTCCCGAAGAAGGGATCTCTTTCCGAACTTTTAACCGCAATTTCAAAGGCCGGAGTGGAACCTTATCAGCCCGAGTCTTTTTATGCAATCCATTGGCAGCGGCCTTGATCGCCCTAAAAGGGGAAGTGATTGATCCTATGTGCCAAAAAATCCCTATACCAAAAATAATCAATCCTCCTCAAACTTCCTGGCCAGCTCATTTGATCCTGCCGCCGTCCAAAAACCCTGGCCAAGTAAAGATCATCCGCGGTCCTAACATCAAGCCTATTCCCTCAAAAAAGCCCATATCCGATACCTTTCAGGCCCGGGTTTTAATCAAAACAGGGGATCACATTTCCACCGATGATATCCTGCCGGGAGGTTCTGAGGTTTTACCGTTTCGGTCCAATATCCCGGCTATTTCCCGATATACCTTTTCCCGCCTAGATCCTCATTTTGCCGAAAGGGCCATGGAGGCCAAGGGCGGGGTAATCGTTGGAGGAGAAAACTACGGCCAGGGATCGTCCAGGGAACATGCGGTCCTGGCCCCGATGCACCTTGGGATTCAAGCCGTAATAGCCAAATCCTTCGCCCGTATTCATCTGAGCAATTTGATTAATTATGGTATCGTACCATTGGTTTTTACCAATCCGGACGATTATGACAGCCTAGACCAAAACGATTGGCTTAAATTTAAAAAGCTGAAACAGGCCATTCGGAAGAGACAGGACATCAAGGTCGTCAATCAGACCAAACATAAAAGGACTGCCCTCAAGGCCCTGGTTCCAACGGATAAGATAGAAATGCTATTAGCCGGAGGACTGCTGCCCTATATTAAAAAAACAATAAAAAAACCCGGGAAATAAGCTCATGCGTCCTGACCAGTACTTGGATTGACGGACCGTGTCCAGACAACTCTTCTTACGACTTACACCTACAACTATTCCATATTAATAACACTAAAAATTGAGGATTACGGATGGAAATATGGGAGAAATGGTTGGACTACCACGGCTTAACGGCCTCGACCCAGAGCTTAAGATTAGAGAAAAAAAGATGGGCAGGTCCCGCTCGACCATGAGCTTGGATGGGCTCAAGGCCTCCCAGAAATAGAGGATGACTAATCCGATGAACCCTATTAAAAAAAAGGCACCGATTCCGTGTTCTTTTTTCATAAAAAAAGGGCCGCAAGAAGAGGGTACGGCCCTTTTAGATACTCCTAAAATAAGTTAGGGGGTATGGGTGGAAACCTGATTCAGGTTGGTAAATGCCCAGGTATAGATTGTGCTGCTGATGGTCGCTACAAAACCGGTCGCATTTGCCACCGCCCCGCCGGTATCAGACATATAGGTAAGCACGACGGTCGGATTGAGGCCCGAGGTGGCGGTTCCGTTAACTACGTAATCGGCATAGGCAATACCGGAAGCTGCCTTGAGGCCACCGGTCATCCCGTTGGCCGCAGCTGCCGCGGCCTTAGCAGTCATGTTGACGTACCTTGGAATAGCTACGGCGGCCAAGATACCGATACAATGACGATAATCAATTCGATCATGGTAAAACCTTTTTGGTTTTTAGTGATGTTATCTCCTCCTCTCGCCTAACATGCCAATGAATAATTTTTGATGCCAATTTCTTATGCTTTATAATACCTTCTCTCTTAAGAAACAGGGTCTTTTTGTTCTATTGACACTCCGTTGGTAAGAGGTTACCAAAAAAAAACTTTTAACTTACTTTAGATTTTATACGGCTAACATATTTTTTTGTATATATACCACTATCGGTAAAAAATAAATCTTTAGTCCCGGTAGTGGGTCAGTTTGAACTCTTGTGTTTTTTCAAAAAGGGAAATTTGAAGAGGAAGTAATCTACTCCCTCCGAAAAAGCCTATCAAGAAGCAAGTGTTCAGTGAGGAAAAACCAATTAAAAAAACTTATAATTCAAGGCCTGACCCTAATTTCCCCTCTTGTATTGACCTTTAATAATCACAATGATACATTAAACTCTTGAGAAAATAAAACATTTCAGGAGGAGACCCATGGCAAAATCAATGGATACCAGAAAAGAAACAAAAAAGAAACCGGCTAAAACAGCCAAAGAAAAAAAGAAAGCCAAGCAGGAAAAGAAAAAAGGGAAGTAGTTAGGACCAGGGCAAGAAAAAAAATCCAGGAAGTGAGTTGAGCGAACCTGCGGGTTGCAGCGTAAACGAATCTATAAGGGAAGGATTGGGGCCAGGTCTTGCAAAATTACTTTTTAATTACCCCTGCCATTTTTATCACCTTACTGCCGGTAAGATAAATACCTCCAAAATGTTCCACAATCTCTTTTGGATCATACCGTTGTGGAAATATCCCTAAAAAAATTATAATTCAAGAC
This sequence comes from uncultured delta proteobacterium, assembly GCA_963802945.1. GTDB lineage: Bacteria > Desulfobacterota > RBG-13-43-22 > RBG-13-43-22 > RBG-13-43-22 > RBG-13-43-22. Next base: position 48,229 of record CAWDKY010000039.1, read on the forward strand.
CTGGCCCTAATTTCATCCTTATTTTCGTGTTAAATGATCCCGTCCCAGGCCTTCCGTTCAACCTTGCCGGGGTCATTTTCCATGATACACTCGTTGTTGAAGAGCATGGTGGAGCGCTCCTGCGTGGTATATTTCGGCCACTTAGGAATCCCCTTATGTTTGGGATTGCCGGTGCGGGCAAAGGCCGCCCAGGCCTTGCTCATATTGGCTGCCAACTTAAAGCGTTCCGGGGAATGGCCTACCAACCTGATGGATGCATCAACATTGTTGAATACATAGGGGATCTCAAAGGTATGCGAGGACTTGAGCCTGCCGCGGGAGACCAGGCTTTCCCAGGTAAACAGGTACATATAGACCGGGGCTTTACCGCCGGCTTGTTTTCGCTCTGCCAGCCGGATGGAGCCGATCCGTGTCTGGTCGCTGGTGATGGCGATCAAGAGGTCGGCAGGAGTGGCTTTGGGCATGCTCCTACGATAGGTGACGATAAGGTCTTCCAATCTATCCTTCAGTATCTGTTTATTCGTCCATCTCCTGGCTCTCTTAAGAATGGTACTACGCATGGATTCTTCATCATACTCTTTGATTTGTCCCGTGGCTAAATCAAAGGACAGGAAAAGGGTCATTTCATCCTTGTTGGTGCCGACGATCAGGGGCACCCGGGACCCCGCTGGTGCGGCCACGGGATCAAAGGGATGGACAGGGATATTTATACCGTCCAATACCGGGGTGGTCTGGTCTCCACCCGGTAGGTTCCCTCCCCTGGTGTAATGCAGCCAGGCATTATTGAGGACATCGGTGCGGAATTTATGGAGATCATCGATCCGTTCCGGGCTGACACGGACCAGGTCGAGAAACCCCTTGGCATTTCTGGTCGCCTCTTCCAGGGTCAACACCGTCAGGCAAGGGCCGCTCTGGACCACTGCCCGGTGAAACAGCCCCTTAGCTGCGGGCATAGCCATCAGAACGCTTACCTTGGATCCTCCTCCGGACTCGCCGAAAATCATGACCTTGCCGGGGTCGCCGCCGAACAGGGCAATATGGTCGCGCACCCATTCAAGGGCGGCCACAAGGTCAAGTATCCCGGCGTTTCCTGAACCGGCATACCGTTCACCGCACAACTCCCCGAGATGGAGATAGCCGAAGACACCGAGACGATGATTCACTGAGACGACGACCACATCGTACGTTTCGGCCAGGGAAGCACCCTCATAATAGGGAAGTTCATTACCGGATCCGGTGATGAATCCGCCGCCGTGAAACCAAACCATCATCGGCCGTTTCCCATTGTCGTTCAGGCCGCGAGTCCATACGTTCAGGACCAGGCAATCCTCTCCCATGGAGTCAATACCGCCGCCCCCATGAAAATCCGGCCGTATCAGACCATATGAAGGCTGCCAGCAGGCCTGTCCATAGCGGACGGTTTCCTTCACCCCGGACCAGGGTGGCGGAGGGGTGGGCGGCATAAAACGATTCGGCCCGTCTGTCGGCCCTCCGTAAGGTATGCCTTTAAAGGAATAGACGCCGTTTTGGGTTGTTCCTCGCACCTTCCCATAGGCGGTTTCCACGGTTGCTTTTTTCATAACTAAATCCTCCTGTCTTTTTAAGCCGTATTTTCATAGAGATCCATCCAATTGATCAGCCACCGATTCCTTGCAGGCCCGGCAGCGCTGCGCTCCCCTGAAAAGAGGTTTCCCGCAAGAGGGACAGTGGTAGCGTTCGCATTCCAAGCGAGCCCATTCTATACTGCCCTGTTCATCCCCATATTCGGCCACTTTAGCCCGCCAGATTGGGACCGTTCTTTTCATTACTCTCCGGCCGGTGGCAAATCCAAACTGCTCTATCAAAGGACATGGCCATTGCTGACATTGATGACAGGAATAGTACCCTTTTGATTTTAGGCAATTCCTTATTCCGCAGGTCCGGCAAAACCCATAGAGTGTCTTTGGTGGATCAGGCTGCATACATCCTAAACAGGCTGTTTCTTCCGGTTTGGTCCCATAGAGGTTTCCTATGACAGCCCGGAATTTTTCATTGCCGTCCCTGGTTGCCAAGTAAACACCGCAAGTACCACAGTACAATCCGCAGGGAGCCATTAATGCTTTGTTTTTGATTTCTTCTTCCTTCCATCCTTCCATTTTTTACTCCTTATGTTAAAATAGTTAATTTATAACTAACTAAAATATTTTATAAAAGACAAAATTTCTCTTGGTGAATAAACCCAATAAACATCAAGTCTCCATTGGCTGGGTTTTTATGAAGCGGCCTTGGCCCTCTTTTTCTCCTTGACCCTTCCTTTTACTTGTCTTATACTCTTTCCATCCAAAAGCAAGGTCTTATCAATCAATTATGAAATCGAAAACCTTTCCGCACCTGCCCTTAAAAGAACTCAAGACCTATTCCCTGAAAGATCGAAAGAGCAAGGTCAGCCTGGAAGATTTTGCCCGGCCTTGGTCCCCTGGAAATTCCTTTGATGCCTTCTTAGAAACCTTGCCTAATGTACTTGCGGCCAAGGATTTTCGATCAGCCGTCTCGAAAATATTGGCTGCCAAAAAAGCCGACAAAACCATTCATTGGGCTATGGGCGCCCATGTGATTAAAGCCGGCCTGAATCCCATCCTGATCGGTCTTATGAAACAGGGATTTATTTCGGCCCTGTCTCTTAACGGCGCGGGGATCATCCACGATACCGAAGTGGCCATGATCGGCCAAACTTCCGAAGATGTGGACCGGGAACTGGGTAAAGGGACCTTCGGCATGTCGCGCGAAACGGCCCAATTTTTAAACCGATCCATCAAAAAAGGGGCCAAAAAAGGATTGGGACTTGGTGGGGCCGTTGGAGACTCTTTGCTTAAATCCAAATTCCCTTTTTTATCCCAAAGCCTTCTGGCCACGGCCCGTCAACTGGACATCCCGGTAACCGTTCATGTGGCTATCGGCACGGACATCATTCACATTCATCCTTCCATGGATGCCAAGGCCACCGGCCAGACCACTTATCGTGATTTCCAAACCTTCTGTTCCGTTGTTCGTTCCTTGGAGAAGGGGGTGTTCCTTAATATCGGTTCTGCCGTTATCCTGCCGGAGGTCTTTCTAAAGGCCGTTACCCTGGTTCGAAACTTAGGGTATCCTTTAAGGCGTTTTACGACTGTTAATCTGGATTTTATCCGTCATTACCGTCCGGCAACCAATGTGGTCCATCGCCCTACCCTGGAAGGGGGACAAGGGTATTATCTGATCGGTCACCATGAAATCTATGGTTCCCTTGCTGGCTGCGGCTTTGGTGGAGGGCTGGAAGAAACCAAATCTCGGGAAAACAACTTGAAAAACCGGCCCATAATGATTATCATATACTACAAAAATAACGTTCGGCCTTCATCGAAAAATATTTTCAAGATTCGTTGTTGCCCCAGGGATAAGGGGGATTAAATAGAAAAAAGACTTAAGGAGATTTTAATGCCTATTTTTGAATATACCTGCCTGGACTGTGGAAATGATTTTGAGACCATTGTCTTTAAATCCACTGAAACCGTTTGCTGCCCTCAATGCAAGCAAGAGAACCTTGAAAAAAAGATGTCCAAGTTTGCTTTTAAAGGAACGGATCGTTTTGTAGGAACCGGTGATTCTTCCGGATGTGGAAGCTGTTCGTCTCATAACTGTTCCACTTGCCATTAGACAGGGCAAAAAAGTGACGAGTGAAGAGTGACGAGTTATACGCAACGACACAAATCTTTTTCTGTCAATCCCATTGTCAACGATGTCATACCGGACTTGATCCGGTATCCAGAAACCTTTAATAACTGGATTCCGGCTGGAGCTTATCCCATACTTGATGGGGGACCGGAATGACGATATTTGGAATTAATTTTGCCTTTGTAAATAAAGAGAATAACGAAACAAGTCATATTACAGATCTCTTCACTTTTTTACCATCTCTTGTCTCCCGTCACTCGACACCCATCTCTTCATATATATGCCGATAAAAAAAATAAAGATCGGAACCCGGGGGAGTCCTTTAGCCTTACGACAATCACTCTGGGTCAAAGAGGCCCTGTCCGGTCATTATCCCCATCTTGAATTCGAAGTAATAGTCATCAAAACCACCGGAGATAAAATCCAGGATGTTCCTTTGGCGGCCATCGGCGGCAAGGGGCTTTTTGTCAAAGAAATCGAAGAGGCTTTGCTGGAGAAACGGATCGACTTGGCGGTCCACAGCCTGAAGGATATGCCCGGGGAACTGCCACAAGGCTTGAAGATTGGGGCCGTCCCGATTCGGGAAGACCCGAGGGATGTCTTGATCTCCCGGGATCGGATGCTGTTAAAACATATTCCCGGTCAGAAAAAAATCGGGACCAGCAGTCTGAGACGCAAGGCCCAATTGTTACACTGCCGGCCGGATCTTCAAATCGTACCCCTGCGCGGGAACCTGGATACGCGCCTGAAAAAGATGGAATCCGAAGGGCTGGCCGGAATTATTCTGGCTGCGGCCGGCATTCATCGGATGGGTCTTAAAGACCAGATCAGTGAGTATTTAGACTTTGAGATCAGCCTTCCGGCTGTCGGCCAGGGGGCATTGGTTCTGGAAATCCGGGAAGCAGATCCCCGGATTCAAGAACTGGTGAATATCATCCACCATGAAACTACCGCCCTTTGCACTCAAACAGAAAGGGGTTTTCTCAACCGGCTCCAGGGCGGGTGTCAGATTCCCATAGCCGGCCATGCCTGGATTCAGGGAGAGCGTATTATTTTAAAAGGACTCATCGCCGGACTGGATGGCAGGAAGGTCATCAAAGATCAACTGGAAGGTCCTCTTTCTGATCCGCTGGGTCTGGGAATCCGCCTAGCTGAAACGCTCCTTAAGGCCGGGGGTCAGGAAATCCTGGAAGGCGTTTTGGGAAAAAAGCTTAAGGATGGAGTTTAATAATCCATGAAGGGAAAAGTTTTTTTAGTCGGAGCCGGCCCGGGGGATCCGGGTTTGATTACCTTAAAAGGCCTTCGACTTCTCCAACAGGCCGAGGTGGTCGTTTATGATTTTTTAGCCAGTCCTGAACTATTAAAACACATACCTAAAGAAGCGGAGATCATTTATGTCGGGAAACAGGGAGGAGACCATACTCTGCCCCAAAATGAAATCAATCAATTGATCATCAAAAAGGCCTTACTCGGCAAAAGGGTTGTCCGCCTGAAAGGGGGAGACCCTTTTATTTTCGGCCGTGGTGGAGAAGAGGCCGAGGAGCTGATAAAGGCCGACATTCCCTTTGAAGTAGTTCCCGGGGTCACTTCGGCCATCGCCGTTCCTGCCTATGCTGGAATTCCCTTAACCCATCGCCGCTATAATGCCGGTGTGGCCTTTTTCACCGGCCACGAAGATCCAACAAAAGAGGGACAGGCCCTGGATTGGGCCAAGTTGTCCACCGGCGTGGAGACATTGGTTTTTCTGATGGGGGCTAAAAATCTTTCGGCCATCGTCGAAAAACTTATCCGCAACGGGCGTCCGGCAGAAACCCCGACGGCCCTCATTCAATGGGGGACAATCCCCAGGCAAAAAACCGTTACCGGCCCCTTGAATACTATTGTCCAAAAGGCCAATGAAGCGGCCTTAGGTTCTCCGGCCATCTTGGTTGTCGGTAAAATTGTAGAATTGAGGGAAAAGCTAAATTGGTTTGAAAAACGCCCTCTATTGGGAAAAATAGTTGCCGTCACCAGAACCCGAGAACAAGCCAGTGAACTGGTTAATCAACTCACAGATCTCGGTGCCGAATGCCTGGAATTTCCCACCATTCGTATTGTCCCTCCTGCTGACTGGTCGGAATTGGATCAGGCCATCCTGCGTATAGATGAATATAACTGGATTATTTTTACCAGCCCTAATGGGGTGCGTTTTTTCTTTCAGCGGATAAAAATGCTCAATCTTGATCTTCGGATCTTGAAAGTAATTAAAATCGGTGTCATAGGGCCAGCCACGGCCCGAGTTTTGGCCGAATACCATCTTCGGCCTGACCTGATGCCGAAAAAATATCAGGCCGAGTATTTACTGGAAGCCCTGTCTGAACTCCAATTGACCAAACAAAAAATCTTGATTCCCCGGGCAAAACAGGCCAGGGATGTCCTGCCGGAAGGTCTAAAGCAAAAGGGGGCCGAGGTCACCGTGGTTTCTGCTTATCAAACTTTACCGGCCTCGGAAGGGAAAGAACAATTGGAAAAAAAATTGTCTCAGGGAGCAATCGACTGTCTGACCTTTACCAGTTCCTCCACGGTGGAAAATTTTCTGACCCAGTTCCCCGGGCAGGAAATCCAACCTTTAATTCAAAAGGTCACCGTAGCCTGCATCGGCCCCATCACGGCCCAAACAGCTAGGAATAAAGGGCTTCCTGTCCATATCGTGGCCGAAGAATATACCATCCCGGGCCTTGTGCGGGCGATTGAGAAATATTATAGAGGGCAGAATTCAGAATCCAAAATTCAGGAGTCAGAATAAAAATACCTAATCCATTTCAAAATTCAAAAGGCAAAATTCAAAATGGAAAAAGGGGGGAAGCCCCAACTCATTTTTCTCAAGTTTGTAAAAAGTCGTCACTCCGGCGGAAGCTGGAGTCAAGGTAAGTATGATTGCTTTAAAACACTGGATTCCGGCTTCTGCCGGAATGACGTTATTTGAGTTTCGGTAACTTCTTGCCAGTTCATTTTTTTATTTTTCATTTAATTGTTATTAAAAAAAATTTTAGGACTTTAAATTATTTTGAAATTTGCCTTTTGAATTCTAAAGGAGTTTATCGTGCCTCACATTTTTATTTCTGATTTAAAACCAGGAGACAAGATCAATCAATTTTTTTTAATCAAACGGAAAGAACGGCGGCGAACTCGTACTGGGAAGGATTATCTGGATATTTCGTTGGCCGACCGGACCGGAACCATGGCGGCCAAGGTCTGGAGTGAAGCATTGGATCAATTCGACCCTTTGTTTGCCGAAGGGCAATTCGCCGGTATTGCCGGCCATGTGGAAAGCTATCAGGATGAACTTCAGTTGAACATCGAACGTATCCGAGGAATCCAGCATTGGTCTTCCGAGCAACTCAATCAGGCCGGTTTTAATCCTGACTTATTGATTCCCGCCACCTCGTTGGACATACCATCCCTTTGGGATAGTTTGCTGACCTGGGTCAAAGAAGAAATCCATCACCCTGCTTTGCAGGCCTTGACCCTTTCCCTTCTCCAAAACAATGAAGAAGGATGGAAGCAGTGGCCGGCTTCTAAAATATATCACCATGCCTATAAAGGGGGGCTTCTGGAGCACACCTTTCGTCTGGTTCAATTGGCCCGAGAGATGGTCAAGCTCTATCCGGAATTGAATCAGGACCTAGTTTTAGCCGGGGCGGTCCTTCATGATATCGGCAAACTCAAGGAACTGGAAGGGTATCTTTCCGAACATAATACCTATGAAGGGCAATTATTGGGTCATCTGGCCCAGGGATGGGAAATGATCCGGGAGGCGGCGCAAGAGATCTCCTGGGATGATCCCAGGATTTTGACTCAGTTGGAACATATCATTCTTGCTCATCACGGCCAATTGGAGTTCGGCTCACCAGTCCTTCCCCAGACCAGGGAGGCCTTGATGGTTCATATGCTGGATGATCTGGAAGGAAAAATAAAGATGATGACGGATCATATAGAACAGGATCGGGGGGAAGAGGCCTTCACCGATTGGCACCGGGTGTTAAAAAGAAAGATTCTTAAAAAGTAAAACGGTTAATCTTGAGACCGATAGCTTCTATATAAATCCTGCTGCACGTCCTCATTATCAGGATCGATATCTTTCAGTTCTTCCAGCAAGGGCCTGGCCTGGGAAAATTGCCTCCTCCACAAATAATCCTTTCCCTCTTTTTCCAGAAAAACCTTCTTCTGAATCAGGGCCCTGGCTTTAAAATCATCAATAACAGTTTGCAACTTATTTTTCAGGTTCGGTTCCAAAGGAAGAAACTCCATCTTCCTTTGAGTCTCCTCATAAAAGCTGTTGATAAAAGACGGCCTTCCGTTTTCCGTGATCTCTTTTAAAAAGGAATCATCGGCTTTATCCTGCTTTGAAATGATTTCTTTGACCTTTTGGCGGAAGAGTAAATCCACCGGCGGGTCAAGTAGTTTTCCATAAGTGGCCTGGGAATCCCAATGCTTGTTCCATCGTTCCAGGAGCCGGGCCTTTTTGATCATCAATACCGGATCAAGGGGGTCTTCCACCTTCAGCAGACCATCAATGGTTTTCACCGCCGGTCCATATTCTTTTTCCTGGCTGTAAATCTCAATCAACCGGCGAGAGATCATCTGGTTCCGAGGAAATCTTTTTTGCAGATCTTCCATCATCTCCTGAATTGGTTCGACTTTTTCATTTCCTAACAGGACATAAACATCTCGATTATCGTATGGGGGTAGCTCGTATCGGCTGGCTGGCCGTCGATTACCCTGCCCGATTCGTCTAAGACAAGCTCTATCTCCGGCAAATCGAGGTGCAGCATACCGTTTTTGTCGCGTCGTTTTTCGATAATCCGCGCGAGCGTATCCATATCCTTTAACAGCGGCGCGACTTCCGGCTTGATGTCTTCGTATGGCCTTTCAGGAACCTGTCAACCTGCAGATAGGTCAGTCGCTGCGTCGAGCGGATGACGCCGTTGCTGTATCGGCGGGCCAGGATATTACCCTGGTAATCATAAGTTATATATGCGCTTTTAACAAACCTCGGCTGGTCGGGCTGCAAGCTGCAGACGCCGTTACTCAGCATTTCAGGCAGCATCGGTATAACTCTTCCCGGCAGATATACACTGTTACCCCGGTCCTTTGCCTCGGTATCGAGGGCGAATCGGGCGGCACAAACAAACTACGTCGGCGATGTGAACGCCCAAAAGCCAGTTACCTTCCTCGTCTTTCTCCAAACTAATCGCGTCGTCGAAATCCTTCGCGTCCGGCGGGTCAATCGTAACAATAATTTTGCCGCTTATATCCTCCCTGCCCTCGATGTCCGGCGGGGTCAAATTTTTTCGCCGCCTGATGCGCCCTAAACGAGGGACCGTTGCCGCTAAATTCAATAAGGCATAATGATACTGGTGGATTATCGAGTTTATTTCGCTTTCGTACCCGCCCGGCCTCGCCCAGCACCTCGACTATCACCCCGCGGGCAAAATACTTCTGCGAGGGATACGAAATTATCTCGACGACGACCTTGTCTTTCTCTTT
>CAWDKY010000040.1:0-10190 GCA_963802945.1 uncultured delta proteobacterium
TGGTGTGGAGGCCGAGGTCCTGCCCGATTCGGACCAGGAAACCCTGAGTTACGGCCGGAAATTGACCTCCGGCAAAGAATGTTATCCCTGCATCCTGACCACCGGAGATATGGTTAAGCTGATCAACCGAAAAAACTTTGATCCTGACCGTTCGGCCTTTTTTATGCCTTCCGGAACCGGTCCCTGCCGATTCGGGCAATACCATCGCTTTCACCGCCTGGTCCTGGATGAACTGGGTTTTTCTCAGGTGCCGGTGTATGCACCTGACCAGAGTGAAGCCTTATACCAGGAATTGGGTATGGTCGGGGGGAGTGATTTTGCCCGTCTGGGCTGGCAGGGGATCGTGGCCATTGATTGTCTGGAAAAGAAACTCCGGGAGACCCGTCCCTATGAAAAAAACCCAGGGGAAACCAATCAGGTTTACCAGACGTATTTAACTAAGGTTTCGGAGACCATTACCTCCAGAGGGGATTTGGTGGAGGTCCTTAAGGAGGCCAGAGTCGCCTTTGATACCATCCCCGTGGAAAACCCCGGCTCCAAACCGGTCATCGGCATGGTCGGAGAGATCTACACCCGGGCCAACAAATTTGCCAATGAAAATGTGATCCTCGAGGTCGAGGCCCTGGGGGGAGAGGCCTGGCTGCCTCCGATTGCCGAATGGATCCTCTATACGAATCAAACCTCCATCTGGAGGGCTAGGTGGCTCCGAAAATATTCCAGCCTCTTAGAACTCCTTTTAACCCACCATGTTCAAACCAAATTGGAGCATGAACTGGAGCAGACCTTTAAAGGGTCTTTACGCAATTTTAGTGAGCCTCCCATCAAGTCCACCTTGAAGAACGCCCATCCTTATCTGCATCCCTCCTTCGAGGGCGAGGCTATCCTGAGTCTGGGCAAGGCCAAGGACTTCTATTCCAGAGGGGCCTGTGGGTTAATCAACATCATGCCTTTCACCTGCATGCCGGGAACCATCGTCAATGCCTTACTGAAACGGTTCCGGGAAGATCACCAAAATATCCCCTTCCTGAACCTCTCTTACGACGGCCAGGAACAAACCAATACCCGTACCCGTCTGGAGGCCTTTATGTATCAGGTGCAACAGGTCCAGGCCGGGAAAGCCAAAGGAAGGTAACCATGCCCCCAGTCAAAAAACTCCTGATCAATGCCGTGGATCCGGAAGAATACAGGGTCGCCCTGATCGAAGATGGCATCCTGGAGGAATTTTATATCGAGACCACGGCCAAAGAGCAGATTCGAAGTAATATTTATAAGGGAGTCGTGGCCCATATCGAACCGGCCCTGCAAGCCGCCTTTGTGGATTACGGGGGCGAAAAAAATGGATTTCTTCAGGCCGATGAGATTCATCCGGAGTATCACCTCGAATCCGCGGAGCCTTCTGATTCGCACAAGCACGGACGAATACCCATCCAGAAAATGATCCGCCGCGGGCAGGAAATTCTGGTTCAAGTGACCAAGGAGGAGTCGGGGACCAAAGGGGTGGCCCTGACGACCTATATCTCTCTGCCAGGAAGTTTTCTGGTCTTAACGCCCGGCCAACCTGGAGTGGGGATATCCCGAAAGATAGAAGATGAAGCTGAAAGGGATCGTTTGAAAGCCATTCTGGCCCAATTTAAGGTTCCTGAAGAGATAGGCACGATCGTTCGAACCGCCGGAGCAGGAAAGAAAAAACAGGAACTGGCCAAAAACTTGGAATCCTTGTTGAAATTATGGGGAGAAATACGTGAGCGGGCCATGAAGCAGCCGGCCCCTTCCTTAGTCTATAAGGAAATGGATCTGGCCATCCGGACCATCCGGGATCTTTTTACACCGGACATTCAGGAGATATTGATCGACAATAAAGACATCTATAAACAGGTCCGTGATTTTTTAGCCATTATTGATCCCCGTCAAGTTAATCACGTCAAGCTTTATAAAGAAACCCGGCCGATCTTTTCTAAACATCAGATCGAAAATCAGATAGAAACGATCTTTCAAAATCGAGTTAAATTAAAATCCGGAGGGCAAATTGTCATTGATTCCACCGAAGCGCTGGTGGCGGTGGATGTCAATTCCGGACGTTCAATCAAAGAAAGGCAGGTTGAGGAAACCGCTTTCAAGACCAATGTGGAAGCCGCCGAAGAGATCGCCCGTCAACTGCGGTTAAGAGATCTGGGGGGATTGATCGTCATTGACTTTATTGATATGAAAGGAACCAAAAATCAAAACGAAGTGGTCAAGGTTTTTAAGAACTACCTCAAAAGGGATAAGGCCCGAACCACGGTTTCGCGTATCTCCAAATTCGGCCTTCTTGAGCTGTCCCGCCAGCGCATCCGGCCACCCATAGAGTTCGGCACCTATTACACCTGTCCGACCTGTCAAGGAAAAGGTTTAGTCCGTTCCACAGAAACGCTGGCCCTCATGTATTTGAGAAAGATCTGGCTGGGGATCTCCAAGGGGACCATCACTACGGTGAACGGGGTGCTTCCTTTGGAAGTGGCCAATTACCTACTGAATCGGAAACGGGAAGAACTGACCCGTTTGGAGGAACGCCATCGGGTATCCATTTTTCTGGAAGGCCAGCCTAAAATGATGCCGGAAGAAGGAAAGCTGGAGTTTATCAAGAAAAAAAAGGAAGCCCCTGTTTCACAACCCGAAACAACAACCCAGGAAGAAAACCAATAAACCCGTGAGGGTTTCGAGTTTCGGGTTGTTTTTTTCACTCGTCACTCGTCACTCGTCACTCGTCACTCTCAATGATCATCGACATCCATACCCACATCTTCCCTCCTGAAATCTGCCAAAACCGAGAACGATTTTTCCCTGGAGAGCCAGCTTTTGAGCTTCTGTATCGGGACAAAAAAAAGTCCCCCATGACTAGCGTCGATGGTCTTATTGAAGCCATGGACCGAGATGGGATCCAGGCCTCGGTCACCTTCGGATTTCCCTGGAAACAGCCTAAATTGATGCGCCGTTCCAATGACTATGTCTTGGAAGCCATAACCATTTATCCGAACCGTCTATTGGGGTTCGTCTGTCTGAATCCGGAAAACCCCGAAGCCCTTGAAGAAGGAGAGCGCTGTTTAAAGGCCGGCCTGAAAGGGTTGGGGGAGATTGCTCTCTATATGCTCTTGGCCGAGGGCTCCTTTGTTGACCGGATGCGTCCTTTGGTCGAGATGGCCACGAAGTGGAAAGTTCCGGTCTTGATCCATACCAGCGAACCGGTGGGACATCAGTATCCGGGGAAAGGACACCTGCCATTTACTGAGCTCTATGAATTGATCAAAGCCTTCCCCTCAACTATCTTTATCCTGGCCCATTGGGGAGGAGGATTGTGGTGGTATCAATTGATGAAACGGGAAGTTGGGAAGGTTCTGGCCAACACCTATTTTGACACGGCTGCATCGCCCTTTCTCTACCGGCCGGAGATCTACGAGCATGCCCTCAAAATAATCGGCGTAGAAAAGATCTTGTATGGAAGCGACTATCCGCTTCTACCACTGAAGCGGTATTTAAAGGAAATGAATCAGGCCGGGTTGACCAAAAAACAGCAAGCCGCTATCCTGGGTGGGAACAGTCAAAAGGTGTTGGGCTGGCCTGTTTTTTAGCTTATCCCTTCATCAAGGTTACTTCTAAAAAATATTTTTCAGATGGCTTATCGGAACACCGAGGAACGGTAAAACAATAACGGCTGAAAATGAAGATTGGCATATTATCCGATACCCACTTGACCCGGGTAACCCCTGAGTTTAAGCGTCTCATCAAAACACACTTTACGGATGTGGATCTTATCCTCCATGCCGGAGACATGGTCGATCTGCCCGTATATGAATTTCTCCAGTCCCTTAAGGTTGAAGCCGTCCAGGGGAACATGGATTCGGATAATTTAAAGGCCATCCTACCAGTGAAAAAAACCTTTACCTTCGGCGACTTTAAAATCGGTCTGATTCACGGCTGGGGCTCTGCAGGGGGATTGGAGGATCGGCTCAGGCCTGAATTTTCCGGCATCAATTGTTTGGTTTATGGGCATTCCCATAAACCGGCCAATCATTGGTCTGATGGGATTCTTTTTTTTAATCCCGGATCGGCCTCGGGGATCGGATTCTTCAGAAAACCGACGATAGGATTCATCTATATCGATGATTCGGGATTAAAAGGAGAGCTCATCGAAATTTAAAACAAAAATAGTAGTACGGTAGTCTTTTGTCTTGGTGTTTTGGCTATCGATGGGTATTGATAGAGTGGGATCGCCTTGACACCTATGCCTGCACGCCTCCACAATAATAGGTGATATCATCAGACCGAAGGATAACACCACGATAATCGGGTAACGTGTTCTGCTCTATAGCTATTTGTTGACTACGGTGATTCTTTTCCGAGTTGTCTCATCCCCTGTGTCAGCATACGGTGTCGACTCTTTAGAAGCTTCCTCTTCCCATTCTGATAGCTTGACAGCGGCAGAAGCATTTTTTTCCATGATACAGGAACCATTAAATATTGAACCGCTTTCAATAACAATATTGGGTGTCGTGATATTACCAGTATGAACTGCGGTGTTTTTCAATATGACCTGCTCGCTTGCGGTAACATCCCCTTGAACTTCCCCATGGGATACAAGATTTTTTGTGATAATGGAAGCGGCTACTTTTGCAGTTGGCCCCACTATCAATAAACCTTCCGATATAACCTCACCTTCAAAAATCCCCTTTATCATTAGAGAACTTTTAAATTTCATGGTGCCGCGAATTTCCAAATCATCGGCAATGACTGTTGTAACTTTTTCTGCGCTGCCTTCGGAAAAAAATGGGGGTTTATTACTCATGGTTTCCTCCTCTTTATTAATATTGTTATTATTTAAAAATTTTGAAAAAAATTTATTAGATAAGTTCATTGTTTTATTATCAGGAAATATATTTCCATAGTCAATAAAAAAAAATTGGACGGCATTTGGTGTTTTATTGAAGCCTGTAAGGGGTGTTTTTTAAACATTTTTAATATAATTACAGGTAATCATTAAATGAAAAAAAATAAAGGACTTACCCCCCAAACCTTATACCTTTACCCGAGCAGACCCTTTGAACTCCCTGAATTTTATGATTCGGCTCCTTTTTCACCCCTAAAAACAACCCATTGAACTTTCCGCCCTTCCTAATCTTAACCTTTGGTTATCCTGCGTTTCTCCTTGACTCTAAGATTTCTCTTATTCTATATTACCATTTTCGCAAGAATAATTTTTATCCAAAACCAAGATCATTTAAACTTGATTTTTACCTGGTATTTGGTAATATAATATTATCCGTTCACTCTTCAGTCCTAAAAACAACCTACTACTTTCTTTAGCCCGTTAGGAGATATTAACCCATTTATTCATCCGAAAAAAATATTAGGATTCCGTAGTACCATTTGAATCTATTCTCCCCTCTCTGGAGCTTGAAAGGATTGAACCATGTACCGGTTAGGAAAGCTTTTTAAAAAGGCCTTTTTGCCTATTACGATTATGCTTGTACCCCACACCAATCTGAAACAATTCAGCTTTAGGATCCCTCTTTTAGGGATAATTGTTTCCCTGGTCTTGTTTCTATCCACTTCGGTTTATTTGGTGTCTGTTGCCGTCGAGAAAAATAAATTTCAAAGGATGGAAAAAAGGCTGAATTATTATCAGAACCAGTTTGAGGGATTGAATAATTCCATACGAGAGATAAAAAATGCGGAAAATGAATTCAGGCAGTTATTTCGTCTAAAGAGCAAAGAAAAGGTCTTGGAGAGTATTCCTTCCCCTCAAAACGGATCGGTGAATATGGCCGACTTACGAGATCAGATCCAACCTACAGTGGAAACCGTCAAGAAAATAAAGGAATATCTTTATCAAGAGAGAAATATTTATATGGCCACGCCCAAAGGGCTTCCAGTGAACGGCACCGTATCCTCTCCGTTTGGCATGCGGGTAAACCCCTTTTCCGGAAAAAAGGAATTTCATCCCGCCTTGGACATCAGAGCCGATATAGGGACTCCGGTCAAAACCACTGCTGATGGGGTGGTTAGTTTTGCAGGTTGGACCAAAAGCGGCGGTAATATGGTGGCCATAGAACATGGTTTTGGCTATTCCACCTACTATGCCCACAATAAAAAACTGGCTGTTGAAGCCGGCCAGCGGGTTAGAAGAGGGACAGTTATAGCCTATGTGGGGGAAACCGGAAGTGCTACCGGCCCTCATTCCCATTACGAGGTCAAAGAAAATGGCAAGTCCGTTGATCCAAGGCAATTTATGGAGAAAGGACAATAATAAGATGTTTAAAAACAACAAGGGAATTGAGTCTATCATAGGCGTCCAAACAGAGACTAAGGGGGATATAAAGACTAAAGGGACCATCCGGATAGATGGAACCGTTGAAGGGACCCTTGAAGCCGACTGGATTATTTTAGGGGAATCGGGACATTTTAAAGGAGATATCACCACCCGTGGAGTGATCATCGGGGGAAAAGTTGAAGGCCGAATCAACGCCGATGAGAGCATTGAGATTAAACCCAAAGGACATATTATCGGGGATGTAACGACTTCAAAATTGATTATATCCGAGGGGGGGATACTGGAAGGTCACTCCATAATGCATCATGAGAATTCCACGGTAGTTAAATTTCAACAAAAGAAAGAAGACCAGTAACAAAACTGCCCTGTCGGTGACCGCGAGGCAAAGGTCATAAGATTAAAAATTAATTGGAAAGTAAAAAGTTTACGATCTTACCATCGCCTTTCCCCTGCAAACCGCCAGGCTGATCGCAGGTAGTGTTACCTTCAATAGTGCGCCAACTCAACTAGGCCGATTCCTAAATAATCTGTTGCCCAGGAACACAGAATGCTGTGAATCAGGCCTGCTCCAACATTTTTTCAGGTTCTATGTCTATTATTTCGGCAACCCACGGTACAATCTTTTATAAATCATACCCTTCCGACAGCATTTGATCCTTCTTTTGGGGCTTTTCTTCTGCTTGAGATAACACATTCTGAAAAAACATGGTCGTCCCCCTTTTTGAAGAGAAAAATTAATAAATTGACTTTATTGAGTAAAATACAATATATAAAAATATCAGGCCAATGGAAAAGTAATCTTTAACTTAAATTGATTGAAATTTTTATCTGGGTTCTAAGCATTGCCTATGCTTTTTCAGGAATTTCCCATCCGACACATTAAACCCATAGCACCGGATATTTATCTCCTGAGCTTTACCTCCCGTCCTATTGCCGTGCAGTCCCGTCCTGGGCAGTTCGTCATGGTCCGCCCAACCAAATTTTCAGAGCCTCTCCTGCCCCGTCCTTTTTCTATCCATCGAGTCCAGGGAAATCAGGTGGAGCTCCTTTTCAAGGTAGTAGGCCAGGGGACCAGACAGTTAGCTGATCTGAAAAAAGGGGATCTTCTGGAAGTCAGAGGACCCTTGGGACAGGGATTCAATTTTGATATAAACCAGGACCCGATCCTGGTAGCCGGCGGGATAGGCGTGGCCCCTCTGCTCTTTTTAGCCGAAACCTGGAGGCATTCCCAAAAGAAAAACCCAAAATGGTCTTTCAAGCTTTTTATCGGCGCCAGGAATAAGGCCGAACTTCTTTTTCTGAAAGAATTTGAACAGGCTGGAGCAGAAGTATTCGCGGCCACGGAAGATGGGTCCTATGGCCGGAAAGGATTAGTGACCCAGTTGTTGGCCATGACCATAAAAAGACCTTCTGCCAATCCAACGTTGTTCGTCTGTGGTCCAAATCCTATGTTGAAGACGGTTCGAAACTGGGCCGTTCAAAAAGGGATTCCCTGCCAACTGTCTTTGGAGACCCATATGGCCTGCGGCCTGGGGGCCTGTCTGGGGTGCGTGGTGGCCAGGAAAGAAGGTTCAGGTTTTTCTTATGTCAGAGTCTGTCAGGAAGGGCCGGTCTTTGAAGCCCGAGAGGTATTCTGGGATGAATAAACCCTTCGCTCCCGATCTCTCCATTACTATCGCCGGGATAAGGATGAAAAATCCAGTCATGACCGCTTCCGGGACTTTCGGTTATGGAAAAGAATACGCGGACTTTTTGGATCTGAATCAATTGGGGGCCTTGATCACCAAAGGGATTTCCTTGAAACCCATGCCCGGCAATCCTCCTCCGAGGATCTGTGAAACCCCTTCGGGGATGCTAAATGCCGTCGGTCTTCAAAATGTGGGAGTGAAGGGTTTTATTCAAGACAAACTTCCCTTCCTCTCGAAACTTCGTATCCCGGTAATCGTCAATATTTTAGGTCATTCCATCAGGGAATATCAGGAAGTGGCCAGACATCTGAATGATCAGCCGGGGATTTCCGCCCTGGAGGTCAATATCTCCTGCCCCAATGTGGCCCGAGGTGGAATGGCTTTCGGGGCACAGCCTCGAACGGCCTTCAAGGTCATTTCTAAAGTCCGTCAGGCCACCCGTCTGCCTCTGATGGCCAAGTTGACGCCCCAGGTAACCGATATTGCGGTTATAGCCAAAGCCATAGAAGGGGCCGGAGCAGATGCTGTTTCCTTAATCAACACCATCCCAGCCATGGCCGTGGATATTGACTCCCGGCATTCTAAACTGGGTCGTATCAAAGGTGGTCTATCCGGACCGGCCGTCAAACCCGTGGCCTTGCGATTGGTCTATCAGGTGGTTCAATCCGTTTCCATACCGGTTATCGGCATAGGAGGGATCCGGACGGCAGAAGATGCCTTGGAATTTCTCCTGGTCGGGGCTAAGGCCGTCCAGATCGGAACAGCCAATTTTATTCGGCCCACAACGATGTTGGAGGTCATCGAGGGAATAAAAAAATATTTCACAAATAAAAAAATTCCCAGAATAACGGATTGGATAGGATCATTTATTTCTTGACAGCTTTGTCTCTTAAAAAAGCGTTGGAAGCTGAAAGTTCAAAGCTCAAAGTAATCGCTTCCTTGTTTGGACTTTGAGCCTTCAGCTTTGAGTTAAAGCAAATTTACCTCCCAATGATTTAACAATAATGGATTCCTTATTCCATCAAACCATCAACGGTCTTTCCTTCTTTCAGTTCCCGTTGTTTCAATCCATACCGGGATTGACTCATGGAATCTTCACCCGTCATGGCGGGAAAAGCCAAGGGGCTTACGCCAGTCTTAATTTAAGTTTTTCAGTGGGCGATGACCAACAAAAGGTGGTTGATAACAGGGAACTGCTGCTGAAAACCTTAGGAATCCCCGGCCTTCAGAGTCTAAAACAGGTGCATGGCAAAGAAACGGTGGAAATTCAAGACCAACCGTCCAAACAGTCACATTCGGCCCCGGAATCAACATCCGGAGACATCCTGATGACCCAGGTGCCGAAACAGGGCTTGATGGTTAAACAAGCCGATTGTCAGTCCATTCTGCTCTATGACCCTGTTCACAAGGCCATTGCCAATGCTCATTGCGGCTGGCGGGGAAACGTGAATAATGTTATCGGGGAAGCCGTCAGAAAAATGAGGAAGGTTTATAAGACCAAACCATCCAGTCTGTTGGCGGGAATAGGACCCTCTCTGGGACCTTGTTGTGCCCAGTTCATCAATTACAAAAAGGAAATACCGGCCAAATATTGGACCTACCAGGTCCGCCCCTATTATTTTGATCTCTGGCGTTTAAGTCGGGATCAGTTGATGGCCGCCGGGGTTTTAGAGGACCATATTGAGATTGCCGGTATCTGCACCTCCTGCCGGACCAAAGACTTTTTTTCCTTTCGGAAGGAAAAGAAAACCGGCCGTTTTGCGACCGTTATTGCTTTAGGTGTATAAGTCAGGATTTGACTATACAGGCATTGTCAAGTGTGATGAAGACTTCTTCCTTGTTTATTCCAGTCAATAGTTTTTTATCTTTAAAGGCGTTATAGGTTTTGATTTACCAGGGGGGTTCCCCATCGCTCTATGACATCCTACCCAACCCTTGTGATTCGAAAGTCGTCTGAGAGACGCTTTGACCTTGCTTAATTGGAGTTAGGATGTTGACGGGGAGTCATGAACTCTGTACTGGGAGGTCGCTTAAACGCCTCAATGGAAGAAAACGATGATCTCCCCGCCTGTGTGCTCATCCCTTAGGCCGCCTTTTTGAGCACCCTTCTTTCGAGGGTTTGATATTGTCCCACATAGTCGGTGTTGTCCCGAACGATGGCATGGATGATAGCAATACGTAATAGTTGTTTGAGTGAG
>CAWDKY010000041.1:0-40214 GCA_963802945.1 uncultured delta proteobacterium
TTAAACAACGCTGTTCATTGGCCTGTGCCCTGGTGCACGAACCGGAGCTTTTACTTTTGGATGAGCCGACAGCCGGGGTGGATCCTGTTCTCAAAGAGACCTTCTGGAAACACTTTCGTGATTTGAAGGATCAAGGGAAAACGATCATCATCACCACGCATCTCATGGATGAACCCCTGGTCTGTGATCGCCTCGGCATTCTTCGAGAAGGGCGCCTGATTATTGAAGACACCCCAGGGCGCATCATGGCCAAAGGGAAAACTCTGGTGACCCTGGATGCCGAGGGCCAAATAATCTCCGAAGCGGTAAGCAATTATTCCCATGAACTACCGGGATTGTTAAAACGCTATGGCCTTGATCCCGGTATCACCAGCATATCCATCCGGCAGGAGACCCTGGAAGATATTTTTTTGAAACTCCTTAAAGAGGAAAGTGAAAATGGTTAAAAACACCATAGCCATCGCCGCCCGCATCGACAACCAGCTTATCGGAGACCGGCGTTTTCTAGCTCTGGCCATTTTTCTGCCTTTGATTATTTTTTATCTTTTTAAGGTCTTTATCCGGACCTTGCCGATCGCACTCCTCACCAATCCCCAAGAACTTTATATCATGATCACGGCTTTTATCATTCATTTCACCTCTTATGTACTCTGCTTGCTCGTCATCGTGCGGGAGCGTCAGGATGAAACACTCATCCGGATGTTTGTAAACAACTTCAGCCGCACCGAGGTCGTTTTCGGCTATCTCCTCGGATACGCATCTTTGGCTACGGTTCAGGCCGTCCTCATCATGCTGGAGGTGAATCTCTTATTCCAATTGTCCTACAGGCTGAGTTTGATGCTCTCTCTGTTTGTAGTTATGTGGACCTTATCGCTGATCTCCATCGCCCTGGGGATTATGGTCTCAAACCTGGCCAAGACCGAAGCCCAGATCTTTCCTTTCATCCCGTTGTTTATTCTGACCACGATTTTCATCTCCGGGTTGATCCTGCCCCTTACGAGCATTCCCTGGAGTGTGCGTTGGTTGTCCTATTTGATCCCTTTCACCTATGCGCAAATGTTGATCAAATCCCTGATTGTCGGTGCAGAAGGACTCTTGATCTATCTCGGCCGGTTCGGTGTCCTGATTCTCTATGGTCTTCTCCTCTTGTTTTTATCGAGCAAGACCTTGAAGCAAAGGGAATGAGTGCACGGGTAATATAGATCAGGTCTCATCGACGACAACAAAAAGTTAAAGAAAATCGTCCAATATTTTAAATATATCAAGTTAAACAGAAACTGGATAATATGACGAAAGGTATATTATCCTGTTTGCCAAGTATAATGAATTTAAATAGTTACGTTTCGTTTTGTTTTCTATTGCATTGACCATTCTGAAACTTACTGATATTATCCAGAAAACTGTTTAATAACTTATTATGTGTGAAGAATGAACAACAAGAGGGACATGAAACAATACCTGAGATTGACCGATATTATCGACTGGAACCATTCAGCCGTTCTTCAAATGGCCCATTCTTTGTCGGCGGAAACGCGGAGATATAGAAGAGACAGTGAGGCGTTGTTATTACTGGGTGAGAGACCAGATAAAGCACAGTTTTGACTATCAAATGTCTCCTGTTACTTGTTCCGCTTCGGAGGTCATTCTTGCTGGAACCGGCTATTGTTTTGCAAAGAGCCATCTATTGGCGGCTTTGCTACGCGCTAATGATATTCCCGCTGGTTTTTGCTACCAACGGTTGAGCCGAGATGACAATGGACCTCCCTTTGTGCTCCATGGTCTTATTGCAGTTCATATGCCTCAGTATGGCTGGTACAGGATCGACCCGCGTGGAAACCGTCCGGGTGTGGACGCGCAATTCACACCCCCGGTTGAGCAAATCGCGTTTCAACCCAGGCTTCTGGGTGAGGTGGATCTACCAGAAATATGGCCCGACCCTTTACCTATAGTCGTTCAGGCACTTCGCTCATGTAAGACATGGGATGATTTATGGGAAAATTTGCCCGACATAGAGCTTTTAGCACGAATAGCACATAACGAATAGCTCCACCGGAAGTGGCAAAACAGCGTGCCACGCCGGGAAGCATGTTGTTATGCACGTGAACAAGACCAAATCAGTTGAAACGGGGACGGTCCACGAAAACTTTTTGATCTTGAAAAAGAAAATATCATCCTGAATCCTGCGTAAAAACAATAGCCAAAGAATCTATTTAAGAAGAAATTTAGCCTATAAATAAAGTTTAAAGACGAATTTGTTGTTTTTAAATACCTTCTTTTTTAATGTAATGTTAACCTCCTTTTTAATTGGGCTAATATTATGTCATGAAACACAGTCCGAAAAATTTACAAATTTCATTTTTCGGCAAAATCTTAACACATTTTGGTGGATTATTTTTACTAAACAAGGATGACCTCTTGAAACGATCGCTTAAACGACATAGTAATAGGAAAGGCCACTTTTCCAAAAAGTAAGGAACTGTCAGAAGTATGAATGTTCAAATCAGAAAGGCTACGAATCAAGACGTCCCGGCCATTGCCGAATTATTGAGGTCATTGGAGCTGTTTGATCATATTCAGGCCCAAACACCGGAAGCCGTTCGAGAGCAGGTTTCCCTCAATCTTGGTATATGTAATACCGACAACGGTCATTCCGTGTACGTGGCCCTGGCCGACGGAGAGATAGTCGGTTATTGTGCCGTGCATTGGCTGCCCTATCTGCTGCTCCCAGGTCCGGAAGGCTACGTATCGGAACTTTTTTTACGGGAATCATCGCGAGGCTTGGGTATAGGCGGTCAATTGCTGAAAACAGCCAAGGCCGAAGCCAAAGAACGAGGCTGTTCAAGAATGATGCTGCTCAATCTGCGTAACCGTGAATCTTATAGGCGCCAGTTTTACGAAAAACAAGGTTGGGAGGAAAGGCCGGAAGCCATAAATTTCCTTCTAAGAATTGAGGAAGGCTCATGAGCACCAAGAAGACGATCGAGATTGAAGATCAATGCTCACCGCCGTTTTTCAGCAAGATACCTGTTTCCATAGAACGCGGTGAAGGAGTTTATTGTTGGGATGAAGAAGGAAACCAGTTTCTGGACTTCACCGCCGGTTGGGGTGTCACCTGTCTGGGGCACGCTTCTCCGGTCATTAGCAATGCCCTTCTGGAACAAAGCCGGAAGATTATCCAGAACCCGAATTCCGGTTTGACCTACTCTCCCATACGGGCCAGGCTTCTTTCTCTAATGCGCGAGATATTACCCTCTAACCTGACCCGGGTCTTCTTTTCCAATAGCGGTGCTGAAGCCAATGATGCGGCCATTAAACTGGCCCGCAAAGTTACCGGGAGAATGGATGTGATATCCACCCATCAGAGCTTCCATGGGCGGACGATCAGCACAGCCTCGGCCACCGGGCAGGCCAAACACCGGGAGAAATTCAATCCCTTGATGCCTAACTATCGTTTTATCCCTTATAACGACCTTGACGCCTTGGAACGAAGTCTCGACAGCTCTGTTGCGGCAGTAATCCTGGAGCCTGTTCAAGGCGAAGGAGGGGTCCAGATTCCTGCGGATGATTATCTCGAACAAGTCAGTCAATTGTGCAAAACCAATAGCAGCCTGCTCATCATTGACGAGGTTCAAACCGGATTCTGCCGTTGCGGCCCCATGTTTGCCGTCAGCCGCTCATGTGCTGAAGTGGACTTTTTGACCATGGCCAAAGGCATTGCCGGCGGTTTCCCTTTTGGCGCCTTTGCTATGTCGGAAGCGGTTTCCGCCCGGCTTGAATCCGGAGATCACGGCGGCACTTATTGCGGCAATCCACTCGGCTGTGCCGTGGCCTATGCGGTGATCCAACATCTGCTCGACCAGCAGATATCCGCCAATGTCCAGGAAATGGGTGATCTTGCCCTTCGGCATATGAAGGAATGGAAACAAAATTTTCCGAAAATAGTTACGGATGTTCGCGGCCTGGGCTTGCTTCTGGCTGTTGAGTTCTGTAATGAAGAAACAGCCGCTCAGATCACCAACGAATGTCTGGTCCGAGGCCTGTTTGTCAGGCAGACCCAGGGAAACATGATCCGGATCTTCCCGGCCTTGAACATCAAACGTAGAGAGATGGAAGAAGGTCTGACTATATTTAAGGAAGCCATAGGAAACTATAAAAAATAAATTCTTTGCTATTTAATGGTTAGAGTCTCGAAACAGAAAAAATAAAGTTACTGGATTCCGGGTCAAGAGACTGTGTCGCAATTATATTTTTGTCATTCCGTGAAAGCGAAGCGCGACACGGAATCCAGTATTTTCATTAAGTTCTGGATGCCGGCTTTCGCCGGCATGACGGCTTTGATGGCGCTGTCCGCTATTACGACACAGTCTCCAAGCCCGGAATGACGAAAGGAAACTATTATGAATTTTCAGGACTGTATCAAATTTGCCAATGAGCACCGTGTCTGTAATGTCGCCACAACGGAGAAGAATCAACCTCATGTCAGGGTACTCGGCATGTGGTTCGCTGATGACAAGGGCTTTTATTTCCAGACGGAGTCTGCAAAAGCCGTCTACAAACAATTAAAAAGCAATAATCATATCGGACTTTGCTTTTATGCACCGGGTCCAAACCTGGGGACCATAATGAGGGTGACCGGCCAGGTTGAATTTCTCGATGATCTTGATCTTAAGACCAAGGTCCTGGCGGATAGACCTTTTCTAAAAGGATTGGGCGTTAAAGGGCCGGAAGACCCTTTGCTGGTTGTCTTTCGAGTGTCTTCCGGGGAAGCCTTCTTCTGGACCATGGCCGACAATATGAAGGAAGCGGAGATAGAAAGAATAAAATTCTAATTGACGGCACAGGAAAAAGTCCATCTCCTGTGTTGCGCTGCACCCTTCCCCGCTTTTCAGCGGGGCAGGCTTATTGCGGCGTACTTTCATGTACGCCTCATTCCTCAGGACTTGCGCGCCTAGTCCCGCCTTAGGCGGGAGAGCTTTTTTACTGTGCCGTCCCTTTTAAAGGTTTATTACGAGATCAGTATGTCTCTTAAACCGTCCTGAACAAGGCTTTATTTCTCTGCCCCGGAAGGATGAACCATGGGGACGAATCGAACCGGCAAAAGTGTCTCCTTTTTATAGCCGGAGTTGGTTTTGGTAAGGAGATAAAGGTCCTGAAAGAAGCTGCCTATTGGAATGACCATCCTTCCGCCTGTCTTCAGTTGTTTGACCAATTCTCCCGGTATTTCGGAGGGGGCGGCGGTGACGATGATAGCATCAAAAGGGGCGTATTCTTTCCAGCCCTGATAACCGTCTCCCCATTTTACTTTTAGATTCTTATACCCTAATTCTTTCAGAAGCCGGCCTGCACTTTCGGCCAGGGGCTGTAAAATCTCTATGGTATAAACCTCCTTGGCCATCTCAGCCAACACAGCCGCCTGGTATCCGGAACCTGTGCCTATCTCCAGTACCCGGTCGTTGGGACCAACCTTTGCAGCCTCCGTCATGTAAGCGACAATATAGGGTTGTGAGATGGTCTGAGCGTGCCCTATGGGCAGCGGCCGGTCGTCATAAGCGGCGTTTTGCAAATAGGCCGGAACGAACAGATGACGCTTGACTTTTCTCATCGCCTCTAACACACGCTTATCGGTTATACCCCGGTTCTCGATCTGCTCCTTGACCATCTTCTGCCGGTCTAAGGTGAATGTATCCTCCACTGATGCTGCCCATGAGCTGCTTAAGGTAATGGTCATTAAGACGAAAAAAAATATTTTCCTTACGAGACTATTCCTTTTGATAACCATTTTTCTTTAGCTCATTCCAGGATTGCTCCTTTGGCTGCGGAGCTGACATATTTGATATACCGCTGCATAAAACCTGGGGGCACGTCTTTTTTTATAGGTTTAAATCCCCGAAGGCGTCGCCTGATTTCTTCATCGGAAAGTCTCACCTCGATTTTTCGATTAGGGATGTCGATTTCTATCTGGTCCCCGTTTTGCAGTGCAGCAATGGGCCCTCCCACATAAGCCTCCGGTGAGATATGCCCCACACACGGCCCCGAAGTGGCGCCGGAAAAACGTCCGTCGGTAATCAGGGCCACTTGCTTCAATCCTGAGGTTATAATAGCCATGGTAACCGCCAACGTTTCCGGCATACCCGGTCCCCCTTTGGGTCCCTCATAGCGAATGACGATCACGTCTCCTTCTTTGATTTCTTTCTCACGAAAGGCCTTCAGGGCATCGGCCTCTGAGTCCATCACCCGCGCCTGACCGGTAAATTGTCCGCATCTCCGGATCCACGGCCGATTGCTTGATCACGGCACCATCCGGGGCCAAGTTTCCAAAAAGAATCACCGTGCCGCCTTCGGGCAGAAAGGGTTTGTCCCTGGGGGGAATAATGGTTTCATCCATGACCTGTGACGGTCTTTACCACTTCTTTAAACGTTTGCCCGGTGACCGTCATAGCCTCCAGGTGAAGATCGTCAGCCATTACCTTCATAACGGCCGGGATCCCTCCGGCTGCATAAAGATCCAGGATTTCATGGGGCCCGCTGGGGGTGATGGACAAAAGCGTAGGGATTTTTCGATTGAGTTCGTTGAATCTGGACAGGGGCAGGGTCAGACCCAGTTCGTGGGCAATGGCCGGCAAATGAAGGGTCGAATTGGTCGAACCGCCTATGGCCAGGTCCATGATGACTGCATTCTCGATGGCCTTGGCAGTCAGGATCTTCCTGGCCGAAAGCCCTTCTTCGACCATCTGAACAATCCGTTTTGCCGGACTGACGGGCAAAAAGCAACTTGTCGGTATGAAAGCCGGGGACATTGGCTGAACCGGGGATCGTCAATCCCAAGACTTCGGCCATACATTGAAAGGTGTTGGCCGTTCCCATCAGATCACAGGCCCCGCAGGAGGCTATATTTCCACTGCCAGGTCGTTTAGGTCCGATCAGCCGTCTCTGCCAGATGCTGGGTCCGCCGGTCAAAAAGATGGTGGGGAGGTCCAGCCGGGCGGCGGCCATGATCATCCCCGGGATGATCTTATCGCAACTGGCGATCATGACCATCCCGTCAAAAAGCATACTGCGGACATGAGTCTCGACTATATCGGCGATCAGCTCCCGCTGGGGCAAAATATATCGCATACCTTCATGACCTTCCGTCATCCCATCACAGGGGGCCGGGACATTGAACTCAAAAGGAATGCCGCCGGCAGCATGGACCCCGTTCTTGACTTTTTCGGCCAGGAGGCCAAGGTGCATGTGTCCGGGGTGCAGCTCCGTATGGGAATTGACCACGGCAATTAAGGGCTTTTCTCTGAGCTCTTCGATGTCGGTCCCTGTGCCCCTGACCATGGTTTGTCGAATACGATTGATCGGAAAATCCTTATCATCCAGCAGCGGCATACTCTTCGGTTTTTTCATGGCCAATCCTCCTTAAGACCTTTTTTATCGTTCGGAGAACGATTATAAATAATTCTTTGTCTTGTTGAATCTAACTGTAAAAACATTTTTCAACTTATAAACGGGAGTGTTATTCGGTCGTCCCTTAAAACCCCAAAGGCTGAGCGAGTAAATTATTAATCTTTGAATAGGGAAGATTTAGGCCGACTCAAACAGCATCGCCCTGCTCAGGGCAATTTGAGGTCTTTCCTTCTTGCGCAGGCCGGCCTTGATGGCCTCATCAATGGTCTTTTCGAAGGCACGTTCGGTTACGTGCATCTTGGGCTCAACCAGCAAGTATTGTCCTTGCGCTTTCATTAAATTTTTTATGTCCCATAGGAATTTCCCTTGATCCGGAACTTCATGCACCATCCAGAAAGTCAGGACAAAGTCCGCCTTCTCATCAATGACTAAATTCTCCGAGGTACTCAGAACCGTACGAAGCTGTGAAAAGACGCCGGCCTTTTCCGCCCGTTTTTTTACTCTGTTCAGCATTTGCTCCTGGATATCCACAGCAATGACCTTCCCGCTTTTACCCACAAGTCTGCACAGGGGGATAGTAAAATAACCCATACCCGGCCCGATATCAATGACCGTGAATCCGTCCTGGACATAGGGACTAAGGAGCTGTGTCGGATTATGGAATATTTTACGAATCGGGTTGTCAAAGGTAAAACAGCACCACCAAGGACAAACGTGTTTGTATCTGGCGAAAATAATATCAAATGGATTTTTCACATTAACTCTCCTACTAGAATTTAACGACTTCACCTACTACTCTTCTAAAGCAATCGTTCCGAAAAGTAACGATTACTATTTGAAATGTTTTTGAAACTATGGCTCACAACAGACCATGTCCTTCCCGTTCTTTTTCGCCTGGTACATGAGCTGATCAACCCGGTGAACGAAGACCTTCATTTCTTCCTGATGCTTGTATTGCGCAATTCCGATGCTCACCATCACATGGATGTCTTGACCCGGCGCCGGGGAGAAAGTCTCCTTCTTGAACTCCGTCCGGATTCTTTCCGCTGTAACAGCGCCGTCCGCGCTTGTTGTCATGGGCAGGAGGATGGTGAATTCTTCGCCACCATAACGATAAGCGAAATCCGTCTCGCGCAGGCATCTTTTGAGCACCTGGCCGATTCGCATCAAGACCTGATCTCCCTCAACATGGCCGTAAGCGTCGTTGAATGCCTTGAAATTATCGAGATCAAGCATAAGGAGGGTTAAAGGCAGTTCATAGCGGTTCGACCGGTCTAATTCGATTTTAAGTTGAAAGTAAAAATGCCGGGAATTGTAAAGCTGGGTGAGGTCATCGACAATACTGAGTTCGCGATATTTTTTTTCGCTTTCCATCAGCAAGGCCTCCACCTCTTTTTGCTTGCTGATGTCGATGAGCGTCCCGCTAGCGCCGACAAATATGCCGTTTTCTATTCGGGGTTTTGTGCTGGTCCGCACCCATCTAAAATTACCGGCTTTGTCTTTGAACCTGTAGCTCAATGGCTTTTCTACACCGTCGCTGAGTTCCACAAATCGCTGCAGTAAAAGGTCCCGATCATCCGGATGGACAAGTTCAATGAAGTTCTTCCCAATGACATCTTCCCGATTGTATCCCCAGATATCCTTTCCAGGCTGACTAAAATAGAGTACCACTCCCCGATGATCAACATCGAAGATGACATCGCTGATATTTTCCACCAGATTCCGGTATTTCTCCTCACTTGCCTTGAGAGCCTCCTCTGTTTGCTTGCGCTCGGTGATGTCTTTCAGAAAATTCAAAGAAGCAGCTTTCCCCTTCCAGTGGACAAAAACTGCCTTAGCCTCAACCCACCTGACAACTCCATCCTGCCTAACAACCCTGAAAGAATAAAATGGGGGGACTTCTTCACCACTCATTCTTTTGATATGACGCTCTATTACCAATTCACGGTCATCCGGATAGATGAACTCAATAGAAGGCTTTGAGGTTAATACTTCCAGAGGATATCCAAGTATTTTAACGCCACCAGGATTGATAAATTTTAGTCTTCCCTCTTGTTCAATAGAAATCGATTCTGTCGCATTTTCAACAACAAGACGATATTCCTCTTCACTTTCCTTGAGTGCCTCTTCCGCAAATCGGGACTTAGACTCTGCTTCTTCCAAATGGGTTGCTTGCCGACGAAGTGCTTTTAACTCCTTGATCAGTTCCGCTTTAGTTTTATGGTTATCATTCATCTTGTAAATTTCCAGGCGATGAATTTAATAATAAAAACCCCACCTCTCTTTTAAGAAACGGGGGTTATTATTCCATCGACACACCTTATTTTTAGAATTTATACCCCTTCTCTGTGAAAAGCCTCAGGCAGGCATCGACCGCAGCCGTGCTGTATAATTTCCCTTTGTTTTTTGAAATCTCATCCAGGGCTACCTCAATCCCCAGGGCAGGCCGGTAAGGCCGATGAGAGGCAATGGCCTCGACAACATCTGCCACCATCAGGATCTGAGCCTCGATCAAGATTTGATCCCCTTTAAGGCTCGAAGGATACCCGGAACCATCCAGCCGTTCGTGGTGCTGGAGGGCGATCTCGGCAATAGGCCAGGGGAACTCTATATCCTTCAGGATATCATAACTGGTTTGTGAGTGACCCTTGATCAGGCTGAATTCAATATCAGAAAGCTTGGTCGGTTTACTTAAGATTTCGGCCGGCACCGATATCTTGCCCAGATCATGGACTAAACCGGCCATGCGGATAGCCTCAACCTGGTCTTTAGGCAGGCCCATTTCCTGGGCGATACTCCGCGCCAGGGCGGAGACCCGTTGTTGATGCCCAGCGGTGTAAGGGTCTTTGCTTTCCACGGTCAAGGCCATGGCCTGTATGATCCCTCCCATGGTTCTATGCACCTTTTCAAAACTTTGCTTGAGTTCTTCTTCGGCTCTTTTCCGTTCCGTGATGTCGCTTAAGGCCCCGATCCATTTGTAACCCCTTCCTTCTTCATTCCGCAGACACATGCCGGCACTTTTTACATGGATGATATCACCGTCTTTTCCAACCAACCGGTATTCCTCCAGATGCGGGTCCCCTTGCTTCAAATGTCTTATCGTTGCCTGTGTGATACGTTCAAGGTCTTCAGGATAAATTTCTTTAACAAAGACGGCATTGGTATCAGGAAGTTCACCTAACATATCACCAAGTCGTTCAACGGCTTTACCGAACCAATTAACTCGACCTGATTGGAGATCCCATTCATAAATAAAATCATTGGCACTTTCGGCGGCCACACGAAAACGCTCTTCGCTGGTTTGTACGGCCTTCTCTGCCTTTCTAAGTTCGGTCACATCCCGGACGATGCCCCGGAACCCGAGGATATCCCCCTTCGAATCCCTGATCAAAGATACCGAGGCCTCCAGATTTTTCTTTCCCCCACCCTTGGTGATAATTTCATAATAGATGCCCTTGGAAGGTTCTCCGGTGTTATAAACCCGGTTAAAGTGCCGAAAAAGGATTTTAGCGTTCTGGGCATCGGTATATTGTCGATTATTCATACCCAACAGTTCTTCTCTTGAATATTCATGTACCCGAACCATGGCATCATTGAAATAGGTCAGGTTGCCGGCCAGGTCCGTCTCATAATACCCATCTTCAATGGTTTCAATAATGGTCCGGTATCGCTCCTCACTTGCTTTAAGAGCCTCCTCGGCCTTTTTGCGCTCGGTGACATCTCTCCCGTAAATATTAACATATTTATTGTCACTAGTTGGCGAAAACATAATTGAAAACACAAGTTCTCCGCAAGAGATATCCATCGTAATTTTTCTCTTGCTGGCGATTGTATCCACAACCAGTTTACATAGAGACGTGGGGAGATAATTCCCCACTGCGGTATTCCAATCAAAAAGTAATGGTTTGCTGGCCTCATTGGAATAGACAATTAACCCGTCTGGCTCAACTCGCAAAACCGGATTGGGGTTTTCCTGGGGGAATCGCGCTAAATCCTCGATTTCTTTTTCCACCTGCTTCCGACCGGTAATGTCAGTATAGGCGATCACCACCCCGTAGTCTTCCAGGAGAATGGGAGCGGCAGTCACATTGATCCAGGTGATTTCACCTTCTCCCTTGACAATACCCATTTCGACATTTTCAATCAGGCGATTCCCTTTCAGTGCCCTGACGCTGGGAAACTCATCTGCCGGCATGGGAGAACCGTCAGGCCGGATAATGCGCCATTCTGGGCCGTCAACCGTTCTTTTGGTATGTGCTCCCCTCGGCAATCCCAACAACTTCTCTGCCTCTTTATTGCTCTCCAAGATATTGCCGGCCTTATCCGTAATAGTAACGCCGAGAGGTAATGCCTCAAATAGGGTTTGATATTTTGTCAAACTAATCTCGTTTGCTTCCTCTGCCCGCTTGCGCTGTGTTTCGTCGGTATATACAGCAACGATCTCTCCCGATGGGAGCTTGTAAACGAAATTGTCTCTCCAACCATATATTCGTGCATCTTTATATAGTTTTACCGGATAATGCTCGGATTTTCCTGTTTTCCATACCCTTTGAAATACATCAAAGAGACCGAATTCTTTTACCCCAGGGAAGACATCGGCAATACTTTTTCCAAGAATATCTTCCTTTTTAACCTGCTCAATTGCCTCCGCCCCTTTATTGAAATCTTTGATAATAAAATTGTTTCCGTTGTCCTTGGTTTCATATACGGCAACACCACTGGTCATGTTATTGAAGAGCTCACGATAGCGCTCCTCACTTTCCTTAAGTGCCTCCTCGGCCCGCTTGCGGTCCGTAATATCTACGATAGCACCTCTAAGCCCAACAGGTTTGTCATCACTGTAAATGACACTTGAGACTACTATGGCAGGAAAGACAGAACCATCCAACCTCTTTAAATTATATTCAGTCCCTTCTATCTGCCCCCCCTTTAATAGCCTTTTAATGTTCTTACTGGATTTTTCAGCCTCTTCAGGTGAAAATATCTGCCCGACTTTAAGACCCCTTTTTAAATCCTCTTCTGTCCCTCGAAATGTTCTATAAATAGCGCGGTTAGCAGAAGTAATATTGGTTTCCAAATCCATCTCATAGACTGGGATCGGTAAAAAATCATACAGCTCACGATATTTCTTCTCGCTTTCCCGCAGCGCCTGCTCCACCTTCCTTTGCTCGGTGATATCATGCGCCATGCCGCGCACAATGGGAACCACCACGCCTTCGGTCCGCAACGTATTGTTATATTCCCAGTAACGGGTTTCGCCGGAGGCGGTTTGTACTCGCAAGATGCCGCTTGCCCGGCCTTTCTCTTGTATTTCTTTCAAGTAGACTTCAAACTTTTCACGCTGTTCAGGGGCAAGAAGGTCCCTCGGGTTCATTTGTAACAAGGATTCACGCGAATATCCCAATGTCCTAACAGGTGCCTCATTCACAGAAAGCAGATTTCCCTCCAGGTCGTGGGTACAGATCAGGTCGTGGCTATTCTCAACCAGATCGCGATAGCGCTCCTCACTCTCCAGCAGCGCCTCCTCCGCCTGTTTGCGCTCGGTGATGTCATTTAGAAAATTCAAGGCAGCCGGTTTCCCCTTCCATGGAACAACAACTGCATTAGCCTCAACCCACCTTACCACTCCATCCCGTCTGACAACTCTGAAAGAATAAATCGGGGGGGCTTCTTCACCACTCATTCTCTTGTTATGACGCTCCATTACCATTCCACGATCATCAGGATGGATAAACTCAATAAAAGGCTTTGAGGTTAACACCTCCGGAGGATATCCAAGTATTTTTACGCTTCCAGGGTTGACAAATATTTGTTTTCCGTCTTGGATAATAGAAATCGATTCTGCCACATTCTCAACAACAAGACGATATTTCTCCTCCGATTCCCGCAGCGCTTCTTCTGATCGCTTGCCCCTAGCTTCTGATCTTTCGAGTTTATTAATCCTCCGGCGAAGATCTTCCAACTCGTGGATCAGTTGCTCTTTGGTCTTTTTGTCATCTTTCATTTTTAAAGTCTCCAGTTGAAGCATTTACAATAAAAAACCCCACTTCTCTTTTGAGAAACGGGGTTTCCTGCATCCTTCCATTTACTTGCTCCCTTTTAGGGTATAGTGGCTAAATCGGAAGACAGATTACCTTACTAAACTGGCCTTTGAATGTACCACATTATACACCTTTTTGGGAACAGTAAATAGGGGAATTTTTCTTTAGAACGGGACCAGTAAATAAGAAGGGTTTGTCAACGATTACCGTTTGAAATCCTGTCTTTTTTCAAAAATGGAAATTTGAAGGGTACAAGGAAGTACTCCACCCCCTAAAAAAGACCTATTATGAAAAAATCCAGAAAAACATCATTAAACCTAACAGACCTTGCAAGATCACATCCTAACTTTCACCCTATAATTATATCATGCCGTATTTATAAAACCACTTAACAAATCCTGGGGAGTTGTTCGCCGGTCAACATATCAATCAGTCGTTTCCCGCCGATAAGGGTTTTCATGACCACCTTTCCGGGATTTTCCGCCTTCACTTCTCCGATCAGGGCAGCCTCCTGTCCGTAGGGGTTCTTTTTCATGGCGGCCAGGACGACTTCGGCCTGGGCTTGCGGCAGAATGGCGATTAATTTTCCTTCATTGGCAATATAAAGTGGATCCAGTCCCAGGATTTCCGAAGCGGCCAGGACACTCGACCTGATCGGGTATGGACTCTTCCCAAAGCTCGATCCCGACAGAGGATTGTCCGGCGATTTCATTTAAGGTAGTGGCCAGCCCTCCACGGGTGGGATCGCGCAGCACATGAATTTGGGAACCGGTCTTTAACATCTCCTGAACCAATTGATTTAAAGGGGCCGCATCGCTTTTCAAGGGAGAATCAAAAGCCAGTCCTTCTCTCTTGGAAAGGATGGTCATCCCGTGATCTCCGATCGTACCGCTGATCAAAACGGCATCTCCCGGTTCGGCATTCTGCCCGGCGATGCGGATGCCTTCAGGAATAAGGCCGATCCCGGAGGTATTGATGAAGATCTTGTCAGCTGCACCCTTGGGAACCACCTTGGTATCGCCGGTAACCACTTGGACTCCGGCTTCCTTGGCTGCCCTTTCCATGGAAAGAATGATCTGATCCAGATCTTTGATCGGAAATCCTTCTTCGATGATGAAACCGACGCTTAGAAAATAAGGACGAGCCCCTCTCATAGCCAGATCATTGACCGTGCCGCAAACAGCCAGAGAGCCGATGTCACCACCTGGGAAAAAAATCGGGTCCACCACATAACTGTCGGTGGTAAAGGCCAGCCTGGCACCGCTCAATTCAAAAACAGCGCTGTCATTCATTTCATTTAAGAAAGGGTTTTGAAACCGGGGAACAAAAACCTTTTCAATCAATTCATGGGAGGCCCGGCCTCCACTGCCGTGATCCAGGGTGATTTTATCAAAAGACATGGGAAATTCCTTTTCAGCTGCAAGCTATTCGCAATCGGCGATTAGTATTATAAAGCATCCTGATGCAAAGTTTGGTCTGATGCTATACATAGCGACATAAGTTATTGTGTATAATGTCATTCCGGCGAAAGCCGGAATCCAGTGTTTATCCCGCCGTTGGTGGGACTGGATGCCGGATCAAGTCCGGCATGACGGCAAATGGGTATGGAATTTATCAATAAAAATTGATGCCTTCATCTATAGATACTGACAGCTGCTTCATTCATGATATTTATAATAGGCCGCGCAGGTCCCTTCGGTGGAGACCATGCAGGGGCCGAGAGGATTGTCCGGCAGACAAACGGTTCCAAACAATTTACATTGCAAAGGCGTCATGACCCCGCGTAAAACCTCTCCGCAGGCACAGCCCGGATGATCCTTAGCCGGAGGGACTTGAAGATCGAAATGATCTTCGGCCGCAAAGGCCCTGTACTCTGCTCGTAAAGTCAACCCGCTCTCCGGAATAAGTCCCAACCCGCGCCACGGGGCATCACAGGGAACAAAAACCTGATTAAGCACGGCCAAAGCCTTGAGATTCCCTTCTGCTGTGGCCCCGCGTTTATATTGGATCTCGACCCTGGCTTGATCCTTTTCGATCTGCTCAACCAGCAGGAGAACGGTTTCCAGTATATCCACCGGCTCAAAACCGCAGACTACACCAGGCACTTGATAGACTTGGGCCACATGTTCGTAGGCAGCGGTGCCGATCACTGTGGTTACATGGCCCGGATAGATAAAACCTTGAATATTCAAATCGCCCGAGTCCAGCAAAGCCGCTAAAGCGGGGGGTAGGAGTTTATGGGCCGATAAAATAAAAAAATTCTTTAAACCCAGGCGTTGAGCCTCCAGAACGGTGGCGGCAATAGCCGGGGCAGTCGTTTCAAAGCCGATAGCCAGGAAGACCACTTTTTTATTTGGGTTTTCCTGGGCTATTTTCAAGGCATCAAAACTCGAATAAACCAGGCGAATGACCCGTCCCATAGCTCTTTCCTGTTGCAAAGAGGAATCCGAGCCGGGGACCCGGATCAAGTCCCCGAAGGTGGCGACAATGCCCTCAGGATATCGAGCCAGCTTGATGGCCCGGTCTATTTCTTCCGTGGCCGTCACGCATACCGGACAGCCGGGACCGGAGATGAGCTGTATGTGAGGTGGCAGGACCTGCCGGATCCCATGCCGAAAAATGGCGACCGTATGGGTGCCGCAGACCTCCATCAGGTGGATTGGCTTTTTAGACCTGGCCCATATAGCGCTTATCAATTTTTGGGCCAGGTCTTTATCCCGATATTCACTGAGATGCTTCATCGGCCTGGGCCATCATTTCCTTCCAGTAGCGGAGACTTTCTTTGGCCTCTTCTTCATCAATCCGGTGAATGGCAAAACCGGCGTGGATAATGACATAATCACCAACCTCCGGCGGATAATCGATCACATCCAGCCGGACCTCCTGCTTGTTTCCTTCGTATTCCACCACCGCCCAGTTATCAGTAATCTTTTTAACTTCCATGGGAACAGCTAAACACATAAATTTTTTAAGCTCCTATCAAACTTAGAAAGAATTTCTATGGTTCTTTTTCGGCAATTCCTTTTCATCCTTGTCATTCCGGACTTGATCCAGAATCTAGTCTTTTTAACCTGGATTCCTGCTTTCGCAGGAATGACGTTGGAAAGATCGTTTCAAATAGATTAAGGATACTATAACAGTATATCCGTTTTGTCTCAAAAAAACAATCAGGTTCCGGTTAAGATTCACTTGCCCCTTGACCCCCACCCCTTATTTTTTTTGATTTATATAATGGGCCGCTACGGCCTGGCCCAGGGCAATCCCTCCGTCATTGCTGGGAATCAAGGCCTTGCTGTAAACTTGAAATCCTTCTTTTTGAAGTTTTTCTTCCATACCGGCCAGGAGGGTTCGGTTTTGAAAGACCCCACCGCCCATGACCACCTTTTCAAGGCCTGATTCATCCCTGATCTTTTTACAAACCTGAGTCAAGACTTCCAACAAGGTCAGATGAAATCTTCGGCTGATGGATCCCGCAGATTTGTTTTTCAAAATATCCTGGACTACCCCCTGAATGATGGGTTGAAGTCTTATTTGAAACACTCTTTTCTCTTCGATTATTTCCAAGGGATATGGCGCATCCGCTTCTTTTCCCTGAAGCATTTCCAATTCCATAGCTGCCTGGCCTTCATAGGCCACGAAATCCCTCAAGCCGATCAAAGCCGCCACACCGTCAAAGAGCCTCCCGCAACTGGAAGTGAGGGGGGAATTAATCCCTTGCTTGATCATCTTGAGGATGATTTCTATTTTTGATTTATCTTGTCTTTGTAGAAACGGCAAAGGCAGCTCCCATATCCCCTCTCCATAGGCCAAATATAAATAACTGACGGCCATACGCCAGGGTTCTTTGATGGCCTTGCTTCCGCCGGGCATGGGCAGATAGGCGAAATGACCTTTTCGTTCAAAGGAACATAGGTCCCCGACCAAAATCTCACCGCCCCAGATCCGGCCGTCAAGGCCATAACCGGTGCCGTCCAAAGAAAGACCGATCACCTTTTCCTGAAGCCCGTGTTCGGCCATACCACCCACGATGTGAGCAAAATGATGCTGAATGCCGATCAAGCGCAGGCCTTGCTGTTCCAGGGCATAGCGGGTGCTCAGATAATCAGGATGCAGATCATAGGCAATGATCTCCGGCTCGATTTGGAGAATCTGCTTTAGATGGTTTATCGTTAATTTAAAAAAGTTTAAGGTCTCTAAGTTTTCAAGGTCGCCGATGTGTTGACTTAAAAAGGCCCTATTATCCTTGGTCAGGCAGATGGTATTTTTAAGTTCCGCCCCGCAAGCCAGGATGGGGGATACTGATTCTCTTAGGAAGATCGGCACCGGCACAAATCCCCTGGATCGCCTTATCTGACGTGTCCGATTGGCAACCCTCTGGATAATGGAATCGTCGCTGCGCAGATAGATATCACGATTGTGGACCAGAAAAAAATCGGCAATCCCTTCTAAACGGCGGAAGGCCTCGTCATTATCTAAGCAAATCGGTTCCTCCGAGAGGTTCCCGCTGGTCATGACCAGGGCAATAAAATCATAATCCATTAAAAGCTGGTGAACAGGCGTATAGGGGAGCATGACGCCGAAATATTGATTGCCCGGGGCCACTCCAGAGGCAATCGAATTGGGGAGTTTCTTGGGAAGCAAAACAATGGGACGCTCCTTGGATAAAAGAATTTCTGCTTCCTCGTTCCCGATAAAGGCATAGGCAGAAACTTGTTCCAGATCCCTGGACATCAATGCCAAAGGTTTTTCTTCCCGGTGCTTCCGGGTCCTTAAACGCATCACCGCCTCTTCCTGGGTGGCATCGACGGCCAGATGAAATCCCCCCAAGCCTTTGATGGCTACGATGCAGCCTTCTTTGAGAAACCGGGCCGTTTCCCGGATCGGTGAAGCATGATTGATGAATTGCCCCTGACTGTCATGTAAAGAAACCTGGGGGCCGCATTTCCAGCAGGCATTAGGCTGGGCGTGAAACCGCCGGCTCATAGGAGAATGGTATTCCGCGGCACAGTCCGGGCACATGATAAAAGGGGCCATGGTGGTCTTGTCCCGGTCGTAGGGTATATCTTTAATAATCGTGTAGCGGGGTCCGCAATTCGTACAATTGATAAAGGGATATTGAAAACGTCGATCCCCCGGATCCCTGAGTTCCCTGAGGCAATCGGGACAAGTGGCTATATCCGGAGAAATAAGCGCTGATCGTTCTTCTTGGACAATGCTTTGACGGATGGTGAATTCCCGGTCATGGACCAACGGTAGCGATTCAACCCGGAGGTCAATAATTCGGGCCAGCGGCGGCGGGTTTTTTTGTACGGCCTTCAAAAAATCCTCAAGGACTTCAGCCTCCCCTTCTATTTCCAATTCCACACCCTGAGAGGTATTGGTTACATAGCCGGATAGATTCCAGCTTGTGGCCTGCCGGTAGATAAAAGGACGGAATCCAACCCCTTGAACGATCCCCTGTATGGAAACTCGATATCGTTTTTTCATAAGTTAATATGAAAACAACCACAAACTAAGTTGATAGCTTGTTTGTTTATTGTCATGCCGGACCCCGTATCAAGTACGGGGCAAGCCCGATCCGGCATCCAGGAAGCTTGATGCTTATATAACCTGGATTCCGGCTTTCGAGACTGTGTCGCAATTATATTTTTGTCATTCCGTGCAAGCGAAGCGCGACACGGAATCCAGTATTTTCATTAAGTTCTGGATGCCGGCTTTCGCCGGCATGACGGCTTTGATGGCGCTGTCCGCTATTACGACACAGCCTCTCCGCCGGAATGACAATTCAATCCCAACCAAAGTAATTTTTTCATCCTTCGTAATGCCCCCGAACTCCCTTCTTCCTAAAAAAGGCTCAAAAATCCAGTGGACTTTTGGCCTCTTTAATCGTGACCTTCTTCACCGTATGGATGCAGATCATTGCTGTCCGCACATTCTTACTCCTAGTCTAACAATAAAACATTAGGGAATAGAAATGATTTGTCAAGACAATATTTACCATTTATAATAGGTTACAAAGTGTCTGAGAGGGTTGGCAAACCATAACTCATCTCAAACAGAATAATGATCAGGGTTGCCTTCCCCAATTTAGATTTTAAATGGAGTTGTTGCATGAATATAAATTTAGGTGGTATTCAAGAAACTCTATTAATACCATTATGGAGTCGTGCAAAATTCAGTAAGGAAAATAACCCTATACTTGTTGATTCAAGAGCAGTAGATATCGTTAAAAAAATCCCATATAATTTTAGTAAAATAGATAAAAATTTTCCTTATTTTCTTCATTTCCAGAATTTAGCCAGAACAAAGATGCTAGATACTACCATTAAAGAATTTTTATCAAATCACCCAAAAGCAACAATTGTAAACTTAGGAGCAGGATTGGATACTACGTTTTATCGAGTCGATAATAGATTATTAAATTGGTATGATATTGATCTTCCAGATGTTATTGAAATTCGGAACAAACTTATCCCTGGAGCTGACCGCCTGCATTATATTGAGGGCTCGATATTTGAAATGAAATGGGTAAAAAATATTGCAAACGCTAAAGATGGAATTCTATTTATAAGTAATGGCGTTCTAGAATATTTTCAGAAAAGTGTGGTTAAAAAATTCTTATCTGATATGGCAGATAATTTTCCAGAA
Source organism: uncultured delta proteobacterium (assembly GCA_963802945.1). GTDB lineage: Bacteria > Desulfobacterota > RBG-13-43-22 > RBG-13-43-22 > RBG-13-43-22 > RBG-13-43-22. The sequence continues at coordinate 20,085 of CAWDKY010000041.1, forward strand.
AGCGAAATCGTATTTAATACCATACGCAGGAATATAATAATTTCTTATTTTAACAGAAGAATGATGAAACGATTAGGGATGAAATCAGCAACTACTAAATGGGGAATTAAAGATCCAGAGAAAATAAAACGATGGGATAAACGCATTGTTGTCTTAGCAAGTTATCCACTTTTTTCAAAAATAAAAATACAAAGAAATTGGGATACAAATCATGTAAAAGCAATGAACCGTTTTGATAAATGGAAGGCAGTAAACATAGTGCATTTGAAATTCATGAAATAATTAAATTTTCTAACAATAAAATCGAGCCTGATGCCGCTGGCTATTTTCCATTTCGAAAAATTCAACGGTGGACCCGTGGATGACCATGTAAGAAGGACCATCGCTACCTATGATATCATTGCACCTCATTACGGGGTAACGGCGACCTCTGAACTGCGGGCCTGGGAAGAGTCATCAATGCGGTTGTTCGCGGGCTATCTTTCTGGGACTAAAGTCCTCGTTCCTGGATGTGGAGATGGACGAGATTCAAGATATTTGTCTTCTCTTGGGCTCGATGTATTATCGTTCGATCTATCCGACGGAATGCTCCAAGAAGCACGTAAGCTGGATGGGCACGCACGATATGTGAAGCTCGACCTCCGTGAAGTTAGCTCTCTTGCGCAGACCTTCGATGGCGTTTATGCCAGCGGGTGCTTGTACCATTTGTCTCGAAGGGAATTTGAAGCCTTTATCCGGGACACTTATGTCATGCTGGAGTTAAATGGTGTCTTCTACCTCAACATGAAAATCGGCATAGGTGAAGAGTATAGCGCGGTTCCAGGTGACCGGTATCCCGGAGGTGAACAAGCGCGACAGCTTTTGACGGGAGACCGCTACTACGTGTATTATCAGCGGAAGGAACTGGCCCATTACTTGCGAAGCTATCAGCTCTTGCACGAACGCGATATCCAGTACGCAGAGGAAGCCGTCGAATTATGGGTGCGTAAGAGTCCCGAGGCGAACCAAGGTAGGCAGGTATAGGTAGACTCAAACGATGAAATACGTCATCCGAGAACTAATATGTGCTGGTCTACCGACGATGTTATCTCTCTGTGTTCAACCGTACGTAGACGCAATAAGAGTCATGGACTTCGTCCAGCCATGGGTTCAGCCTTGTTTTTAAAGTTGAGAGCAAAAAAAACTGTGGAACGAGTCGCTGGGGCCAATCGGCAACAAAGAGCGCTGCCTCTGGCTCAGCTTTTTGTTGAACGACAAGAATGAAAACTAATCGCCATAGGAATGCGCCTAATGAGCCGTAAGCACTTTCAAATCGGGGTTGCCTTCCCCAAGACTTAAAAATGTAGTGTTATCCAGAAAAACTTTAGAATAACTTGTTAGGCCGTCTAAGGAAGATCGGATGATAGGAAAAATTTTAACCACGGGGTTTGAGAACGCATTATGTGCCGATTGGCGCATTGTCCGCACTCACCTCGATGCTGTCTGTATTCTGATCGAACGTAATTCCGATTGTACTCCTCCCCTTATCGCACAGCGTTTACTTGTTTCAGGGGAGGACCACAGACATCCGCGTCATCCGGGTTTCGACTTGATTGCCATTGGACGTGCATGCTGGCGCCGCCTCAGTTGCGGAACCCATGAAGGTGGCAGCACAATTGAACAGCAGATCGTCCGTGTGTTAACGGGACGGTACGAACGCACCGTCACCCGCAAACTTCGTGAGATTGCACTCGCAGCCCTCGTTGCTAGACGCTACCCCAAACATCGACTTCCTGCGGCATATCTGTGGATTGGATACTACGGGTGGCGAATGAACGGGTACCTACAAGCCTGTCGGCGGCTTGGGATGCCACCACAGTCCCTTAGCTCAGAGGAAGCGGCTATGCTTGTCGCTCGTTTAAAGTACCCTCAGCCTAGGGAAGCGTCGACCCACAGGGTATTACAAATCGAGCGACGGGCGAAGCACCTTCGTGCGCTTTATCAACGACATTTATTCGACGGAACATATAGGCATCTTAATGGCCCGACCCTTTACAAACGATCCACGTCTATCGAGCCACTTCCCCAGTCCTGACGAACTGGAGAAGACATTGGCTAAAGCGTCACGCACCTCGCGCGAGGTTGTCGCACGGTTGTGGCTGAGCGAAGGTCTTCCATCTGCCTTTCTCACTTCTCCGGCAGTTTATGAAGACCTTCGCGGTTGGCTCGCCTCTCGACTGAACGTTCATCCCAAAGAGATAACCCTCATTGGGAGCGCTAGAATCGGTTATTCGCTTTCACCGCCACCCGAGTTCGGGCGCCCCTTTGCTGTAAGATCCGATCTCGATTTATGTATCGTATCCCGCGACCTTTTCCAGCGCGTAACCGCATCATTCGATGAATTTTCGGCTGACTACAGATCCGGGGCTGTGACCCCGAGAAGCCAACATGAACGGCACCTATGGGATGAGAATCTTATTTTTGGTGAACGCAACATCCCTCAAGGGTTCTTCGACCCTAATAAAATACCAAATTTTGATCGCTACCCTGTCGCGCAACAGGTAAGCCAGTCAATGTGGATGCTGGTGAAGAGACTTGAAGTCATACTCAATGCACCACAGGTTAGACGAGCGTCGATTCGCGTCTACCGCGATTGGCAAAGTTTTATTGATAAGGTGTCATTTAATCTCATGGTTGCGTTGAAGAAGGCCTAACAATTCACTGGTGCGGAAGCAAAAAAGGAGCACCGCACAGCTCCGCATTGAGCTGCAACACATAAAGATGAAGGACTGGAGCAAATGAACGGGCAGATCAGAGAGAATCCAGACTATGGCAATTGGACTCCAAAACTAATAATTTATGTTCCTCTCGCAATAGCGCTCCTGTTCCTGGCATCGAGTCTCATGTGGTCTTTCCTGCTCATTCCGGCCGCCTTCTTCTTGCTGGTCGCTGCCTTTCTATTGTACGTTCGCTTCAAGCTTTCTCCTAAAACAGGAAATGTGCAAGAATCCATTTGGAAGCTCGTATTAGATCATTTGGATTGGAATGGAGAAGGCAGGGCCTTGGACATAGGTTGCGGGAACGGTGCCCTGGCCATCAAGCTGGCTCAGAGGCACAACAGGGCACACGTCCTCGGAATAGACTATTGGGGAAAGAGGTGGGATTACTCGATGAAGGTCTGTGAACGCAACGCAGCGATTGAGGGAGTCAGTGACCGCGTGACGTTCCAGAAAGGCAGTGCCGCCTCATTGCCATTCGCTGATGAGTACTTCGATGCAGCGGTGAGCAATTTCGTCTTCCACGAGGTAGGCGGTGTCAAAGACAAGCGTGAAGTTATTCGTGAAGCATTGCGGGTTCTTAAGAAAGGTGGCAAGTTCGCTTTTCAAGACGAATTTCTCATCAAGAAGATGTATGGTGATCCAGACGCGTTACTCACCACTGTCAAGGGTTGGGGAATAGCCAAAGTGGAGTTCATTCAAACCAGAAATTTGCCTTTTATCCCACGCCTGTTGAAAGCGCCATTCATTTTGGGGACTATGGGGATGATACGGGGAGAGAAATGAGCAGCACACACAATAACAGCCCAACGAATCGTTCCACCGGATCGCTTAAGCTCCCAGTGAACTCGTTATTAGGCGCATATTATTAAACCAAAACATTCTTACATATACGTTATTCCCATATGAAAACGCTTATAAAGGAGGATTTATTCAGTATATACATGTTTTAACGCAGATCTTCTAACTCCTTAATCTGTGCGCTTTGGTCTTTTTGTCATCTTTCATTTTTAAATAGGCATTAGCAGGGAACTAATGCTTTGCGTGGCTACAATCGGGGTTTCGGCTGGCGCAAGCAGCTGCACTTCAGAGCGCCGTTGCCCATCATCGGTGCTTCGCCGCCGCGCCTCGGAACCTAGTCATGCCCGGGGAACTCGGAGTGAGGTCCTACCGAACGACCTCGATGGCGGGAAGCCGATACGCTTTGGGATCGGTCAGCTCTTCGATCATCGCTGGTCCTGGCGCGTAAGCGCGCAGGATCAGATAAAAAGGACCGGTCGGCGCAGGCAGCCAGTTTTGCACGCGAGCCTGTCCCGGGTTCGCGGCCTGAATATAAATCGTCGTCGTTCCATCGGCGTTGGTGGTTAGCGTGTTATCGCTGCCCAAAGAATAGCGATCGATCGAGTTCGGTACGGTGTAATTGTTCGTCGTATCGTACATCGTCACCGACCAGAAGCCTGGTTCGACAAACGGCGGCAGCTGGTGAAACATGATCGTGTAGCGATTGGCGCCACTCAAGAGAATACCGCGGCTGTCCGTGCCACCGTAGTAGTACGTGGCCTCCGTGGGGGTATTTAGCGTTATCCCTTCGCGCCCGGCGACGGCACGCGTTCTATAGTCGGTTCCGAAGTTGCCGACGGTCGGCGGCGACACGAACCAGCCACCCTCGAAACGGCCGGCCGGCAACTTGCGCAGCAGCGGGCCGATCGCGGCGGCAGCGCGATTCATGGCGGCAAGGGTGATCGGGTCCACCACAGAGGGGCGCCACTGCTTTCCCAGTTCGATACCGAGAGGTTTGAACATCGGAAGCAACGCGGCGATTTGACTCGCAGGCGGCGGATTTTCATTCATGGCAGCGGAGAAAATCTCCCAAAACTGCGCGGGATCCGCGAAATTCAAGGCGCTGGCCGATTGACGCTTGTCCGTAACGACGGGAACGGCGTAGTTGTACGCCGGAGTCGCCGGCGGCTGTTGTCCGAGGAACTGCGCAAGACCTTGTGTTGTAATGCCGTTGAGCACGGCTCGTGAAGTCGCGAGATCGCCTTGATTCTTCAAGTGGACGCGCGGCTGAATCAGCACCCATCGCGTCGGAGAATCGATTCGCTGTATACCGTCCGGCAGCGTGCCCTTCCATCCGGGACCGACCAAGGCGAACTTGCCGCCCTTGTAGCCGTTGACAGCGCCGGCCGGATACGCGAACGCGTTCGTCCACATGTCGCAGACCTCGACCATGTAGTAAAGGCCCTTCGAATCCGGAAGCGTCAGAATGATCGGCTGCGGCCCGAGATCGAGAAAGCCGAATCCGTAGATCGTGTTCACGTTGGGTGTTACGTAGCCCGACTCTTCTGACAGTTGCGGTGTCGAAATGTTCGGCATGCGCCAAATATCATTGGGCGCCGCCTTCGGAGAGGGCCCGAACGTATCGTTGTAACGCAGGTTATACATACTGACGAGCGGGGCGCCATAGGTTGCCGCGTCGATCGCGAGCGCATAGGACCAGTCGGAAAGAGCCTTTACTTGTGAAGGCGGAAGTGAAACCCTCGCCGTAGGCGCGGCGGCCACGCCCTGCGCTCCCGCTGCGGTGCCAAAGGCAATAAAAAACCCCAGTAGACCCGCCGCCAGCAATTCTCTCTTTAAGATCTTCATCGTTCCCTCCTTCTCTAGTGCCGTCGCAGGGCTGCGATGCACGTTATATTATAGCTTGGAAGACGATTTCTTGTCAAAAGCTCCTCCGGAATCTTGGACTCACCCAAAATCAATTTAATGTTTCGTGACGCCTGTTTCAAGCAGGCATAAGGGTTTAATACCAAATTTCTTCTAAGAGTGGAGTATAAGATAAGGATAAGAATGGATCAAGGAGAAAAAGAGGCTAACCAGGTGACCCTACAGGATTTAGGGCCGGGAACCTGTAGAAATAAAAAGGAAAATTCCCTTTAATGCGAAATCAAAAAATTAAATCCGTCCCTTTAAATCTAAAATAATTTGTCAAGATAATACTTATCATTTATAATGGGTTACAAAGTTTCTAAGAGGGTTGGCAAACCATAGGTCATCTAAAACAGAATAATGATCAGGGTTGCCTTCCCCAATTTAGACTTTAAAATGTAGTTTTATCCAGAAAAACTTTAGAATAACTTGTTATGTGTAAGAGAGGAAAAGTCAGAATTCTAAAAGAACAATATAAAAAATGGTGTTTATACCTCCAAATTAACAGTATATGAACAATGAATATATACAAGCGTTGGCGGCAACTTGAGAAATGAATAAATTAATATTAGCAATTAAAGAGAATTGGAAAGATCCGGTTTGGAGTAAAGTCATTGCTGCGGGTATCATTTCTGTCGCGGGGTTTATTTTGACTACTCTTTATTCATTAATAAAATCGCTATTTACCAAAATTTCATTTGGAGATGCACTTAATGAAGTTGGGACATTTCTAAACAAGAATATAGACCTGAAAGTGTGGTTAATTATTGCTCTATCAGTCTTATATATGATTCTTGTCTTTAACCAATTCACATCACTGATTAAGAACATTTTCATTAAGCTCAAGAGTCCTCGCACTAAAACTAAAGAACCCACTGAACCAGAAGTGCCACGGGCAACAGAACACTCAACATCCTTATTTTATCAAAGAATGGCTAGTGCGTTTCCTGGCATAAGAGAAGTAACATGGATTGAGAACCCAAAAGACGCAACAAATAGACTGGAAATTCTTTTGCAAAAACCATTGAGATTCAAATCGGATTTAGGAGAGTTTGAGTCAGACCCAATTTGGTGGTTTAGGGGAAGTAGCGCATTATATATTGAATTGTTTAAAAAGTTAGGAAGTAGAAAGATTCTAATGAATTTTGACCAATTAAAAATAAGAAGGATTGCAGCTTATCATGATGATTCCTATTACAAAAATTTCGTTTACGTTGAGGTTGAAGGCGAGAAACAAACAGGACTTTATAATTTGACAGAAGAAGATATACAAAGGCATATAGATAAGTTTGGTTATAGCCGTGAAGAATATGGACTGATTAAGAACAAGCTTGGGTGGAAGACACCAATCCGTAGAGAAAACCATGACGATGGAGCTACGGTAATCAAGGGGAAAGTTCGTGACATAAAGAATGCAGAGCTAAGGGTCAGATATATTTCCCAATACAATTTTATAATTGCTGCTAAAGGATCACCTTATAACTCTCGTAAATTCGATAGAAATTCAGAGAATTATCTAAACGGTATATTAAAGGGTGAAGTTGACCCAAATGAATTTTTCGAATTCTTAAAAGGATTTCAAAAACATGAACAATAAAAACTACCGCCAACAATCTATAAGCGTAATGCGGGCGGACAGTGAATCGCTCCGAAACCCGCACTAGGCTTATACTTGGCCGTTGAGAATGATTAATGAGAACACATAACAAATCACTGCACTGGATTTTTACTCCGCTCCGCCACGTAAAAACCAGTAAATTCAATCGTTAGTTTGATAGCGAAGGATGGAATTCAGGAGTTTGCTAATCTGTTTATTTTCAGCAATTGAAGAATCTTATCCTTGGCCGGAATCAACATCAACTGGGTCTCCGAAGAGAAACTGCGTTTAAAATCGAAATCATGACCCCGGACGGATATTAGATAGGCCACGGGTTCATGGTGATAAATCGCTTTTAGAAAGGCCAGAAGCGCGGCCGGTGTCATATGATGGGTAAAGGTTGAAGTGACATATTCGGGAACAACTTTGGAACAATTAAGATCTTCCAGATCCGGGCCGGTATGGGCGTCAACAAAAATGATCTGTTCGTAATCCCTAAGCCAATCCATGATCTCAGGGACCAATTGAAGTAAAAAAACGGAATCCGTTTCCCCCTCCAGCCTTTCCAATCCGGTATCGCCTTCTTCCAAACTCGGTTGACCTAATTTTTTCCTCACTAGATTGATTATAGTATAAGCGGCGCCGTCATCGGAGCGGTCTATATTTCCGTAGCCGATAATAAGGGTCCGAGGCATAGAGGCTCCCCTAAAAAAATGCAGACCGGAACAACCTATCGCCCCGGTCTGCATTGGAATGATTAAAATTATTTTTAACGGCTGATACGATCCAGTTCCGTGCCGTCCGCCGCCAGCAGTCTGATCTCCAAAGGCATTTGGCCGATGGCGTGCGTGGCGCAGGACAAGCAAGGGTCGTAACAACGAATGGCTGCCTCAACCCGGTTCAACATGCCTTCGGTCAGTTGGTTCCCTTTCACAAAGGCCTTGGCCACCGATCCCGCTGCCGTGTGCATGGCCCAGTTATTGTTGCCTGTGGCCACGATCAGATTCACCCTGGTCAATTGCCCGTTTTCGTCCGCACCGTAATCATGGAAAAGGGTTCCACGGGGGGCTTCAACCACACCGACCCCCTGTCCCGGTATCTCTTCCAAAGGCGGATAGTTTCTGACATCGTTGGACAGGATATCCGGGTCATCCAGCAACTGGCCTATTCTCTCCAAAGCATAGACCAGTTCAATCAGGCGGGCGTAATGGTAATACAGAGACCCCTCCACGGGCTTGCCGCCGTTGATCTGCTTAAATAATTTAAATTCTTCCTGGGCCATCGGAGTGCCGATTTTGTCGATCACATTGAGCCGACCCAAGGGCCCGACACGGTAGAACCCTTGTGGCCAACCGAGCTTCCGTAAGTAGGGATGCTTGAGAAAGGACCAGGGTTCCACATGCTCGGCTATGTAGGAAAGATAATGTTCAGGTTTAAACTGGGCCAACAGTTTTCCGTTCGTATCTCTCGCCCGAATTTCACCGTCATAAAGTTGAAGGCCTCCCTCCTCATCCACCATACCCATATAATTGGAGGGAAATGAGGCAAAGACTTCCGCCGTTTCTTTATTGGCTCCCAGCCAGTCCTTGCCGATGCTGACCGCTACCTTGGCGATTTCAACCATAGTCTTAAGCTCGGCGGCGATCGCCTTGTGATCCTCCGGTTTCAAGGGGGCATTGACCCCGCCGGAAACGGCAAAATTGGCATGGATGCGCTTACCGCCCAGTCTTTCGATGATCTGCTGCCCGAAACGTCGAAGGTTCACCGCTTTCAGGGCCAGTTCCGGATTTTCTTCGACGATACGCAATACGTTGCGGGTCGCCGGATCGGCATCAAAACCGAACAGCAAATCCGGGGCGGCCAGGTAGAAAAAGTGCATGCCGTGAGACTGCACATACTGCCCCATATGCATCAATTCGCGTAATAATTTGGCTGGACGGGTCGGGACAACACGAGCCACACCATCACAGGCCTTGGCGGCCGCCAGGTGGTGACTGATCGGGCAGATTCCGCAAATACGCTGGGTAATTTGAGGCATTTCATAATACGGCCGGCCTTCAGTGAATTTCTCGAGACCGCGGAATTCATCGACATGAAAAAAAGTTTGTTCGACTTCACCCTGGTCATCCAGGTGGATGGTCACCCTTCCGTGACCCTCAATTCGTGTAATTGGTTCAATAGTTATCTTTCGCCCCATAGACATTCTCCTCAATCATATGTAAATACTTCGGGCGGTAAAACCACTGGGGTTCGCCCGGCAAGAAGTTCCGTCAAAGCATAAAAAAAAGCATCCGCCCTCGGCGGACATCCCGGAATGAACAGATCCACCTTGACCACCTTGTCCACCCCCATGACCATGTCCAAAGGTTTGCCCAATTCGGGAGAATCCGGAATCAACCCGTCAACGGTGCTTTCCGTTTCCAGGTAAGCCCTTTTCAAGGCCACATCGGTGCCTACCAGATTACGCATGGCCGGCACGCCGCCGAAGGTGGCGCAATCCCCGACCGCGATTAGAATATCGCAACGTTCACGCATTTGTTTGGCGACTTCAATATTGTGGGTGTTGCAGATCGCCCCTTCCAGAATCCCTACCGTGACCCCTTCCTTCGGAGGATGCTTGAGATCGGTGATCGGACTGGAAGTAAACTCCACTAATTTAGATAATGGGACAATCCGTTCATCTATATCCAGCAATGACATATGGCAGCCAGCGCAGCCGGCCAGCCAGTCTGTCGCTATCTTTACTTTTGCCATTCAGACCGCTCCTTTCATTATAATAACTTTTTCAAGCTGGCTGAAACCTCATCCGTGGAAACGGCGATTTTCCTGTCCAACTTTTCCGCCAACATTTGGAGAATCTCCCAGTCAGACTTGGCCTGTCCCTCTGGTTTCACCGCACGGTTTACCAATTGAGTGCGGCCCTCCGTATTGGTCAAACTCCCTGTCCATTCCGACCAGATGGCCGAAGGCAGCACCAAGTCCGCCTTTTCAGTGAGTTCCGACAAATAACTCGACTGAACAATGATAAAAGCCCCTTTGGGAATCTTTTTCAACAAATCCTTCCCATCACAGTTTTGCTCACCTTGAGCGACGTACAACAATTGAACAGCCGAAGGATTAAAACCGTTGTGGATTCCAAAAGCCTTGGAGGCCCTCGTATTGACCCCGGACTCCATGGCGATAAATTTCACCTTATCGTCCAATTTCTTCATCGCCGCAACCGAACTTTCAGAAATATCCGAACCGTACAATACGACCGGGTTCTGCGCTCCATTGGCGATTTCAATGGCTTTCTGAATATCGCCTGTTTTCATGCTCAGATAGGCGAACGGGGTGAGGCCGTTTTCCCGATCATCAACAACGATCAAGCGCGCCCCTTTATCCACGGTCCGTTTAATCAGGAAAGAAGCCACCGGCTGATCGACGACAGGGTTTGCGCCGATGACTAAAATGATATCGCTTTGGGCGATATCGGCCAGAGAACCTTGCGGCTTTTTGTGAATTTGCGGCGCTGCAATATTGAGCAGGCCGATATTAGATACCTTAAGTTCATCATGAAACAACTTATTGATCAGATAAAGGGCTTCATTGGTTGAAAAACTGGTCGCCAGCACACCTATTTGTTTGGCTGAGGTGCCGCCGATCTGTTTCGCCAAAATTTGCAGCGCCTCATTCCAGCCGACCGGTTTCAGTTTCTCTCCGTTTCGGAGCAGCGGTTCCGTTACTCTCTTGCGGTCATCATATAAAGGCTCAAATCGGCCCATTTTGCACAGCAGACCTTTATTGACCGGGGCGTCCCAATCTCCCTTGATTTGGAGGACATTCCCGCCGCGGGTCACGATTTCTATTCCACAGCCGATACTGCATTGTCCGCAAGTGCTTTTAACTTTCTCTGTCAGACTGTCCCGCCCCATATAGGCACTTCTTTTGTAAAATAAAGCCCCTGTCGGACATACCTGAGTGCAGGTACCGCAGGAGATACAGGAAGATTTGCCCAGAGGTATATCGGCATCGGCATGGATCATACTCTGATTGCCGCGCTGTTTTAAGCCGAGGGTGTGATTGGCTACCAGCTCTCCGCAGGCCCGGAAACATCGCTGGCACAAAACGCAACGGTTGTGATCCATCAAATAGTATTTTTGGGTGGCATCAATGGGAAATGGTTGGGTATAAGTCGGAAAGGCCCAATGATCGATACCATAACGGTATCCGAGTTCCTGCAGCTCACAACTGCCGCTCATTTCACAATAGGGGCAGAAGTGATTTCGTTCCGAAAACGTCAGACTGAGGATAAATTTCCGGGCCTTGACCACTTCGGGAGACTCTGTTTGTATTTGCATTCCTTCAGTTACAGGAAAGGTACAAGCTGTCTGCAGATTACGTTGTCCTTCAATTGCCACAATGCACATTCGGCAAGCACCGACGGCAGATAATGCCGGATGGTCACAGAGAGTCGGAATGTCAATTCCCGCTTGCTGGGCGGCCTTAAGGACCGTAATCCCCGCCTCTGTGGTTATTTTCCGGCCATTGATGGTAATATTCGCCATAGCTATCTTTTCCTAACCTCCTTTTTACTTCTTTTTTTCTTTCCTTTGAAAAATATTCAATACTTACTGATAGTTTTAAAAAACAAGGGGACTATTTTTCAAAAAATTTATGTATGCTATATAATTTATACGATCGATTGTGTCAACAACAATTTAAGCATTTATTTTTAAAAGGGACTTATGACTAGATCTTGATATGACAGTCTACAACTTTCATTAATAGAAACAATAGGTTTTATGTATTGATCCTTTCTGCTCAGTTATAAAAAAAGGAGTAGCCGACCGGCCTTTTTTTGTGATAGAACCCTTTCTCACCGATTGTCCTCGAATTAGTAGGGAATTGGAGAGGTTACCTAGAAAAAAGTTATCAAACAACTCATAAACTTACATCAAATCGTCCGAGAACTTATCGTTAACCAAAAATTATCAGGGCATTTGGGGTCTTTTTTTAGGGGGAATCTTCAGTAACATCTGATTTTTTCTGATGGTCTGAAAATCGAACCACGGGCTGGATGCAGCCCTAACCCTTAGATCGAAACAAAGAAAAGGCGTTTGAAGAACAAAACTCCAACCGCCGGAATGCCATTAATTAAAATTGCTCTTTAATATTAGGTTCTAAGTTATGATCCTCGGTTTCGCCTAATCAATGAACCGAACAGGATATACACGGATCATAGGATCGCACCAACATCGAGCAAAGCAACTCGAGCTGCTTATCCGTAAGCCCTTGGGGTGCAAATTGTTTAGCCAGTTCCTTCATATCAAAATGGATATTGGCATTATTTTGGGTCGTCGGGATAATACAATTGGCGCTTAGAATATGACCCGTATCATCATAGGTATAGTCATGATAGAGGATGCCGCGCGGTACTTCCACAGCCCCGACACCCCTGCCGGCCTTGGGCACAACAGGCACCATGATGTTTTTAAAATCGTCTTCGAGTAAGGTTTCAATATAACGAATCGACTCAAAAACCACATGAACGCATTTCAATCAATTGGGCCACATTGTTCATAAAGGGATTATGCGAAACGGGTGCCAGTCCTAAAAACTCGGCCACCTTCTTGGCCTCGGGATGAAGTAGGGAGTAGTTGTTGTTAAAACGGGCCAGGGCGCCGACCGCCATGGATTCGCGGGAAAGCTTGCACCATTTTGAAGTATTATGTCGGATCGAGATACTCGTTGGTCATCTTTAGATATTCATCTTCCCTTTTGACCACACCGTCCGTAGAAATCAGATCGCCGCCGATAAAGGGATACTCATCCACACCCTTGAGGGAGACAAATTCCGTCTGGCGGACAAAATCAGGGATATTAAAGGTCTTAAACAACTCCGCCGTCATCTTCAGGTCGCCTACCGAGCGTTTCAATTCGTCGCGCAGAATGGCCAGGGCCTTTTTATCCGGGGCCATGGCCACACCGCCGACCTGTAATGAGACCGGATGGGTCGTTCGACCGGCCACCACATCGCAAATCCGGTTGCCCAGACTTTTCAGACGCGCGGCCATATTGACAATCTCCGGTTTTTTATCCAGGAACGGCTTCACCGTTGGAAGCCCGATTAAGTCCGGCGCCGAATTTTCGGCAATACCAAACAGGGCCTCCTCAATCTCTTCGCGCAACTCCGGGGCCAGCATCGATTTATCCCGTCGAGCCCCTCGTGCGGAAGGCTTGATGAACCGTTCTTGGGCCAGGGCCTCATCATAGAGATAATCAGCCAGATTCGTGAGGCGGCGGGAAAGATCATAAACTTTAACTTCTTTTTCCAAGAGGTGGATTGCACTGGGCAAATTGAAAAAATCGGGTGCGGCTAGAAAAAAAAGGTGCAGGACATGGCTCTGGAGTGTCTCACCGTGCTTGGCCAGCATGCGTAATTTCCTGGCCGTCTCAGGTATGGTGACCCCCATGGCATTTTCGCTGGCCCGGATGCTGGCTAAGCAGTGACCTATGGAGCATATGCCGCAGATTCTGGCCGTGAGTATGCCGGCCTCGGTAAAGTGCTTTCCCTTGAGCATGGCCTCAAAGTATCTCGGGGTCTCGACGACATCCCAGCGCGCCTCTTCGACCTTACCGTCTTCAATACGAACCTTGATATTGCCATGCCCTTCAACTCTAGTCAGATGATGAACGTCTACATTCAGTTGAACCTTCATTTTACCCCCTCAAATGCGCCATAGAAATTTAGTCGATCAGCGACCTGTTGGTCACTGAAACCTTTTTCGGATGCAATCTGAAAAAACTCCTTATAATTGGGATCCTCCGCCGGGCCGCGGCATCCCCAACAGCCAAGGCCGCCGGCTGGACAGGGTGCGTTGCAACCCGCCCGGGTAATCGGTCCCAGACAGATTTCCCCCATTTCAAACCTGCAGATCGTCCCGCGCTGTTTACACTCGACACAGACCGGGTAGACTTGGAATTGAAAGGGAACTCCCCATACCAGGTGCCGAACAATTCTTTCCACCTCATCTTTGTTGACCGGACAGCCGGGTATCGCCAGATCAACACTGACAACCTCTTTGATAGCCTGTGCCGGCATAGTTTCTCTGGGTGAGTCCCCATAGACAATTTTATTGGCCTGTTCCATGGTCATCTTGTTCTTCTGCTTGTTCACACCGCCGAAGCAGGCACAACTGCCCAAGGCGACGAGAACCTTGGCCCGTTCCCTGATCTTTTTAATTCTTTCTATTTCATCACTTCTGGTAATAGAGCCCTCAATCAGGGCAATATCGTAGTCATCACTGCTGGCCGATGAGACCTCACGGAAGGCTAAAATCTCGATGGCCATCAGGAAATCGACCAGCGAATCCTCTTTGTTGGCCAACTGCAGTTCGCATCCCTCACAACTGGTGAAGTCAAAAACGGCGATACGAGGTTTTTGTTGTTTTATGCCTAAGTATTTCATCTTTGTTCTCCCCTTAAATCGCTTCAATCAGGTTGATCACGGACCAATAATCAAAGACCGGGCCATCCACACAGGTGAAAGTTGAACCGACATTGCAACGACAGCATTTTCCCATGCCGCAGTGCATCCTTCGCTCCAGAGAGACAAACATGCGCTGCATGGGAAGGCCCCTTTCCCTGAGTTGATTACAGACAAACTTAAACATGACCGGCGGACCAATCACCAGGGCATAGGTATCGAGCGGATCGAACTGGATATCTTCCAGCAACTTGGTGATCAACCCTACGGGCCCTTTCCAATTGGCATCGGGCTGTTCGACAATAATCTGTATATTCATATCGTCGATTTTCCGCCACTCATCATACTGATAGGCAAACAGCAGTTGATCCGGCTGTCTGGCCCCGTAAATGATATGGGCATCTTTAAATTCGGCACGGTTTTCAATCACGTGATAGATCGCCGAGCGAAGGGGCGCCAGACCTAAGCCGCCGGCTATCAGCAGGACATTATGACCTTGTATCATGTCCATGGGAAAATGCGTTCCGAAAGGTCCCCGGAGACCGATAACGGCCCCCCGCTGGGCATTGTGCAGGACACCGGAAACCAGGCCGGCATTTCGAACACATAATTCGACATAGCCTTTCCGTGACTCTGAACTGGAAATAGAAATCGGCATCTCCCCGTATCCGGGGACTTCCACCATGCAAAATTGCCCCGGCAGGAAGCTGAACAGTTCTCGCTCCTTTTCATCAATCACTCTGATCTGGAAGAGCTTTTCCATCTCCGTCAGACGGATGACGTTGAGGATCTCCGCCTTGAAGGCCCGATCGACATTTTTCAATGTCGCCACACTGTTAAAATCCACCGGCCGCCTTAACTGGTCGTCTTTGGTTACATCATATTGGGGGAAATACATGCTCATTCCTTTACCTCCGTCTGGATCTCCTGGATAATATCTTTAGGGTTAATCCCGGCCAAACACACTCGTCCACAGCGGTTGCAGCCCACACACTTGGGTTCTCCATAGGATTCAACAAATCCACGATGCTGGTGGTAGTACCGGTATCGTAGTCTGTTTTCACGCTCGGGCCTGAAATTATGTCCGCCCGCAACCAAGGAAAAATCCTTAAGATTGCAGGAGTACAGCTTCTTGGTCTTTCGGCTGACCTTAAAATCCATCGAGGCGAGTTCGGTTATGCCGTAGCAATAGCAGGTCGGACAGACCATGGCACAGCTACCGCAGCTCAAACACTTATCGCCCCACTTCTTCCAAAAATCCGATTTAAACTCCATGTCCAGGACATTGGGCAGATTCTTGACATTAATCAAGGGCTGTTCTTTCTTGGCAAATTGGCGGCGCTTCTCCAGATAGTCCTGGGTATCCTTATCGGTTACCTCATTATTTTTAACCTGCTGCAGAATATTGAATCCCTTATCCGAACCGATAGAAACGAAATACTTGTCTCCAATATCGGTCAGAAAGAGATCAAAACCTCTGGTAACGGAATCCGTTCCTAAGGATCGGCAAAAGCCGCCTTCACAAGGGTCATGATCGATACCGATGATAAAGGCATTGTTTCTTCGAGCTAAGTAATAGGGATTGGGAAAAAATTCTTTGATGAACACCTTGTCCATTTTAAGCAGGGCATTGATGTCACAGGCATGCAGTCCTACAATCGCTCTGGGTTGAGACCAGTAGGTTATTTCCTGGCTCCAGTCCTTGCCGTCAAATTTGAAGGTGGACAGCACCTCCTCAAACGGTAAAAAATAGGACTTGGCGGAAAGGTCTGTGTTGCGATACTCGAGATCCATCTGGTCGACTGATTCTATCGGCAAAAACTGATGAATGGGCTCGCCCTTGGCATTGACCCCGACCTTCTTGGGAGCAATCACCTCAATAGCTTCGAGCATCTGCTGCATCATGGACGTAAATTCGGATTTTGGCAATGTTCTGAATAACACGTCTATTCTCCTTTTCTTAAAACCATAGAATGGGTTCCACCCCTGGAACTCCATAAAATGGTTTTATTAGGCATATTGGGTTTCATCGGCTCAACCCAACCTATTTTTTTTCGGCAAGGGACGATTTTACGGCATCGAGCAAGGCATCTGTCAGAACCGGCTTCCGCAGGATTCTTACCGTGCCCAGTTCCTGGGGAGAAATGCCATCCAGGCTTTCCTGAATTCCAAGGGCGGTTAAAAGAATCCTCGGAATATCTTTGGTCACCGGTTCGGCCATCAGAGACTGTATGAAGGTAAAGCCTTCGGAAAATTTCTCCATCATGACATCAATGATCAGTAAATCGGGGAGCTCCTTTTTGGCCTTTTCCATCCCAATCGTGCTGTTGGGAGCGGATATCACGGCATATCCTTTCGCTTCAAGAATTTTACTTAATGCCAGAATAAGGTCTTCATCGTCATCGACAAGAAGAATCTTCTGCTTGGAACCCGTCATGGTATTCTCTCCTCTTTAATAGAAATGATAAGAATTCCCTTAATTATATTAGCAATTTTAATACCATTACCTAACAGATTAATATCACTTGCCATTTTTATTGACCAGGGCTATTATATTGTGAGCAAGGGGGTAACTTACCCCAATATAGGGGAGATATTACCCGGTGTGCAAGGGGACGTTGCCACGGCAGCGACAGGAAAAACAAGGGAAAAAATACAGGAACTGTAATGTTAATGAACTTAGGTTAATGCTTCATAAATTTAGATTTCAAAGCGAACATTGCCGGAAGAAATACCGGAAGAAAAATAAGATTCAACAGCATAATGCCGAGAATGACGGTTATGGATAATTGCATTAGAGTCATTACACCCGAAGGATACATGGCGGCAAAGGTTCCGGAAAGAATAATGGCTGCAGAGAAAATCACTCCTCCTACATTCTTGGCCGCCAGTATGATCGATTGGATGGATGGCCTATCTTGGTTTTCTCTTTGCCTCATGATCAGAAAAATACTGTAATCCACTCCCAGGGCTATAATCATAAGAAATGAAAAGAAGGGGACATTCCAGGTCAAATTTCCGTATCCTAAAACCTTGCCGAAGATCAGTCCCGAAGTTGAAAAGGCAATGTAATAGGAAGCAACTAAAGAAAGCATGATAGCGATCGACATCCAAAAATCTCTGGTAACGATAAGCAACACAATCAATATGCCTGCCAGCATGATCGCACTTGAGACCTTGAAATCATTTCCCGACATGGCATTTAAATCGACATTCATCTGTTCTACTCCTGAGATCCCCCATTCCGCTTCTTTCAAGGATGAATCCTTGATCTTATTGGTCACGATTTGCTGTATATGACGGACCACCTCCATGGCCTTTTCAGAATAGGGATCTTCGGTCAGCTGGATATTAATTTTGGTTATCCTTCTGTCAGGGGACATATATTGATCCATGGATTTTGAAAATGCTTCTCTGTGAATTTGATCCTCGGGTATAAAAAATGAAGTCGCGGTTTTTGATCCGGCCAGTTTCTCCATATAAGCCTGGGCATCATGTAAACCTTGAGACAGGTCAGCAAGACCTTGTCTGGCATCGGATAATCCAATGACTAATTTCCCGGAATCGGCGGAAATCATTTTTAGGCCCTCAATCAGTTGATTTTGACCGCCGGCCAGCTGTTTCGATCCCTCCACCAATTGACCCAAGGCATCTGAAATTTTTTCCTGACCCACTGCACCCTGGGCCAGTAAGCGGCTCATTTCAGAACTGCCTTGCTTTAACTTAGAGGTGCCATCTTTCATGGCGGCAATACCGTTTTCCGCCTGCCCCAATCCCTTATTGGCTTTTTCCATTGAGCTGTTGGCGGTTGTCAAGGCGTTATGTAACTTGGAAATCCCCTCAACCATATCCTGCAGTTTGGCATTAAGCACTCTTGAATAGGATTCCACCTTTCCAAAAGTGTCGTCAGAAGCCAATCCCGGGTACCGAGATAGAAGCTGGCTCTGCAGGTCTACCACTCCATGAAAGGCGGCTTGGAATCTTTTAGTTTGCTCAAGGAGCTGTCCTACTCCTTCTCCGATGGTTTGATAGCCTTTCCCAAGAGAAGAATAGCCGTTTTTTAATTCTGGGAATGAATCTTTAAGTTGGGTCATGGAATGGTCGAGGAATTCAATGCCTCTGAACAAATCCTTTGAGCCCTGTGCCCCCTGGTTCATTCCATTTTTCATCAGAGTAACATTCTGGTTGACCAAGGCGATACTGGAGGTCAATTCCTGAGCCCCTTTTTGCAGCTTCTCGACCGGACTGAAATCCGATTCTTTGAAACGGATCTCTTCTAAGGCACTCCCAAATCCGCCATATAATTTATCAATGCCGTCCGTTGCCTTTTTCAGACCATCCCTGACCACCATAGTCTGGTCGTTAATATACAAGGCTTTAATTCTTTCTCCTTTAGGCTGCGTGACACTATAGACACCCTCGACCCCTTTAGCTGACTTTAAGGCCTCGGTCAGCAAATCCAATTCCGACAACTGGTAAGGCGTATCCAATTTCTCCTGGTTTTGTATAGCAATGGTGGCCGGGAGGGCCTTCCCAATACCGAAGTGTTCAGAGATAAGATTAAACCCTTTAACGGAAGCATAGTCTTTTCCCACTTCCTTCAAGTGATTATAGGAAAGATCACCATTGTAAAAAAGCATGAGGCCGCAAACCATCAAAACAAAAACCAAGGCAACATAAGGTCGTTTGACGGAAAAGGCGGCGGTCTTTTCCCATAAGGGACTGTCGATATGTCCTCCCATTTTTAAGGGAGACCAGAAAATATGCTTGCCGAATAATTTCATCATAGCCGGCAAAAATGAAAAAATCAAAAGGAGCAAGACTCCTATGCCGACGGCTACGGCCGAGGCCGATCGATTAGGTTTGAATTGAGCCAGCATCAAGCTGGAAGCGCTTAGTAAAATCGTAAGGGAACTTAAGAAGACCGTTTTGCCGGCCGTCTTGAACGTATGGATAACGGCCTCATTTTTGTCCAACCCTTTAGATAATTCCTCTTTAAAGCGCATTAACAGCAACAGGGTATAATCGGTTCCGATGCCGAAAAGAACCAGGATGAGGAAGATATTGGTAAAATCAGATATGGTGAAATTCAGCTTATCCGCCAGTTGTAAGACGATGCCCCTGGATATCAGGAAGGAAATGCCTACGATCATCAGGGTAAACAAAGGGGCCACGGGTGACCTGAAAACCAGAATCAAGATGAGGATAATCAGAATGACCGTAATCCATTCGGTCTTCTTCACTCCGGCTTCAACGGTCTGGATAAAGTCTTCCACGATAAAGTCCGAGCCCGTCGGATAAAATGCAACTCCACTGACCTGCATCCTACTGGAAATTTCTTGTCTTATTTCCTTGATCGTGCGGCCTTGCCATTCGATACTTAAAGGCACCAGTAACGTCGTCCCATCCTTGGAAATCACTTGGTCTCGGAGTTCCGGGTTGGTAAAAACGTTAAGGACTTTTCTGGCCTTGAACTCCTGCTTATGACTTTCCAGATGATTGACCTTATCTTTGATAAGATTTAATTTCTCCGGCAATAATTTTTCTTGGTTATAATAAACCAGGATGATGTCCGAGGCTTTATCGTTCCCAGGTATGTTGTC
>CAWDKY010000042.1:0-3783 GCA_963802945.1 uncultured delta proteobacterium
CCGCTCCATTTCCTTGCTGAACACTCTCCCCTTGATAGGCCTTTTGAGGGGGGATAGAGTACTTCCTGAACTCTTCTAACTTCCATTTTTGAAAAAACACAATACTTCAATCAGTAATCGTTATCAAGTCAATAGGAGATTTAAACCAATGGCAAACTAACCAGAAACTTCTTCTTCCCCTTGCCGTTAACCCTATCTTTTTTCTTGATCCTTTCTTTTTCTTATTTTATACTCTTCCCAGCAAAAGCGATGTCTTATCAAACCGATTTCAATAGTGAAATAAATTTCTCCGTAGGTTCAATGAAATATGAAGGTTCAAAATATGCATATATTGAATATACGGCCTTGCTCAAGGGGGAAAGCGATCATTAAACAGAAACAGGCGAGATGGTTGCTCCTTGCATTTTTCCTTCTGACTCCCACAAATCTCTTTGGCCAGATGACGAGCCCCCTGACCATTGATGAAAATACCCGGTTTTCAGCATCCGCCTCATCCTCCTATCAGTTCAAGTCCAACCTAGACGGTGGCGGCAACGTATTGATAGCGAATTACGGGATTAGTGTTGGCGGTGCGGTACCCCTGACTGATAGCAGCGGGATTGTCGTTAGCATGAGTTACGTCCACGAGGAATACGATTTCTCGCAAGCAAGTGGCTTTTTGGTTCAAAACCCATGGAGTCAAATCAACCACATAGGCCTTACTATGAGGCTCAGATACAAGTTGACCGACCAATGGAGCATTAGCTGCGGACCGGTCGTTCAATATGCCGGCGAGGATGGTGCAAAATTCGACAATTCACTAATGTACGGCGGCATTGTGTCGGCGGTATACCGGGCCAACTCGGATCTCATGATCGGATTTGGCGCCGGGGTCTTTTACAGATTGGAAGAGACCCAGGTGTTTCCCTCCCTGATCGTCTCCTGGAAGATCAGTGATCGGCTTCGCTTAGGAAATTCATATCGCTTAGGAGTGGCTGGCCCGGCCGGCCTCGAACTGTCCTATAAGCTCGATGAAAACTGGGAGATAGCCGCCGGCGGTGGCCTACGGTCCTCAAGATTCCGGTTGGACAAGGACGGTCCCAATCCCGGAGGCATCGGCGAAAACAGCAGTTGGCCGGTTTATGCTCGCCTCAGCTGGAAACTGGGATCGGCGCTGCACATCGATCTGTACGGCGGGGCAGCTTTTGGCGGGAACATGAAACTTCAGGATAGCAGTGGCAATGACATCCGTTCGATCGATTACAACACATCGCCACTTTTCGGGTTCAATTTACGGGCAGGCTTTTAAAACAACTTTGAGAATAATTCAGTGGAGGACGAGCGAATCTAACGGCATGTATCACTCACTTATTTGTCATCTGTCTGTTTATGACAACATCTGCGCCACGGCCTGTTCCACATGGAGCTTTGTCGTGTACAAAACCTGAATGGTCCCTTTCTACGGATCCCGCTCCATAACCCGACATTTGCGAAGACTGGGCTATTGGGTTAATCGGAAGCATATTCAGCGGCTGATGCGTATCATGGGGATAGAAGCGGTCTATCCCAAGCCCAAGACCAGCTAGCCCCAGCCGGTGAGGTGGTTCCTAAAAACTGGACAATGTGATAAGTTCCGAGTTAGCCCAGAGAAATGGGCAATCGTTAACAGGGGAAAGTTGTGTCGGCCCGAATTCAAAAGCCGAAGTGATCCCTTCGTTTCTTCTACATTTCAAACAGTAATCGTTAATTTTCGGAACAACCTCTTTAGAAGAGTTGAAGGGGTACACTTCAACCCGCATATTTTGACACTATCCGTCAAATCAAATACTGGTTAAAACATTTTACATTACCGGCTGTAAGGTGACTACCAAGAAAGGGATAAAGAAAAAATAATTTTAAAGCTCCCTACACCCAGGTGCAGTCCCGCCTTGGCGGGATTCCCTGCGGGGATTGACAAAATAAATTGCCGGTTTATCCTTTGTGAAAATGCATGTACCAGAGATACCGGGTGAATTCCTTAAATCCCAGGCGTCGGTAGATCGGTTCCCCGAATGGGCTGGCTTGAAGGATAACTGAGGAGGCACCTCTGCGGAACGCCTCATTGGTCACGATGGTCGTGCAAACTTCGGCCAATCCTTTTTTCCGAAACGATTCGATGGTCCCCACCCAGTAAATACCGGCAATAGTGTGTGAGAAAATAATCATGGCGCAGGAAACCGGTCGTTCATTGACATAAATGGCAACCAGATAATTATAAGGTCGGATCATCCTTCCTGGATTTTCAAATAATTTTTGCCCGATTTCTCTGTCCATGCCCAGGCTCTGAAAACTATTGATGGCCACTGCGGCAAAATCGGCGGCTCCGGCTTCATCCTTTATCGATTTGATTTTAAACTCTGTCGGAAGTCCTTTGCTGAGAATTGGCTTATGAACGGCCATGCCCGGAGTATCAGCTATTTTCATCAGTTTAGCCAATGAGCAGAGGGCCTCAAGATCGGAATCCAGATGCCGACGCACATAGAGGCTGTAGCCGCGTTTCCTGCTGCCGAAGAAGCTCTTGACCTTTTCCAGCATCTCCTCAGCCGGCGGCCAGGCATGGTTGCCGACGCGAATGGCCGAATTGTTTTGCGGGGTCAAACCTCCTCCGGCGATAAGCAGAAGGTCATCCTGTTCCAGGATCTCACAATGGTTTGCCCAGCGGGCGGTTTCCCGTATGGATTCAGCATAATTTAAATCAGCAAGATATATTAGATCGTGGTTGGTCACGGGTGCTCCTTAACTAAACCCTCATACCCCTATGGGGCACTAAAATTAATTTTAGGATTCAAGTGAAAGGCGTGGAATTTAACTCTTGAATCTTAACTTCTGTATTCCAAGATTTCAATTATCTTCAGTTTGTATTTTCTCCACAATGACCTCGGCCATCTTCTCTTCCGGCATTACTTCCAAATCCACCATCGTCCCGGAGATTACAATCCATCTTTTAGCCGAAGGTCTGAGGTCTGGTTTATCCGCACAGGCCGTCGGGCATCCGCAAATCAAAACAGCCTTCTCGTATGGGACGGCCGAATACTCCGTCACCAGTTTGCATTCCAGCGGCAGCAATTTTCTGATTTCTTGAACCAGGACCGATCGGTCAATAACGGGATTGCACCCTCCGCAATATTTTAAGCCTATCTCCTTAACCTTCTCTGCCAAGATCATTACCGGTTAAAGCTTTTTAAAGATGAAATCGCAAAAAGTCGTCACCCCGGCGAAAGCTGGGGTCCAGGGGTTTGTTAACTTATTCAAGTTTCTGGATTCCGGGTCAAGCCCGGAATGACGAAAAAAGGTTCTTGCGACTTTTTGCGAGGCCATCTTTAAACATTCATTCTTATACTGGATACTGGATTCGGAAAATCAAATTATTTAGATTACCCTAGCGATGTTTTCAGTTTCGTAACCTCTCCCCTCCTAGAGCCATTCATTCCTTGATCCCGGCAATATTTTTAGCCAGCTTTTTTTTGTACTCCAGATTGCCCTGACGGGCGATCATCACCCGCTGGGCCTGGGGTGATCCGGCCCCGTGCATGGACTCGGTTCGGTAGCCGACTGCAGCAGTTCCCAGGGTGATATTTTCTATGAGCCTCAACATGCGGCACCGGTCTCCGGAGGAAACGGAGGCCACGCCCTTGATATATTTTTCCACCACCTTCCCAATTTCCGGATGACGCAGATCTTTTTCCGAGGCCATGGTAACCATGAGTCCGCCGGCAACATCTTCAGCCAATCTGGCGATCTCGTATGGAAAGCGGGTGACATTCT
>CAWDKY010000043.1:0-25952 GCA_963802945.1 uncultured delta proteobacterium
CAAAACCATGACGATTGACAATCCAAGGCGCTTTTTGAGCGGCCTTTCAAGACATACCGTTTTAAAGCATTGGGTTAACAATTGTTGTGGATTTCTAAGTGAGGAATTTATGGTAACACCTTAGTAAATATGCTACGTCTTCCTTTTGAATTTTACTGTTCAATGAAATAGGGATAAATAGTCAGATCAAAGAAGAGGCACATCCTATGAGGAAATGTAAGATTACGGTATTGGAAACCCAATTTAACGAAAAGCTTGCCAAAGAGTATGGCGTCGAAAATATTGGCCCATGCCCATTCCATAAAGTTGGGCAGATTTTTGAGGCGGGTTATGCAAAACCCGAGGGCTTTTGCGACGAAGCCTGGAAAGCGGTATCGCATTACGTATTCGCCCTGGTGCATGGCGCTCAGGGTACATTCTACGGCAATCGTTGGGTGCGGCAGGAAGGCGTCTCCATCAATAGTTGTAATGACGGGCTCCGCCCCGTTATTTTCAAACTCGAGCGGGCCGATTAAGAAAAAGGATATTAACAGGTGCTGAAAAAAGACTCATCGATGGATTCCAAAAATGGAGATTGATAATAAAATATTTTAAAGGAAAGAGGAAAAGAGAATGAGCTCAATTAAATCCAATGGCGAAGAGTTCCGCGAACCAGACTTTGTTTAATAATTTCGCATTTGCGGGGAACCCGCTGCCCGCAGGAAGAAAAATATCCCCAAGTGGTTATGACGATAAGCTTTATACCCACCCCACACCCCGTGTCGTAAAAGACTGATTGATTTAATTATTTTCCCCATGATATAATCCATACAATTTAGTCTTGGTAAGATAAAAGAGACTACTGGAATGCACTATGAAAATTTTCAGTGGATTGACGAATAAATTATTTAAATTAAATTTGCAAAACCGTATCGTCGTGGGATCCATGATCGCCACGCTGCTGACCGGTTTCGTGGCCACCTTCATAGGGATATGGACGATCAACAAAAGTACCATAGACGAGGTAAAAAACAGGGTCCGGCAGGACATCAATACGGCAAAATTGATCTATAACCAGACTCTGGATAAGATCGCCACCCGTATTCTCTTCACAGCCGAAAGTTCGGATCTTCAGGCGATCATGGTCAACCACGAATACTCCAAGATGGCATTTTTGCGAGGCTTAATCCGGAATGAACAGAAGACTCCGATTCAAGGCGATGAAATATTCCTGGATATGGTCACGGTGATCAATGGGCGCGGGAACGTCCTCTATCGGGCGGCAAACGCGGGGATCAGGGGAGACAATATGCTCTGGCTGCCGGTGGCAAAAAAATGTCTGGAAAACAAATCACCGCAATTATCCACCGAACTCCTGCCTATTAACAAGATCCTCAGGGAGAATCCGAGTCTCATTGATCGAGCCACCATGGAAATCATCAAAATACCACTCTCTTATGACACCCAAGAGAAACAATTGTCCGACGGTATGGTGATGATGGCGGCCTATCCCCTCTTTGATAAGGATAATAAATTGATGGGGGCCATCATGGGGGGGGTTCTCCTGAATAAAGACAATACTATCGTGGACAAAGTCAAAGAAACCGTATATCAGGGGGAAAAATACAAAGGCCGAGATATGGGTGTGGCCACGATATTTCAGGGTGGTGTTAGAATATCGACCAACGTCATGACCAAAGAAAACAAGAGGGCTATCGGCACGACCTTGTCCAAGGAGGTCTATGACCGGGTCATCGTACAGGGCCGAGATTGGGTGGGCAGGGCCTTTGTGGTCGATGACTGGTATATCACCACTTACACTCCGATTTACGATATGAATAAGAATCTCATTGGGGTCCTCTATGTCGGTCTGTTGGAGTCCAAATACAGGGATATCCGCTGGAATATGATATGGATCAACACCAGTATCACCGGTCTGGCCGTGGTGATTGCCTTTATCATTTCTGTTTTCCTGACTAATACGATCGTCAAAAGGATACGTATATTGAAGGAAGCCGCAGAAGCTATCGCTGCCGGTAATTTAGACTATCGACTGCCTCCCGATAAAATCTCCGGATTCGACATGCTGGATGAGGCCTTCAATTTTATGTCCAAGTCCTTGAAAGACCAGAATGAAAAGCTGCACAAGGCCTACCTTCAACTGGCCGGAACAGAAAAATTGACCGCCCTGGGTGAAATGGCCTCGGGGGTCGCCCATGAAGTCAACAACCCCCTCGGGGGGATCCTCCTTTACAGCAATCTCGTTCTCGAAGATATTCCGGAGGATTCCCCGGCCCGGGAAAACATGCAGAAAATCATCTACCAGACCAACCGTTGCAAAGAAATCGTTCAGAGCCTCCTTGACTTTGCCAGGACACCTACAGGCGATATGGTGCCTCTCAAGATCAATAATGTCGTCAATACTTCTCTTAATCTTATCAAGCAGCAGGCCATGTTCCACGGCATTGAAATTAAGACCAGTCTGTCAGAGAATCTTCCGGAAATCATCGGGGACAGGGCCAGGTTGGAGGAGGTTTTTCTAAATCTTTTCATCAATGCCGCCGATGCCATGAACGGCAAAGGGTTGCTGACCATAAAGACAACACTTACCTCCAATAATTCAATAAAAGTTTTGGTAACGGATACCGGTGAAGGGATAGACAAGGAACACCTTCAGCATATATTCGAACCTTTCTTTACGACCAAAGATCCCGGTAAGGGAACGGGCCTGGGACTTTCCATCGTCTACGGCATCATCAAAAAGCATAACGGTCTCATCGAAGCGGAGAGCGAACCCGGAAAGGGCACGACCTTTATCATTTCCCTTCCCTCCTATATCAGCAAACTCACCGGGCTGGATGGGGATTTTTTTAGTCGATTTTTTTAATTTATGAAAAAAGAAGAAAAGCAAATCCCGAAAAAGAAAATCCTCATCATCGATGATGAAGAATCCATACGCGACGGATGCACGCAGGTCTTATCGCGGAAAGGCTTCCAGGTTGAAAGTACCGGCGATGCCCTTTTGGGGCAGGAGATGGCCCTCAAGAATATTTATGATGTCATCCTGCTGGACATCCGGATGCCCAAAATGGATGGTTTGGAAATTCTCAAGAAGCTCAAAGTCGAAAAAAACATCTCGGCCAAAGTCATCATCATTACCGGTTATGGCAGCATACCGATGGCGGTCGAGGCGATGAGACAAGGCGCCTTCAATTTTCTCAGCAAGCCTTACTCGGCAGCGGCACTGAGAGAGGCGGTTGAAGAGGCCTTGAGGCAGTTTGATGGGGGCGGAGTAGAAAAAGGACTTTCCGTATTGATCGGCAGCAGCGACTATATGAAAGAGCTCAAAGAATCCATTGGTAGAATTGCCCATACCGACAGCACCGTTCTCATTACCGGAGAGAGCGGGACAGGCAAGGAACTGGTTGCTCGCACCATCCACAACCTCAGCAAAAGGGGTGATCAGCCGTTTATTCCCGTTGACTGTTCTTCGCTGGTGGAGACCCTCATGGAAAGTGAACTTTTCGGACACGTCAGGGGGGCCTACAGCGGGGCCACCGAATCACGGGAGGGCCGCTTTCAGATGGCCGACAAGGGTACCTTGTTTCTAGATGAGATTTCCAACATCAACCTCAACATACAGGCCAAACTACTTAGGGTTATTCAGGAGCAGGAAGTGCCCAAGGTTGGCCGATCGTCGCCCGAGAAAATCGATGTTAGGCTGATCACCGCCACCAATAAAGACATCAGATCGGAAATTGATTCCGGCAGGTTCAGGGAGGATCTGTTTTACAGGATTTCCGTTGTGCCGCTCCATATCAAGCCCTTGTGTGAACATAAAGCCGATATTCTGCCCATTGCCCAGCATTACCTGGAGATATTCATTGCCAAGTACGAAAGCCGGGTCAGAGGCTTCTCGGAAGAAGCCAAAAAATCCCTGGTCGCTTATCGATGGCCGGGCAATGTCCGGGAGCTGAAGAATACTATAGAACGCCTCTGTGTACTCTGCGACCATGAGGTTGTCGACCTTTCCGATATCTTCTATTACGGTCAAAACGACCATAGCCGGGCCTCTGTTTTGGATTCTATGACCGGCAGGATGACCCTGATCGATGTGGAAAAAGAACATATCGTCAAAGCCCTGCGCCACTTTCACTACCAAATCAACAAGACGGCTCAATTCCTGGGCATCGACAGGAAGACCCTTCGGATAAAGATGCGTAATTATGGCATCAATATTGAAGAACCGTAAAACCGCCAATCCCTATGGCAGCATCATTGTATTGATCTACTGCAGCATTAACTGCCTTTAAATCAAAAAGGAAATTTTTTATCCCATCCGGCCAGAAAAGTTTTTGATTCGAGGCAGGCCGGGATGCCCTCCGGTCCCCTAAGCCGATTTCGGGCATGGGTGTCGGCTTGCTTTTGATATAAAATTCACGTTCGGACCCGGCAAAGTCCCGCCTCTGGCGGGATTGGCTTATGGTTGGACAACTTAAAAAAACAAGACCCCCCGATTACCCTGACCTGGGGTGTTAGAATTAAATTTTCAGATTAGAGAGGGTAAAAACCCAACAAACCGATATTTTGATTCAGGGGGCTATCCGCCTCACCAACGGGGATTTTTACCCCTTTTAAATGTTTTTTTTGCCTTATCTATAAAAATCTTATTAAAATATCATTAGGTTACAATCTGGCATTATCATTGCTTATATATATTATTAAATAAAAAAATGGAGGTGAATGACCATGGCAGCAAAGAAAAAAATTCTCTTAATCGACGATGACAAAGATTTTCTTTTTGCCACCAAGCTAATCCTTGAAAAAGGTGGGTATGAGGTGTTTATGGCCGAAGACGGGAAAACGGGCGTGGAGATGTGGAAATCCGTATCTCCGGACCTGGCCATCATTGATATGATGATGGAGACCTGGGGCGAAGGATTCTCAGTACTGAATAAAATTCGGGCCACCGATACGGGAAAGAATACACCGCTATTTATGTTGAGTGCCGTTGACCTCCAGGGCCCCTATCAGTCCTTTGAAGCGCCCGAGAACTTCCCCAAGGTAAACAAGGTGCTGCATAAACCCGTGAAGGCGGAAGACCTTCTACGGTTCATTGCCCATGAACTGGGTGCCCAGTGATGCGATGAAAAATGAAAAGCCGCTGATTTTAATAATTGATGATGAGGAATCCTTACGGGACGGGTGCAGACAGTCGCTGGAAAAATCCGGATATTCCGTTATAACCACCGGGGAGGGAGTTGAAGGTATCAAGATCGCCCGTGAGAATAAACCGGAAATCGCCTTTGTGGATCTCAAGATGCCGGGTATCTCGGGGATGGAAATCATTGATATCCTGTCTAAAGAGATCCCCGACATAGTACTGGTTATGATCACCGGATATGCGACGATTTTATCCGCGGTGGAAGCCATCCAGAAAGGGGCCTACGATTACCTTCCTAAACCCTTCAACCCGGATCAATTAAGGAGCGTCGCCAGGCGAGGCCTCGATCATCGCACACTCAAGATGGAAACCAGAAGACTAAGGGAAGAAAAGGAGCAGATGGAGAAAATCTTTATCACCTTTGTCAGCCACGAAATGCGTTCCCCCCTCGTCGTCATTCGACAATATATCGAATCCCTGAAAGCCATTGCCGGTGATCGCTTTGATAAAGATGTCACCGAGATCATTGAAAGGTGCAGCATACGCATCCAAGGTCTTGAAGAACTCATTGAACATTGGCTGGATATTAGCCGGATAGAAGCCGGTACCTTTGTTCAAAAAAAGGAGACCTTAAGCTTGTCTCACATTCTGGCCAGGATTGAAGAAGAAATGAACCCCGTTTGTAAGGCGAAAGGCATTGGTCTGGAAATAAATGTGCCGGATAAGCTGCTTGATATCATCGGGGACGAGGAAAGCCTGGTGCGAGTGTTCGCCAATATCATAGGCAATGCAACCAAATACACTCCCCAGGGCGGAAAAATAACCCTATCGGCTCAGAGAGAAGACTATTTTGTCATGGTTAGTATAGCCGACTCTGGGAGCGGCATTCCCCAGGATAAGCTCCCCTTTATCTTCGAACCTTTTTACAGGGTGAAGGGTAAGGATGAACGCCAGGTAGGCTCCGGTCTCGGCCTTACCTTCTGTAAAAAAATTATGGAATCTCATGGAGGGGAAATCTCGGCCGCCTCAAAGGAAGGAGAAGGCACAACATTCCTGCTGAAGATCCCCGCTCGTTTGTCCGCAACGGGAGTTTCTCAAACGTCTTCTTAAGCCAAAAACTGTGCCTAGATACTTAAATGGCCATCATGATGATATTTCCTGGTGTCATGGGGGTGAGCCGAAGCCTTGATCACTGTGAAGGGGAAGCCAAACATTAGGGTTCTCTTTTCGAGGGAATGATGTTATAATTATATAACTCGCCTGCCCTGAAGGGCATGGTGATTAATAATAAAATTTAGACGATATTAAACTATGCAGTACGATGATGAAAATTCTTACAGGTTTCACGAGAAAGACGCACCTGACCGGTGTTTTGTTTGTAAGGAAATGATTCCGGAACTTATGGTCTTTCGCCACATCGAAAGCATGATGCTGGTTCACATCTGCCGGGAATGCATCTATGAAAATATCGCCGACTATCTCTTGGATAATACCAGGCCCTGGACCGGCGATAAGTAGAAATTCTGGTAATTACGCTTGATCCAAGAATGAAAAATTTCAAGATTCTCCCCCTGGTTTAAAATTATACGATTTTTAGGGTAGCTCTTCTCTCAGTTTCCCGCCGACCCCAATTGTCGGCCTATAACCGAGGATCAGATAAAAGAAGTCAACGAATTGCTGAAACAGATGAACAGGCAATAAGTATTTTCATGTTTTATCCCCCACTCTCTTAAAGCTTCGATAGGTAGATCATGGTGATCCTACCCCAGAAAAATGGACAGTAATCAACATCAAGGCGGCGGGAAATTTTAACATCGGCTTATAAGACCGATTCTCTATAGCTCGAACACCGCGTCTTCTGTAACTCATATCGGGAATTTCAAACCGCAAGATTTTGTCTTGTGAAACAAAACAATATTCCAGTTAAGTAAGATTTCTATAAAATCATGAAGAATTGCACGTTTATGCAAGTTTTCTGGCAACATACCGTAATAACGTGACAGTTACGATTATTACTGGTGTGTATTCGCCAATGGCACAGAACTTGTATTTTAATAAGTTTGAATCACGGATTCCTCATCTCAAAACATGAGATCGGCAGTGTCGTTGAAACAGGACTAAAAAATTGTGGGGGCTGCACCAGATAAAACCAAGAAAGGAGAGCATCATGAAAAAGTTGGAAGTAAAAAGCTTCAGTAATTCGGATGAAGTAAGAAAGTTTGACAAAGGGAAGATAGAACTGATCAAGGTTGGCGGTGCAATGCGGCTGGAAGTGGTCAGAATCGGTCAAGCCCATAGCAAAGACCGAAAGCTGTCAGGCCCCTCATTTTCAGTATCAGGTCTCTGATACTCTTCGGGTCAGGATGGATGACGGTACGGAGGGAGAGATCAAAGCTGGTGAGGTCGAATTGATTCCACCGGGACATGACGGCTGGGTCGTTGGGAATGAGCCGGTCGTCGCAATCGACTTCCAAGGTATGGCCGACTACACCAAGGAAAGCGCAAAAAAATAGGAACATCTTAGACGAGGCAGCCTTTTCGGGCAATTTTTTTCCATAACAGCCTCTCAATCTTAAAAAGTGGCTGAGTCGATTATCAAATAAGGTCACGATCAACTAACCCATGGAGGTGTCACATGCGTACGATGATGAAAGTGTCCATTCCGGTCGAGGCCGGCAACAGAGGGGTGAAAGAAGGCATTCTTCCCAAAACAGTCATGGAATTCGTGGAACAGATGAAGCCGGAGGCCTGCTACTTCACTACCGAAGGTGGGAAACGAACGGCGTTCTTCTTTTTCGATCTTGCCGATCCAACAATGATGCCGATAGCAGCAGAACCCTTCTTCATGAACCTGAATGCGGGTATTGAGGTGTCACCAGCCATGAATCTTGACGACATGAGGGCTGGGGTCGAGAAGGCGATGAAGGGAACCTGAAGCGAGGAAACTTGAGGGGTTCTTCCTGAAGTCCTCAAACTTCCATTTTGAATAAAACACAAGAATTTAAACGGTAATAGAGATAAATTACTTTTTCTCTTTTTGTCCTATTATAATTCAAAACAAAAATCTTATCAAATAAAAGGAGTGATAGGGTAAGGCGAATGGGAATTGAAAATACCCTATGTTTTTTTATTAGCTCTTTTTTAATACCTGGGAATAAATGATCCTATAATACAATTACAAGAAGGAGGTTGAGAACATGCTAGTCCGCGACATTATGACGAACAATGTTATTAGTATCCCCAGTGATACCCTGATGTTTGAAGCTGAGAAGATTATGGAGTTTCACAAAATCGAACGCCTTCCCGTCGTCGATAAGGGTAAACTGGTGGGGT
This sequence comes from uncultured delta proteobacterium, assembly GCA_963802945.1. Classification (GTDB taxonomy): domain Bacteria; phylum Desulfobacterota; class RBG-13-43-22; order RBG-13-43-22; family RBG-13-43-22; genus RBG-13-43-22. The sequence goes on from CAWDKY010000043.1 coordinate 8,477, forward strand.
TGGTGACCAAGGATATCCTTTTGAAGGCCGGCCCTTCGAAAGCTACCAGCTTTAGCCGCGGGGAAATCTACTATCTCCTGTCTAAGCTGATGGTCAAGGAAATCATGGTAACGGATGTGGTGACAGTCTCTCCTGATACTACCGTTGAACAGGCTGCAACCAAGGCTCAGGAAAACAAAGTGGGTTGTCTGCCGGTCGTGGAGGACAATAAGGTTGTTGGGATAGTAACTACCAATGACTTCTTTTATAAGATACTGAATCCGCTTTTAGGAATTGGTGAGGGGGGCAAGCGGATAATCGTCCAAGGAGTTGGTGATCCAGAGGGGATGCAAAAGGTGCTCGAAACCGTGCGGAAAGGTGACATTGAGATAAAGAACTTCTGTTCCCTTTCGTCAAGCGGAGCTGGGAAAAATGATTTTGTTCTTCATCTGAACACCAATGATGTTGCCACCGTACTTAAACAACTTAAGGAGATGGGATTCAAGGCAGAAGAAAGGCCACATACGATCTAAGTTTCGGTTACAGGCGAGGAAAGGGGTCAGATCTCCACTTGAATTATTGTCAAGGCTTTCCTTAAGATCGTATATCGCTCTTGCAGCCAACGATTAAATGGTTTGATACAATGGTTTCTATAGTCTCCCGAGGACTTCGTCAAAAAAAAATAAGGATGCCCTGATTCCCTTTCCATGTAGCAGCTTAGAGTGGCTCCCATTCAAAAAGGCTTTGGGATGGAAAGGCCGCCCAGTTTCACTAACCTAAAAAATGGCTGAATAAATAATCAGTTGGTGCCCTCAATTACCATTGGTATCTATAAGATTTTATCTTTTGAAATAATACAATGTCTTGCCGAAAGAGAAAATAACCTTCATCTTTGTTTTTAATCGATTCCCTTTATTCTTCTATAACAAATTTTAATCATTAAAGATTTCATTTTTTCACTCCCAAGATAAGGCATTGGTCCTATTTTTGCTAAATGTTTTTCATATATCCTAATAAAAAGGAGGACAAAACTATGCATAAGAGCTGGCAGGTCATTCTAGGTTTAATGATTCTGGCTTTTGGGGTGGTAACGGCCTTGGCCTATACCACCGAGCAGGCATTAAATGGAAAGGCGCTTTATGGGAAATATTGTGCCGTCTGCCATGGGGCCAATGGCGAGGGTGGCACGGTTCCCACAAAATTCGGCAAATATGCTGGGATAAAGGCCTCTCCGGTAGCCGGCTCTGGATATCTGCCGAAAATGAAGACAGCCGGTCAGGCCTATGATTTTGCAAAGAAAAATATGCCCATGGATAAACCCGATAGTTTAAAGGCCAAGGAATATCTGGATATAATCTCCTTTGCCCTACAGGCTAATAACGTTAAGGCTGACGGCAAGTCCCTTTCTCCGGCTTCGGCTAAGAAGATAAAACTGGCCGATGGGGAATCGTAATCCCCTGTAATTGGTATGATCAAGGAGTTCATTCAAGTTGGGGCGGAATACTCTCTCTGCTCGGAGGTAGTTCTTCAGTTTGGTAAGTCATAAAAAGATGCACTACCATAGGAGAACCCCTATTCTGTGAGAAATGGGATTCTCTGAAACACACCAAGGATTCTTTTGAAAAAAAATAACTCTGATGGTGGAGGATACGTGGAGGATACAATGATAATAATTATTTTAAATATTATTCTGGTTCTATTCGGAATAACCGCATTGGTAAGTACGTTATCAGTGGAACCGATGAAGGGCAAAATGAGGGGTAAAATATTAGGCACCAAGTTTGTATTTGATTTAAAAATAGCCGAAAGGAAGACCTGGGAAGACCCTATTTCCTAACTTCCGAAATTAAATTATTAGTGCCCTGGCGAAACTTTTTGCGATCGTTACAATATTCATCATTTTTAAGGAAAGGAGAGGCCCATGAAAATATTTCAAGGAAAGAAACATGGCAGGGTCTATCTAAAAAATTTAGTTTTTTTCGTACTAGAAATTTTCGCCGTTTATCTGTTTCTCATGCGGGTAGCGGCAATGAGTCAGGCCCAGACAGTGCAATCGGGGCCTCCGCCAATAGAGCCCACAATTGTCCGTGAGGGTGATTTTGCAGTCCGGCTGTTGTTTGAATTGGGATTGGGAACAGCCCAAGAGGAGATAGAGGCCGAGACGCAATTAGGTAAAATCGGCATTGTGCCGCGAAATGGCTGGATTGCCGATTACCCTGTAACTCCGGACATCTTCGCTGAAATACAAAAAGCCGTCGGTGATGCGGCGAATTCTCAAAAATTATCTATGGGCCGGGAAGAGGCCTTAAGGCGATTGAATAACGCCAACATTGAGCTCGGCCTATCCGTAACACCCTATACCGCCCAAAAAGATTATCAAGCCGGATCGTCGGATTCAGGCAGTTACCTCAAGCCCACAGAGATAAACAACTATTATTACACCCAAGGTCCCCCGGTAGTGACCTACTATAGCCCACCGCCGGATTATTATTACCTATATGCCTGGGTGCCATTTCCTTTCTGGTATTCAAGTTTCTGGTTCCCAGGATTCTTCGTCCTCCATGATTTCCATAAAACCGTATTCATCCACAACAGAGTGGGATTTATCTCCAATCATTTCAATGACGTTAATTTCCATCGGGTCTTCCGGATCGATCCATTAACCAGGTTTTCGGGAAGAACCTTTGCCGGCATAGGAGCACCCCGGTCAGGGAATTTTATGTCCACCGGTGTCCCGAGAAGTGAAATGAGGATATTTCATGGACCACGTGAACATTGGGTCCCAGGCAGCGGAATGATCAGCCCGCCCAATCGTCCCAGGGGAATGATAAGGCCACCTTCCCAAGGGAACCTCACCGGCCCGCCATCCCGACCCGGAAGACCGGCAGGCCCATCGGCTACCCACTCTGGTGGAAGAGGTGGACCACCTTCCGGCGGGAGGCAAAATTTTCCCGGGAGGGACCGGGGAAGATAAAGAACGATTCGGATCAAAGTTCAACATTGGCCCGGAAAAGAAGTGGTCTCCAAAAATTGGCCAATGAGATAATCTCTAAGTTAGTCCAGAGAAAGGAGGGGGCTATGGCCAAAAAAGAAGTGAAGATAACTTAAGTTAAAGGCCGGGGCAGTCTAATGCGGTGTTTTGCTCCAGTTGAGTAAAACTGTAATTTGATTCGACCCAAGGAGGGACTATGAAGATCGATAGAAGAGATTTTTTAAAACTTATGGGTTTTGGCGGAGTTGTATTTGCTTCCGGTCTGGGCAGTTTAAGCAATCAGGCACAGGCAGTATCCGGGGAGAGAGATTTCTTCTTTGTCCAATTATCCGATACCCACTGGGGCTTCAAGAATCCGGCCATTAACCCGTATGCGGCCGATACTTTGAAAAAGACTATTGCCATAATCAATGAATTGAATCCGCAGCCGGATTTCATCGTATTTACCGGCGATTTGACCCAGACCACGGATGACGTCCAAGAAAGAAGAAAAAGGTTGACGGAATTTCGTGATCTGCCCCGTGGCTTCAAAACAAAAAATATCAAATTCCTGCCGGGAGAACACGATGCCGCCCTCGATAACGGTGCGGCCTTTCAAGAGGTTTTTGGGAAAAGCTATTATTCCTTCGAGCATAAAGGCATTCATTTCATCGCCATCGATAATGTTTCGGATCCAACTTCCAGCATCGGTGAAAAGCAGCTGCAGTGGCTCGAAAAGGAATTGCAGCAACTGGGTAAAGAAGAGAGAATCGTGGTTCTGACGCACCGGCCGTTTTTCTCCTTATATCCGCAATGGGATTGGTGGACACGGGACGGGGACAAGGCTTTGGATTTGCTTAAGCCTTATAAAAATATGATGATCTTATACGGCCATATTCATCAGGAAAATCATCATAAGGACGGGCAGATTGCCGAGCATGCGGCCATGGGCATGATGTATCCGTTGCCTGCTCCCGGTTCGGTGCCGAAGAAAGAACCATTAGCCTGGGATCCGGCTGTACCTTACAAAGGCCTGGGATATCGTTTGGTGGCGGTCAAGAAAACCGGATACACCTTGACCGAATATCCGGTGAATCTCAAGGAACAGGTCATTACCATTATGGCTAAAAAATTCGAATATTCACCGGCGGAAATCAGGATCAAAAAAGGCGTTCCGGTCATCCTGGAACTGACTTCGCTGGATAGGTTGCACGGATTCAATTGCCCGGAGTTAGGCCTGCGCACAGATATCTATCCCGGCAAAATATCCAGGCTGGAAATTCTGGCCCAAAAAACAGGGACCTTCGAATTCTTTTGTGATGTTTTCTGCGGAGAAGGTCATGAGACGATGACCGGAAAAATTATTATGGAGGATTGACCTATTGGAAAGCAATGATAAAGAAACAGGCTTTAGCATTTTGGTTATTATAACAAAAATCATTGATAAGTGAAACTGTTCTCCCCTTTTCACTATTCAGGCTCCTTATCTTTCAAGGCCCTAATAATTAAAATTGTTCCCTTTCAAAAGACAATGTCTTAATAAATAAGACAATGTCTTGTTTAAAAAGACATATTACATTCCCAGGATTGCCTGTTTTATCTTCAATTAATTAGATTTGTTGCAAGTTTTTATTTTTCGCCCCATTTAAGCTTTGGCAAGCTTCTTGTAAGGTTTTCAAACAAAGGTCCAAATACTTTCCTGATTATTACCTTATTTAGGCATGGGGGGAAGGGCATCAAAATGGGGCATCAGCAAAAAGATGTCGGCTGAATAGGAAGGAGTACCCATGAATGGAAATAATAATTTTATAGATAAATGGCTCTCTGCGAATATTAAAGAAATCATCGATTGTCCCCACCAGCCTGGGAACTTGAAGATCTCCAAACAAGCCTGTCTAAAGCGCCTTCAGGCCTCCGATGTAGTGAGGTTTGAAAAAAAGGCTCAAGATGATCTTTTCATATTTGGCGTTAAGCAGGGGCTTTTAAAATGTAAAGACTGTTCAGTGGTAAACAAGTCCCTGAAACAGTCTTTGGAAGCCACGTTCGAGCCATTAGGCAATAGTGAGGTCCGAATGAGTTTCATAAGACTAAAAACGAATTCTTATTAATGATCCGAAGATAAGGAGTTTCTGATGAAGGTGGTAATTAATGAAGAGGAATGTATCGGCTGCGGATCTTGTTCTGAAGTCTGTCCTGAAGTATTTCAAATGAATCAGGAGAAAGAAAAATCCGAGGTAATTCTCGCTGAAGGGGGACCGACGGATTGTATCAATGAAGCCATAGAGACCTGCCCGGTGTCCTGTATCCAATGGGAGGAATAAACATGGGGAGAGGTCAACATCCATAATCATCTTAAAAATCTTTTCTTTTAGTTAGTTATTTCTTTAATTTTAAAAATACATCATCCGTTGCTTTACAATTTTTAGGGTCTATTATAAAATACTTACCAAAAGAAAGAACCTTTGCCGATGACCTCAAAACACGCAGGAAAGACCAAAGCAAAATCAGGTAGCACCATGAAAAAAGCCAAGCCCCATGTCAAACCTGAAGTTGTAAAGAAGAAGTTACAGGCGCACATTGGGGAGGCCGAGGAGAATCTTCGGCCGGTTCACAAAAATGAAATCACTGCCCGGATTGAAAAAAGATCCCAAGGAAAACGAGTTTTCACCCTTGAGAGCACCGAGCATCCCTACCGCGTCTTTTGCGAGACCATAAAAGAATGTACGGCGATCATTACCAAGGACGGAACGATCCTCCACTGCAACAGGCGTCTGGCCGAATTGCTCTCCACATCCATCGACAAAATCATAAAGACATCCTTCTATAATCTCATCGTGCCTGAGGACAGACCGACGTTTAAAACTAAAATCCAGGAAACCGCCTCCAAGGGGTTCCAGGGAGAATTCCTTCTCAAAACATCGGGAAAAAGAACCATCCCTGTCCTACTCTCGACCAGTCCTGTTATTATCGACATGGATAATTTTTGTGTAGTGATCACCGACTTAAGTGAGCAAAAACGGGTCCAAAAGGCGTTGGAAGCCGAGATCCTCGTCCGCAAGGAGACGGAAAAAGCACTGGGACGATTCAATGGGGCCTTAGAACAGCGCGTGAAAGAACGAACGGCTGAGCTGCAGAGCCTGAACAAACAGTTGCAGGTTGAACTAGTCGAACGCAAGCGGGTGGAAGAGGAAACCCAGGGACTATTGAGGGTTATTCAACAGGAGAAAGACAGACTGTCGGTATTAGTAAACAGCATGAACGATGAGGTCTGGTTTGCCGACACACAGAAGAGATTCACGCTGGCAAACCCATCGGCACTCAAGGAGTTCGGCCTTGGCGCTGTTGATAGGATAGATGTGGAAAAATTGGCCGAGAGCCTGGATGTATACCTCTCTGACGGCAGCCCCCGCCCGGTCGAGGAAGCCCCGCCATTGCGGGCGCTTAAAGGGGAAGTAGTGATGGGCCAGGAAGAAATAGTCCGAACCCCCAAAACCGGAGAGTTGCGCTACCGCGAAGTTAGTGCCTCCCCGGTGAGGGATGCCGGTGGTGCCATCATTGGGTCAGTATCGGTCGTGCGTGACATCACCGAACGCAAGCAAATGGAGGAAAGGTTGGCCCGTCTGGCTTCTTTCCCCGAGCTCAACCCGAATCCCATCGTTGAGTCCGACCTAAGCGGCCATATTCAATATCTCAATCCGTCGGCTCAGGATCTTTTCCCTGATCTGCAGACCGTGGGATCGTTGCATCCCTGGTTATCCGACGTGGAATCTTTGGTGGATAGGTGCTTGAAGGGAGGGAACCCTCTTCATCGGGAGGTGAAAATCGGGGAATCCTGGTATCAACAAACCATCAATTATGCTAAAAAATACCAACGGCTTCGTTTTTATGGAACCGATATCACTGAACGTAAACAGGCTGAAGAGAGGCTTCTACAGGCCTACAAAGGACTTGAACAACGGATAGAGGAGCGGACGGTCGAGCTTAAGGAACAGGCCGATCTACTGGATCTGGCCCACGACGCCATTATTGTCAGAGACCTCAACGGGAAGATCAATTTCTGGAATTTCGGCGCCGAAGCCACATACGGGTGGAAGCGTGAGGAGGCCATTGGTAAAATTATGCACAAACTCCTCCACACAAGGTTCTCTATACCGCTCGACATAATCGTAGATATCGCCTCCCATGAAGGCTTCTGGGAAGGTGACCTAATTCATACCTGCAAAAATGGTAAACAGATCGTTGTGCATAGCCGCTGGGCAATGCGGCTAGGGAAAACCACTGAATCCCAAGAAATATTGGAGATCACCCACGATATAACCTCTCGTAAACAGGCGGAGGAATCCCTCCGCCAAGCCGGGGCCTACAACAGAAGTCTCATAGAAGCCAGTCTCGATCCCTTGGTGACCATCGATCCCGAGGGCATGATCAGTGATGTAAATACGGCTACAGAACTCGTCACCGGCTACTCCCGAGAGCACCTTTTCGGGACAGACTTTTCGAATTATTTTTCCGACCCCCAAAAAGCAAGGGCCGGCTATAAACAGGTATTTAAAAAAGGGTTTGTTCGCGATTATGCCCTCGAAATCCGACATAAGGACGGTCACCTCACTCCGGTCTTATACAATGCTTCGGTCTTTAAAGATGAAACAGGGAAAGTCATCGGTGTTTTCGCCGCAGCCAGGGATATCGCAGAAAAAAATAAGCTGGAGAAACAGCTACGCCATTCTCAGACGATGGAGATTATCGGCACCTTAGCCGGTGGAATTGCCCACGACTTCAACAATATCATAGCCGGGATCATCGGGTTGGGCGAAATGGTCATCGAAGATCTTCCCAAGGGGGACCCCAACTACCGGAAACTGGAACTGATCCTTAAAGGGGCCTTCCGGGGCCGGGATGTCATCAAGCAGATTCTCGCTTTTAGCCGCCAGAGCGAGCAAGAGAAAAAGCCCATTTCGATGGGCCTTATTTTAAGTGAAGCCATGCCGTTTATCAGGGCTTCAATACCTTCCACCATTGAAATCCGCCAAAATATTTTCACCAAATCAGACCTTATTCAGGGCGATAAGACACAAATTCATCAGATTATCCTAAATCTCTGTACCAATGCAGCTCATGCCATGCGGGATCAAGGCGGGATTTTAGAAATAAGTCTCAAAGATGCCCACTTTGAGGCCAAAGATCCTGATTTACCCCTTGAGCTAAAACCCGGATCTTATTTGAGCCTGACCGTAAGCGACACGGGTTGCGGAATCGAACCGGAAATCATAGAAAGGATCTTCGATCCCTTCTATACCACCAAGTTGACGGGGGAAGGAACCGGCCTGGGGCTTTCCGTGGTGCACGGTATTGTCAAGAGCCATAATGGCACCATTAAAGTTTACAGCCAACCCGGGCAGGGCTCCGCCTTTCATATCTTCATTCCCAAGATGGCGTCCGAGTCTTCTGAGGAAGCAGAAGAGATTTCCGATTCTCCAGGGGGGCATGAGCATATCCTCGTTGTGGATGATGAAGAAATTCTGGTTGAAATGAGCACGCAACGATTAGAGCGTCTGGGTTATAGGGCGACAGGCAAACTCAGCAGCCATGAGGCCCTGGAGGCCTTTCGAAACGGAACCCGATAAATTTAATCTTGTGGTGACTGATTATACCATGCCCAATATGACCGGGCTTGAGCTGGCCAGAGAAATGCTCCGGATAAGGCCTGACCTCCCTATCGTCATATGTTCCGGATTAAACGAGCCGGTCCCCATGGAAAAGGTTAAAGCGGTCGGCGTGAAAGAGTTTTATGTCAAACCTATTGATAAAGATGATTTTGCCGTCCTTATCCGCCGGGTGTTGGATCGAGCCAAAGACCAAAATCAAAAGGAGAGCCGATGATGGCCCAAGTTCTTATCATTGACGACGATGAGATTTTCTCCGAGATGCTTTCCAATATGGTAGAACGGCTGGGTCATAAGGCCGCCAGGGTGTTTAACCTTAAAGACGGTTTGGAAACGACCTCATCCGGGGCGTTCGATGTGGTCTTCCTGGATATAAAGCTGCCTGATGGAAACGGCCTGGACATCTTACCCAAGATTCGGGAATCGGCCTCCTCGCCGGAAATAATCATCATCACCGGATTTGGGAATTTAGATGGGGCTGAACTGGCGATTAAAAACGGCGCCTGGGATTACATTCAAAAAGCTTCTTCATTAAAAGAAATGCAGCTTCCCTTGCTTCGAGCGCTGGAGTACAGGGCAGAGAAAACCTCCAAGCAATCCCAGGTAAATTTAGCGCTGGAAGGGATAATAGGAAACAGCCCACAGATGAGAGCCAGTCAAAACCTTATCGCCCAGGCGGCCCATAACGAAAGCAATGTCCTTATCAGCGGTGAAACCGGTACGGGTAAGGAGCTTTTTGCCTTGGCCATTCACAACAACAGCCGGCGGTCCGATAAAAGTTTTGTCGTCGTGGACTGCGCTTCCCTGCCCCAGACCCTGGTCGAGAGCATACTCTTCGGCCATGAAAAAGGGGCCTTTACCGGAGCCGATAAACCAAGAGAGGGTCTTATCAAACAGGCCAATGGGGGCGCCCTTTTTTTGGACGAGGTGGGGGAGCTTCCTATGGCTCTCCAGAAAAATTTCCTTCGGGTCTTGCAGGAACATCGTTTTCGTCCGGTAGGCGGTGAACGGGAGATCGAAAGCGACTTCAGGTTGATATCAGCCACCAATAAGGACCTTAACCGAATGGTGGAACACGGGCAATTTCGCGAGGACCTCTTGTTTCGTATCTGCACCTTGACCATAGATTTGCCCCCTTTGAGGGAGCGTACCGAAGATATTATGGAATTATTGAGTTACTATATGACCAAGCTCTGTGAACGGTATGGTATTGGAATAAAAGGATACTCCAAGGAATACCAGGAAGCCTTCATGTCCTATCCCTGGCCCGGGAACGTTAGAGAACTGGTTAACGCCATAGAAAGATCCATTTCGGCGGCCATTGATCAACCAACCCTTTTCCCCAAACATCTCCCGTCTGAAATACGTATTCGGCTGAAGAAATTGGAAATGAATCAGAAATCAGAACCGCAGCCGATCAAGAAGGAAATCCCATCAAAGCCTTTATCCCTGGGGACACTCAAAGATTTCAGAGAAACCGCTGTTGCCGAAGCGGAAAAGCAGTACCTTAAAAACTTAATCGATATGACCAATCACAATATTAAAGAAGCCTGCCAGATATCCGGCCTTTCACGCCCCAGGTTATATGCCCTTTTAAAAAAGTTCTCTTTAACCTAAGAACGATTAGAAACTGCCTTCTGCCGGTTTTTCGTATTATCCAACAAGACATCATCTTTTCCAATGATATGTTTTGTCTTGCGGAAAGAGAAAAAATTGCTCCTTTCCTGCTTTATCCGATTTTTTTGTTTCCCTATAACAACTTTTAATCATTGGTGATTTAAGTTATATTTTCCCCAAATAGATTATTGGCATCCTTCTTGTATTATCTTTCAGTAAACGCAGTCAACAGCAGTAAATATTAATTGCCCGCATTTTGAGAAGCGGAGTTCAGTGTAGAAGGGAGGTGAAAGATGATGAATAAAACCAAAAAGTATTTTTTTATCCTGGGCCTTTTGGTGCTTCTATTGGTACCTGCTTTGGTAGCCAATGCGGAGACCATAACCGGCAAGTTGGAAGGACTTACTTGCCTTATTCAGGGTTATATTTGCCCGATCGACAAAGCTGATCCCATGATTAATTTGGAAAAAGATTTCGTGGTGGTAACGGCGAGTGGCAATTATTATTTCCTGACGAATATCGGTTTAGGCCTCAAAGCCAGACATGCCCTGGAGGTGGTGGAAGTGACTGGGGATGTAAATCCTAAGTACAAAACCGTCATGGTCAAAACGTTGAAGGTCGGCGGAAAAGTCGTTTGGGATCAAGAGATGGAAAATTCAATGATGCAAGAAATGCGTATTAAGTAAAGAAATAAGCTCAGCATTAACAACCTAGAAGATAAGAGGCGGCCGTTTTCCCCGTCGCCTCTTATCGCTTATAATCTTTTTGTTGATCAGTGCATGTTTTAAGTAACACCCCGTCTTTATCTTATTGGTACTCCATTTCACCCTTCGCCAGGAGATCAAATATGATATTCTTGATGAATAGACGCACCTTTATTCAAAGTCTGTGTATGTTAAGTGCCGGCTGGACGGTCAAAGGCTGGGCAAATCCTCTGGGGCACACTCGCTTTTCTTCGACCCTGAATAAGGTCTCCGAGACAAGAAATCTTATGGGTACCTTTGTCACCATTACCCTTTTTCATCCTTCTCGTGAACAGGCCCAGGCTGTCCTCGGACAGGCCTTTGATCGGATGGAAAACCTGATTCAGATCTTCAATCGCCATGAGGATAGCTCGCCGGTGAGTTACTTAAACGAACGAGGCTTCATCAATGATCCTCCACCAGAACTGATTAAAGTACTTCGGCGATCGATGATGATCCACTTCCGGACCCACGGTGCCTTTGACATTACCATTAAACCCGTTTTGGACCTTTATGAGGCTGAAGTTGAAAAGGAATCGGGCCGGCTTCCATCAACCGCATCCATCCAGGCTGCCTTGGGACGGGTAGGTGCCGCAAAAGTGGAGATTGGTCCCCAAAAAATTACCTTTGGTAAAGAGGGTATGGGGATTACTCTTGATGGAATAGCCAAAGGTACTATTGTGGATGAGACCATTGCCTTTCTCCAAAGAAATGGAATTCAGCACGCCCTGGTAGTTGCCGGTGGTGACCTGAGGGTGATAGGGGGACATTCTGCAGGTTTGCCCTGGAGGATTGCCGTTTATGACCCTACCAAGGGAACAAAATCTCAGGAAATAATTTCCTTAGTGGAAGGTGCGGTGGCCACTTCCGGAAACTATATGGTTTATTTTGACCAGGAAAAAATCCATCATCACATCCTTGCCCCTGAAAGCGGGGTATCGTCTCCTTGGTTGGTTAGTGCTACGGTTATAGCCCCCTCAGCTGAAGAAGCCGATGCCCTATCCACCTCGCTTATGGTGTTGAATCCCGAAGATGGCGGGGCTCTTGTCAACCGGGATGAGCGTCTTGCCTCCAGGCTCATAACCCGTGAAAGCAGGAAAGTCCATTCGTTGAAGTGGCCGAAAACTTCTCAGACGACGGAAGGATAAAACGATCATGCTTAAGAGATCATCCTTTATTCCAATACTGTTAGGATTGGGAATGGCCATAGGGGTTTTCGGGTTGATAACCGAATCCTATGCTCAAGAAAACCATTTGATAAAAGAAGGGGAGCTATTTCCAGGGGTTGTCTTGAAAACCCCTGGCGACTTTAAGGACAGGGTCTATCTTGAGATGTTGGGCAAAGAGAGTTTTGCTATTAAAGAAATAAAGGCCAAAGTTATTTTAGTGGAAATTATGAATGTTTACTGTGCCAGCTGCCAGAACCTGGTCCCGATATACAATAAACTGTTTGCCCTGATTCAATCAACCCCTGAGACCAAGAAAGGGATTAAAATGATCGGGATTGCTGCGGGAAATAATGATCAAGAAGTTAAAATTTTTCGGGATCATTTCCAGGTGCCTTATCCAATCATTCCAGATCCTAAATATGTCATGCATGAGGCTATTGGAGGAAGCCCAACCCCTTTCTCTATTTTCGTCAGACGGGAAGCAAAAAGAAAAGATGTTCTGGTAGCCGGGACCCACTTGGGTTTTGACGAACATTATAAAGAATTGTTTCAGCAACTGAAAAGATTGATGAGGGTTGATCTGACAACCATTCGTAAAAAAGGGGAAAAAATCGAGAGTAAGGTTTTAACGATCAAATCCCCTTACAGTGAAGAAGAACTTCAGACCAAGATCAAAGAAGCTTTTACCAAGGCAGATGGGCGGTTAACCGGCTTCGGTAAAATTCTAATTAGTGGAGGTAGGGGAATATATGTCGGAATGGTTGGAAAGGAGGGACAGGCAGAAACCCAACTTTTTGCCGAGGTGGTCAGCCAACATCCCACCTGTGATGTCTGCCATGATATCCATTTTATTTATACCTTCGAAGCCTCCGGAAAGATCCTTGATTTTATACCTCTTCAATTATCAAAATATGGCAATATCCCCTGGGATGAAGCCGATATCGCCAAGATGCGCCGCAGAATTATCAACAGATATATTTATCGCCCCTTCTCTTTTGATGCCCAAGTCGACGCCGTTACCTCGGCGACTATTACTTCGGCTGCAATTTTTAAAGGCCTTGATAAAGGACAGGTCCTCTTTGAAGAACTTAAAAAAAAGGGGTTGATTTAGGTCCTATCCCAGTCCTTCAGTAGATATAATATAGAGACAACTGTGAGGCCCTTAATTTTTGCCTGATAGTATTCTACAAGACTTTTTCTTTTTAAATGATACGATTTCTTATTGAAAGAGAAAATAGACGTCATTCGTGTTCTAATCAACCTCCCCTATTTTATTTCTAACTTATAATAATTATTAAAGATATCTAAATTTTTTCCCCAAGACCACATCTTGGTATCTATCTTGCTTTTCCATTTAATAGACATTATGGAAACTACAGATATGATCAAAAAAGAAGGAAAGGGATTACGACCAATAACAAATATCCTTTTCTATTCTCCCCAAGTCGACAAACCAGAGAATGAGTTAATTAAATCATTGGAAGGTTTGATCCCGGGGAAAAAAGTCAAAATTTATAGGACCAAGGAAAGCCTTTTAGCAAGACTCCAAAAACCACTGGCTCAAAAGCCGGTTTTGGTCCTTTTTATTTATAGCCGGGAGGATCTTGATACCTTCATAGCGTATAAGCCTCTATTAAATGACATCCCCATAATACTCATTCTTCCGGAAAGAGAAAGCTATATGATTGCCAGGGGCCATAGCCTGCGACCCCGTTTCTTAAGTTTTAATGACAACGGTTTAAACGAGGTTAAAGGGGTATTAAAAAAGATGTTATGTGCTTAACCGTTTAAATTGGAAAGGAGGCCTAACCTAATGGATGAATTAAAAAATTATAACCTGTTACCCACGGATTTATTAAGCCAGGAGGAAATCAATTTTATTTTAATGGATTCTTCAAATGACATTCACTCTTCAAAAATAAAGGACAGCATCAGGGCCGAAGCCATGGATATTTTAAAAAAAGACGTTAGCGGAACCTTATTGCTGCCTTTTATGAAAACCGATTAAAGAGAAGAAAGCCATGATTCAGATAAATTTTAAAGGAGATCCAAAATGTTTTCACCCAAAAGTATTCTGGTTCCAACCGATTTTTCCGAGTTTTCGGATAAGGCGTTGCAACAGGCGATAGATATCGCCAAACAATTCAAAAGCAAGATCTATCTATTGCATATCGTCGGAATAGTCATTCAATGTGCCGTCGACTATTGTCTGGATTTGCAAACGGTAAATGAAGTGGAACAAAAAAGTATCGACAGTGCTAAAAAGATGGCTGAAGAACAACTGGCTAAATTTCCGGATTCTAAATCGGTTGATATCTCCGTTGATATCCGGAAAGGGACCCCCTATGAAGAAATCTTAAAAGATCAACAGGAAAAAAAGATCGACCTGATCGTGATTGCCTCGCATGGGAAAACAGGCTTGAGGCACTATCTTATCGGAAGCGTGGCCGAAAAGGTGGTACAAGTTGCCAAATGCCCGGTTCTTCTGGTGAGGGGTTGAAGTTAAAGAGAAAAGGAAAACATAAAAGTAAAGGTCGAATAAGCATCTTGGCATCTCGTCCCTCGGACTTTCCGTCCCAAGGGACAAGATGATGACGGGAGAAAAGCTATGAATAAAATTGGAAAATTAGTTCAATCGGACGATTGGAAAAAAGAAAAGCATGTCCCGGTCATTGAGTGTGCAGACCCGATTAAAGGCGGAGAAAAACTTGAGATCAAGGTCTGTGTGGGAAAAGAAATAGCTCACCCGAACACGACCGAACACCACATCCGCTGGATCCAGGTTTTCTTTAAACCGGATAACGAAAAGTTCAGTTACCAACTTGCCCAATGTGAATTTTCCGCCCATGGAGAGTCCGTTGAAGGCCCCAATCAGGGATGTCTTTACACCGATCACTCAGTCACGGTATGTGCGGTACTCAAGAAATCAGGGACGATTTTTGCCCTAAGTTTTTGCAATATTAACGGATTTTGGGAGAATAACAAAACGATCAAGGTAAATTGACTTGTCTTAAAAGAGAGGTCAACAAGTTAACCGCAACGATATGAGCAGAAGGATTGTCATGATTACGGAGGACCAATGAAGAGAGCCGTCAAAATCATGCATATCAATAGTCATTACGAAGTTATCTATATCATCATCAATGATGGGACCTTGATAAAATCTACCGTTCCTCTGGAAACCGCCATATCTATGTTGAAAAACAATACCTTTGATCTCATTCTTGCCGAACCCCAAAATATGGCCATCCTGACCCCTCAAACGGCCAGGGATGATTTTGCCCTATCCCAAAGGGTATGAAGTGTACCATATTGACCTTAACCCTCACCATATTGTCTTTCTTGGCGTTAGAAGGAATTTATTTTTTTAGGAGGATATAATGGCCATAAAGAAAAACAGTTTTTTTATGTCAAAACCCCCTGAATGCCCCGTACGGATACACGGGAAACTTTACTTGTTGAAACGACTGCTAGTCGTGTTTAAGGAATTTGGCCGATGAGGTGAGAGCTACCTGACGTGCCTGGTAAAAACAACCCATTCAGCAAACCGCAGGTCGGCAGCGGGCTCGAGTGAATAAATCAATAAGGAGATGTATAATGGCCAAAGAAGAGAAACAGGAAGGTAAAGTTGACAGGCAGAGGATGATGGAAGTGTATCAAAAGCTGGGAATTCCGGGCGCCCCTCACAAGCTTCTGGCGAGCATGGCGGGAAGTTGGAACACCCAACTCAAGTCGTGGACGGAACCCAACAAGCCTCCTATGGAATCTACAGGTACTTCCGAACAGAAAATGCTCCTTGGGGGGCGCTTCTTGCAGCAGAAATTTACCAGTGACATGATGAGGAGTCCGTTCACCGGCATCGGCTTCACCGGGTATGATAACCATACCAAGAAATACGTTTCGACCTGGATGGATTCAACGGGTACCGGCATTTTATTTTTTGAGGGGACTGCCAGTGCAGATGGCAAGACCATTACCCAAGAATACTATCATGACAACCCCGTCAGAGGACCCATGAAGTGGCGTTCGGTGACCAGGATCGTAGATAACAATACCTGGATGTTTGAAATGTATGGTACCGACAAGAATGGAAAAGAAGAGAAAGGGATGGAGATTACCTACACTCGGAAGCGTTGATGAGCGAAGGCGGCCATCAAGGCTGAAAACAATCAGGAGAACTTCGATATTCTCAATAAGTTCAGGCGATGATACCTCGTGTAAGACAGGCCTTCGCCTTCTCGCCAGCCTTCAATGTAGTGCTGAACCGTGCGGGTGTATTTATCGGCCAGATTCCTGGCACGTGTGGCGGTTTAAATTCCGACAAAAGCCCCAACCAAAATACAACCTACCAACAGGGCCTGAAAAATCGATTTATTTATTTTCTTCATGCTTAAGTGATCTCTTGATCAATTACAGCTTGGTGAAAAAGATCCATCTAAAGCTTAGCCTGTCTTCAACGCCCTTGGCCTATTAGTTAATCATAATAAAAACAAGGCCCCTTTCTGACCGGATAAAAAGTTAGGGGTGAGTTTTCAGATTTAAGCTGTAAGAATCAAAGGGATAATTACTTGCCCCTATTGGAGAGATGTGCTACTATTCCCAAAAAGATTATTATGGCAGAAATTTTAAAGGGGGAAATCATGGCTTCGGTAAATAAGGTTATTTTGATCGGAAACCTCGGGGCTGATCCGGAACTGCGTTATACGGCCACAGGAACGGCAGTAGCCAATTTTAACCTGGCCACCCGGGATAACTGGACCAGCAAAGACGGGAACAAGGAAGAACGTACCGAATGGCATCGGATCGTAGCCTGGGGACGTTTAGGGGAAATCTGCGGTGAGTATCTGGTCAAAGGCAAGCAGGTTTATATCGAAGGCAAGCTGCGCACCCGAAGCTGGGAAGACCGGGACGGGAATAAACGCTATACCACCGAAGTCCTGGCCCAGACCATGCAGATGTTGGGACCGGCCGGAGAACGGGTTTCTTCTGAAAAGGAAGTAGGAAACAAAGATTTCGGCAGCGAACCGCAGGGTGGAGGGCCCTTTCCCGAAGAAGACATTCCTTTTTAATACCAAAACAGCTCAATGCTGAAAGATCAAAGCAGGAAATATAAAGTTCAGGGAATCCTTTTTTCATGATTCGTGGCCTCCTGCCCCAAGCGGGGCATGAAGGTTGAGTTCGAAAATACGAATAATGAATTTCGAACACCGAATTTCGAAATCATGAACGGATTGGTTTCTTTCTGTCTTCGATTCAATATTCGTAATTCGATATTCGACGTTTTCCTGCTTCGTGGCGCTCCCCGGGGCATGTTTTATGAGTCTTCCCGTCCTG
>CAWDKY010000044.1:0-7755 GCA_963802945.1 uncultured delta proteobacterium
CAAGACCATGACGATTGACAATCCCAGGCGCTTTCTGAGCGGCCTTTAAAGGACCATGACCCGTTTTATTAACGGTCTCAACATAAGTATTCACAAAACGGACGGGGCTGGGTAGTCTTCTTTTCAGGGATTGTCCCACAAGGATACTCTCTGCCAGCATCCCGGCCCAATAGCTAGTTTTTTAAAGAAGCAAAGGGCGAACACCTGAGCCGATTTCAGGCTTTTGTATCGGCCTGATCTTGAACAAGGCTCATTATTGGCCGGGGAAAAAGCTTGGGAATTAAGAGGTGGCAATCCTGAAAAGAAGACCACCCTGCCCCAATTAATGAGGAGGTAAATCCTATGGTGAAATGTAAGATTACTGTATTGGAAACCCAATTTAACGAAAAGCTTGCCAAAGAGTATGGCGTCGAAAATATTGGTCCATGTCCATTCCATAAAGTCGGGCAGATTTTTGAGGCAGGTTATGCAAAACCCGAGGGCTTATGCGATGAAGCATGGAAAGCAATCCAGCATTATGTTTTCGCCCTGGTTCATGGACCAAGGGAACGTTTTTCGACCATAACTGGGTGCGGCAAGAAGGGATCTCCATCAACAGCTGTAATGACGGGCTCCGGCCCGTTATTTTCAAACTCGAACGAGCAGACTAAGAACAAAGATAGATTTGTTCTTAGGAGAGAATCGAGTGATACCACAATAGAATATCGATAATTCAAAATATTTTAAAGGAAAGGGGAAAAGAAAATGAGTCCAATCAAATCCAATGACGAAGAGTTCCTCGAACCAGACTTTATTTAATAATTTCACATTTGCGGGGAACCCGCCGCCCGCAGGAAGAAAGAATCCCCAGGTGGTTATGACGATATAAGCTTTATACCCACCCCACACCCCGTGTCGTAAAAGACCGATTGATTTAATTATTTCCCCCATGATATAATCCAAACCAATTAGTCTTTGGTAAGAGAGAAGAGACTAGTGGGGATGCACCATGAAAATATTCAGCGGATTAGCGAATAAACTATTTAGGTTAAATTTGCAAAACCGCCTGGTCGTGGGTTCCTGATTGCCACGTTGCTTACCGGTTTCGTAGCCACCTTCATAGGCATATGGACGATCAACCAGAGTACCATTGATGAGGTGAAAAACAGGGTCCGGCAGGACATCAATACGGCAAAATTGATCTATAATCAGACCCTGGATAAGATCGCCACCCGTATTCTCTTTACGGCCGATAGCTCGGATCTCCAGGCGATCATGGTCAACCACGATTACTCCAAGATGGCATTTTTGCGAGGCTTAATCCGGAATGAACAGAAGACTCCGATTCAGAGTGATGAAATATACCTGGATATGATCACGGTGATCGATGGGCGCGGGAACGTCCTGTATCGGGCAGCAAACCCGGGAGTCAGGGGAGACAATATACTCTGGCTGCCGATCGTAAAAAAATGTCTGGAAAACAAATCGCCGCAATTATCCACCGAACTCATGGCCATCGATAAAATTCTCAGAGAAAATCCGGGTCTCACTGATCGAGTCCCGATGGAAATCATCAAAATACCTCTCTCTTATGAAACCAAAGAAAAACAATTCTCCGACGGTATGGTGATGATGGCGGCTTATCCCATCTTTGATGAAGAGAAAAAATTGCTGGGGGCCATCGTGGGAGGCGTTCTCCTGAATAAAGACAATACCATTGTGGATAAGGTCAAAGAAACTGTTTACCAGGGGGAAAAGTACAAAGGCCGAGATATGGGTGTGGCCACAATATTTCAGGGTGGTGTTAGGATATCTACCAACGTTATGACCAAAGAAAACAAGAGGGCTATCGGCACTACATTGTCCAAAGAGGTCTATAACAGAGTCATTGTCGAAGGCCGAGACTGGGTGGGCAGGGCTTTTGTGGTTGATGACTGGTATATCACTACCTACACACCGATCTACAATATGAATAAAAAACTTATCGGCATCCTCTATGTAGGCCTGCTGGAGGCAAAGTACAGGGACATCAGATGGAATACGATATGGATCAACACTGGGATAACCGGTCTGGCCGTGATTATCGCTTTTATCATTTCCTTTTTCCTGGGCAATACGATTATAAAACGGATACGCATGTTGAAGGAGGCCGCGGAAGCCATCGCTGCCGGCAATTTAGACTACAAACTATCTCCGGATAAAGTCTCCGGATTTGATATGCTGGATGAAGCGTTCAATTATATGTCCAAATCCTTGAAAGACCACGAATGAAAAGCTGCGCAAGGCGCATCAGCAGCTGGCGAGAACGGAAAAATTGACCGCCTTGGGTGAAATGGCCGCAGGTGTCGCCCACGAGATAAACAACCCCCTGGGGGGATCCTCCTTTACAGCAACCTCGTTCTCGAAGATATTCCGGAGGACTCCCCGGCCCGAGAAAACATGCAGAAAATTATCTACCAGACGAACCGATGCAAAGAAATCGTTCAAAACCTCCTGGACTTTGCCAGAACACCTACCGGCGATATGTTGCCTCTGAAGATCAACAATGTCATCAAGACCTCTCTTAATCTTGTCAAGGATCAGGCCATGTTCCACGGCATTGAAATAAAGACCAGTCTTGCAGAGAATCTTCCTGAAATAATCGGAGACAGAGCCAGGTTAGAGGAGGTTTTTCTAAATCTTTTCATCAATGCCGCCGATGCCATGAAAGGCAAAGGATTGCTGACCATAACGACTGAGCTTACCTCCAATAATTCGATAAAAATTTTGGTAACGGATACCGGTGAAGGGATAGACAAGGAACACCTTCAGCATATATTCGAGCCTTTCTTTACGACCAAAGAACCCGGCAAGGGAACAGGTCTGGGGCTTTCCATCGTCTACGGAATCATCAGAAAGCATAATGGCCTCATCGAAGCGGAGAGCGAACCGGGAAAGGGCACGACATTTATAATTTCTCTTCCCTCCTATATCGGCAAACTCAGCGGGCTGGATGAGGATTTTTTTAGTCGATTTTTTAATCTATGAAAAAAGAAGAAAAGAAATCCCGAAAAAGAAGATCCTCATCATCGATGATGAAGAATCCATACGCGACGGATGCACGCAAGTCTTGTCCCGTAAAGGCTTCCAGGTTGAAAGTACCGGAGATGCCCTTTTGGGGCTGGAGATGGCCCTCAAGAATATTTATGATGTAATTCTGCTGGACATCCGGATGCCCAAAATGGATGGTTTGGAAATTCTCAAGAAAATCAAAGTCGAAAAAAACATCTCGGCCAAAGTCATAATCATTACCGGTTACGGCAGCATACCGATGGCTGTCGAGGCGATGAGACAAGGCGCCTTCAATTTTCTCACCAAGCCTTACTCGGCGCGGATCTGAGAGGAGCGGTTGAGGAGGCTTTGAGGCAGTTTGATGGTGGCGGAGTAGAAAAAGGACTTTCCGTACTGATCGGCAGCAGCGACTACATGAAAGAGCTCAAAGAATCCATTCGAAGAATTGCCCATACCGACAGCACCGTTCTGATTACCGGAGAGAGCGGCACAGGAAAGGAACTGGTCGCCCGCACCATCCATAACCTCAGCAAAAGGGGTAATCAGCCGTTTATCCCCGTTGACTGTTCTTCCCTCGTGGAAACCCTCATGGAAAGCGAACTTTTCGGACATGTCAAAGGAGCGTTCAGCGGGGCTACCGAATCACGGGAGGGCCGCTTCCAGATGGCCGATAAGGGCACATTGTTTTTGGATGAGATTTCCAACATCAACCTCAACATTCAGGCTAAACTACTGAGGGTGATCCAGGAGCAGGAAGTGCCCAAAGTTGGCAAATCGTCGCCGGAGAAGATCGATGTCAGGCTGATCGCCGCCACCAATAGAGACATCAGGTCGGAAATTGATGCCGGCAGGTTCAGAGAGGATCTGTTTTACAGGATTTCCGTTGTGCCGCTCAATATAAAGCCATTGAGTGAACATAAAGCCGATATCCTGCCCATTGCCCAGCATTACCTGGATATATTCCTTTCAAAATACGAAAGCAAGGTTAGATGCTTCTCGGAAGAGGCCAAAAAATCTCTCGTCGCTTACAGATGGCCGGGCAACGTCCGGGAGCTGAAGAACACCATAGAACGCCTCTGTGTACTCTGCGACCATGAGGTTGTTGACCTTTCCGATATCTTCTATTACGGTCAAAACGATCATAGCCGGGCCTCTGTCTTGGATTCTATGACCGGCAGGATGACCCTTATCGATGTGGAAAAAGAACATATCGTCAAAGCCCTGCGCCACTTTCACTTCCAAATCAACAAGACGGCAAAATTCCTGGGCATTGACAGGAAGACCCTGCGGATAAAGATGCGTAATTACGGCATCAATATTGAGGAACCGTAAAACCGCCAATCCCTATGGCAGCAACATTATATTGATTTACTACAGCATTAACTGCCTTTAAATCAAAAAGGAAATTTTTTATCCCACCGGCCAGAAAAGTTATTTGATTCGAGGCAGGCCGGGATGCCCTCGGGTCCCCTAAGCCGATTTCGGGCAATGGTGTCGGCTTGCTTTCAACATAAAGTTCATGTTTGGACCCGGCAAAGTCCCGCCTCTGGCGGGATTGGCTTATGGGTGGAGAGCTTAAAAAAACAAGACCCCCCGATGACCCTAACCTGGAATGTTAGAGTTAAATTCTCAGATCAGAGAGTGTAAGGACCCAATAAACCGATATTTTAATTAAGGGGGTTATCCGCCTCACAAACGGGGATTTTTACCCCTTATATATGTTTTTTTTGTCTTATATATAAAAAATTTATTAAAATATCATGAGGTTACAATCTGGCATCATCATTGCTTATAAATATTATAAATAAAAAAATGGAGGTGAATGACCATGGCAGCAAAGAAAAAAATTCTCTTAATCGACGATGACAAAGATTTTCTTTTTGCCACCAAGCTTATCCTTGAAAAAGGCGGGTATGAGGTATTTATGGCGGAAGACGGGAAAAGCGGCGTGGAGATGTGGAAGTCCGTATCTCCGGACCTGGCCATCATCGATATGATGATGGAGACATGGGGCGAAGGATTCTCGGTACTGAATAAAGATCCGGGCCACCGATACGGGAAAGAATACGCCGCTATTTATGTTGAGCGCCGTCGATCTCCAGGGCCCCTATCAATCATTTGAACCCCCGAGATTTTCCCAAGGTAAACAAAGTGTTGCATAAACCCGTGAAGGCGGATGACCTTCTCCGGTTAATTGCCCATGAACTGGGTGCATAGTGATGCGATGAAAAATCAAAAACCGCTGATTTTAATAATTGATGATGAAGAATCCTTGCGGGACGGGTGCAGGCAGACACTGGAGAAATCCGGGTATACCGTTTTAACCACCGGGGAGGGGGTCGAAGGCATCAGGATCGCCCGAGAGAATAAACCGGAAATTGCCTTTGTGGATCTCAAAATGCCGGGTATATCGGGAATGGAAATCATTGATATCCTGTCGAAAGAGATCCCGACATTGTCCTGATCATGATCACCGGATATGCGACGATTTTATCCGCAGTGGAAGCCATACAGAAAGGAGCCTACGATTACCTTCCCAAACCCTTCAGCCCGGACCAGTTGAGGAGCGTCGCCAGGCGAGGCCTCGATCATCGTAGCCTCAAGATGGAAACCAGAAGATTGAGGGAAGAAAAGGAGCGGATGGAGAAAAGTTTCATCACCTTTGTCAGCCATGAAATGCGTTCCCCCCTCGTTGTCATTCGACAATATATAGAATCTCTTAAAGCCATTGCCGGTGATCGTTTTGATAAAGAAGTCACAGACATCATAGAGAGGTGCAGCGTACGCATCCAGGGCCTTGAAGAACTCATTGAACACTGGCTGGATTTAAGCAGAATAGAAACCGGTACTTTTGTACAAAAGAAAGAGACATTAAGGTTGTCTCACATTACTGCCAGAATTGTGGAGGAAATGACCCCTGTTTGTAAGGGAAAAGGAATAGATCTGGAAATCAATGTGCCGGATAAGTTGCTTGATATAGTCGGGGATGAGGAAAGCCTGGTGCGAGTATTTACCAATATCATAGGCAATGCAACAAAATACACTCCCCAGGGTGGAAAAATAACCATATCGGCTCAGAGAGAAGACTATTTCATCACGGTCAGTATCGCGGACACCGGGAGCGGCATTCCCCATGATAAACTACCCTTTATCTTCGAACCTTTTTTCAGAGTGAAGGGTAAGGAGGAACGTCAAAAAGGCTCCGGCCTCGGACTTACCTTCTGTAAGAAAATTATGGAATCTCATGGAGGGGAAATCTCGGCCCCATCCAAGGAAGGAGAAGGCACGACATTCATGCTGAAGATCCCTACCCATTCGTCTTCATCGGGAACTTCTCCAACGTCTTCTTAAGCCAAGGGCTGTGCCGAAGAAATAAAATTGCCATCCATGATGATATTTCATGGTGTCATATGGGTAAGCCGAAGCCCTGAGCACCGTGAAGGGGAAACAAAACATTTGGTTTTCCTTTTTCAAGGGAATGATGTTATAATTATATAGGTCGTCTGCCCTAAAGGGCATGGTGATTAATAATATAATTTGACGAGATTAAATATGCAGTACGATGACGAAAAGTCTTACAGATTTCACGAGAAAGATACCCCTGACAGGTGTTTCATTTGCAAGGAAGAACATACCGAACCTTATGATCTTTCGCCATATCAAAAGCATGATGCTTGTTCACCTCTGCCGGGAATGCGTCTATGAAAATATCTCGGACTATCTCCTGGATAATACCAGGCCCTGGACCGGCGAGAAGTAGATATTCGGGTAATTACGTTTGACCCAAGAATGAAAAATTTCAAGATTCTCCCCCCTGGTTTAAAATTAAGCGGTTTTTAGGGTAGCTCTTCTCAGCGGGATTAGGTGGTCCAAATCCTCAGCCTCGATTTTTCTCATCTTTATACCCTCTCCAGACGTTTGGTGATCTCAGTTAGCGCCTCTCTCGAAGGCCGCTCCTTAAAAGGTTTGATAGATCGTATCCTATAAGCCTGGCCTTACATCAGACTCGATTGGACTATAGGATATAACTATAGGATATAACTTGCCCCTATTGGAGAGATATGCTACTATTCCCCAAAAGATTATTATGGCAGAAATTTAAAAGGGGGAGACCATGGCTTCAGTGAACAAGGTCATTTTAATCGGAAACCTCGGGGCTGATCCGGAACTGCGATATACAGCCACAGGAACGGCGGTAGCCAATTTCAACATTGCCACTAAGGATTCCTGGACCGGCAAAGACGGAAATAAAGAAGAACGTACTGAATGGCATCGGGTGGTGGCCTGGGGCCGCTTGGGAGAAATCTGCGGCGAGTATCTGGTCAAAGGCAAACAGGTTTATATCGAAGGAAAGCTGCGCACGCGAAGTTGGGAAGACCGGGATGGGAATAAGCGCTATACCACTGAAGTTCTGGCGCAGACCATGCAGATGTTGGGTTCTGCCGGGGACCGGGTTCCCTCCGAAAGGGAAGTAGGGGGCAAAGAATTTGGGGGCGAACCGCAGGGCGGGGGGCCTTTCCCTGAAGAGGATATTCCTTTTTAAAAAGAAAATAAGTTCGGAGTTAAGAGTTCGGAGTTCGGAGAAAATCCAATTTCCTCTTCGTAGCGCCCCTCGCCGGGTCATGGGAGTTAGCGCGAGATAGAGTTCTAGGATTCAAGTGGTTTTCCTTCCATGCTTTTCACTCGAACCCTTGAATCCTCTGTTTCTATGTTTCTTCCCTTTCC
>CAWDKY010000045.1:0-25146 GCA_963802945.1 uncultured delta proteobacterium
TTGCAGGTTCCTTCAGATAAAGTATAAGGTTCTCCTGAAAACACCATTGCAGCGTTCCTGGCAGCCTGTGTGTGATCATTGTTTTTCCTGATAACCTCTGTGAAATCCACACCGTTATACGTATTCCAGAACAGAACAGGGGCGCTGCTCACTTCCGGGTGCCTTTTTATGAAATCGAGCATGGCCGCCATCGTTTTAGCCGTATAAGTGAGGTCCAACTTGATGCCTTCGGTCTGCCCCACCAAGCCCAGCGCCTCCTCCCCTTCCCGGGTGATGGCCCCGTATTCCGCTCCAAAAAAATCATGAGTGACCAGTATGTCATCCATCGTGAATTTGAGCGGGGCCACGTTCTTGTCATACTTCCTCATGAGGGACACCATGCGATTAGCCAGGCGTATGGTTTTATGCGGATCTGTGACCCATTCCATGGCTACGCGCACTCCGACCACCTTGGTCTTCATACCCGACAACCTCGTACCCAGCATAAGTCCAGCCAACGTTCCCTTGGAACCAAGGGCGCAAAAGATATATTCCGGCTCTGGCGGTCTTCTATCTCGTCTATTTGCTTCTTTAGCTCAAGCGCTGCATTGACATAGCCGAGGCTTCCTAACGTCGATGAGCCTCCGGGAGGTATGAAATACACCTTCCCATGCCTCAAGTAAATACCGGCTGTTTGCAGGCCTCCTTTAATGTTAGTCGGTGCAAAATGGATCTTTGCCCCGAAATAGTGATCGAGGAGAAGGTTCTCCTGCACGTGGTCTGTCAACGGCTGGCGGATGAGCACCAGTGACGTCTTCAGGCCCAGCCGTCGGGCTTGGATGGTGGTGGCCAGTCCGTGATTAGTGCCGATTCCTCCGTATGTGATGACCCATTTACTACCTCGACGCAGGGCATCAGCCAGTATGAATTCCAATTTACGTACTTTGTTACCACCATAGATGTCGGACGACCTGTCGTCGCACTTGATCCAGAGATTGTCGTGACCAATAAATTTTCCCAAATTATCCATTTTGGCAACAGGTGTAGGCAAGGTGGCTAAAGACACCCAGGGTACATGCTTTTCAAGCCCACCGTACTTTTCAAACAAAGGTAATTTCAGTGCCTTATTCCCGAGATTCATCATATGGGGATTATCCTTCATTCATATTTAATGGTTATCCTACTAGGCATCATACTATTAGTTTCTCTTATGCGTCGGTAAGCGTGGCATCGGTCAATTTGGTAGGGTTGGCTACCAGCGATGCTGAAAGACGGGTTACCTTACTGATCTGGCCTTGGTATGGGTCATATTATACATATTTTTGGGATTAGCAAATAATGGGATTTATGCTTCAAATGGGATCATTCTTTTAGATGTGTTTTCCCTAAATTACCCTTTGAACTCTTCCATTTTTTGGTTTATAGGATACTGCCAAGTATAAAGAAGAATTGTATGAAAAGCGGGGACTCTATTTCAAATAAATTCTATTTTGGCTAAGAAATAGTAAAGTATCTCCCGATTAATTTCGCATAATTGATAAAAAGTTTGGCCAATAATCAGTCTTTTTTCTCTCCAACCAGATGCTTGGAGAGTCGCTTACCCAGCCCGATGATGGTATTTGTTGGTGGCAATCCCCATGCTTCCGGTATAACGGAACAATCGCAAACATAAAGGTTATCATACTTGGTTTTCAGATTCGAATCGACAATATCTCCGATTTTCGCGGAACCTCCTGGATGGGAAGCCAGGTAACTTGTTTTAAATATCCCTTTCGCTCCCGCATTTTTCAATATCTCTTTGGCTCGTTCATATCCTCTATGAAGTTTCTGCTTTTCTTTTTTATTCAGGATCTTCCTAACACCTCCACTGTCCGTTATACTGCCTCCCAGCTCATCTTTGGCTTTAATCATGATCTGCAGTGTTTTTTCCCGTGAAAAAACCTTATCCGGTCTGAAGGCAACGGCTGCCAATGCTGCCGATATAGCAAAGGGATGGGACATGTCGGTCATCATGTAGCCTTCATCTTCCAGGTGAATCCCACATGACATCGGGATTTCACTTAATGGGACCTCCAAGTCTTTTATATATCCCCGTACGCTGATCAGCGGGTCGAAAAAGAAATTATAACCCGCTCCTTTGATACCGCTGGCTCGCAGGATAACAGGCGAACCAATACCTCCGGCAGATATTACTATAGTCGGGGCAAAAACCTTAAAAATCTTTCCCTTTTTTCTATATTCAACGCCAATAGCACTTTTTCCTTCAAAAATCACCTTCGTGACTTTAGCCCTCTCGATCAGCACTCCACCATGGGCGAGGGCCTCGTCTATGTACATTCTTGCGCTCCATTTCACACCGTATGGATCTCCAAAATGGCCAAAGGGAAAATTCGGATTCCAGCGGTCTTGGGATATAAATTTATCTAGCTTACGCCAGTTATAACCAAGATCCTGAGCGCTCTCCATAATCCGTCTCGACATCGGGCCTATGATTTCGTCTTTAAGCGGTGCTACCGGGAGTTCATTTCGGATTTCTTCCGCTCCCCCTGGTTAGGTCAATACCGTGGCGCTCGAGGGACTCGAAGGGCACAGGAAAACACGTTGCATAGTAATAAACGGTGCTTCCTCCTGTTGTGATGCCCCTCACCACTCCCAGTAACTGTCTGGTTAAAAGCATACTCTTACCCGGAAAAAGTAAAGTCTTGGCCCCGTACCAGAAACTGCCTGTTAAAGGATCATTATCCCCCCCACTCTAAAAATGAGCACCTCCTTTTTTCTCAAAGTCAATTCTTTGGCAACTGTAGCTCCACCCGGTCCAGAGCCCACTACAATGAACTCGGTATCTGTTTCTCTTTTTTTGTTCATCTTTCCCTCTCCACGATAAAATTATCCAAAATAAAAAAACCTCACTACTCAACTGAGAAATGGGATCTTTGAATCTTCGTCAGATAACCTCTTTAAAGGGTCCAAGGCAAAAAAAACTCCGATATTTGAAAACATATTATTTTTATCGGAACCATGTCAAGATTTATAGCTCTGACAGCCTTTAGCTAACGATTATCGATGAAGTCTTGTGTTTTCCCAGAAAAGCATTACGAAAAATTTCAGGAAGAACTATTCTAAATTCCTTGAAAATTTGTCTTTACCGGTTTTTTGCTTAAGCAAGTATTTAACTTGCTGATTACTATATGAACTTACTCAACCATTCCAACAAAAAAATGAGCTGGCTCAAAACGTCATTTCAATAGATGGATAAGGATTGAGGTCATCCTGATTTTCTTTTTGACGAAGCCCTCTGGAGTAGAGTAGGTGTCAAGCTTGTTGCGGCTTATGGTCAAGATGGATTTTAGAGCCTGGCCATCGAGAGCCTGCCAATTTCGAATTTCTATTCTTCGTGTCCCGTTATCTCCCTCGTCCGTTCTTTCCAGTTAACTCCCTTTTTTTTCAGCCAATTCACTCGCAGGAAATAATAGATGGTAAAGAGTAGGGTGAGCCCGATCAGGAGCCCAAGTATCAAGGCCGTATTCTTATAGTCCAGCATCACTAGCACGACAAACGGAAGGCTTGTGACGGCAGTAATTATGGCCAGGATAATAAGCCAGGTCCTGGGGATCCGGATGTAGGCCCTATTGTATTCTGCAAGGTACCTGGTGGGCAGGTTGATAACTGCAAATGCGCCTATAACGGTCATGAGAAGGATGCCAACTGCAGCCATGACGCCATAGAAATCTAGATCTATATTTATAAATTGAAGACAAAGCAAAATAAATACAATTAAGAAGTAAAGACCGATGGCGCGCAAAGGCGTTAGTGTCCTTGGGCTGACCTTACCGATACCTGAAGGCAGCAGGTCATCGCACGCCTGAGACAATATTTCACGCGGTAACGCTATTGCGCCAGCATTGAGGGCGGTCAACGCTGCAAAAAACGCTCCGAAACCAAGGAAGGCTACCAATCCCTCGGGCAAAAATGTCCTGGCCGAGTCCAGGAGAGGGGCTTTCATTTTCATTAAGGCTTCATAGTTATATGGCATTGAAGCTGTGAAGACTACCCCGACAAAAATATAGATAACCAACACGATTATTCCACCAATGACCATGGCGAGCGGTATGTTCCGTTTCGGGTTTTTCATTTCCTCGCCCATTTCGGCAATAACCTGGAAGCCCATGCAGGCGCTATAACACAGGACCACGGCCAGCACCATTCCGCTTATACCTTTAGGGGAGAAGAAAGATAGTCGGATTGGGTGGGTGACTACGAATAGGCCGGCTGCGACAAATAGAATGAGGGCGAGAACCTTGAGGATGACCATGATTATTTGCACCCAGTTGGCAAGTTGAAGCTTAAAAAGGTAAAGCCCCATAAACAGGATGGGGATTATGAGCGACAGAATCTTAATTTCTAATGCCTTATCGATGCCCCAAGCCCAGTAAGCTGCCACATTGCCGGCGAAGCCGATGCAAACAAAGCATGTCGAGCACGCCCCGCCAACGATGGCCCATAATGAGGTAATACTTCCCCAATATGGATTGGAAAGTCGGCTGGTAACGAGGTAGGCCAAACCCGCTCGCGGTATGGCACTAGCACCTTGGATTATCGGAATCACCCCTACGGCAGAGATAATGATTGCAATCGTGAAAGCCAGCCACATGGCGTTACCCGCATTGGCAGTAATCGGGGCAAGCAGTGCAAATATACCCATGCCGATGATACTGCCCACGACAAGGGCTATTCCTCCACCCAGGCCGAAAGCCCTGCCGAGTTTGACTTCTCCGGAATGCCCGGATTTGACTTGTGCCATGTTATTTCAGTCCTCCTTATTTAATGAAGTATCATCTCCTTTTTTTGGTTATGGCCGCCTCCTTCCTTTGGGCTAACTCAGAACTTATTCCATGGTCCAATTTTTGGGGACCACCTGAATGATCTTTAGAAATATTTTTAAAAATATATTGTATGGGTTATTCTTTTACAGCTCCTAATCTCACCAAAAGTCATTCCAAGCCAGACTACATTCTAGGGTCTTGATTTTAAGGATTGCCCTTCACTATTTAATAACTACTTCCGGATCACCCCAGGTAAGTCCCCTTAATCCTGCTGATTTAATTCCGATTGTCTGCTGAGTGCAACATTCCGAACAACAAAGGCAACTAATACACCTTTCTCTTATAAATACAGGGTATTGCTTAGCCTGCCATTCAATGGCCCCTGCCGGGCAAATGTTAAAACAGTCGCCGCACTTAATACATTTTTTCTGTTCCAGGATCGGCATCTTTCGGATGATTTTATAAAAGAAATGACCCGATACGAAACTGAGAACTCTGGAAATCCCAGGTTTCGTAATCTTAAAGGGTTTTTTCAAACGCACTTCCTCGATAGCCTTTCCCACGATTTCTATCTGCTTTAGATCACAAATACCAAGCTTACGCTCCTGACAGGCTTTAAGGTGAGGAACATCATTAACAGCATCACAACCTCCTATCTCCAACATCACTACATCCACGGCCACCTCATCGGTGCCCCCAAGAATCAGATCGGTCTCCCGCATAGTTCCGGCCGCCGGTCCTCCCAGCCCTTCCATTATCCATCGGGCGTCCATCAAAGTAATTCGCCTTTTCTTTTTTTGATCCAAGGTCTGAAAATTGTCCACAAGCACATTGCCGAAGGCCTCCGGATTTTTTCCATAGAGGTGAGACAGCGCTTTTTCGCCCCCAGGAATGATGCCCCAATAATTTTTAACCGCACCGGTATAGGCGGCTTCACCATGGGATTTGGGTCGTGGTAAGTTCACAATGATATCAGCTTCCAAAACCGGTTGGGCCATATAATATTCACTCATAAGTTTTGCTTCCGAATTTTGAACTTTGACCGCACTGCCGCCTTCAAATTCCACATAGGCAACATTTTCCCCTTCTAAAAAAGGTTCTATCCCGATTGATTTGAGAATATTTTTCCCTTTGGCCCGAAATTGTCCTGGCGAATCTCCGATAGAGAGTTTTTGATTGAATTTTTTAAATACAAGGACTACCGCCTGGATAAAATCATTTTCAGTACAGGCATTTTTTCGATTTAACAACAAATTTGGCTTTAAAAGGATCCGATCTTCCTGTCTGATTAATTGGTCGGCCTGAATGAGGCGGAACACCTCAGACACTGCTGCCGAAAGGTTCGGATGCTCACTTGGTTTGACGATGGCTACTCTTGTCTTTTTTGGCATGGTTTCTTCTCCTAAAAAATTAGATGAAATAGTTCACGGGCCTTCGATCTACTGTATTTTTGATACCTTCTCTCAGACCAAAAATTAAACCTTCTCCATCTCTCTGGCTAAGGCCCATGCGGCTCTTGTTTCGGTTTATGTAAAACAGTTTGGTTATATGTGTGATGCTATGATTGTGGGTGTGGGAACATCGCTGATGTTCTCTCCATAATAGGCGTATTTGATCATTCTGTCCGGGGTAACGATGAAAACGGCAGGCAACTGGGTTTCCTTGCCTTCGAATTTTCCATGCCTGTAGCCCTTAAGGGTCGCATTGATGGCTGCGATCAGACCGGCTGGATACAGGTACTTGATGATGCCGCCCGCAGCTACGCGGTACTGCTGGAAGATGATCCCTTGCGGGTCGCAGATGATGGTGAAGGGCCAGTCTTCCTTGTTGGTCAGTCCTGCAACCGTGGCGGCCGAGCTTTGCAGGATGACGAAGAGTCGTGCCCCTTTCTGTTCGATGAGGTCTATCTCGCGCTTGAAGCTTGTCATGTCCATCTGGGATATCGGGCAGCCCAGGTAACGCAGGAATATCAGCACGGACGACTTACCTGTAGAAATGTTATGGAAACCCAGTCCCTTTTCCCATGGGGTATCGAACTGAAAATCAGGCGCCTTATCACCATCTTTAAACCTTGTCATGACTTATTTACCTCCTGATACTCACGGAATGCCGGTGTTTCTTGAGCTGAATAACTATCATAGCGATCCTCAATACGTTCCCGGGATCGTTAGACACGGCTTACCAAAAAATGCCCGTTATTGTATTTTTGAAAGAATTTGCTTTTCAATGGGAAGAGTATAAAAGGAAGAAAAAGACATAGTCAAGGAGAAAAATAGGGCGGAAGGCAAGGGGACGGAGGGATCTCTGGTTAGGCTGCAAAAGGTTTAAATCTCTTGCCGACTTGATAACGATTACCTTGAACTCTTCTATTTTATGTTAACTTAAAGTTTAAAGAGTTCAGGAAGAAAGTCAACATCAAACTTGAGGTGGTCCCCAAAAACTGGACAATGTGATAAGCTCTGAGTCAACCCAAAGAAAGGAGTTGACCATGAGCAAGAAACGTAAACAACACCCACCCGAATTTAAAGCCAAAGTCGCCCTGGCGGCCCTAAAAAACGAGGCAACCGTCTCCGAATTGGCCACCCGTTTTGGCGTTCACCCCACCATGATCACCAAATGGAAACAAGCCCTGGTGGAAGGGGCAGCAGAACTTTTCGACAAAGGCCAAAAGTCCCACCAAGATCAGGAAGCCCAAATCGACGAGTTGTATCGTCAGATCGGAAAGATTCAGGTGGAACGCGATTTTTTAGCCAAGAAGCTCAGTCTTTAAGCCGACAGCAACGAAAGCAAATGATCAACTTTCAAGATTCCAAAGTGAGCGTCTCCCGGCAGTGCCGGCTGTTAGACCTCAGCCGGTCGTCGGTGTATTATAAACCGGTCGAACTAGCCCCGCAGGACCTTGCCCTGATGCGCTTGATCGATGAGCAATATCTGAAGACGCCTTTCTACGGATCCCGCTCCATGACCCGACATTTGCGAAGACTGGGCTATCGCCTTAACCGGAAGCATATTCAGCGGCTGATGCGTTTGATAGGTTTGGAGGCCATTTATCCCAAACCCAAGACCAGCCAGCCCCACCCGGAGCATAAAATCTATCCCTACTTGCTCCGGGATCTGGTCATTGACCATCCCAACCAGGTGTGGGCGGCAGACATCACCTATATCCCTATGGCCCGGGGCTTTATGTTTCTGGTGGCAGTCATGGACTGGTACAGTCGCAAAGTTTTATCCTTCAAGCTGTCCAATACCCTGGACACGGATTTCTGCCTGGAGGCAGTGGAAGAGGCGATTCGCATCTATGGACCTCCAGAAATTTTCAACACGGATCAAGGAGCCCAATTTACCAGCCGGGCCTTCATCGGCTTATTAGAACAACACCAGATCCGCATCAGCATGGACGGCCGAGGTCGGGTCCAGGACAACATCTTCATCGAACGGCTCTGGTGGACTACCAAGTATCAGTACCTGTATCTGCGGAGTTTCGACAACGGTTCCGCGCTGCGGGTTGGGCTGGAGGAGTGGTTCCGGTTCTACAACCAGGAACGCCCCCACCAAATGTTTGATATTCTAACCCCGGATGAGGTATATAATGGCTTAACTGCTCCACTAATCCAGGCAGCCTGAGGCCTGTAATAAAAACAAGACTCAAAGCTTATTCACATGTTCAGGTTGTCCAACTACTGGGGTCCACCCCCACTTTGACCATGCCTGTATAGTAAAATCCTGACTTTCACAAAAGAACAAAGTCAAGAGCAAACTTGATCCCTTTTAGAGGAACAATAGGATTTTAACCTGAGACGGGATATAGGGTAAAACCTGGAGTTTATAAAACGGCAGGGATGGATTTAGGCCATCCCTGCCAAGGAAATTACTTTATGCTTTCTTATTTCTTGGTGTAGTCATACCAACCTTTTCCGGTTTTCTGCCCATAATTTCCCTTAACGTATTTTTCGGTTACGCTTGGGCCGGGAAGGTCGGCCGGATCTCCGCTTTTCTTAAACCGCTCCGTAGCCATGATATAGGCGAGGTCGATACCCGTCAGATCCATAAGACGGAAAGGCCCCATGGGATGACCTGCACCATAGACGCAAGCCTTGTCAATATCTTCAGCCGTGGCAATGCCCATTTCCAGCATCCACAAGGCCTCTTTACTGATTACCCCGAAAATTCGATTCAATAAAAATCCATCGACTTCCTTTTTAATCAACACAGGGACCTTTTCCAATTTGGTAGAAAGGTCCATGGTGATCTGGGCGGTTTCATCCGAGACATGAGGCCCTTTGACTACTTCGACGAGTTTCATCACCAGAGCCGGATTGAAAAAGTGCATATTCACGACTTTGTCCGGCCTTTTGGTGGCATCGGCAATACGGGAGCTGACGATGGCCGAACTGTTCGTGGCCAGGATAGCATGGGAGGGGGTCAATCGGTCGAGATCGGCAAAGACTTTTCTTTTGATATCCAGTACTTCTATGGCGGCTTCGATGACATAGTCAGCATTTTTAGCCGCTTCTTCCAGACTGGAGGGAAAAGAAATATTTTTTCGGGCTGCTTCAGCCTGCTCTTTGGTTAATCTTCCTTTCTCCACGCGTCCGGGCAAGTAGGTATCCGCAAATTTTTCCGCCTTCTTCAAAACTTCCGGTATCACATCGGTACAAGTGGTCTTATACCCATAAATGGCACAAAGAAGGGCAATCTGATGGCCCATGTTACCGGCCCCAACAACACATACATTTTTAATGTCGTTCACGTTCATAATTTTTCTCCTTTTCTAAGATGGAATAGGGTAAGTGGGTTAGTTTTAGATGGCTAGTATAGTCTCTCCAACTCATCTTTACAATTTTTTTACTTCCGTCATTTCCGTTAAGACGGAAATCCAGATAATAAAGGCCGGATTCCCATGTATCAAGTACGGGGCAAGCTTATCAAGCTTGCACTCGAAGGTCGCAAGCGAGGGTTCGGAATGACTTGATTGTAAAGGCATTTTTGATACCAAAGACCAGCAAACAATCACCGTCCCCGTTAAAACCGGGGTCCTAAAAATTTTATAAAAATAAACGCCAGAGTCGACCTCCCTTCTAAGGATAATAGAAAGCGTACTTTGTTTTTCATAACCTGAGAAATTGGTTTAATACGAACTTGCCTTTTGATGGGAAGAGTATAAAACAAGATGCCAATAGGATCAAGAGGGAAAATAGGGCCAAGGGCAAAAGGGGAAAAAGGTGTTTATTCCATGGTTGGCTACCGATTTCATGAAAAGGGCGGTTTCCCGATACGGGAAAAAGGTCGACATCGTCGCTGGAGACCGACGATTCACCTATTGGGAAAAGAAATAGTTAAAAAATTATACCGCCTTTAAACATCGGGGACCTGCAGACGATACCTTTTAAATGGAACATATCCCCGGAAAGAAAACTGCCTTCGGAAGAAGGCATGAACTGGAATTAGGCGCGGTATCGTGCTGCACCTATTTCTTCCATATTAATAATTAGAACAAAAGTCAAGATCAGGCTTGACCCCTTCTACCTTGAACGATATTTCACCAGACAGGTAGTGTCAATATCTATGATGGCTGAGGAGTATCTACTAATGTTTTAAGAAGATAGAGCAGAAAATTAATAATTACCGTTTGAAATATGCAAACCACTTCCCTATAGATTACTCGGATTCCCAACTTCCTTTCTACTATGAGGAAACCTTTAATCAGGATTTCGGATCTTCCCAAATTCACTCCATTGTTTAGGGGAAAATTGTGATACAAAGGGCGCAGTTCGTCTAAATTTTGGGTGGTTTCCCTATTCTTTTTCTCTTATCCCTCCATGTTTTTTAAATCCACCCCCGCAAAACCCCTTTTTCTTCAAATGTACACCTCCACCCCTGGCCTTTGGCTCTATTTTTCTCCTTGACCACCCCTTTTTCGTTCTTTATACTTTACTCGTCAAAAAGGAAGTTCTTATTAAATGATTGTTTGCCAACAAGGAGGATATAGTCATGAAAAAAAATATTCTGTTAACGGCTGTAGTTCTTATTTGTCTGTTTTGGATCCTTGGCCAGAGGGCACCCCAGACAGAGGCTGCTGAGACCGCTGCTAGATATATCACCAGCATTAATTCAAAATTCATGATCACCCCGGATGAAGCTCAACAATGGCATGAATACAAGGATAAATCGGGGCCGACTTTTTCGGGAAGTCCATCTTGGAAGCGCTACTTGACTTTTCTTGAAGAAAAACTCAAACAATATGGTCTTGTGGACATCACCAAAAATACCTGGTCCTATGATCGTTGGTATACCTCCGAATGGCCAGACAGTTCCAACTGGACACTGGTGTCGAATGGGCAGCCCGTGAAAGTTGCCCACTATGGCGCCTATTCGGGTTCAACCAGTGCTGAAGGGGTTACCAGAAACCTGGTCCTATATAACCCCAAGGCCGCACCCGAAACCTTCAAGGACAAAATCATTGTATTCGCAACCGCCCCTCACCCGGCCCCTCCATTTGACAAAAACTACAAAGATTGGTTCACGCTCAGCGATTATGAATATCGATCGTCTGAGGACTTCCCCCCTTTATTTACCCAGGTCCCGCCAACTGAATCGGTGAGCTATGATGTCTGGTGGCAATTACGCCAAACGGCCTTAATGAACCGCGTTTTGCAACAAACCCAGGCCGCAGGTGGGGTAATGGTTTTCAATATGGACTATGACCGGTTGGCTGGGTTGTATACCTTCCCCATACCGACACTGTTCAACTCCCCGAATTTGTATGTGGACCGGAAAGCTGGCGCCCAGTTGAGTCAGGATGCTAAGGAAGGTAAATCAGCAACCCTCAAGCTGTTGGCCAAGGTCGAACCCTCGGAGACCTATCAGTTGATCGGGTACCTGCCTGGTAAATATTACGGAACAGCCCAGGATGAGAAAATCATGTTGATATCCCATACCGATGGGCCGGCCGTCCTTCAGGAAAATGGAGCTTTGGGAGTATTGGGGATTGTGGCCTACTTTTCCCATATTCCTCAGTCCGAGAGACCGAGGACCCTCATGGTTTTTCTAGAAAACCGTCACTATATGCCTGGCATGGAAAAGGCCTTTGAGAAACAGGACTTTTTCGCTAGGAAGCCCGAAGCCAAAAAATCTATTGTGGCTTTGGTGGCTACCGAGCATCTGGGTCAGATCGAATTTAGAAAAAAGGACGGTAAATATGAACCAACCGGCAAGGTGGAGCCTTCTTTACTTTGGACCCGAAACAATCAGAAGCTGATCGATATGGCGATCAAGGCGGTAAAAGACCAGCACTGGCCCAGGGTGATGGTCCAGTGCGTCGAAAGACCTGGCATTCATGGAGGCTCTCAGGGGGTGTGGTATGGCATGGGCGGAATCGCCCTGGACTGGAACCTCCCCGCCTTTGCCACCATGGGCATCCAGGGTGCCTACTGGGCAACTACCGCACGGATCAATACCTTTAACAAAGAATTGTTTTATACAGAAGTCAGTACCATGACCCAGCTGACCGGAGAACTGATGAAAGCAGACTTGAAATGATTTAATCCCAATATACTGGAGACCTTGTCGTTAAATTCTGAACAGATTCAAGGGGAGTTAAGGAAGAAAAATACAATTGAATACCGTTTGTAATGTAGTTTAAAGAGCTAAAATTTGAAATCAACATTACAGGAAAAAACGGTTAAATCACCTAGCAGTTTTTGGATAGTTTTTTTCTAGCCATCAATATTTCTCCCCGGGTGAATATCATTTTAATGAAGGGTTGCCCCTCAAATTATATCCTCAAAAACCCCAATTTTATTTTCGAAGATTGAGGGTCCGGTTTTTCATCTCGGTATTTTACCTTAATGAAATGTGAATCTCTCAAGAGTGCGCTCGGTCCGACACTCATTTCCACTTAAACCATTTTAGTTGATTTTCTGTACTTTGACCTTATCATGGCCGGCAAGCCGGTCGAATTCTTAGTTGCCTATTCTTAAAAACCACGCTATATTTAACCTAAAGTTGCATATAAAATAGGGCGAAGGTCATTAATAGTCCATAACCATACTGAGATTAGAAATAAATTGAAGTCATTCAGGAATCCACCAAAAGTGAAATCCTGCATGAGTAAAAGATCGCCCTGTTTTTACCCTTTGGGAAAGCCGTGTGATGCCGCATCGCCTGTGTTGTCAAGGACTCGCAGTACCCAAGTACAGCTTCGCCATTGACGCCTTGGATCTGCGGTATCCTCGACTTTTGCAACGTTTAGGTTTTTCTCAGTATTATAACAAACCGAACATTAATGAAATGATATAATGAAAATTCTCGGCTTGGATCTGGGGAGTAAGACCATTGGGGTGGCTATCAGTGACGATCTGGTCCTAACCTCTCAGGTCTTGACCTCCATCAAAAGGACCGTCCCGGCAAAAGACTTGGCTGACATCCTGGCCCTGGTGAACGAATATCAGGTGCAGGAGATCGTCGTCGGTCTGCCGATCAATATGGATGGCACCAAAGGCGAATCGGCCCGCCAGGCCGAAGCCTTCATCGACCAACTCCGGGAAACCGTCCAGATAAAGATCACTCCCTGGGATGAGCGTCTTTCCACCGTAGCCGCGGAAAGGATCCTCCTGGAAGGAGACCTGAGCCGGAAAAAACGGCGAAAGGTGATCGACCGCTTGTCGGCCGCCATCATCCTTCAGGGCTACCTGGACAGCCGTCCCCGGAAAAACGGACCGGTCTCTTGAAACGGTACTCAGTTCTTTTCCTTTTCGTTTTTATTATATTGGGGATCCTCCTATGGGATAGTTTTTCCCGCTTCCTTTCTCCCCCTCTGACAAAAAACCCTTCTGTTCAGACCGTTCGAATCCTGCCGGGCATGAGTCTTCAGGCCATCGCCCTTCATTTGACCCAAGAAGGGATTATTCACGACCCTTACAAATTTATGATCCTGGCCTGGTGTAAGGGGCTGGGTAAAAAAATCCAATGGGGGGACTTTGAATTATATGCCGGAATACCCCCATCGGTTCTTTTAAATTATTTAACCACCGGGAAAACCATGTTGAAGCGGATTACGATCCCCGAAGGATTTACCCTTCAGCAAATCGTCGGGCGTCTATCCGAAGAAAAACTGGTTGACGAAAAAGAGTTTTTGGCCTCAGCCCATGAT
Organism: uncultured delta proteobacterium; assembly: GCA_963802945.1. Classification (GTDB taxonomy): domain Bacteria; phylum Desulfobacterota; class RBG-13-43-22; order RBG-13-43-22; family RBG-13-43-22; genus RBG-13-43-22. The sequence continues at coordinate 13,954 of CAWDKY010000045.1, forward strand.
CTTCAATTCATAAAGGCCCTGGGGATTGACGGGCAGTCCCTGGAAGGCTATCTTTTTCCGGACACCTATATGTTTCATCAGGGAATGAGTGCCCAGACCATCCAGGAAAGGATGGTTCAAAGGTTTCAAGAAGTTTTTTTGGAGCTTCAAGGCAGGTATGGAATCTCCGGCATTCTGAATATCAAAAAGGTGGTTATCCTGGCCTCGATAGTAGAAAAAGAAAGCGGTCTTCAATTGGAAAGACCCTTGATTGCCTCGGTCTTTTATAACCGCCTTAAGAGAGGGATGGCCTTGCAGAGCGATCCCACGGTTATCTATGGGATCAAGGATTTTGCCGGCGACTTGACCAAAAAAAATCTGCTCACCCCTACGGCCTATAATACCTATCTCAGTCTTGGGTTACCCCCTGGGCCTATTGCCAACCCGGGCAGGGATTCCCTGCGGGCGGTTCTCTCGCCGGCCGAAAGCGATTACCTTTATTTTGTCTCCAAAAACGACGGCAGCCATTTTTTCTCAAAAACCCTGAAGGATCACAATCGGGCGGTTGCCCGATATCAGCTTTCCGGAAAAGGAAACCTAAAATCCTCTGCTCGATAAAATTGAATCGACTCCGATAAAGCCCAAAAAGAAAGGGGGCCTCCCATGAATCCAGGAAATCATACCCATCATTTTGTCAATCAATATCAAGGGCTGGTCGGTTTTGGTCTGGACCGGGAAACCGATGAGAAATCTTTGATGGTTTACCTGCAAAAATTTTCCGATGACAAATTTCTGAATACCCTGATCCCCCGTCTAAGTGATGACGAAATTGAAGCCATATTCAAATTTATCTTCCGATTCCTGAAAATCCACCTAAAAAAAGAAGAATATCATCGGTTGTTTCTCAAGTATGAGTAACCCGCTTTTCCCCTTGACCTTTCTTCCTTTCTCATTTTATACTGGTTTCATCTAAAGCCATGAATTACTCTCTGCTTTACCGAAAAATTATTTATTCTCTGCTGGTTTTGGCGGGAGTAGGGTTTGTTTTTCTCCTGGCCCGGTCGTATTTTGAAAGCCCTGAAGAACACCCAGCAGCCAAATTTCCCGTTCAAACACCTCCCAGTCAAGAAACAGTAGCCTTAGCGCCTTCGGAGGCCAAATCGAACTTGACGGCAGAGGTGGGACCAAAACCAGGAACCGAGTCGACAGCTTCCCTTACGGATCAGGATTCCAATCGTCCGACTTCTGCAGCCCCCCAGGAAGTGAAGGAGCCCCTATTGACAGTTCCAACCATCGAAACCAAGCCGGTACCAACTGTCCCGAGACCCGAAGTCAAGCCCTCAATCTCCCCCCCGCTTAAGGAGATTAAAAAAGAGACGGAACGACAAGAGGCAAAAAAAGAGACCAAGCCCAAAGAGTCGGCCGAAAAAACAAAACCCCATCCATCGGATTCAAAAAATGCCGATTCAAAAAACAGTATTGAACAATCCGACCATAAAACCGTGATGGTAAAAGCCGGGGATTCCATCTATACGATCGCCGAAAAAACCTATAAAGTGTCCAATACCTCGGTCGTAGACCGAATAATGGAATTGAATCCCAAGATTGCCAATCCCGACCTATTGCCGGCCAACCAGAAAATCAGGTTACCAGAAATCACCGAGGAATCCTTGATCATCGCCTCCTCGGACGCTGCTGTCAAGGTTCGGCTGGGGACTTTCATAAAACCCGAATATGCCAATTTTTTAAAAGGGCACCCGGCGTTACAAGGAAAGGATATCGAGATCATTCCCTGGAAAACCCCTTCCGGGCAGACCTTTTACCGGGCCATAGCCGGAAAATTTAACAGCCGGGAAGAAGGATTACAAGTAATTCGCGATCTGAAAGAGAAGGGATTGTCCCCCTATTTTGAAGGTTTCAAAAAGAAAAATTAAAACCTAAAAATCCTGCCCGTCGAATTGGTCGGTTGGATCTATTGCTGCCTTATTTTTATCTCCCAAAAATCACTTTGACCTCTTTACTCTCCAGAAGCAACGATTACCTGTTTACGGCTTTTGGCTTGAAATAAAAAGCAAAGTTGGCTATGGTGATCATAGGTTACCATGAGTATATGGGGTTCATATTTTAATCAGGGAGGTGTCTATGTTTAAAAGTATTCTAAAAATTTTATTAGCCTTAGTCATGACTTGGTTGATGGCCGGACCAGTTATAGCTGCTCCTCCTATTATGATTGGAGCGCTATTCTCTGTCTCAGGACCGGCGGCCTTTTTAGGTGAACCGGAACGTAACACCGCGCAGATGGTGGTGAACGATATCAACAAGGCCGGTGGAATAAAGGGACGTCAACTGGAGCTTGTCGTCATCGATACCCAAGGAGACGCCACCAAGGCCGTGCAGGGTGTCAATAAATTAATTAAAGATGATAAGGTAGTGGCTATCATCGGCCCCAGCACAACCGGCGACAGCATGGCCGTCATTCCCATAGTCGAAAAAGCTGAAATACCGCTTATTTCCTGTGCCGCGGGAATCAAGATAACCGATCCGGTTAAAAAATGGATTTTTAAAACCGCTCAAAATGACGCCCTAGCCGTCATCAGGATATTTGAGTATCTGAAAAAACAAAAAATCAATAAAATAGCCATTCTGACGGTCTCAGACGGTTTTGGTGCCTCAGGAAGAGAGCAATTGGGTTTACAAGCCAAAGAATATGGAATTGAAATAATTTCCGATGAAACTTACGGGCCCGCCGATAAGGACATGACCGCTCAATTGACTAAAATTCGGGGCAGTGAGGCCCAGGCCATTATTTGCTGGGGCACCAACCCAGGACCGGCCATTGTGGCCAGAAACGTCAAACAATTGGGAATAAAACTCCCTTTGATTATGAGTCACGGAGTTTCCTCCAAAAAATTTATTGAACTGGCCGGTGACGCCGCTGAGGGAATTATTCTTCCTTCCGGCCGGGTCATTGTGGCCAATCAAATCTCCAATAAAGACCCGCAAAAAAAGAAGCTGCTCAGCTATGTAACTAGTTATCAAAAGCATTACAAAGTCGAGGGCGACCATTTTGGCGGTCACGCCTGGGATGCGATGATGCTGCTCAAAGGAGCCATTGAAAAAGCTGGCGGCTCTCCGGCGGCTATTCGTGATCAACTGGAAAAAACGAAAAATTTTGCCGGTATCGGCGGAACCTTCAGCTATTCTCCGCAAGACCATGCCGGACTGACTAAAGACGCTTTTGTTATGGTGCAAATTAAAAACCAGGCCTGGACTTTAATTAAATAAAAATCGATTCAAGACAGGGCAACTAAAACGCGGTGCAGGCATCATCCGGTATCCTGCACCGCCTTCCTATCTTTCGGATAAACCTATTTAATGGATAACTCCCGCCAATTCATACAGTATATCTTGTCCGGTCTCTCTAACGGCGCGATCTACGCCCTGATCGGCTTTGGTTTCGCCATCATCCATAATGCTACCGGCATCATCAATTTTGCCCAGGGTGAGTTTGTGATGCTGGGCGGTATGCTGACCCTATTTTTTTTGATTTTTTTACATTTCCCCCTTTGGCCGTCCATGGTATTGGCTATTACTATTTCAACTTTAGTCGGTATGGCCTTTGAGCGTCTGGCGATCAGACCGCTCAAAAATGCCAAACCGCTGAGCCTGATTATCATTACTATCGGCGCCAGTATTTTCATCCGCGGTGCGGCCATGCTGATCTGGGGAAAAGATACCCACGCCTTACCCTCCTTTTCGGGTGACGATCCGCTGTATATCGCGGGAGCTACTATTTTACCCCAGCATCTCTGGATTTTCGGCCTAAGTGTTTTGATCATTATCCTAAACAAGATCTTCTTCAATTACACCCTTACCGGAAAAGCCATGCGGGCCTGCGCCTATAACGCTTATGTCGCCAGCCTGGTCGGCATCGACGTCAAGATCATGGTTTTGCTCTCCTTTGTCATCAGCTCCGCTATCGGATCCATGGCCGGAATCATCATTGCTCCGCTCACCATGACCTCCTTTGACGTGGGCATCATGCTGGGGTTGAAGGGCTTTTGCGCGGTGATTATCGGCGGAATGAGCAGCGGTCTGGGAACCGTATTGGGAGGACTTCTCTTGGGGCTTCTGGAATCCTTAGGCGCCGGCTACATCTCGGCCAGCTATAAAGACGCCATCGCTTTTATTATCCTGTTACTGATACTATTTTTCAGGCCGGAAGGATTATTCAAAAAAAAGGAGACCGAGAGGGTTTAGAACTTATAGTCTCCTTGGCTAGTTAGTATAAATCATGACCAAAGAAAAACGCCAAATACTCATTTTTTTATTTTTTGCGGCCGCCGTGCTTATGACGCCGTTTTTTTTAAGGGGCAGCTATTTTCTAAATGTGTTTGTTTTTATCGGCATCAACACCATGCTGGCCGTGGCCTTGAATCTGCTGCTGGGATATGCAGGCCAGATTTCTTTGGGGCATGCCGCTTTTTTCGGATTAGGGGCCTATTGCTCCGGTATTCTTACCACCCAATTTCTAATTAGCCCCTGGCTGGCCATGATGGTGGCCGGCTTTTGCGCGGCGGGGTTGGCTTTTGTCATCGGATTTCCCATTTTGAAGTTGAAAGGCCATTACCTGGCCATGGCCACCCTCGGTTTCGGCATTATCTTGTACATTATCTTTAATGAAACCGTCGGTTGGACCGGCGGCCCATCCGGATTATCCGGCATTCCCAACCTCCACATCGGTTCCATTCACTTTGATAATGACTGGAATAATTATTATCTGATCTGGATATTTACCCTTGGCGTTATGTTATTGTCGATTAACTTGTCTCAATCCAGAATCGGCCGTGCGCTTCGGGCTATTCATGATTCGGAAGTCGCCGCCCGCGTTATGGGTGTCAATGCCCGTCTTCTGAAAGTGCAGATATTCACGGTATCCGCCCTCCTATCCGCTGTGGCCGGAAGCCTTTACGCCCATACCATGACTTTTATTTCTCCCGTAGCCTTTGGTTTTAATTTTTCCGTGGAACTGGTGACCATGGTCATTATCGGCGGGCTGGGCAGTATCTATGGCTCCTTCTTAGGCGCGGCAATCTTAACCATGCTGCCGGAATGGCTACGCGTGTTTCAGGATTTTGACATTGTCATTTACGGGCTGATGCTCATCCTGATCACCATGTATCTACCCGGTGGCCTGATCAGTGGCCTCGAAACTATGGCCAGAATGGTTAGGCGCAGAATCAGAGGGAAGCAAAGCGATGCTTAGGCTAAACGGCATAACCAAGCAATTTGGAGGGCTCACCGCCTTGGAAGATGTTTCCCTTTCAGTTGCCAAAGGGTCGATAACCGGCATCATCGGCCCTAACGGAGCTGGGAAAACAACGCTCTTTAACATCGTCAGCGGTCTTTATACGCAGACATCGGGACAGGTTTTTCTTGGTGAAAACAATATATCGCTCTTCGCTCCGGAGAAGCTGGCTAAACTCGGTCTGGTGCGCACCTTTCAAAACGTTGAGTTATTCGGACAAATGACCGTTCTGGAAAATGCCATGGTCGGACTGCACACCAGGAGCCATGGCGGTATTTTTTCCTGCGCCTTCAAACTTCCCGGTCAGATCAGGGAAGAAAAGCATATTATGGAAAAGGCTTTTCTGTGGCTGGAATTCACCGGTCTTACGGACTGTGCCGACCTGACCGCTTGCAATTTACCGTTCGGCAAGGGAAGGCTTTTGGAGATCTCCAGGGCACTGGCCGTGGAACCGCAAATCATCTTGATGGATGAACCGGCCGCCGGGCTGAACAGCCGCGAAACGGTCGAACTCGCCAGTCTCATCCGAAGGATCCAAGAACTGGGAATAACGGTTGTGCTGGTCGAACATGACATGGAACTGGTGATGGATATTTGTGAAACGATTATCGTCTTGAATCTGGGGAAGAAGCTGGCCTATGGCACACCGCGGGAAATTCAGGAAAACCCTGCGGTTATCTCCGCCTATTTAGGCGAAGGCTAATGGCTTATTAAATTAAAAAAACTATGCTGAGAATAAAAAATATCAACACCTACTACGGCCAGGTACATGCGCTCAAAAATATTTCTCTGCACTTGGCGGAAGGTGAAATTGTCACGTTGATTGGAGCAAACGGCGCCGGGAAGACCACACTGCTTAATACTTTGTCGGGAATTTTACCGCCCAAAAGCGGGCAGATACTGTTTGATAATATCCCCATTGCCGCCTTGGCCCCTCACAGTATCGTTAAGCTGGGCGTTTCTCAGGTACCGGAAGGAAGGCAAGTTTTTAAACCTCTCTCCGTGGAAGACAATCTGGAACTGGGCGCTTACTTGCGATACAAAACCAGCGCGGGCAAGGCAGAGGTGAAACAAACCATTGAGATGGTCTTTGTCTTGTTTCCCATTCTGCGTGAACGACGAAAGCAATTGGCTGGAACGCTTTCGGGTGGTGAACAGCAAATGCTGGCTATCGGCCGCGCGCTCATGGCTAAACCCAAATTACTGCTTCTTGATGAACCTTCCATGGGACTGGCGCCCATGATCTCTCAGGAAATTTTCAAGGTTATCGAAAGGCTCTCCCGCGAAAAAAATACCACGGTTCTTCTGGTCGAGCAAAACGCCAGAGCCGCCTTGAAGATGGCCGATCGCGGCTATGTGATCGAAACCGGTCGCCTGATTCTGGAGGGAACCGCAGCCGAGTTGCTGGAAAATAAAGATGTTCAAAGGGCCTATATCGGAAAGGACAAAAAGGAGATATGGGAACGGTAATTATGATGGAAACAAGCCAAAGGCCAATTTTTTTAAATGGAAGATTCCCTGCATTTCAGTACAGAAACCTTCCATGGACCGGGAGGGATTAACATGAATATTTGGGATAAGAAACATGAATGCATATCACGCGACGAACTCGAACAATTGCAGTTGGAAAGACTGCAGGCGACCATCAACAGAGTTCACAAGAACGTCAGCCATTACCGGAAAAAATTTAAGGAACTGGATATTATTCCGGAAGATATTCAAACGCTCTCGGATTTGACAAAACTTCCGCTGACCACCAAAGAAGACCTAACACTCAACTATCCTTATGGCATGTTTGCCGTGCCTTTGCGGGAAGTGGTCCGGATTCATTCTTCTTCCGGAACCACCAGCAAGCCGATCGTCGTCGGGTACACCAAAAATGATATTCACTTCTGGTCTAATCTGGTGGCGCGTTTTATGACCTCCGCCGGCGTCACCTCCGATGATTTGGTGCAAATAACCTTTCAATATGGTCCCTTTACCGGCGCGTTCGGCCTGCATTACGGGGCGGAAATGATTGGTGCATCGGTTATTCCTATGGGTACCGGAAAAACGGAAAAGCAAATCATGATTATGCAGGATTATAAATCAACGGTACTGGTCGGCACGCCGAGTTACGCCCTGGCCTTGGCAACACGAATGGAAGAAATGGGCCTAGATCCCAAATCCCTTTCGCTGAAATTCGGGCTTTTTGGCGGAGAACTCTGGTCGGAATCGATGCGCATCGAAATCGAGCAGAGGCTTTCCCTTAGTGCTACCGACAATTACGGTCTTTCCGAAGTGATGGGTCCCGGTATCGCCGGTGAATGTTGGCACAAAAGCGGTATGCATATCTATGAAGACGCTTTCTTGCCGGAGATTATCAATCCGGATACCGGCGCCGTGCTGCCACCCGGCGCTGAAGGTGAACTGGTCCTTACTACTTTAGCCCGGGAAGCTTACCCGATGATTCGTTACCGGACAAGAGACGTCACCAGCCTCGACTACTCTATCTGTCCTTGCGGCAGAACTTTAGTGCGCATGAAAAGAATCGTGCGGCGTTCCGACGACATGCTCATCATCAGAGGAGTCAATGTTTATCCTTCACAGCTTGAGGAAGCCATTTTCAGTGTGGCTGAAGGTGAAGCCCCGTATCAGATCGTGGTTGAGCGCAGCGGAGCCCTGGACAGGTTGGAAATCGTTATTGAGGTTACGGATAAAATTTTCGCCTTGGAGCTGCAAAAACAACGGTCTTTTCTGGAACAGGTCAAAAAACGCATCAACTCGGTTACCGGTATTAATGTTTTTGTAAAGTTGGTTGAAGCCAAAAGCTTACCCAGGCCAGATGGGAAAATTGTCCGGGTATTGGATAAAAGAAAAATATAGTATACTTATTAAGGGTATCAAAATAATATAGACCAACCGGAGTTCTCTTTTATGGGTTTGTTCAAAAGGTAACTCATCGCCCTGTCCCGGCCCGGGCAGCTAATGGGATTAGGTGTAGGGCATTGTTCGGCAGCTTCGGTAGGGTTTATAAAAAATGGCATTTCATAAGGGGGAGAAATGAACAACCTGAATCTTATAAAAAGAAAGGAGGAATGAATGCAACCTGAACTATTTGATCCAATGGTCTCTTGGTATGTATGGTTTGCTTTGATTATTGGGACATTCATCATGACGTTGGTTGGTACTTGGCTTATCGCAAGGAGGTTTAAAGAATGAATCCAAAATATCTAGATATTCCCCAACCTACCCTGAGTATGATTATTTGGTCAAGTCTAGGGGTCCTGATTCTTTTTGCGATTGCCCTTCTTCTCGGTACCATAGCCAAGAAGAAATGGGCTTCCTTTGAAGAGTTTCTAGTCGGCCAAAGAGATATTGGTCCTTGGGTTACAGGTTTAGCCCTCACCGGTTCTTACATTTCCGGCTGGGCATTCTGCGGAAGCACGGCTATTGTTTATAAGGTAGGATTTTCAGGTATGTGGTTCGCCGGCATCTGGACCCTGGTAGGCATCATTCCTTGCGTTTGGCTTGCAGCGACTAAAACCAGAGAGTTCTCATCCAAACTTGGCGCCGCGACCATTGCCCAAACTATTGGCATGAGATTTGAATCCAAAGGACTCCAGATACTTGTTGCCGGAAGCATGCTCTTCTTCCTCTTTATGTATTCAGTCGGGCAGCTCAAAGCCGCTGGTACGGTTTGGTTTGCGGTTACAGGTCTTCCCCAAGGCTGGTGTCTTTTCATCTCAATAGTTATCGCTTGGATCTTCCTCCGGCTGGGCGGCTACACGGGAACCCAGTGGTTTATTGCTGTAAAAGGGGCATTTTTAGGATTTGTCGGTGCGTTGATCGGTGTTTGGGCGATCATCTGGGCCGGCGGTTTTAGTTCAATCACCAACAGTTTAATGGCTCAGGATCCGTCCCTCATGCGACTGATGAACCCCGCTCTTCCAAAAATCGGTAATACCCAACTCTTTTCAAGCCTGGTGGGGATCATGGCAACACCGGTTATCTTTTTCACCATGGCCGTTGGTTTCCCTCATAACATCAGTCGATTCCTTGGAATGAAAAAGATGACCAAGAAAGACTTTACCTTGCTGTGCTTTGTGGTCTGGTTGACTGCAGGCATACCGATTATGCTTGACTGCTCAAGCAATGGCCTTGTAGCCCGGATTATTTTTGGTAACAATCTCCTGGCCAACAAACAATGGGGCGCAGATCTCGCTGCACCTCTGTTATCCTGGGCCTTAGGCGGATCAGGATTACTCGCAGCCTACCTGACAGGTCTTGTAGGTGCCGCCCTGGGAACACTCTCGGCCATGGTTTTTATCATGAGTGCTAATGTAACCAACGATATCATTAAATGCGTATCACCAAAGGTGTCGGATAAATCCATGCTGTATCTTGGCTATTTCCTGATCGCCCTTTTCCTATTCCTTCCTTTTTTCTGGACCCTGAATAATCCTCCTGAACTGCTGGCTATCTTCATGGGATTTGCAGCTATGGGTCTGGGCGCCATTTATTTCTTCGTTACGGTCATGTCCTATTATTGGAAAGGAGCAACCAAATGGGGGGCCATTTGCACCGTTGTTTATGGAACCATTGGGACTCTATTCGGCAGCTGGGCTGTGATGGGACGTAAACCACCGTTACTCGGGATGGGCACCATGGAATGGATCTTAATCGGCGGATGTATGGTCCTTTACTTTGGCGTAAGCTTCTTCACCAAACGACCATCAAAGGAGTTGATCGACCGATTATTTATCTCCGAACAAAAGTTAAATGGCTGATTCAAAATAAGGGCCCTGCGGGGATCTTATTTTTGTAGTCCTTAAACAACATAAGGAGATTTTTTGAGAAGTTAAACCTTGATTTGGCCGGCCGTTGGGGTTGTTTGGCTTATCCGGACTTTACAAATAGAAGATGATAAGGGGAAAAGCTGAGGTAGGGTTCTAAGATTTGGATGAACTACTCCCTTTACATCCTGATCTTCCTTTATCTTATCAAATCGGCCCAGATTGGATATTGGGGAACAACTTGAGGAGAAGAATATGATCGCTTATCAGCTTTCCATTTTTGCAGAAAATAAACCAGGTATGCTGGCCCGCATAACCGGCGTTCTAGCCAAAGCCAAGATCAGTATTCGGGCGACGACGATATCCACTCACGATACTTTCGGGGTCATCAGTCTGATTGTGGATGATCCTAAGCGGGCCAAAGCGATGCTGACCGAAGCCGGCCTGACCGTCCAGTTAGGCAGTGTGCTGGCGGTTCTCATTCCCGACCAACCCGGCGGTCTGGATAAATTGGTGCAGCTTCTCTATCGTGAGGGCATCAATGTCAACAATGCCTATGGCTTTGTGCTGGAATCCGCGGAAAAAGCCGTCTTTGTCTTGGAAGTTGAACAGATCGAACAAGCGGAAAAATTAGTGGAAAAGAACGGATTCAAGACGCTGGATACAGAGGCCTTATCAGCCGTTTAGCCGTCCCACAAAATGAAATTCTAATTAGGGCCGATCCTGACCTATACTTTTTCTGACAGAAAGTGCCAAAATAAATAGTGGTCTGAATTTCCATATTTCACAACTCGTTGAAATTGGCATGGGCTTGAATCAGCGATTACGAGTTAAAATAGACAATCCGCCCCAAAATCAGAACATGACCATGGGGATTAAATCCCAAAAAGCCTCCAAAGGTTTGGATGGCTATGGTTGCCCGTGCGACGGAGTTTTTCCCGGGGAGGCAATATTGATCATAGAGGACCTTCTATAGAAGAATCCTCTGAAAGAGAAGTTGGGTTAAGCTCCCGGCTGGTGAACGGTTCCAGACCCGGGGTGCAGACGGTAAAAAATCTTTCCATCATCCTTTATCCCATCAAGCTCGGTTCTGACCGTCATACCATATTTTTGATGTTCGGCAACTCAGCA
>CAWDKY010000046.1:0-7473 GCA_963802945.1 uncultured delta proteobacterium
AAAAGGGAGGTTTTTTCAATCTATCAAAAAATAAAAGGTTATGTCCTTTATTATGACTTTGAGCCTCCCTCAGCCGCTTCCCAGGAAATCCTTCCACTCGGATGGAAAGGGCAGAGTAATGTCAACTTGGCCTCTGCCCAATGGGCCTTTGATCGCAACATAGCTACAAGTTGGAGTTCATCTTCTTCACAGCAACCCGGAATGTTTTATCAAATAGACCTAGGGCGTATTTACAAAATAAATCGTATCGTCTTGTTGTGCGGCAAGGGGAAGGAATGGGATTTTCCCGTGAATTATCGAATAGAGCTGTCCAACAACGAGAGGGATTGGAAGGAAACCGCTTCCGTTAAAAACAATTGGGCCTATCTTTTTTGGTCTGGAGGGCGGCCCTTCTGGAAATTAAGGGATGGACGGATTCAAAATAATTTTAACCCCCAGGATGCTCGATTCATAAGGATCACCATAACCGATCCAGCCCCCCAGGCCTGGTCCATTGGGGAAATATTTGTTTATCAGTCGGACAAACAGGTTAAATCAAATCCCGTTTCCGCAGAAGAAATTGTCTCTTTTTTGTCCAAGGAAAAGATAGAATACGTTTACGCAGATATCGGTCCGTCGGCGCAAATTACCCGCCTCACCCAGGGAAAAATCAAATGCCTTCAAGAAGACTATGATATAACCCATGGCGAGGATTATTCCATGTGGGGATATAATGGAATTTTTCCTTTCTTTAACCGAATGAAAAAGAAGGTGAATTTTTCCTTATGGCCTGCCTTTGTGGTAGCCCGAGAAAATAACGCTTCTTTTGTTCGAACGATGGATAGGCTGAAGGCGACTTATTCAGTCAAAATGTTTGGGGATCAAATCATTTACTACGGCTTAAAAATTTCAGGGTCCATAAAAGAGGTTAACCGTGAGAGAGATTTAGGATCTTTCTATTGGACTGGCACTCATTTATTACAGTGGAAGTAATCAAATTCGCTTGTTTCCTATCCTCCTATCTAATCTTGGGCCTAATTACTTTTAGGGTTTCTCTTTCCAGGAACTTGGCTAATTTTTCCTTTTCTGCATCACAACCGGGAATTCTCAGGTATTCTTCATAAGTTGCCAGAACTTAAGGAAAATGGAATGTACTGATGTACCTAAACTTTCAATTTATTTTACGAGATGGTATAAAAGGAGCTTGTATATAAATTGCCACCCTCACCAATAAGACAGTGGAGATAATGAAAATCACAAGATGACAAACCGTTGATTTTAATCAACCGATTTTAGAACCCCTCGTCTTATGGAGAGGGTCGTTCAGTTTGGAAAGCTGAAGACTTTTTTGCGGGCGTTATCGGCCTTTGAGCTAAACGATGAATTGAAGAATGAAATGCGCCTATTTCAGATCGTATATGCGTGGCATTAATGAACTTATATGGGGAATCAAAATAGTTTGAAAAAAAACATTGGTCCCTTAGGAGTTCATAATCTGCACCAAAGTAGAAATTGAATATGAGCCTGAAACTATTCACTGGGCTTATTGAGTTATATAAGAGTTTGTTTCCACCATTCGGCAAATAATATACGTTTAATATTCCGAATGTGTCTTTAAGACACTTGTCAGAAGGAGACTTGCCAGAAGTAGGCTCCAAGCAATATGCTTCACGAAAACCATGGTCTCCTTGCAAAATTATGATCGGAGGTATTTTGGATTTTGACAGTATCTCATCCGCTAGAGTTTTAATCTTTCCGGTGAGGAACTTAACTTGATTAATATATTTCAACGTTTGCGATTCAACGGGGTCAACCATCCACGAAACAACTTTGATTTCCTCTCCGTTGGCGCCAAAAACATAAGGCCAGTGAGGACAGACAATATGTGCGAAAACAAATTTCGGCCCTGGTGATTCAGGCATTTTAGCGAGTTTGTCAAAAGCGTTTAGCACATATTCCCTGTAGGTAGTTGTTTCATCTGAACTTTTAATAATACGTTTCATTAATGTTTTTTCAATCAATAACGATACAAACTGATCTTGAATAATAAATGCAAGTAGACCTGACTTCTTTGAACAGTCAATATTTTGGTCAGCGTACTCGTCGTAACTTGTATTCTTAAACGAACCAGAAAAATGTACATAACGGTATCCATAAAATTTGAGGAAATTCACCACAGCGTTATTTTTGATCATTTTGATTGGTATGGTCATGTCCTTGGATTGTTCGCCAACTAACTTACTTACATGGTCGTTTAGGTACACCATGTTTAAGGAGGACGGCAATGATAATTCAGTAAAACCATAATTACTCGTGCTTCGATCGGCTATATAGAACCCTTTTTTGCTCAGATAATTCATCAACTCACTATTATCAAGGTTATAAAGTTCTTTTAATGTGGAGGCACTCGCATATGCATCAAGAATAATGTAGTATATGTCCGGCAAGGCGCCTCTTTCAACTTGCCCCCTTTGGACTACTATATTAGTGTGTTGAACATAATTAGGACGTCTAAATTCATTAATGGTAATGTTGAGGGAAGAAACTACCACAAGGGTTATCCCAACAACATTTAATATATGCGTTAGATTATTAAGGTTCATTTTTGTCCGATAGGTTAGGTAACCCATAGCCATAAAGAATATTCCCCATGCGATCGGCAGATATTTCGCAGGTCTTACCCACTTCCCTCCATCGAATAAGCCTTGGACATACCCATCGGCAAAAAATATAATTACAAAGACCAAAGTAATCACTCCGGCCTTTATAGGACTACGGAAAAGCAACCAGGATAGAGTGAACAACAGCAGAGTAAAACCAAACGAGATGGCTAACGGTGCCCAAACGGAAGATAAAGAAAGCTCCCCGATATTGTGAGCATACAGTGCCAGAGTGGGGAATACTGCAAATAGGAAGGGATAAATAACGAATGGTTTTTTCATAGCCGCCCTTTCTGCATCAAATATAAAGTTCGTTCGGAATCCCGTATTTTAAAAGAGTGCTTAATGACAAAGTATCTTCCGAGTTCCTGCTCAAAGGCCGTTTGGGTATAATCAGAGAAGATATCCTCCCGGGTTGATAGCAGCCTTTGGATCTGAGAGTCACTCTTCGGAACGAATTCAATAATGAGAGAGTTGCAGATTCTGCTGAGAAAGAAGGCAATCTTATTGAGCGGTACATTGTTAGAGATCGCCAGATGATGAATTAAAGCCAGGGCTAAAACTGTGTCGGCAGGTCCACGTTCGAATAACGACATCCTTTCAATGCCATTCCAACCAATACCGGGGCTTGGATTAGTCAGATCACTCCACAGAGGAAGAACATGAGTTTCACCCCTTCCGAGACAGTCAAGATAATTTCTCTCAATAGCGGCAGGGTCCATATCGAATGATATGGTTGGTATGCCCTTGTCTCCGGCGATACGGCTGAATAGGCCGACATTGCCACCGAGATCCCAGACGGTCTTTGGATTTAATTTTTCTAAGCATTCAGTCACAATCTGTTTCTTGACCTGAAGGGCATCCTCTGAATAATTAGTGTCTTTATAATAATCAGCCCATTCAGTCCCTTTCGGTCGCCACTTTAGTTTTTTGACAGCAGACTCCAAGTGATCAATTAAACCGAGAAAGGACATTTTGCTGACTTTATGACGGCTCCTATCCATAGGCTTATCAGCGTAACGTTTCTGGCTTCTGGCATGGAGGTGGATATGTGAGAGCGTTGAGAAGTAAAAATGAGTGCGAAACGGAAGCAACGAACTTGCCAAATCCAAAGGAATCCCATCAAGGTGTATTCGAAACCATTGATTCAGGCGGATGTCTCTGTAACTCATAAGTGCCAGGGGTGCAAGAAAATGTTGACAGAATTGTCTGTAGGCAATCCAGAGGCCGCCCTCTTGATACTTTTCGAAGGAAAGTGTGTCGATTAAGATCGGGGTCCCTTTTCTGAATTGAATATTGTATGCGCTGGCGTCCTTCAGGGTCATATCAAATTGAAGAGCGATTTTTTGGATATTCAGCGTAGCCAGGGAGGCTCTCTTTAACTGACTGAAGCACCATTCATAGGGGTAAGAAATAAAGGCAATAGCCTCCGGCCGGATTATTTTATAGGCGATGGATTCTTCTTCCGGAGGGATATCCACTTCGAGATGAGGTATCAGTAAATTTTCCTGAACAAGTTTCTCATAGAGGCCAGATTGGATGAAATAATCATAAGTCTGCTGATAAATCGTGTTGATTTGCCTATAAATAATTTCATCTCTATGGAAAAGAAATCCGCTGGGATCTCTGAAAGAACTAGCGATCCTATGACCATTAATCGTGTCCTGAATCATTTTTTTCCTTAGAAACTAAACGCTGGATATATAGAATTATTTTTTTATAATATAATTTGAGGCCATACAATCCGCCGATCACGAATGCTAATACAATCTGAATAACATAACTTCCTGTGCCGGGATCAAGATAGGCGCTGGCCTTAGTTGGGAAAAAAATAAAGGTAGAACTAATATAAAGTGCCAACCATAATTGATTCATTGATCTTAACCTATTGCTAAACATAAATAAGTCCTTGTTAATAATTAATATTTTTTAATAAAAAGTTAATTCTTAGGTAATGGGTAATAAGATATAGAGGTCTTGCCCTTGTATGTCAAGGAAATTTTGTAGTGACTCACCTTAATTATATCACGCCTCGACACCTTCATGTTTAGTTAATATATTGCATGCCTGAGTGCGATGCAGCGGGCATGGTTATGAATTAAATTTCCCTGATGGCATCCACTCCGTCTTTTTGATTTCCGTCAATGGCTATAACTCCTTGGCAACCTTGAGTTAAGGCATCGGTGAATCCCATACACAATGGAGCACTCACTCGCCCAGGTCCGGTTTTGTCCACAAGGTGCGGACTCCCACGTAAATAGTCTGGATCTACTGAACCGTCTTTACTTCCTACATCGAGAATCAGAATGTCCATCTGGTCGGGAACCTGCTTTTTTCTCATCTCAGCTAATAGGTTTTCTAATCGCGCTCCTTCATCGATAACCAGTATGCAAACAAGGGGGGTTACAGGGACCTAATTCAAATATCTCAGCAGAGGGAATTTGCCAGGATTTGTTTATGGCAGGATTGCCCAGCAAAACTTTAATATCCTTATGGTTGGATGACAAAGGGAAAGGCATGAGGAAGCCAAATCAAATTTATCATAGAGTTTAAGGGTGTTACACATAACGTTGGTTCTTAATCAGGACTATACTGTTTTGATGCTGATATTTTAACAAAAAAATAAGATTTTTCCCTTTTTTCTCTTGATCTAATTAGAGTCTCCTTTTATATTGTCAAATTATTACATAACTAATTTTAACATCAAAAGAATTGGTGCCAAAAAGGGAACCGTATGAAGGTATTAGTAACAGGCGGATGTGGTTTTTTAGGGTCCCACGTATGCGAATTTTATCGTCAAAAGGGCTGGGAAGTGATTGCCTATGACAACATGACTAAACACGAAATGCAAAGGACAGGTTTTGCAACCGAAGCAGCCAGAAACTTTAATTGGGATTACTTGAAAAAACTTGGCGTTATGCTGGTTAAGGCTGATGTCAGAAATTATGAAGAACTTCTTGCTCAGGCCCATCACTGTGACTATATCATCCACACGGCCGCTCAACCGGCCATGACCATCGCCTGGGAAGATCCCAGGTTAGATATCACCACCAATGTGTTGGGAACTTTTAACGTCCTGGAGACGGCCAGGGCCCTTAAAATTCCAACCGCCTGTTGTGCCACGGTTCATGTTTATGGAAATAAAATTAATGAGGAACTGAAAGAAGGAGATAGAAAATATTTACGGGTGCCGGAAGGAATAGATGAAAACTATCCGACGCTTGGGGGCACCATAACTCCGCTTCATGCCTCTAAAGCCTCCGGGGACATTTATCTGAGAGTTTATATAGATACCTACCAGCTTAAGGCTGCAAGCTTTAGGTTGACCGGCATTTATGGAACAAGACAATTTGGTGGTGAAGACCATGGCTGGGTGGCTAATTTTGCGATTCGCGGTGTTTTGGGCTGGCCGATAACCATATTCGGCACCGGGAAACAGGTCAGGGATATCATCTATGCTACCGATGTCTGCGAAGCCTTCGATGCCTTCTTCAAAACTCAAAATCCTGGGATTTATAATATAGGTGGAGGAACCCAAACAGCCTTTTCACTCCTTGAGAGCATCGACCTATTGAGCGACATTAATGGAAAAGCTCCCGAAGTTTCTTTTGCCCCGGACAGGCTTGGGGACTTAAGATATTTTGTCTGTGATATCACTAAAGCGAAAAGGGAATTAAATTGGTCTCCTAAAGTTATGCCGAAAGAAGGCATAGAAAAATTGGTAACCTGGATTAAAGAAAATGTCGATGTTTTTAAAAATCAACCATGAGGGCTATATGAAAGCATTAATCTTAGCGGGAGGAAGAGGCAAAAGGCTGGATGAACAATCGGACGGAAAGAACAAATGCATGATCCCCATTAAAGGGCAGCCGGCCATAGAATACAGTTTAAATTGTGTCGCCAGCACAGACATCAAGGAAATAATCATTATTGTTGGTTATAGGGCCGAAGAAATAATCAACACTTACGGTATTCAGTATAAGACTAAAAAAATAAAATATGTTATTCAATGGGAGCAAAAAGGTCTTGTTCATGCCATAGAATGTGCAAAGGAAGCGATATCCGGAGATGATTTTCTGCTGTTGCTTGGTGATGAAATATTAGTCAACCCACGGCATCAAACCATGCTTAATGAATTTAAAAAGAGCAATGTCTTCGGTATGTGTGGGATATTAACCGTAGATGACCAGGAATTAATCAAGAGGACCTATACCCTAATCCATGATGACAACCATATCATTTATAGATTGGTTGAAAAACCCCGGCACCCTTTTAATTATTTTATGGGAACCGGAGACTGCGTTTTTAGAAACGGCATTTTTAATTATATTGATGTAACTCCGATACACCATGAGAGGAAAGAAAAAGAACTTCCCGATCTAATTCAATGTGCCATAGATGACGGAAAAATCGTAAAATCCTTCATAATCTGTGACCAATATTCAAATATTAACTCAGAAGATGACAAACAATGGGCCGAAAACATATTGTAAGGGATAAGAGTAAATTCAAGTCGTCATGGGGGATTAAACATAAATAGCAGAACACTGATACCCACTTACTATTTTTACTTGTTGGGAATCCTGTTTTTTTCCTTTCTTACTTGGCTATCTGGCCGAGAGCCTGGCATGTGATCATCCTTCCCCACGTCCGACCGCACAAGCACCAACTACAGGTAGTGTCTTATTCTCCGAACAGGGTGATTAATTTTTGGAAATGGCTCAGGAACCCGCAGACGATTAATCATAAATTGTTGAGATAATATATTTCTTTTTATACATCTATTGGGGTGAATTTGCCGTTTCGAGGAACTTGGCCAATTTTTTGTTTAACG
>CAWDKY010000047.1:0-6767 GCA_963802945.1 uncultured delta proteobacterium
GTAATAGAATATTTACATTCTCATTTTAGTGTGCTAACTTTTTGACTACCCTTTGAGGTGGAAGAGACCAGACCTGTTTCAGTGAAGCCACAGTCAACTTGAGTAATAGGTTTGTCTTCCAGGAATCCCGATGATCGGCTGAGTTGAACCAACACCTAAATAGAAGGCAAAAAGAGATTCCATGCATTTCAAGAATAGATCCCTTCGGTTAAAAATCCTCCTGGGTCTTATGGCACTCATCCTAATTCATTTTTTGATTCAATGGATCATGGGCCGCTCCCCTTCCCTAGCCGAGTCCTTTTATGACGAGGCCGTTACCGGGGAAATGGCCCTCCACATTCTGAAAGGAGAGCCTCAACTTTTTTTCTGGGGTCAACCTTATATGGGGGCCTTGGAAGCCTACCTAACCGGTTTTCTTTTTTTTATTTTTGGGTCCTCCGCTTTTGTCCTTCACCTGGAAGATATTTTGATTTTGTCCTTCATGCTTTTTTTAATAAATAGGATCGGCACCTTGGTGGGCGGATGGAGGGTCGGGTTTTTGGCGGCGATCTACTGGGCCTTATCCCCTCTTTATTTAAGCATCATCGGACAGTTGGCCACCGGAGGGCATCAGGAGGCCTGTGCGGCCGGGGCCTTTGTCCTATTCGGTATTTGCTGGCTGACCTTTAACCCCTCGAAAAACCCGGTTACCCTGGCCCTCCTGATCGGTCTGATGGCCGGGCTGGGATGGTGGTCCAGCCTGTTAATCACCCCTTTTTTATTAACCGGGGCCATCGGTTTGTGTATTGCCCGGCCTCGCTTGCTCCTTGGCCGGATTCCTTGGATGGGAATAGCTGGATTTCTTCTGGGTTCCCTACCCTTTTGGCTATGGCAATATTTGCATGATTTCTCCACCTTTAGCTTTTTCGAAGGCAGTGGAGTCGGCATTTTCAAACACCTTTGGGCAAACATCTACGTAGTCCTTCGTTACTCTTTATTTCAATCTCTGCTCGGCGATTGGTGGGATGGTTACAGCGTCCTTCCTTCGGTTCCTTCTTTTGTGGCCTGGACCGTCTTCATCCTTATTTATCTCCCGGCCTTTTCCATTTCCCTGATAGCCATTTTTCAATGGTTCCGTAGGATCGCTTCCCTCCGAAACCCTTTTCAGGGACCCAAAGATCTGGTGGTTGCCACCTTTTGGATCCTGATCCTGGCCTTTTCCACCAGCGAACAAGGGGCCAATGGGACTCTCCGCTATTCCTTGTCGCTCTATGTGCCCTTTACGATTCTATTAGCCCTCTGGTTGAGTAAAATCTTTCAAGTTCGTAAGGCCATCGGCAGTGTGGTCCTGGTCGGCCTCCTATGTTTCAACCTCTTCCTTCATTTTCTCTTTCTTAACGAGTTTAAAAACTTGCCCTATCGTCCGGTGGATAAGCTGATCTTGGCCTTAAAGGATCACGGGATCCGTTATGCTTATGCGGATAACCGAATTTCTCAAGTCCTTTCCTTTGAGAGCCGAGAAGAAATTATCTGTGCCGATTACTTCGGACAACGTAATTTTAATTATCTCCGAGCTGTAGATGCGGCACCTGCTAATGAAGTAGCCATAGTGACCCACCAGCGACTGGGCAATCCCTATCCGGAGACCCTGGCCGCAACACTTACCCTTCTTGGAGGATCTTATAAACGGGCCGAAATCGGTCCTTATGTTTTTTGGTATGATTTTAAAGAACCAATCGATCATCTCAGATCCTTACCATCAAGGGATTGGCGAATCACCGCCAGTCAAGGTCAAGGACAAGTTGACTTGATTAAAGACCGTGACCTTTTCACCTCCTGGAAAATTTTTAAACGGACCGGAGACTATTTATCCGTGGACTTGGGTAAACCAAAGCGGCTGGCCAGAATATCCGTCCTGCCTGGCTCGATCGGGTTTGGGCTCCCTTCAGGATTTAAGCTCGAAATTTCTCTGGATAAAAAGCATTGGGAAAAAATATCGGAACTCTCGCTTAATGATATGCTGGCTGGTTTTTACTGGTATCGAGGACGTCCAAAACTTGACCAAAATCCCCGCCTCCAGATTTCTTTTGCCCCTCGCCCGGCCCGGTTTATTCGCATCACTAACCTCGCTAACCCGGAAGACCCCCAAGAACTTTGGACCATCGCGGAGCTATTCATCTACGAAGCCTCCGAAACCCCAATCAGACCATCCGGGAAGGCCCTGGCGGCTTACAATCGGGCCCGGCGGATCCTGGATCATTGGATGGATGATCCTACAGGACCCCATCCCCTCTTTCCTGGTGTCAACTTAGAGACACGACGGAGGCAAGTCAATTGGCAGACTGCAGTTGATTCTACACAAGAGGCTATTCAAGAAGCTCCAGATTGGGAAGATGCCCATCAGCTATTCGGGGAGGCCGTGGACTTGGGGAAACTGTGGAAGATAGGGAAAAAACAAAATTAAAAGAAGCCGTTAATTTACAATTGGATTTTGGAGGCGACTACCAGGTCAATGGCTTCTCTCTTTCACCTTAACCTGATCCAATTGGAAAAAGATCCGGTTTTCTGTTGGTCCATCTATGAGATAGAGGTCTTTAAAAACAATCTGACCACAATCCCGTTAGTTTACACAGAGGTTAGCTGACTGCGGTAGTTCTAAATTTGGACCCCTAGTGGGCTATAAATTTCGAGCAATCTAAAAAATGACGGCAAAGAGAAAATCCCTCTATGTTATAATACCTTGGCCTCTTGTTCTTTTAGAGGTCATTCATTTTTTAATTCGATGGACCTTGATCAACTCACCTTTCTTTTCCGAGGTGGATTATGATGAGGGGATAATTGGATTAATGGCTATGCATATCTCGCGAGGGGAGCCTCAGCTTATGATATGGGGACTGCCCCGCATGGGCGGACTTGAAGCCTACTTAGCCAGTTTTTTATTTTATCTGTTCGGGCCTTCCACTAGGACGCTCCAGCTTTCCCTGATCGCTGTTTCCAGTGTTATCTTGATGACGGTTTACGCCATAGGGAAAAAAGTGGGCGGTCCAAGAACAGGTAATATTGCCGCCGCCTATTGGGCCATTCCCCCTATTTTTTTATCTTTTACCGGAAATTATATTACCGGAGGCCACCTGGAAACCATTTTAGCCGGCTCTTTTCTCCTCTATGGAACATCCACCTTCCCCTCTCTTCCCCCGCGAAGATCGGCCATCCTGGTGTGTCTGATTGGGATCATAGCCGGGATTGGGTGGTGGTCCAGCCTTTTGATCTTTCCATTTTTGCTGGCAGCGGCAATTGGAATGGTGGGAACCCGTCCCCGTATTCTATGGTCTCCCCTTCCCTGGATAGGAATCATCGGATACTTTTTAGGATCCCTTCCTTTTTGGGTTTGGAACATGAATCATGATTTCAATACGCTGGCCCACTTGGGAGGAAAGGGACTTTTTGTAGTGGCCCGCCAATGGTTCCCGGTTTTTGAAACTATCCTTCCAACCTTTATCGGGACTTTTTGGGATGTACAAAGTGTTTCATCTCGAATCCCTAAACCAATCAATATCGTGATTTTGATTAGTCTCTATCTCCCGGTGCTGGCCTTATCCTTAGCAGTCTCCCTCCGGTGGATAAGGAGGATTATTGCCAAACATCAGCCCTTCCAAAAGGCCCTCGATTATGTAGTCCTCACTTTCTGCTTCTATATTTTGGTTCGCGCTTCAGGTGAACCAGAAGATCTTTTCATTACCCGTTATACCCTGGTATTATTTGTGCCTATTGCCGTATTGGTTTCTTTTTGGATTACTAAAATAACTAATTTTCAAAAAGCAGTGGGTATTGGAATCCTTTCACTCCTTCTTGGCTTCAATCTATTGACCAATATTCTCTATTGGGACCTAAATAAAAATCAGTCTTTTCGCCCGGTGGATGAATTGATCAGAAGCTTTCAAAGATTAGGGATTCGATATTGTTTCGGTGATAACAGAATTACCCAAGTGGTCACCTTCGAAAGCCAGGAAAAGATCATTGCTTCGGACTATTATGGATGGCGTAATTATGATTATTTAAGAACCGTAAACCGTGCCCCTGCCCAAGAAATAGCCATATTGACCCATCGAAAGTTGGGAAGTCCATTCCCGGAAACCATGGAGGCTACACTTTGCTTACTGGGATGCACTTATGAAAAAATAGAGGTCGGCGATTATGTCTTCTTTTACCATTTTAAAAAAACCGACTATGATCTTCGATCAATACCGGCAGGGGAATGGAGGGTTACAGCCAGTCAGGAAGCTGGACGATGCCTTATGGTAAAAGACCGGGACATCCTCACCGCCTGGCAGATTCCAAGAAGGGCCGGAGCTTGGCTGCAAATCGATTTGGGCCGATTAAAAAGAGTGAGTCAAATTTCTTTGCTCTCCGGACCGATTGAATACGGTCTGCCGTACCAGTTCAAATTGGAGATCTCAAGGGATGGTAGGTCATGGAAAACTATTCGAGAGGTCAAGGATTATATCCCGGGACTCTATTGGTATAACGGTCATCCTCGACTGGATAAAAATCTCCGTATGCAAATAGTTTTTCCCCCCCAGGAAAGTCGGTACCTCCGGATTACAAATCTGGACGATGTGGAAAATCCCAACGACCCCTGGACCATTGCCGAATTGTTTGTTTATGAGGCCGGATTGGGAATCGAACAGCACCCAAAACAGGCGATAAAAAGTCTCAATCAAGCCAGAAATTATCTAGATCATTGGATGGATGACCCTACCGGTCCTCAACCTTCACCCTTGCGAATATCTTTAAATTTCAGAAAGAAGCAAGTAGATTGGCAAGCACTGATCCAATCTATTTCCCGGGTTCTCCGCGAGGCCCCGGATTGGGAAGAACCTCATCACCTTTTTGGACAGGCTTTGATGTTTTGGGATTTTTGGAATGGCGCGGGAATGCCCAAAAGCAAGTTCGAAAAGAATCCTCTTGACCTATTCTCCAAGGTCGATTTTTCTTTGATCCCTTTAAAACCTTGGAAAGTTATTTCAAACTATAATGGTCAAGAAGCCCGATTGGCCATAGACGGGGACCCTTTCACCCGCTGGACCAGTCTCAAGGCACAGGAACCGGGCATGTTTTTTCAAGTGGCTCTTGGAGGCGACTACAAGGCCAATGGCTTCTCTCTTTTTTTGGGCAGCTCCCTTAATGATTATCCACGCAGTCTCAAGGTCTTATCCTCTCTTGACGGAGAAAATTGGCAGGAGGTTCAGACTGCATCTTATTCCGATTATGCTTTGAACCAAAACCAGTTATTCAAAAAAGTAACCTATCGATTCACCCCAATTCAAAGTCGTTATCTTAAACTGGTTCAGAACGGGACTGATCCAATTTATTGTTGGTCCATATATGAATTGGAGGTCTATGGGACCAAAATGAAAAGATAACCAGTAGGGTTCCCCTTCATCCCTCCTTTTCTGTCTTTCCATTTTTATCAATTATTGTTTATCCGAAGCGGACGTATTAGCTTTAGACCTTTCTTTTAAGAATCCCGACATAAAGTTTCTCTCCATTGGGAATAAAACCCGACCCGTAGTTTTCAGGTTCATTTCACTTGCATGTCTGTCCGGGATTGCTTTTCTTTAATGATTCTCTTTCCCATTTCTGCAATATCCAATCCTTTGTAAAAGCAGGCTAGTTGACAACGCGAGCCGGGAAGGATCATTGCCTTTTTCGATGGCGTTTAGCGGGAATTTGGGAAACGTTGGCTGATCAAACCGTATCGATAATTAGAATTTCCGCTTTAGACAGGCGCTGGGTACGCCGCTGGTGGCTGATTAAATCCAACAGTTCACGCAGGATGGCGTTTTCGCACTCATTTTTCTGCAACTTCGGATCAAGGGCCAGGTCGCGCAGAGCTACTTCCAGGGCTTCGATCGATGTACCTAATGGAAGGGACAACAGATAACGGGCTCGTGCAATTTCAATTAGTTTTAACCAGGGTATTTTTCTCAATGCTTTGCTTGGGCCAACGACAATCAGGGACTTCCCTGGAGCCATTTCGACCAGTTCCACCGGCTTGAAGCGTTCTTTGCCGGCACCCATCACAGCCTCGGTGACCTTGACCACGGCACAACTCCGATCTGGATTAATCTTGGGAAACTGGTCCATAATGCGCTCCGGCAGCGTCATGGTAACTATACACCGCGGCTCATGAAACTTCGGCGGCTGCCCTCTGCATTCCATTTTTAATTTTGTTTGCAGGCCGCTATAATATAAATTATAATCATTTTCAACATTAAAAATAAGACACCATTGACATGGGGCAACCATCAAGTCATTGCTGGAATAAGCCGTTATAAAGCGGCGCTAACAACAAGCCACTAAAGTTTATCAAAAAATCATTAAAAAAGTTTAAATTTATCTTGCATTAAATTATTATTACGTTAAAATTCGATAGATTATTTGATCCTAAAGGGAGGACGAAATAAGAAAGACGCGGATGTTTGGCTGTACGGTTTGCGGATTCACAATTGGGGGCGGGTCTTATGCCCATCGCGTTTACCAGGGGAGGATAAATATATCCCTTTCGTTAACAAGAAAATAAATTTTTATTTTATTCAATGTGATCAGCTTAAAGCCATTCCAGCCACAGCCAATCCATGCTGGCGTCTCTCTTGAGAATTGAAAAGGAGTGAGGTCGGTACCCGAAGGTCAAACACCCTAAGAACCTCTCGCACCAGTCCTCCAAAGGAAAAAGTTGGGGACAAATCAGCGATCAGGCCCAACTATCAGAAGGAAGTACCAATTTT
>CAWDKY010000048.1:0-6136 GCA_963802945.1 uncultured delta proteobacterium
CAAAAAGAGGTTTTTGCTCCTTATCAAAAGATAAAAGGCTATGTGGTTTATTATGATTTTAGACCTCCGGCTATTGGATGGTCTGGAAATCCTGCCTGAGACAATGGAAAGGAAAATAAAATGTACTCGATTCTGCAGGAAGAGCCTTTCACCACAACATATCCTTACTGGTTGGACTTCATCCTCTCCACAAAAACCAGGGATGTTTATCAACTCGATCTGGGCAAAGTTTACAAAATAAATCGAATCATCTTATTGTGCGTCCAAGGGAAGGAATGGAATTTTCCTGTCTATTATCGAATAGAGCTATCCGGAAATGAGAGGGATTGGAAGGAAATCTCTTCCGTTAAAAATAATTGGGGCTACCTGTTTTGGTCCGGAGGGCGTCCCTTCTGGAAATTAAGGGATGGACGGATGGAAAATAATTTTAATCCCCAGGATACCCAATTCATAAGAATCACTCTAACCGAGCCGGCCCCTCAGACTTGGTCCATTGGGGAAATATTTGTATATCAGGCGGCCCAGCAGATTAAATCAAAGCCCGTTCCCGGAAGAAATCATCTCTTTTTTGACCAGGGAGGACATAGAATATGTTTATGCTGATATCGGCCTGTCGGCCCAAATTACCCGAATGACGAAAGGAAAAATAAAATGTCTTCAAGAAGAGTATGATATAACCCAGGGGGGCCGATTATTCCATGTGGGGATATAATGGGTCCTTCCCTTATTTTAATAAATTAAAAAAGAGAGTTGATTTCTCCTGTCTACCGGCCTTTGTAGTCGCCAAAGAAAACAACCCTGCCTTTATACGGACGATGGATCGGTTGAAGATGAATTATTCAATCAAAATTTTTGGAGATCAAATCGTTTATTATGGTTTAATGGTTTAGGGTCCATAAAAGAGATTAGCATTAGAGAGTTTGAATCTTTGTATTCAACTGGCACTCATAAATTAGGTAGAAGTCCTAATCAAGTTTGCTTGCTTCCTATCCTCCTAGCAATCAACAATACTTTTAGGGTTTTCTCTTTCTAAAAATTTGGCCAATTTTTCCTTTTCTGCCTCAAAACCGGAAACTCTCAGGTATTCTTCATAACTTCCCAGAAAACCTCAGGAAAATGGAATGTACTGGGGAAATTCGAACAACTTGATCGTCCAATGACACAACCCGGGGTGTTGAAGGCTTGACCGCCCGGGCCTATAGCAAGAGTACCTGAACAAAACCGAATCCGGCAGGCAAACTTTCGAATAAAATCCGGGATGGCATCCACCCCGTTCTTTAATTCCCGCAAGGGTTATACCCCTTGGTAACCTAGGCGTATAGTAGGCATTGCTCACCGCAGCTAATGAAACTTCGGCGGCCACCTATAATCATTGCCAATTTTAGTTTATTACATACGGCTGCAATTTAAATTTATAATGATTTTCAACATTGAAACTGAGGCGCCATGGACATGGGGCAACCATAGAGACAGAGCCGAGCTATGAGCCGCTATAAAGCGGCGCTAACAACAAGCAACTAACGTTTGTCAAAAAATCATTAGAAAAAAGTTTCAACTATCTTGCATTAAATTATTATTGCGTTAAAATCTCATAGATGATTTGATCCTAAAGAGGGGGCGAGAAATCAGAAAAAGCCGGAATGTTTGGCTATCGGTTTACGGATTCATAATGGGGGGCGGGTCTTATGCCCATCCCCGTTGTCGGGGAGGTTGAATTTATCCCTTTCGTTAACAAGAAAATAGATTTTTATTTTATTCAATGTAATGGGCTTAAAGCCATTCCAGCCACAGCCAATCCAAGCGGGCGTCTCTCTTGGAAATTGGGAAGGAGTGAGGTCGGTACCCGAAGGTCAAACACCCTAAGACCACTCGCGCCGGTAGCCCAAAGGAAAGAGTTGGGACAAATCAACGATCAGGCCCGACGATCGGAAGAGAAGGTACAAATTTTTTTCGGTGATGAAGCTGCTCAAGATTGGTGTGCTTAGCGGTGAAGCAAAAAAGCGACAAATGCGTCCGGCATCCGCTGACCGATGTCGCTGCCCTTTATTTCTGGCGCTTGTGTTATTTAGAGATCAAAGATCGTTTGCGAAGCACAGGACCTGAATATGTCCTGGAGATGACCATCGAAACCCTGCGCAGTGGACGAACGTCTCATTGAGGTGCCGGTGAGGCGTACAGTGAAGTATTGGCTGATCGTTACCAGTGGGTAGGGATATTTCTACGCCTGGTCTCGACCATAATTGGTTATAGTTTAGGACTGGTCTGAGTTTGTTGTTTAAAAAAATGAATATACCCATATCCGGATCACCGGTTACCCCGGAGAGAATGGCAAAAAAAAGCCCTTACCCAGCTATTTTCTTTTAGGAGGGCCCTGTTTTTGTTCCTCTTCTATCTCGCTATCTGGCCCATGGTTGGCACCTGGTCCTTTTTCCCCACGCCCGACCGGACAAACACCAACTTCGGGTAGAGTCTTATGCCCCTTATAGAGTTGATAATATTTTTCTCTTTTTAGAAAACCAGAACTTCTCTTACCGCCTATGCAGTCTGGCAAGTCCCCAAAGAGGGGCTTTACCATATAAAATTATCCTGCGATGATAATGGAAAAGTATTAATCGATAACCGCCCGATTATCACCCTGATAGGTATCAGCCCCCTGAATGTTGGAGAGACCAAACAATGGTTGTCATCCGGCCCGCATTTCTTGGAATTATGCCTCAACAATATCCTTAACCAGGGATGGCTTAAGATAGAAGTAGCCGGACCAGGCCAGGCCAGCTATAACTCCTGAAAAAGGAATGAATTATCCTATCCGGAACTTGGAAACATCGAGACCTGGTTGGATGTAGTTTTTTGGGGAAAATACTTTTGTCTTTTGGGGTTCCTGGGGTTTGCCTGCTCTGGGTCGGTTTTATTTTGATCGGCCAAACATAATTTCCCCTGAACAGAAGGCAGCGAAAACGCGACTCAAGAAAAGCCCTTTCCCGGTTATTTTCTTTTAATGAAAAAAAAAGAAAGGGTTTTTTTATTTGTCATTCTTGGAGTTTCGATCCTCACCCGAGGGCTGACTGTTATTACCCCTAACAACTCCTCAGACGAAACGGCTGTCGGCCTAATGAGCCTTATGGTAATGAAAGGAGATTTTCCTGTATTTTATTACGGTCAAAACTTTATGGGATCCCTGGAAGCCTTTTTGGGCGGCTCCTTTTTTCAGTTTTTTGGCCCATCTCCTTTTACATTGGAGCTCTTACCGGTCATCTTTTCCATTTTGTTTCTCTTTCTTTTGTACCTCTTGTCCAAATTATTCTTTGACTACAAAACAGCCCTAATAAGTATTGCCCTATTGTCGATCCCGCCTTTAAGTTTGCTGGAATGGAGTCATGAGGCCAGACTCCATTATCACTTTGCCATTATTTTTGGTAATTTTCTTTTATTAATATCCCATAAATTAATTTATCGGGATGTCGCACCTAAGACCAAGAGGATCCTCTTTATATTTTTAGGATTATTATCGGGTATTGGTTGGTGGACCAATTATCTAATTATAACCTACATTTTACCCGTAGGGCTTTTTCTTTTTTTAAGAGACAAAAAGGTCCTTTTTAGTAAAAATTTTTTATTTTTGTTTTTCATGTTCTCTACTTGGCTGCCTCGCCTCTCTGGGCATTCAATGTCATCCATCATTTTCCGATAATCGGAATGACTAGCCTGTGGGACCTTTCCCATATCATTCCTTACCTTAAGGATTTTTGTACCAATGCCTTTCCCATATATTAGGATTATTACCTCCTCTAAGTCATGACCGATTTGATCTTGTCGCTTATTTAATCATAGGTCCGATTTATTTTATGGCTTTATTTTATTATGTCTATAGATTCCGGGATGCGCTTTATTCGGCTTTTTCCTTCCGACTTGCCAAAACAACCGGTGGGGAAATACTCCTTTTTCTCTTTTTGGTCAACATCCTCCTCAATCTTCTAACTATTTATGGCATCCGTCTTAGCGATAATGGTCAGCAATATCTCTTGCCCCTCTATACCTGTCTACCTATTTTCGTTGCGGTATTATTGGTAGATATGGAAAAGAAATTTTATTTCTCATCTATCATCCTGCTGGGGTTAATCCTTTTATCCAATTTTGCAGGTAATGTTCGACATGACGCCTGGACCATCTCTAACCCTGGAAAATTTCAAACTTATCAAAAGTACGAAGAGACAGAAAATCGTCTAATAGACTTTCTAATCAATAATGGATATATGTACCTGTCTTTATTCTTGAATGGCCCGGTCAATCGGTTTATTTTTAAAAGTAAAAAGTGCTTATACTTTCATCCTTATAAGGAAGGTGGCTTGACTATAGTGACTTGGTCGATGCCTCTCCCGGCCTTGGCTATCTTTTCAAAGTGAAACAAGGGTTTTGAAGAAAACATGAAAGCTATCGGAGGCTCTTTTCCAAAAATTTGGGCACCGGGTGGCTATGTCGTTTACACCGAATTCAGGCCTCTTTACAAAACGGTCCGAATGATTCCTCGGGACCTTTGGACGGGAACCTCGAACGTTAATCCGTCACAGGTCAAAAATGCCTTTGATGGAGATATTATGACGGGCTGGAAAACTGTGGGACATCAAAAAAAGGGGACTTACTTTTTATTGAATCTTGGACGGATGGAAACTGTTGGAAAAATATCTTATATTCCTGCAGTCTATTACCAGGTTCCGGCTGCTTATCAAGTAGCCGTTTCTTCCGATGGTAAGAACTGGCAAATCGTTTCCGAGATTCAGCAGGTCAAAAATCCTACCTTTTGGACAGGCCCTATTCCAATGACCAAGGTCCGCCATGGTAGAATTGAAACGGTCTTCCCTCCTCATCAATGTCGATTTCTGAAAATAAGTTTATTACGAGACAGCGATTATTCGAACTGGTCGATCAATGAATTATTTTTATTTAGTCCCGATGATGAAAAGGGCAATAATAAAAGCCCATTTCCTGAGGGGCAGGAAATCGATCAGCTGTTGACTTTTTTAAAGGCGCAAAAAATCAATTTTGTTTACTCGAATAATTGGCTTTCACCCGTTATTCGAGTCAAGAGTAACGGGAAGATACGATCAGTCATCTCAAATTACCTTACTGGGAAGAATGGAGAAGAAGAGCCCGACGCTGAGCAATTTGCAAGAGCCCATCTTGATAGAACGGTTGCCATTATCGTCGAAAAAGAAGATAGAGACTTAGAAAAATTATTAGTGGAATCCGATCGCCTCTATCGCAAAAAAGAAATAGGGCCTTTTATGGCCTATTATGATTTTTCAAGTCCTAAGTGTCAAATTCCTCTTCCCATCAAGAATTGGAAAGTTTCCTCTAATGCCAATCCCCAGGAGGTTGAAAAGGCCATAGATGGGGTGCTGCCGCACGTGTTGGAGCAGTGGGAAACCCCAAGAGCCGGGTATCTATTATCAAATCGATTTAAATACGGTCCAGTTGGTCAAAGGATGCACTCTGTCTTTGGGGAAATCGTTGAATGATTATCCTCGTTCGCTCAGATTTCTATATTCCCTGAATGGAAGTTCCTGGCAAGAAATAAAGGCCACAGCAAAATCGGAACTTTATTGGACAGGGGAAACCCTTTTAAAAATGACGGGAGAAAAAACCCTTTACTTTTTTTCTCCCGTCTATTTAAGATATCTCAGATTGCTTCAAGAAGGGCAAGACCCGGTTTATTATTGGTCTATCCATGAGTTAGAATTATTTTAAATCCGTTCATCGGAAAAACAATAAAGTTTTCCAGCTATAGGGAATCAAGCTGAAGTAGATACCCGCGGTCCTAGCCCGTAAGTATCTACTTTTGGACATTTAATATCTTTTTAATGAAAATTAACAAAAGGCCTTGACCCGAAAAAAATTGAAGGCCGCCCATTGATTCATAATTAAATGTCACCCAAGGGATAATATAGTAGGATCGCCCAACAACTGTTTCCCTTTTTTATCGAAGAGGTGTATAAGTCTATATTTGTTGTTCGGGTATCGGCCTCTCAATGAATTTGAGGCCATCTCCTGACAAACTCTTAACAAGCTATCTCCCTGTTCGTTACTCTAACCTTGGGTGTTCAATCCATGGGGTGCACGCCAGGGAGTACAAATTTTT
>CAWDKY010000049.1:0-14495 GCA_963802945.1 uncultured delta proteobacterium
CCCTTCCTCTTCTTCATCAGACACTCCGTTGGGTCCTATTGTACCATTTTTCAAAAGTCCGTCTTAAACTGGGGGGAGGTTTATCCTATCCTCTTTTTTGAGAGGTTCGTTAAACTCAAAATTCAGATACTTAGATTTT
Source organism: uncultured delta proteobacterium (assembly GCA_963802945.1). Classification (GTDB taxonomy): domain Bacteria; phylum Desulfobacterota; class RBG-13-43-22; order RBG-13-43-22; family RBG-13-43-22; genus RBG-13-43-22. Next base: position 140 of record CAWDKY010000049.1, read on the forward strand.
CTATTACCTAGTGACCTAATATTTTCTAATCCCTTAGGCTACAATATCGACCGGGCGAAGGGAACACGTCTCAAAGCGCTGCTGAGTGCGAAAGCGGCAGGTTCGCGATGATCGCGACGAGAGAGAACTTAGCGAGCGGGCCAAGGGCAGGGGGCCGAGCGCGTATTGCAGGGCAACGAGGACGGGAACGTGAATGAGATAGACGCCGTATGCGCTCGCAGCGAGGTCTTTGGCAAAGCGCCCGTGACGATTCAGTCTCTCACGGAAAAGGATCGTGAGTCCGACGCAGAGTCCGCAGCAGAGAAAGGCCTCCCACACGTCGTAAGCGAAGGCGGCACCGCTCGGCCCTCCCCTTCGAACAGGGGGTGGCCAGCCAGAGCTGATCCGCAGTAGAGAGCCGAGGCCGCGACCCCCATCACGAGCCATGCCTCCCCGTCCTCTTCGGAAAGAGAGAGGAACCAGTTCCGCCGATAGGCAACGACGCCGATGACGAAAAAGGCAAGGTCCCTCGGCACGTCCGCGAAGGCGACCTGGATGATCTTGAGAAAGCCGATCCAGCGGTCTATGGGGTACCACAGGCGCACGAAGAAGGTCACGGCGGCGAGCACGAGGGCGAATGCGATAATCTCAATCGACCTGGGGGATTTCCCTTCCCTTTGCCCCGCCTCTTCTCGTGAGAAGGGCATGCGACGCCATAACCAGTAGCAGACGGCGAAGAGGAGCAGGTGCTCGATAAACCAGAGATGCCCGAAGTTGAAGTCAGGCCAGGCGGGGCCGGCCCAGTGGGCCGGACGAGGACCGTGACCGAGGTAGAAATGGAGGTAGTATGAGAGGAACGAAATGGGACCGTAAGGCCTGAAGTTGAGGTGATAGACATACATCATCACAGGGATGATGACGAATGAGAAGACCAGGAGCGGGATGCCCAGGCGGGAAAAACGGTCTTTCAGAAAGCCCCTCGTCTTCCGGTCGAAGGACTGAGGGAGGAAATAGCCCGAGATCATGAAGAAGAGGCTCATGAAGAACGAGCGGTTGACGGTGAAAAAGGCGCCGAGCACCGGCGGCCTGCTCCGGCTCGGTGAAGTACCACCAGCCTCCTGTCGGTCCGTAGGCTTGGCCTACGTGGTGGGCGACGACGAGCGACAATGAGGCCTATCCTCAGAGTTGTCGATGAAAAAGAGCCTGGGTCTGTTTTGTAGTGTTGTCAAGTTTTTCAAATTGGCCCTGTCGCTATTTTCAAGGTGTTAAATGTTAAAAAGGAGGAGAACAATTGGGTTTAACCAATGGTTAAGCCAAGGGTTCAATCAAAAACAACCGGCCTAAAGGGAAAAAATAAGTTGTTTTAGAACCCATGTCCTCTCTAACTCTTCTTCCCGGCGCTGTCCCTATTTCCTCTTTTTTATTTCTTCAACGATTTTCGGTAAGATTTCTCCGGTTTTGCCCTGAATGATGTAGTCGGAAATACCCTCCTGCGTAATGGGTGTCGGTTCGGCGTTGACTTCAATGATGACGGCTTTTCCCCTCTGCCTGGCTACCCGCGGCAGATAGGCAAACGGATAGACCACCGCGGAAGTCCCGCAAATAAGCATCAGATCGCAGCTTTCTGCTTCTTCCATGCTTCTCTCGGCCACGTAAGACGGGATCGGTTCTCCAAAACCCACCGTATCGCGCTTGATAACGCCGCCGCATTTGGGACATAGGGGAGGAAGCCTGTCTTCATTCAACATGGCTTTGAGATCGAATTGGTCCCGGGGAAATCGCGCCGAACAGGCTATGCATCTTAATTTTAATGAATTGCCATGATACTCCAACAGATTTCGATTCCCTGCTTTTTCATGAAGCGCATCGACGTTTTGGGTGATGACATATTTTAGAATGCCCAGCGTTTCAAGCTCGGCCAGGGCATAGTGCCCTTGATTCGGTTTGGAGGCTTCCAGGTTCCCCAATAGACTCGGAGTCGTCAAACTCTCTTTCCAATAGGCCTTGGGGTCTTGAAGAAATCTCTCATAGCCCTGATAGGCTCGGCGTTCCCTTTCTGGATTTTTTGTCCAAACACCCGATGGCCCCCTGAAGTCCGGTATCCCGGATTCCGTTGATATTCCGGCGCCTGTCAGGGCGATGGCATACTGGGAATCGGCCAAATCCCTGGCCGCCCTTTTGATCGCATCTTCCATCTTTTTCTCCCCTCCTTTATTTTAAATCACTTCGACCGGATAATTTTTATTAGATAAGAAGCTAAGTGTTCTTTTTCCTACCCCGAAATTATACAAAGATCTTGAAAAAAAACAAGGGTAGCGGCAAATTGGCCCGGCCATGTGGCCATAAAACAGGAAGGGCAGTGATATCGTACTGCTCAATTATCAAGTCACAATTTCCAAATTGCAAATGGAAATAGACAAACCCGTCAAGACCATCATGGAAGATCCCGGGATCGGAGAACTAAAAAAGGAGATTGGAAAGGCATACGGGGATTCCAACTCCAATACAACCGGCAACGGTATTTATTATCCTACGAATGGAAAGGAAGTGTTTTAAATCTATTGCTTATCGGCAACCAGGAGAACTTTTAATTTAAAATTAAAAAAGTATTTGCTCTAAGTCTGAAGAAGTGACTCCCTTGCCCTCTTAGAATTCTTTGAAAAACAGGAAAACAATATAGACCTGCCCCCCTCCCCGTTGGAAGCCTCACCCTTCACAGTCCTCCCGATTAAACACCCTCTAAATCGGGATACCTTCAATTATTTCCAGGTGAAACGGATCGTGGTTTCGGGATGTCCTTCCCAACTTTTAGCTAAAAATTCACTTTTAATATTTTTCGCTCCACATAATTCCAGGCCACATTCCAACCATCCCTCTATCGTATAAATGTTAGGAAGGCACTGTACATCGAAGTTAGTCAGTCTGAATACAACTTGGTTATTTCCCCCTTCAATGACTTCTATTTTTCCGAAATCGAAAAAGTTCTTATGAATCATCTCATAGGCATTAATAAAATCAATCGGGTCGTTGGATATAAATGCAGAATACATCTTGGTCATTAGCGCTTGACCCTCTGTTCGGCCCCATTCCTTGGCGACATTGGGATTTTTTCGGGCAAAAACCTCAAAAACGGCGTTTAAGCAATGTTTGTAGGTTTCATAGGGATACCAAACGCTTGGTAGAATCTTCTGGTTGATGATCTCCCGGTCTTGATTTGTAAGATACTTATCATAAACGCCACTCTTGTCACTTTTGATGGCCTTGACCAAAGTAATAAAAACTGAACCTTTTGCTTTCATATCAAATGATGCCCTTTCTTATTTAAAATGTTGTTGATTCCTTAGGCCCTATTCCCCAAAGCAAAAGGGAAGCCGGTGGAGGCCGAACCATAAACCGAGTATAATGCATTATAGCATAAATTTCTCGGCAAGTTATTTAATTTTAATTGGTGTCCCCAGATTCTTTAGGCTCATGATAAAATATTTTATTGACGATTAACCATTTATTCTCAATTTTTAATAGAGACAGGTAGTCGGTAAACCACAGGCCCATATACCAATCCTTCACTTTTACCATGGCCGCAGGGTCATTTAAGTCCAGGGAGACGAGTCTCATATTATATTCCTCACCGTTTTTTGCCGGCGAGGGTGTGTCTGCAACCATCTCTACCCATTTTTCAATCGGGAGATGGATCAGATTCCCGCTAAAATAACCCATCAAGACGGCGCTGGGGTGGAAGGCTTTTTTCAATTTATCCCCGTCTGAATAGTACATCCCGTCGAAATAAAGTTGGACAGTCTGCCGGATGTTTTGTATATCCATATTATCATCTGACATGAAATTTTTTCCTTTCGTCTTGCTTCAATTTATCTTTTAGTTTGAACAGCCCTCAACACTTTAGTCATCAACATAAACGGTTTAATTTTTGAATCTACCAAATTGATAGACCCGGCCAGGTACAGATTCTGGTCCTTGGAGAAATAAAGAAATGAGCCGGTAGTCCCCGAATGGCCCCATAAAGGCGACACTTTCATCACCTTGGTCATGAGCGGAGGTAGTTTAAAGTACATCGTTCCGTACCCATATTGAAGCGGAAATTGTAACTTGTGCCATTGGTGCATTGATTCCAGGGTGTCTCTCTTAATCATCCGCCCTTCATTTAAGGCCTTCAGGAAAACAATCATCTCTTCTGCTGTAGAAACAATTCCTCCGTCAGCCCAATAAGAACCATTTTCTCGGATTTTGGTTATGTTTTTATCTTTATAAAATACATCGGCCGGGTGAGCGGATGGGGCGACCTGAGGTTCAGACCGACCGATCAACCAGGTATGTTTGAGATTCAGGGGACGAAAGATAAAATCCTCGTAAACGGTTTGAAGCGGTTTCCCGCTTACAGCCTCGATGATTTTACCCAATAACTGAAAATTGGTATCCGAATAGGAAGTTCCTGTACCCGGGGCGAAATTAGGGGTCAGGTCCTTTCGTGCCCTTTCAATAGTCTCATCCACCGTCCAAGTCCGGTCCGGATTTTCCAGGAACATTTCAAAAAGGCTTTTTCCCCCTTTCGGTTTCTCAGAATAGTAATCGGCTATCCCTGAACTGTGCGACAACAATTGTTTTATGGTAATTTCATGGGAATAATCCTTGCCCTTATAGATATGAATGCCTCGAATGAGTCCGTCAGGAAGGTATTTCGAAATGGGATCATACAAAGAGATGGCCCCCTTTTCAACCAACCGCATGATGACCGTGGCCGTATATAATTTGGTGACGCTGGCGAGATAAATAGGCGTATCTTTGGTCATAGGCACCTGACCGTCCTGTCTGGCGATTCCCGCTGCCCCCGACCAAGAAAAAGAGCCGTCCCCCTTCACCACAGACAAAACACAACTCTTCACTGATTTATCATTCTTGACTAAATCTGAAACCAGATATTGCATGGTCTGGTTTAAATCTTTAAACGATGGAGTTGAAAATTTTATTCTCATGACAAACAATCCCACTGCAATCACTATGACCAGAATGACAAAAACCAATAGTATCCGTTTCATCGGTATCGGCCTCCTATCATAGAATTTTTAGGAAATAGGGATAGCCCGGTTATTATCACTAAAAGAAATTGCAAAAAAATAAAATGCTAGCCGTCCCTATTCCCTTATCAATCTTGACTTCCCCTCCTCTATTTTAAAACCGTATTTTCAGGCTCTTGGTAATTGCCCACGATTGGCTGGTCATCTTTTGCTCTCCCTGCGAGAGATTGGAGTACACGGAAAAAGCATCCCGGTCGGAAGTTTCGGCCTCATGAATGGCTCGGGCAGCGAGCTGCCCGGTGACCAGGGCCGAGGAGATGCCCTCTCCGAATACGTTGACATAGCCGGCCGCTTCCCCGGCCAGCAAGACACGCCCGCGGCCGAGGTCATAAGTCCCGGTGACGGCCATGTTGCTGACCAGACATCCTGTCTGGCGCTTGATTTCCTCCACCTCCAATCCGAAGCGTTTGGCCAAATAGACGGTTGAATCCTGGATACACTTGGGAATAAGTTTGCCTGAATGCGCTCCGACGCCGTAAACCAGAAAGTCATCTTTGACGTGCAGCCAGGTATAGAAAGCGCTGAGCGATGGATCGAAGAACAGATAATAGTATTCCGGATCGAGGTCGATCGCCGCCAAACAGTACAATTGGACGGAAAGGGAATAACTAATTTTTCCCTCAAATCCAGGATCGAGCAAACGCCTGGTGTGAGATATCCCGCCGTCGGCACCAATCAGGTAGCGAGCTTCCACCCGGCGCCTCACAGCGCCCGGACCCTCGAGGGTCGCCTCCACCCCGCGCTCCGACTGGGTAAAATCGACCAGCCGGTACGCATCCCAAATATCGGCGCCCGATTGGCGGATCAGCCAGTGGTCGAAGTTCGAACGCCAGACATTGTAAATGTGCGGCCTTCCGACCGTAAGATCCGTCAGGGCCTTGCCGGAGATAGACATTCGCGAGCCTTTGAGGAAATTCGGCTTGGAGAAGACATCCTTCGGGGGCTCCCCGAAAGACCGGATCAACAGGTCCTGGGCGCGCTCCATGATGAGACCCGAGCAGATCTTGTATCGCGGTAGCTTCTTCTTCTCAACGACCAGGACCCGATATCCGCTGCCCACCAGCTCCCGTGCGGCGGCCGCTCCCGCCGGGCCCGCCCCAACGATTACGACATCATAAAATGTTGCCATCTTATTTTCCCGACAGTGTGTCTTGGTGAGAGAGCCTACCAGCGTAAATGGGTTTAAGGCTTGTTTATAGGACTTCATGCCTGAAAATGGCTGTCCCTATTATTTCTATTGTACCATTTTTCAAGCGTTCGTCAAACCGGGGAAGGTTTATCCTGTCCTCCTTTTTGAAAGGTTCGTTAAACTAATTGGTTAGAGAAAAATAAAAGAAAAATATTTTCTAATTACTTTTTGCACGAACGTCCCCTATTCCCCATGGGTATTTTATTTTGGTGTTAAATTAAACTTATTGATTTTTCAGCCGATAATATGATAATAGAAATAGGGACTAGTCTGTTTATAGTAGGGACAAATGCCTTCTGCAGACAGATGGAAAGGATTGCCAATAATATTGCTACTGTCAATACCGACGGATATAAGGCTAAAAAGGTAAAATTACAGGAAACAGTTTTTGTAAGGAATCAATGGGGTTAATTTCCACGCCTTCCCATCCGCCCCCTTGAATCCTGGAATCCTAATTTTATATTAAAGTAGAAGCAACAAGATGCCACCCAACACCCAAGCGGCCTTTAATACGATCAACAAGATTGTTATTGCCCATAAAAACCGCCTCATCTATCCCGACGGTCATGAGGCCATCAAGCGTAGCGTGAAAGAGGCCCATGATTCGATTTACGCCCTGCTGGGTCGTAAAGCAGAGATTCGCATTCGGATCAGGGAGGACTGTCTGGAGATTGGGGATGAAACGCTAGACCTGCAGAATTCGACAAACAGGGAATTCTTTCAGATGCTCAACCAGCATGATCTGGGGTTAATCGTTTTTTCCAAGGGGTTGCGTCTGGGAGAATTTTTCAAATTTCTCGGCCTGCTTAAAACAGCAGACAAAAACGCGCCGCTGGAAACAGCGATCAAAAACCTCAAACACCAGTTCCCACATATTGCTTTGAAATTTGTCGACTACAGTGGGTTTAAGTTTTTAGACAAAACCGACACAGCCACTGGCGGAAAAGAAGGAATACCGTCAGGTCCACTGCGTTCCGGGAACGATGCTGGTGATCCCTTTTTCCAACCTGTTCCGTTCTACAGGATATCCTCCGACGGCATTGAAACAGTCCTTCCGCCGAAAAGAGTTGCTCCTCAGCAGGGTTTACGATCCCTGGTTGACGATTACAAAAAGGAGCTGGCCCAATTCCGTATCCGGAAAACCCAACCCGATCCGGCAACAAACCGGGATTCAGGCGCAACAGTTCAAGCCGGAAATCACGCCAAAGACAAGGGCCACGATAATGGAACATCGGCCCAACTTCCCTTGAGCGGGATCGAGACAAAGCCTGAAGCATCGGATGGGTTCCCCCGCCAGGATCTCCCGCCGATCGCGGAGAATTATGAAAAAAAGCTGGGACAATTTCGCACGCCAATATCGGGAGATGAGCCTGTAGACAGAGAAATTCAAAACAAGACCTGGTTGGCACCTACCAACCTGAAAGAACTCAGTCCAGCCCTTCAAAACCAATTGCGGTCTTTTGATTTTGAGGCCATTTTGAACCGCCTGACCTCCAAGGAACTTGATTGGCTATTGGACGATTTGGATGCTAAAACGGCCTTGAAGAAGCTGAAACAGGTCAATGAAGGCAATCTGGAGTTATCGCCGGCCTTAACCAAGTTGATAAAAAAGATGCTCATCGTCTCGGATCGGCAACTATATAAAAGATCTAAATACGAGACCGTTTGGGCCAAAAAAAATACGTTACACCAACTGGACAATTTGATGAAACGTGAGGCGCACGAAAAGTATGTCATCCCCGAATATGATCAGTTACTCAAGGCTCTTTCCGGAGAAGTGTCCCTGGAGGTCGCCCCTGAAAGGCCCTTTTCAGTGGAGGATCATAAACATATCTTCGAGGAGGCTTATGCTATCACCTCTATGGCCCGGGCACTTCTCTCTGCGCTCCAGCAGAAATCAAACCAGGAAGAATACTCCGCTTATCTGGAAAACGTAGTGCTGACTTCCGAGGACCTTCTGGCCCATGGCGAATTGACGCTGTTTTCGGAGCTGTTAAATCTCCTTCTCTTACACAGTCAAGAGTCCCCGGGGTCCTTCAGGTCGTTATCGGCCCAAAAGTGCTTGGATACCTTCAGAACTCGGGGGTTCATCGAAAAGATAATGGACCTGTTGGATGGCCCCCGCCAACGGCCTTATGCCGATTTGTATGTCCTAGCAAAAGCCCTCGGGCCGGAGATCGTTCCAGCCACAGTCGATTTGTACGGCCAAAAAACCACCCCCTATGCCCTGAAATTTTTAACCGACATTCTGACCCATTTTAAGCAGCGTGCCAAGGTCGAGATTGAGCATCGCTTGACCCGGGATATGGCCTTGATTCCAGGTCATCTTTTTGCTCTTATACGGGATTTGGGGTTGGAGGCAGATTTGGCGGGAACCTTGAGTCAATTGCTTGCCCATGCCGATCCGAAGGTTCAAGATGAAGCCCTTGAGGCCTTGATCCGAATAAAAGATGTTAAAGCCGTTAATATTCTGCTCTGGTTGATCGCATCCGGGCAAAAAGAGGGTTATGAAAAGGGGCTGGATATAGCCGTCCGGCTCAATGTGGCGGAAACGGTGCCGTATTTAATCAATGCCGTCAATCATTCCCTCTTTTTAATGCGCGACCATCTCAAAAAAGTTGCCATGTTGAGGGCCCTCGGCCGCATGGGAGCGGCCGAGGCCGTCCCTTTGCTGGAGGCCGTGGCCCGAAAAAGGTGGGCCATCAGCCGGAAAAAACTGACCCTATTAAAAGTGAATCTATTTGAAAACCTTGATGGTTTTCGGCCGGATCAGATTGAAAATTTAATAAAAATCGGCGACGGACTCTCTAATCCCAAAATTGCATCAGCCATTCGAAGATGGCGAGACAAGGGAGACGGAAAGATTTAAATGTCTCCGATTGAACTTAGCTCCCTTCCGAGACGTTAATGGTTTCAGCTATGGGCGAGTCGAATTTCGAACAAAAACTGGTCAATGTGATCCAGCAGATCAATGTGGCCGTCTCCAATATTCGGATATATTTTGGGGATCACCCGGAAGTAACCAAACATCTTGACCTGGCTTTTGGTGAAATTCGTCACTTTTTAAGAGCCAAGCCGAAGTTGACCTTTATAGTCTATAATAACAAACTGGTGGTCGATAAAAAGCCCATCTCCTCCAATGCCCCCCAACTAACCCATTTTATCAATCTGTTAAAAGAAAAGGGGATCGAGTATATCCTGTTTCGAGCCGGCCTTACGCGCAAAGAGTTTGAAGACCTGCTCTCCGGCCTGGCTAAAAAAGAGCCTATCCCCATGCAAAGAGGGAAGGCCATCCGATGGGGGAAAATCAAAGGTGGCTCGGAGACGACCAGCAGTGGGGATGTGTCTGAGACAGGACAAATGGAAACGAATGCACCGGACATGTCCCTAGGAAATCAGATGGAAGGCGTTGTAGAGCTTTATGGAAATATCAAGCAATCAAAAAGCTTCCACATGCCGAAGCTTTTTGATCTTGCCAATGCTATCATCGGTTTCATTCAGAGCAATCAATATCCGTTCAAGGTGTTGGCTTCAATCCGGAATTCGGACGAGTACACCTTTACCCATTCAATTAATGTCTGTATCTTAACCGTCAGTCAGGCCGAATCCCTCGGTTTTTCCGGAAAACAGCTTCTTGAAATCGGAATCGCCTCCCTGCTCCATGACGTGGGTAAGCTCCATATCCCGGATGCGATTCTAAATAAACCCGGCAAACCGACCTCTGAGGAATGGCGGATTATCCAATGTCATCCGATCTGGGGCGCCATGCAAATACAGAAGATGAAGGGGACCCCCAAAATCGCCATTTTGGGCGCATTGGAACATCATATACGATATGATGGGGGAGGGTACCCTCAGCTAACAGAGAATTATAAACCCAGTATTGTGAGCCAAATGATCGCTGTTGCCGACACCTACGACGCCTTGAGAAGCAATCGGCCCTATCAAGCTTCTAAATCGCATGATGCTGCCGTTGGTATCCTAACGAAAGAAAAAGGGACCAGCTTCAACCCCTTAATGGTTGATAATTTTCTTCGGCTTACATTTTGAACTTGCTTTTTAAGCAATAGGAAATCCTAGGTCAAAGGTAAAAGAAAAATATTTTCTAATCCCTTAGGCTACAAGATAGCCCGCGCCAGGGGAATGCGCCTCAAGGCGCTGCCGATGGCGAAGGCAGCAGGAAGGGCAATGAGGAAGACGATAAAAAACTTCGTTAAAGGGCCAAGGGCTATATACCGGACTGAGTATTGCAGAGCAACAATGACAGGCACATGAAAAAGATACACGGTATAGGTGCTCGCCGCCAGGTCTCTTACCAGCCGCCCCTGGCGGTTCAGTCTCTCTCGGAATAAAACCGTGAACCCGAGGCACAGGCCACAACAAAGAAAGGCTTCCCACAGGTCGAAGAGGAAGGCCCCCCAAGTAGGTCCTCCCTTATTGAAGTAGGCCTGACCAGTGGAAAAAAGACCGTAACTGAGGGTAGCGGCCGCGAGACCGATAATAAGCCATATCATCCCAGTCTTCTTCGGGATGGTTAGGAACCAATCGCGCCGGTAAGCAACGACGCCGATCAGGAAAAAGGCGAGATCTCGGGGCACATCCGCAAAAGCAACCTGGATAATCTTGAGCAGGCCGATCCACCGGTCGATAGGGTACCAGAGGCGCACGATAAAGGTAATGGCTGCGAGCAGGATAGCGAAGGCGACGATCTCAAAAGACCTCGGGGGTCTGCTTGGCCTCTGTCCGGTTTTTGGCCCGGAGAAAGACATCAATCGCCATAGCCAATAGCAGACGGCGAAGACGAGTAAGTGCTCGATGAACCAGAGATGCCCGAAATTTGCGTCCGGCCAGGCAGGACCGGTCCAATGGGCCGGACGAGGACCGTGGCCGAAATAAAAATGGAAGTAGTATGATAGGAATGAAATGGGACCATAGGGCCTGAAGCTGAGGTGATAGACATACATCATCACAGGGATAATGACGAAAAAGAAGACCAGAAGCGGAATGCCCAGACGCAGAAAACGGTCCTTAAGGAAGCTGCTGCTCTTCCGGTCAAATGACTGGGGGAGAAAATAACCTGAAATCATAAAGAAAAAGCTCATAAAGAATGAGCGGTTGACAGTGAAAAAGGCCCCGAGCACCTGGGCATGTTCCGGGTTGGTGATGTACCACCAGCCTCCTGTCGGTCCGTAGGCCTGACCTACATGGTGGGCGACAACAAGCGCAATGAGGCCTATCCTCAGATTATCAATGAAAAAGAGCCTGGGTCTGTTTTGTGGTGTTGTCAAGTTTTTTAAATAACCTTCTTTTTAAGGGCAAAAAGATCACTTTAAGCCCACTTTTACCCAGCACTTATCAAACCATTCCCTAAGAATTCAATCCGTTCCCCTGGTTCGCTCCCAATCCAACCGGTTTCCAAAGGTGAATGAAGTCACTATTATTTTCTCTCGGTGAGTTGAACCAACACACCATGGGCGGATTTGGGGTGCACAAAAACCTGGGGGCTGCCTACACCAATGAGTTGTACACCGGCATCCTGCATGGTTTTTACCGTAGCCGCCAGGTCATCGACCGCCAGGGCGATGGTGTGAATTCCTTCCCCACCTCTTTCGATCGCTTTACCCACGGCTGAATCAGGACCCAAAGGGGCCACGACTTCTAAAAATCCCCCGTTAGGGAAGGGGAAAAAGGCCTGTTTGATACCCAAGGCTTCGGACTCGGAAGTGCGCTCCAGTTTCATTCCCAATTTCTCCCTGTAGGTGCTTATCCCTTCATCGATATCTTTCACCCGCACCACCATATGATCCATCCCTTTAATCGCCATTTTATTTCTCCTTTCGTATTAAGCCCTCATGACCCAAGGGGCGACTTGAAGCATGAAAAAGGATTCAAGGAGCCAAGGGGTCAAGGACCGCAGGGCGGATGGAAAGGCATGGAAGTAAATCCACTTGAACCCTGGAATCCTCGAATCCTCAAACCCTATTTTCGGACTAATGAAGTATCCTGAACCATCATTTCTTAACACCTTTTCTTTTTTCAAGAAAAGTCTTCACCGCTTCGGTTTGAGCCGTAGAGCCATGACATAAGTTCGCTGCCAGGGTAGAATACTGCATCGCCGTCTCGAGATCGGTAGTAAGCCATTTATAAATGATGTCTTTCTGCACAGCCAGAGCTGTGGCGTCCTTGTCTGAAAACTCCCTAATGATGTCCGAAAGACGTCCCTCAAGTTCATCCTTCCTGACCACTTCATTCACCATGCCCATTTTTTCAGCCTGGTGGGCGTTATAATTCCTGGCCAAGTAACAAATCTCCTTGGCTTTGGCCAGTCCCACGGCCGGGACCAGCAGTGCTGCCTCAACTACGCAAGGAAGTCCCAACTTCATCTCAGGCAATGAAAACACGGCATCCTCAGTCGCTAGGCTGTAATCGCAGGCCAGCAGGAGTTCCAGAGCGCCGCCCAAGCAATAGCCCTGCACTACTCCCACAGCTATTTTTGTGCTTTGCATCAAAGCCCGACAGCACTCGTGAATGGCTTGCCCTGTTTTTCCCTCGGCCTTGGAAAGAATCTTTTGCCTGGCTTTCAGGTCAACTCCGGCACTAAAGGCGCGGTTCCCAGCTCCTCTAAGGATCACGACTTTCACCTGCGGGTATTTTTTTAATTCCCATATGGCCTGAAGAAGCTCGCTCCACGATTGAGGGCTCATGGCGTTTAAGACCTTGGGACGATTAAAAGTGATCGTGACTGTGGTATCTTCCTTCTTAAAAAGTATATTTTCGTATTTCATAACTTTTTTACTCCGGTTCAATATTTTCTTTATCTCAACCTAAGGCTGTATCTGATCCTATTCCTTCTCCCCTTGCTTTATCAAGAACCATTTCCTTAGCTTCTTCGGCGCAGGCTTTACATCCTTAATGGATAAGACTTTTTTTTCAGGTGAGAGTATAAAATAAGATAAAAACTGGATCAAGGGAAAATAAAGTACGAAATCGGGGAATCATTTCAGGTTCCTGGTGGCTGGGGATTTCGACACGTTTGCGGAAAGAAATATCGATGGGCAAAAAAATACAATGATTAGGGAGTTGAACGGATCCCCATGGCCTTGCCTTTTACGTTTATCGAGCCGTCCGCCTGCTCGATGCAGAAAGCAAGGGTCAGTTGAGGGCCGCCCATAATCTGGGTTTTTTGGGCAATGGAAGCCCGAATGGTTATCGGCTGTTTCTGATGAACCGCCTTTACAAAAGCCAGCTCAATCTCTCCCCCGGTAAACCAGTCGGGGCCGAAAAAATCCTCAAAGTACTTGGAGAGATAGCCGCAAAGGATATAGCCGGAAAGTAACGCCGCCGGGTAGCCTTTGGCGCGGGCGTAATCATCCTTGTGACTGGAATCGGGCAGGAAGGGAAATTCATCCAAGGCACGCTGAAAGGCGATTCGGGTATACGACGAGATTTCGTTGCCGGTGGGTAGGTCGTAGAAGGCGGGCCTATCAATCAATCCCTTCATCTCCTGAACATCCATCCTTTTTTCAAGGCCCAGCAGAATGTGATCAAAGGTCCGTCTGATCTCCAGACCGTCTTCATCAATCATGAGCGATTCAATGACCGTATACTCAAACCCCCGCTTGATGTACTTATCGACCAACCCACCGGACAAAAACAACCTTTTATTGACCCTGGCTGGATGGATGTTCTTCTGGAAAAGCCTTGTAGGTACAGTGGCATGAGTGTCATATTTCGTACCGATCATCCTCTGTCCGAGCAGGGCCGCCATATACATGGCCGGATAAACCGGTTCTCCCCACGGCGATTCCTTGGTATGAATCGGATTTAATTCATCCATTTCGCAGGTGAAGTATCGTTCGACGTAGGGCAGTTCTAGAGGTCCAAACCGATCGCCGACTTTTAGTTCCTCCCAGGGAATGTACTTTGACATCATTTCTCCTTTTAGTGGTGAAATTATAAAAAAAGAAAATGACCAGGTCAAGGGAATAAGTCGAAAGGAAATTGGAAATATGAATGGATATAACTTGACGGAAAGAGAATAGTTGTCCTAAGATATTTCCAGAGTCTTTTGCCATTATCCACAAAGCCCTTACCAAGA
>CAWDKY010000050.1:0-4890 GCA_963802945.1 uncultured delta proteobacterium
TTTTTGGGTAGCACGATTTTTTTTAATAGTACTACCAAAAAAATTAAGGAAAAATATATGAATTCTACAGTAATAGATCCAGAGCTTATCACGCAAACAATCTCTTTTCGCGGCCACTTTTGTCCTGGACTGGCCGTCGGAATCCGGGCTGCCCAGTGGGCCATTGAGGAAATGGGCAAGGCCTCGGACGAAGAAATTGTGGCCGTAGTGGAAACCGACATGTGCGGTGTAGACGCCATACAATTTTTAACCGGCTGCACCTTCGGCAAGGGCAACCTGATTCACAAGGACTTCGGGAAAAACGCCTTTACCTTCTATCGGAGGCGGGACAACAAATCGGCCCGGCTGGTGGCCCGTCCAGATATTTTTGGAGAATCCGGCCCGATCCTCAAAGATTTTTTTCGAAAGATGCAGCAAGAGGGCTTGACTGAAAAGGAAGAGAAGACTTGGCAGGAAAGCCAGGAGACGGGTCTCCCGACACATCATGGAATCAGATTTCGAGGCCCTCTTTGAAGTCAAGCCGCCCACCGAACCTGCACCCAGGAAAGCCCGGATAATGAACGGCTTGATCTGCGCCTCCTGCAATGAACCGGTCATGGAGACCCGGACCCGGCGTTTTCAGGAACAGGTCTTGTGCATTCCCTGCTCCGAGGCCGTGGAAAGACGGTTTTAGCAGGAGGTCTATGATGGGTTAGATGTCAGCAGGGCGTCAACCTTTGGGCAGGGGCATCTCCCAGTCTTATTTTCGATTTTTTATAGGAACTTTCTTTCTTGACAAAAGCTTTTTATTTTTTAATTTGAAAACAAATGAGGCCATGAAGGCTTGCTTTTTAGGTTAGAAAACCGAGAAGCCCTTCATGGCTTTTTTTTTGGATTTAATAAGGGATGATTAAATTTAACCTATTGTTTTTTCGTGTTCAAGGGTCCCGTTTTTCTGTTTCATAAAGTCAATGAGGCCATGAAGGCTCTCGAGACGCTTGAATGTGGATTGGGCGTTCGTGGTTTTATTTGCGCAGGGCCGTGCCGAAACCAACCGTCCATCTGCTTTAATTTATTTTGATAATCGCAAAATAAAATTTCATATCTTACTTAATTCATTTCAGTAGGGAGGAAATTATATGGTGAAGCTTACCCTCTTAATTTGCGTCTGGATCATTCTGGCGCCCTTCTCTGTTTGTGGGTGGGCGGCAGACAGCGGACAGCAGTGCGACACCAGCAGCGGTAACAACCTCACCTGATACAGGTGAGACCGTAAAGGACGCCTTTCTATTTTTGCCCGAGATAGTCGTTGAGGAGCGAAGCGACAACATGCTCGGCATCAGCGATACTTCCACCCAGGGCACGATTGGCGCCAAGGAACTGGAATCGCGACCCATCTCCCGTCCCGGAGAAGTGCTCGAAACCATGCCCGGGGTCATCGTCACCCAGCATAGCGGCGACGGAAAGGGGAACCAGTATTTTCTCCGCGGCTTCAATCTCGACCATGGAACGGACATGGCCAGCTTTTTCAACGGCATTCCGATCAACTTGCCCTCGAACGCTCATGGCGAGGGCTACATGGATCTCAATTTTCTCATTCCCGAACTGATCCAGAAGATAGACTACGGAAAAGGGCCATACTTCGCCAACGTGGGGGACTTTGGCTCTGCCGGTTGGGAAAATATTCAAACCTTTCAGACCCTTCCTGCCGGCATTGCAAAGATGGAATGCGGCAGTTGGAATTATGAGCGCGGCCTGTTGGCCGATTCGACCAAGGTCGGCCAGGGCAATCTCCTCGGCGCCTTTGAATTGGTGCACTCCGACGGACCTTGGGACGTGCCCGAGAATTATCGTAAAATTACAATGGAATGTTGACTTACAGCCAGGGAGACACCAGTCAGGGCTTCAGCGCAACAGCTAATGGGCTATCACGGCACATGGAATGCGACCAACCAAATCCCGGAGCGAGCGGTTGCCGAGGGACTCATCGACCGTTTTGGAAACCTGAACCCGACTGACGGAGGTCTAACGGACCGCTACACCCTGTCGGCCGAATATCATCAAGCCGACGAGCATTCGGCTACAAAAATCCTGGGATATGTCATATTACTACAACATGGGGCTCTGGAATGACTTCACCTTCTTCCTGGATGATCCCGTCCATGGGGACCAGTTCGAGCAAAAGGACAGCCGGTGGGTGCAGGGGGTGAGAGCGAGTCGGACATGGTTCGGCAAATGGTGCGGCATGGCCAATGGAAAACACTATCGGATTCGACTTTCGAAACGACGTGATCCACGACAGCCTGTTACACACCGAGAACCGGATAGTACTGTCCACAACTCGGGACGATGATATCGTGGAAACGGACCTGGCCCCCTACTTTGAGAACAAGATTAATTGGCTGCCATGGTTTCGCACCGTTGCCGGCTTTCGCGTCGATTTCATTAATTTCAACAACAAGAACCTTTTCACCTATTATACCAATGGCCCCAACCCCGCTGACAGCGGAAACCAGTTTGCGTACACTCCTGACCCAAGCTGTCTTTGATCTTCGGCCCTTGGGCAAAGACGGAGTTCTACCTGAACGCCGCCATGGGCTTCCACACCGACGACGCGCGGGGTGTAAATACTACGCAAGATCCGACAACCGGCGTCCCAGTGCAACGAGCCTTACCGATAGCGCAAACGTTGGGTGCGGAGGTTGGTGTGCGCACTCTGTCCATCCCGAACCTCCAAAGCACATTGACGTTCTGGGCGCTGAGGCTGCAATCCGAACTAGTCTGGGACGGGGATGCAGGTACGACCGAACCCAGTCCTGACCGCCGATCTTCGCCTGGGAGTGGAATGGGCAAACTACTACACGCCGACCAAATGGCTAACGATCGACGCAGATTTTGCCGACTCCTCGGCCCATTACCTGGGCAATCCGGTGGGGGGCGATTATGTCCCCGAAGCGGCCAGCGTAATTATTTCTTCCGCCATCACGGTGCATGACGTACAAGGCTGGACTGCCAGCCTGCGGTGGCGATATTTCGGCCCCCGCCCCCTGACCCAGGACGGCAGCCAATTCTCGCCCAGTACCAGCCTGCTCTATTTCCACTTAGGCTATAAGATTAACAAGAACTGGTTGATTGAGGGAGACATCTTCAATCTCCTCAATACGAAAGCCGACGATATAACCTACTATTACACCTCCCGGCTGCCAGGAGAACCGGCTGAGGGGGTAAACGGCTTCATGTTCCACGCGGCCGAGCCGCGCACCATCCGCGTTGCACTGACGTACCATTTTTAGTAACTTTGGGTATGATGAAACGTATCCTTTCCCGGCATCCCGGCCGTTTTCGGTCTCCGGGATTTGCTGAAATTGAGAAGGGGAAAAAATGGAATGGCTTAAAGTTGTCATAGATTATGGGATCATAGGATTTTTGATCCTCTTGAGCATGATTGCCATAGGGATTGCCATCGAAAGGTTTTATTTCTTTAAACATATAAAACTGAAGGACTTTCCGGATCAAAAGAGCCTTGAGCTGGAGCTCACCAAAAAAATCCATCTCATCGCCACCATCGGCAGCAATGCCCCCTATATCGGTCTGTTGGGAACGGTCCTGGGCATCATGCTCACTTTTTATATGATCGGGCAAGAAGGTTTTATGGACACGGGCAAGATCATGGTCGGTCTGGCCCTGGCCCTGAAGGCCACGGCCATCGGCCTTCTGGTGGCCATTCCCTCCGTTTCTTTATACAATTTTCTGCTGAGAAAAGTTAAGGTCCTGCTCATGAACTGGGAGATCGAACATGGAAGAAAAGGAGTTTGATTATATCAATGTCATCCCCCTGGTGGATGTCATGCTGGTGCTCCTGACGATTGTGCTGACCACCTCTTCCTTTATCGCCAGCGGCATGATTCCCATGGACCTGCCCAAAGCCCATCGAAGCGCGGGGGAAATCCTGAAAACCCAGACCATTGAAATCGACCGGGCCGGGAAAATTTATTTGAATTCCAAACCCGTATCTTTGGAAGAATTGAAAACCGACCTGAGTTCCATGAACAAAAAAGTCCCTGTTTTGATCAGGGCCGATCGCAGTATCATCCTGCAAAACTTCGTCAGTGTCCTGGATGTCATCAAGGGCTTGGAATTTTCCCGCATCAGTCTCCAGACCGAGGAAGGACCATGAATTACCAGACCAGGGCCTTCCAAATATCCTTTCTGCTTCACAGCCTGATTCTTGTCGTTGCCATCATTCTAAGCGTTTTCATCGGCCAATCCAAAAAGTTAATGGTATTGGATTTCAATTTGCGTAAACCGGAAGCCCAGGTTAAAAAGGTCGAGCCGCCGGCTCCAACGCCTGTTATAAAAACAAAGCCGATTAAGCCCAAGGCCCCTCAAACCTTAAAGGAAAAAGAACCCCCCAGATTGCCGGAAGAAAGGCCCAGTCTAACACCCTCCCCGGAGATTCCACCGGTGGTGAAACTCCCGGAAGCCCAAGACCCAGGAGGCAGCTCTCTTGGCCTTGGAATGGTACCCGGTTCAAAGTCTATCCAAGAGGGATCCCCTGGAACCCCCGGAGGGTCAAAAGAAGGGTCGGGAACAGGCTCAGGCCTGGGAAATTCGGATGGCGGGAAAGAATCGGCTAAGGCCAAATATTTAAAAGAACACTTTGCCTATATTCGAGATAAAATCCTAGGAACATCAACTACCCTGACATGGCACGACGCATGGGCTGGCAGGGCAAGGTCAGGTTTCTTTTGTCATCGGTTCGGATGGATCGGTTAAAGAAATAGGATCATCCAAAGTTCCGGTTTCGAAATATTGGATAAGAGCACCATAGAGACCGTTAAGACACGCCCCCTTCCCAAAACCTCCGGCGGAAGCACAACTAATCATTCCCATCATTTATCGATTGGAGTC
>CAWDKY010000051.1:0-23273 GCA_963802945.1 uncultured delta proteobacterium
CTAGTCGGTGAAACACTAATTTGTGAGCTACTAAATGAGACCTTACCAGGCCTGCAGAAACATTAAGAGCATAGCCCCGTCAGCCTGCTGTCTGGGTTAAGACCAACATCATACTTCCTTAGGGGCTTTAGTTCTTAGTAAAGAAGTCTTTGATTTAGGTTCGTTTTCCAATTTATTCTCCGCTTGAATCAGTGTGATTCCGATTACTTATGAGTCTTGTTGTACTCGCTTAGCTTTCAAGGGTTTATTCGAATATGGAAATTCATGCTTGCAACGAAAGCATTCGTATGGCTGAGCATATTTATTATAAAAAAGTGATTTCTTGTTTATATGTTCCGGACCACAATCAGGACACCATGACAAAAGTGGTGGTTCTGCTGCCCAATCGGCTGCTCTTGATTGTCTTAACTCACCCGTGTTGCTTCGTAAAATGATTTCATCCTTAAGTATCTTTTTCACTTCACCAGCAGTTCCTTCAATTAACTCCACCCTAACTAATGTCTTAGCATGACCAGCATCCAACAGTGTAACTTAAATACCGAGATCCACTTCATTGCCTTTTATGGGTGGGTACGCCCACTAGCCATTGATAGTACGGGGTTCTGAGTCTTTCGCCAATTTGCAGGTTACAAAATCAACGAATTACGCATCACTTTCAGTGGTTTTGGTTTTGCTGATTAGGAACAAGTCTCGCCGGGATACTGTGGTTGTCCCTTATTGCAAAGTTGGACCATTATTGCGTCCTCGGTATATGCGACGTCTTTGGACTTCAGGCATCAGAATATGACTCCAAAGTTCCACCATCTTGATAGAGGTAATCGTTTATGGTAAAACTATTTTCATCCCTGGAATTGGGTAAGGCGATCGATTGCCGGCCCACATTTCCGGCTTTGATGTTCAGATGGTTTTTGCCGAGGAGACTACTGCAAAGGTTCTGCCACATCAGCCAGACCAGTCCATTGGTGTTGGTAATTTCGGCTTCGTTGGTAAAGGCAGAGATTAGTGAAAAAGAGAGGTGTGGATGTCCTTCCCTACGTTACCTGCCGCAAGCAGGTCTATCTCTCCGGGAAGTCGAAGTCGGTATTATTGGTATGGTTCCGGTTAGCGCTACCGGTATTGACATTCACGGCTCCGGTGGTCCGAATTGAAAGAGGAGGCGTCCCGGGGATGTCGGAAAAACAGGGTAGAATTGGGGAATACTTTTTTGTAGGGCTCGGCCCCCATGCTGACCGGCTGGTCCTTGACATAGAGTTCATCGGTATCGGGAACTTATAGCCGTTCAATCTGAAAGGCTCCCCAAGGCGGATAGTTTCGGAAAGACGGTATGGCAGGTCGTACAGGTGGAATTTTGTATTTCCTGGCAAACGCAGGAATAGCCAACGCATCTTTAAGGGAAAGTGAGACAAGAAAGACAGCCAGAAAGATGCTCCTAATACATACCTTTTCATTGTAGCCCTCCTTCATTATATAAAGGGATAGTGCATACTATCGGTCAAATTTCCATTACATCTCCCGATCTGGGCGTTTTTGGGGTATATCCAAAATAGTGTGTGTTATTCTTAGAGTATTCACCTCATTGCGTAATTCCGGCTGGCTGATGTTATTCTTTCTAAAAGTGAGGCGACAGGAACACCCTCCCTGCGCATCAGGTAGCTATTTTAATTACGAGAGAGTATAAGATTAAGAATTTTCTCATGAACTATTGGTAAATGTTACAGGAATGGAAAAATAAAGTGTCAAGAAAAAAATTAAAAAGGGAGAATATCATTAAAAGACACAACCCGCAAATTGATAAAAAGTTGGTTTTTGATGAGTTGAGTAGAAAAAAGAAACAAAAGACAAGATTTCCATAAAAAATGGGAAACATTAGTAAATACAGTAATATCAATTAGTAATAATGCCAGGGAGGGAAATATTAACCTAATAAATAGAGAAAGTGAACTGGGGACACCCATTCTCAAAAATTTGGGGGAAATTTTTTCCTTTTCAGGGCTTGTGGGATTTTCTCAAAAGGCCTTGTAAATGCAGAAAATTGCAACTCCTGATCCTAATAAAAAGGAAGCTGGGAGGAAGTAGTTGTCTATCTGAAGTTCGAGGGATTTGGGTTTAGGTGGGGGGCACTGGTTGGTTTGCCATAAACCCAGAGGTTAGCATTAGAGAGAAGCAAGGTAATTTACCCTTATTTTTGACATAGGCATGGAAGGTTCCCTTTTTCTTCTTCCACGCCAAGGCACTCATGGCCTGTTTGCTTGCACCAGTTTGGCATATCCTGCTTTATCCCTTCATCATCGGCCAGCACTTCCAGGACCTGTCCTGGTCTTTAATCCTTTAATTTTTCGGGCCGTCTTCACTATGGGCATGGGGCAGTAAAGCCCCACACAATCCAGTGTTCATCTGCTTTCATTATCACTCCTTTATATAAACAGATTGATCTTGCTGTCCCTGGCAGCAGCCAGATAGGTGGCTACACCGGCAAAATGTTCCACCTCCGGGATAAAAGCCTCATGGCCGATTCCCATCATCCCCATGGACGTGGTACAGGCAATAAACTTAACGCCGAACTCTTGGGCTATCTTGATCTGCTCTTCCACCTGGGGAAACTTGATATCCTGCATGAGTTTCTGCATCATCCACTTGCCCATACCCAGCATGTGAAATTTGGATAAGGGCAATCTTTTGGAGCCGCCACGGTTCATGGTATTGAGCATTTTTCTCATTATCCCTTTGCTCTTAATCCGGCCTTCATTCTTCTTGATGAGGTTAAGTCCCCAGAAGGTAAAGAACATGGTTACTTCCATTCCGGATGCCGCCCCGCCGATAGCCAGGTTAAAAGCGGCCAGGGCTTTATCCATCTCCCCGCTGAAGACGATAATGGTCATCTTGTCCTGTTCGGCCATTTGCTCCTCCTTACCAGATTTTGGTATTTTCTATCAGGCTCTGATCCTTCCCCTTAAGTTATTCCTCCTAATGGATACAGGAGACCGGGCAGGTATCTATGGCCTCCTGGTGAGCCTTTTTCATTCCTCCTTCCGGTAGGATAAGCCTCAGACTTTTCCGTTTCTTCGTTCATCCGAAAAACTCGGGCAAAGTTCTGCGCAACTCCGCATCAATCACTTCTTCGTCTCTGATTACTTTCAATCGGTCCTCCTTTTCTGCTTTTTTATGACTTGATTTTGAGAGCATAAAGGAAATGAGTTAGAATCAAAGGGCCTTCCTTAATTCTGGGGAAGATTAAGAGAGGATGGCATAGGCATTTATAAGGATAAAAATGATTAAAAACAATAGGATCCGGATTTCCTTGTTTTAACTCGGTTTCTATCAGCATTGTCCGATCATTTTCTTTGACGTCTCTTCATAATCAGGACGAGCTTCTTCATCTTTTTACCGTCCATGCATATGGGTTCATTATCATAACACGACAAAATCCTAGAATCATGGGAATGTAATGGCTTATGGCACCGCGGACACTCCGTTAAGCATGTCATCTTGTGTTTCCAATCATCCATTTTTTTATCCTCCTTGTATTCTATGTGATAAGAATTTCCTTTTTGATCGAAAGAGTATAAAACAAGGGAAATACAGGATCAAGAAGAAAAACAGGGCGGAAGAAAAAGGGAATGAAGCTGGAAATCCGTAGAGTCTATCTGAAGTCCGAGAGTTTTAATGTTTGGGTGGGGGTCTCTGGTTGGTTACCATAAGACCAGGGTGCAAAAGAATCTTGTTGATTAATTGTTTTGACCGCCACCCTTCCGGGGGAGACCTCTTCGGATTATCAATTGAATCTCTTTAAAAATATGAAACTGATCGGTGAATGAACTTCTCGGCCGGTTCGGGTAAATGAACTAAATCAACAGAATCATAACTGGACTACCGTCTTATTCAATTTAACCAAACTTCTTGAGAACCGGAGATACCCCAGTCCTAACCTCATTCAACAAAAAAAGAATTTACTTTTTCCACCAGATCTTTGGGGTTGATGGGTTTTTCAAGAAAACATGCTCACGGGAATCCAGGAATCATCGAGATCTTGGTCAGAAAATTTACCCATATAAATCCCTCTTTCATTAATGGCCGATAGCATAATAATAGGGATCATGGAGAACTCTTTGTTGGCTTTAATTTTTCTAGCGATTTCAAATCCTGCCGATGAATCTTCTGGGAACATAACATCAAGGATAATAAGATCCGGTTTGAATTGTTTTAGATTGCTGTCAATATTGGTTTCATCATACTGAGCGCCAACCTCATAGTTATTTTTTTCCAAAACAATCGATATCGATTCTACGATATCCCTGTCATCATCAATAACATATACTTTGTGCATAAATACCTCCTGATTAAAAGATTAACCTCTACAGCCATTTCTCTCATCTATATTGTGACAAAATAAATTCTAAAAATCAAATAGACTTATTAAATATAATTGAAAAGGTCGAACCTTCATTGATTTTACTATTTACATTAATATGCGTATGATGGATCTTGGCAATTTGAGAAGCTATGGCCAAACCCAGAACCGGTTCCATTGGGCATGAAGCTGACGGCATTGTTCGTTCTGAAATATTCTTCAAAGATCCTGTCCTGAACATCCTCCGCCATGCCAATCCCTTGATCTCTGATCTCAAAACAAACTCTGTCATTGGCCATTTCGACTAAATCAATATCTATGGTGGTATTGTCTGGGGAATAATTTAAAGCATTTTCAATCAATATCGAAAAAAGAGCATTGATTTGTTTTTTATCGCAAAAGACCAGTAAAGGGGCTTCGGGTTTTTGAAAGTTTATCGTGATATTCTTCGATTTGGCAACAACGGCAAAATTCCCAATCACGTAAGAAAGGATATCGGAGAGGTCATTACTATCCATAGAAACCTCATCTTTGGAAAAGGTTTTTAATTTAGCCAGTTCAAGCATTTCATTGATAACGGTGGTGAGCAGTTTGGATCTTGTATTGATCTTTAACAGGATATTTTTGGTTTCTTCATTTATTTCACCGGCATATCCTTCCAGGATAATATCAAGGAAGCTCTGTATCGCGGCAAAAGGAGCTTTCAATTGGTGGGTGGCATGGAGAAGGTATTTTGTTTTTTCTTCACTAATTTCTTGCTGTCTTAAATACAACTTGTCAGCAATATCTTTCTCTTTTTGAAGCTCAAGATTGGCGGCTTCCAGTTCTTCGGTTCTTTCTATAATTCTTTTTTCGAGATTGAGCTTATATGATCTCAGATTCTTGTTCACTTCATCATAGGAGTCAATAAAACTAAATATCGCTTTAGTTCCTTTCGAACCAACCAGACTGGTTTCAGGAGACTTTTTTTGCTGTAATTCCTGGAAAACAGACTTTCTGCCCGTGGCTTCAAAAATCAATGTAACTTCATGGTCATTGAGGATTGGGTCTATATTCGTTACACATTTGATATTGTGTGAAGCAGCATACATCATCCCCGGTGAATTGGGGTTTACATCACAAACATATTTGATGTTTATATCGGGGATATTTAAAAGAACTCTTAGAAAAGCCAAGCCTCCTTTGCCTATTCCAACGATGGCGATTCCCTCATTGTCCATAGCAACTCCTTACTTAGAATTTGGCCTTTCTTTTTCCTGAAAGAAGTCCCTCTTAGTCTAATAAGCCCATTTAAAAATTGCACCTTAAATTAAAAAACCCCATCTCTATCTTAAGAAATGGGGTCTATTTTTCTTCCATCGACACTCCCTTGGTTAAAGGTTGCCAACAAGAAAACTTGGTTAAATTGCTTTATATTTCCTACTCCTTAATCGGTAAAAAGTCAATAAATTTCAAGTCCCTTTTTGTTAATTACCGTTTGTACTCTTTTGATTTTTCAAAAATGGCAAATGAACGATTACAGGAAGAAGTTAATGCCGACGACATTGCTTTAACTAGCTTTCAATCCAAGCTTCTCTAAACAGGTCTTGGGCCATTTTAATTTCAAGGTTGTCAATCTAATTTGGTGACGACCAAAGCTTTCATCCTGTTGATTGTTCAAGATTGATATCCGACTTTGTCAAACTCTCACTTAAATTTTGCAGTAGCGTTATCGAAGGCTTTTTTTAATTCGCGCAAAGCATTTTCGACGCCTTTTTTCAATTCTCCGGATGCAGCGCCGCCTGCTTTCTTTAACTCGTCGAGTTTCTTTCGTGATCCATTCCACTTTGTGCGTAAGGCAGCAACTTCCTGATCGAGTTTGACTTTCGTTTCAGCCTTTGTTTTGCCCGCCTTGGCTTTAAATTGTTCAAGATCAATACCCCAATTTTTGAGTTGGGCTTCCAATTTTTTTATCTTAATTTGAATTTCTTTCTTTTCCTGTTCCATGGGTTCCTTCCGAAAAGCCCAAGAAGGGCGTGGTTTTTGGGGTGAATTTTAATAAAGAGACCTTTGGATTTTGTATGGTATAACCGGCTAATTTGTCAAGAAATTTATTATCTGAAGGTACCAGAGGCTTTCGGTTATTCCTGTTTTGAAGCTTTTGGGTCAAGGGTTTCGATTTAAGTTTATCTGGTGGTCTTCGTCTTGCGCAGGCGGATGGATAGGGGGGTGACTTCCACCTGTTCGTCGTCATTGATATACTCCATGGCCTGTTCCAGGGTAAAGCGTCGGGGCGGGACCAGGCGCAAGGCTTCATCCGCATTGGCGGCCCGGATATTGGTCAGTTTTTTTTCTTTGGTGATATTGACCCACATGTCCTCGGGTCGGGAATTTTCCCCCACGATCAGACCGGCGATAGACCGGATCACCGGGATTGACGAAAATAATTCCCCGGGGCTGAAGGTGAAAGATGGCATAGGCTACGGCCTTGCCCGGCCGGTCGGAAACCAGGACCCCGTTCGGCCGGACGGGAATGGCCCCGGCATAAGGCGTAGTGACCGATGACCAGGGTATTGAACAGCCCGGTGCCCCGGGTATCGGTTAAGAAACTGGCTCCTAAGACCGATCAGTCCCCGGGAAGGGATTTCGAATTCCAGACGCACCCGGCCGGAGCCGTGGTTGATCATCTTGGTCATCCGGCCGCGGCGGGCGCTGAGTTTTTCACTGACTACCCCGACGTAGCTCTTCAGGGATGTCCACCACGGCCAGTTCCAGCGGTTCCATAAGCTTCCCATCGATTTGTCGGGTGATGATCTTCGGCTTGGAAAGGGAAAGCTCAAAACCTTCCCGGCGCATCATTTCCACCAAGACGGCCAACTGCAGTTCCCCCGGGCGCTGACTTTAAAAGAATCCCGGTTTTCCGCCTGCTTCCACGCCGATACTGACATTGTAAAGCAGTTCCTTGTCCAGCCGTTCCTTGATATGCCGGGAGGTCAAGAGACGTCCTTCCTTGCCGGCCAGGGGAGAGGTGTTGACGGAAAAGACCATGGATAGGGTCGGTTCTTCTACGGTAATACTCGGCAAGGGTCGGGGATCATCGGGGTCGCCCAGGGTGTCGCCGATAAAAACATCGGCCACTCCGGCCACGGCGGCGATATCCCCGGCCTCAATCAGATTCCTGCTCCACCCGGTTGAGCCCTTCATAGGTATAAACCTGGCTGAGGATGAGCCTTGCCGGTCATCTCCCCGCCTCTTGAGCAGGGCCACTTCCTGCCTTAGTTTTAAATGGCCGCTGACTATCTTGCCCACGGCAATCCGGCCCACATAATCGCTGTAATCCAGATTGGTCACCAGGAACTGCAAAGGGGCCTCCGGGTCACAGGCCGGGGCGGGGATGGCCGCTGAAAATGGCTTCAAAAAGAGGGGTCAGATTTTGTCCCTGGCCTTCGGGATCGGTCAAGGCGATGCCGGCCCGGGCATTGGTATAAAGAACCGGAAAATCAAGCTGGTCTTCGGTGGCCTCCAGATCGATAAAAAGATCGTAAATTTCATCCAGGACTTCTTTAATACGCCGATCCGGCCGGTCAATTTTATTGATCACCACGATAGGGGGGAGCCTGCGTTCCAGGGCCTTGCCCAGGACAAACCGGGTCTGGGGCAGGGGCCCTTCCGTGGCATCCACCAGGAGCATGACCCCATCCACCATATTCAAAGTCCGTTCCACTTCCCCGCCGAAATCGGCATGCCCGGGGGTATCGACGATATTGATCTTGACCCCTTGATAGACAATGGCCGTATTTTTGGCCATAATGGTGATGCCTTTTTCCCGTTCCAGATCCATGCTGTCCATGACCCGCTCGACGACCTGCTGGTTGTCCCGGAAGATGCCGCTCTGCCAGAGCATGGCATCCACCAGAGTGGTCTTGCCGTGATCCACATGGGCAATGATGGCCAAATTTCGTAAATCCTGACGAGTAGGCATAGGGAAATTATCCTAACATAAAAGACTCTGAAATACTATTTTAATAGAAATTACGCATAAAATTCGATAAGGTCACTACGGAAATTGAAGTTTAAAAACAAGTGAAATCCGGCGGTGAAACCAGATGGTATCTAGAAGGGCAAATCATGGCTAAAAAATTAATTCTGGCAATTTTATCCGCCTTCATTATTTATGTCAGTTTTTATTTAATAATCCCCGATGTCTCCAAACTTAAAAAGGAAAACCCCGGGAAGACCTCTTTTATGGAATACCGGGAAAGAGAATGGCAGAAAACAGGGAGGCAAATTCACATCAGGCAGCAATGGGTCCCATTATCCCGGATTTCTCCCTACTTGATCAAGGCGGTAATCATTGCCGAAGATGATAAATTCTGGTTTCATGAAGGGTTTGACTTTGAGGCCATACAAAAAGCCATGGAAAAGGGACCTTAAGGCTCGAAAATTTAAGGTCGGGGGGAGCACGATCAGTCAGCAACTCATAAAGAATCTCTATTTGACCCCTGCCAAGAATCCGTTCCGGAAATTGAAAGAGGCCATATTGACTTGGAGGATCGAAAGGTCTCTGAGTAAAAAACGAATTATTGAACTCTACCTCAATGTAGTGGAATGGGGGGAAGGGATATTCGGCATTGAGGCTGCTGCCCGCTATTATTATGGAAAATCGGCTGCGGCCCTCAGTCCGGAAGAGGCGGCCCGACTGGCTGTAATCCTCCCCAATCCTAAAAAATTCAATCCCCTTGGAAATTCCCGTTATGTGGCCAAAAGGGCCGGTGTCATTTATAACATCATGGTTAAAAGAGGGATCGTCATTCCGGTTTTTGAGGAAGTCATGACCTTGGAAGGAGAGGTTGAACAAGGGAGTAAAGGAGCGACCCCTCAAGATTTTAATGAGTACCAGATTTCGACTCTTCCATCTTCTAATTCCTCTTTCGAGATGAAGGAAGAGGATAGAACTAAGACCGTGACGGATGAGAAGTGACGGACGACGAATATTATAAGTAACAGGTAGAAATGCTTTTTATGAATTTATCAATGTCGGATTCCAAAATTTAATATCGAATGAAACCATTTGAATGGTAAATTGTAAATTTTGGAAAATGAGGAGACAAATTGAACCAATAATAAGGTGGAATTGAATTCCAATTCACCTTTTTTATTTTAGGGACCAATGGATTCCTCCTATTTCGCATATTAATCCCTTGAAAACCAAAATGGACCTGTGCTAAAAGTGGAGAAAATTATTTTTTCCCGTCGCACTGAACGATATTTCCAAAATGACATCCGGAAAGTAGGAGATGAAAATGGATTTAAGGAATTGACCCCGGAAGAACTTCGAAGGATTTGCGATCCCGACAGCCTGGGCTTTGAGACGACCGAGGAGTTGGCTGTAGTCCTGACAAGGTGATTTCCCAAGAGCGGGCCGTCCGGGCCATACTTTTCGGCGTTGGTATGGATGGGCTGGATTATAATATATATGTAGCCGGACCGCCCAAGGCCGGGATGACTTATATCACCCGGACCCTGATTGAGGAAATTGCCCGAGGGAAAAACCCTCCACCCGACTGGTGTTATATCCATAATTTCAAAGAACCCGACCGTCCGAAGGCCTTATCCCTGCCCAGCGGCAAAGGAAAAGAATTAAAAAAAGATATCGAAGAACTGATCGGTGAGTTGCAGAGAGATGTTCCCGAAGTGTTTGAAAGTGATGATTATGCCCAAAGAAAAGATGAACTTTTAAAAAAATTCAATGCTGACCGGACAGAAATCCTTACAGCTTTGGAAGAAAAGGCCCTGGGGCAAGGATTTATTTTAAATGTCAGTCAGGTGGGTATGGTCATTATGCCGGCCAAAGATGGTCAGCCCATGGATGAAGAGACCTTGAAATCCCTAAACGATGAGGACAAAAAACAACTGAGAGAAAAAAGCGAAGTCCTCCAGGTGGAAATGAACCAGGTGGTTCGAATAATCAAAAACAAGGAAAAAGACCTGCGGAAAAAAATAAAAGAACTGGATAAAAGAGTTGCCCTGTTTTCGGTCGGCCATTTGATCGAAGAACTGCAGGAAAAATATGAAGAATTTCCCCAGTTGCTCAGGCATTTAAAAGATATCAAGGATGATATCATCCGAAACATAGATGATTTCAAAGCCAAGCCGGTTCCTCCCGGCCCGTTCCCCATGCCGAGCCTGGAACCCTCTTTGACCCGTTATGAAGTCAATGTTTTAATCGATCATACCGAAACCAAAGGTGCTCCTGTTGTTTTTGAAACCAATCCGACCTATCCCAATCTTTTCGGAACTATTGAAAAACAGGCCCAGTTCGGGGCCTTGCTTACCGATTTCAGTATGATCCGTCCGGGCTCTTTGCATCGGGCCAATGGGGGATTTTTGATTATCAAGGCCCTGGATCTCCTGCGATGGTATTTCTCCTGGGAAGGTCTGAAACGGTCTTTGAAAAACAAACAGATCCTGATTGAGGATTTGGGAGAACAACTGGGTATGATCAGCACCAAGACCCTCAAGCCGGAACCCATTCCCCTTCAGGTTAAGATTCTTTTGATCGGGGAACCTTATCTCTATCACCTCCTTTATATGGGAGATCAGGATTTCCCCAAAATGTTCAAGGTGAAGGCCGAATTGGACGATCAGATGGATCTTCAGGAGGCTCCCCTAACAGACTATATCCAATATATCGCCCGTTATTGCCGGGAAAGGAAGTTGTTGCCCCTGCACAAAAGCGGGGCGGCCCGGTTGATTGAATACAGTTCGGAACTTACCGGGCGAAACTTCAAGCTCTCTTTACAACTGGCCGAAATCAATGATTTGATCCAGGAAGCCCATTATTGGGCCACCCAAGGGCAAAGTCCTTTGATCATGGCCGAACATATCGAAAAGGCCGTGGAAGAAAAAATTTTCCGCTCAAATTTGTATGAAGAGAAGTTGCAGGAAATGATTACCCTGGGGGATATCAAGGTGGAAACCGATGGATATAAGGTTGGGCCAGGTCAATGGTCTTTCTGTTTATCTGATGGGGGATTATCAGTTCGGCCGTCCTTCAAGAATAACCGCCAATTGTTCTCTGGGTAAAGAAGGGGTGGTGGATATCGACCGGGAATCCAAATTGAGCGGAAATATCCATACCAAAGGGGTGATGATTTTAAGCGGCTATTTGAAAGGGAAATATGCCCTCGATAAACCCTGAGCCTATCGGCCAGCATCGCCTTCGAACAGAGTTATGGCATGGTGGACGGGGACAGCGCTTCCGGGGCCGAATTATTGGCCTTGCTTGTCCTCCTTGGCCGCAAGTTCCTATTTTTCAAGGGATTGCCGTTACCGGTTCAGTCAGCCAAAAAGGGGAGATCCAACCCATCGGCGGGGTCAATGAAAAGATTGAAGGGTTTTTTGAGTCTGCCGGGAAAAAGGCCTTACCGGGAAACAAGGGGTCATGATCCCGGAGGCCAATGTCAAAGACCTGATGCTGAAGACGAAAGTGGTGGAGGCGGTCCGGGAAGGACGGTTCCATATCTATCCCATAACCCATATCGAACAGGGTTTGGAATTATTAACCGGGAAAAAAGCCGGGAAAAAGAAAAAAGACGGGACCTATCCTCAAAATAGTTTCAATTTTCTGATCGAATCCCGGTTGAGACAGCTTAATGAAATTGCCAGAGAAGCCACAGTCAAAGAACAAGAAAAGAAAAACGGGATAAAGAATATCAACCTCTAAGGTTTATCGATATATCTGGCTTCATGAAGTCCAGTAAAAGGTAATAAATATCAGAAGTTTCCCCCCGCTGGTTATCCAGGAAGGTGTCCCCCAGGTATTATTCCCGTGGTATTAATATTTTCCCTCCACCCCGGCAATATTGGCTATAAAAATCCTTCTGTTGATAACCCCGGCCCCCTAATTAAATTTTTGACGCCAACTTATTAAACTGTACCCTGTAATAGTCTGAGGTCCGCCAAAGTTTGCATTCGCCAGGTCCTCATCATAATGAAAGGTCGCATTGGAACCCATATTTACGTAATTCCCCCTTACTGATCCATAGAGGTCGGAATTGGAAGACATGTTAACAGCGGCGTTTGAGCGTAGACCACGCCATTCAATCCAGAATTGGAGTTCAGGGCTACCATGTAAGCACTGGAATTTGCCGGGGGAATGGTATTATTCTGGGCATTGGAATAGATTTGTAGGTTTTGAGGGTCGCCCGCATTATTAATATAAGTATTGGAATTGAGAATAAACGAACCCGTGTCTTCATAAATCGTTAACTTTGTACTAGTATTAGCAAATATTATTTGGCTATTACTGTTTAAGGCAAAATTTCCCTGATTAATGTACATAGTCACGTTTCCCGAGACGGTTATAACTGCATTGGAGTTCATCGTGAAGCTGGAAAAATAATAATTTGTGTTTTGGCCGGCCATTCCCAGGGTGGAGGTGCTATTACCGCCAATGGAGTAGGCCTTGGTCCCAGCGGTATAATAACTGGAACTTAATCCGCTGTTGTTATTACTGCCGCTGATAAGGGTTTTTTCAGTGGGAAACAGAGTTGTTACATTCAGGGGGTCACAAGTCGGGGTGGGAACAAACGGGGATGCCGGTGGGCTATTGGGGGATTGGATTCCGGCAATATGGGCATTTCCACTGAGACTAATGGTCCCTGAGGCCGTGGCATTTCCAGAAACAAGAGAATTATTTGACAGAGAAATATTGCCGCCGGAAAAGGCACTATCATAGATTATGGCATTACCGGACATGGTTATATTCCCATCGGCCAGGACATTTTGGGCATAGAGATCGGTATTACTGGCCAGGGTGATATTGCCGGTGGCATGCACTGCTCCATGAATATTAGAGTTACTGCTAAAAGTTATATTGGCATTGGCAACGGTGGTGGTGACGTTCCCATTGTTCCCATTCGTCGGTTGGCCCGAAAAACTATAGCTGTTGGTGCTTCCGTTACTTGAAAAGGTTACTCCGTCACACCCGGTCATGGCACCAGTAAAGGGAGAATTGCTGGTCGAATTTAAAGTAATGACAGCTTCAATGTTTGCCTTGGCTGTGCCTGAAGTGCCGGTGGAAGCAATGAGATATTGTGTTGACCCGGAACTGGGCATTGCTCCCGGGTTTCCCACCAATCGGTGTACTATGGTAAAACTATTGTAAGGATTGGCAGGAGAAGTAAAATTAGCAGAGGTATAGGTGTTGCCAGTATTCCAGGTCGTGGATGTTGTCGAACCAGTATCCGAAACCACACCTCTTACCAGACGGCTGATCCCGTCTTCGATCCCGGCGTCGGCGGCATAAAAGGCCTGCTTCAAGTAACGGTAGTTGTACGAACGCCAACCTTCAACTATCGAAGAATTAGCGGCAAAAATCCCCAAAGCCGAAAGGATGATCAGTATAATTAAAGCCGTAATCAGGGCCATCCCTTTATCGTTTGACGCTGGATGAAGACACTTGATTTTAGTTTGATCCATGGTTATCCTCCTAATTTCTTAAAGTGACGCTTGACTGGAGTGTTACTGTACCGGTAGATCCTGTGTACAGTAGAGTATTGGTGGTTTGAGCCGAAAGGGTGATGTTGACTTGAGTACCGGACAGACTGGCCGTAAATCCGGTAATGGAGGCAGTAAGAACGGAAGTGCTGCCGTTTTTGGTATACTGGAGGTTATTTCCCGACCTGGCGAAGGAGTTGGCGGATGAAATCAGGTATTGAGAAGTCGCATCAGGAACGGTTGCCCATGAACTGCTGATGGTCAATTGGGTGCCGGTGTTGGAACTGATTTGTTTCCATCCTTGTCCACTTCCGGTACCGGAAGAGACTTGCACATAATAATTTTGCCATTGATTGGCTGTCCAGGCCTTGGCCGTATCGTTGATGGTCGTTGAACTGTTGCTGCCGGTGGACTGGCCAACATCTTCCACCATGTTTAGAGAAAGGGATTGATTTGGGCTGGTTCCTGATATGGTAACGGAGGAGGTCACCCCGTTTCGTAAGGTCCTGACTACAAATTCCATGGTCCTCTCTAATCCTATCCTGGACATCGATCAAGCTGGCCTGGTTTGAATACATCCAGTTGGCTGAGGTTGATAAGGAACTCAAGGCGACAAAGAGGATTACCAAAATACCCATGACCATTAACAGTTCAATGAGAGTAAAACCTCTATGAGATAGAAATCGTTTCATTTTAACTCTTCTTGGAGACATAGGTTGCCAGATTAACTTGTTTAGAGACCCCCTGTTGATTGGTCCAGGAAACACTAACTTGAATATATTTGAGGTAGCTGGCTACCGAATCGCTGATCTGATAGATTCGGGAAAAAGTACCCAGACCAGTAAGGGTTATCGATTCCGCCGTGGACCAACTGGTATTGGTAAGACCGGAATAACCTGAACTTTTCAATGCCTCAAGTTTTTGTTCAGCCAGAGTGGTGGCCGCTGTTTCCCATTTGGCGGAGGTCCTGCTTCTTATGGCAGTTGACTGCAAACCGACCATAGCCAATATTCCCACAGCCAGGATCGTCACGGCAACGACGAACTCAAGCAGAGTGAATCCTTTTTGGTTATCTTTAATTTTAAAGGTCAATTTATTATGATCCTCCCCGTCCAACTAATACTCAGGGTTTTGGTACCCGAAGGGCCTTGAACGATAACAGTGGCTGCGGTAGTCTGTCCAGTAGAGGAGAAGGTGATGCTGTTCCCAGCTTGCAAGGCAACAGTAATATTGGGGTATTCAGTCCCCAGAGATCTGGTAAAAATCGTAGCACTGGTACTTACTCGGACAAAATAATAGATCGACGAATTAAACTCGACCAGAATGGATTGATTCTCTTTTAATGCGGTCATTCTTGCATTTTGCAGATCCCCCCATACCAAACGGGTAGCCCCGGTTAACCGGTATTTATTGATTATCGTATTAATTTGGGGAACAGCGATAATGCTCAGAATGCCTAATATGGCGACAACAATCAGGAGCTCAACAAGGGAGAATCCTTTTTGATCCAAATTATCGGGACAAGAAATAGTTGACCGGTAGGAAATAAATAAAGATGGGTATCTTGATCGAATGAACTTTTTGCTTCTATCTTTTGTTTCATAACTGGCGGATCAGCCACCCTTCAATAAAGATTGAAATCGGGTCTGGATCTTTGCGTCCCAGCCTTTTCGGCCTGGTTTGCCTTTTTCAGTTTTTAATAGAATAACAAAATGTTAATAAATGTCAAGACAAAAATACTCCTGAAAATTTGGATCACTAAAAATCCCTAAGGGTCTTTTCAGTCATTGGTATCTTGCATAGAAAATATATATTTTCCCAATTATTATTAATGCAAAACAGATGCCAGCACAGCAATAATTAGTTTTCAATAAATAGTTTATTATTTCAATAAGATATCTGGTAGCGCTATTTCGATAATTATTTTAATTGGGATATTTTCTCCGAATTTTTGTTGTTATTGGACAAAAAATTGGTCTCTTTATTCAATTTTGAAATATTCTTCAAGAAATCTTTAAATGCGGCCGGTTTTGGCCTGAACACTGCGGACCTTGCTGTCTATCCTTGGGTCCGAACCCTTTCGATGATCAAATTTGACCTGGAGGCTGATTCGGTCGGAATCCTGTTCCAAAGCACGAAAGCAGCGAGTCAGCAAGGCCAGGAGATCATCCCACTGCCCTTCGACCACGGTACCCATTGGGTTCAGCCGGTAATCAAGCCCGCTTTGATCGACAATGGTCAATATCCGGGCCACATATTCACTGAAACTTGCCCCTTTATCCAGAGGGATCATTGAAAATTCCATCAGGGTCATCAGTCACCCCCATGAGTCTTTTTCTTAAACAAATCGGCCATAGTGCCCAATTTCCCGGTTTCTTTGACTCGATTTCGAAATTCATTTAACTCAGCCCTGTCTTGGTTCTCCATAACCGATTTCTGGGAAAGGGAAATTCTGCCTTGGTTCATCAATCTTTATGATTTCCACCAAAATTCATCCCCTTCCTTGAAGCCTTTTTTGGACTGGATTCTTTCTGAAACTGCTACCTGACTGTTATGGAGGAGACCGCTCTGGTGTGATCCCAGATCAGGAAGGTCAATAAATAATCCATAAGGTTTAACGGAACGGACTATCCCTTTGACCACCAAACCGATTTGCGGAAGCCTGGGAGCCTGGGTTTCCTGCCGGGATGGGATTTCCATTTGATCCGGCACATTGAAAGGACTCTTCATGGTCTGAATCTGGAAAGAACTCAGCAGGACCTGTTTTAGCCCGCCTTCGAATCACATCACCGGTTCGGATCGTTTCCTTGTCAAAGGATTCCTGTGCTGATTCCGACAAAGGTGAGACTTCCTTGATGGAAAGAGAAATCCTCTTTTGTTCTTTATTGATCTCCAGTACCTTGACTTCCACTTCCTGCCCTTCTTTAAGCTTTTCCTTGGGATGGCGGATGCGCTTATCGGTTATTTCCGATATATGAACCAGCCCTTCTATACCCGGGGCAACTTCCACAAAAGCCCCATAGGGAGCCAGGTTGCGAACTGTTCCTAAAACAATATCTCCTTCATCAAAACCAAGGCCTGTTTCCCAGGGATCGGGTTCCAGAGCTTTAAGGGACAGGCTGATGCGCTCATTGCCTTTTTCATCCGAAGTGAATTGCAAAACTTGAACATTCACTTCCTGACCCATGGCTAGATGATCTGCTGGATCGTTAACTTGACTGCGTGAGATTTCCGATATATGGACCAGCCCTTCTATCCCACCCAGATCAACAAAGGCCCCAAAGGGTGTCAGGCGGGTCACCCGCCCCGGTAACACCTCTCCAATGCCCAGACGTTTCCGTGTGTTTACTGCCAAGGCCTCTTTTTCTTCCTGCAACACCGCCCGCCTGGAGACCACGATGTTTTTTCCATCCTCTTCAAATTGGGTGACTTTGAATTTTTGGACGGTGCCTACCAAGACTTCTGGCCGGTCCAGATAGGTCAAGGTCGCTTGAGAAAAAGGGCAGAAGGCTTTGGTCCCTGAAACGGTGACTTCCAGGCCGCCTTTGTTGGTCCCGGTTATCGTTCCCTCGATGGATATCCCGGATTCAAAGGCTTTTCTCAGCAATTCGCCGCCGCCGCTCCCGGAAGTTATGCGCAGACAATTACCCAATTGGGCCCCTGAAGGCCCATATCCGATAAAGGCCAGCTCCACATCCATGCCCGGTTTAATACTTACCTCGCCTTTTTCATCGAGAAATTCTTTTAAATCGGCCCAGCCTTCTGATTTGGCCCCATAATCGATAAAGACCGTATCGGCCGTAACGAGAACCACTTTCCCCTTTATGGTTTCCCCGGGTACAAGGGGCCGGTCTCCGGCTGATCGGGCACTGGCCTCAAAAAGTTCGGCAAAATTTATCTCATTATCATCTTGAACCATTCCTTTTTCCTTTTCTTATTGCCTATTAGGCGATCGATTTCAGTACATAACGCATTCCATCTTCCAAGGCCCCATCCAGGCCGACTTCATTGCCCCATTCATCAAAGACCCTGGCCCCCTTTTCTATTTCCCGAATAAGATCGGCCTGGATCAAGGCCTGACGGACTTTCATGCCTGGAACGAGGACAATGGGTTGATCATTAAGCCAGATACGTATTACTTAGTCCTCCTTTTGAATTCGGCCTTCCACCGATGCGGAAATTTGTTTTTTTATTTTGATATAATCAGTCACCAAGTCTTGGATCTTCCGGCTGGAATCCAATAAAAGGATTCGACCATTTTGGGCCGAACCCTTTTCTTGAGTTTCCATGATATTTTTTAACATGATGTAACCATCCCCTCCGGCAACCAGAAAATCGATAGTAGCCAGGGAATACCAGGCGTTCGGGTCTAAAGGTTTTCCTCCGACCCGGAGATCTTTGATTCGTTGACCTTCCGGGGCTGCAGGGTTATAAGTCAACCTGATCCCGGAAACCTGGGGAAATCCCCCGCCGGATCTATCAGGTCCGGCCAGCCCGTATTCAAAAATACTTTTCAATTCCTGTCCTTTGACTTTTAGCACAACGGGATAGTCGGAAAAGGGCAGGACTGAAAGTATATCCTTCATACTGATCGGGCCTTTTAAAATATCCGCGCGAATACCTCCCCCATTGGTCAAGGCCACATCGGCCTTGGTCTCCTGCCTTAGGATATCGGCCACCAGATTGCCCAGGTTGGTTTCCTGTGACCGGGAGTCATTACCCTGCAAATCCACTTGGGCTTCACCAATGACTTCATCAAGAATGGTGGCCGTTTGTTTTTTATAACGGTCAACGATTTCAGCCACCAATGGATCGGGCTTGAGTTGATCCGGCCGGATGACGATTAATTTTCCATCATATTGGATCACTTTTCGATCTCGAACCGTAAGATCCAAGATGCCCAAGACTTTAGCGTGTTCCCAGGCCTGAACGATTAAGGTGCCATTGACTTTCATAGGGGATTCTCGATACGGGTATGGGTATGTCCGCCGACGATGACCTGAATCTCTTTAACCGCCCTGGCCAGTCGGAGATCAGCCGGCAATCCGAGATGAGAAAGGACAATCACCAGATCAGGCTTGTCCCTTAACTCCTGGAGAACCTTTTGCGTTGAATCGATCATGGGAGAAAAAACCAGACCCTATGACATTTTTAGGATGCGTACTTGTGGGGGTTTCTTCAGTGACAAGTCCGATAATGGCTATTTTTAACCCGGCAATTTCTTTGAGCACATAGGGTTTGATGTCCGACAGACCTTGAACATTGGCGGCCAGAACAGGGAATCGGGCCTCCTGAATTCTTTTTTTCAGAACCTCCTGCCCAAAATCGAATTCGTGGTTGCCGAGAACCATGGCTGAAAAATCCATGGCATTCATGACCTCAATGGTTGATTTCCCTTCAAACAGATTGGCCCAGGGGTTTCCCTGAATCATATCTCCGGCAGCCAAAAGCAGGGTAGGGCGCTCTTTTCGAAGACGATTTACTTCTGCGGCCAGGAAGGCGATCCCTCCCAGTTTTTCCGGATTTCCTGCAGGTTGATAAGGTTCGGCAAAACCGTGGAAGTCGTTTACATAAAGGATGCGGAGTTGTACCGGTTCCCCGGCCCAAACGAAATTGATAAAAAGAAAGAAGAACAAAAAATTGATAGTGAAGGTTTGTCTTTTTTTTCATTTATATTCTTCCGGAATAAATTTTGATGAATTCGTAAAAGTCGTCACCCCGGTGAAAACCGGGGTCCAGAAAATTATTAACTGTTTAATAACACTGGATTCCGTCTTTCGACGGAATGACGAAAAGGGGCTTATTACCTCTTTTTATGAATCCGTCATTTTAATAACTTTTGTCACAAGAGGGTGCAAAGGTTGTGGTTAAGGACTAACTTTTCTGGTAGCTCTTAATATTTCACCCTCATCCTTTGTTTTCCCTACAAACAAAGCGTCCAAGGCCTTGACCCCCTGACCTTTGGGAAGGACCACTAGAGGATTGATATCAATGCCTTCAAAATATTGTCCGATCTCGGCGATTAAAAGGGAAAAATTAACCGTGGCTTGAACCAAGGCATCCATGTCGCCTGGTGGTTTTCCTCGCACCCCATCCATCATAGCCGATCCCCGCAATGAACGCCAGAGTTGTTCGGCCTGAAAGGCCGTTATCGGCGGCTTGGCAAAGACAACGTCCTTCAAGACTTCGACCAGGATTCCGCCTAAACCGAGGACCAGCAACGGTCCAAAATGAGGATCGTTTACCATACCGAGGAGGACCTCAATGCCCTTATCGATCATTTCCTGTACCAAAAAACAGTCCTTATGGTTCGGATTGTTTACAGTCGGAAACCGTTTGGATAATAAATCAATCGATTGTTCCAGTTCGTTATTGTCACGGATGGAAAGGATCACCCCTCCTCGATCGGTCTTGTGGAGGATTTCGGAGGAAAGGATTTTGAGGGCCACTGGATACCCGATCTCCCCGGCCATAGAAAGGGCCTCAGCCTTTGTTTTAGCCACTCCTTCTCGGGTGACGGGGATTTGATGGTCGGTTAGAATTTGTTTGCCGTGATGTTCATCCAAGGGTTCGCTATGGATAAAGGGGAGCGTTCTTTTCGATTTGTTCGACGACAGAGTTCCGAAAAGGCCTTGTCGGGCTTTCCGTGCAAAACGTCCATATTCTATCAGGCCGGCCATAACGCCAACGGCCCGTTCCGGATTGCCGAAGACCGGTAAGCTATAGCGACGGGTCATTTCAACGGCCGTTCCGGGAAGGAAGGTAACCAAGAGGATCGGCTTCTTGTGGAGTTCCATGAGACGTTTTATTTCTTTGACAAAAGAAGCGTCTCTCCAGAGGGCTAGGTCTTTTTTTTTGCAGCCCTTGATTATCTCTGTTTTCCCTGGCCCTTTTTTTATTTGAAGTTGTAAGGTCTTTTTTAAAAAACTGAAAAGGAAAAGGAAAAAAGGCCTTGATTTTTTGTTTCAAGATCAATTTTTTCCATTTGGAGAGCTGATCCAGAAATTTTTTAACACCGGCCAGCATACCCAGGGCAATAATAGCGTCAATTTCTTCGCTGGCCGAGAGGATTCTAAGGACTTCGAGATGAGAACGCCGATTGGTTGAACCCACAAGGTCCAGCGGATTTTGACGACTCCAAAATGGAGGAAGCAAAGGATTTAATCGTTCCACCAATTGGGGGGACAAGGCTGGAAGGTCCAGACCTTTGAGTGAGGCGGCATCGCTTGTGGCCACGCCCCAGCCTCCTCCCAATGAGACGATCCCTAACCGATCGCCTGCCGGGGGATTCAGTAAACTGAAGGCTTTGATCAAATCGATCAATTCCTCAGTGGATTGGGCTTCGATGATCCCCACCTGTTTGAATAAATCGGAAATCATCTTGGGGGATTGGGCTACCGCCCCGGAATGCGAATGGGCCGCTTGAGATCCGCAGATGGTTTTACCGGCTTTTAAGGCCAGAATAGGTTTGTGGGGGGTTATTTTTTGGGCTGTTTGAAGAAACCGTTCCCCGTTTCTGATTCCCTCCAGGTAGAGAACAATCAACTTGGAATGATCGTCTCCTCCGAAATAATTCAAATAATCTTCCACACCTAAAACGGCTTCGTTGCCAGATCCAACAAACCTGGAAATACCCACTCCTTCTTTTATTGACAATTCCATGATCTGGGAACCGATATTCCCTGATTGAGAAATGATATCCACCGAACCGGTTTTAATCTCAATGGGCAAGAAGAGAATTTCCAAACCGGCCGGAGTACTGACTATACCCATAGTGTTGGGCCCGGCAATTCGAACCCCTCCGGTCTTGGCCGCCTGGATCAGTTTTTCTTCCAAACGGGCTCCCTCTTCTCCCGCCTCTTTGAAGTTTGAGGCCACAACCAGGGCATTAGGGATATTAAGACGACCGCATTCTTCAATGAGAGGGATAGTCTGCCTAGCCGGGACGGCCAATACGGCCAAATCAACCTTTTCAGGAAGAGATTTTAGATCCGGGAAGGCACGCTGTCCCAGAATCAACCGCTCATAGGGATTGATCAGATAAACCGGTCCTGAGAAAGGGGAAACCAGAAGGGTGGCCGATAAATTAAATCCCCATTTGCCGAGTTGGTTGGAAGCTCCGACTATGGCAACTGCTTTAGGAAAAAATAGACCTTGAAGATTGTTGTTGATAGGTTCCAATAAATTTTTTCTTTTGTTAATAGTTTATTTTTCAACTTGGGTTCTAAGAGAACTGCTTTAGCCGGTGATCCGATATCTCCCCAGGCCTTCGATTATTTCATTAACTAGTAATATAGCTGAATTGGAAGAAATTACAATTCAGAAAATAATTTGACAACCTAAAAGAAATCTGTTATAAAAATCTATACGTTATGAGTGCCAATCCCGAAGACCATCCTTCAAGATTAATCGATCAGGTTCGTTCTTTATTTAGAAAGAAACCAGATACTCCACCGGAATCTGCTTTAGAAAGAGACTTTCAGGAATTGATTGATCACGGGGAAGAACAAGGACTTCTCACCCCGGAACAAGGGGACATGATTCAAAGTATCTTTGAATTCAAAGATACTGTAGTCAGTGAAGTGATGGTCCCCAGAACCGAGATGTTGGCCGTCAGTTCGGATGTCAGTATTCAGACCGTTATTGATCTGACTCTCGAACACGGCCATTCGCGTCTACCGATTTATCAGGAAAACCCGGATAATATTGTCGGAATGCTCCACGTGAAAGATCTGTTGCCTTATTGGAATCTGCCGCCGGATCAACCCATACCGGCCACAATTATTCGACAGGCCACTTTTGTCCCAGAGACCAAAAAAATCGTTCATCTTTTCCGTGAATTGAAGTCTGGAAAAAGTCCATATGGCCGTTGTCCTTGATGAGTATGGTGGGACTTCCGGGTTGGTAACCATGGAAGATATTATCGAGGAGATTATCGGCGACATTGAGGATGAATACGACCGCCAGGAGCCGCGGCTAAAGCCCCTGGAAAACGGTCGTGTCGAAGTCGATGCCCGCCTGGAGATTGAAGAATTCGAACATTATTTTGGATTGAAAATAGAGGAAAGAAATTTTGAAACGGTGGGGGGGCTGATTATTCATCTCTTGGAAAGGGTCCCCGGTGCAAGGGAAAAGGTCAATTTCCAAAACTTGGAAATGACCATCTTGGAAGCCGACAACCGCCGGATTCGTCGTCTCCTGGTGGAAAGGAAAGCCAATCCAGACAGTGCCATTGGTTAATGTTTCCTTCAAAACCCAGGATCTTTTTTCTCCCGGATTGACTGGGCCGATAACACTTATCGAATCACCTACCACCGACCCATCGGGCCTTTGATCCGATCGATTGAGACCATTGGTTTGCAGCACCGGCCTGTTCTGCAGGAAAAAGAACAAGGTATTTTTTGCATTGTCACCGGATACCGAAGGCTTCGATCTCTCCTGAAAA
>CAWDKY010000052.1:0-3860 GCA_963802945.1 uncultured delta proteobacterium
CTTAAAAAGGGGGCATTTTGAGTTAATTGGTCCATATTATAAAGAGTCTCATAATTGAAATAACATTCTGCCTTATCTGAATAATTCTTATTCCTGGACTCCGGCTTTCGCCGGAGTGACTGACTTTCGGCAAATTTCTGTCGTCATTCCGGGCTTGACCCGGAATCCAGTGACCTTAGTCATTTTTATTTGAAACCCATATGACTTATCATATTTAAGTATTGCCTGCCTCGAAAAATATAAGAAAAGGCTTCAAGGGTCAAGGAAAATGGAATCAAGGACCATAAAAAGAGAATTGAGGGGGCTTGCAATTGTTTTTGAACTGCCATGATAGGCTATAAAACATGAAAAAATGTATACAATTTGGCCTATTGACAGGGAGAAAATTTTAATGAAGATCCAATTCAAGATCTGGTTGGAAAAGGATAAACGGGTTCTTTTTGGAGAAGGTCAAATCAGCTTCTCCAGGCTATTGAAGACTATGGGTCCCTGGCCCAGGCGGCCAAAAAGATGAATATGTCCTATCGAGCGGCCTGGGGGCGGTTAAAGGCCTCTGAGGAGCGACTGGGCTTCCTCTTGGCTGAAAAGGATACCGAACAAGGGAAAAAGGGGGGTCTGCGTTTGACCCCTCAAGGGAAGGCCCTCTTGGATCGATATAAAACCATCCATCAGTCCATGGAATCACTGGTGGGAGAATTGGAACGGAAATATTTTTTGAAGCAGAAGATGGGAAACGGCCTGTCGGACCTGGAAAAAAGAATTATCTGGGAACTCACCGGGGATCTTCCTGCCAGCGCTCAACCCTTTGCCCCAATCGCGCGACAATTGGGGATTTCTCAAAAGCACCTCTTGCAAATAATAAAAAAATTGAAGGACGAAGGATTCATCCGCCGTTTTGGGGCTACGCTCAGGCACAGGAATTCAGGATTTTCGGCCAACGCTATGGTGGTCTGGAGGATTCCCGAGGGGAAAATAGATGAAGTGGGCCGGACCATGGCCTCTTACAGAGAAGTGACCCATTGTTATCATCGCCGTGCTCAAGGCGAATGGAAGTATAATCTCTTCACCATGATCTATGGGGCCAGCGAAGAAAAATGTCGGCAGATAGCCGAAAAGATCTCACGGGCCACGGACATGAACGACTATCAATTGCTCTTCAGCCGAAAAGAACTGAAAAAAACTACTATGAGGTATTTTAATGAATAATCCCTCACCGAAATCAGAAACCCTGTTTACACGGGGCCAAGCTGTAATTCCCGGTGGGGTTAACAGTCCGGTCCGGGCCGCTAAATCCGTCGGCACCATCCCTTTGTTTATCAGCCGGGCCGAAGGCTCGAAGATCTTTGATGTAGATGGACGCTCTTATATTGATTATGTAGGATCCTGGGGACCACTCATCCTGGGTCATGCCCATCCTCAGGTGAAGGAAGCCGTCAAGCAGGCAGCCGATAAGGGAACAAGCTTCGGGGCCCCGACCGAGGCAGAAGTCGAACTGGCGGAACGGATCGTGGCTTGTGTCCCTTCCATAGAAATGGTCCGATTGGTCACTTCCGGCACTGAGGCGACCATGAGTGCCGTCAGGCTGGCCCGGGCCTATACCAAACGTT
Source organism: uncultured delta proteobacterium (assembly GCA_963802945.1). Taxonomy (GTDB): domain Bacteria; phylum Desulfobacterota; class RBG-13-43-22; order RBG-13-43-22; family RBG-13-43-22; genus RBG-13-43-22. The sequence goes on from CAWDKY010000052.1 coordinate 1,608, forward strand.
CTTTGATCATCAAGTTCGACGGCTGTTATCACGGACATGGAGACGGTTTTTTGATCAAGGCCGGTTCAGGGATAGCCACCTTGGGCATTCCCGGCAGTCCCGGCGTCCCCAAAGCAATTGCCTCCTTGACCCTTTCCCTGCCCTATAATGATTTGGAAAAAGTTCGTCAGACCTTAAAGACAAGGGGAGATCAAGTGGCGGCAGTGATTGTGGAACCGGTGGCCGGCAATATGGGCGTAGTCTTACCCAGACCCGGTTTTTTAGAAGGGCTGCGAGAAGAAACCCACCGGTATCAATCTCTATTGATTTTTGATGAGGTCATAACCGGGTTTCGGGTGGCCCTCGGCGGAGCACAGGAACGCTTTCAAATCATGCCTGATTTGACCTGCCTGGGAAAGATTATCGGCGGCGGTTTGCCAATCGGGGCTTTTGGCGGAAATAAAAAGATCATGTCCTTCATTGCCCCGGAAGGTCCGGTCTATCAGGCCGGAACCCTTTCCGGCAATCCTCTGGCCACGGCCGCCGGACTGGCCACTTTGAACATCCTTTCTCAAAAAGGGATCTATGCGCAATTGGAAGAAAAGGCCGGCTTCTTTTTTGATAAACTGAATGCCCTGGCTCAATCCAGAGGGATTCCTTTGGTCACGACCCGTATGGGGTCCATGGGCAGCCTCTTTTTTACCGAGGGTGAAATTCGGGACTATGAAACGGTTCAAAAGGCCTCTTCGGAAATCTATGCCCGCTTCTACCGAGAAATGCGTTCCAGAGGAGTCTATCTAGCCCCTTCGGCCTTTGAGGCCCTTTTTATTTCTTCAGCCCATTCTCAGGAAGACCTGGAAAGAACCTTGGCAACGGCCGATGAGGTCTTTGAGCTTCTTGTCTGACCAAGACGGGTTGGAAAAATATTATGACAGGATTGACAGGATGCTTTTCCACTTTTCCGGAAGAAAGGTTGAAAAGGTCTATCTGCTAATAGCGGGACCATGTTTCCCCCTTTCATCCGGAAAGGGGGAAAGAAATAAATCCTGAACATCCTCTTAATCTTGTCTAAAAAAGTTTTTCCCTTGGACTTCCCGAATCCTATTTCTTGTGATCATACCAGCCGGCGCCGGTCTTTCGGCCTAAACGATTGGCCCGGATCATAGTTTTGAGCAGGTTGGGAGCCACCCATTTATTCTCTTTATTTAATTCATTGTAAAAATAATCGGACACGTTCTTGGCAATATCCAGACCGGTCAGGTCCATCAATTCAAAAGGTCCCATAGGGTAATTAAGCCCCAGTTTGACGGCCTTGTCCACGTCTTCCGGTGTGGCAATGCCTTCCTGAACGATGTTAATAGCCTCGATAAAGTGGGGGATCATGACCCGGTTGACTACGAATCCCGGAGAATCCTTCTTGACCTCTATCGTTTCCTTACCCATCTTTTTAGCTAAATCGGTGGTGATCTGGACGGTTTGATCGCTAGTCTGATAGGCCCGGATAACCTCCACCAAACGCATCAAAGGGACCGGATTAAAAAAATGCATACCCACCACCTTGTCTGGCCGTTTCGTGGCCACGGCGATCTCGGTAATCGACATGGAGGAGGTGTTGGTGGCCAGGATGACCTCGGGTCGGCAAATCCCGTCCAACTCTTTAAAAACCGCTTTTTTTAAATTCAGGTCCTCGAGTACCGCCTCGATGATAAAATCCACATCCTTGAGGTCGGCCATCTTGGTGGTCCCTTTGATTCGGCCCATGATCTCCTTTTTCTGGTCTTCGGTCATCTTACCCTTTTCAACACTCTTGCTTAAAAAATCGGTGATGTTTTTAAGGCCGTTTGCCACGAAACGTTCCTCTACATCCCTCATTACCACCGAACATCCGATCTGGGCTGCTATCTGGGCAAGCCCATTGCCCATAGTTCCTGCCCCGACCACCCCCATTTTTTTGACCTCCATAAACAACCTCCTCTAAAAAGAATAATCAAAATTTTTATTTATGATTAAATACACCTTATCTTCCTTTTTTGTCAATTCTGATCCATGGTCAAGATCTTCTTGACATGAAGAAAAAAATACCATAAATTACCCTTTATGGAAGATCAAGATCAAAAAACCAAACCCGATACCTCACAGGATTGGATGATTATTTCCATTGTTTTTTGGATTGTCTTTGTCTTGATCGTCACCATCGGGTATCTGGTCAATCCCAATTATACCCCACCAATTAAACCCTAATTTTACGATTGCGGATTTCGGATTGCGGGATTT
>CAWDKY010000053.1:0-235913 GCA_963802945.1 uncultured delta proteobacterium
GGATTCGTCCGAATCCAGGGAAAATTTATTTTTATTTTCCATTTCCTCACGAAGCAGATCACCCAAATTCGAACTGGCTTCTTTGGAACTATTCAGATATTCCTTGATCAAGGTCTGATCTTCCTCCTTCTTGGCTCGGCGAACGGAAAGCCCGATTCTTCGCTCTTTCTTGGCGACATTGATTACCTTGGCCGTAATGGTATCCCCCGTCTTAAACAGTCCAACAGGAGTTTTAATCTTCTCCTTACTGGCTTCCGAGACATGGACCAGCCCTTCCACGCCTTCCTCAATCTCAACAAAGATCCCGAAATCGGTCACATTGGTGATAACCCCGGTAACGACAGATCCCGTAGGATACCTTTGGGGAATCGCTTCCCAAGGATCAGGTTCCAATTGTTTGACTCCTAAAGAAAACCGTTCCTGTTCCTTATCGATATGCAGAACTTTGGCCTGAATCTCCTGCCCTTTTTTATACAACTCCGAAGGGTGTCTCACCCGCTTGATCCAGGAAATATCCGAAATGTGAACCAATCCGTCAATGCCTTCGTCAATCCCAATAAAAAGACCGAAATCGGTAATATTTTTTATTTTACCTTCAATCACGGTTCCTACCGGATATTTTTCGGCAATGACATCCCAAGGGTTGGGTTCGACCTGTTTTATGCCCAAAGAAATCCTTTTTTTATCCGGGTCCACGGACAGAACTACGGCCTCTACGATTTCTCCCACGGAAACAATCTTGGAGGGATGCTTAACCTTTTGAGTCCAGGACATTTCAGAAACATGGACCAATCCTTCCACACCATTTTCCAACTCAACAAAGGCCCCATAATCGGTCAAGTTGATGATCTTCCCTTTGACCTTCTGGCCAATCGGATACCTCTCCGTCACCGTAACCCAAGGATCGGAATGGAGTTGCTTTAATCCTAACGAAACCCGATGGCGTTCCCGGTCGAAATTTAAAACCATGACCTGCATTTTATCGCCTATCCTTACAAAGTTCAGAGGGATGGCTGGCCCGACCCCAACTCATATCGGTGACATGCAAGAGACCATCGATTCCTCCCAGGTCGATAAAGATCCCGTAGTCGGTAATATTTTTCACTATGCCTTCCAGGATCTGGCCATTTTCGAGGGTATTTAAAATCGTATTTCTTTGTTCTTCTCTTTCTTTCTCCAAAAGAACCCGGCGGGATAGAACCACATTATTCCTTTTTTTATTGTATTTGAGTATCTTGAACGGGAAGGTGGCTCCTAATAAATGATCCATATCGCGAATGGGCTGCAGGTCAATCTGGGACCCGGGCAGAAAAGCAGGAATACCGATATCAACGGTCAATCCGCCTTTGACTTTTCCGACGATCTTGCCCTCAATCACTCCATCATCACGATAGATTCGGCTGATTTCATCCCAAACCAAAATCTTGGCGGCCCGTTCTTTGGAAAGCAGGATATCCCCTTCTTCATCATCACGCTTTTCAATCAGGACATCCAGCCAGTCACCGGCTTGCGCCGTTATTTCTCCGGAAGGGGTTAAAAACTCACTAATGGGAATGCGGCCTTCCGATTTGTAGCCGATATCAATCATGACATGTTCCTTGTCAATGCCGACAATCCTTCCTTTGACCACTTCCCCTTCCTGAAAAGTTTTTAGGCTTTCCTCATATAATTCTTTAAATTCCTCTTCCCCCGGGTTCCCCGAGGACCTCTCATTCAAGATCTTCTTTTCTTTGGTCTGGATTTCGTGTTCTGGGTTACCCATTTCCTCTGTGTTTTTTTCCATCAACCTTTTATCCCCCTAAACTTCCTTTTTTCTCCTCAAGAACCGTTGGCCTGCCGCACCTTTTTTCTTCCCGGTCCCTTCCTTCTATTCGGTGGTTATGATAATTGTAATGAGTATATCAAAAATATTCATAAAAATCAAGCTTATTTGAAAATGGCTCTTACCCGCCTCAGGCGGAGAGAGAATCATCAATCGGCGAGAGTGTATCCTTAATTATTCGGGAACGAACGGTCTGGACCACGTCGTCGATAGACAAATAGGAGGTATCGATGATCTGGGCATCCGGGGCAGAACGAAGAGGTGACAAGGCCCTTTCCTGATCTTGACGGTCCCGCTCTTCCATTTCCTGTTTCACTTCTTCTAAAGAGACGTATTGCCCTCTTTGGATTAATTCTTCGTATCTTCTTTTGGCCCGCACATCCAAAGAAGCATCTAAAAAAAACTTGTATTCCGCCTGGGGGAAAATAACCGTTCCCATGTCCCTCCCTTCGGCAATAAGTTCTCCCTTCCGGCCAAGATCCTTTTGCTTCTCGGCTAAGACGGACCGGACTTCAGGTTTCATGGATATCTTGGAAGCCAATTGGCTGATTTCCGGGGTTCGAATTTTCCGGCTGACATCCTTCCCTTGAATCCAGACCTTCTGCGTGATCCCGGTCCCTTCAATAACAAATTCTATTCCCTTTAAGAACAGGACGAGGGCCTTCCCGGATAATCCCTCTTTTTTTTGTTCTTTCAATACCCAGGCCACCAGCCGGTACATGGCACCGGTATCCAGGCAATCCCACCCCAACTGCTCGGCCAACAGCCTGGCGACTGTGCTTTTCCCCGACCCGGCCGGACCATCAATGGTGACAATCGATTTGGATTTAAGCATGTTTCTTTCGAAAAAAGAGACCGAGGAGATCAAAGGTCCAGGGTATGAGGAAGCTTTTAGTATGAAGGGCACGGTTTTTGGTTTTTCCTTTAACCTCAAACCGCGAACCTTAGACCTCCAAACATTTAACTCCTTAATTCTTTTCTTCCGTTATCCAACACCTGTTTCAATACCCTCAAAAAACGCCGGTTTTCTTCAGGAAGCCCGACATTGACTCGAATAAACTCATCCAAACCGTAACTTTGCATGGAACGAATAATGATTCTTTTTTTCAGCATGGCTTCATAAACCCATTGGGCCTTCAAAGGAATTTTTATCAAAAGAAAATTGGTCTGGGAAGGTAAATAGGCCAAGCCCATTTGAGTCAACCCCCATTCGATGGTTTTCTTGCCCCTATGGATGAGAGCCATGGTTTTCTCATAAAAAGCCTGATCCTTTAAGGCACCCAGCGCTCCGGCCTGGGCCAGGGAGTTCACATTAAAAGGTTGCCGCACCCGATTGATATAATCGGCCAGTTCAGGCCGGGCCAGGCCGTAGCCGATACGCAGACCGGCCAAGCCATAGGCTTTGGAAAAAGTTCTGAGTACTAAAAGATTTTTTTCGGAATTGAGGTAATCCAAACCATTGGGGCATTCCAGATCTTCCACAAAGTCTATATAGGCCTCGTCCAATAGAATCAGAATCCGGTCGGGAATGGAGCTCAAAAACCGCTCCCAGGCTTTCCTTTTTATGATCGTCCCCGTGGGATTGTTGGGGTTGTTGACAATAATGACCTGGGTTCGGGGACCTATCCGGTCCCGCATGGCTTCCAGATCAAGGGTAAATCGCTTAAGCGGCACCAGGAGGTTCTTTCCGCCCAACGCCTGAACCGCCTTCTCATAGACCAGGAAAGAAGGTAATGGAGATATGACTTCAAAACCCGGTTTCGAAAAGGTCTTCAAGGCCAGTTCAATAATCTCATTGGATCCATTCCCCAATATGATTTGTTCCGGCGCAACACTAAGGTATCGGCCAAGAGCTTGTTTTAGATAATAACCGCTTCCATCCGGATACCGATGAAGTTGAGACAAGGCTCGTCGAATGGCCTTTAAGGCTTGAGGGGAAGGACCTAATGGGTTCTCGTTGGAAGCCAATTTGATCACTTCCTGAATTCCATATTCCCGAGTCAATTCTTCAATAGGTTTTCCTGGAGGATAGGGAACTAGCTCAAGGATTGATTTTTTTATTTCCATCTTTTTACCTAATTTTTTAACAAGTTCTTACATCACACTATAATAAAAATCAATATTTTTCTCAAATTAAAGGTCGTGGTCATTTTTGAAAAGGCCCCGATTAAAAGTTCTTGCCTTTTCAGGAAAAAGAGGTAAAATTATAAATCTAAGCTGTTAGGATCTAATCCTTAATTAAAAAAGAAAGGGAATCAAAGATGAACAAGTCCCAGTTGATTGAAGCCTTAGCCAAAGATCAGGACCTGACCATCAAGAACGCTGAACTAGTAGTGACTCATTTTTTTGAAAGCATTGAAGAGTCCCTGGCCAAAGGAAAAAGGGTTGAAATTCGCGGCTTTGGTAGTTTCAAGGTTAAAAATTACCACGGCTATAAGGGTAGAAACCCAAAAACCGGGTCCATAATCAATGTTTCGAAAGAAAAGACTCCCCTTTTTCAAAGTGGGAAAGGAATTAAAGGAACGAGTTGACGTGTAGTTTAATGCTTGGCCGTGCTAAGCGGGGAGCTGGCGGTGCCCTGTACCCGAAATCCGCTCATGCGGGGCAGAATCTTCTTTTGAGGATTGGCCGACAGCAAAGCACCCTTTTCTAAGGTCAGTATTGGACAGTACGCAACAAACGGTTACGAACCCCGTCAGGTCCGGAAGGAAGCAGCGGTAAATAATGCGGTTTGTGTCGTATCTCTTTCTAATACCCGTCTTTAGACAAAGGTCTTTGGTGGCGTTGATTCGAGAAAGGATGCACGGCCAAGAATCAGGGAAATATTCCCCTGACCAAAGATCCTCTTTTTAAATCCTTTAAACGCTTCTCTTAACCGATAGTCTCCTAACTATTTGTCATAACATAAAAAACCAAATAAATGCCTTGACAAAACCGATTTATTTCATAATAATAGCTCATAAATTTTCTCAGTTGATAAAGGTGACCCGAAAACGAATTATTATTAAATTATCACTGGCCCTTCTTTATATTTAATGGCAATAAGTTATTGACAAAACCTCTTGTTTCTTATTAAATTTCGTAAAATGAATAGGGTCCTCAGGGGTGGGAAAAAAAATCATACTTACAAGGGGTTCGGAAGGTACCTGTAAATTATTTTAAAATTATATACTATCTTTATTTAATGAACATAACTCGTTAAAAAGATATCATGTTGTTTTCAAGCGTTGATAAAGAAAATAATATTGGAGTAGATATTGGCTCCTATGCCATTAAAGTTTGTCATCTGGCTCATGACCGGAAAGGGATTTCTCTTAAAAGTTTCGGCCTGGCCAATCTTCCTTCCTCATCAATAGTCAACGGAGTTATTAAAGAACCTCGGATAATCGCCGATATCTTACAATCTCTACTGGCCCAACTGCAGATAACCAAAAAAGAAACCGTCTTCGCCATTTCCGGGTTTTCGGTTATTACTAAAAAAATTACTCTGCCGGTCACATCGGAAAAAGAATTGGCCCAGTCCATTCAATATGAAGCCCAACAACACATTCCTTTTGACATTAAAGAAGTCAATTTGGATTTCCAAATCTTAGGTCCCGTCAAAGGAGACACGGATTCCATGTCCGTCCTTCTGGTAGCCGCTAAAAAAGAAACATTGAACGCCTATCTGGAAGTCATTGAGTTGTCGGGACTGGAGGCCTCCATTGCCGATGTGGCAGCATTTGCCTTGGCCAATGCTTACGAAAACAGTTATCCCTTGGATTCTAGTCCGGTGGCCTTGGTTAATATCGGCGCCGGACAGATCACTCTCCATGTCCTTAACCAAAACGGTCCACTATTTACCAGGGATATTTTTTCAGGTGGACGGGAGCTTACTGAACAAATACAATCGCTCTGGAATCTCTCTTTTGAAGAAGCCGAAAATATTAAACTTGGCAGGAATCATATGTCGGACCAATTAGACCGAATCGGTCCTTCTTTTTTATCAATAGTTCAAACCTGGATGGAAGAGATTAAACAAGTACTGGACGTCTTAACGGCTTCAGACCTTGAAACCAAACCGAAGAAAATCGTTCTTTCTGGCGGTTCTTCTTTGATGCCTGGACTTCCCCAATTCCTTTCCAAAGGGCTTCAGCTCCCGGTGGAATTATTCAATCCCTTTTCCCAAATCCGAATTGACCCGAAAATCTTTGACCCCACCTATATACAGCGCCTGGGACCCCAACTGGCCATTGCCTTTGGCCTGGCCTTACGTCAAAAGGGGAAGTGATGTTCAGGATTAACTTACTGGCGGACCATAAGGTCGAAAGAGAGCAGATACAGCAGTGGTTGTTAAAAGGGATCATATTGTCTTATTTGACTCTATTGGCGGTTGTTCTTGTCGGATTTTGGATGTTAGGGAGCCAAGTTCAAAACCTCAAAAAAGAGAAAGGGGCCTTGGAAATTCAAACTCGGGATTCTTTGTCTTTACAGAAAGAGATCAAAGAACTCAAAGGCAAGAAAGAGATGGCCCAAAACAGACTAACCATATTTCAAAATCTGGAAAAAGAACGTCATGGTCCGGTAAACCTAATGGAATATCTCTCAACGACCCTGCCGGTTAATCAACTCTGGCTGACCACCTTAAAGGAAAACGGCCCGGAAATACGTATAGATGGCATGTCCCTTAGTAACGAAATTCTGGCTGAGTACATGAAGCGCCTTGAAGCCGCTCCCATGATTAGTCAGGTTGATCTAGTTCAATCCGTTCAAGCCGTTTACAAGGATCTGAAAGTTAAGCAATTTACCCTAACCCTAACCGCCCAGACAGAACCCTCAATGCCCTCAAAGGAAAAAAAATAAGGTTCGGATGATTTCATTCTCTTCCATAACTGATCGTTTAACACAATTAACCATCCCTCAAAAAATAGTACTGGCGGTCAGCGGAATAGTGTTTTTAGGAGTAGTATTGGGTTTCTTTTTACTCATGCCCCTGTGGGAAGAATCGAAAAACCTCCGCGAGGATATAAGCCGGGAAAAAATGAAATTGGCCCAGATGTATTCGAACCCGGGCACAGATCACCCGGTTCAAACAAGAGCTGGCCGAAATGGATGTCCGTTATAGGCAGATACTGGTCATGTTGCCGGAAGCTAAAGAAATACCTCATTTGCTGAAAAACGTTGCCAACCTGGGACAGCAGCAGGGTCTGGAATTCCTTCTGGTTAAACCGGAGAAGGAAAATCCCAAAGAGTTTATAGCTGAAATCCCACTTACAGTGTATCTCAAAGGTCCCTATCATCAGATTGGGGTGTTTTTTGACCATATTCGGAGGCTTCCCAGAATCATTAATATAAAACAGTTAGAATTGGGGGCTTTTGAAGAAAAAACAGCCCAAATTACTGCCCGCTGTCAGTTGGTGACTTTTCGGGTTTTACCTCCCCCGCCCCCATCATCAACGACGGCGTCAAAAACTGTAAAGAAATAATAAATTATGAAAAAAGGTTCGGTCCTGTTCATAGTTGTCCTCTTAGTCATAGCGGGCTGCAGTCAAACGGCTCAGGAAGGTTCGTCCATGAAAAAGACATCCCCCCTGGCTCGAAAGGATAATTCTGTGACTTCGCCAACAATCCTTCAGCCTTCGACGCTATCTCCTGCGGAGGGATCAGAACTCACATCCCCCGTCTATGATCCGAAGGGAAAACCGGATCCCTTCCAACCCACAAGGGTGACCCTTGAGACCAAAGACAATGGGAAGAGGAAGGTTCTACCCCTGGAACAGTTTGAAGTCAACGAATATGAACTAGTCAGCATAGTCAGCGGTTCGGAGATAAAAAAGGCCATGGTTCAGGACCTGACCGGTAAAGGTTTTTTAATACAGGAGGGAACCCGCATCGGCAAAAGAAATGGAAAAGTAATTCAGATAACCGATAGACAAGTGGTTGTCGAGGAATCCTTTCAGGATTTTTTAGGGCGTAAAAGCTCCCGAAAAATCCTATTATCAATTCCCCGGCCAGAATAGGAAAGCGCCAAGATTTGATTTTTTCTTGGCTGAATTTTTATTATAAATAAGGATTCACGGATTCCAGGATTCGGGAGGTTGATCCCGGCGAAGTCGGGATTGAGCTATGGACCATTTGAATCCTTGAAGCCTTATGGATAACATGAGACCCCTATGATAAAATGATTTAATGATTTATTAGAGTAAATCAAGCCAGGCCTTATCCATATTCGGGAGCGAACATGAAGAAAAATAAAAAACTGCTCATGATCTTTCTTTGGGGAATTCTGGTTTTTCTTTTTGGTTTGGGAAATATTACGACTCCCCTCTGGGCTAAAACGGGAAAGGCTTCTCCCAAGGCCCGATTAATCCAAATAGATGACCAGGTGTTCCCTGGTCGATTGCGGGTCATCCTTAAAACAAGCCGACCGGTAGTCTCATCGATCCTTTACCATGACCGATCCTCATCGCTTGGTTGTCGACTTAAGCCCTTGTGTTTTGATTAAAGAAAAATTATTTAAAATCAAAGATCCTTTTATCGAAGGATTACGGTTTTTCCAGTTCAACCCCAAAACCATCCGTCTCGTTTTTACGGTCTCCCAACCCCCCACGGTCCACATTTCCAGTAAAGGAGGAAAACCTTTTCAACTTTTTGTGGATTTTCCAAAAACCAAACCCCAACTTTCTCAACTCATTCCCCAAAAAGTTGAAGATGAAGATTCTTCCTAAACATGACCATTGAAGAATTTAAACAAGAAAAAGCCCTTCAAGACATTCAGTTAAAGAAAGAAAAAGCCCTGTCCCAAAAACCATTCATTACTTTTGATTTTTATATGACCAATCTCCATAATGTTTTGCGGTTGATCGGGGACGATAGGTGGAATCAATATCGTGGTCGAGCGAAGATGTCAAGGACAAAAAAATGACTTTGAGTTTAAAAGAAATCCCCTGGGACGAGGCCTTAGAATTCGATATTGGACGGCAACAATCTTAAAAAGTTGAAGCGTGGAGAAAAAACTTTCTTGATCACAACCAGTGAAAACTATAAAAAAATACTGGACGATGAAAACAAGCTGCGACAAGAAGCTATAAAAACGGAACAGGAGGAATTGAAAGCTGAAGAACAACGTCAGAAAGTCGGGAAAGTTCTTTGGAGTACCAGAGAATTTCAGATCAAGAATGTGGATGTGAAACTGGTTGAAGATCTGATTCAAGGTTCCATAGAAAAAGAAAAAAAAATCTCCGTCGATAAACAGCCGGGAGGCGACAAAGTAACTAACGGAAACCACCAGGACCTTCGGGTGCCAATGTGAATATCATCAGTGTCCCGCATACCAACACCTTGATCGCCAAAGGAACCGAACGTGAATCTAGATTACATCGAAGAACTTGATAAAAACAATTGACCAACCGATTTCTCAGGTCATGATCGAAGCCCGCATTATCGAGGCCGATGCCAATTTTACACGAGACATGGGGATTCAATGGGGGGGATCTTCTTCCTTCGCCAACGCCTCCGGGCCTTTTGCCGGGACTGTTCAGGGAGGAGCCGGGACATCAGAACGGAAACAACTATGCCGTCAATTTGCCATTACAAGCCACATCATCGGCCTTCGGAGGTCTTGGATTTTCCTTTGCCACAGCCAATTTAAACATAGATGTTCGAATTCAGGCCATGGAACAACAAGGCCGAGGAAAAACCATTTCTTCTCCCAAAGTATTAACCAAGGATAATACTGAGGCCAGAATTAAACAGGGGACATCAATTCCAGTAACAACCCAAACTGTAGTATCAGGCACCCCTGTCTATTCTACTACCTATATAGATGCTAACTTGGAACTTAAGGTTACCCCTCATATTTCAAGTTATAATAATATGCGGATCAAAATAGATATTGTAAAAAAAGACCCGGACCTTACCAACAAAGACACTTTGGGGAACCCGTACATTAACATAAAAGAAGCCTCACACAGAAATGATGGTCAAAGATGGTGATACGGTGGTCATCGGAGGGATTATCTCCAAGAAGGAATCCCTCCTAGATAACAAGGTGCCCGGTCTGGGGGATATTCCCCTTTTAGGCTGGCTTTTTAAAACAAGGTACCGGGCTACAGTAGATACCGAACTGCTTATTTTCCTCACCCCCAAAATTATTAAACCATCTCTCTCAGAGCGTTTTGGAAATGATGGTTAATGCGGCACTACCGTGAAACATGGAAATCCCACCTCCCTCACCCTCCCCCTTCTGAGGAGGAGGGAAGGTGTGGGGGTGGACAAAAATTGTTTTTGCCTTAAAGAAAAAATCAGGGGAAATTTATGAGTAACATTATTAAATGGGTTTTCAATCTATTGGTCGTTTTGGTGATTGTCTTAGGTTCCTTTACCTGGGTCTTTGGTGCTTCCCAAGAAATACGTCCGCCGTCTCAATTATCAGGCACTATTGTTTCTCCGGTGGAAGAAAGAAAACAGGCCCTTTCTTCCGGGGATAAGATTTTCGTCGCTTTGGATAAAACCCGTCCGGTTAAAAAAGGGGATACCCTGGAGATTTTTCAACAAGCCTATTTGACGATTGAAGGTAAACTTGCTTTCCCTCTTGTACGGTCGGGGCAGGTTATCATCCTGGAAATCATCGATGAACGTTTGTTATTATGTGTCATTGAATCCAGTACAAAAGAAATTGCGGTCGGGGATCGTATCTATTTCCCTGAACATTAACCCAAAAAGAAATGCAGGGCCAGATGAAAAAAATAATCGTTCTTTCAAGCATACTCGGTTCTTGTTGTTGAATGGGATAATTCAAACCGGTTATGCCCAAAAAGTTGAAACCCCTTCCCAGCCGACGAATTTCTCCGAGCCTCATAAAAGGATTTATCCAAAATGTGAACCAATCAGTTTCTTTTTTGGCCGCCGATCTTGGTTTTGATTATCGACAGAGACCGGTGGTCGGGATTCTGGTTTCGAATTTTTACAATCCGGCCGGAGAAGAAATTGAAATAGGCAATCAAATCGCCTCGGAACTGCGGGCGACCTTAAACAAGGGAACCCAATTTCATGTTTATGGGAAAGAACATCCGGTTAGCCAAAGTTTGAAAGCCAGCTTAACCACCGATCCAAAATGGAGCGCCTCTTCTCAAAAAACGTTTCAGCAAAACTTATTGAAAAAATTTAAACCATTTCCCGTTGATTTGATTATCACCGGCCAAGTGAGCCAGGGGCCTGAAAACCGTATAAAAGTGATGGCAAACCTGATCCCTTTTTATAAACCCATAAGTCTGGTGGAGGGCGAGAGCGGAAGAAGCGATATCCGCACCGAACAATTTCTCAGCCCGGCCCTATCGCTACCAGAGATGGATAAGGCTTTGTCGGTCATTCAAATACCGACCGTAGCCAAAGGACGTTTGGTCATTGTCTCTTTAATGAAAATGAAGAATGGTCAATATTCCGGGCCTGGGACTTTGTCATCCCAGGACAGGACAACCATGAAAAGCTTTGGGGAATCCTCGGAAATACCTGTAAAGCGCCTGTCCATAATGGATATCGCCTGTTGTTGGCTGGACGATAAAGAATTATCCGTTGTCAAAGATTGGGAGGATTTCAAGAAGAAAGAGTATCATGATGTTTTAAGCGGGTTCGGTGCCGACACCATTTGGTTTGATGACATGATTACTGAAGGGCCCCACTCGATTTTCATCAGTCTTGCCCAAGATCCATCGAAAACCCGATTTAAGACCTTTTCAAAATTCTTTTCCATAAAGGGCGGAACATCCAACTATCTGTTTTTTTCCATCGATTCCGATCTACTGGGAGAACTCGAGGTTCGGCATGTCATAGATCCCGAAAACAGATCCTTGCCGTTTTAAACGAAAAGGAAAATCAGGAATCCAGGAGTCAGAATTCAGAATAAAAACTTTTAATCGTTTGATTTTAAGGTTTAATTTCATGCTTCGTGGCGCCCGCCGCCAGCGGATATGAGGATTTAAATGAAAATAGAATTCGAAGATTCCAAAGTTCAAAGAAACTGCCGGTATAAGCTGTATAGTACACGGTTTTTCCTTGAACCTTTCAATCACTTTACCCCTTGGCTCCTTGAACTCCCAAGATATTCTTTCAGTTCCGAAAATCCTTGGATGTGAAAATCAGCCAGCAAGGCTGAATTTTTATAAGCCACAAAAATCACACCCGCTCTGCTGGCCGTTTGGGCATCAACCTCCGAATCTCCAACATACCAACATTGTCTGGGAGTCACTTGAAAATAATTTACTATCTTGAATATCGATTCGGGATCCGGTTTTGGTTGACTTACATCCAACGAACTGATCACTAAATCAAAATAAGGTTGCAAGTCAAACGTTTGTAACACCTGTCCGATAGTGGTTGATCGGTTGGTGGAAACTGCTGTTTTGAACTTTGGCCGGATATAATCTAAGAAGTCGATCAATCCCGGTTCCATATCCATCAATTGGATAAAAGGGGTATAGTCAAGACTCCGGTTATAAGCCAGGACCGCATCCCGGAGGTGCTGGTCCCTAAACAAATAATTGACCGACTCTCCGGCCGTATGCATATGAACATAATCTAAATCGGTTTCGGCCAAAGGTGGCTTCCCAAAGTGTGTCAATAAATGATTATAAAAAGATTGGTTGGCCTTTCGGGAGTTAAATAGGACTCCATCGCAATCAAAAATGATTACATCCGGCGGGCGAACAAAACTCAGGGGCGTGTCCATAGAATCGAATTTCCACCTCTGGATTAATGGGGTCATTGCTGATGACCTTAAAGAATCGTTCAAAGTTTCCGTCCAATTTCTTAGGTATCAGTTGAAGCAATATTTCTCCCTGGCCTCCGGCTGGGATGTACGGGTCAAACCGTACTACTTTGGTGCTTCAATAATACTTAATTTTGGAGATATGAAGAGGAGATTCTCCCAAATTTTTAACGGCGACACGGTAGGTGACTGGTTCGGGAGAGACCAGGTCGCCGACATTCAACACCGTAGGACTCAAGACCATCTTAGGGGCCAACGTTAAGTTCTCCTCGGTCACTAAAGGAAGACTACAGGCCATAAGACTGAAAAACATGATCATGAAAAGTATTCGCTTAACCATATTGTAATTCTGTCTTTTTCAAGCCCTAAAGTCAAGAAAAAACCATACGATCATCATTCTTCAAAAGACACCCTCGTCCTCTTTTCTTCCGGCCTATTTTTCTTCTTGATCTTGTATTTTCCGTGGATTTATTTTTATAGCAACTAGGGTTCTTAAAAAGAGAAATAATTTAACAACGAAGAATTTAGCACTATGAGGCAGCATGCTATTATTGGAGAAAATATTTTAAAACCCCTCCAATCCATGCCGAATTAAACCAACTGGTAAGACACACCATCAGCCTAGATCATTCCTATTTTAAGGCCAGTCTTACCTCGGTTATACCACCGGACATCATTTTGTATTGAAAACCCAATTTTCTGGCCATGTTCAGCATCTTTTCGTTTTCAGTGAGTACCGAACCATAAATCTCCTCCAGGCCTTTGTCCTGAGCAATGCCTATGATCAGATCAACAAGCTTATAGCCCAGACCTCTCCCCTGGTAATCATCATGCACCAGCACGGCGTATTCGCCGCTCCGGAAGTCGGGTTCGATAATCAGTCTCCCGATACCAATGATCCTTCTCCGACTGCCGTCCTTCACTTCAGCTACCATGGCCATCTCCCGGTCATAATCGATGTTGCAGAAACGAATGAGCATTTCATGGGAGATATCTCTGACTATGTAAAAGAATCGGGTCCTCAATGTTTCCTGGGATAAAGTTGACAGCATCTCATGTTCCAACGGTTCGTCCTCCGGTCTAATCGGCCGAAGCGTCACTTCGGTGCCGTCCGACAATTTCCAGAAGGTGATATATCTTGTCGGATAGGGTGTAATGACCAGGTGTGGGTATGGAAGAGTATGATCAATCGATTCTTTGTCTATAATGATTCTAGCATCAAGACCATAGGCTTTCCCATTGGTTATGGCAATCGGGTTTATATCCATTTCGGCAATTTCCGGGAAATCCACAATCAGATTGGAGAAGCTGACCAGCAGCTGTTCCAGCTCTTTCATGTCGGCAGGCTTTTTCCCTCGATAACCTTGGAGCATCTTATATACTTTGGTCTCCTCCATCAGTCTCCGGGCCAGTATCTGGTTCAGCGGAGGAAGACCGATAGAAATATCTTTGAATACTTCGGCACCGATTCCCCCCATTCCAAAAAGGATGATTGACCCAAAATCTTTATCTTTTTTAGCCCCTAAAATAATCTCATAATCAACATTCTCAATCATCTTCTGGACAGTGACTCCCGCTATTACGGCTTGCGGCATTTTTTCTTTAACCGTTTTCAGCATTTCTGCATATTCCAGTTTCAGCTCTTCTTCCGACCTGATGCCGATCCTCACCCCACCGACATCGCTTTTATGGGAAATATCCGGGGAGACGATCTTGATAACCACAGGGTATTTTATCCTATCGGCTATCGTTATGGCCCCTTCAATACCGTGAACCAAGTAGGCCTCAATAACCGGAAGGCCGTAATTACTTAAAAAGTTTTTCGATTCCTCTTCGGAAAGAACAGCCCTTTCATCTTTAACAATCCTCTTAATAAGGGCCTTTAAGTGATTTTTCGGAGGGGACTCTGTTAACGGAAGTTCGGATGGCGTTTCATAAAGCAGGGCAAGATTTCTGTAATATTTATTCATGTACAAGTAGGTTTTCACCGCATCTTCGGGGGTTTCAAAGACGGGTATTTTGTTGCTCAGCAGGATCTCTCTCCCTTGATAAACAGATTCTCCTCCGACTAAGGCAACGATGATCGGTTTCCGGGCCTCCTTGGCCAGTTCCACCACCGAAGCGGCCAAACGATCAGGCTGGGAAATGGCTTGTGGGGTATATATAACCAGGACGCCATCCACGTTCGGATCGTTTAAACAGATCTTGATGGCCTTCACATACCGGTCATTGTCTGCATCTCCCAGCACGTCAATGGGGTTGGCTTTGCTCCAGAACGAAGGCAGGAAGGCATTCAACTCGTTTATACTTTTATCCAACAGTTTGGCCAGTTCCCCTCCTAATTCCACTAAGGTATCGGTGGCCATCACGCCAAAACCACCGGCATTGGTGACAATGGCCAGCCGGCGATCCTTTGGCAATAAATTCGAGTCGAGCACCTCGGCTGTATTGAATAAACCGCCGAACTCCGTAACCCTGATGACTCCCGCTCTTTTGAAGGCCGCCTCATACACCTGATCATCACCGGCCATGGCACCGGTGTGAGAGAGTGTGGCCTTGGCACTCTCCATAAATCTGCCCGGCTTTACTATGAATATGGGTTTGTTCCGGGCAAACCCTCTGGCGGCACTCATAAATTTTTTAGCATGTCCGACCCCTTCCATGTAAAGCATAATACTCCGCGTATGCGAATCATTGCCAAGAAAATCTATCATATCGCCAAAATCGATATCAATCATGGATCCCAGGGAGGCAAACATGCTGAAACCGACATGAGCGTTAATCGCCCAATCGAGTATGGAACTGCCTAACGCCCCGCTTTGGGAAATGAAAGCAATGTTGCCGGGGACCGGATCGACTTTTAAAAAAGAGGTGTTTAAACCGATATGGGGTCGGATCACACCGACACAGTTCGGCCCAATGATTCTCAGACCGTATTTTTTTCTGATTTCGCTGATCTCTTCCTCCAGTTTTTTCCCTTCCTCGCCGATCTCTTTAAATCCGGCTGAAATGATGGTAATCCCGTCAACCCCTGCCCTTCCGCAATCTTCAACAATGGCGGCTACGGTTTTGGCCGGTATGGCAATCACGGCCAGGTCAACGTGTTCCGGTATGCCGGTAACATTCGGGTAACACTTAAGATCCAAGATGCTTTTTTGGTTCGGATTTACCGGGAATATTTTCCTCTTCCCTGGGGAAAGAATATTTTCCAGAATGGCCCTTCCGACAGCGCCTGCTTTATCACTGGCCCCGATAAGGGCAATCGTCTTGGGATCAAACATAGCCTTGATGCTACTCATGGTCAATTCACCTCCCCATTTCCGGGGCCGTTAAAACTATCAGCCCCTTTGGAGATTTCTTGGATTTTGGTCTTTTCGGCCATCTCCTGTTTATAGTCCACTATTAACTCTGTTATTGTAACGTCTCCCAAGGGCTTCGTCAAAAAGAAAATAAAACGCCCTTGTTCCGACGTCCTGAAACCAGATGAAAACAAAAAATCCGATAGAAAAATAATATGAATATACTCCTCCTAAGGATATGAAGCGAATGCCTTTTTCAACTCCTAATCGATAATACACACAGGCCAATGGCGAAAACTTGGGAATGAAATCCAGTCATTCCAGCTTCCCTTTTGATGCTCGGATTTTTCTCTTATATTGACTTTCCTATCCTATAGGGATAATTTATTCCTCAGTGAAGTTAATAGGTTTTTCAATAAATCAGAAAGGACCCAAATGACATGAAAGTTGTTGCCTTTAATGGTAGCCCGAGGAAGGATGGCAATACGACCATCCTCATTAATCACGTTTTTAACGAACTGGATAAAGAAGGGATAGAAACAGAATTGGTCCAGTTATCTGGAAAGAAAATTCATGGTTGTATAGCCTGTTATAAATGTTTTCAAAATAAAGACCAGCAATGTTCTGTCAAAGAGGACGACTTAAACGAATGTATTGCTAAGATGATTAGGGCAGATGGGATCATCCTGGGTTCCCCAGTCTATTTTGCCGATCTCACTTCAGAGATGAAAGCCCTTATGGATCGTGCCGGTTTTGTATCTATGGCCAACGGGGGGATGTATAAAAACAAGGTCGGCGCTGCTGTGGTTGCCGTACGTCGTTCCGGTGCCATCCACACCCTTGACTCCCTTCTTCATTTTTTTCTTGCCGGACAAATGATCATTATTGGTCGAGGTATTGGTGTGGGCAGGGAAAAAGGCGAGGTGGAAAAAGATAAAGAAGGCATTCAGGCCGTAAAAGCCCTGGGGCAAAGGATGGCCTGGTTGCTTAAAAAGGTTTATGGCTAGAGGTTATCAAATAAGATCTTCTCAAATTCAATTAAGTTCTTTTTCCTGTGGAAAGACCGGCAGGTAGCGATAGGATAAGGAGATAATCAAGGCCCCATAGGCCAGAACGGCTATAACCGGCGCCCATTCCTGCCAACTCGGCCAGTAGGTTACCAGGCGGTCAAAAGGCATGACCGGCAAAGCCAGAGAAACCACTGTAAAGACGAACCGGTTAAAAATAACCCCCAGGCAGGTCAAAAGGCAGGCCAAGACCAACCATTCGGGACTCATCCTCATTTTATTGCTCAGCAGCATAAAGGCCGGAAGAATTCCAAAAATGCCCAGTTCAGCCACCACCAACCAGAAACCATAGGGACTTGGATATTGATCCATCAAATGCAATCCTTGAGCCGGCAAGTTGACTATTGCCCAATAAATTGTATCGGCAAACTTTAAAATGAGATAAGCGATCAACAGACCCCCGGAAATCTTACCCAACAAGGCCAGCACTTCTTGTTTAACCAATTTTCGTCCGGTCACCTTCTGTACCAGGGAGGTAATCAAAATCGTAAAGGCCGGTCCGGAGGCAATGGCCGAGGCAATGAAAAGGAAGAAGGTCCAGGGCCAGATAAAAAATCCTCCCCTAAAGGCAAAAGGCCGGGCGAACATAACGCCGAACATACCGCCCAGAGAACCTTGATGGAAAAAAGACAGAAAGGTCCCTGTCCCGGCGAAGATGAACATCAGTTGATGCAGATTCTGGCCAAAATAATGGGCAAAGGGTTTGGAATCAATTTTTTTGTTTTCCAGGACCAGAGGGACATATTCGATCATCAATACCCCAAAATAAAGGGTGATACAAAAGATCACTTCGGTCATCACGGAATGCACATTGGGATGCCAGAAACCGTACCAGGCCCGCAATGGTTGCCCCACATCCAGCGTGAGAATCAAAATCGCCCCGCTGTAACAAATAAACCCAATGATGACCGCAAAATTAATGATGGCCTTCAATTCTTTTTTGCCCAAGAGATAAGTCAAAAAGCCGGTAAAAAAAGCCCCGGCCCCCAGGGCAATGACCGACAGGTCAAAGGTGATCCACAAGGCGAACCCGAAATAATCGTTCATATTGGTCTGGTTCAATCCCTTCCAGAAGATCAGAAAAGCCGCCAACAATCCCCACCCTATAAATAAACATAAGATAATAATCCATTGGAAAAATTTGCGGCCGGAACACCGAACAACTCCTTCCGGAATAAAGGCCTCATCTTTAACCATCATGTTATCATTCATTTTCTGCCTCTTTAGTTCAAAAATAACCACACCTAAGTTTTGTGGTGGTCTATTCTCCGTCATGCCGGACTTGATCCGGCATCCAGGGCATTTGATAATTTAATTTACCTGGATTCCGGCTTTCGAGACTGTGTCGTAATAGCGGACAGCGCCATCAAAGCCGTCATCCAGACGTCGTCCCGGCGAAAGCCGGGAACCAGACCCATATCCCCTGGATTCCCCCGGATCGAGTCCGGGGCAGGCTCCTCGTCGCGCTTCGCTTGCACGGAATGACAAAAATATAATTGCGCCACAGTCTCTTCGCCGGAATGACTTTTTCTTATATGGTAAAGCAATATTTTCATGATTTCTGGTGCATTGCAAAGCGCATAAAGGTTTTATTCGACGAACACCCCTGCCTCTCGCAGGCACTCAACGCCGAACGCTTTTTGTGCCCTAGACCCCTTGAATCCTTTATTATGAAACCTTCCTGATCGCTTCTTTTTTCAAATCATTGTCCCCCTGCCGGCGAATCCAATCCTGCCTGGTCAGGTAATAGACCTTGGGCCGGCTCCCTAATTTCTCAAGGAGTCGAAAGGCCCTGGGACTTTTACTGAGTTGAAAGACCTGACTTTGGGGGTCCTTCAAATTGCCAAAGGTAATGGCCCTGGTCGGACAGGCCTCAGCGCAGGCCGTGATGTATTCTCCATCCTTGAGGTCGCGCCGCTCTTCCATAAAGGCCTTATCCTTAGCCCGCTGATAGCGATGATGGCAAAAGGTGCATTTATTGACCACCCCGCGCATGGCCAAGGAAACATCCGGGTTCAAATAATTCTCCATACCTTTGGGATAAACCGGGTCCCACCAATAAAAATACCGGGCATGATAGGGGCAGGCGGCCACACAGTACCGACAGCCTATGCATCGGGAATAAATCTGACTGACGATCCCCTTCTCATCCATCTGAGTGGCATTGACCGGGCAGACCGAGACGCAAGGGGTGTGCTGGCAGTGCATACAGGGCCGTGGTAAAAAGGCCACCCGGGTCTTGGGAAAAGGTTGACCATTGTTGAGCCGATAGAGCCGCATCCAGGTGGTGGTCCTGAGTTTGTCGGTCTCGTCTTCCCGGAAAGAAAGGTTGTTTTCAGCCATACAGGCCACAGCACAAGACCCGCATCCGGTACACTTATCCAGGTCAATGACCATACCATATAATTCTTTTCCGACCGATACCTCTTTCATGAACAACCTCTACACTTTCTTAATTTTTACCCGCGTGACCCAGGTCAGTTCTAAGCCGGTCAAGGGGTCCTCCGGGCCATCCAACATGGGATAAGGATTTGCACCTCTGTTTTTTAAAGTGGGACCATAGGCCTTATGTCCCATTCCTAAGGGAACAAAGACACAATCGGGCCTGGCCCCTTCAAATAAATGGATCCGGGCCTTGATCTTTCCTTTGACGGATTGAATCTCGACCCGATCCCCTTCCCATAAAGATAAGGATCTGGCCGTATCGGGATGAATCTGAACGACTAGGGCATTTTTTATCAAAGTTTCTCTCCCCAGGGTTTTGGTCAGAAAGGGGGGATTGGCCAAGTAGCCGGATTGAAGCAACAGCAATGACTGTGGCACCATCCAATAGGGATATTCTTTCTGGGTCTGGGTTATCCCCTGCTCTCCGGCTTTAAAGGTAGAAGAAGAAAAATCCCATCGGCCTTTTCCTTCTGCGCCTTTATTCTCCAAATGATACCAGGTTCCTTGGGCCACCAGTTGTTCCCAGAACTTATCAAAGGATTCAAAGGAGGCCGGGCTGAATGTCCCCTCTTCCGGTATTGGTTCATTGGTCAGCCGACCTTTTCGGGAATCAAATAAGGATTTAGCCGACTGTTTGATCACTGCTTCCATATTTTCAAAAGGAAGGGCCTCCTGAACCGTTCCGCCAAAATTCTTTGCAATTTGTAGAATAGCCTCGCCCATAGATCGGGTATCATGCATAGGAGGCAGTATCGGTTTGGTCAGACCATAAACCGGGAACGGCACGCCAAGGCTGCCATACTGGTCATCCCAGCGCTCCAGGAATAGTGGGAGATGGAAGAATCAGGTCGGCCAGAGCAGTGGTTTCGTCCATAAAAGGGGAAAAACTGACAACATAAGGGATCTGGTCGATAGCCTGAAGAATATTTTTTTCACCAAAGGAAAAAACAGGATTGGCCTCGTTGATCAATAGGACATTGATGGGGTAAGGATTCTTTTGAGCGACATTTGCAAAAAAGCGGCCGGCCATTTGCCCGGTCTTGGAATACTTGGCGGAAAAAGCCCCATCCAGTCTGGGCTGAGAAAGACCCTTTTGGGCCGATTCATCCAAAGGCATCTTAGACCAGGAAGCATAGGAGAACCCGGGTTGGATATAAACACCGCCCGGTCGATTGATGCGGCCCACCAATAGATTCAGGAGGTGAATAGCCTGGGCCTCAAAAAGACTGATTGGCAATTCTCCTTTGCCTTTGCCCCAAAGGGCGATCGGTTGTTTGGCAGAGGAAAAATCTTTAGCGAGTTGAAGAATCGTTTCCGGGCTGACGGTTGTTTCCTTAGCCACCTGATCCGGCGTATAGTTTTTATTCAATAATCCTCTTAATTCATCCAGACCGGAAGTTTTAGCACCAACGAATTCTTTATCATACCAGCCCTTCTCAATCATCACTTGAGCCAGACCTAAAGCCAGAATCCCTTCAGTTCCCGGTTTGATGCTTATCCACTCATCGGCCAAAGAGGCCGTGGTTGTGGCCATAACATCGATCTGGATAATTTTGGCCCTATCCTTTTGAGAATCCAAGCGCCATTCCTGAAAGGATTGAGCCACCCAACAGGGATTTCCCCAGCCGTCCAACAAAGCGCTTCCAAAGCTTAAAATATATTGAGACCTGGGAAGATCATAGGCCATGCTGGTTCGGACTCCGTGAATAGTTTGAGTCAATATCTCTTCCAGATCGTTCAATTGAAAGGGTCGAATATAATTTGGAGAACCATAGGCCTTTAAGAACCTGGCCGCCAATTGGGCTTGACTCCCCTCCCCTTCTCCATCCAAGAAGGCCACGGTATGCGACAGATTATTTTGTCTTAATTCTTTCAATTTGGAACTGACTTCCGATAAGGCCTCTTCCCAGGTAATAGGCTTCCATGCCCCCCCACCGCGAGCCCCGGTCCTTTTTAAAGGGGATTTAAGGCGAATATCTTCCTGGTAAAGGTATTGAAGACCGGCCAAACCTAAAGGGCACATCCCGCCCCGGTTGACCGGATGGTTGGGATTGCCGTCGATCTTGACGGCCCTTTTTTCTTCGATCAGCCTGACCCGTATTCCGCATCCACCAGGGCAAAGCTTGCAGGTCGATGGGATATAGGTAATCCCACCTTTTCCAGGAATTGGGGCCCAGCGTTGGGTCCATCTGGCCACCTCGTCCATAGACAGCCAGGGTAACGGAGTAAATACTGTCCCCACGGCCCCGCCAATCACCAACTTCAAAAAATCTCTCCGGTCAAATCCCATCTTTATTTCCTCAACAAAACTTTTTGTTACAAAAAATGAAAAATAATATTTGATGAGCCTCTTGAAAGAGTCTTTTATTGTCATTCCGGCGGAGAGACTGTGTCGTAATAGCGGACAGCGCTATCAAAGCCGTCATGCCGGCGAAAGCCGGGATCCAGAACTTAATGAAAATACTGGATTCCGTGTCGCGCTTCGCTTGCACGGAATGACAAAAATATAATTGCGACACAGTCTCGAAAGCCGGAATCCAGGAAGATGTAACTGGTTCCCGGCTCTCGCCGGGGCGACGCCTGGACCCCAGCTATCGCCGGGGTGACTGCGCTTCTTATCTTTTGCGATTCTAAAAAATTTACTGATTGATCAAAAAGGTTCAGATGCAAGGCGCCCGACATCCCGAGGAATGAGGCGTCCATATAAGTACGCCGGAATAACGAGGGATGAGGGCAACACCGCAGATGAACTTTTTTCATCAACCAGCTAACTATTTATGGCAGACAAAACAATCATTACTAGCCCCCTTCTTCTCATGGCAGGCCTCACAGGTTTTCATGCTCATCACCTCCGGCGCATAACCGGAAATCCACTTATACCGATAAGTGGGGTTTTTATCGGTTCGACCGCCGACCGATTTATGACAGGTCGTACACTCCAATTTGGCCATCTTGATATGGGCGGCGTGAGAAAAAAATACATTATCCGGCTGTTTGGAATAAATGAGCCAGGGGATGTTCTTTTTTTCTTTTTTCAGCTTCTCAGACAGTTTGATAAAATCAGCTTCTTCTTTGGAACTGCCTTGGGCTGACTCATGACATTCCAGGCACTTGGCCAAAGTTGGGATACCGGCGAAACTCCCATCGGTCCTGAAAGTATGACAGTCTTCACACTTTAATGAAGCAGCTTCCCCATGCTTCAGATGACTGAAACGAACCGGCTGTTCTTTTCTGGAATGGATAAGGGCCGGAAAAACAATCCAGCCGATAACTAATGCGGCAATCAGACCAATCCCAAAAAATAACCATTTACCCTTGCCTTTTCCTTCTTTTTCCATAGCCCCTGCCTTGATCCGAATAACAACGAACTTATTGTTTTTTCTTCTCTCTTTCGTTTTTTGTCAAGCAAAAATTTTGATGTTTTTCATAGGCTTTTAAAAGAACTTGTTCTGTTTCCCGAGGCAAATTGATGGACTTCAAAGAAACAACAGGAAAAAATCCGGCCTCATCGGCATCACTTTGGGCCTTAAGCTGACCACCTTTGATGCCACACCAGTAATCCAATAAAACGTAATGATAAAGAATTCTCCCTTGGGGATCGGGGATGATCCGTTCAAAGACCTCAATTAGATCAAGAACCTCCACTAATAAACCGGCTTCTTCTTTAATCTCCCGTTGAAGGGCTGTTTTGACCGACTCTCCGACATCCACCGCACCTCCGGGGATACTCCATTTTCCCAAGCCGGGTTCTTTTCCTCTTTTAACCAATAAGACCTTGTCGTCCCGGAAGACGATCCCCCCAACTCCAACCCAGGGCCGATCCGGATAAGAACGTTCATTCATAGCGGCGCACCTCTTTTTCCCCTTGACTATTCCTTCGCGTCTATTTTATGATCCTTTATCATTCAGAAGCGATCGATTGTCAAATAACAAATAAAGAAAAGTTCTCGACTATTTCTCTTTCGATGCATCACTGCGAACGCGATTTCAATGGTCAAAGGCTTAAGTGTATTTTTTTGAAAGGGGCTCGTTAAGAGGAACAAAAAATAAAAACACACTTACAAAGGGGGATGCCATGAAAAAAAAGAAAATGGAAGAATCTGGAATTAATCGAAGAAATTTTCTAAAGATCTCTGCCGCCTTAGGGGCGGCCGCAACCCTGACCGGGGTTCCGGCTATTATTGGGGAGGCTGCTTCCAAAAAGGTGACTATCAAGCCCTTTAAGCAGGGGATGATCAACACCGCCCTGGGACCCATCTCCCCGGACAAGTTGGGGACCACCCTGATGCATGAACATTTCGTCTTCGGCTATCCGGGCTGGTATGCCGATGATACCATTGCTCCTTTTGACTTTGAGAAGTATCTAAAAGCCGATCTCGGGGAGATAAAAACCGCCCAGAGTTACGGCATTAAGACCATGGTCGATGCCACACCAAATGACTGTGGGCGTCATCCGGAATTGTATATGGCCCTGGCCAAAAAAACGGGGCTTAACATCATCTGCTCCACGGGGTTGTATACCAATTCAGAAGGCGCCCCGGCCTATTTCACGACCAGGGCCTGGACTGGCGTAGACCTTTCCAAGATGATGTCCGAGATCTTTGTTCGAGAGATCACCCAGGGCATCGGCAAAAGCGGAATGAAGGCCGGCGTTCTCAAGGTCGCCACCAGTCCCAAAATGACTCCACACGAAGAAAATATGCATAAGGCCGCAGTAGTTGCCCAGATGGCCACCGGAGTGCCGATCATCACCCACACCGAAGGCCCGCTTCCCGGGGTAGCCCAGGCCGAATTCCTTCTTAAAGAGGGGGGCAACCCGAAGAAGATTATGATCGGCCACGTCTCCAATTCCAAGGATATCGAATATCACAAGGCCATTCTGGCCAAGGGCGTCTACATTGCCTTCGACCGGATCGGGCTGGACGTCATCACTCCGACGGAGGTCAACGTTAAGAATGTGGCTGATTTATGTAAATTAGGCTTTACCGAGAAGATCATGATCTCCCACGACACGGTGAACTGGTTGGGCCGTCCCTACATTTGGCCAAAGGAAGCGGCTCCGGGCTTTGCCAACTGGCGCATCGACCATATCTCCAAGGATGTTATCCCGGCCCTCAAAGCCCAGGGCATAACCGACGAACAGATAAAAATCATGATGGTCGACAATCCCAAAAAGCTTTTCATGGGGGCTTAGAATCTCTATGATATCGTTCGTCGTTTAGCGTTCGGCGTTCGACCAAAACAATTTTTGAGGTTATGTATTTCCTGCCTCCGGCGGGAATGAAAATTAAGTAAGGGTTTGCAAATCAGGGGATACCGGTTTCAAGACACCTAATCCTTGAAGAACCGATATCCCCTTTTCTTTTTCTTACAAGGACACACCTGGGAAGGAAAATTGGGGGGTTTTTATTTATTATAGCTCTCAACCACAATAAAAAAATCCCCTTTAGGGTTTACAGGTACGGCAGGGGCTGAATCCTTGCCAATAAGCCTCTTTTTTTGACGGGAACAGAATCAAATTTTTAGGGGCGATATTTTTTCCAAAGGAACAGTCCAAGCGATGAAACCTCCGGGTATGTACTTGCCCTCGATAGCCGGCATCGCTCTCTTTAAGGGCTTTGGCCCATATTCCCCGGGAATCCTTAATAGCTTCCCTCTGTAATTGCAACAATTCAACGAATCGTTCCATCCGGGGTCCATGATACAGGACATGGGCCAATCCCTGCTTGACCAGTTCCCCGTTGACGAACAACCCATTATTTAGAAAGACATAGGCCAATAGCCGGTCATACCTATCCCGTCTTTCCTGGCCATACACCAACTGGACTTCTTTTTTCAAAACCAGACGGCGATTGAATTGGGTTGCCTCTTGGGCCAAAAACTCGGCTGGACCTTTCCCTGCTCTTTCCGGGGCGTCAATCCCCAAGTACCGAACATGTTGCCCGTCGGAAAGGATAATGGTGTCCCCATCGATCACACTGATCACCTGAGCCGATTCGGAAGATTGGATTTGTTTTGGGAATAACCAGATAAATAGGCAAACGAATAAGAGAATGTAATAAAAAGAAATGTTTTTTTTCACAATGTTTGGCGTCACAAGAATTAATCAAAAGCCCTTTTTCATCATTCCAGTGAAAAGACTAAGTCATAATTGCAGATAGCGCCATCGAGGCCGTCATGCCGGCGGAAGCCGGCATCCAGAACTTAAAAAAATACTGGATTCCGTGTCGCGCTTCACTTGCACGGAATGACAAGAATGGAATTACGACACATTTTTGAAAGCTGTAATCTAGAAAAAATAATCTGCCTTTGGCCTCAGTCACACCGGGGTGACTGAGGAGAGGGCTTTTTACAAAGCCGTCAAATTTGGCCGCGGAAGTAATCGATAGTCTGGCGAAGCCCTTCATCTAATTCCACTCGAGGCCCCCATTTCAGATATTTTCTGGCCAGTTTTATGTCCGGTTTTCGTTGGACAGGATCGTCTTGCGGCAGAGGATTAAAGATGATCGAGGATTTTGAACCGGTCATGGCTTTCACTTTTTGGGCCAGAGCGAGGATGGTAAACTCTTTGGGATTACCCAAATTAACCGGTCCGATAGTATCGTCTTGTTCCATCATGGCGATCAAGCCCCGAACCAGATCGGAAATAAAGCAAAAAGACCGGGTTTGTTGCCCTCGGCCGTAAACGGTCAAAAACTCACCACGAAGGGCTTGAACTATAAAATTACTGACCACCCGGCCGTCATTAACGGCCATCCTGGGTCCATAGGTATTGAAGATGCGGGCAATGCGGATATCCACTTTATGCTGACGATGGTAGTCCATCATCAGGGTTTCCGCTACACGTTTCCCCTCATCATAACAGGCCCGAGGGCCGATACAATTGACATTTCCCCAATAAGTCTCCTTCTGGGGATGCACCGAAGGGTCGCCATACACTTCCGAGGTCGAAGCTTGGAGTATTCGGGCCTTGACCCGTTTGGCCAGACCGAGCATATTTATAGTCCCCATGACATTGGTCTTGACGGTTTTGACCGGATTGAACTGATAATGGACCGGAGAGGCAGGGCAGGCCAGATTGTAGATCTCGTCTGCTTCCAGGGTGATAGGATTGATGAGGTCGTGTCGCACGATCTCAAAATGGGGATTGTTTCTCAGATGCAAGATATTTTCCTTCGACCCGGTAAAAAAATTGTCCACACAGACCACATCATGGCCCTGTTTTAACAAGGTTTCACAAAGATGACTTCCAATAAACCCGGCCCCTCCGGTTACCAGAATTTTTTTCATCGGCCCTCCTATAACCAATCGCTCAAATTAGGTCTGACTTTTTATCATCTTGGGGTTAACCGCTTTTTCAGAGCGATACTGGATATTGGATACTGGATGCTGGATACTGGATGCTGGATACTGGATACTGGAAAAAAGCCATCAAGGCTGCTTTAATCCAGAAATCATCTAATAATATCCAGTATCGTTTTTTGTTTTTATCCAGTATCTATCGAAAGTACCAAATCAACCCTTCATCACCGACGGATCTATAATAATTTCAAATCACTTTTGATAGTACTTTCAACCAACTTATGGCATGCACCTAATTTTTTGTCAAGTCACAGTTCTTTTTTAGGCTTTACCCTAATCTGAGATTATGTTAGTTTGAAAATTACAACTATTAGGTGTTAGGAGAAAATTATGGCCATTGCACAAAAAATAAAAAATTATATGGAAAAAGGTTCCTGGATACGAAAAATGTTCGAACAGGGTGCCCTGCTCAAAGTCCAACATGGGGCCGAGAATGTCTTTGATTTCAGTCTGGGAAATCCCAATCTGGAACCGCCCCAGGAAGTAAATCGGGAATTGATTCGTATCCTGAACCAGTCGATCCCCACCCTTCATGGTTATATGTCCAATGCCGGTTATCCGGAAACCCGTCAGGCTGTGGCGGATTTCTTATCCAAAGAAAACGGCCTGCCTTTTACCGACCAGGAAGTAATCATGACCTGCGGGGCAGCCGGTGCCCTTAATGTGGTCTTAAAGGCCCTGATGGAACCCGAAGATGAATTGATTGTTTTGTCCCCGTATTTTGTCGAATATCTTTTTTATACCGATAATGTCCAGGGAGTTCCCAAGGTGGTTTCCACCAGGCCTGATTTTTCGCTTGATATTAAAGCCATCGAGCAGGCCCTGACTCCCAAAACCAAAGCCGTATTGATCAATTCCCCCAACAATCCCACCGGCAAAGTCTATGATGAGAACTCTCTAAAACAACTGGGGGATCTGTTAGACCGATTCGGACGGGCCCAAAAGACAGATTATTTACCTGATCAGTGATGAACCCTACCGGAAGATCGTTTATGATCAAATTCAGGTCCCCAGCATCTTTCAGGCCTGCCGGCAAAGTATTAGTGTCACCTCCTATTCCAAGGACCTTTCCCTTCCGGGGGAACGGATCGGCTATCTGGCGGTCAACCCCCTGGCCCCGGATAAGGAGGAACTTTTGGCCGCCGCTACCTTTACCAACCGCATCCTGGGGTTTGTCAATGCCCCGGCCTTGATGCAGCGGCTTCTTCCGGCCGTTCAAGGTTTGACGGTCAATATCGGGGCTTATCAAAAAAAACGAGACCTGTTTTGTGACGGCCTGACGAAAATAGGGTACCAACTCACCAAACCAGAAGGGGCCTTTTATCTCTTCCCCCGCTCCCCAATCCCGGATGACGTGGCCTTTGTCCAAGCCCTTCAGGAAGAATTGATCCTAACTGCGCCGGGTATGGGCTTCGGCACGCCGGGCTATTTTCGTATTGCCTATTGTGTCCCGGATGTCACTATTGAGAAATCCATGGCCGGGTTTGAAAAGGTTTTCAAAAAATTTAATTGAAAACAAGGGGGCAAGGATTCAAGGGTTATTTTCTTACTGGTATTGTCTCAGTGATAACTTTACAGTCTCGTTGATCCGGAATCCAATCTTTTTTCAACCTGGATTCCCGCCTTCGCGGGAATGACGTTAAAAGAAACATTTTAACTGTAAGATAAATAAACTAAATTAGTTCCAATGCTTTTTACTTGAATCCTTGACCCCTTGAATCCTTCCTATAATTGGTATTTCGGTGAAAACAGTCGCCTTAGCCTTAAGCGGTGGAATTGACAGCGCCCTGTCCGCTTATCTCTTAAAAAAAGAAGGCTTGCAAGTTATAGGTCTTCATGCCGATTTCGGCTTTTCCCCCGAGTCCCAAATACCTTGGTTGGAAAAGCTCGCCTCATTTCTAAAAATCCGGCTGGAAGTTTTGCCCTTAAAAGAAATCTTTCATCAAAAAGTGGTGGACTATTTTATTTCCGAATATCTCTTGGGGCGGACCCCTAATCCCTGCGTCATTTGCAATCCGGAGATCAAATTCGGCCTGCTGTTTCAAAAGGGCTTAAGCTTGGGGGCCGATTTTTTTGCCACCGGGCATTATGCCCGGATTTGCACGGCCCCTTGGGGAGGAGGTCTGACTATTGCCCGCGGTCTGGACAAGACCAAGGAACAATCCTATTTTTTACATAGGGTTATGCCTCAATATCTCAAGCAGATTCTATTTCCCTTGGGTACCTGGACCAAAGCCAAAGTCAGGGCCTTAGCCCAGGAAATCGGCCTGCCAATGAATCCCAAAGGAGAAAGCCAGGACATTTGTTTCCTCCCGAAGGGGGGCTACCGGGAGTTCTTGCTCAAACAGAACCCTCCCGACCTGATTCGGCCCGGTGATATCGTGGATAGGCACGGGGAAAAACTGGGGACCCATCAGGGATTATTCGCTTATACCATCGGCCAACGTAAAGGGCTGGGGTTGCCGGCAGCGAAACCCTATTATGTGGTCCGTATGGAACCTGACCGGAATCGTTTGATCATCGGCACAAAAAAAGAGCTGGAATCCTCCGGCTGTGTCCTTTCCGATTTCCATTTCTTGAGCCAGCCTCCGGAAATTGACGGCCTGGAGGTCTTGGTTCAGGTCCGCTACCGGCATAAGCCAGCAAGGGCCATATTAAAAACTGGAACTGACCAAAGGCTAAATGTCCTTTTTCAACACCCGCAACCAGCGGTCACTCCAGGCCAAGCGGCTGTTATCTATTGGGGGGATAACGTGTTGGGAGGAGGCTGGATTGAAGAAACCTGGAAAGACTAATCCGCCAAGGGTGGCCATTTATACCCTAGGCTGCAAGGTCAACCAGTTTGAATCCGCCTGTTTATCGGAACGGTTTCAAGCCCAGGGTTGGGAAACTGTGCCCTTTAAAGAAAAAGCCGATCTCTATATCATCAATACTTGTGCCGTTACCGCTGAGGCCCAAAGGCAATCGGCCCAGATGGTCAGGCAGGCCGTTCGCAACTATCCCGAATCCAAGGTCATGGTTGTGGGCTGTGCCAGCCAGCTCTTTCCCGATGAATTTAAAAAGATCCCGGGATTGGATTATGTAATCGGCCATTTCAATAAATTGCAAATCCCTGATCTGATAGGCTCGCTGGAAAAATCCCATCAAACTCGAACGATCTTATTTCCTGAGGCAACCCAACCCTTAGAAGCGCATTTCCCTCTGCCCACTAAAAAAACCAGGGCCTTTTTGCGCATTCAGGATGGATGTAACGCCCGATGCAGTTATTGCCTGGTGCCCAGGGCCAGGGGACGATCCAGAAGCCTGCCTGTGGACGAAGTGGTCTCAGGGGTTGGTTTTTTAAGCCGCCAAGGAATTAAGGAACTGGTTTTGACCGGTATCCACTTGGGACAATACGGAAGCGATCTTTCTCCGGCTATCACCCTGGTTTCTCTCTTGGAGAGACTCCTTGAACTGCATTCCCACCTCTATTTCCGATTAAGTTCCCTGGAACCCCAGGAGGTCACCCCTGCCCTGCTCGACCTGTTTAAAAAATTTTCCAATTTGTGTCCCCATCTCCACATCCCTTTGCAGGCCGGAGACAACTCTATCTTAAAAAAAATGAATCGCACCTATTCTGTGGAATTCTACCGCCGCTTGATTCAAACCATCGCTCAAAAAATTCCCTATGCGGCCATCGGGACCGATCTGATCGTCGGATTTCCGGGTGAAGGGGAAACCCAATTTCTAAACACCTTAAATTTATTATCGGAAATTCCTTTGTCCTATTTACACATTTTCCCTTTTTCCCCCCGCCCGGGAACACCGGCAGCCGGATTTCCCGATCCGGTTCCGGAGAAAATCAAGAAAGAACGTATTCAAAGAGTGCGTTCCATGGATCGGATAAAGCGAGAAGCATTTATTCGACAATGCCTGGGAAAAACTTTTTCCGCCCTCGTCCTGCAACTATCCAAAGAAAAAGGATGGAGCAAGGCCCTGACTGAAAATTACCTGACCGTTTCCATCCCCGGTCGGTTTAAAAAGAACGAGCGGATCCAGGTACGACTCAACTCGCTGGATTCAACCGGCTTGACAGGAGCATATATTCCTTAAAACTATCCGCCTGAAAGGAAAAAATGACAGTTTCTTTAAAACCCTTGGATCAAGTGGAGATCCTGACACTTCAAGATAATTATATCGATATCGCCGCCGGTGATGGCAACGAAATGATTCAAAGGATGTCCCCATTAAAGGATGGAGAAGTAAAAATTACCATATTGGCGGAACACGGATTCTCCGCCTTGATTACGGTATCAATGGGGGATCAAACCAGGAAACTCCTTTTTGATTTAGGATTTTCCGAATTCGGGGCCGCTTTTAATGCCGATAATTTGAAGATCGATTTGACAACGGTAGAGGCCATAGCGATTTCTCATGGACATCCCGATCACACCGGCGGCTTCAAACAACTGGTTGAAAAAATAGAGCGAAAAGAAATCCCATTGGTGGTCCATCCTGCGGCCTTTCGACATCCTCGCTATATAAAAATCACTAAAGATT
This sequence comes from uncultured delta proteobacterium, assembly GCA_963802945.1. GTDB lineage: Bacteria > Desulfobacterota > RBG-13-43-22 > RBG-13-43-22 > RBG-13-43-22 > RBG-13-43-22. Next base: position 31,279 of record CAWDKY010000053.1, read on the forward strand.
TCAAGGTTGGTTTTCCTGCCTTCACTCGGGAAATGATCCGGGAGGCCGGTCTTGAACTGATAGAAACCGAAGGATCTTATTCCCTGCTGGACGGCAGCATTCTTTTTCTGGGACAGGTTCCCCGTGAAACGGCCTATGAAAAAGGCTTGCCCAACGCCTATTATGAGGAACAGGGCCAGGAAAAATTTGATGCCGTTGAAGACGATACGGCCATTGTCATGAATCTTAAGGGCAAAGGGCTGGTCATCCTTTCCGGATGCGCCCACTCGGGGATCATCAATACGGTGAATTATGCCAGAATGGTAACCGATATTGATCAGGTCTATGCCGTTATGGGCGGGTTCCATCTTACCGGCAGCCATTTTGAACCCTTCATCGAGCCGACCACACGAGCCTTAAAGGCCATCAACCCTGTTTACATCATCCCTACCCATTGTACCGGTAGGAAGGCCATTAATTACCTGGAGAATGAATTACCGGATAAGTTTATCTTAAACATGGCGGGAACAAAATTAACCTTCATATAAAGGCAGTAAATATTGATCTCTCCTCAGCAACTCTCATCCAGGAAGGAAATGGTAGCGACGGGTCCGAGTTGAACGCTGGATCAGGGCTTGTTGGTTCACTTAATGCCTTGCATCATGGCTTTAAAATGCAATCTATCAGCGGACACTGGAAATATTGCGGCTATGGATTTCTTTTGAAGAGGACCATCAAACACTACGACCTCGATGCTGTCAGCCCCTGCCAGAATCGCTTCGATCACCTTTCGCATATAGCCAATTTTATTTCTGGTAGGGGTCCCTGTTCCGAAGGTAAAGCCATCGTCCACTTCGGCACTCCACCAACCGTTTAAGGGAACTTGAAAACTGGACCGCTTCTTCCCTTGAATGAGAGTGATCTTCATTAATTTTTTCGCTCCTACTGGGGCGTCTGGACCCTCAAAATATCCAAAATCGAATCCCTGGACTATGGATGCCGGAGAAATGGTGAACTCCAATGAAAGGTAGCCTATTGCCTGTTTATCTTTACCATCCTGCGTACAAATAAATCTCAAGCGGGATATGCAAGGCGTTTCAAAAATCGTCAATTTTTGTTCTGTGTATACTTCCCTGAGGTCATATTGATTGACCGAGTACTTCCAATTACCTTGAGCAGACAGGGAGTGCGGGCCGAAAAGCAGGATACCTGTTGTAATAAAGAAGGTTGCTCTGCAAAATGGCTTTACCATATTAATGGTTCTCCTGATAGGCGATGAGTCCTAACGTTGGAGTTCAGGGGCCGCTTTCAGGCCGGCCGCTGGAACGGCGTTTGGATTTCGCTGCACCACGGGGATCTGATGACGGTTCTAATCATTCAGCCGAGGCTCCAAGGAAGATCGTGCTCACTTTTCCATTCTGAAAGTGGAACATCAATCCCCCATAGATGGAACCTGCCACGAAGTTCCCGAAGTGTTTGCTATCCTCTCTATTCCAGTAGGGCTTGTAGGCTTTCATGACCTCCTGCTCGGTGCTCCCAATCCGAATACCTTGCTTCGTAGTCAGAATGCTGGGACTGACCAAGGCAATTGAATTTATTGACTTAGGAGCACCTTTTTTCTCTGAGATCATACCGAGTGTAATACCGCAACCGACAAACTCCCATTCTTGGTGATAAGCCCCATCAGCACCCCACAGCTTCTCTGGTCCACGTTTCAGGGCGCATTGAATGGTCTTCTTGACTTCTCCTACAGAGAGGCCAATACGAAGGTTACCTATTCGTTCTTCGCGAAGCAGAGCGAATTTATCTGCAGCAAAAGAAAGGCTATACACCAATCCAACAAGCATGAAGGAGGCGAAAATCTTCTTGAGCATAGTTCCCTCCTCTCATCCTAACGGTGGAAACCCATAGGTTCGGCAAATTTCTTCAATGGGCTACGGTAAGATCTGCCCCCAACATCACAACATCGAACTTTTTTCTATCAAGCCTTTTTTTTCGGTTGCTTGGCCAGCTTATCTTTTGCTTTTTGGTCTTGTCTGGTTGCCTTCTGTTTCTGACCCTTGTCCTTATCCTTCTTGCCTTTGTCTCCCATTGGGTAGCTCCTTTCCCTTCTGTGAGGTGTTATTTTTCACATATATCCCCATAGTTCCCGGGCTTCTGAGTCGGGCCCAAGACCTGCTATTTAAATTCCACTACAATGGGATTGGCCATCTCCATTTTTAGTCCTTCAATTCCTTTTATCAACTCTTTTGTCTCTTCGAACGTCTTGGGATTGGCTGCAATGATCTTTTCAAAAACATCTTTGTTTTCGATAAGCTTGCCGAAATTCAGATCTACCATGGTAAGTTCAGATTCTTTTTGATAGGTCGCATTGGTTTTAAGGATTGTGCCGTCTATCACGAGGGCGATCCTTATTCCCATATCCTTTAAAAGTGTCATCGCCATCTCTGCGGCCTTGGGGTCCACTTTACCCTTATTCTGTATTTCTCCTTTATTCTGCACTTCTTCCTTGGGAACCTGAACTTCCTCTCCTTTCTTGTTCTTGGGCATCATCACGGTTAGAGTTGATACCGGTCCCTTCACGAATTTGAATAGGATGTCCTCTTCCTTGGCCGGTTTTTCTTCGCCAGCCCCGGGTTTTTTCGTCTTGTTTCCAGGATTCTGGTTTACTTTTAGCGTATTGATGTCCTTAAAGGCAAAAATGGCTTTATAGCCGCTCATGGTTTCAGTCTTCAGCGGGATTGCTGAAACGAATTTCACATCAGGGCCAAACTGCTTTTCACGTGATTGGGCATCCTTTATCATCCCCTGAACGGGGTCCTGTTTCTCTGTCTTGGCTTCGTTTTTGGTATCGTTGTCGCCGCCGGCAAACCCTTTCGACAGTTCCTGAAAAGAGTCCAAAAAAGAATTAGACAGCAGGAAAGTCTCCTCGATAACACCACTGCCGTCCGGTTTGATACGTATGACTGTATCGGTTTGGAAGCATCCGAATAAGAAAACAGAGCCTATGACCGCACAAAGTACTCTGAAATAACGCATTTGGATCTCCTTCCCCCTGTTGGCTCCTGTTTGGACCGTTGGCCGAAAACTCAATTGATCCGCAATAGGGTTGCAGAATCGTGAGCCATGGCCGATACGATCTTCCAGTTATTGTCCGTCTTGCGTAACGTGTAGGTGTAGGTATAGGTTTTCCCTGTTCCCCCAAGTTGCTCCCCTTCCGAGGAGTAACGTTCTAAAATGACGCTCACCATGGCCAGTCCTTTACTCATCTGTCTGGCGTGGAGGTCAATGATATCCGTTCGTGCATATTTGTTTTCTCTCAGGATATCCATATTCCGGGCAAAGCTGTCCTCTATCTCAGCCGGTGTGCCCAAAACCCGCACTTCCCGGGACGATATGGACATAAAGGGGACCTGGTAAAAGGGAAGGATAGCCTTAGGGTTGAGCGATTGGAAAGCCTGAACATAATTTTGATAGGTCTGAATGATTTTTTCTTTTTCGTTATTCATGGGGATTCATTTCTCCTTTTTCTACATAACTCTGAGGTTATTGTAAATTTCACAACTCCCGTCACCCCGGCGAAACCCGGGGTCTAGGATGCATCGAAAAACTGGATTCCGGCTTTCGAGACTGTGTCGTAATAGCGGACAGCGCCATCAAAGCCGTCATGCCGGCGAAAGCCGGCATCCAGACGTCGTCCCGGCGAAAGCCGGGAACCAGACCCATATCCCCTGGATTCCCCCGGATCGAGTCCGGGGCAGGCTCCTCGTCGCGCTTCGCTTGCACGGAATGACAAAAATATAATTGCGACACAGTCCCTTAGCCGGAATGACGTCTCGGGACTTTTGCAAAAGACAACTCTGACACGTTTTATTGATTGATCTTTAGTTTAAAATCGTCCCGTTCTTTTTCCAAATCCCGCAACAACTTCAAGACCCGATCAAAATCCTTGCCCATCGATTTCTTTGAATCATCCGCGTTCTTCCAGATGATCTCGAACGGACCTTCGACATCCGTGGAAAGGACATCCCAGAGCGCATCGAGATTGCGCCCGAAATGCTCCGGCAGATCAATGAGGATCGAGATCCGATCATAGAGATCGTCGAGCGAACCTATTGTTTTCCCATTTAACGTGCATCGTTTTATCGGCATGCCGGCACCTCCATAAAGGTCTTGTAGTGATCCACGGTCACAAATCGTTTTCCATCGCCGGAAAAAATAAGGCGTTTGCCGCCCCGGTGTCCGCCCTTATAGTCGAGGTCCGCCTCGCGCCATTGATTATCGGGCAATCGGCCCTCCAGGTTCTTGAAATGGTCTCCGCCCATGCTCGCGCCTCTGAGTGCGCTCACTAACCAAAGGTCCATTCCGGGTCTCCATCCCTGTGACCGGGCCTCATACTTGTTCACGAACTTAGGCGGGAGCCTTTTATTATTCGTCATGTTCAGACTGCGAAGTATTTCGGTCAGCTCCTGCTCGTCGATTCCGGACGAGAGCCGCGCATTGACTGCCTGGACGACCTTCTCACAGGATTCGGCATAGGCCGGCGTCTGCAGGAAGAGGCCTGTCAAAAATAAGAAAAGAATAGCTGATCTAATCAGTATACGTTGTTTCATTGAATGCTCTCCATTTGATTTTAGGCGACATCAGGCCCGGTTGATTCGAACCGAAACCTGATTTCCGCATCCACGACTCCTCTTTTAGGTAGCCAGTTATTCTACAATCTCTGATTGGTGTGATCCCCGGCGCTTAAGGCTTGAGACCCCGGTGTGCCTTCCAGTATTGGTATTCATAAGGCCATTCCTCTTTACGCCAGAGCATCAGAGAACGCATTCGCTCATTGAACTTTCGGGTGACCTCTTTGTACTTAGGATTGGTTTCTTTGGCGCTCCAGGCCTCCACCAGTCTCTTGCCCAGGGCAAAGGCCTTTTCTCTTGTTTTCGAAGGAAAGTCGTAATCCTTTATCCGCCCCATCGTCGCCCATACAGCGCCTACCGGGATAGCCCCGGTGGTGGCCAGAAAATGCTGCATGTAGTCCGCGATGGGCGCCTCATCCCCTCCACCAGAGGTTACCACGGCCACGCCATATTTCCCCTCGAAACTCTGGCAATGGACCACGCCGCAACAGCGGTCAAGGAAGGCCTTCAATTGGGCGCTGACATGAAAGATATAGTTGGGACTGGCGAGAATGATACCGTCGGCCTTATCGACACTCTCCTTGATCGTTCTGAATAAATCCTTCTGTGGACAGGCACCTACTCTGTGGCAGGTGTTGCAGGCCTTGCACGGTTTTACCTCCTGTCCTTTGATGGCAAAAACCTCGGTAGCGGCTCCAAGGCTCTCAGCCCCCTGAAGCACTATCTTCATCAGGGCGCCCGTAGCCCCATTTGTTCCTCTCGGGCTGCCAATAACGGCTGTAATCTTCATAATCATTCTCCTCCTTGTAGGCCTTGTCCCTATTTTTTTCATGTTCAGTCTTTTTATGACTGGCTAACTCCAGAGCTAACCCGTCGACCGTTTACAGGCAGACCTGGTTGAGCGATTGGTTAGATTTTGTGCCTTATGAATCTTTGCTTTTTTAACCAGCCGTAACTCAAGACGGCAGCCGAGGACCTGTGCATATTTTTGCAGTGTGGCGAGCGAAGGTAGGTGTTTCCCACTGCCGGATTCCAATCGCGCAATTGCCGATTGAGTTGTGCCGATGCGCTCGGCAATCTGAGTCTGAGTCAGACTGGCAGCAGATCGAGCTTCTAAAAACTGATCAAGGAAGTTGAATTCTTCATCAAGCCGGTCGTATTCAGCCTTTACGTCGGCTCGTGCGAGGGCGCGGGCCTTAAGTTCTTTATGATTTAGCATTTTTGATCTCCTTCATTCTCCTTCGAGCTATGGCCAGTTCTTTGGACATGGTCTTTTCGGATTTTTTTATGAACTGGTGGAGGATTACAATCCTTCTTCCAATAATAGTGCCGTACAATACTCTCGCAATTCCCTCCGAGGCTTTGAGTCGCAATTCAAATAACCCATCACCCATGGCGCGAGTGTGAGGCATACCCAAGTCTGGGCCGTATATCTCCATCCGATCCGAGTATCTAAGGTAGCGGGCAAGAAGACCCTTGGGTAAAGCAAGAATTTTAAGCTGAACTGACTCGCTGTAATAGGTGATCGTCCAATTCATGATTACAATATAGCAGAAATGCTATATTCTGTCCAGTGAAAGTTTTTTTAATAAGTTGCGTGGCCTATCCAAATGGTGGTCTCGGTAGGGAGTACGCCAGACCTGATTTGGAATGAAATATCAATTGGCTCGCGGCATTGATGTTCTGCTTAAAAGTTTCTTTTGGGGGGTAGAATGGTCGCTTTAAGACCCTTTTTACCCACCACTTTATATAATTCATTAAGAATTCAATTTGTTAATTTAGTCCGACCCCTATCCAGAGATACTTTCTACCGGCTTTTGACCGATTTCTACGACTTCAATCGTTCCTAGATCTTTCCAGTGCTCAAGCCACTTATTAAATAGTGATGGGTCGTTTGTTTCCATTAACTGAAAGCACCGAGCACCGTCTTTCTCGAGCCAACTGTTTAAGTAGTGGAGTCCTTCCGGCAACATTCTGCCTTTCTTTTGGAACCGCTCGTAAATTTTATCTTTGCATCCCGGTTTGAACGTCTCGATGACCATGTACTGCTTCATTTTCCTGTTCTCCCATGGCGCTAATGCGTCGTTGAACCTTGGCACGATCTGCGGTGCCGAAGGCACATGTGTATTTGAGGTCGGACCAAACCAGCCCCTGAAATATCGATTGGCCACCGCCATCTGTGTTTTGCTTAGAACCTTCTTTTGGAGGATAAAATGATAATTCATTCCTTTGGCCTGGTTCGATCCCCCATTTTCTATTTAAAGAAAATTGCTTTTTATCACATATTATATTAATCTTAAAAAGAATTATTTGCAAATTTAAACCTAATCAGAGAGGGGACTAATGAAAAAGATTATTGCACTGTCATGTGGAAGCCCAAGCGGAAACTGCGAAACCTTTATCAGGGCAGCTGCCGTGGGAGCAGAGGAGTTTGGAATCGAGACCGAGATTATTCGTGCCATGGCGATGAAAGTATTGCCCTTTCCCGGAAGACCCAAGGAAGACGATGTTAATTGGATCCTCGAAAAAACGGTTGTAGAAGACTGCTCTTTGATCGTCGCTGTTCCCACTTATTATGTCAAGGCCACCGGGATACTTTACAGCATTAGTGAGAGGATGCTTGGCCTTTGCGTACGGTCTCCGGAAGTCCTGAAAAAAACTAGGGTGGGCGCGGTTATCGGTGTCGGCGGTTCGGGATATGACTCCTGGGCCAGTCTGACCAATATCTCGACACAGATCTTTGTTCAGCATACCCGCAAAATAGTTGACCAGATACAAATTAATTTCTGCGGATTGAGGGAATGGAATCTGTGGATGCAACAGGGGGGTCCGCTGACAAGCCATACCCATTTAAACAGAATCATAGACACAGACTACAAGGATGCCCGGGATTTGTGGGGTAAACAGGTGAGCGCAGCGGAATTTTATAGAATGGCCATTGAGCGAGCCAAAGAATTAGGACGGAATGTTGCCCGGGCAATGGATAAACCGATAGAGGAAGTGGAGTATTTAGGTGAAGAAGCGGCGGTGTCCTGTCCCCTTTGCCATAGCAACGTACTTCTGGTCCCTGAGGCCTTGCCCTATGTGGGTTGTCCGATATGCTGGATACGAGGGGTTATTACCGTGGATAACGGCAAGATGAAGGTGGAGTGGAATATGAAGGACGTCGAACTCCCCAGATTTTCTTATGAGGGAATGTTACATCATATGGAATGGCTGCGCCAAGATGGTGAAAGGCGGCAACAGGATCAGAAAGAAATGGATGAACTGAAAAACAGCGTCCTACCCCACGGTAAACTCATCGGTCCAGAAAAGGATATTTAGCCTGTGCAGTTTTCTTTGAAAATAATTCCACAAGCAAGATATCTGGGAATTCAAAACTCCCCTATGTCCTCACGTCCCCATTGGGTCCGACCTCCTCGACTGTTAATTCTTTCTGTACCACCTAACCCATATTCTCATTTGACTTTGACACGAATTTTATTTTTTCCAAATTCTACGACATCCCCTGAAAAGATCTTTTTTCGTTTCCTGGTTTCAACCTTTCCATTTACTATGACTTGACTTTCAGAAATCACATATTTCGCTTCACCACCGCTAGCGACCATATTTCCGAACTTCAAGATTTTATAGAGCTCAATTGGTTCTTCTGATATTTCAATTTCTCTCATTACATAACACTCAGTCTTAATGTCATTTGAATACGCAGAATACTACGTTGACCCGTGGCACGATGCTTGCGGTGTCGAAGGCATATGTGTATTTCGAGGTCGGAGCAAACCAGCCTCTGGAATATCGATTGACTCGCGGCATCGGTGTTCTGCTTAAAAGCTTCTTTTCGGGGGTAGAATGGTCACATTAAGGCACTTCCCCCCTATCATTTTTTATATCATGCATTGAGGATTCAATTCCTGGCCTGATCCGACCCCCATCCACAGATGTTTCAGCTCAGTTTCACGATATAGGATAGAACATACTTAAAATAAAGATAAAGAGGCCACTCAGCGCCATGAATTTATATAGGTTATCAGTAGGAAGATTCGGAATATTCATGAGTCCCTCGTCAAAATTTAAAGATATGGTAGATTCTACTTGCATTGTCAAAATCTAAATGTCCTTAATTGTTTTTGTTATGCAACTGGTCCGCAATCTTTTCCCGTTCTATAAAATGTAGTGCCTCTAGAATACCCACGAAAGAATCACCAATATGATTACCCTCGAATTCAAGATATTCCCAGTCTCCAAGCAAACCCTTCTCTATTTTAGTCCCAGATTCCACTAGCAAAACCAGCGCATATCCTTTTGCAAGAGAAAAGGCTAATTCATCTCTAGTCCATATAGATTCTCCATCTGCCGTTATTAGGTAGATTAGGAAGTCCAAAGGCTGCTCCAAACGAGTTATGACCTTTTGATCTACACGACGTGGTTCATAACCAGCTCCCGTAATGACAGTTACACCCAACAGTTCAAGAAATCTCGATAGTTCGAGAGCTAAAGCTTTTGACCGAGAGTTAAAACGATACGACAGGAAGCAAGAAAGTTGTTTTTTATTTTCTACCAGTTTCTTTTCCAGTGTATGAAGCCGTTCCTCAATTGCCAAGATTGCGCTATCCTTATTTTCAGCAAGTTCAGTGCGTTCCAGTTGAAGACATTCCTCAATTGTTTTGAATATTATTTCAAACTTCTCCGAACTCGATAAGTTCAGGCCTACTTGCAGTACACCACGAACTGGCTGAAAAACAATAATATTTGAACGCCCATATTCCTCACCGGGGTCGGCAAAATGGAAGTTCAGGCGCTCTGGATGTTTTTCAATTTCACAAATGCTCTTAAGCGCTACGACAGTCAAAACCTTAGACTCCTCAATGTTATCATCAATTCGATATTCCCCGCCAATCGAAAACCTATCGGAAGCCAAACTTAGTTGCGAGATAATCATCTCAAAACAGTTAGCGATTTGATTTGGCTGAAACCTGCGTTGTTTGTAGTATCGGTATGCTGTGAAGCTCATAGTTCCTCCCTATTGAAAAAACTCAAAATGTGAAAATGAAGCCCATGTGGCGTTAACCAGTGGCACGAAGCTTGAGGTGCTGAAGGCATATGCAAGCGAGTGACATCGGTATCCCAAGGCACGACAAACACTTCGAATTTCAGATAACCTATTATAATTGATAAATATTATTTTGACAAATTAATTTCTAACCTTTAAGTTTTCATTTTGTTGAATTTTAAAACCTCCTAAGAGCGCTGTTGATTTGGGTTTGAATCTTGAATAATACTCGAAAGTACGCTACTCTCCAAATTACTTATTAAGAAGATTGCTTTCACCACAGAGACACAGAGGGCGCAGAGAAGAACATCAGAAAGTTGAGAAACCCCTGCTTTGTCATTCCGGACTTGATCCGGAATCCAGTTATTTCAAAATGGTCTGGATACCGGCGTTCGCCGGTATGACGATTATTAGACTTTTTACGAGACCATCAATAATGAAGAAAGGAAAGAACCCATGATCGGAAATGTCCGTCGTTGTCTCGGTATTCTCACATTCGGTTTGCTTGTTCTCTGCGGGATTTCAGGCGTGCAGGCATCCGGGATCGCTGTGAAGGACGGTCAGACAATCGCCTTCCTTGGCGACTCCATCACTGATGATGGTTGGAATAATCCAACCGGTTTTGTGAGGCTTACCGTCGCCGGCCTCAAGGCCAACGACATCAGGGTGGCTTCCATACCCGCCGGTATTAGAGGGAACACGTCTGATCAGATGCGGGAACGTCTCAAAAGAGATGTACTCGACAAGAAGCCGGACTGGATGATCCTGAGCTGCGGCGTGAATGACGCCCGAGGCGTGCCGCTTGCCAGGTTTAAGACCAACATCACGGCCATTGTGGACCGGTGCAAGACAGGGGGTGTGAAAGTGGTCATTCTGACTGCGACGGTGATCGGCGAGGACCTGAATAACAAGTACAATAAGAAATTGGCTCTTTACAACGAGTTACTTCGCTCGCTGGCCAAGGAGAAGAAGTGCCTTCTAGCCGACCTCAACGTAATGTTTCATGAACGAATCAAGGCCGGCCACCTGCTGACCTCTGATGGTATCCATATGAACCCCGATGGCGATCAGGTAATGGCGATAGGTATACTGCGGGCCTTTGGGCTCAACATCGCCCAGATCAGGAAGGCCGAGAAAGCCTGGATGACTATTCGTGGCCATGTCAACTAGCGCGCGGTATTAAAGTGTTCTCTTTGATAATAGGCTGAGGGCACCCCGGGAATGAAAATACTTTTTAGGATTCAAGGGGTCAAGGATTCGAGGATTCAAGTGAGGTGCCTGGAAGTTAACACCCTCGAATCCTAATTTGGATTAATTAACAGGATAAGGAAAAATATTTTATTACAGGTTGCTCAAAAAGGTCCAGATACAAGGCGCCCGAAGTCCCGAGGAATGAGTCGTACATAGAAGTACGTCGCAATGACGAGGGATAAGGGCAACGCAGTAAATGGGCCTTTTTGTTCGCCCCACACCTCGTCTCACTCCCACCCCTTCGGGGCGGTGCCCGGTTTCAGCAACCTGTCAATCATTCATCTGATATTCACCGTTAAGCGGAAATACATATTTCTCCCAGACACGGCTAACCTGCTCATCATCCCCTGCGGTCCTGATCAGCATGATCTCCTTGCAAAATCCTCTTTGATCCTCTTTGGTCGCATTCATGCCATAGATCTGCAGGGCAAATGAGGCGAAGTCCCTGACCATAAAATTGAATATCTGGTTGATGATGTCCTTATCCAGATTTTCAATGCCGGACTGCTCAAGGATCAACTGTCCATAGACCACGATGGAAAACATCTCACCCAGAGGCAAAGAAAAGGAAGAATCCAAATCCTGCTTCTGATCCGGATAAGCCTTGGTCAATAATTCCTTGTAAAGTTCGATCTGTTTGATGAAGACAGCCACGTTCGGCAGGTCTTTATAGGAATCGAAAGTGGATTGATAGTCGTGAAAGCGGACATTACCCAGACCCTTGGCCGGTCCCTGGTTGAACAGGAACAAATCGTCTTCGGTCGAAAGGTTGGGTGGCACCGGGGGATAATCGAAAGGATTGAAAAAATAATTCTTCATGAACTTGCGGATAAGCTGAATGTTGACATGCACCGTACCCTCCAGCTTGGACGGACCCCGAATGTCGCTGACACCCATGGAGAAGTAGGTGTCCTTCTCAAAACCCTTGGCGGCAATGACATCCCACAGCAGATTGATGACCTCTTCGGCCTGAAGGGTGACCTTCATCTTGCTGGTGGGATTGTAGAGCAGATAACGCCGGTCCTTTTCGTCGGCCTTCCGGAAATAATCGGTGGCCCGGCGCTGATAGAGCTTCATACCGACCAGACGGAGCCAGGCGTCCATGAAATTCTTGCGCACGTGCGGCATATCGGTCACGCGAAGGCCATAGAGGATACGGTTGGCGGCGTGGGTGATGGCCTCGTAAAAGCAATGCTCAGCCACCCCGATAGAAGCCGGGCCGATATTGAATTTCCCGATATTGACCGTATTAAGTGCAGAATCCCAGGCCTCCGAACCCCGCGAGAGGAGGTCTTCTTCTCCAATGGGGTAATCATGCAGGACGAAGTTGGACACATACTCCTGGTGAGAAATGACATTCTTTTTCAGCTCATAGGCCTTATGGCGGTAATTGGTGACGAAAAAGGCATAGTCATTCGTGCCGTCTTTTATTTGGCCCATGGTCGAAACCATCTCGGCCTCGTTCCCGTTCCCGATATAATATTTCTCTCCATTGGCCACCCACTGGCCGTCTCCTTTTGGGGTGAGTGTCGTATCCGTATGGTAGATGTCGGCACCGTGGGCTCGTTCGGAAAGGCCGAAGGCGAAGATCGCCCCTTCCCTTAGAAGCTTGGCCGCCTTCTGTTTGGCCTTCTCGTTTTTACTCATCCAGATGGGCCCTAAGCCGAGGATGGTCACCTGGAAGCAATACCAGTAACCCAAGCCATAAAAGGCCAGGAGTTCGCTGTAGGCGTTGTTGCGGGCCGTATCCCAACGGCAATCCGGATCGCCGCCACCATAGGCCTTGGGGGTAAGCAGCTTGGAAAAGATGCGTTCTTTTTTGATAAAATCGACAAATTCCTTGTACCAGACCTTCTTATTAAAGTCCTCAAGGAGCCTGGTCTTTCCCATGGTTTCAAAGAATTGGATGGTCTTGGTCAAAATGGTTCGCGAACCTTCATCGATCATGAGGCCGGTGAATTTTTTAGGTTGAAGCAGGAAGTTCATGGTTCACTCCTTTTTTGATCAGTTGGGCATTGGGTTTTTTTAGAATGTATCAGAAAATGGGATGAATTGTAAAATATTATTAACGGAATTATTGACCAGCCTGGTGACCTTATCAGAAAGAGGAGACCATTAAAATTCAATGGGGGTCAATATGTTCATTGACATTTTTCTCACTCAATATTAATAATAATTTTTATTAATGCCTTGTCGTTCTTTTGACGTGAACAGGTTTCTTCAACGTCCGATATCTAAACTTCGTTTTTCCAAAACAAAAAAAGGAGAATCATTATGGCGGCGAATATCTTTACATCACCAAGGGAGATCTATTATGGTTCCGGAGCTATTGAAAGTGTAAAAGGTTTATTAGGAAAACGCGCCCTGGTCGTCACCGACGCCGGCGTGAAGGCCCAGGGGCTGTCTGACCGGCTGGGAGAGATCATTAAAGGCCAAGGAGCGGACCTGGCCGTATTCGATCAAGTGGAATCGGATCCCTCCCGCGAAACAGTCGGAAAGATCCTGGCCCTGGCCAAAGAGTTTCAACCTGATCTGTTTATCGCTCTGGGCGGCGGCTCCTCGATTGATGCCGCCAAGGCAACCTGGATTCTCTATGAAAATCCAGACATGGTCGATCTTCCGGTGATCCAGGTGGGCATGAAGATTCAGCAGTGTGTCCTTCGGAGAAAAGCCCGCCTGATCGCCATTCCCACCACCAGCGGAACAGGCTCTGAAGTCACTAAAGCGGCCATAATTACCGATTTGACCAGAACTCCTCCCTACAAGGCGACCTGGATGGCCCCCCAAATCGTCCCGGATGCGGCCATCCTGGACCCTGAATTGACCGTCACCATGCCGCCCCAGATTACAGCCAACACCGGGATGGACGCCCTAGACCATGCGGTTGAGTGTTATGCCCTGACCACGCCCTCCGACCTGGTTGATCCCCTGGCCCTCTGGTCTGCCCGTACCATTTTTGAATGGCTCCCCAAGGCCGTTGCCAACGGCCAGGATCTTCAAGCCCGTGAACGGATGCAGGTGGCTTCGCTCCAGGCCGGATTGGCCTTTACCAACGGAACCCTGGGTTTCGTTCATACTATGGCGCATATTCTCGGGGGTGAATTTCATATGCCCCACGGCCGGGCCATTGCCTATGTGATCTGCCCTGTCTTTTCTTCTTTCTACTCCAACCGCCGGCAACGCGTCGTCGGATTGGCCAAGGCCCTGGGCCTCCGGGGGAGAAATGATGCGGCCAAAGTTCAAGCCCTACTCAATTTATTCAATCAGCTTAAAAAGGATATCGGCATCCCTTTAGCCATTAAGGATTCCGACATATCTGAAAGTCAATTTCTCTCCAAGCTGGACTCTCTCATGGAAGTTTACAAGGTTCGGCTTTCGGTTGTACCTCCGGCCATGAAGGCGACGCTGGGGGTCCCGGATTCGCTGGAAGAAGTCCGGGCCCTTTGGCTGCATGCCTGGAACGGCACGACAGTTGAATTGAAATGATGCCTATAAAAAGCAGCCGAAACCTATCCGATTAGGATAAGAAGAACGAAATAGTTCTGAGATAGGGTTTCAAGAGGCATAACAAATTAATAACAAATAGAAATGGGGACGTTTGTCCCCATTTCTATTTTTGAACCATCTTACCTTGTACAAGCCGACAGCCCCGAATGGATCCTCACTCACAACAGTGAACAACAGCGGGGCCCATTACTTATTCAAACTTGAAGGACGACATCACATCGAGGTCCGGCTCGGCAATCAGGACCTGATCAATATGATCTGCTATATTCTGGGCCGTAGGCAGACCGTCTTTTTTATTGAAGCCCTTCGACATATTCATCTTGAATTCGGCTACCTTGACCCCGCCGGTCCCGCCGTGGGCCAGGATGACCCGGCCGTTCAAGCTCTTAGAGAGATCGGAAGCCAAAAAAACCACCAAGGGGGCCATAGTCGCCGGATTCAACATATCCTCAGTGATCCCTTTGAGGGCCGGAAGATCCGCAGTCATACGGGTATAGGCATTGGGGCATATGGCATGGACCCGGATGCCGAACCGACCGAGTTCCGCCGCCGCTGTCTTAGTGAATCCATACATGCCCGCCTTGGCAAAACTATAATTGGCCTGGCCGAAATTTCCGAAGAGACCGGACATGGAAGTGGTGTTCATGATGACTCCTCCCTGGCCCTGGGTCTTCATAATACGTCCCGCCGCCCTGGTGCACAGAAAGGTCCCTCTGGCATGGACCTTCTGGACCAGGTCCCAATCGTTTTCCTCCATGTTCAGGAGTGTTTTATCTCTCAGGATCCCGGCGTTGTGAACCATAATATCCAGTCGGCCGAATTTGCTGAGGGCCTTCCAGATCATGTTGTCCACCCCTTCCAGGGTCCCGACGTCCGAATAATCGGCAGTGGCTTGGCCGCCCATGGCCTTGATTTCATCCACTACCTGATCGGCCACCATAGCCTGTTGTCCCGTTCCGTCCAGGGCTCCGCCCAAATCATTGATCACGACCTTGGCCCCTTCTTTGACCATGGCTAAGGCCTCCGCTCGGCCGACTCCCCGGCCTGAACCGGTAACAATCGCTACCTTACCATCTAATAGTCCCATTATTTTCCTCCTTTGAATGTTTATCTTTGAACCTAACTGCGATCATTTGACCTTATCCATTCCCACCTAATGATTTAGGGAAAGAAGAGAAAAAGATAAATTTTATGGATTCATCATTTCTTCGTGATAAAAATCTATACTATCTCTAACCATATTGCCAACTAAAAAAATGCCAACTTTATTTATGTACGTCATACTCATCATAAATAAAGAAAAATTCACACAGGCAATATCGATACATCTTCCAACGATCACCCAGGGCGGTAAACGGGTATGACATAAGGGCCTTCGGGGATGACGGCAATGTGTTTATCTCTTTTCTCAAACAGACATTTCTGAACGGCTTTAGGGAGCGAATCGATTATATCGACGCCGGTCAAGGCTTTTTCTTCCTTGCTCAGCCCTTCGCTGAACAGATGGATGCTTCCGGCCTTCATGGCCTTGATCTGCATGACCGTTTCCCATTCATCCACGTCGGCATATATCTTCTGCTCGGCCTCAGCCAAAAAAGCGTCCATACCCAGATAATTCAATCTGTTCTGTGATTGGGCGAATTCCTTTGATCCCAAGCCTTCCGAGCATTCCGAAACGATAAAAAGATCCCCTCCCGGTTCCAGAATATCTGTCACCCCGAGCAGACCCTTGACAGTCTGATAGTAAGTTATATCCAAGGGATAGCCGGAAGCGCTGGTGATAACGGTCTTGAACTTTCGAGCCACGGGGATCTCAAAGAAGGGCCTGGCAAAACTGACAGCGGCAGAATGACTCTCCTCTATCAGGCCGAAATTCACAAAGGAGAGGTTCCGGTTTTCATCGATAACCGTATTGACGGCCAGGATTTTACCGGCCATGCGGACCGCCCGCAAGAGTTCCTCATGCAATGGGTTGCCTTCCAGCAGACAATTAGTCGCCCGTTCATGTTGCAGGATCTTGGCAGAATGCAATACCTTGATGGTATCCTCATGGGCGATCCCGGGTAAAACGACCTTTCGGCCCCCGGAATATCCGGCCATAAAATGAGGCTCAACCAGCCCGACAACCAGCCGCAGATCCACATCCAAAAATCGTCTGTCCAGCTTCACCGGCGTGCCCCTGGGCGTTGTGCCCAGATACCGATGGTCGGCCTCGTTTCGTGCAAAGTGATTGACTGCCCGAACGTTCTTCAAGACCCAATCGTTTCCGATTATTTTGGCAAGTTCTTCTCTAATATTGGGTCGATGAAATCCTGTGGCCACCAGCAGAGTAATGGCCTTGAGTGGTATGCCGGATTGGATTAATGCCCGGATGATTTGCGGCAAGACCATCGCATTCGGAACAGGCCGAGTGATGTCACATACCAGGATACAAACGCTTTGACATCCTTTGGCCTCTTCGGCCAAAGATTTACAACCTACCGGAAGGGACAAGGCCTTTTCTACAGACACCTCCGGATCACGGACTATCGGCATCTCCTTTTTCCGGATAATATCCGTCTTCAGGTCTTCAGGAAGATCAAAGGGCAATCCGGTCTTCCCATATCTCATAACAATCCGCATTTCATGCCTCTGGAAGAGTCAGACCATCTATTTCTCTTACAAAACAACGTGTACTGAAAAATCGAAACAACTTCATTCTTTGCCCGAAATTCATTCTTGATTATATTAACACAGCTTTAACCCAAAAAGGAAAGCTTTCAGAAGGGATTTGCCCAGAGTGAACTAATCCGTACCAAGACAGATAAGATTGACGCCGGCATCATTGCCCGCTTCGCTCTAGCCATGAAACCAGACCCCTGGATTCCATCTCCACCGGAAATCAGGTCGCTTAGAGCCTCTGGTCAGACGGGCCGATAGCCTGATCGACATACTGACTCAGGAGAAAAATCGGCTGGGTACAGCTCATGAATCCGTAGTTCCCTTCATCAAGGAACATATGACCTATTTAGATCAGGAAATCGAAAAAGTAAGGAAACAGATGGCCGAACTGATTGATCAGGATCCGAATCTGAGACAAAAAAAGAAATTACTACTTTCCATCCCAGGTATCGGTAAGATAACTATCGCTGCTATCCTGGCCGAATTGTATGACCTGGATAAATTCAATCATGTCCGTGAACTGGTAGCTTTCATCGGACTTGCTCCCAAGGAAAAGATCTCAGGATCATCCATTAAAGGCAAACCCAGGCTAAGCAAGATCGGTCATGGGCGTCTCAGGAAAACTCTATACATGCCGGCGCTGGTATCGATTCAATGTAACCCCGTTATTATCCTTTTTTATAACCGGCGAAAAGAAAAAGGTAAAAATGGAAAAGTCATCGTTTGTGCGGTTATGCGGAAACTGGTTCATATTATTTTCGGCATCTTAAAATCAGGGAAGATGTTCGATCTAAATTATAAACCAACCTTCGCTTGACTAGAACGGTATCTACTACTCTTCAAAAAGCTGGCTCAAAAAATTATCAATTACCGTTTGAAATGTGCATAAGAAAAGCAGGGTTAAAAATTCTGACCCTATCTACCCTTTTTTTGTTTATTCTCATACATTATCTTATCCGCTTGAATAAGTAGGACATCGATGGAACAAGGATTTTGGGGATCAAAACAGGCCAGACCCCAGCTCAGGGAGAGTATATAGGGACGCATTGTTCGGAGAAGATGGTCATTTTTAATATGCATACTGGATGGCACATGGGGATCTTAAGAATTAAGCATCGGCGATCGCATCCCCACCTGGCTGGGGCCTAGAAGTGGGAAACCCTTCTAGGCCCTCCAGGCTTTCTAAGAATATAATCAAACAACCTCGTTGGTCATCATTTATGAATCTTTACAACAACCAGAGAAATCTGTGAAAATTTTTCCAGGAGGGTTGTTGGTGCCCAGCCGGCCTCATTTTTTCCCTGGTACAAAGTCCTTAATCCTGATGGCCACTATGGTGTTAAACCGTTTGTCATAGGGCAATCCATACCCCAAATTTGCCGTGTAAAGGATCCCATCCCGGACTATGAGACTACAGGGACCCTGGAATAAAGGACTGGCAATGGTAATTCGGTTTGGGTATCCCGTCGGAGGAATAACGGTGATCTGGTTTGCTCCCGGCTCGGCAATATAGAGGTACCCTTCGTCATCCATTTCTACACCATCAAGCCAGGTATGTCCCCGGGAGTAAACCTCGGCCTTACCCGCACTCCCGTCCGCGTTGATGGGAATTTTAATGACCTTTCCCTCCAGGGTAGTAGTAACGGCATAAAGGTTTTTCTGGGCTTTATCGAGGACGATATCATTTACCCCCAGCGGTAAGTCTGGATCCGACAACCAGTTCAGGAGAGGGTCGTCTGACCACATCGTGACTTTCTTGCCATCCGGTGAGATCTTCCAGATACCGGCGTAAGTCAGGTCGGTGAGGTAAATATTTCCCGCATTGTCGACTGCAACGTCGTCCGGGAAACAAAAGGGCCACCCGTCACCCCTCGTGGCCACTGGTGTGACCTGGCGGGTCTTAGCGTCGATCTTGTAAACTCCGCTCCTTGTGACCCTCACATCGTGGCAAGCTGGATGGTTCTTGTTCGGTATATCGTTTTGAATATTGAGGTACTTAGAAACTTGGAGATAGGTAACATAAAGATTATTATCCTTATCCGCCTCGAGGCCGTAGATTTCTCCTTGGCCGCTTTCTTGCTTGGATGGCACCCAGGCCACGTGTTCATAAGCACCCTTGTCCTTCAGCAAGACAACTTCACCTGTGTTATGCACCGTGGCGTAAAGGTTCTTTTTAGAGTCGACACAGAGTCCCTCTGGAGCGGCTGAGAGCTTGGTATAAACCCAGGTGCTGGGTCCTTGTGCCAAGGTAAGGTTAGGGACCAGGAAACCAATTGCCATTATTGTTGTTACTAAGTTGATTGCCACTATAAATTTTATTTTACTCCTCATTCTGCTACCTCCCTTTTTTATTTTAATAATTTGGAATCTAACCAACCCCAAGATGTCTATCAGCGGTTATTCCCCCTTTCTTTTGCCATTACTTTAAAAATGACGAAATCTTCACCTCCTCTCATTCTCCCTCCAATTAACTACGGGTAGTGAAGCCCAGTATTATATTTGAGCCCTGCCTTAGATTCGGTTGGCTGTGACGACCTTCCATATCCCGATCAGAAAGAACAAATGGTTTAGTATTATTATTTTTTACTTTAATCTCTCCCAGGGATTTAGTCAAAACAAAAAATTAGTGTTGAATCTGATTCCCTTTCCCTTTGGAAATCAAATATCAGGGATTTTTGGATACCCTAAAAATTCACTCTCATGCCAGCCCAGGCTGAGATGGGAGCACCCGGGCTCAAAAACAGCTCATTATGACCGTTGAAAAAGTTGGTGTTTACCTGCCCGGAGGTTTCGTACCGCTGATTAAAGACATTGGTTGCCATGGCGAAAAGTTCAACGTGCTTACCGATCTTGTAGCGCGTGTTGAGATTAACCACTACATAGCTGGACACCTGCGGCAAATGATTGCTGTCATCGCCTCTCACAAACTGACTGGAGACGTATTGCAGTCCACCCCCCAGAAACCAGCCCTGCAGTACCTCATACTCGCCTCCGGCGTTGATCCGATGTTCGGGGATGCCGGGGATATGGTCGCCAGGACGGACCTCCTCCGGCCCTACGGCATTCTCCAGCATTAACTGGTCCTCATAGGTCGCTCGAACAAAGCTGTAGTTGGCATACCATTGCAAGGGCCCTTTTTTCCCTTGCAAGGCAAATTCCACACCCTCGCGTACAGTATCACCCACATTCTGAAAATAGCCGCTGGAGAGCGATCCGCCGGGAGGGGTAACGAAAAGAATGTCGTTATTAAGTTCTGTATGGTAAACGGCAAAGTTATAACTGAGTAGGTTGCTTAGTTTTCCTCGCAGGCCCGTTTCCCATGTTCTTGCCACAACTGGCTGGAGAGATGGATCGGAAACGGAGCTGTTAGGCAGCGAGCAGGGGGCAGACGGATTTGAGCAGGTCAACTCGACCGGTGTCGGTGCACGCATTCCTTCGCTATAGTTGGCAAAGAAGGTCAACTCTTTCACGGGAGAGGAAAGTGCGAAGAGCTGCATAAGATCGACTGTGAAACCGGCCGCAGGGTTGAGCCGCTCGAACTCGTGGTCGCCACTTAAGGCCGTGCCCAGTTGGTCGGATAGCTGGGCATCGGCACGATTCCAGCGGGCCGATGCCGTAATGTGCCACCAGGGGGTGAGAGAAAAGGTGTCAGTAGCAAAAATGCCGAGATAATCGTTAGTAGCCACCACGTTGGTTGACTGTACAAACGGGCCGTTCGGTACGGTCACCGCGTCAAAGGTGGCGGTTAATGAGGCCGGCTGCTCTGATTGGGTGAATCGGCTGTGGCTGTAATCGTAGCTGGTGCCTATGGTGAATTGATTCTCTCTCTGAAAAAACTTGCCTTTGTAACTTGCCTCCAAGGTGAGGCCGACGCCATTTTGCACTGTGCTAGTTATAGCGTTCTGACCTGCGGGAACCAAGTTGCCGTTAGCATCCAGGCATTCCTCCAGATTAAAGAAGGTGGCGCAGTTGGGGCCGATATTGCTGTTGAAGGTATCGGTCGTATTGCTTCGGAAGTAGATATTGCCCGCAAACTCCCAGTCCGATGTCATTTGGTGGCTCCCCGTGAGATTGATGAAATTAAGCTTGTTTCTCGTATTGTCGGGAGCGGTGTAGAAGGCATGACGGTCGATGTTGAGAAAGCTCTCCGGAGTCGGGCCGACGCCGTTCATCAGATTATCGGCAAACGTGTAGCTCAAATGGAGGTCTGTTGACCCGTTCACCCAGCCGACTTTGGCGAACAGTTGGCGGATTTCACTGTCAGAGTGGGGACGCCAGCCATCATCTTCGGCAATGTTACCAGTGACGAACCAGTCAAACATATCATGCGAACCGCCATGCTCAAACTCGAAGGCTTTGCGGCCAAAGGTTCCCCCATAAGCTTCCAGGCGTGTACCAGGATCGCTCAGGCCGCTCTTGGTGCGAACAGAGAGCGCCCCACCTAAGGTATTGAGACCGAACAGGGGATTGGAACCTGGGATAAGATCGATGCCAGCAATCGCTGAGAGCGGAATCAAGTCCCAATTAACGATGTCGCCGAACGGCTCATTAATCCTGACCCCGTCCTCGTACACCGACATGCCAATTGGGGTGCCAAGAAGCGGTGAGGCAAGGAAGCCGCGATACGTAACATCTGGCTGGAAAGGATTCATCTGCACTTCATTAATAGTGACGCTTGAAAGCGTACGATTCATGAAATCGGGCAGGTCTAGCGGCTCATGCTGATTAATGGTCTCTTCGCCTGCCGACTGAACGTTGCCAGGCACCTTTTTCAGAGGCATGCCAAGACTCGGTACCGGCGTTATCCCGACCACAACTATTTCGGGTAATTCTTCGATAACATTCGTGGGTGTATCAGATTCGGGTTGATTCTCACTAGCCGACAAAGTGAGCGGCATCATAAAGGTGAAGCCCGCAAGCAAGCAAAGCACCCAACTCACAGTCCTGTCGAAGACTTTCCTCAAATACATTACGAGATCCTTCCACCGAGAAACTGCCGAGACTAGCTATAGCAGAGTTTTCCTTTGGGAATTTCGCTGACAGGGATAGGGTTAGGCAACTGGGCAAGAATTTCTTGATTGACCTGCGCCTCGGCGTCGCGGCGTATAGTAAGTGGCGTTTCTGTGTGCCAACAATTTCTTCTGCGTTTCTGTCGCGCTGTCCCTGTTATCAGCATAGATTGAGCATACATACACGCATAATAACATTTACAACGACATTCCCCATATCAAAATCATTAGGGCTAATTAGGGCTAATACCCCCTCCATAATTTAGCTGCAAGTCACCTTTTAATATATTTAATCACTTGAAACAAGTTTTTCTTTCAATGGAGTCGAAGTTTTAATGAGAAATTACATTTATCGCAATGAAAAACGTCAACGAGAGACAGGTATCCCTCATTTCACATTGAAAACCCTATGTTAAGCAGAATAGTATCGTAATCGTTCAATCCGTGCCAGTATCTCGGCAAATAACCTCTTGTCTATCGCGACCTCTGCCATCTGAAACGTAACATATCTGCTGTGCCTGACAACTTTCGCTCCGATCTTAATGAGCTTTACGAGCAGGCTCCGAAGTGACCAGTGTTTTATTTTACTCGGAAGAACCAATCGTCGCAGGAAATTGCCCAGGTTATACGCCAGAACAAACAGCCAGAGCCTGACCCGATTTGAGATGAAACGTTTGCATGAGAGCCGGGTCCAGTTCAGAGCATACTTGCCTTCTTTTATCCATTGCTCGGCAGTTCCTCTGCCATTGTAGAAGTGTTCAATACCTTTACGTCATGTCAAAGAACAAAGGCCGACAGCAGCCAATAGGAACCAAGAAGCATATCCAAAAAGGTTATTTATCCACCTTAACCATTGCTTTTGAAGAGAATTTTCTTTCGCCTATCTCCCCAAGCCAGTTTTGATTTACTCTTATGGTTTATGATCTTTAAATTATATTTTGGGCAACAGCCCCTTAAGAATGAATTGGAGATTGATCCGGCCTGTGACGAGATCGTGCATTTTTTAACTTGACAATACCTAACGGCTAAATTAAATTTTAGCCAATTTGAGAAAGCGGAGCAAAAGAAATTTTCCATAGTCCTAAACTTTTCTCTCCATTTTTTTGTTGGTTTTGGATTTAGCAACTCTCAGATGTACTTTTTTAGCGTATCATATATGTCTTTTTTACTGATCCTAAAAGCAATTTCAATTTTTCAACCAAAGAATTAAATCTTTAATTAACAAGGAGGAAAAAATGAAAGCAAAGAGTAAGTTTCAGAGACAATGGATCTTAATGGGATGCATTTTTATGTTTTTCGTTTTTTTAATCGGCCTACCGCAGGCCGGGGCCTTTGTGCCCTTAAAAGGGGACCTTTCCAAGTATGACCCCAATCATCAGACCTTTCCAACCTCAGGCGATACCATCAAGATCGCCATCTGGGACGTCTTCAGCGGACCGGACGCCTGGATCGCGGAGGCCTATTATGCCCTGCTCGGCTTTGTGGCCCAGGATATCAACTCTCAGGGCGGCATCAAGGTGGATGGCAAGATGAAGAAGATCCAGATCATCAAAGCTGACACTCAGGCCAAACCCGACCCGGCCAAACGGGCCATGGAAAAGGCCATTCTGGAAGACAAAACCAATTTCCTGACCGGGGTGGCCGGAAGCCACCTGATGAAGGCCGGCATGGCTGTAGCCAAACAATACAAGGTCATCTTAGTGAACAATGCCGCCTATACCGACGAGCTCATGTTCACTCCTGATTTTAACGAATACACCTTTCGCACCTGCGGGACTGTTGATGGGAATTCCAAGACGGCGGGGGCTTATTATGCAAAACGACCAGAAACCAAGTTTTACATCTTAGCTCAGGACTACCTTTTTGGACATGCCTGCGCCAAAGCCTTTAAGGAAACCTTAAAAATTATGAAGCCCAATGCCCAGATTGTCGGCGAAGAATACTTTCCGGTGTTTACCAAAGACTTCGGGCCTTACCTGGAGAAGGTCAGGGCCTCCGGGGCCGAAGCGATCTTTTCCATGGCCTGGGGCGCCGACAGCGAGAATACGATCAAGCAATCGAGACAACTAGGCTTAAAAAGTCCATTAAACAAAGACTTGTACATCCCAATTATCAGTACCTTTCTGGATGCCACTCAGCCCCTGGAGGCTATCGGCGGACCGGCCGGCCGGGGGCTGGTACTGAACACCGATTTTCAACTGGATCCCAGAAGACCGGGTGACAAAAAATTAATGGATATATGGCACAAATTATGGATGACCTGGAAAGCCCCCTATAATTCAGTAAATCATGAATGGCCCAACGGCGGCTGGCTCAGGAACATGGTCTCCTATTACTGGTTATGTCAGGTAATCCAAAAAGCCGGAAGTCTCGATCCCCAGAAGATCATCGCTGCCTGGGAGGGAGACACCTTCGATGCCATCGGTCAAAAACAGTACATGAGGCCCGATGATCATGAGGCCATAGCCGACCGGGCGCTTTGCGTATTGGAATTCCCCAATAAGTGGTTCAAAAATAATGCCGGCCCCGGTCTTCCCACCTGGATACCGGCCAAAGATTGTATGCCCGGCATGGATCCGAAACTTGTTGGACGTGTAAAAAAATAGGGGTTTTTCATTTTTTCTCTCAAAGCTCACCTTTTCCAGAGGCGAGCTTTGAGCATGACATAAAAGCTTTTCGTAAATAGTCCCTTTGACCCGTCACCCCGGCGAAGGCCGGGGTCCAGAAATTATCAGGATTCCTGGATGCCGGCTTTCGCTGGCATGACGACTTTGATGGCACTATCTGCAATTAGGACACAGCCTCGAAAGCCGGATTCCATTGTTTGCCCGCCGTTGGCGGTCATAAATTCCTTCGGATTAATTCTCGGCGGGGTCTTATTGAGTCCGCCATGAAGGGGTAGGCTTTCATTTTTTGAACAAGATTTAAATCGCCCTTACGTAGTTATTTTTCATTATTAAAGATTAAAGATTCATCGGCAGGAGGATTATTAGATGAGTCCGACTACGGTTCTGTATGTCGCTCAGGCTATTCACGGCCTGGCTTACGGCATGTTGCTTTTTTTGATAGCATCTGGCCTGACCTTAATCTTTGGCATGATGGGAATTCTGAACATCGCCCACGCCTCTTTTGCCATGTTGTCCGCCTATTTCTGTTTCACGGTTACGCAACTTACCGGAAATTTTTGGCTGTCACTGTTGATTGCCCCACTGGCTGCCGGAATCTGCGGGGTTGTGACTGAGCGTTTTCTCTTGCGTCCGGTCCATAAACAGGGACATCTGGCCGAACTCCTCTTGACCGTGGGACTCATGACCCTCATCCTTGAAATCGTCAAGTTCTTCTGGGGAACCGAGAGTCTGGTGGTGGCCATACCTACCAGCCTGAACAGGCTGTTGCATTGGGCCGGTCTGACCTACCCGGTCTACCGCCTTTTTATTATTGGAATATCTCTGGTGGTATTGGCTTTTATGGCCTTTATTCTTTTCAAGACCAGGTTGGGCATGATTGTGAGGGCGGCTGTCTCCGACCCGGATATGGTCAGCGCCCTGGGCGTTAATACACCCCTCGTCTTTATGCTGGTTTTCGGCATCGGGATCTGGCTGGCCGGTATAGCCGGGGCGGTGGCCGGACCGCTTCTGACCGTCTTTCCAGGCATGGCCGATCTCTTGGGTATGGATGCCTTTGTGGTGGTGGTGGTGGGAGGATTCGGGAGCCTCGGCGGCGCCTTTATCGTAGCTCTCTTTTTAGGGGAGTTGAATGCTTATGGGATTCAGTTTATTCCCCGACTGGCCCCAGTTCTAATGTTTACCTTTATGGCCCTTGTCTTAGCCTTTAAACCGATGGGTCTATTTGGAGAAAGAGAATGAGTAAGTGGTCTAATTGGATTAAATGGGCGGTGGTCGCTCTTATTGCAGTCGGTTTTCCGCGTGTTTTCAACCTCTATTATACCAACCTGTTTTTAGCCTTTGCCATTTTTTCTCTCTATGCGGTGAGCGTTAACCTGCTGCTGGGCTATATGGGAGTTTTAAGTTTTGGTCATGCCATGTTTTTCGGCACCGGAGCCTATGTAACAGCCATTGCCCTAACACGCATCCCGGGATTACCTTTATTGCCGGCTATCCTGCTCGGGGGCCTGGCCGGCGGTGTGCTGGCCGTGATCTTAAGCCCTTTGTTGGTCAGGGTCAGCGGAACGGCCTTTGCCATGTTGACTATGGCCTTTGGTCAGCTCATCTTTGTCCTGGCCCTGAAATTCAGGGAGGTCACCGGGGGAGAGGACGGTATCGGTGGCTTTACCGTTCCGCCTCTTCACATTCCAGGCCTGATATCCATTGATATGACCAACCAGATCAATTTTTATTATTTCGCCATGGCTGTGGTGGTGGTGTGTCTATTGGTCTTGTGGTTTTACACCAAAACTCCTTTTGGAAGCTTGATCGTCGGTGTTCGGGACAATGCCCTGCGCATGGATTATCTGGGATTTAACTTAAACCAGACCAAGGCCATCAATTTGATCATCAGCGGTACCTTCGCCGGCATCGCCGGTTCGCTTAACGCCCTGCTTCTAAAACTGGTCTCTACGGTGGGAATATTGGACATAGGAACCTCCTTTTTACCCATCATGATGGCCTATATCGGCGGTGTAGGCAGTTTCGTCGGCCCGATTTTCGGTTCAGCGGTTATTCATTTCCTAGAAACGATGGCCATCCGCTTTACCGAGCGGATCGGCCTGATAAATGGTGCCATCTTTATCCTGGTAGTCTTGTTTGCACCGCAAGGGCTGGTCGGTCTTTTCAATACAGCCAAGGCCAAGTGGTTTCAGAAGGAGAAGGTTTCATGAATATTTTGGAGACTAAGGGGTTATACCATGATTTCAGCGGACTGGAAGTCCTGTTCGATATCAATCTGGAAGTCAAGGAAGGTGAACGCCTGGCCCTCATCGGACCTAACGGAGCCGGGAAAACCACATTGTTCAATGTGATCACCGGTAATTACTGTCCCTCAAAAGGACAGGTATTATTTAAGGGGAAAAACGTCACCGGGGCCAAACCTCACCAGTTGGCCCGTATAGGCCTGGGGCGATCCTTCCAGATTACCAGCACCTTTTCCAAATTGACCGCTTTCCAGAACATCCGGCAGGCCATTCTCTCCAAAAGAGGAATACGTTTTCAGATGTTGCGCTTATTGGACAGGATGCAGGACATCACAAGGGAAACCGAAGAGGTCTTGAAAAGGATCAACCTGGACGGACAAAGGGATATCCCCGCCGGAATGCTCTCTTATGGGAAACATCGTTCCCTGGAAATCAGTATGGCTTTAGCCGGCGATCCTGACCTGATCATGCTGGACGAACCCACAGCCGGCATGTCTCGGGACGAAACGCATACGGCCGTAGAGTTGATTCGAAGACTCACAGAAGGCAAAACCGTGGTCATCATAGAGCATGATATGGATGTGGTTTTCTCGTTGGCAGACCGCATCACCGTCCTGCATTATGGAGAGATTCTGGCCACCGGTACTCCGGCGGAGATCCGGGAAAATCAGGCTGTGAAGGATGCCTACCTAGGAGAATTGGAATACTAAACCTCAATCCGAATCTTAACAGAATTAAAACCAAGGCCTTAAGGATTTTGTGATTCGAAATTTGAAATTTTACCTTCGGAGTATTCTATGATGCTATTGGAAGTCAATGACTTAAATACCTTCTACGGCACGAGCCATGTTTTGCAGGGAATTTCCTTAGAAGTGAATCAAGGGGAGTTAGTCGCCCTCTTAGGCCGGAACGGCATGGGAAAAAGCACCACCCTGAAAAGTATCATGGGAGTGGTCAAGCCAAAATCAGGATCGGTCGTCTTTAAGGGAAAAGAAATTTTCGGGTATCCCTCTTTCAAGGTGGCCAGAGTCGGAATCGGTTATGTTCCCGAAGAAAGGCGTATCTTTCCCAACCTTTCCGTTCGTGAAAACCTATTAATGGGAATCAAGGGCGGGAAAATAAAAAACCCTGCTGATCCCAATGTCTGGACCGTAGAACGCATCTTCCAGCATTTTCCCATGCTGGAAAAAAGGACCCGCCAGAAAGGAAAATTCCTGTCCGGCGGCGAGCAGCAGATGTTGACCATCGGCCGCTCGTTGATGGGTAATCCCGACCTCCTGCTGGTGGACGAGCCCACTGAAGGTCTGTCTCCAATCATGGTCAAAGAGGTCCGGGATGTTTTGGAGGAGATCAACAAAGCAGGTGTTTCCATTCTTCTGGTTGAGCACAATCTTAAGGTGGCTATGTCTTTGGCCGACCGCATCTATTTGATGGGCAAGGCCCATATCGGCTTTAACGGTACTAAAGAAGATCTAAACGCCAACCCCCAGGCTCGCGAGAAATATCTGGAAGTCTAAAAAATTCTGGAAGTTTATTTAATTTTCGTGAACGAGTCCACTGGCTTTACCGAAAAGGACCTTGTCTCCATGTTGATTTTCGCACCATACATCTAAAAGCAATCTTAACGCCTTCCCTTCAATTTTCTTTTCCCGAACTATTCCTTTGGTGACTATCTCATCTTCCGGCCAGACTGGTTGAACAATAACCACAGAGAGTGTTCCTCCAAGGTACCCTTTACCAAAAAATTTGATCAGCATTTCTCCAATATATTCCATTAGCTGGCTAGCAAACACCATTGGTTTATCAACCCCCCAGCTCTGGGCTATCTCGTAGTCGTTGTGCCAATTCTTTTTGCGAGGCCATTGGCTTCGATACAGGCGTATTTTATCTAAAGTAACTTTTTTGAATATTGACTCTAACTCAAATCCGACCTCTATTCTCTTACTGGCAACGATTTTCATCGCTCTGAATGCTGTGGGGTCAACCGGTTTGATGTTCATATCGTGCTCCTTAGTCAGATTCCTTTTCCATCCGAGCGACTAAAGGAAAAGCATGCGTTGTCCTCATACGAACGACCTCTGTCTCCTCTTCATCAACAACCAGGAATTCAAATGAAATATGGTCCCTGCCTCTTTTGGCGGTCTTATCTATTACCCTTCCGGTTATTTTAATCTTTTTACCCACCCTCAGAGGACTTAGAAATTCAAATTCCTGTTTGGCCCAAACGCCTTTGCCCTCAGGTAGAATAAAATGATTCCAAATCATGATGTCCGTGTCGTACGAAAGGAATGTCGGCGGGGCGATACGACCACCAAAGGGCGAATCCTTCATATACCAAGGGTTGTAATCGTCGTTGGCCCAAGCATGCCTTTCAACCATCTCTTTGGTAACAATCATCTCGACCGGCTTAATTTCGTGCCCGATTCCAGCGTTGAATAAGTCGTGTCTGCCGGCCATTCTTAGCTTTGGTTCCATCATGACCTCCAAAATAATAATAAATGTTCGGCGCCTTAAACAGGGATAGCGAGCGCCTTCCTGGGTCTGCCTAAGTGGGCAGCATGTACCGGTACAAGAGAGTTTAGCGGGTTAACTTCAAACTATAGACCTATTCCTTGTATAGAAGATTCCCTACACCGACTCGACTGAGCAACTCGACCTGAGCTCGTCGAGGGTCTCGCCGAATTCCTGGTGCAAGGAGATCCAATTCATCCTGAAGAAACCCGGGCCTGCCAACTGAAGGTAGCGGACACAGCCCTGGCCGCCCTTTCAAAGGAAGGAAAAGCAGGCAGGCCGGCGATGGTCAGGGCCTTCATGGCCTCCCCGGCAGTAGCGGCATAGGGGGGAACCAGATAAATAGGAAGTCGGAGCCGGTCTCTTAATTCGCTCAGGGCTTCGATTAAGGATGGCAGCGTATCCTGGACGACGAAAGGCATATAGGACATCATAACAACCGCGTCTACCTCTTCGGCGATCAGCTCAATGCTCCTGGTGCAGATGGTCAGGGCCGTTTCTCTGGGAAGCCATACCAGGTCAAGGGGGTTGCTGGTGCCGGAGAAAGGAGGAAGGTAGTCCTTTAAAAAATCCGTCAGGCGAGTTCTCAATCCTGGACTGAATGAGTTCACTTCCAGTCCTAACCGCTCACAGGCATCGGCCGTGGATATCCCTCCCCCTCCGGCCTCAGCCATGATGCCCACCCTTTTCCCTTTGGGGAATGGAGGAGCGGAAAAGGCCACGGCCAGATCGACCAGGTCTTCGAATCCTTCGGCTGCAATGATACCCGCGCTTCGGGCTGCCCCAATCCAGACTCCACGATTTCCGGCGATGGACCCGGAATGAGACAGGGCGGCCCGCGCTCCGGCCTGACTGAATCCGGATTTCCAGATAATGACCGGCTTTGTGCGCCCTATTTTGGATGCCAGGCTCAGCATTTCCCTTCCCCGGGACAGGCCTTCAATATAGGCACAGATGATTTTGGTTGCAGGATCGCTGCCGAAGTAAGAAAGAAAATCAAAAAAATTCAGGTCGGCCTGATTCCCACTGCTGATGATGGTGCTGAATCTGAGTCCCCTGGCATTTCCTCCGACTACAAAATGTTCTGTGGCCCAACCGCTTTGTCCGGAGAAGGCAATCCCTCCCGGTAGAGCATCCGATTTCTCGATTTCAACGATGGTATTCAGCCTGGACTCCGGGCAAAAAAGACCCATGCAGTTCGGTCCGACCAGATGCATTCCATGATCGTGCGCAAACTTGACCAACCTTTCCTGCAATTGCCTGCCCTCTTCCCCTAATTCGGCAAATCCGGCGGCATGAATAACGACAAACTTGACCCCTTTTTGAGCGCATTCGATCAGCAGACCTTCTATCGCCGCCGCAGGAAGGGCGGCAATGGCCAGATCAATGGGTTCATCGATTTCGGTCAGGGAAGGGTAACAGGGAATCCCGTCTAATTCAGTGCAGCTTCGGCTGACAGGGTATTTTTTCCCTGGAAAACCCTGGGCCTGAATTTTCCACCAGATAAACCCGCCTCCCCGGCCCGGATCCCGGGAAATGCCGATGACCGCCAAAGAGCGCGGCCTGAAAAGCAGATCAAGGTCCGGGGCTTCACTAAACCGTTCTTCTGTTTTCAAGGTTTCTCCTTATAAAATAAAAAAGTTCGGAGTTTGGAGTTCAGAGTTCGGAGAACCCCAATTTTGAGCTTTGTGACGCTCCAAAGGAGCGTGAGGGCTTAATACCAAGTTGTATTCCAAGGATTCAAGGGTTTTATCTTTCAGGCCTTTCACTTGAACCCTCCTAAGCTCGTCGCAGGCCCTTGGCCCCTTGAATTCTTTAAGAGATTATTTTGAGAATATCGGGCTCCTTACGTTCGGGCATGGGAGGTATCATTTTAGGATAGCCCAGAATAATAGGGGCCCACATCCGATACCCTTCGGGCAGACCGATTTCCTTCAACAGTTCGGGATCTCTGGCTTCCGCTCCCTGAGCAATCCAGCAGGTGCCTAATCCTTTGGAAGCGGCCGAGAGCATAAAATAAGCAGCCAGGAGACCGCAGTCCTGGGCAATGGTTGCACCCTTGATCGGACCAACGATGATCACCAGGCAGGGGGCGTTGTAGAAGGCGTTAAAATCTTCCTTCTTTAGAATTTCCAGATACCCCTTCATGGGTGAATTGGGATCTTTTTCAATCCCGGCGATAATGACTTTTTTGCTGGCATCGGATAACTTTCTCATCATGGCCTTATTATTGACCACGATGAATTTCCACGGTTGCCGGTTACCGGCGTTGGGGGCCTTGATGCTTTCCTGAATAATGGCCTTAATCACATCTAAAGAAACTGCTTTATCCTCGAAATCCCGAATAGCACGTCGTTTTTCAAGAAGTTCGGTAAAATCCATGCAAATTCCCCTTTCTTTTTTCTAATGTAGAAGGGAAGTATAAAACAGGGAGGTAGGATGGTCAAGGAGAAATGTCTCAGGCCCCCTTCACTTTCCCTCAACTATTTATAGAATACCCTTTTCAAATCAAGGAGCGATAGGGGTCTTTTTCGGGGTTGCCAACCCACAGACTCAGGGCAACTTTTCAGGGATAAAATTTTGAAACATGGTTTAAAACCAGGCCGATAAAAAAACTCACTGAAATCAGGGGAGACTATCTTTTTTTCGATTAACATGAATATTAGGGCCGGTATTGGGCAGCAAGCTACCTTTTGGACAACCCCGAAAAAGAACCCTATCGCTCCCAAGGAAACTGACCTGGCCATTAAATCTGCTAAAAGTGAAGGGGGTAAAAATGTCTCAGGTCGTCAGCATGCGGTAAATGCGGGTGATTTTTTCCGGAAGTTTGCTCACCTCATCAATGACGGTCCAACTGCTGTGACTGTACATCCTGGGCAGGTATTCGGCGGCGGTCAGGTCCACAGTGATGCAGAAGGTCTTGATGCCAAAATGCCGGGCCTCTTTCAATGCCAGCCGGGTATCTTCGATGGCGTAGGTGCCGGAATACTCCTTGTCCACCGGTTTGCCGTCGCTGAGTAGTATAAGCATCTTGGTCCGCTCCGCCCTCATCCTCAGTTTGCTGATGGTGTGGCGGATCGCCGCTCCGTCTCTGTTTTCGAAGCGGTCCGCGATGGCCGAGATCCTTTTTTTCACCTGCTGGTCATAGGGATCATCAAAGTCCTTGATCCGATAAAAGTCCACGTTGTCGCGGTTGTCTCCTGAAAATCCAAAGACGGCGAAGACATCCCCCACCTCGTTAAGGGCCTCGGACATGATGATCAAGGCCTCCTTCTCCAATTCGATGGTGGGCCCCTTAGTGCTCCGGCTCATATCGACCAGAAAGGCCACGGCGATGTCGCGCTTTTTTTTCTGATGAAGGGTGTAGTTTTTTTCCGTGGGGGAAAGCCCGACTTTTCGGTCTACCCAATTTTCCACCACGGCGTCCAGGTCGATGTCATCCCCGTCGTATTGCCTCTTACGCTTAGTGAAGCCTTCCGGCTTGAGCATCTGAAACTCTCTTCTGATTTTTTTAAGAAGCCCGGCGTGCTTATCCAAAGCCTGCCGGTAAAAGGCAAACGATCTCCCGGTCAAGGTCTGCTCGCGAATCCTGGCCCAGTTGCCCCGGTAGTCGTTGATATCCTCTCCCCATTCAGGGTATAGAGAGGTCCCTCTTTCAGTCTGGAGTTCCGTCTTTTTCGCCAAAGAGGCCTCCAGGTTATGAAGAAAGAGATAAATCTCATTTTGATGCAGGGATTCAAGACGCCGCTCGATTTCTTTAGGAGTAATCCCTTTCTCCCGGTAAAGGGCCCTGAGCAGCCGTTCTATCTTTTCCCGGGAATCGAATTTCATGGCCTCACCCACCCGGCCGGTTTCTTCCGCTTCCGAATCCGGATCGCCGGATTCCTGTTTTCCTCCTCCGGCAGGACCGCGGAAGGTACGCTGTTCTTTCCCGGCCTGGTGCGGCCTCTGCTGAATATTTTCCATGCTCGGACGGCTTGTGGTGGGTTGTGTTTCTCCCTCCGAACCGCTTTCGGCCTCCGGTTGCACCTTCGGCCGGTTGCTTCCTGCAGATTGTCTGCCCTGTATCCGGTCCTGAATCTGCTGTGAGGTCTTGCCGAAGCTACCGATATTTTGGGCCACCTTGTCCTGATCCAGAGGTTTAGACATCGGCTTTACCGGGCGATAGGGTTCCTTGAACCGCTCATGGATCATGAGGTACAGATCAAGGGCTGTTCGAGCAGATCGATGCACGTCGGCCGTTGGTTGTTCCAGGACTCTTGCCCCTTCCTGGGCCTTTTTAAGGACGGCAAGGGTTTGATCATCAACCTCGGGGAACGTTTTTTTGGCCATCAAGGACTGGCCGATCATTTCTACGATCCGCTGTTTAGGATTGGTCATTTTTCGAGGAGAACTGCGTTTGGAAACCTGGTGGATGTTCATCCGGGAAATTTCTTCTCCTAAAGCAGGATACTCCCACTTTAATATTTTTTCTATCCTCCAGTCTTCCATAAGGTTGAACAGATCACGGGCCAAATCCGGTTCCGGAAAAAGTCTGATAAACCGCTCCATATCGCTTTCGCCCTCCATGGCCTTGAGTCCGAACAGAGAACCGATTCGTTTTGTGCAGTCATTGATCCTATCAAGATCGAATTCAAAACTCCCATACTCCAGGTGGGCTTCCTGGTGGGTAGCTGCCACTTTGTAATAGGTGAAGTTATCTGCCTGTTCCTGAAACTCCCTGATGCGACCTGGGAGGTAGATTTTTTTACCGTCCGTATAGACCCTACCGGCCTCGTCAACCTCCACCCTCCGGCCTAAAAGGGCTTTTAGATAGGTGGACAAAATCGGTTTGATCGTTTTCAATTCCAATCCCTTGGGGATATTTTCCAAAAAATCGGACAAGGATGAAGAATCCCCGGCAAGAAAAGAAAGGGCTTTTTCTTCATCTTCTCTGGCTGTGTTTTCAAGAAAAGCAGCCAGCTTGCCGAATCCTTCCAGTCCCAGCCATTCGAGAAAATCCGGGCTTTTTTCCAAAAGCTTCATAGCCACCGCCGGACTGGTATGGGCTATCTTGGCCGCTAGATCATAAACCTTGGAAACCAGGGTCCAGTCCTTGGTTTGCCCCAGCCTATCGATCAATAATGGACTTTTCTCCAGGACAGATAAAGCGGCCATCCAGTCTGATACGGCCAGGGATGAAATAAACCCGGTTACGGTTTCCAGGCCTTCAAATCCTATCTGGTTCAACATGATCGGACTCAGATCCAGTAGACGGGTGGCGATTTGTCCATTGACCTTGGCCGCTTGAATCACCAAAACAAACAACCTCTCCAGTCCTTCCGCACCCAGTTTGGATAACAACTCAGGACTTTTCTCTAAAAGAGGTGACGCCAACCTCCAGTTTGATTGGGCGGCCTCTCCGACCAGATCATAGACATGAAGGGCCTGCGCATTGTTCCCAACTGTCAGGAGGCGGTCGATCAAACCCGGCCCTTTTTCCAGAAGACTCACGGCTACAAAACTGTTTTCTCTGGCCAGGCTTCGGGCCACAGCCGAGATTCGTTCCAGACCTTGGTAGCCCACCCGTTCCAGAAAAAGGGGACTCGCTTCCACCAGGCTTACAGCCGCAGTCCAGCTCTCAGGACCTATTTGAAGGGCCAACTCCTCCACCTTTTGCAGGCTCTCGAATCCGTTCATTTTAATGATTTCAGGACTGCGACTCACCAGGCTGACGGCCAGCCGGGCATTGGTTTGAGCAGCTCGGCGGCCTATTCGGCAGACATCGGATACTAAAGAAGCATCGCCCAGTTTCAGAAGCTCATCAAGAATATGAGGACACTTGTCCAGAAATTGAACCGCTGTTGACCAGCTTTCTCTGGCCAGAAAAGCAGAAAAACCAGCGATCAGCCTTAAGCCCTCAAGCCCCAACCGATCGATCAGCTCAGGGCTTTTTAAAAAAAGTTGTGAAGCCGTTTCCCAGCTTTCCTTAGCGATGGGGACAATGAGCTCGACAACTTGTCTGATGCCCTCCTGATCAATCCTTTCAAAGAGCGACGGGACGGCCTTCAGAAAAGCCTCTGCGGCCTTTCGGCTGATATCGGCAATCATTTGGGTAAGGGCCGCAAGTTCTTTTACATCGTTATGACGGGATGAACCGGCCAAGTGGAGACCGGCGACAATAAATAAAAGGTCGATCTCAGAACCGGACCCGGTTAGCTTGCTTCCCAATTCATAAATTTCATTCGCTTGATCCGGATGAATGTGTGAAAGCAATCCCTCGATCCTATCCGGACTTTCCTTGATAAGGGTAACGGCCCTTTCCCAATCGTCCGCTGCTATGGCCATGGCGCATCGGCGGATCGAATCCAGACCGGTTGGACCCAACCGATTGAGCAAAAGAGGGGCGGCATCGAAAAGTGTTTGGGTTAATTTCGCCTTGAAGGGAATAGCCAGGTTGGCCTGCTCATAGAGGCCGAGTAAATATTCAAGAGATATTCGAGAAATGAGTTTTCCGGCTGTGACCGGGCTGTTCCTAACAAATTCCAAAGCGCAGTTCCAATCGTCGGCAGCCATATGTGCCCCCAAACTGTAAACAGCTAAGACCAATGGTTGGCCGCCCTGGTCCTTGAGCTGTTTTATAATGGATAAACTGCTTTCAACCTCCTTCAGCGCATAGATCCAGCTTGAACTGGCGATGACCGCGATGAAACCGGCCACCTTTTCCAGCCCGTCGAAGCCGATGGCTTCAATGAGATCCGGGCTCTTTTCAGTCAGACTCACGGCTGTAGCCGTATGGACGCCGGCCACTTCGGCCATCAGAGAGGCTGTTCTGACCAGCGTCTCATAGCCGTCCTTTTCCATGATCCGGGGACTCATCTCTAAAAATCTCACGGGCAATAGAGGTCCAAAGGAAATCATTTGATTGGCCAGACTGTAAATATTAAGTACCAGATCTTCGCCATAGGACAGGAGCCTCTCTATAATGGCTGGACTCTTTTCCATCAGGTAAAGGGCCGCTTGCCGGTCTTCTTGCTTGAGCCGGGCTATCAGGATTCCGATAAAATTAATACCTTCATAACCGAAACGATTGATCAGCGGGAACAGAGCATCGCCGAAACGGGAAACGATTTCGTTTTTGTGGTCTTCGTCGTCTTCGTCCGTCTTTATGATGGGATTGGAGGTTTCGTCGTCAGGGGCGTTTATCGACATGGGTCTTTGATACCTGTTTTAATAATAAAAAAATCTAAGGAGTCAGAACCGTTTATTTCTTCTGGATTCCCGTTTTCACGGGAATGACTTCGAGAGAAAATTATTGTCATTCCTACGAAAGCAGGAATCCCGACGTCGTCCTAACGAAAGTCGAGAACCAGTCCAATCATCCTGGATTCCGACTGGAGTCTATCCCAAACTTGATGAGGGGCCGGAATGACGATAAACGGACTTCTTTAAATGTCTTTTAAAAATTGAAATAATTTTTCAGCACCTCTTCGATACTTTTCTTCAGATCCAGATCATAGGTCAGCGGTTCGATCATGGTGGCCCGGAGTGCGTCTCTGACCGGCAAACCATTTCTAAGCAGTGTTCCGGCATAGACCAATTCGCGAGTGGAAACCCCTTCTTCCAGCCCCTGATGCACCAGATTCCGTATCCTGTTAGCCGCCTTGACCAGCTTTTCGGCCGTCTTTTCATCCACCCCGGCTTCCCTGCTGACAATGCGCACCTCCAGATCTTCCTTCGGCCAACCCAGATTGATCGAAACAAAACGCTGTCGTGTACTGGGCTTCAGCTCCTTGAGCACACTTTGATAATTAGGATTATAACTGATGACCAGCATAAATGCTTCCGGGGCATGAAAAATCTTCCCCCGTTTCTCCACCGGCATGCAGCGCCGATGGTCCGTCAGGGGATGGATGACCACGGTCACATCCTTTCGGGCTTCAACCACTTCGTCCAAATAGGCCAAGCCTCCTTCACGGACGGCCATCAGAAGCGGTCCGTCTATCCACTCGACCTCGTCTCCCTTAATGATGTAGCGTCCGGTGAGGTCATTGGCGCTTAGATCGTCGTGGCAGGCCACCGTGTAAAGGGGCAGTTTCAGCCGCCAGGCCATGTACTCAACCAGTCTGGTCTTTCCGCTTCCCGTCGGGCCATTGAGCAAAACCGGCAGCTTGTTTTTATGGGCCGCTTCGAACATGATGATCTCGTTTCCCTGGGGAAGATAAAAAGGTTCCTGGGTTACCTTGAAATCCCCATTTTCGAATTTCTCTGTTTTATTTCCTTTTGACATCTTCCATTCCTTTCAGCTCAATCAATTCATCAAATGTTCTCTTAAAATATTCATCTTTCGTTTCAAGGCAATACCGATCTTAGATTGTAAGGCCATATTCCCCTTTTGAATTATTTAAGCTTATTGTTAATATAGGTACGAAACAGAAAAATATCAATATTAATGGACTCGAAAAAAGTTCATCAACAGGCCGAGGACGATTAAGTCCCGGCCTAGGGTGAAGATGGAACCGCTTGAACTTTATTCCCGTGGCGGGTGAGGGGAAGCCCTTTCCCTCCTCGTGGAAAGCCGTATTTTGACTTTTTGCTAAAGTTATCAATATGGAACCGGCATTGGCTTAAACATCGCGCAGAAGGAGTTAAATGACCCCGGCAAAGCAGAGGGCTTGTTTAATTTAATCCTTTATTTTTAACTAAATTTTTTATAAGATCATTCAATAATTTTTTTAATCTTACTTTTAGGGAGGGGACAACATGAAAAGATGCCAGTTATTTACATGGATGATGGTCTTTTTCCTTTTTATGACCGTAGGTGCTTTAGCCGCCGGTCCTGATACCACCGGGCCGATCAAGATCGGGTTTATGGGCAATTTATCGGCGCCTTCTTCTTTAAGCGCCAAGGCCGCTGCCATGATGGCGGTTGATGAGATGAATAAAAGCGGCGGTATATTGGGGAGGCAGATCAAACTGATTGTCGAAGACACCAAAGGAGAGATTCCCAAATGTGTGGAGTTGTATAAAAAATTGGTTATGAATGACCAGGTCCTGGCGGTAGTCATCGCCGAAAAGGTGGAAATGGGCGTGGCCGGGATGGAGATCGGCGCTGAATTATTCCCGGAATATCCCCATATATTTTTCAGCACCATCGGCTCTGGGGATGATATCTGGCATCATGTCAGGGACAATTACAAAAAATACCGCTTTGGGTTCCAGACCTATTATGCCATTTCCACCAACTATCTGAAGATCAATGCCGATCTCAATGCGGATATCTTCAAAAACCTGGTCAAGACCAAAAAAGTGGCCATTATTTATGAGGACATGGAGTGGACCAAACCCCTGCGCAAAGGACTGCCGGGGGTTTCGCCCCGTCTGGCCGACGTCTACAAAAGTAAAGGCCTGGAGGTCGTTTATGAAACAACCGTCTCTCTCGACCAAAAGATGTTTAACCCCATCTTTGAAGAGATCGCCAAAAGCGGTGCCGGTGTGATCGATTGCGTGGTTGGGTATATTGATCAAGGGGCCTTCATCAAGCAGTGGGCTCAATCGAGTGCCAAAAATATCCCTTGGTCCATGTGGGGAGGATTGGCCGGCATGCCGCAGGCCTGGAAAATGACCGAAGGGAAAGTGATGGGAGGTATGATCGGCTCCTCTATGGTCAAGGTGGCCATCACACCCAAGACGATTCCATTTATGGATAACCTGGTTAAGGATTATAAGGTCGGGCCGATCTTCGGCTCCCATACGACTTATGATACCTTGTACGCCTTTAAAAAGGCCCTGGAAAAAGCAGGCCGGACCGGAAATGTGGACGCTATTATCAAACAATTAGAACAAGTGCAAGAGGTGGCAGTATTGGGAACCATGGGCTGGGATCCTAAATACCATTACAACCTTCCGTATCCCAAATACATCACCCCAACGATCCAATGGCAGAAAGAAGAAATGAAGGTCATTTATCCCAAGCAATATAAGACGGGAAATTATATTTCTCCAGCCGATCTGCGGAAATAGTTCGATTCTAAGGAAAATAAGGTTCCCTGTTGTCCACAGGTAAAGCAAAGGGCTTATAGGTAAACATCTTGAGGGGCGGTCTCCATGGCCGCCCTTTTCCCCATAGGAAAGTGACTCAATGAATGAGACTATGCTATCCATTCTCATCTTCACCTTTATCTGGGGTTCCATCTATCTTTTGATTGCCCTCGGTTTCTCTTTGATCTGTGGGGTACTCCGGATTTTTCATTTGGGCTATGGGGTGACTTTTGTCCTGGCGGCTTATGCGGTCTGGGCCTTTATGGAAAATGTCGGATTGGGTTTGATTCCCAGCATCCTTTTGATGGTTTTGGTCCAGATCGCTTTTTCCCTTTTAGTCTTTTATAAAGGTGTCTTTGAGCGATATTTGGAGCAGGAGGAGATTCTCTTAACCCTTTCGGTACTCATCTTTGTTCTAATCGCCCATCTGGCCAATTATCTTTATCCGGTTACCGCCGGGGTTTCCATTCCCACAACCATAAGCGATGGAATGATTACTATCGGGGAGGTCAAGATTGCCAATCAGATGGTTTTTGCGGCCCTGGTCGGGATTTTGGTGACGCTGATTTATGTGATCTGGTTTATGAAAACCCGGACCGGCCTGATCATCCGGGCCATCAGTCAGAACCTTTCCGCAGCCACGCTCATGGGGGCCAGCGTCAATCGCATGTATTATCTGGCCATCGTCCTTTCGGTGATCCCGCCGACCATCTGCATGCTGGTTATAGCACCCTTCTGGGGCATCGATCCCTTTATGGGTTCACCCTTGCTGATGACTGCCATGCTCATTGCCATCCTAGGCGGACTGGGTAATTTGAAAGGAAGCATCGTTGCTTCTTATTTGATCGGTTTCATTCACTCTTCTGTGAGCTTTCTTTATGTTTCTCGTTTTATGGGACTGGCGGCCTTGATCGTCACCTTGATCGTCATGATATTCCGACGGGGAGGTCTGTTCGCGGGAGAAACCATATGGTAGATTTTGAATTAAGAAGGGATCGGATCCTGGCCCGTTGGGGAGATCAAAAATATGAGTGGGTCATTGAACCCCGATATTGGCGGAATCCGGCTATTGGGGTGGCTATGCTGGTGATTCTTCCTCTGTTCACCTACTCCTACCCGAACATCTTGACCATGATTACCACCGCCAATCTCTATGCTGCTATAGCCATCCCGCTGGGCTTGCAAATGTTGGGAACGGCCCGGGTCAATTTCGGCCCACAGCTTTTTCTGGGGATCGGCGGATATACTGCGGCCCTGCTAAATCTGCATTGGGGCTTGAGTCCGGCCTTTACCCTGCTGGCTACTATCCTGATCTGCACAGCCATCGCCCTTCTGCTCAGTCCGACGACCTGGATCGCCAGGGGGTTATACTTTTCACTCATCACCATGATCCTACCCCTGGCCTTTCTGGATGTCACCTTTATCTGGGGGGATCTTTTCCGCGGAGAAGTGGGATTGACGGGCATGAGTCCTTTAGTGAGCCTTGGGAAGGTCAAATTGAATTACCTGGCCTATTTTTATCTTTCTCTTTTTCTGATGCTCAGCTACCTTTTTATTTCCGATAAGATTGCTCGCTCCCGATTCGGTGTCAACTTGGCCGCCATCAACGAGAATGAAGATGTGGCTCGAATGATGGGGGTGAATGTGGACCGCTATAAAATCTTTTATTATGTCTTCCCTTCCGTCCTGACCGGCATCGTCGGTTGGTTCATCGTCCACACCTTCCGCACCTTTGCCGGGGTAACTTACCTGCCCCTTGATTTTATGATCAAAATTTTAATTATCACCATCATCGGGGGACGGGCCTTTGTGTACGGGGCCGTTCCCGGGGCCTATCTGATTTCCATCGTGGAAGATTCCTTGCGTAGTCTGGGTCCGATCAATTATGTCCTGTTCCCCCTGGTGCTGATCATCGCCATTATTATTCTTCCTCGGGGTGAAGGACTCTGGGGACTTTATCACAAACACCATCACCGGGATTATTTTCCTACCCTCCATGTCAGGAGAGATTAAAGGTGCTTGAGATCACAAACGTCACTAAGACCTTTGGGGGTCTTTCGGCCGTAGACGAGGTCAGCTTTAATGTCAACGAAGGGGAAGTGGTAGGGCTGATTGGGCCGAACGGGGCCGGGAAAACTACCCTGCTGAACCTCATCTGCGGTATTTACAAACCAGATTCCGGATTGATTCGTTTTAATGGTACGGATATTACCGGCCATTCCCCCCATAGGGTCTGCAGACTGGGTATTTCTCGGACCTACCAGATTCCCCAGCCCTTTGAAGCCATGACGGCCTTGGCTGGGGTTCTGGTAAGCGTCTTGAACGGGAAAAGACGTCCAAACATGAGTCTCTCCGATGCCGCCCTGGAGGCCTCCTATTATCTGGAATTCGTTGGGTTGTTCTCCAAGAGGGATACCCTGGCCCGTGACTTGAACCTCTACGAACTGCGCATGCTTGAATTAGCCAGGGCCCTGGCCACCACTCCGAAACTTTTGCTTTTAGATGAAGCCATGGCCGGGTTAAACCCGACCGAGGCCTTCCGGGCTCTGGAGATGATCTGGAATGCCCAGGAACAGTTCGCTATCACAATTCTTTGGATCGAGCATGTCATGAAAATCATCATGAGCGCGGCTAAACGGATTGTGGTCCTCCAGTACGGCAAAAAGATCGCTGAAGGTTCTCCTCAGGAGATCTCCAGTGATCCCAAAATCATCGAGGCTTATCTGGGAGTACGGCATGCTCAAAATAAGTAATTTAAACGCCTCCTATGGGGTGATTCCTATTCTCCATAACGTGGAAATGGAAGTTCGGGAAGGTGAGATTGTTGCTTTATTGGGCGGAAACGGGGCAGGAAAAA
The DNA here is from genome assembly GCA_963802945.1 of uncultured delta proteobacterium. Taxonomy (GTDB): domain Bacteria; phylum Desulfobacterota; class RBG-13-43-22; order RBG-13-43-22; family RBG-13-43-22; genus RBG-13-43-22. The sequence goes on from CAWDKY010000053.1 coordinate 73,628, forward strand.
CCACCTTGCTCAATACCATCTCCGGGGTTATAAGAAGCCGATCCGGAAGGATAACCTTCCTGGGCACCGACATCCAAAACCGGCCTTCTGATAAAATTGTCCAATTGGGGATTACTCAGATACCTGAAGGGAGAAAAATTTTTACTTACCTGACCGTCAAAGAAAATCTTCTCATGGGGGCTTGTACGCCTACGGCCTGGCGAAAACGACTGAACATGTTGGAGCGAGTCTGCACCCTCTTTCCCATTCTGAAAGAAAGGGCCAACCAACGGGCCAGCCTGATGAGCGGGGGAGAACAGCAGATGCTGGTCATCGCCCGGGGATTGATGGCCCATCCTAAACTGCTGATGATTGATGAGCCTTCTCTGGGTCTCAGCCCCCTGATCATGTCTCAGATCTTTGAGGTCATCAAAACCTTCCCGGCCGATGGAATCACCGTGTTGCTGTCGGAACAAAATGCCTTATACGCCCTGGAAATTGCCGACAGGGGTTATGTCCTGCAGGACGGCCAGGTCGTCTTGGAAGGAGCAGGCGATTTTCTTTTGAACAGTGAACTGGTTAAAAAGGCCTATATCGGGATGTAGATAAATCGAAGCTGAAAGAGAAAGGGAAAGAATGAATCCAATCAGCTTGTGTATTGTAAAGGAGAGAATGGGGTGATGTCTGAAGAGTATTTTAATTTCTCCAAAAAATTATTTGACCCCAAAGAGATCTCCGGGAAACCGGAAGCCCTAAAGGGAATCCGAGTGCTGGATTTGTCTCACATGATCTTCGGTCCCACGGCCGCCAAGTTTCTGGGGCAGTACGGTGCTGAAGTGATCAAGGTGGAAGTTCCCTATCTGGGGGATTACTGGCGCGGAGGCACTTACTGGGGAAAATACTGGAAACATTCCAATCCGCTCTGGCATTACTTCAACCAGAATAAATACTTTGTGGCCATCGATGTCAAAAAATCCAAAGGAAAAGAACTGATCCTGAAACTGGCCGAGAGCGCCGACGTGGTGATTGAAAATTTTACCTCCGGCACGGTCGAGGCCTGGGGAATCGGCTATTCTCAGGTGAGTAAGCTCAATCCGAAAGTCATCTATGCCTCTTTAAGCACCTACGGACAATACGGCCCCTTCCGATATTTTCCGGGCTGGGATTTGCTGGCCCAGGGGGCCAGCGGTATTCTGTCTATAACCGGTTATCCGGATACGGAAAAATATTTCAAAATCCCTGATTTTTTCGGAGATTTCTTCCCCGGCTTTTATGCAGCCATGCTGATTCTGATGGCCCTTAATTTTCGGGAGAGGACCGGAGAAGGCCAGTATATCGACGGCTGTCAGGCAGAAATTCTAATGAGATCCTTGTTTCATTTCACTCATTATGGGGCCACCGGGGAAGAACTGGGGCGCACCGGCAACATGGACCCGACTATGGCCCCATCCGGGATCTTTAAAACCCAGGATGGTAAATTCGTCGCTCTGGCTGTGGCCACGGACAAACAATTTCAGGCCCTCTGCCGTGTACTTGGCCGGGAAGATTTAGCCAAAGACAAAAGATTCAAAAAGGCCTTTGACCGGCTCCAACCTGAAAATGCCCGGGAAATAGACCAGGTAGTTGAAGGATGGGTCCGTTCACAAGAGGCTTCGACCTTGATCGCCCTGGCCGGAAAACACCGCCTGGCTATAGTTGAAGTGATGGATGATGTGCAGATTGCCAATGATCCCTGGCGCCGCGAACGAGGAAGCGTTTTTCCGTTCCATGATGAAATGTATAAAGAACTGGTACTGGAAGGGCCCATTGCCATGCTCAGTAAAACCCCGGGCAGGACGAAATGGCTCACCCGGCCGTTGGGTTATCATAATCGCTATGTCCTAAAGAAATTTCTGGGCCTGACCGAAGCCCGAATCAAGGAATTGGAAAAAGAAAGGGTCGTGGGCTACTGGGATTTCCGGGTCGGCCAGAGACCTCCTATTTACCATAAGTTGGATAAGGATCCCATATTTAATTACCAAGGGGGTGAGGACCATTAAAGAGCGGGTTTATTCAAGATATTTACAGAAAAAGGGGGCTTCCCAGAAGTTGTCTGAATGGAGCGGGATTTCTTTCCAAGATAATGACCACGGAAGGAAAGGCCGAAGCCCTGGATGATATGATGGTCCTGGATCTGAGCTATGCCAACTTCTCCGGGAATATCACCTCCAGCTTTTTTGCCGAGGCCGGAGCCGAGGTTATTAAGGTGGAACCCCCGGAAGGTGATCCGTCCAGGGTCATGAGTCCTTTCGGGACCAACATAAAAGGAGTGGGGATTCCTTTTTTGATGGAAAGCAGGAACAAACGACTCATCACCCTGGATATCGGCGATCTAGGAGACCTTGAAAACCTGAAGACGTTTGGCATCTCAGGCCCATGTGCTGATTGAAACCTTTGCCCCCGGTGAAATGGATGCCTGGGGAATCGGTTACCGCCAGTTAAGGGAGTTGAATCCCGGCTTGATCTATATCTCCATTACGCCTTATGGGCATTATTCGTCCAAGGCCGAAGCCTTTTCCGGCCAGCCCTGGACCGACTTGACCAGCCAGGCCGAATCAGGACTTACCGCCCTGATCGGCGATCTTCCGGATACCCCGGAGCCTTATAACTGGCCGACCAGGGCCGGATTTTATGCTGCCGGGTATACCACGGCCGTGGCCGCGGCCTGTGGAGGCTTGACGGCTGCCTTTTTCAGACGCCGCACCGGAGAAGGCCAAATGGTCGATATCGCCTCGGCCGACGCCTATACCTCCTGTGTTGGCTTTCCTCCCACCATCGGTTATGTCTGGAAGAAACCCCGTCTCCGTTATGGAACCCTCGATTACGGTCTGTGCCCTTATGGCTTTTTCAAGTGCAAAGACGGTTACGTGGCTATCGCCTGTTTCCGGGATCAGGACTTCCGGGCGGCTATGAAAATCCTAGGTACCTGGAAATTGGAAGAGGACTGGAAATCCCTCCTGGACCGCATCACCGACGATATTGACAAGGTGAAAGAATTAAATGAGGCAGTGGAAAAGGCCGTAGCCAGATATTCCTATAAAGAGATTTCCGAAAAATTTTCCAAATACAGCGTCAAGTCCGCCCGCTCCAAATGGAGAGGAGGTGGTCTCCCGGTGACGACCAAGATGCTGACCCCCAAAGAAGTTATGGAACAGGAACATTGGCAGATCCGCGGCTCTTTTTCCAAATGGAATCATCCTGATTTTGGAATCGTTACCTTGCCCATCACCGGAAAGATGTCCAAAACGCCTTTAAGGGTGAAATGGATCTCAGCCAACCTCGGAGAGGATAATGATTTTATTTTTAAAAAATACGGATTGAACCCCAGAGAGACAAAAGAAGAAATTTAACCTTCTATCGTTAAAGCCAAAAATATATGTGCACTCGAAGTCAAATTTATTTTTTTGCCATTTGCTGCTTGAATTTTTTATCAATCAGATTCCCTATCATAACTTTCATTCATCTTGTATGAATCACAAAAAGTGTTTCATAAAGTCAGGGCAATTGAAGCCATTTATGGCCTATATTTATATTGACATTGGAGTTTCTTAATTATAAAAATTAGCCTCAGATTATTATGGCGGGACTCAAAAATTATTTAGCAAAAATGTTTTAACCCTTTAAAAGAAGAAAGAAATTATGAATTCAGTCATTGTCCTTGTTTTGGGTTTTATCGTTGCCTTTATCGGTTATCGCTTTTATGCACGGTATATAGATACCAAGGTCATTAAATCCGACCCCAAAAGAGCAACCCCGGCCAAGATGTACATGGACGGGGTTGAATTCATGCCCACCAGTAAAAACATCCTCTTCGGCTATCAGTTCAAATCCATCGCCGGTGCGGCCCCCATTATCGGACCGATCATCGCCATCCAGTGGGGCTGGCTTCCGGCCTTGATCTGGATCCTGGGCGGGGCCTTGTTCATCGGCTGGGTTCAGGACTACTCCAGCTCGGTGATGGCCATGAGAAATGAAGGGGCTTCTTTCGGGGGTTTAAGCCATAAGCTGATTTCACCGCGGGCCCGGATTATTCTTCTCTCGTTTATCTATTTTTATCTTCTCCTTATTGCCGGGGCTTTCGGAAGCACTGTGGTGAGCACTGCGATCGGCTTGAAAGCAGCCCCAATGGCCTGGCTATTTTTAACCATCAGCGGGATATTGGCCGGCCAGATGATCTACCGCTGGAAAAAAGACATTATCCTGACCACGGTAGTCACGGTAGTTATTGCCCTGATCGGTATTTGGGTCGGAACACAGGCCCCTTCCGACAAGATACTGGGTGTTGACCTTTCCAACAGCAGGGTCTTATGGGCCATTGCCGCCTTCGTCTTTTGTTATTTCGCGGCGGTACTGCCTATCTGGCGGTTTGCCCTTCCCATCAATTATGTGGCCTCTTATATCGTATTCCTTGGACTCTTTTTAGGCATTATCGGTATTTTTATCGTTCATCCCAATTTTACCCTTCCGGCCTATACCGGTTTTTTCATCAAGATTGGCCCGTTGTGGCCCATCATGTTTGTCACCATTGCCTGCGGCGCTATCTCCGGCTGGCATAGCATTGTATCGAGTTCCGGTACAGCCAGGCAATTGGAAAGTGAGATGGATGCCCGACCTGTCGGTGCCGGAGTTATGTTTGTTGAAATGATGCTGGCCTTATTCGCCTTGATTATCGCCGGAACTATTTATGCCTCGGCCGGTGAATATGGGGCCGCTATCGTCAAGGGGCCGGGGCCATTTTTGCCGGGGGGGTGGCTAAGTTCCTCGGTGCCCTTGGACTTCCTGAAGGTTTAGGTAAATCCTACGGCAGCGTTATGATGATCTTTTTGGCCATCACCATTATGCAATTGGTCATCCGCTTCATGAGGGTCGCTACTTCGGAATTGCTAAGAGATATCAGCCCGGTATTTAGAAATGCCCATGTGGGTACTTTTATAGCCAGCCTCCTCGGCATAGTCATCGTGTTGACCGGGTGGTGGCAGTATCTCTGGGTTCTTTTTGGAGGGGCTAATCAGCTCATGGCCTCGTTGGCCCTGTTGTTGATAACGGCCTGGCTCATGTCCGAAGGCAAACCGGCCAAGTGGACCTTCTACCCGATGATCTTTATGTTTATAACCACCATTGCCGCTCTGCTCTATACCTCTTATGACCTGCTGTACAAAGTTTTTTCAGGTGCGGTCAAAGGAGGGGACCTGATAGGAAACACCCTAATGGGACTGGTCGGGATTATTCCTGGTCATTGCCGCCATTCTCTTGGCTGTGGATGGTGTCAAGGCCCTTAATCGATACCGGTCGTTGAAGGCTCAGCCGGCACAGGCATAAAATTTTTAGTACCCGAAAAGGGGTCGAGGATTCCAGGGTTTTAACTTCCAAGCCTTTCACTCCGCCCTGCGGTCTTCGACCCCTTGAAGCCTTGAACCCTTACATTTTTAGGTCTTAGAGTGTCTTATCAAGTCATAAGGATTTAATTTGAAAAGAAGGAAGGTATAAGTATCATGGGAGACGACGAAAAAAAAAGCGGTTTTTTCCAGGCCATTAAAGAATTTGTCTATGGAGTGGCGGCCCACGACTCGGCCCGGTTTGCTCTTAAGTCACGGGCCAGCATGGAACACCTCTTTATCCTCATTACCATGGGTGATATGCTGGGTGTTCCCATTCTGCCACCCTACTACTCTTTAAGGCTGCTGCCTTATGTGGTTCCTCAGATCTCCACCTGGAAACGGAGAATGTTGAGGGAAAAGGATTTGACCGACGCTTTGGCTTAATTCAAGTTCGGAGTGGGGAGTTCGGAGTATAGAGTAAAAAAACGATGATTGGTATTCCGGACTGACCACTCTGAACCCCAAACTAATTACTCTAAACTAAAAAGGGGGGTGGGTCCCATTTCGTTAGCTAAGATATTTGAACAATATCCGGACAGACGGTATATCATGTTCGGTGGGAAAGGCGGCCTCGGTAAAACCACCTTTTCTGCGGCCACCGCTTATTATTTGGCCAAGCAAGGCAAACGCGTCCTGGTTTTTTCCGTAGACCCGCAGGCTTCCTTAAGCGATATCTTCAAAAAAGATATTTTTGGAAAGGGTCCTACGGAGATCATGCCCAATCTTTACGCCCAGGAGATCGATGCCGACCGCCGGGTAAAGGAGTATCAACAGGAAATCAGGCAAAAGATACTCGACCGCTACGGAATGGACAAGATCCCGGAAGAGATCGAAAGTTACATCCAGGCCGCCGCAGCGGAACCGGCTATGGAAGAAAGCGCCATCTTCGATGAGGTTGTGGATATCGTGGTCAAAGGAGGCTTACGACTATTACATCTATGACCTGGTGCCCTTGGGGCATGCCCTGTACTATCTGAGCATGGCTTCCGTTTATGATGAATGGATAGACAAGATTACCAATCTCCGACAACAGATGCGGGAATATGACCAGGTGGCTGCCGTCATGCGTCGTGATAAAGAGCTCGACGAAGACGCTATTCTAAATGAGCTGCTGTATATCAAAGACCGGATCAACAAATCTTCGGCCATACTGACCGACAAAGAAAAGACGGCCTTCTTTTTCGTGGTCACGGCCGAGGAGATGGTGATTGACGACACCCTTAAGGCGGCCGGCCTTTTTGCCAAGTTCGATGTCCCCTTAAGCGGTTATATCGTCAACCGCGTTTTACCGGAAGATTTGAAACATCAGCAGATCCCCGAGTACCTTAAAAATCGTCTGGTCATGCAGGAACACTATCTAAAGGTCATTGACAACACCTTTAAAAATCAAATCCTGGCCTATGTTCCGGAAATGGAACGGGATGTGACCGGCCTGGAGATGATTGAAAAATTGGCCGAACGGATGTTTTAAAAGGCCCCTCAGCAGAGAATTATCAAGATGCGGAAAAACTCTATTTTTACAGGTTGCTCAAAAAGGTCCAGATACAAGGCGCCCGAAACCGGGACCCGCCCCGAAGGGGTGGGACTGAGCGTTACCTTTTACGCGAAGAAATTCCGAGGGAAAAAGGGCAATCCCGCCATTGGCGGGATTGATGGGCTTTTTTCAGCAACCTGTTAGGAGCCTCAGTATGGATCGAATAACTCAGAGCATGACTCAATATATGAAAGACCATCCTCAAATGAAGTATATCTTCTTTGGTGGCAAGGGAGGCGTGGGAAAAACGGTTATGGCCGGGGCCGCTGCCCTCTGGTCAGCCAAGCAGGGGAAAAAGACCTTGCTGACTTCCACCAATCCTGTTCACAGTCTTTCCAATCTCTTCGAACAGGATGTCTTTGGAAAAGAGGTCAGTGTGTGCGATGAAAAGCTTTGCTATGCCTTTGAAATCGACACACACGATACCATTGAGCGGTCAAAAAATGAGATCCGGGAGAAGATCAATTGGTTTTTGAAATTCGCCGACCTTACCACCAAGGCGGATGATTTTGTGGAATCAGCCACCATGAACCCGGCCTTTGAAGAGTCGGCCATGTTTGAAAACATGACTGACCTGATGTTCAAAGACGAATATGATTTTTATGTTTTCGATACCGCCCCCACGGCCAACGCCAGGCGTCTTCTCGGTATGTCCAAGGTCTATTCCCTCTGGGTTGAGAAGATGCTGAAAAGCAGGGATGAGGCCAAAACGCTCAGAGAAGCCCTTTCCTTTTCCAAAAAAAAAGAGCAAGACCCTTTAATGGATTACCTCTTAAAATTTAAAGACCGTATGGCCAAGGCCCAGAGTCTCTTGACCGATAACCGTCTCACGGCCTTCTTTTTTGCCACCCTGCCCGAGGCCCTTCCCATCGCTGTGATTACCCGGTTCATCAATTGGTTTTATGAGTTCGGCATACCCGTCGGTGGTGTGGTGGTCAACGGTATCATCCAGAAGGATCAAGTGGGAAAAGATGCCGCAGAATTCGTCCATAACCGGGTTAAGATGCAGGATGAGCATATGGAAGAAATCTGGAATATCTTCGGCGACAAGGTCAGGGCCACCATACCCCTCTTTGAGACCGAAGTCAGAGGGACGCCGATGCTCAACCGGATGATCGAACACCTGTTTGTCTAAGGTTATCGGATAGAAGTGACCTAAGCCAAAGTCAAGGTTAAAGAACTTCCTCCCATTCCTGTTGAACTTTTTTTCTTGACAACAAAATTTTAAAAGTTATACTTTTATTAAAAAGGATAACTTTTATGTCTTTTGCCCAAATTTCTTCCAAAGGTCAAATTCTGATTCCCAAAAGAATCCGAAAAAAATACGGGGTTAAGCTTGGCGGAAAGGTCCATATTCTGGAACAAGCCGAAGGGATTCTTATCAAACCGGCTCCCGAGGATCCTCTGGAGGCGGCCTGCGGCTTTCTCAAGGGAGATTTTTCCCTGACCAGTGATCTGCTGAAAGAGCATTCCAAAGAACAAAGAAATGAAACCGCCCGTCGTTCTCGATAGTTTTGCCCTCATAAGCTTCTTTCATCAAGAGCCCGGATGGAAAGCGGTCCGTTCCGTCTTTAAGGAGTTGGCCAAGGCAGGTGAAAAGGCCGCTCTTTCCCGGATCAATTGGGGCGAATTCTACTACATCGTTAAGCGGCGGGTCGGCCGGGAAAAAACCCTGGAGGCCCTGGCCCTCATTGAACAGCTCCCCATAGACATCCTGCCGGTGGACGATCTGCTGATCAGCGAGGCGGCGGAAATCAAATCCGATTATCCCGTCGCCTATGCCGATGCCTTCTGTGTAGCCACGGCCCAACGGCTGAACGGCCGCATACTCACCAGCGATCCTGAATTTAAGGCCGTGGAAAAATTGGTTCCCGTTCAGTGGCTGACACCCCGTAAAAGATAATCAAAAACAATTTCAACCCCTCCTCAATTTTACATCTTAAGGCTTTTCCCCTTTTAAATTGACAGTAACTGCTTGTTATGGTTTATATTATCTATTCTAATTTTAGTTTTCTCAAGGCCGGCAAACATCAACCGTAAGGCTGGTCCATGAAGCAATCCGATAAGACCCCATTTTTTGAAAAAGAAGATGGGGTTTTTGTTTTGAGGTGGGTGAAAGATATTATGTCAAAAATTGAGACCTGATAAGAGGTGCGATAATGGAAGAAAAATCCGTAATTCCAATTGGCCGAATCGAAAATATGATCCTCTTTATTCGGAATCAAAAAGTAATTTTAGACAGCAACCTGGCTCAGCTCTATGGAGTTACAACCGGAAATTTAAATAAGGCGGTAAAACGCAATCTGGATCGATTTCCCAAGGATTTTATGTTCCAATTAACCCAGGAGGAATATAAATCTCTAAGATTCCAAATTGGAATCTTAGAGAAAGGGCGACATACGAAATATCTACCCTACGCCTTTACCGAGCAGGGTGTGGCTATGCTTTCCGGTGTATTAAACAGCCCAAAGGCCGTACAGGTCAACATTGAGATAATGCGGGCTTTTGTCCGGTTAAGACAGATGCTTTTAACCCATACTGAACTGGCCCGGAAACTCGAGACCCTGGAGAAAAAGTACGATGCTCAGTTTAAGGTAGTCTTTGATGCCCTGCGGGCTTTAATGTCCCCGCCTGTTAAGCCCAAGAGAAAGATCGGCTTCGATCTCAAGGAAAAGCAGGTCCGGTATGGCAAAAAGAGTCATTCGGGAAAATAGGAGTTGTTGACTTTAACGAATTGATATATTCTAAATTATTCGTTCAAATGAAAGGCATAGGAGTTTAACCCCTTGAACCCTAGAATCCCCCTAAGCTCGTCGCAGGTCCTTGAATCCTGTTTTTCTGTTAAGTCTGGTCCATGAAGCAGTCCGACAAGACCCCATTTTTTGAAAAGGAGATGGGGTTTTTTATTGTGGGGTGTATGATAAAAGGGAGTAGAATGTTCGGGTCAAATCAAAAACAATCGGACAAATGGGGGAAAATAAGTTGTTTCAAAACTACCGTCCCCTCCTGGAATCTTTCTTCTTTTAACTGGAACAAAAATATACTTTACAATTAGACGGCTATCTGTAAAATATAATTATTATGATAAGACGCCCTTTTTGGATTCATCGGATTGAAAAGGCTTGGGACAAGCGGTCTATCGTCTGGTTGTCAGGAGTCCGCCGGGTGGGAAAGACTACCTTGGCTAAAATGTTTCCAAAAGCTGTCTTTCAAAATTGTGATCTTCCTTCAGTTAATCGCAGACTTGAAGATCCTGAATTGTTTTATGACGGTTTGGAACCGGGGACTATAGTCATCTTTGACGAAATCCATCGATTGAAAGACCCGAGCCTGTTGTTAAAAATCGCCGCAGACGCCTATCCTCAATTTAGAATCCTGGCCACCGGATCTTCTACCTTGGCCGCCACCCAAAAATTCAGGGATAGTCTGGCCGGCAGAAAACAAATGATTTATCTTACACCCGTACTCTGGCGGGAATGTCTGGAAGAATTCGGCATCAAAAAATTAGACCACCGTCTTCTGATGGGAGGGCTTCCTGAACCCCTTTTGTCGATCAATAAAGACCCTCATTTTTTTCCGAATGGATGGACAGTTTTTATGCCCGAGATATTCAAGAGTTGTTCGGCATCCGCAATCGATCCGGTTTTATGAGTTTGTTGCAGTTGGTGATGAGGCAGAGCGGCAGTCTGATCGATTATTCGAATCTGGCCAAATTGAGCGATCTTAGCCGACCTACGGTCAAATCCCATATCGAAGCCATGAGTATTGCCCATGCCTTGTTTTTACTCCCCCCCTTTCATGGAGGGGGCAGGCGGGAAATCATCCGGAGACCTAAGGGCTATACTTTTGATACCGGCTTTGTTGTTTTTATAAAGGGATGGGACAGTATTCGGGAGGAAGACCGGGGATTTTTATGGAAGCATCTTGTCCTTGATGAACTGCGGACCATTTTCGACGACCGCAATCTCTATTTTTGGAGGGATAAATCCGGCCGGGAAGTGGATTTTGTGATAAAGGGTTCCGGGCAGCGGGTTGACGCCATTGAATGCAAAATTAACCCGGATAAATTTAGCCCGGATGATTTGGCTGTTTTCCGGTCAATATATTCTGAAGGCAGGAATTGGGTCCTATCCCCGGCGATAAAAACTGGTTATCAAAGACGATACGGGAAAATGCTGGTCCAATTCTCTTCATTGATGGATTCACATTAATTGATTATCAGTTTTAAAGATGAAGCTAATAGGCATCAGCTTACAGCATTCAGCCTAAATCTTATAAGTTTTTCCCTGAACGCTGATCGCTGACAGCTCATAAAATGAAAGGCTGGTCCATGAAGCAGTCCACCGAGACCCCATTTTTAAGAAAAGAGATGGGGTTTTTGTTTTGGGGCGGATGATAAAAGGGAGTAGAATAATAGGATTAAATCAAAATCAATAAGACAAATGGGGGAAAATAAGTTGGTTTAGAACCAACGCCCCCTCCAACACCAATTAATTCTGAATAGAGACATAATGCCTAAAGTCAAGAAAGCAAACCAGAAGAATAATAAACAGGAATCCATTGAGGCGACACTCTGGCAAGCTGCGGATAAACTGCGCAAGAACATGGATGCCGCGGAATATAAGCATGTGGTCCTTGGCTTGATATTTCTCAAATACATATCCGATGCCTTTGAAGTCCTGCATTCCAAACTGGTGAAAGGCAAGGGCGAATATGAAGGGGCCGACCCGGAAGACCCGAACGAATACACCGCCGAAAAGGTTTTCTTTGTTCCCGCCTGTCGCCCGATGGAAACCCATTTCCGATAACGCCAAGAAGACCGAAATCCTGCTCGAAAACGGCAAGAAAGTTGATATCGGCGGATATGTCGATGAAGCCATGGAAGCCATTGAACGCCAGAACCTTTCTCTCAAAGGCGTTCTTCCCAAGGTTTACGCCCGTCAGAACCTTGACCGGGCAAGCTTGGGCGGTCTCATCGACCTTGTCGGCACGATTGCCCTTGGCACCGAAGAGGCAAAAAGCAAGGACGTGCTCGGCCAGGTGTATGAATATTTCCTCGGGCAATTTGCCCTTGCCGAGGGGAAAAAGGGCGGACAGTTCTATACCCCCAGAAGCGTTGTCAAGCTGCTGGTTGAAATGCTCGAACCATACGAAGGCCGCGTGTTCGACCCCTGCTGCGGTTCGGGCGGCATGTTTGTTCAGAGCGAGAAGTTTATCGCAGCTCACCAGGACCATTATAAAAAGAAGGAGCAACGGCAGTCAGCCTCAATCCCGCCGACCTGATCTCCATTTACGGGCAGGAGTCCAACCAGACCACCTGGCGTCTTGCCAAAATGAACCTTGCCATTCGCGGGATCGACAGCTCCAATATCAAATGGAACAATGAAGGCTCGTTTCTCAATGACGCGCACAAAGACCTGAAGGCCGACTTCATCATTGCCAATCCGCCCTTCAACGATTCCGACTGGTCGGGCGATCTCTTAAAAGATGACGCCCGCTGGAAGTATGGCGTCCCGCCCTGCCGGCAATGCCAATTATGCCTGGATTCAGCACTTCATCTATCACATGTCGCCTACTAAGGCATGGCAGGCTTTGTGCTTGCCAAGGGTTCGCTTACTTCCAAAACCAACGGTGAAGGCGAAACACGGAAAGCCATTATCGAAGCAGGACTCCTTGACTGCATCGTCAATCTTCCGGCAAAACTCTTTCTGAATACGCAGATACCCGCCTGCCTCTGGTTTTTGTCGCGCAGGAAAGAAGGCCGTCTGGACAAAGTTTTATTTATCGACGCCCGCAATCTCGGTTATCTGATTAACCGCCGCACAAAAGATTTTACCGATGAAGACATTGCCAGAATAGCCGATACCTATCACCACTGGCACAACAAGAACAAGACAGTATGAAGATATTCCCGGTTTCTGCAAATCCGTCTCGCTCGATGAAATCAGGGAAAAAGATTACGTGCTCACGCCGGGCCGCTATATCGGCCTGCCGGAAGATGAGGATGATTTTGATTTTGCCGAACGATTTGGAAAGCTCAAAACAGAGCTTGGAAGAGCAGATGAAAGAGGAGGAAAGACTTAACAGGCTGATTTTGGAAAATCTGAAAAAGGTAAAGCCTTTATGAACGGAAACGCGCTGATAAGAAATAAAGAAAGCCAGCTTACTGAAGAAGAGGTAGAACGTATGGTATCGCAAAATGCGATACCTTCAAAATAGTCGCTGGGTGGCTCTATACTCTGATTATTGAGAATTTTCGAAAGGTGAAAATCAATGGCTAAATACGAAATCATGAAGAATGACGACATTCAAAGCCGTATTTATGCCATCCGCAATGTTCAGGTTATGCTGGATAGTGACTTGGCAAGACTTTACGGTGTTGAGACCAAGGTATTGAATCAGGCAGTCAAAAGAAACATTGAGAGATTTCCGCAAGAATTCAGCTTTCAACTCACCGCCGAAGAAAGAAATTTTCTAAGGTCACAATTTGTGACCTTAGCCGGCGAGACGAACTTGAAGTCACAAATTGTGACTTCAAGTTGGGGTGGCAGACGAAAAGCTCCCTATGCATTTACCGAGCAAGGTGTGGCCATGCTTTCCGGGGTTCTGAAAAGCGCTAAGGCTGTTCAGATAAGCATTCAGATTATCAATGCCTTTGTAGCCATGCGCCGGTTTATCGCATCTAATGCAGAGGTATTTCAACGTCTTGATGTGGTGGAAAGGAAACAGATCGAGCACAAAGCGGATACTGATCATAAATTTGAACAGATTTTTAATGCCATTGAAGAACGAAGTATCAAACCAAAACAAGGCATTTTTTTCGATGGGCAGATTTTTGATGCCTATCAATTTGTCTCCGATCTGATTCGCACCGCCCGAAAATCAATTGTCTTGATTGACAATTATATCGATGATGCGGTTTTAACCTTGCTTTCCAAGGCTGACAGGAAAGTGAGGATTACTATTTTGACCAGGACCATTTCCAAACAACTTGCTCTGGATGTGAAAAAATATAACGAACAATACCCGGCAATCACGATAAAGGAGTTTCACAACTCTCACGACAGATTTTTCATTATTGACGGCAAAACTGTTTATCATTTCGGAGCATCCTTAAAAGACCTGGGCAAGAAATGGTTCGCCTTTTCCCGATTCGATAAAGACGCTTTCAGGCTTCTGGAAAGACTGGAGGGGGTTATCGGTGAGTAGCGGTTGGAAGGAGTGTAAGCTGGGGGATACAGGTAAAGTAGTTACAGGTAAAACACCGTCAAAAGACAATCCTGAAGATTGGGGTAGTGATATTCTTTTCATAACACCATCAGATTATAAGGATTATGGAAAAAAAGCATATTCCAGCATAAGAAAGCTTTCCGAAATTGGTACAGAAAGGCAAAAAAGCAGATTACTTCCTCCTTTATCTGTCTTAGTGACATGTATTGGTTCAGACATGGGTAAAAGTGTTGTTAATGCAGTGCCATGTGTCACCAATCAGCAAATTAACGCGATTATTCCAAATAAATCTGTTGTAAACGAAGACTATCTTTACTACCTCACCGTTGATTTATACGAAACATTACGTAGTCTTGGCGGTGATGGTACGGCCGTTCCTATCTTAAACAAGACTGATTTTGAAAATATCGATATCCTTTTTCCTCCTCTCCCCGAACAGCGCGCCATTGCTGGTGTGCTTTCCAGCCTTGACGACAAGATTGATCTTCTGCACCGGCAGAACAAAACGCTGGAAGGAATGGCCGAGGCCATCTGGCGGAAGATGTTTGTGGAAGAGGCGGATCCAAAATGGAAGGCGGGGCCTTTAAGTGATTATGTTGAAGTAATTGACAATAGAGGTAAAACACCTCCATTTATTGAAACGGAAACAAATTATCCAATTATCGAAGTTAATGCCTTAACAGGCATGGGAAGATTGGTCAATTATACTGCGATAAGAAAATATGTAACTGAAGAAACTTACAATACTTGGTTTAGATCTGGTCATCCTAAAATCAACGATACTCTTATTTCTACTGTCGGGAGCGTAGGCGAAATGTCAATGTTCCTTATTGAAAAAGGCACTATTGCACAAAACGTAGTGGCATTAAGAGCAACACACACATCTCCTTTTTATCTGTATCAGTATTTAAGATATTTTCAGAATGATATTAAAGAATATGATATCGGATCTGTGCAACCAAGCATTAAGGTGACACATTTTGTAAAAATGGATTTAATGCAACCAGATGATGAAAAGCTAAAAATATTTGATATAAAAATGCATATATTCACTGACAAAATCATCGTTAATTCAGTTCAAATCAGCACGCTCTCTCGCCTCCGCGACACGCTTCTTCCAAAGCTCATGTCCGGCGAAGTGAGGGTGAAGTTATGACTGCCTTTACCGAATCCGAAATAGAAGTCTTCTCTCTTGACGAACTCAAGCAGCAGGGCTTTTCCTACATCCCCGGTCCATCTATTGCGCCCGATGCTGAAGCAACCCAATATTTCCTGGTAGCTGAATCCGGGGCTCCATACGGCCTACCGGAAAAACGAGCCGCTTATGCCGACGTTGTTCTGAAATATACCCTGGAACAGGCCATCAACCGCCTCAATCCTACTTTGCCTGTCTCGGCCCGCCAGGAAGCACTGAAAGCGGTACTATCCGTCTTTTCTCCCCAGCTTATTGATGCGAACGAAGCCTTCCATAAAATGCTTGCTGAAGGTGTTCCGGTTACCGTACAGAAGGACGGACAGGAACGGGGCGAGCGGGTCTGGCTGGTTGATTTTCAAAACCCGGAGAATAATGTTTTCTTCGCCATAAATCAGTTTACCGTCATTGAACATAACCAGAACAAACGCCCTGACGTGATCCTCTTTGTAAACGGTTTGCCGCTGGTAGTGATCGAGCTTAAAAACCCGGCAGATGAACAGGCCACCGTCCGAAAAGCCTACGATCAGATACAGACCTACAAAATCGTTATCCCATCGCTCTTTTTCTACAATGCTTTTTGCGTCATCTCCGATGGGTTGGAAGCCAAGGCAGGGACCATCTCATCTGCCTTCAGCCGGTTTCAGACATGGAAAACCATTGACGGTAAAAAGGAATCCTCCCCCCATGTAAGCCAGCTTGAAGTGCTCATCAAAGGCATGCTGAACAAGGCAACGCTCCTCGATCTGATACGGAACTTCATCGTATTTGAAAAAGACAAAAAGACAGATACCAAAACCGGCCTTACCCAGATTGAGACCGTGAAAAAGATCGCTGCCTACCACCAGTATCATGCGGTGAATAAGGCCGTAGAAAGCACTGCGTCTGGCCGCAACCGCAGAAGGGACAGCCGCAAGGCCGGCGTAGTTTGGCACACTCAAGGCTCTGGGAAAAGCCTTTCCATGGTATTTTACGCGGGAAAACTGATCCATAATCTGGATAACCCGACCATTGTGGTTATTACCGACCGGAATGATCTCGACCAGCAGCTTTTTGATACCTTTGCCGCATCAACAAGCCTGCTCGGCCAGCCTCCGGTGCAGGCGGAATCGCGGGAGCATTTGAAATCCCTTCTCAAAGTGGCCTCCGGGCGGGATTGTGTTTACCACCATTCAGAAGTTTTTCCCGGAGAATGATAGCTCTGCCTATGACCGGCTGTCCGAACGCCGTAATATTATCGTTATCGCCGATGAAGCGCATCGTACGCAATACGGGTTTAAGGCAAAGCTGATTGATACGAAGGACGATACGGGCAAGCCGAACGGAAAGCGTCTTGCCTATGGATTTGCCAAGTATCTGCGGGACGCTGTCCCCAATGCGACCTTTATCGGTTTTACCGGCACGCCGGTCGAAAGCACCGATATTAACACTCCGGCGGTATTCGGCAATTATATTGACATATATGATGTCGCCCAGGCCGTGGAAGACGGCGCCACGGTAAAGATATACTACGAAAGCCGTCTGGCTAAAGTCAACCTGACGGCAGAAGGCCGGAAACTGATAGAAGAATTTGAAAAAGAAATGACCGATGACGGTGCTTCGGAAACCCAGAAGGCCAAAGCCAAATGGACGAAACTGGAAGCCATTGTCGGTCATCCTGAGCGGCTGAAGAATCTTGCGCAGGGATATCATTGCTCATTACGAAAAGCGGGCAGAGGTTTTTGACGGCAAGGCCATGATCGTCACCATGAGCCGCCGCATAGCAGTCGCTCTTTATGGAGAAATCATTGCCCTGAGGCCTCAGTGGCACAAGTGAAGACCTGAAAGAGGGGGCGCTGAAAGTCGTTATGACTTCTTCCTCTTCCGATAAAATGGAATTCGACCCGGAAGACCCGGATAGCCTGGTGATTCCTGCATATCACCGGACAAATAAAGAAAGCCGCCGCGTGCTCTCCGACCGGATGAAAGACCCGCAGGACTCTTTGAAGCTGGTTATTGTGCGGGATATGTGGCTGACCGGCTTTGATGTCCCCTGCCTGCATACGCTCTATATTGACAAGCTGATGAAAGGGCATACCCTCATGCAGGCCATTGCACGGGTGAACCGTGTCTTCATGGACAAACCCGGCGGACTTGTCGTCGACTACATCGGGATCGGCAATGCACTCAAAGAGGCCCTTGCTTTCTATTCCAACTCCGGCGGGAAAGGCGATCCGGCAGAGACACAGGCAAAAGCGCTTGAAATGCTGCTTGAAAAGATGGAAGTCGTGCGCCAGATGTTTCATGGGTTTGATTATATGCGCTTTTTCAGTGTCGGGACTTCCGAACGGCTCTCTATCATCCTTCAAGCCGAGGAATTCATTCTTGCACTAGAACAAGGTAAGGACCGCTTTATCAAGGAGTCCACCGCGCTTTCACAGCTTTTTGCCTTGGCCGTACCGCATGAAGACGCCCTTGCTTTGACCGATGAAATCGCCTTCTTCCAGTCCGTCCGGGCACGGCTCCTCAAGTTTGAAGGCGATGGTGATGACGGCGATAAAAAGAATTATGAATCCGCTATCCGACAGATCGTTAATCAGGCCGTAGAATCAACCGAAGTTGTGGATATCTTTGACGCGGCCGGAATGAAAAAGCCGGAAATTTCATTGCTCTCTGAAGAATTCCTTCAGGAAGTGAAAGAGATGAAGCATAAAAACCTCGGCATTGAACTCTTGAAAAAGATTCTCAATGATGAAATCAAGGTACGGCTTAAATTCAATATCACCGAAGGGAAGAACCTTCTGGATATGCTTGAGGCATCGATCAAGAAGTACCAGAACAATCTTTTAACAACGGCTGAAATAATCGAGGAATTACTGGAAATCGCCAGGAAGATACGGACCGTAGACGGCTTGGCGGAAAAGCTGAAATTAACGAAGGATGAATTCGCCTTCTATACTGCATTGGAAGTCAATGACAGCGCGGTAAAGATACTGGGCGATGAAACACTGAAAAATATTGCCCGTGAAATTGCCGATAAAGTGCGAAAGAATGCGACGATTGACTGGGCCATGAAAGAAAGCGCCAGGGCAAAACTCATGGTCATCGTGAGACGGACTTTGAATAAATACGGATATCCGCCGGACAAACAGCAAAAAGCCGTTGATACCGTGCTCAAACAGGCTGAAGTACTGGCGGATTATTGGGTGGAACAGTAAGGCATTGGGGCAGGTCTATAATCTTGCACATTATAGCGAATTAAGACAGAACATCGGGGCGGGCTATTGATTTTTAAAAAATCGGGATGAATTTGAAGTTATGCCATTTTCAAACAACATCCATCAGACTGCCTGATGATATTATTTTCTTTGGATGTGCACAGGCAATAAATATAAAAATCGGGGGACACCACACTAATTTCTTAGTGAATGGTCGGGGGTCAAGCCAGCTAAAATCGGGGGACACTATACTAATTTATTAACGCTACCTTGTTAGTAAAGAGAATATTGGATTGGATCAGGTAGCGAATCTTGCCAATTACAAAGGCGTGACGTTCATGAATTAATTGAATTGGTATTTTATGGCCCGAATAGAATTTAAAGACATCAAGGACGGTCAGGCTCATCAATTCGGTTTTTAGAAAGAAAAACGTGCTGTATTTTGCTTACGGTTCAAATATGGATATTGATCAGATGCTTGATAGATGTCCCGATGCAAAGCGGGTTGAAGTTGGAATACTCTCAGGGTGGGAGTTTCGCATTAATTCGCTTGGGGTCGCCACGATAGTGCCCTCAAAACATAGGACCATGGGGTTCTGTGGGAGTTGTCTGCCTCAGATGAGAAGACGCTCGATTGGTACGAGGGTGTGGCGCTCAATTTATACAAGAAGCATAGGAAGACAATATTACTCCCTTGAACCCTGTTCGATCTTTAACCATCTTTCTTTTCAACCGCAAATTACTGCGACAGTCTTCTTTTGATTTCTCCGTATTTCACCAGAGCAGACAAGGCGAGAGAGGCATGTTCGACATTGTCGAACTGAGGTATATTATATTCCCTCAAAGTATCGTCGATAGATGGCAGGCGTCGCCAAAATAACGCAATCATAGGCTTGCCGTATTTTTGTGGAATCCTTCCGAACGCGTCCACGGCATCTATTATATGTTTTCTGCGTTCTGCATGTGTCGGCTTGTAACTCCTGTCCCTGGGTACGAGGGTCAAAATTGCGTCTACCGAATCAAGTGACGCCAGCGCATCAAATACCCGCATTTCCTGTTCCGAGTCAAAATTTCCGGCGGCAAAATCCACAGGATTACTTGGATTCGGTGCATGCGGAGGCAACATACTCTTAAGTCTTGCGGCATCCTCCTTTGTAAATTCGGGAACTTCCATACCCAGAGCCACTATATTATCCGAAGCAACAACGCCCTGCCCGCCGTTTGCAAGTATGCCTATTCTCTTCCCTTTCGGCAAAGGCTGGCTGAAAAGCGGTTCCGCCATAATGAAAAGATGCTCTAGCTGATTTACTCTTATAATTCCCGCCTGCCTGCATATGGCGTCTAAAACATCGTCCGATCCGGCTATCGAAGCGGTATGAGACATCGTAGCACGGGCGCCCACGTAGGAACGGCCGCCTTTCATCAGCAAGATCGGTTTTTTTGCCGCTACTTTTCTCGCGACTTCGAAAAATCTGGCACCGTCTTTAAACCCTTCCATATACATCGTGATGACTTTTGTATCGTCGTCGTAGCTAAGGTATTCCAGGAAATCAGTTGCGGTTAAATCCCCCTGATTGCCGATGGCTATAAATTTGCTGAGACCATAACCTCTGTCACTGGTGAGGCGGTTTGCAATCCCGCCGAAACTGCCGCTTTGACTGATGAAAGCGACCGGACCGGACATGCGATCTTCGATGGGGGTTATATTAAGGTTGGAAGCGGAACACCAGATACCGTTGCAATTCGGACCTACAAACCGCAAATTCCCCGCTCTGGCGATTTTTGCGGTTTCTTCTTCCAGCCTCTTCCCTGTCTCTCCTGTTTCGGCAAAATCGGCAGAAATGATAACGCCTCCTTTGACTCCTTTTTCAACGCAGGCCGTCATGACTACCGGCACCTGGGCAGCCATGACGGTGAAAACAGCCAGCTCCACCTCGCCGGGAATATCGCGAACATCGGCATAAGCCTTAACTCCCATGAGTTCTTTCGCCTTTGGATTTACGGGATAAATATTGCCCCTATAGTTTGACTGCAGCGCTCTGCGGAGCAATCTTCCGCCCCATTTTTCCATCGTACTGCTAGCCCCTATAATGGCTACGGATTTCGGCTTGAATATATGATCAAGCTGTTCAACTATTGTTTCCGACATCTTAAACTCCTGTTGTTATCACATTCAGTTTGCTTTTCGAATTGCTGCCACAGGGCGAGACGGTTCCGTTTAAGGCGTTAAGTTGCAAATTTGCTTCAAACGGTGTATATCTTCAGGCCTTTTTGGACAGATGTTGTTATGGCGAGTTTTCACTTTGATACTGGTCTGAGCCATCATTGTTAGTACCGTTGCCGTAGAAGTTGTACTTCTTTCTCCGCTGCATGGTCAATTGTTTTTTTTCTTTTCTCTTCCGTAGGATGGCCTCCTTTCTTCCCGCATAGACATCATTGGGGGATACGTTGCTCAAAGCTTCATGCGGAGTACCGTTATAGATTGCTATGGCTTCATCAATGGCCTTTTTGAGTTCATCGTCTAAATCGGGGGACACCACACTAATTTCTTAGTGAATGGTCGGGGGTCAAGCCAGAGACGGACGGCTATTGACAAACGCTTAGCAATTACCTAAAATTGACCTTAACCAATTTCCCTGTATCCGTGGGAACACGGGAAAGGAGATACCATGACCGAAGGTGCACCGAGCCAACCAGAAAGACGCAACCACGAACACCGCCACCATCATGAAAAAGAAGAGGAAAAACAGGGCGAAAAAAACGAAAAATCCCGCAATGAGAAGAACTGGGACGAAAAGTGGCGCCGCGATCCCGTTCACACGATTACCTGGGCAGCCATCTTAATCTGGGCAGGGCTGGCACTGCTCGCCGAGACCAGCGGTTGGGGTTACACCGCTTTCGGCCGGTGGAACACCTGGGCGGTTATCATGGCTGGTGCCGGCGCTATCTTAATCCTGGCCGCCCTGATTCGCCTGATGAAGCCGGAACACCGCCGTCCCATCCTCGGCACCCTGATTCTGGGGTTTGTCTTCCTGGGTGTGGGGCTGAGCGAAATGACGGCCGTGGGCTGGGGACTTATCGGCGGAATCGTTCTCATCGTGATCGGCATCACCATTATTTTCAGGGGCATTTTCCACCAGCGCCGATAAGAATCCTAAAAAAGCAACGTAATATTAGTTTCCTCGCCTCTGCTAAAGTCTATCCAGGTTCATGGTGCTGAACTCGTTCCAGAAATGGTAGAGCGGCATCCACCACTTCTCCCGCCCGATACAGCGGAAGTACGGCGGTCGGTACGCCCGTATCAGGTCGCCGATTTTATAACGGGGGAGCACTGGCGTAGAAACAATTAGACTGCCTATCTCCCCGGGCTTCATTTCATACAGCATCTTAACCCTTGAACCGATCTGCACCTCGAAGAAGAACATGTCGTAATTCGGCACCCAAGCGCGGATTTTATCTCTCTGCTGTCCGAACATGCCCTCGGTAGCGCCGTAGATTTCGCGGATAGTCACGTCTCCGTAAAGGGCAGTCAGCGCCGGCTGATAGCGGGTATTGATACCGGCCACGCTCCCCAGCGTCATAATCTGCACCTTCCAAATATTCTTGGGATAGACGCCATGCTTTTTTTTCAGGTATTTTCCAAAAAGCAAAACGGTCGGTGCGACGCCACCCACCAGCTTGACATCCTCGTTCCTGCCCTTCTGAAAGGCAAGCTCAAAACGCGCTTCCCAGTCCCGGACGCTCTTGCCGCCACCTAAGGCGTCGATGTCTTCCTGAACGGGCACATTACGGATGGGAGTAAAAGCCGCGACATATTT
Source organism: uncultured delta proteobacterium (assembly GCA_963802945.1). GTDB lineage: Bacteria > Desulfobacterota > RBG-13-43-22 > RBG-13-43-22 > RBG-13-43-22 > RBG-13-43-22. The sequence continues at coordinate 95,995 of CAWDKY010000053.1, forward strand.
CACATAGATACCGGAGCTATAGCCGTAGGCCAGCTCTTTGTCTCCAGATCTTACTGTCCCCACCACCGAAGGGAAATTCAGATTCAGGTTGACGCCATCGAAGAGGTCGTATTTTTTGTGAGCGGCAACAAAGTTCATCATCGCCCGGCCAGCGCTGACCCGCATTCCTAAATCAGTGGGCGTCATTGGGATAAACTTCGGCTCGTCACCGGTGGTGCCGCGCGTAATTGCCCAGCCGACCGGGTCTTCATTAAGCAAAAACCTGATGTTGCCCGCCATAACCTTCTGTACCATTGGCTTGACATCTTCGTAGGTGATGACAGGAAATGATTGTCGGTAGGACTGAATATCCATTACCTTACCGACGCTGTGCTGGTTTCCGTAATCGGTCTGAGCGTAAATTTTCAGTAGTTTATTGAGCACGGTTTTTTGCGCCTGTGACGGCTGAGCGACCGCACCATGCCACGGCTGTAACATCAATCCGAGAAATTGCGCCATTTCCTGCGGGTCATGCTGTTGCAATGATATACCTTCGCGCATTGAAATAAATGAAGTTGTTAATGGCCTGCTACCAGTATGATAGGACTCCCGCTATTTACCAATCCGGGGTCGGTCTTCAGTCTGCGTTCCATTTCAACCAGAGTTGACCAAGCGCAAACATTCGCGGCAATGGTCTCGCCAGCGTTTGCTCGTTCCCCAATAGTTGGGCTTTCCATGATACAGCTCCTTGAAGATGAAAGCAAGCCGGGTTCAGGACTATAATCTTGCGAATCTGGGGACACCTTACTAATTTCTTAGTGAATGGTCTGGGGAGTAGGTCTAGAATTTTGCACACTGCGGTGTATTAAAACAGAACACCGGAGCAGGGTTTTTCATAAGCACACAATAGAATCAGGTCTTTTATCATGGTGTCAACTTTCTGTCTGATGATATTATTTTCTTTGGATGTGCACAGACAATAAATATAGTAGTGTTCTGCTAACTTTAAACCCTTATCATTCGCTTTTAGTCAAGGACCCAATCAAAACTTAGAGGTGAAATCCTAAAACAAAAAGGGTCTGCCAGTTCTTTACATACCTCTTGCAAATAAAATTCATCCGGGCTAATCTTGCGCTTATTCAAGAAAGCCATTGAAACAGGTAACCAAAAAGGACAAATTGGATCGTACCTTTGGGTTTATCTGGTTCTCTAGAGGGAAAATGCTAAATTTCAATATAGTTATAATATTTTCTAAAATTATCTCAGGTGGCCAGACCGGAGTTGATAGGGCAGCCCTAGACGCAGCCTTAGAACTTGGTATTCCTTGTGGGGGCTGGTGTCCGAATGGCCGAAAGGCCGAGGATGGCCCAATTGACCTTAAGTATCCACTCAAAGAAACTCTCTCCCCCAATTACCCTCATAGGACGGAGAAGAATGTAAGGGAAGCTGATGGAACCCTTGTTTTGACTAAGGGACCAGTAAGCGGGGGTACTGCCCTAACAGTACAGTTAGCCATTGAATATAAAAAACCTTATCTGATAATTGACTTAAACAACAAAATAGATCCCCTTATGGCCAGAGAATGGGGAGAGAAACACAATATTGAAATTCTTAATGTGGCCGGACCAAGTGAAAACACGATTCCGGGGATTCATGACCAGGCAGCGCAATTTCTCAAAGAATTATTAGGGAGGGCCGTATCGGATGAATGAGAAGGTGTTCGAGATTGACAAGGATGCCCTCAAGATGGCTTTGAAGGGGTTAGTGGGAAGAGGATCAAAAATAAAAAACCCCCTCCGGATGAGAGGGGGTTTTTGTATTATAAAAATCAGGTCTGTTTTAAAAAGCCGCTTCCGGAATGTCGATGGCCGAGGTGTCTTCCAACTCAAGGCTGAGATGACGGGCAAAGACATTGGGCAGGATATTTCGGCAGAAGAATTTGACCGTTTCTATTTTCCCGCGGTAGAAGATACCGTCAGCCGAATCAGCAGCAACGCCCTTCAACTGTTCCCGGGCCACTAGGCCCTCTTCCAACATCAGATTGGCCATCAGGGTTTCGGCGAAACAATCCAGGAAACGGGTAGCGGTTAAAGGTACCAATCGGATCTTCTCTCCCGAAAAATACTGCATATAGCGGGTCGGGAAATCATTGGTGGCCTGGGCCGCTTTGAGAAGAAGTTCACAATCCTTTCCAAAATCCGGATCAACTTTATGCTGTTCGGCAAAGGTCATAATCCCCTGGATCCAATCCTGATAAGTCTGGCCGCCGTTCAGGGTCAGCTTTCGGCCAAACAGGTCCTGGGCCTGAATATAATTGGTCCCTTCCCAAATGGAAACGATCTTGCAGTCTCGGGCATATTGCTCCACCGGGAACTCCTGGCAGTAACCCACGCCGCCCAAAACCTGGATGGCATCCCGGATCAACATGTACCCGAAGTCGGAAATATAGGCCTTGACTAAGGGGGTCAGCAGCTCCACCTGGCTGTCGGCCTTTTTTCGGGCGGTCTCGTCGGGATCGTACTCCGAAATATCGATCAGATAGAAAAGCTTGCCGATCATGGCCCGCATGGCCTCTGTCCCTGATTTCAAGTTCATGAGCATCCGCCGCACGTCTTCATGTTGAATAATCGTCACGGACGCCCCTCGACGATTGGTAAGCAGAGGCCCCTGAACCCTTTCTTTGGCGTATTGGCGGGCAGTGTCGTAGGCGGCGGCCGTCAAGCCCAGGGTTTGGACCCCACAGCCCATCCGGGCTTCATTCATCATCTCAAACATCCTGGCCATGCCGCTGTGAGGTTGACCCAGCTAGGATGCCCCGGCAGCCCCCTTTTTCCCCGAAGATCAGGGAGGCAGTGGAGGAGCCGTGGATGCCCATTTTATGTTCAATGCTGCTGCAAAAGACATCGTTGGGTTCCCCCAGGGTTCCATCGGGATTGACCCAGATCTTGGGCACGATAAAAAGAGAAATCCCTTTGGTCCCCGGCGGGCCTCCTTCGATCTTGGCCAGGACCAGGTGGATGATGTTTTCCGCCATATCATGATTGCCGCAGGTAATAAAACACTTGTTACCTTCAATTTTATATATTCGTGGATCTTTGGAATTCGGGTCAGGCAAGGCCTTGGCTCGCGTGTTGCCCACATCAGAGCCGGCATTAGGTTCAGTCAGACACATGGTGCCGGTCCATACGCCGGTATTCAATTTTTCCAGGAAAAGGGCCTTGTCCTCCTCAGTCCCGTAATGTTCAATGACCCGGGCGTTGGAAATACTGAGGCCCGGGTAAGTCATAAAGGCCATATTGGCGGCGATAAACAATTCGTTGATCAATCCGGTCAAGGCATTCGGCAGGCCCTGCCCCCCAAAAGCGGGGGTGCCGTTCAGAGAGATCCAGCTGTTTTCCTTCATCACCTTCCAGACCTGATGAAAGGATTCGGGGACCTTGACCTCTCCATTGTCATAGGTACAACCTTCCTTGTCCCCATCCTGATTGGTCGGGCCTATGACTTCTTTACTGACCTTCATAGCCTCCTGGATGATCATCTCAAAATCATCCAGACTGAAGTCCTTGAAGGCCTCATACTTCAAAAGATCGGCGACTTTGAGATATTCAAAAAGAACAAACCTCAGGTCCCGATCGTCTCGGTTGAAAAAATTTGTACCCATAAAACTCCTCCTTATTTAAGATCAAAAATTCTCTAGATACCGGCTGAAGTTTATTTCGAATTAAAGTGTAGTGTCTCAATAACAGGTTACAATAGTTCTTCTGCCGTCATTCCCGCGAAGAGACTGTGTCGCAATTCCCTTTTTGTCATTCCGTGCAAGCGAAGCGCGACGAGGAGCCTGCCCCGGACTCGATCCGGGGGAATCCAGGGGATATGGGTCTGGTTCCCGGCTTTCGCCGGGACGACGTCTGGATGCCGGCTTTCGCCGGCATGACGGCCCTGTCCGCTATTACGACACAGCCTCCAAGTCCGGAATGACGAGACTGTAAAGTAGCTATTGTTAAAGTACACTAATCAACCGGAATGACAACAAAAGAATTTTTGTTTTGTTTTTTCTGTATTATATACAATTAAAGAACAAAATGGAAGAATAATTGAAGAAAGACCTTGAAGGATTGGTAAAAAACAGGATAAAATCAATCCATGAAGCAAGCCTTTAAACTCATTTCCGAATTCCTGCCCAAGGGAGATCAGCCCCAGGCCATTGAACAATTAATTCAGGGTGTTGACCAGGGATTGGGTCATCAGGTGTTATTGGGGGTCACCGGTTCAGGGAAGACCTTCACCATGGCCCAGGTAGTAGCCCGGGTTAATAAGCCGACCTTGGTCCTGGCCCCGAACAAGACCCTGGCCGCCCAGCTTTATGGAGAATTCAAATCCTTTTTCCCGGAAAATGCGGTGGAATATTTCGTCAGTTATTATGACTATTACCAACCCGAGGCCTACCTCCCCCAGACCGACACCTACATCGACAAGGACTCTTCCATCAACGAAGCCATCGATAAAATGCGCCATTCGGCCACCCGATCATTGTTGACCCGCAGCGATTGCCTGATCGTGGCTAGCGTCTCTTGCATTTACGGCCTGGGCTCCCCGGAAGCCTACCAGGGGATGCTCTTGTCTTTAAAAGAAAACCAGGAAATAAAAAGAGAAGAAGTTCTCATCCAACTGGTGTCCATGCTATATGAACGAAACGACTTCGACTTCCATCGGGGAACCTTTCGGGTCCGAGGTGATGTGGTGGAAGTTTTTCCGGCTTACGAAGAAGATCAGGCCCTGCGTATCAACTTCTTCGGCGATTCCATCGAATCCCTTTCCATAATCGATCCCTTGCGGGGCAAAAAAATCGAACGATTGGAACAGATTCATATCTTCCCCAACAGCCATTATGTGACTTCAGAGGAGAGAATGGAACAGGCCTTTCAAGCCATCGAACAAGAACTGGAAGAACGGATTGTTTTTTTTCGCTCCCGGAGATAAATTACTGGAGGCCCAACGCATCGAAGAACGGACCCGGTTCGATCTGGAAATGATGAAGGAACTTGGCTATTGTCACGGTATAGAAAATTATTCCCGTCATCTCACCGGCCGGCAGCCCGGCCAGCCCCCCCCTACCCTGCTGGAATATTTTCCCAGAGACTTTCTCCTTTTTATTGACGAAAGTCATTTGGCTGTACCTCAACTCCAGGGCATGTATCGGGGGGACCGATCCCGCAAACAGACCCTGGTCGATTACGGCTTCAGGCTCCCTTCGGCCCTGGACAATCGTCCCTTGAATTTCAAAGAATTTGAAAACCTGGTCAATCAGGTCATTTATGTCTCGGCCACTCCGGCCGAATATGAGCTGAGAAAATCAGAGGGAGTGGTGGCCGAACAGGTCATCCGGCCCACGGGATTGATGGATCCCCAAATCCAGGTCTTTCCGGCCGACAATCAGGTGGAGCATCTGAAAAAAGAGATTGACAAAACGGGTCTCCCGCCAGGAGCGGATTCTGGTCACCACCCTGACCAAACGTCTGGCCGAGAATCTGACCGAATATTACCAGGAATTAGGGATAAAGGTCCGCTATCTTCATTCCGATATCGATACCCTGGAGCGGATCGAGATCCTTCGGGATTTACGTCTGGGGGCCTTTGATTGCCTGGTCGGGATCAATCTCCTGCGGGAAGGGCTGGACCTACCCGAAGTCAGCCTGGTGGCCATCCTGGATGCCGACAAGGAAGGTTTTTTACGCTCCACCCGATCCCTGATCCAGACCTGCGGCCGGGCCTCTCGAAATATTTCCGGAGAAGTCTATTTTTATGCCAACCAGATCACCCGTTCCATGCAGGAGGCCATCGATGAAACGGAAAAACGCCGGGCCATTCAAACAGCCTACAATAAAAAAAATAAAATAACACCCACTTCCATAAAAAAATCGATCCAGGATATCATGGCTTCGGTCTATGAGGCCGATTACGTTACTGTTCCCATTGCCAAGGATAAACAAAAGGAATTTGCCGAGCCCGAGCAGATCCCACAACTGATCAAACAACTCAGAAAAAGGATGAAAGATGCGGCTACCCGGCTGGATTTTGAAGAGGCCGCTGAACTGCGGGACCGGATCAAGGTTTTGCAAGAAGAGGAATTGCTGTGGAAATGATAAAAACAGGTGTAAGGTTCAAGGTACAAGGTACACGGAAAAGGTAATAACATATTTTTCTCTCCGTGGGGTTTATAGCCCATAACTCTTTGCCTTTTGCCTGATTACTAAACAAGGAGGAAACCGTGATTAATTATTATGCCCTTGGGGCTTTTCTTGTAGGACTTATTTTCGGCACAGTATTAGCCTGGATAATCTTCCGGCTGAAAACCTCTCAGAAAATTTCCGAAGGCATCCAGCCCTATCAATCGGAAATGGCCGTCTTGGGGGAACGCATCAAATCACGAGAATCCGAGCTCCAGGGTTTGACGTCCGACAACCGAGAACTGGAAATGGAAGTGAATAGATTAAGGGAAGAGAATAGCAATCTGAAACAGGTCCAAACCGAACTGGAAACCCTGTTGCATAAAGAACGTCAGGCCATGGAGGAAAAAATTGCGCTCCTGAATGAAGCTTCTAAAAAAATGGAGGATGCCTTCAAGGCCTTATCGGCTGAATGTTTAAGAAGCAATAATCAGCAGTTTTTAGACTTGGCCAAGGCCACCCTGGAAAAATTTCAGTCCGAGGCCAAAGGAGATCTGGAGCAGCGTCAAAAAGCCGTGGAAGGCACCATCGCCCCTTTAAAGGAAACCCTGGAAAAATATGTTCAACAGGTCCAAGCCATGGAAATGTCCCGCCAGCAGGCTTACGGCAGTCTGAGTCAGTATTTGGAATCCATGGCTGTTGCTGAAAAACAGCTCCAACAAGAAACCGGTAACCTGGTGAAGGCCTTGAGATCTCCCCAGGTCCGGGGAAGATGGGGGGAAATCACGCTAAAACGGGTGGCTGAATTGGCCGGCATGTCCGAACATTGTGATTTTTTTGAGCAGGAATCGGTGAAAAGCGAGGAAGGGAATTTACGCCCGGACATGAAGGTTCAATTGCCCAACAAAAAAGTGGTAGTCGTGGATTCCAAGGCCCCCTTGCAGTCCTATTTGGATTCCCTCGAGGCCCCGACCGAGGAGGAACGAAAAACCAAACTGCGGGACCATGCCCGTCTCATACAGACACACATGCAAAAACTTTCCGCCAAAAATTACTGGGATCAGTTCTCCGAGGCCCCGGAATTTGTCATCCTTTTTTTACCGGGAGAAAATTTCTTCAGCGCCGCCCTGGAACAAAACCCTTATTTGATCGAAGAGGGAGTGAATCAAAAAGTCATTCTGGCCACACCCACCACCCTGATTACACTTTTGCGGGCCGTTGCCTATGGCTGGCGTCAGGAGGCCCTGACTGAAAATGCCCAGGCCATCAGTGAAATGGGAAAAACCCTGTATGAACGTCTGGTCAAGTTGGCCGTCCACTTTGCCGAGTTGGGAAGGTATCTCGATAAGTCTCTTCATGCCTATAATGAGGCCGTCGGCTCCTTGGAAAGTCGGGTCCTGGTGTCTGCCCGGCGTTTTAAGGAACTGGGCATCAGTTCCAAGGCCAATGTCCCTGAATTACGCCCTTTGGAAAATAGCGCCCGAAATTTTCAGTCACCGGAGTTTGATACCGAAAAAGATATAGTGGAGGTATGAAAACTGTTAAAAATAAAGCCTTCTGAGCCGGTTGCGGCCGATAAAAATTTGTGGTTTTATATTTATATTATCGATAAAACATAAACCTTTTTCTTCACATGTTTTGTTATTTCTCCTTGTCTCCTCTTATGGGCTTGTTTTTACCCGAAAGGCAAAGAGATCTTTTTGACCAGGCTATTTCCTTCCCAACTCTTAATTTTTTCTTGTATTTTTCGTGTTATCGCCTATGATTTCCTCATGGGAAATTAGAAAAAACAGAAGGGAGTCCGCCTATGGCTCTGGGACTGGATAACGGCCTTTTTCAGGAAATGAAAAAAGGGGTTCCGGAAAAGTTCATCTCCGAAGAAGAAATTTTCAGTCATATCCATCGGGGCGACCGCATTTTTATCAGCACCGCCTGCGGTGAACCCCAATATCTGGTTCAATCCCTGATTCGTTTTGTGGAATCAAACCCCAAGGCCTTTTTTGATGCGGAAGTCCTTCATGTCTGGACCCTGGGGGTCGCTCCTTATACGGATGAAAAATTTAAAACCAATTTCCGCCATAATTCTTTTTTTGTTGGTAACAATTCTCGGGAGGCAGTCAATCGGGGGCTGGCCGATTATACGCCTATATTTCTATCCAATGTTCCCGAATGGTTCCGCCGAGGGCTGGTCCCTATCAATGTAGCCCTGATCCAGACTTCCCTGCCGGACAATCATGGCTATTTAAGCCTAGGAATCAGCGTGGACATTGTGAAAGCCGCTTTGGAAAACGCTTCCCTGGTCATTGCCCAGGTCAATCCCAATATGCCCCGGGTTCATGGGGATGGATTCATCCATATCAACGACATCAATTTTCTTATCTATCATGATGAGCCTCTTCTGGAATATGAAGCGGTTGCTCCTAACGAAACGGCTCAACTGATCGGGAAATACGTGGCCCGCATTGTCCAGGATGGGGATACCATTCAGGTGGGCTATGGGAGTCTGCCCAATGCCATTCTGGATAACTTGAGTCAAAAAAAACATCTCGGAGTTCACACCGAATTACTGACCGATGGTTTAGTGGAATTAATGAAAAAAGGCGTGATCGACAACAGTCGAAAGACCTTAAACCGGGGTAAAACCGTAGCCACCTTCTGTATGGGCCACCGGAAGACTTACGAGTTCATCGACGACAATCCAAGCATCGAATTCCGGACGATCGATTATACCAATAATCCCCTGATGATCGCCCAACAAAAAAACATGACCGCCATCAACAGTGCCCTGGAGATCGATCTGACCGGACAGGTCACCGCCGAATCCCTGGGCAAGACCTTCTACAGCGGGATCGGAGGGCAGGCGGATTTCATGCGTGGGGCCGTTCTGGCCCCGGGCGGCAAAAGCATCCTGGCCATCCAGTCCACTGCCGAATGGGGCAAGGTGTCCCGCATTGTTCCCTTCCTGCGGGAAGGAGCCGGTGCAACCCTCCTCCGCGGCGATGTTCATTATGTGGTGACGGAATACGGGATCGTCTACCTTCATGGGAAAAATATTCGAGAACGGGCCATGGCTTTGATTTCCATTGCCCATCCTGATTTTCGCCCCTGGTTGATTGAAGAAGCCAAAAAGGCCAATCTCATCTATGGGGACCAGGCCTTCATCCCCGGCGAAAAGGGAGAATATCCGGAACATTTGGAAATCTATCGAACTACACCAAAAGGGCTACAACTCTTCCTTCGGCCGGTAAAAATCAGTGATGAGCCTTTATTAAAAGATTTTTTTTACTCCCTCTCCGATCAAAGCATGTATCGCCGGTTCATTTCTTTTCGCCGGGATATGCCCCACGAGCGGCTGCAGGAATATGTGATTATCGATTATACCAAGGAAATGATCATCCTGGCCTGCGTCAAAGAAGGGGAAATGGAAAAAGTCGTCGCCATCGGACAATATTATATCGACCCCAATACCCACAGCGCCGAAGTGGCCCAGGCTACCCGTGAAGAATATCAGGGAAAAGGGATCGGCACGGAACTGCTTCTATATCTAACCTATCTGGCCAAACGGGAGGGTCTATTAGGTTTTACAGCCGAAGTCCTAATCGAAAACAGACCGATGCTCCATTTATTTGAGAAGATGGGGTTTGACATACAACGGCAAGGAGCACAAGGGGTATATGAATTAAAGATGACCTTCCGGGAGACAGGATAACAGATCCCTAATAGGGTTTAAAGAAGCTCTCGAAGCTGCCGATTTAAGGTATAAGGTGGGCGGTACATGGTTTTTCCTTGAACCTTGTACCTTGTACCGTTTCTTGAACCCTCGAAACCTATTTTCATACTAAACCTTTGTCAAGCTGCTTTTTGGAAATCTATTCCCTTCCAATTGCCCTCTCAACCTTATAGCGGGCGATCATATAATTGTACAAGGCCTGGCTGTAATCGTTTTCAGCCTGAAGATAGGAACTTCGGGCATCGGTGATATCCAGCATAGCCCCCACTCCGGCCTTGTAACGCCCTTCGGCCAGATCCAGATTCTCTTTGGCACTCCGCAAGGATTCCTTGGCTACATCGATCTGTTTTTCCGCCAACACTTGATTGAGGTACTGGCTTTGAAGATTACTGATCACTTGCAGTTTCTGGATCTCTTCGTTCGCCTTGGCCTGGCTTAGATTAGCCTGGATTTCAGCCAATTTGAACTCTTTTAGAAAACCGGTAAAGATCGGGATATTCAATTGCAGGCCCACATTCCAGGTCTCATCATTGTTATAATAGGTGCCGACGTTCCGCCCATATTTGGCTGTGCCGGTCAGGGTAGGCCAAAATTCCCTCTTGGCCTCTTTTTCTTGGACCTCCCAATACTTGATAGTAACCCTGAGCCGGTTTAATATCGGATCCTTCTCCAAGGCCTCCTTCTGGAGATCTTCCAGTTTCCAATCTACCCGACCTGCTTCCAGGTCGTCTTTTAAAGTATAACCTTTGGGCTGATCTAAACCCATGGCTGCCGCCAAGGTAACCCACCCTACCCGTACGTTGTTCTCTGCCTGAAGCAAGACCTTTTGGGCGGTGATGACCGTCACTTCAGCCTGGGTCACATCTATCCTGGCCTTCAATCCTACCTGGTAAAAACCCTGGGCCTGGTTAAAATGCTCACGGGTTCTTTCCAAGTCCTCTCGACTAAACGTAACCACCCGTTGGGCCAGTAAAACCCCGTAATAAGCTTGCCGAATATTATCGATCACTGAAAGTCGGGTATCTTTTAAGGTCCACTGATAGGTCTTCAAATCTTCCTTCGAAGCCTGAATTGTATATTCACGACGTCCGAAATCGTAGATATTTTGCGACAGGCCGAGATAATAAGTGGTAAGATCGGTAGGTGGAATATTCACTCCAGGAGGAGCATTAGTTAAGGAACTCAGGCTGCTGTAACGGTTGTAATCCGTCTCACCAAAGAGGGTAGGATAATAAGTGGACTGGGTTTGCTTTACCCGGGCCTTCGCCCCTTCAATCCCTTGCACGGCTGCCTGGATCGTTGGATTCTGCTTCAATCCAATGTCCACACAAGTCTTCAGATCCCATTCCTCGGCCGATACCATCCGGCAGATAAAAAGGCAGAACAATAAAGTTAAAAATACAACAACCTTCTTTTTCATAATTCTCCCTCATACTATATTTACTCTTAATATGAATAAATTTTTCGTCGTTAAGCTTTCAGCTTTCGGAGGAAAATTTTCTTCACTCTTCACTCCGAAATCCAAAATCCGCATTCTAAAGTTTGTCTATCTCTTCCTCACCGTCTCCCCTTCGGCCACTACCAAACTCTTAAAATCTCCTGCCTCGACCGCCGGGTATATGACGGAGTTGCCGGAAATCAGGGTTTTTGCAGGTATAGACGCCCCTTTGCCGATCAAGGTTAAACCTTCTTTTAACTGCCCGGGGAATTCCCGGTTCGGAAGGACCGCCTGGCCGACTATCTTGGCTTGTTTCCCTATACGAACCTTTTTATCAATAATAACTCGTTCCAGATAGGCCCCGGCCTCTACTTGACAGTCGTGCATAAGAATGGAATTGAAGACCTGGGCACCTTTGCCGACCCGGACACCGGGTGAAAGAACAGATCCATCTACCCTACCCTCAATAATAGTGTCGGCCGAGAGAAAAGATCGAGCTACCTGGGCATTTTTTTCGATGATAACCGCCGGGCGGTCCCCCTTCAATCCCTCTTCTTCCAGGTTGGTTTGCACACCCCAGGCTTCAGGATTTAATCCGGAGTTTGGATTTAAGAGATCCATATGGGCCTCAAAATAAAAGGCCAGGGTTCCCACATCCCGCCAGTATCCTGAAAATGGGTAGGCAAAAACACGATCCTTTTTTATAATCGAAGGGATAAGATCACGGCCGAAATCCATGGCCGACGGATCCTGTAAGGCTTTTATCAAATAGGGGGTTTGAAAAACATAGATACCAAGGGAAGCCAGGGTCCCTTTGGGCTCTTTGGGTTTTTCTTCCCATCCCCTGATTCGTCCTTGTCCGTCCGCCTGGGCAGTCCCGAAATGAACCAATTGTTTTCTGGGCACCTCCATCATGGCCACGGTCAAGTCGGCTCGATTCTGTTTATGATAGGCGATCATCGGGGCATAATCCATATGATAGATATGATCGCCGGATACGATCAGGATATTCTCCGGTTCATAGCGGTCTAAATAGCTCATGTTCTGCCGCAAGGCATCGGCCGTCCCCTTATACCAGTCGGAGTCTTTGTCTGCCGGTATGGGGGGGCAGAATTTTAATGCCCCGGTTCCGGCCTTCAAAATCCCAGGCCTTGCCCAACCCGACGTGGCTCATCAAAGAAAGGGGTTTATATTGGGTTAAAACGCCTATACGTTCCAGCCCCGAATTCATAATATTGCTTAAAGTAAAATCAATAATCCGATAGATCCCGCCAAAAGGCACAGCCGGTTTGGCCCGGACATCAACCAGGACATTCAGCCGACTGCCTTCTCCGCCGGCCAGTAACATGACCAGGGTATTAATCATGATATCGTCTCTCCGGAAGGGATTTGAGAAGAATAAAAGGCGTTTTCTTCCAAGAAGGGGTAAAGGATACAATTAGCCCCGACTTGAATCCGGGAAGGGAGATGGGTATTCCTTCCGATAACCGTAAGACCGGAAGACAATAAATGGGGGAAGCTTCGATTGGGTATTAGATGAGTCCCGCCCCCGATCCGGGCCTTTTCTCCGATTTTTACCCCGTTGTCAGTGATTGTTTTTTTGACCATGGCCCCAGATTTTATGAGGGTATCAAAAAAAAGGATCGAATCCTCAACCACAGCCCCTTTTTCGACCTGAACTCCGGGAAACAAAACGCTCCGTTTAACCGTTCCCTCCACTCGGCAACCGTGGGTCAATAAGACCTGATCCAGACAGGCGTCAGGTCCGATCAAAGCCGGCTGCCGTTCTTGAATCCGTTCGTGTTCCAGGTTGGTTCGAATTTGCCATTGTTTCAGGTTGATCTTGGGCGCCGCCCCGAACAGATCCATATGGGTCCGCCAATATTCGTCCAGGGTACGGGTATAGCCCCAGTATCCGGAGAAGGTATATCCGAAGGCCCGGCTTTGATGAACCAGCGAAGGAAAAATATCCCGACCAAATTCAATGCCCTCTTGGTGGGGATGGGTTTTTTTAAGAATTTTAAGCAAAACTTCGGTCTTAAAAAGATAGATGGTCAAAGAGGCCCATTGAGACCCAGGCTCAGACGGTTTTTCCTGATAGGAAGTCAGTCGCCCGCCAGGCCGGCCTTCTTTTTCTTCCATGACTCCCAACCCAAAGCGATGGGCCTCTTTTTTGGGGACTTTGATAAAACCGGCCGTGACATCAGCCTTTTGTTCCAAGTGAAACTGGATTAACTCACGATAGTCCATCCGATAGATGTGGTCCCCGGAAAGGATCAAGACCAGATCCGGGTTGTTCTCATAAATGAAATCCAGGTTATGGGCCACGGCATCGGCCGTCCCTTTATACCAATCGGAATCTTTTTGACCGGTAGAAGGGGGCAGCAAGGTCAACTGACGGTGACGCCCGGTCATGTCCCAGGAGGCCCCATTGCCGATATGGGTGATCAAAGAAGCGGAACGATATTGAGACAGGACCCCCACTTGCCTTATTCGGGCATGCATCAGATTGCTTAAGGCAAAATCGATCACCCGGTAATTCCCGCCAAAAGGCAAAGCGGATTTAGGCCGGTCAAAGGTCAGAACACTGAGTTCATCCACCCTGCCCCCGGCCAGCACAAAGGCCAGAATTTCGGCCATCCCAAAACCTCCCTTTGATAATCTGATTATTTTTAACCTCTAATCCCTGGTGATGTCAATTGTTACTTTTACAAGTATGATATATATAATATTTATAGGGTTAATAATATTTGAAAACCCCCGTATAACCTTTTTTTGAAGATAAAAAGGGGGATTAAAAATGGAAACCTCTGCTTTCAGACGACTTATTTTTTATGACGTGAATACTCTATTAATGAAAGACAGGTTTTAACCCTGCTGTTATTGAAGGGTGACATCGAAGAGTACTTCCTTGAAGTCATGCAAGTTCCATTTGTGAAAAATCCGAAGAGTACAAACAATAATCGATAATGGTGTGGCTTTCCCTCCAAAAGAATCTTTTTTAATCCTTGAGCACGAAAAAAGTTCTTTTTTTCTCCTTGGTCAACGATCCCTTTTTAATCATGCTTCGGGTAACATTTTTTATGAGGCAATCCTACCTCCTTACCCAACAGAGAAACCGGGATCCCTTCTTATAACCTCAACTTCACACATCGAAGCTTTAACTTAAACCCATACCGCTTCCCATAACGGCTTTCTTTCCTTTTACCCCTCTTCTTTACTTCTTCAACTTCTTCCATTGGCACACCCCTTTTCCCTTCTCAGGAGTGTCACCCATTTTATCCTTCTTTTTTATCTCATGATCTGGTAGTGTAATTATCACCGGAATAAACTCCGTCGAGAGATTTAGGGGTCGGGACGTGAAGATTTGGATCGGTGGAATAGTGAGTTTTTTAAAGGGAGGAAAATACTGTTACTGAATCCATGGGGTGAACAGGGATACCCAGTTTTAGATCACAATATGGAATGGGAGGCGTTATCATGGCTACCACAACAAAGAATCGACTCGAAGGAGTTCTGCCTCGCCTGTCCGACTACGTGAAACGGGCGGCCGCGCGGGATCCGAACAGACCAGCGTTCATCTATCATGACAAGGAATACTCCTATGCCGAGTTTGTAAAGGACGCTCAACAGATGGCCAAGTACTTACTTAAAATAGGAGTTAAAAAGGGTGACCGGTTGGGCTATGTTATGAACGGTCGCCCGGAGTTCTTCTGTTTTTACATGGCCGCTTCCATGGTCGGAGCGATTATCGTCGGCATGGGCACGCGTTTCACAGCACATGAGATGGAGTATGTTCTTAACAACTCCGGAGCCAGCCATGTACTGACACTGTACGGGTTGGGAGACGTGGCAAACTTCCAAGAACGGCTGGGGCAAGCTCTGACCAAGTGCTCCTCGGTCCAACAAGTATGGGTAGTGGGCGGACCGGCGGAACTTCCCGACGCCCTGACCTTGAATGAGATCATGCAGGCCGACTACTCGGCTTATGACCAGGCCCTGAAGGACAGAGAAGCCCAGGTCGGACTGGACGACGGTCTGCTTATTGTTTACACATCCGGCACCACCGGACAGCCCAAGGGCGCATTGTTGACCCACAGGAGCGTGGTCTGTCAATCGCTGGTGCTGATTGACGAGCTTGGTGCCCCCACCGGGATTACCCCGGACGACAAGCTACTGCACCACGTCCCGGTCAACCATGTAAGTGGAGCCACCGAGCTTGGAGCAGCTCCCCTCATAGCCGGCTCCACCTTGGTCGTTATCGACCAATTTAGTCCGGTGGAAACCCTGGAGAAGATGCAGAAGTATAAGGTGACCATATTCGCTGGTGTCCCGACCATGTATGTTATGGAATTCAATCTGCCCAACTTCAAGGACTATGATCTATCCTCCGTGCGTTTCTGCATGGTTGGCGGATCAATGGCCCCCAAGGAAATCCTGGAGAAAATGAAGGAACTCACTCCCTACTGCAACAATCCGCTAGGATTGACGGAGACCGCCGGTCTTATCACGTATAGTGACATAGGGACCAGCGTTGATAATCTTAACAAGACCGTGGGTAAGTGCGCCCCTGAGTTTCAGATGAAGCTGGTCGACAGGAATCGCAAGGAAGTCCC
Source organism: uncultured delta proteobacterium (assembly GCA_963802945.1). Taxonomy (GTDB): domain Bacteria; phylum Desulfobacterota; class RBG-13-43-22; order RBG-13-43-22; family RBG-13-43-22; genus RBG-13-43-22. The sequence continues at coordinate 111,925 of CAWDKY010000053.1, forward strand.
CCGGGGCACTCCGGGAGAAATCGCCTACCGCGGCCCCACGGTTATCAAGGAATACTACAAGATGCCGGAAGCCACCGCTGCCGCCATTGACCAAGATGGTTGGCTGTATTCCGGAGATGTGGGCATCATTGACGAAAATGGCGACCTGCGACTGGTGGGCAGATCCAAGGAAATGTACATCACCGGTGGCGAGAATATATACCCGGCGGAAGTCGAAGAGTATATATCCAGGTATCCCGGCGTCGCACTGGTGGCACTGGTTCCGGTTCCCCACGACGTAATGGGTGAAGTGGGACGTGCCTACATTGTACCGAAGCCCGGCGCAACCCTGGATGACAAGGCCATACAGGAATACCTGAAAGAGTTCCTGGCCCCTTACAAGATTCCCCGGCAGTATGTGTTCAAAGAGTCGTTGCCCATGACCACCCTAGGCAAGATCGAGAAAAAGGTTATTCGCCGGGAATTGGAGAAAGAACTGCAGAAATAGCGGAACGAAACCCATCCGCAAGTTACAAGCCGCCGGAGTTCACTAGAGCCCCCGGCGGCTTTATTATCAACATAGCCTCCCTGGTAAGAAATCTGTCCCCGGACCCGTCATCGCCATCCAAACCTTTGGGGACTTCTTGGGATTCAACTCCCACGGCCATGCTCTGGTTACCGACGGCTGTTTCTCCAAGAAGGGCTTATTTAAGGTCGCCCCAGCTGTTAAGCTTAGATATCTGGAAAAAATCTTCAGATCCAAAGTCCTTACCTTGCTACTCTCCAAAGGTAAGATCACTCCCGACCATATTAATCTGCTGAAATCCTGGAAACATTCCTGGTTTCAGGTCTTTTGTGGCCCAAGAATTCTGCCCAGAAAAAAAGAGGCCATGGAAAATCTGGCCCGCTATATCATCCGAGCCTCTTTCTCGCTGGAACAACTGACCTATCTCCCGGAAGATTCCCGGATCATCTTCAGCCTCGTCTGACCTTGAGGCAGTTTGAAGATATCAAACGGTAATAGATGATTCAAACACATGTTCCCGTCGAAGATTCGTAGGTGTAATCAACAGACATAAAAATATCATTAAATATTAATTGGTTAGGAGAATAGGTTCCGGGATCTCAACGCCTGTCTCGTTTAAATTTCCCGGACCTTTTTCCTTCCATTGCATAGCTATCCATTTCCGTTTGAAATCTTCATAAGGGATGTACGCCCCCAATGCTTTAAATCAGCAATTTGATGAGTAAACTTCTTGGCCAATAGGTAATTTGGTTTGTTGATTACCATTAGAAATCTGGCGGGTTTGGTGGTCTTAATTGGGAAAAACGTGGGCTACTTTTTAGGGGATCGGAGACTATTTGCAACATTTCTTCCTAAAATGTTGATTTTAAATTTTGGCTCTTTATACCATATTACAAACGGTAATTAATCTGTAAAGTCCAGCCCTGCATAGTCCAGTTTTCTTAAGAAGACATTCTCCTTGACTCCTTGCCTTCCCGAACTGTTTTTCTTCTTGATCATGACATTATATTATCTTATACTCTTTCCATTCAAAAGAAAAGTTTTGCAAATTTTTTAAGGAGCCCCAACACGTTTTCACTAAAAAACATTGTGGTCCCCACAGATTTTTCCGAATATTCGAACAAGGCACCGCAAAACGCAATAGACATCCCTAAACAATTCAAAAGCAAAATCTATCTACTACATGTGGTCGGAAGAGTAAGATTGAGGGGGGCGATTCGGGCGGTCGATATGTCTTGATCCTGGCATTTGTTACTTTGAAAATGTCTTTTGAGCTTTAACAGTGAAAACACATTGATGAGGAGGGAATCAATGAAAAGAAAAATATTAAGATATAATATTTTTTTGTGTATTGCCGTATTTATTACGTGCATGATTGTCCTGTCCGGTTCCGTCGGGGAGTCTTTGGCTAAAGAGCCCATCAAGATTGGATTAATCGGCTCTCTTTCAACCCCTACCGGCGCAACCAACAAGGCCTCACTGGAAATTAGCATAGATGAGATCAACAAGGCGGGCGGCATCCTGGGCAGGCCAGTTGAACTGATCACGGAAGATTGGAAACTTCAGGTCCCGCTTGCGGTGGCCGCCTACAAAAAACTGGTGATGAGTGACAAGTGCCTGCTTATCTTTACCGAGGGGACAGAGGGAAGTATAGCCTGCGCTCAGGAGGGTGAACGGCTCTATCCAAGTTACCCCCATCTGATGTTTGCCATCTGGACCGCGCATGCAGGGTTTACCGATCTTGTAGCCAATGACTATAACAAGTATAAATTCTTGTTCCGCTTGCATCCGCGAACGGAAGACTTCTATGATCCCGATCTTAAGAATTTGGAATTCTTCACTGAAACGATAGGGACGAAAAAGCTCGCCCTAGTGATCGAGGATATGGGCTGGTCGGAGGTCTACCGTAAAGGGAAACCCGGCGTATTTCCATCACTGAAGGAATATTTCGAGAAAAACGGCATCAAGGTCGTTTACGATGTTGTTGTGGACTACAAAGAAAAAATGTACTTTCCGATTTTAGAGAAAGTGGCCGCGAGCGGCGCTGATACCATCTTTTGGTTAACGGGGTATGGCGATACAAATCTGATGGTGAAACAGTGGGCGCAATCGGCGGCCAAGGATATCGATAGCGTCTTCTTTTCCGGCATTTGTAGTTACGCGGCCTTCTGGAAGATGACCGGTGGGCAGGCTCTGGGCGTAACCGCCGGGTGGCCGGAAATCATAATCCCCTTTACAAAATGGACGAAGCCTTTTTTGGATAAATTAAAAATGAAGGGCGCTGGCTTGAGCGTCTCCGCTTACGGTGCATATGACGGTCCTTGGGTTCTGAAGGAAGCCAGCGAAAAGGCGGGCAGCGCCGATGATGTAGAGAAATTGATCAAGACCATCGAGGGCGGCAAATTTCAGCACGCATTCTGGGTCTGGAGTTTCACCAAGCGGCATGACACCAGGAAGTTTCCCCGGTTTCAGGGCCAGTTTCAGGAGAACGGACGGTATGTCCTTGTTCACCCCGATTATCTCGTTAAAATCACCAATCCTAAAGATAAATACGTTCGAGTCAAGGAGTTGAGGAAAAGAGCAGAAAAGTAAATGACGTGCCGGGATGAGCCAATATTGCGCCTGAGAATATTGGCTCATTATTCGACCGGTTTGGGATGATGGGCGTCGATGAGCCGGAAAGGGAATTGTTACTACCATTACAACGCCCATATGGAAAATTTCTGGAGTGTCCTGAAAAATGAACAGGTAAATCATTTTCGTCATGCAACCAAACAAGAAGCTATACAGGACATTACACAGTACATCGGGATTTTTTATAACCGGCAAAGAAGGCAGGACAGGCTCGGGTTTCTATCTCCCGCCTTTGTTGAACGATAATTCTAAAAACGACTGGCAGTATAAAATATTCGGCCCATCTGAGCGGAAAAGATCGACTGGATTAACTCATTAATAATCTGGATACTCTTCGAAATAGTCCAAAAATTTTAACTAGCCCTATCTCCAGTAAGTATTGTTGTCAGCCACTCATGTAAAAAATTTTTGCATGAAAAAGGCAGCATAAAAAAATGACAGTTTTGATGCAAAATTCAGGTAATAAATATCCGGCTATTTGTATTCCTAACCACGCTCTTGAAATCCGGTCAGCCATTTCTAATAATGTTTTTTTGATACTTCATGATGGGTAATTTTTAATGCTTTTATGGCTAAATTCCTCCTCCATTCTTTTTTGGGAAGAAATTTATACTATACCGCTAATGTCGACTTATTTTTGCTGTTCACTATAGTAAAGCAAAAGGAGGAAAACGATGAATTTTCACTTCACAGAGGAAGAGCTTGCTTTAAAAAAAATATATGACGATTTTTTCAGGGAGGAAATGAAAAACGCTCCTCCCATAATTCTAAAAGGGGGATTGGATGCGCAATATTCGAAGGAGGGTTACCCATTCAACCGATACATGAGAAAAAAGTTGGTTGAGAAAGAGTGGTTGGTGCAACACTGGCCGAAGGAATACGGGGGCAGGAATGCTTCCTTGACTGAACAAGTGATCTTTAATGAGTCGATGGCCTATTTCGGTGCCCCTGGCCTAAATGTTCAGGGTGTAAAAATGTTCGGGCCTGCCGTTTTGCTCTATGGTACGGAGGAACAGAAAAAAAGGATAGTAATACCCATCGCCAAAGGCGAGGTTGAGTACTGCCAGGGATGGACGGAACCGAATGCAGGGTCGGATCTGGCCTCCTTGAAAACCACCGCGATTAAAGATGGAGAATATTATGTCGTCAACGGGCAAAAGACTTGGATTACCGGTGCCCATGTCGCCGACCGCATGTTTTTATTAGCCCGCACTAATCCTGCTGAAAAGCGAAACCGGGGACTATCCGTCTTCAATGTCGATCTTTCTTTGCCCGGGATTGAAATCAGGCCTATCCATTTTATGAACCATACGCTCTTATACAACGAAGTTTTTTTCACCGATTGCCGGATTCATGAATCCGAGAGGATAGGGCCGGAAAATGAGGGCTGGCAGCAGACCCGGGACACCATGAACTTTGAAAGATCGGGAATCGATAGAATTGCCGAAATAAGACGATATTTTGAACAAACCTTAGACTATATCAAAACAACCAAACGCAACGGCCAATACCTCTGGGAAGATCCTCTCGTCCGCCAGAAAATTGGAAAAATATATGCTGAAATGGAAGCAAGCAAATCCCTGGCCTATAAAACGGCTTGGCTGCAGAAAGTAGGAAATTTGCGTTTTTCGCCTGCTGCAGCCTCTGAAGTGAAAGTCTTAAGAACGGAAGTCATGCAGCACCTGACTAATTTTACCTTGGAAATTATGGGATTCCCCGGGAATCTGGAGGCTTCCCCGTGGGCTCCGTTCAATGGCACCATGATCGAGAGTTATCAATCCGTCATGGGATCCATCATTTGTGCCGGTTCCAACGAAATTCAACGGAATATTATCGCCTGGGTCGGCTGCGGTCTGCCGAGATTAAAAGGACAAGGATAAAAGGAGGACGAAATATGAATCTTGATTTTACATCGGAACAAAACATGCTGAGGTTCGGGCCGCAAAGAAGAGTCCCCGGAAAATCTGAAAAAGGCCGAGTCATGTTTCGGGAGATGGGCTTGGATTATTGGCTGGCTAAGGCTCAGGAGACGCTGGCGATGCTGTAGAGAATTTGAGGAGTTTCCATTGCACATTTCAAACAGTAATCGTTGATTTTTAGGACTGGCTTCTTAAAACATTTGTAGGTGAATTCAATTAAGGTCGAAATAGTATTAAAAATTAGCATGTTATGAGAAAGCTGTTGAACCTAATATTTTCTTTCCTGTTTTATTTTCCAATCCTATATCTCTCCATTTCTTCTCCTATTTATTTCCCTTTGAACTCTTTATAGAATGGCTATCATTTACTGAAAATAATCGGATTGTCCTATTAATTACTATTTGAACTCTGAAGATTTTGGGGGTCTTAATTTGAAAAAATGAGGACTACTTTTGAGGGGACCGGGGACTATCTGAAACATTTCTTCCTGAAATCCTCAACCTTCCATTTTTGAAAAAATACAAGAATTCAATCCGTAATCGTTATCAAGTCGGCAGGAAATTTAAACTATCGGCAAACCAACCAGAAACCCCCACCCAACCCATCCCTTGAATTCCAGAGTGACTTCTAGGACTCCCAGCTTCCTTACCATTGCTTTCCGCCTTAGTTTTCTCCTTGACACTCTCTTTTTCTTGTCCTATATTTTTTCCAACAAAAAACAAACCCTTCAAGAAGTAACATGTCCAGACCATGTCGCAAGTTAATCATTTAAAGAACGATGTTAAAATAAAGTATTAGCCGGAAAGATGGTGGTTGAAATGATTAAAAAAATACGATTTATTGTTGTACTGGTAATTTTTCTCATGTTTTTATTGGGTATATCCTTAATTTTCTCATTTCAGCAAACTTCTGCTCCTGTACCTCCCAATATTACCATTGAACCGCCCGATCCGTCTTTGCCGGCCGAAGCTAAACTCCTCACGGGGAAGTGGGCTGGAAAGTGGAATTCAAGATACGGGTGGGATTGTTTACTGTATGTGGAGAAAGTTGACAAAGATTCCGCCCAAGTCGTCTATTCCTGGGGAGAGTATAATACCTCAAAAATGAGTTGCCATTGTGACCCGAATTGGGCAAAGGTACAAAAGTCCAAAGTAATCTATCAGGAAGGGAAGGCAACCATTGAATTTATTACACCCATTCTCCAGAGTAAGCACTTTAAAAAGGAAACGCATACGTTGTCCGGGGAAGACGAAGGATGGGTCAGTAACAGTCCTAAAGGCCACGCTCATTACGATTTTTCTTTTTCAGTAGAAAAAACCGAACCTAATACAATGAAAGGACATTTCATAAGTGGGAAAAACAGCTATCTATTTATTAAAATGAAAAAGATCGATTAAACCTCCTAAAACGGCCCTTGCTGCTCTTGTGAGGTGGTCCCCAAAAATTGGACAATTTGATAAGCTCTGATAAACAGGGAGTGTCGATGGAATAATAAACCCCATTTCTCAAGAAAGAGGTGGAGTTTTTTCATTTTTGCTCGCGTCATTGTCCCGAAGGTGAAGGAATTGTGCGAAAAATCTTCCCTTCAAGAATGTTTGTTGCGATGGACTGTTACCCTTCTTTATTCTGCGGTTTTTCTTTTATTTCTATTCTTTTTTTTAAATTCGCAATTGGTGCTGCCTTGAGTTTCATGGCGTAATTAAGGTCTATCAAACTAATTTTTACTCGGTCGCCTTTTTGGATCAACTCATGAACCGATGTTGAATCTAACCTGGCAATAATTCCCCGTTCTTCAACAAGAACCGGGAAAAATATTTTTTCGCCAGTTGCAGTCGGATCGCCTATGATAGTTCCGATAGCTTCCGTGGTAGATTTTTGGTTACTGCAAGAATAAATAAATAAAAGAGTAAGACAGATGAGGAGCACGTTAAAGCCAATTTTTCTTTACATGGATTCCTCCTGAATTGTTGTTGAGTTAGGTTTTGGGCTTCCAATAAGATTAGTTTAGAGAGGCAGTTTTGTCAAATCACTCAATTATTTGTATTAACCCGCGCACAGTGATGAGATTTATAGCGAGACACATGGTAAAAACTTAAATGTGAAAGTCAGGCTTTGACTATACAATCATTGTCAAGTTTGATGGTGACTTCTTCCTTTTAAAGAACATATTTAAGGAAAAATCATCTACAGGCGGATTTTCTCTTTTCTCTTCTAAAAAATAAATACACCAGGATACCGGCACCAATGGTGACCAGACCTCAAAGGGAAGTGATTGGCCGGTTCTGTATGGAAAAGTAGGCGATCCACAGGTTGCCGGCGATGAAAATGATCGGTGTAACCGGATAGCTGAATGTTTTGTAAGGAGACACTAAGGCTTCTTTTTTAAGTCTGAGGGTCACTAAGCCCAAAACAGTCAGCATGGCAAAGAGGGCCAGCGTGAACCCGATATAAATAAGGAGCTTTTCAAAAGAGGAGGTTAAGATAAACAGGATAGCAATCGCCGCTTGTAGGAAAATGGAAAAGGCCGGTGTTTTATATTTCGGATTGATCCGACCGAAAAGTTTGAAAAAGACATTGTCTTTGGACATGGCGTAATAAACCCGTGGCCCGGTCAGAATCATGGCGCTAAGGGCCGACAAGATGCCTACGGCAATGGCCCCGCCGAAGTATTTCCCAATATTTTTACCGAAGAGAGAAGAGGCCGATGTTGCTCCGACTTCCAGGACACCGCTCATCTGGCCGGCCGGGAGGGCATAGATGTAAATTACATTGAGGAGCAGGTATAATATTAAAACCAACAACGTGCCGGTGAACAGGGCGACGGGAATATTTCTGGACGGATTTTTGATTTCACTGCCGAGATAAGCTGCGGCATTCCAGCCGCTATAAGCAAAAGATACAAAAATAAGGGATACGGCAAACTTGCCCTGAAACAAAGACGTCAACGAAAAATCAATGGAGAAATGAGATAAGGATCCGGTTCCGAACAGGAAACCGCCAGTAATGAAGAGAACAATGATTAATATTTTAAATAAGGTCAATGTGTTTTGAACCCGACTGCCGACCTTGATGCTGTGATAATGAACCAACGAAAGGATAACGATAGCAGCAATCGCTGTTAGATTGATCGGGGAAACCGTCAATAGGGTAAGGCCGGAAATAGTTAGACTGAATTGGGGATGGGCAGGAAGGGGAAAGATGCTGCCGCTGTAAGTGGCAAAGGCGATGGCCGATGCGGCAATGGGAGCGGAAAAACCCACCAACAGAGATATCCAGCCAGAAAGGAAGGCCACTAACTTTCCAAAACTTTCCCGCAAATAAACATATTCGCCCCCGGCTTCAGGAAAAGCAGCCCCCAATTCCCCATAACAAAGAGCGCCGCAGAGGGCGAAAATACCTCCTATTAGCCAGCAGAGCAGCAAAATCATCGGATGCCCCAATTCTTGAATGATGAAGCCCGAGGTGGTGAAAATACCCGTCCCTATCATATTGGCTACAACCAGAACTGTGGCCGTGAAAATACCGATCTCCCTTTTAAGACTTTGGTTATTCATGTAATTTTTCACAACGGCTCTCTTCTAAAAAGTGGAGTATAATAGTCTAATGTTTTTTAGTGATCACGGCATGTGCTATTCGAGCACCAGACACGTCACCGGCAATCGCCCCGCTACTGTCTATGAGATACATCTTTTGCATCTCAAAACCTCCTACGTCCGAAAGAAGCTCAAGCCTCCTATCTTTTAAAAAGTCTTCTAATTCCCAGGGATTAATGCCATATATATAAGGCTCGCCATGACTTGCAACGACTCTTGCTAAAGTGTACGCCGATCGCTCAAAAACAATACTATGAAGATAAGATTTAGTGATGTATTCAAAAATTACTGAGCTTTCAGGTGCACTTTGTTCAGCAATAAATTTAAGTGTCCCGTCTACTGCTTCTTTAGTCAAATACATCGTAACACCTTCCCATATGAAAAGTGTTTTTTTTGTTTTATCATAACCCACCTTCATTAGCGCGTCTTCCAGGCTTTGCTTCTCAAAGTCAATGGCAATATAGATGACATAGGAGGGTAGCGCCCCGAATATTTTAGCTACGATTTCTTTCTTCCGTCCAATCATTGCCGGCATATCCAATTCAAAGAATTTTACATTGGGCATGGTATCATGAAAACGATACGCTCGAGTATCATAACCAGCACCCAAATTAACAACCTGTTTTATTCCTTTGGCGCCTTCGTCTTTCAAAACAGCATCAATACGTTTAGTTCTCGCTGTCATCCAATAATACCCAGAACCGACGAGAAATTTTAGTTTCGGTGATCTCTTGCGTATATCTTCTATTGTGACCTTAGATTTATCCCAAAAATCAGGACTGATAAACTTTTCAGCAAGATAGTCGGGATTGCGTATTTTCTCGTCTTGTTCATAAGCGCCAACTGCGCGTGAGAAAGCAGCCAATTCGGCTGTCCAGGATGGTTTTTCCGGACCAATTGCATAAGAAGGGGCAGGTGCTAAAAACAGAAAAATTTGGAATATTGCGGAAAGCATGCTGATTATGAGAAGGTTATACATAAACTCTTTCCTCCTTAATAAAGAAGATTAAACCACCAGCTCTGTTGTGCGAACCTAATGGGCTCTGCCGGTTAAGGGTGATAAAATCTTCGAAGCCTTAGGTCGGCGGGATTCGCTATTGTGGCTGCTATATTAACGTCTCCCGAGGGCTTCGTCAAAAGAAAATTAAGAGCCCTGATTCCCTTACAATCTATTTAGATACTCTCCGAGCCGCCTCATCTTCTGGTGGTGCGGACTGTTAACTTCTTTCTGTAATCCTCAAAATTCGATTTTGAAAAAACCAGAAGAGTACAAACAATAATCCTCATCATGGTAGGGAAAAATTTAAACCATTGGCAAACCAACCAGAGCCCCCACTCAAACCTAAACCCTTGAATTTCAGATAGACTACTCGGATTCTCAGCTTCCTTCCCCTTGCTTTCCGACTTGTTTTCACCTTGACTCAATCTTTTTCTTGTTTTATACTCTCCCCATTAAAAAGAAAAGTCGGATCATTTAAAATCTTTCTTCTCCAGGGTAGGATACATTCAAATTTCAGTAAGGAGGTATTTGGTATGAAAAAAAGTATTGCAATCTGTATATTGATTTTTTTCTTTCTTTTAATTGTCTTTCCAAAACACACCATGGCTGCATCGCCAGGTGGCATCATCGGTGGCGAGATTGTAATGGTAATAGGGACGATGCTTTTACTTCTTTTAATGTCGGAAGAAAATCCTTTTCACAAAGATAAAGAGAAGAAGGAAGAAAAAGTCTCAAAACATTCCGACTGGGAGATCCAACCCTTGACCAATACAACTTCATTCCAATTGGCCAATGAGAGCCAACAAAAGGAAGTGAATATTTTCCCTTTGACGATACAGTTTTAATCTTGGTCTCATTAGGTGTTAATGCTGACCAGGAAGCAGGCTATGTTCCTGGGATAGAAAATAGTGAGGTCCACCACCTGATTTGTTTTTGATTTTACCCTCGACCAGCAGGGCCACCTCAAACTTCTGTTTGGAGATGTCAATCCCAAGGGTCGATGTGGGCATGTCAATTCCCTCTTTCAATCAGAAGAGACGTCTGATGAGTAAAAGCCTTATCCGAATCAACCTTGCAAGTACAAACTCATTCCAATTATGGAAGGTTTCTGATACCGTACGAGTTGCTGAACAAAGCAAAGGGAAGAGGATCTAATCTACAAGACATGCTCTTAGGCATCAGGTGAAATACAAATTCTCTCTTCCCATATTACCCCAGCATCCCAGGGTATTTTATATCACTTGATAATCCATTAGAACACAAGGTGTACTCGTTAAATTCTGTACGGTATGACTATTTTTTAGAAAACTTGTTGAGTTCTTCCCGAAGTCAGCAAGCCTTCGTTTTGGATAGAACAAAAGAGTTCAACAGTAATCAACGAAAAAAATTGATACTTGCGGGACTTAAAAAGGGCAACGGCACGATTTACCCATATTGGGTATATTGGCCAGGGGAAGTTAAACGGAAAGGGGGTATTTGTCCGATTTGTGATATTACAGAGTTAGAGATTTAGCCAAGCTGAACCCGTTTGATAATATTTTTACATCTATTGAGGGTACTCAGGTCTTTTTTGCTACAACATAATAGAGCGCAACCGTCTCCTTGGAGGGCAGGTACCAAGGCCAGTCTTCCCCCGTTGGCTGCGTGTCCACGAGATCGATCCAACGAAAAGGCTTGATCAACTCGACACGAAAATGCTCCATAGATCTTCTGGCCATCTCTTGAATCTCATGGCGTTTGAACACTACCCGCGCTGGTTTTGCACCTGGCTTGTGCTCAATCACGACGTTGCCACGGAATTCGGTCTGGGTCCCTTTGATCTTATATGTACCGCGCGTATGAAGAGAAAAAATTACTTCTTGTTTCGAAACTCGGGCCAGTTCTTTCAGCGCTCTCTCCACATCCCCTAACAGATAAAATAGCGTTTCCGCACAGAAGACCCGATCCACCGAGTCATCGGGCATCGGCAGGTGGAGTATATCAGCCAGGACAAGGCACACGTTAGGATAGCCGTTTGCCAATTCTGCGCTTTTAGCAAGCGCAACAGACGAAAAATCAATGCCAATAAACAAACCGCTTGGGCCACATCTCTTCATTAAATCGTGCAGATAAAAAGTATGTCCGCAGCCCACATCGCAGATTGTTTCTCCCGGCCTGATCTTCTCAATAGCGAGTTGATAAAAATAGCGGCCAGCTGCCTTTCCCTCCTTGGCTTGATCACTGAAGATCCTATCCCAGGTTACTCGCGCTTTATCTTCTCCTGACGTCATTTCCTCTTTATAACCTCAGGATGGTTAGCAAGTCTACAACCGACGTAACCGATTTGAGGTTTACTTCCCGCGTCTTGGCAGGCGAGATATCCAATCAAAAGAATTCTTGCCTTCTGCCTGGCACCGTTATTGCCTTGAATCCGTACGTCATTTATGATGGCAGGTATTGCACCGTTCAAAGTTTTGCTGATGATGACAAGCAAGAAAGCAAGTATCTACATTGACCTTGGACAAATCGATTTTCCCCTTGGGTGGAATCGGATGCGTACTGTGACAGTCGGTACAATCCGGCACATTCTCGACCTTCTTTTCGTTATGTGGTATGAACCGGTGTGGGTTGATCATTTCGCCACTGGATGCCTTAAAGGACGGCTCCTTGGAAGCTAGTTTGTCAAATGATCCCCCGTGGCAGGTCAAGCAGGCTGTTGGTCCTTTTGCCGCTTCGTTGGCAGCATCGGCAAACTTTATGGAGTGAGCCAGATATCCACCGCGAATGGAGGCCAAAACAAGAAATGCCCCGCACAGGACCAGTCGTTTAGCTTTTGTTTTCATGCTGTTTGTTCAGTCTAATGTTTTCGTCCTCAATTGGAGCAAGTCAATGGTCTAAGGTGAGGGTTGGAATAGGGTGGACCATGGGTTTTCAGGCCCACCCTATCTCGATTTATAGCCGGTTATCAGAGGCATCCGAGGTGTTAAAAAACTTACAGTATTCGCTCGCGCCTCATCAGCCGACAAGTTCCAGGGATCGTGTCCCAAAGAGTGACCAATTACTTCCAGGGTTTTTCAGCCGCTGCATTCCGTCCGGCAATACGACCAAAGGCCAGGCACTCGCCGATATTTCCGCCGCCGTTATACAGGAACGAATACATCGACCCCAATTCACCGGCACTGTAAAGTCTTGGGATGGGCTTATCGTCGGGATCGACAATTTGCGCCTTGGCGTTGCGCTTGGGACCGCCTTGCGTGTTCAAAATGCCGAGCGAGAGCCTCATAGCATAAAACGGCCCTTGTTTGATCGGCCCCAAGTTAGTCGCGGATCTGCCGAATTCGGCGTCAACGCCTTTGTTGCAGGCATCGTTCCATTTGTCCACCGTCTTCGTGAGGTTCTTGGGGTTTACATTGATTTTTGCGGCTAGGTCGGCGATGGTATCCGCCTTTTGGATCCAGCCCTTGGCAACCTCATCACTACAGTCTTTGCTGAACTGCATCTTTTTCACAACAGACGCCCAACCCATCACCCTGGCAAGCCCAAAGGGTGACCCGGCCTTGTTATCCATGATGAGGTAGGCAGGCACGGGCAGCGGAGTCGGACGCCAGACAGAGTTGAGTTTCATATAGCCGTGGTTAGAGCGGGTGTCTTCGTCGAAATAACGATTGCCGTCTCCATCCACATAGATATAACCCGCTAAAGGCTTCCCATCCACCTTGGCGGTATTTGGAAAACATAATAACCCAAAATCGGTATTCGGGACCTTAAAAGCTGGCATCATTCCGGATTGGGCGCTCATGTGCCAGAGATTTGCGCCGACCTTGATGGCCATCTTTACACCGTCGCCGGTATTGTATGGTGTGCCGAACGGCGCTATTTCCGGGATTGCGTTATAGTCACGAATCATCTGCGGATCGTTCTCATAACCACCGCAGGTCATGACAACGGCCCGCTTGGCTTTAATAGCAAATGGCTTGCCGCCACGCTCCGCGATCACGCCTAAGATATCTCTTGTCTTCGGATCCTGGACAAGGTTTTTCGCGGCAGTGGTAAAAAGAACCTCGATCCCTCTTTTGTTCACCGCAGCCTGAAGAACTTTCCATAGCCGTTCCTGCCCCCACCCTCCTGGGGATGCGAAATAGGTCTTAGATGAATCAGAGCCCGGAAATTCTGGAAATTCGGGTGAGCAGAATGCGCTCTGCGGATTAGCAAGCGACGGGTTACCTCCAATCCTTTTGACCCAATCGGCGTTTTTTCCCATCTCATCGGCCCAGACTGTCAGTATGTCATCAGGAATTGGCATTCCATCCGCCATCGCCTTCATGTAGGTAATGGCTTTGCCAGCCGGTGTAGGGTTAAACCAAAGATTCCCCGCTACGCGGGTGTTGCCGCCCTCTTCACCTTCGGGAGCCTTCTCGATTATAAGAACCTTTGTTCCGGCATCCGCTGCGGTAATAGCAACGGACGCACCTGCACCTCCGTAACCAATAACGACTACATCGACGGCCTTATCCCACTTTTTGGGAATAGAAACAGCGGCCTCCGTCGGGGTAGTGCTCAACGCGGTGGTAGCCGCGACAGCCGCACTTGCAATGGCGGCATCCTTGAGGAATTCTCTACGCGTCATCTTGTTCTTTTTTAACATTTGGATTTCTCCTTTCTGCAATTCGTTCATTGATATAAAGACAACATCTTGCCTACAATTTACGTGGCAACAATAGCATCCTTTATCCGTCCACGATCATGTCAGCTTGGAGAACTTGGAGTGAGTGGAGTGATTTAAAGTAATTGTAAATATAGGTTTCGGCATTGTCAATAAAATAAACAAGGTTGTTTAAGGTGCATATTTGAGTAATGTGCCTGCACTTTATTCGGGTTAAAAGATGGACCAGAATCATCCTAACTTGCACACCCCCTAAGCTTAACAATATCGATTAATAATTTCTATTTTTCTCATAAACCATAACTTCACGCTTCGTAGATATTCGTTAAATTCGGTACGGTGAGGCCATGTTTGAAAAAATTGAGGATTTCTCCCGTATTCTTCAAAATTCTCTTTTTGAAAAACCTAAGACTTCAAATAGTAATCCTCATCAAGTCGGCAGGAGATTTAAACCATTGGCCAATCAACCAGAAATCCCCACCCAAACCTAAAGCCCCCGAACTTCAGATAGACTACTTGGAATCCCAGCTTCCTTTCTATGAGGAAACCCAAGATTAGGATTTCGGAGTTTCCTCATATCATTGAACCCCTCTATCTTGCCTTATGCCCCAATCTTGGCTCATACGCCAAAAGCCGCAAATCCCTCAGATCCAGCGGTTCCATTGAGTGGGTGCTGGAGAGGTTGTCCATTTAAAGGTAGGTGGAAGCCCTAGAGGATGGATAATGAATTCAGGCTTGGTGACGCCCAAAGTGGAACAGACCAGCCCTTCCAGGGCCTGTAGTAGCAACCCAAAAAGTAATTTGGCTGGAAAGCTACAGTTTTTTAAACGAAACTAATAATCTCGGATACTCACGGGCCTTTTTTCTAGCCGAGGCCTTGGGCTGGTTCCGTCACCGGCAACAATAGACCTTGAAAAAAGTAAACAAAAAGTATAACTTTAAAATATGTATTAATATATAATACAGCGTAGTTAGGAGAAATACAATGCCGATGACAGTTGCCGAGAAGATACTAGCCAAAACTTCGGGCAGAGAAAGCGTAAGGCCCGGCGAATATGTTACGGCCACTATAGACAAGTTCATGTGCCATGAAGCGTTTGCGGCCGTTTACCTGAACCTTATATCGGTCGGAATCACCCAAATACCATATGCCGACAGGGTATTGGTCTTCCTCGACCACTATGTACCGGCTCCGACTCAACGTGCCGCGGCAATTCATCAGTTGGTACGGAGCGGTGTCGAGAAATTGGGCATTATACATTATCACGGCGAACGCGTGGGAATCGCCCACCAGGCAATGATGGAGCTGGGGCACGTTCATCCCGGTGAACTTATCGTTGGAACTGATTCACATACCTGCACTTATGGAGCTCTAGGCGCTGCGGCCACAGGTATAGGCATTTCCGAAATGACCTATGCGATCGCGACCGGCGAATTGTGGTTTCGTATTCCCGAGACCATACGGATTGTCCTATCCGGTCAAATCCGATTTCCGACCATGTCCAAAGACATCATCTTGGCAATCGCGGGGGACTTTTCGTCTGAAGTTGCGCAGTATAAATCGATTGAATTTGCGGGTCCAGCTGCTCAGGCCATGAGTATTGACAGCAGGATAACCATGAGTAACATGTCGGTGGAAATCGGCGCCAAGTTCGGGCTTTTCGAGTTCGACGACAAGGCTTCCTTATATCTCGGACCTGCAAGTGTTGGCCTGTCCGGTGTGTATGCTGACATAGATGCGCAATATGAAAAAGTGTATCAGATAGAAGTAGGGAATGTCGAGCCACAGGTAGCTTTACCCCACTCTGTTGACCACGTTAAACCGGTGTCTCAAGTTAAAGACGTGCTGATAAATCAGGCGCTATTGGGCTCCTGCACAAATGGCCGTCTCGAAGACCTCGAGATAGCCGCATCTCTTATTAAGGGGAGGAGAATACATGACCAGGTTCGTATGCTTGTTATTCCTGCTTCCTGGAACATATATCAACGCGCCTTGGCAAATGGGACACTCTCGACGCTGGTTGAAGCCGGCGCCTTGGTCTTAAATCCCGGATGTGGCCCTTGTTTTGGATCTTACGGAGGACTGCTTGCTCCTGGAGAACGCTGCATCTCTAGCACCAACAGAAATTTCAAAGGACGCATGGGCAGCAGTGAGGCAGAGGTATATTTGGCTTCACCCGCCACGGTCGCAGCGTCTGCCCTAACAGGCCAAATAACAGACCCGCGGGAAATTATGTAGGCAAGAGAGAGATCAATGAATGAGATAAAAGGGAAAGTCTGGAAACTGGGAAACAATATTGATACAGATCTCATTGCACCTGGGCAGTATCTGGATGCTCCAATGGATGAGGTGGCCAAGCACGTATTTGAGAGTATTAGGCCAGAATTTGCAAAAGAGGTGCATAAAGGTGACATCCTTATTGCGGGTAGAAATTTCGGATGCGGCTCAAGCCGGGAGAATGCCCCTGAGGCGCTTAAAAAGCTAGGCATTGGCTGCATCGTAGCCGAATCATTTGCACGTATCTTCTTCCGCAATTCGATTGCGATAGGTCTTCCGGTTGTCATATGCCACAACATTTCATCGGTGTTTAACGAAGGAGAAATTGCCAGCATAGACTTCAGACAAGCATGCATTCAGAATATTTCCAAAGGGGTCGAGATTCACGGTGAGACCTTCTCGGATGAAATATTGTCTATAGTGGAGAGCGGAGGAATCCTAGAAAAGATCAAACAGAATAGAAAATCATTGAAAGGAGGCAATTGTGAAACGCAAGAAATTACGGACAAAGATTGAAACTAAAAATTTTGTCCAGGCACCGGGCGTTTATGACTCTCTGACGGCGAAGATTGTTGAGGCGCAGGGGTTTGATGCCCTATACATGACCGGCTACGGGACGGCAGCCAGCAAATTCGGGCTACCTGATACGGGATTCCTTACTCTAACCGAAATGGTGGATAACGCAGGCCGCATTGCCGATGCCGTAAATATCCCCCTGATCGCTGATGCCGATACGGGATACGGGAATGCCATAAACGTTGTACGCACGGTCCGCGAATTTGAGAAGGCCGGGGTGGCTGCCATCCATATTGAGGATCAGACCTGGCCCAAGCGATGTGGACATATGGCTGGCAAGAGCGTCATCGACGCCAAAGAGATGGTCGCGAAGATCAAAGCCGCGGTGGATGCCCGTATAGATCCGAATTTTCTTATTATAGCCAGGACTGATGCACTCGCCACCCACGGATTTGAACAGGCCATCGAACGCGGACAGATGTATGCCCAGGCTGGCGCAGATATCCTCTTCATCGAGGCTCCAATTAATAAGGAGCAGGTTGAACAAATTCCACGGTTGCTATCTCCCAGGCCCACCCTTTTGAATTTGGCCCCCCGCACTCCAAATTTTTCCCGTGAAGAGATAGAAAACATGGGGTATGCCGTTGCTATCTATCCCGGGGTCTGTCTGGCCGCGGTGATTTCCGCCTGCACCGAGGAAGTAAAAAGGCTGAAGGAAACCGGCAAATCGCGTGATTGGGGCGACTCGTTGCAATCGTTTCTCGATCTCAATAATTTTTTGGGCGTCAATTATTACAATGAACTGGAACAAAAGTATAAAGCCCAGGATTAAACGGACCATCGGCCTTCCGGCCAAGTGAAGGCTGGTGTAAGAATAAAAATAAAATTGGAGGAAATTGTGGATAGATTAAAAGTGTCGGCCTCTCGTGAGGCAAGTGATCCCAACGGGCCGACTGGACGTCTGGCGACATGGTTGACAAATCTTAAACTGGAGGATGTACCAGCCCCCGTACAAGAAAGGGCCAAATACCTGATGCTGGATGGACTGGGATGTGCCATCGTTGGAGCCAAATTACCGTGGTCGATTACAGCGGTAGATACCGTGTTACCTCTCGAAGGCCGGGGTGATAAGACGGTCATCGGCTGGGGAATAAAGACCAGCACGCCCGGGGCCGCTCTTTTAAACGGTACATTTATCCAGGGCTTTGAGCTTGATGATTTCCATCCCCTTGGCATTCTCCACAATGCATCGTTAGTGGTTCCGTCTTTACTGGCTTGCGCCGAGCAAATCGGAGATGTCAACGGAGATCAACTTCTCAAGGGGATGATCGCCGGTTTTGAAGTAGGTCCCAGGGTCGGCATGGCCTTACATGGCGGTGAAATGTTGACTAGGGGATGGCATAGCGGATCGGTTTTTGGAACGTTCGCCAGTGCTGCCGCCGCAGGCACCCTTCTTAAGCTTGATCCCGCCGGATTTGAGGACGCCCTGGGCCTGGCCGGGACACAGTCCGCCGGATTGATGGCCGCGGAGTTTGAAGCCATGAGCAAGCGCATGCACCATGGTTTCAGCTCCCGGAACGGTCTCTATGCGGCCTTTCTGGCGGCCGGCGGTTACACAGGTATAAAGCGGGTCTTTGAACGCCCTTATGGAGGTTTTCTTTCCACCTCCGGCGAAGGGCACTCCCCTGACGAGTCACAAATCTGTGATACGCTGGGCAAGGTATGGGAAACAGATCGCATCACCCTTAAGCCCTACGCGGCCCAGGGCGGACTTCATAACCCACTGGACTGCCTATTCGAAATCAGCACCAAGCGGCCTCTCCATGCCGATGAAATAGAAAGCATCGATATCGAGCTCTCGGAATCCATGTTCCATCATGGATGGTGGATTTTAGAACGCCCCTTATCGACTATTGGAGCGCAAATGAACGTTGCTTATGTCATCGCTGTGGCGATATTGGACGGGGCCGTCCTGGTTCAGCAGTTTTCGCCGCACCGCATTGGTAGCGATGATGTCTGGGAACTCATTCCCAAAATTACCGCCCATCATAACCCGGAGTTTGACGCTCTCGGTCCTATGGGCCGCGGGCGCACCCGTTTAAAGATAAAATTCAAGGATGTCAGCATCCTTGAATCGATCAGGATGGTTCCCCGTTCCATCGAAAAGCCCCTCAGTAATCAGGAGATAGCAGAGAAATACCGGGCTTTGACCCATGGACTGATTGATCAACACCGGCAGGCGGAGATTGAAGCGAAAGTGGTCTCCTTGGAAAAACTGCGCAATATCAGGGAATTAATCGCCTTGCTGGCCGATCCGGTAGGATCTGCCTTCGAATAGCCATGGTTCCGTCCACAAACAATAAAAGAGGTGATCTGGGGTGGTCCCCAAAAATTGGACAAGGTGATAAGCCCTGAGTTAGCCCAAAGGAAGCGGCGATGTCCAACCATTTCTCCCATATTTCCATCCGTACTCGTTAATTTTTCGGTTTATCTGTTTAAAGCATTAGTAGGTGTACTCGAGGAATTCGCTAAAGTAAGACCATTTTCGAGAAAACTTGAGGGCTTCTTCCTGTAATGTTGTTTTTCTTATTTTATAAATTTATGCAACCTTTCAATCAGAAATAATCAAAAAAGCTGAACTCAAAATTAATATGTGGTACAAGTATTTGGGACAGGTATGCTTCAATACAAAATAGCAGGGTGGCGTAATGAATAAACAATTACGAAGCATAATTGCGGTAATACTCACTTGCATTTGGGTGAATGCATCTGAGTTTTTTAGAAATGAGATTCTTCTAAAAACATATTGGGTTGACCATTATCAATCACTCGGAAATGCTTTTCCCTCTGAACCGAAGAATGGAATGATATGGTTTGCATGGGGATTATTGTTTGCCATAGCTATTTATTTAATCTCAAAAAAATTCAATTTAATACAAATGGCACTCATCAGTTGGCTTATGGCATTTGTTTTGATGTGGGTTGTTACTTTGAATCTAAACGTACTCCCAATTGCTATTCTTATTTATGCTGTTCCACTGAGTCTGTTTGAAGCCTTTCTGGGTTCTTATATTTGTATAAAGATATCTCCAAATTAATTGAACACATAACCCACCAATCAACCGGACGACTTTCATTAAGCGGTTATCCGTGGCGTTTCATCTTTAAAATAATAATTTATCAAATTAAGACATTTCAAAGTCGTTTGTTTTCTTCCATTAATATAAAAAAGGAGGTTCTTATCAATAAAGAATACCTGTGACGAAAAATAATCCTTGACAAACAATAAATGTGTGGATATATATATGCATAAGAACATATATTCACCATAACATAATGAGAAAAAATGTCTTTACCGCACGCACTGCTCGGATTGCTGAGTTACAGACCAACGACCGGATATGATTTGAAATTGGCTTTTGCCAGTTCAATCGGAATGTTCTGGGACGCTTCCTTGCCCCAAATTTACAGGACTTTAGGACAAATGGGAAAAAACGGCTGGTTGTCTTATCGTATCGAGCAACAAAACGGCAAACCAAACCGTAAAATCTATAGCCTTACCGCTTCAGGCAAAAAAGAATTAAATGAATGGTTAAGTAAGCCGCTGGAATTTCCTAAGGTAAGAAAGAATGAGATGCTGATAAAAATATTCTTCGGCAACAAAATCAGCAAGAAAGATTTAATAAAACATTTCAAAGAATGGCGTGGCAGTGCAGCCTCATTGCAAAAAAAATTAGAAAAGGACGTCAAGCCGATTGTCGCTCACTATGGTGACGTAACAGGCGCAAAGAATGATATGTATTTCTGGCTTTTAACCGCTGATTATGGACGGCGGCACGCCAAAATGATTGTGGAATGGTGTGATTCCGCGTTGGATTTTCTAGAAAAAGGGGAAAAGATTAAAATTAATAGATAAGAAAACAACTTGTGAATTTTAAAATTATCCGGGAGGAGTTATTTCATCATTTGGAGACTTTAGATTTAAAAATATTTTTGGAAGAAATAATATCTGTTCAATAATTGCATCACATAAATCATGAGGAGGATGAAATGAAAGTATTGGCCCTTAATTCCAGTGCCAGAGTCGGGGATGTGAGCAAAACAGAAATTATGCTGGACTGTCTGGTCCATGGGATGCGTGAGGCCGGGGCCGAAGTAGAAGTCATTAACCTGCAAAAAAAGAAAATCAGATACTGCAGCGGATGTTTCACCTGCTGGACCAAAACTCCCGGTCTGTGCATTCACAAAGATGATATGACCAAGGAAATCTTTCCCAAATGGTTAGCCTGCGACCTGTGTGTGCTGGCTACCCCCCTTTTTCATTATACCATCAATGCCCTAATGAAAACCTTTATCGAAAGAACCCTTCCGGCCGCCTTGCCTTTTTTCGTGGAAAGAGACGGGGTCACAAGGCATCCTCGTCGGTACGAATTGCCTTTGGTGGCTGTAGTTTCCGTGGCCGGGTTTCCCGAGGAAAGTGTTTTCGATCAGCTCAAGCCTTATATAAACTTCTTATTCAGAGACCGATTGGTAGCTGAAATTTATAGAACCTCGGCGGAAATCCTTCGAGCCGACACCAAGAACGAAAAACTAAGGGACATCCTTGCGGCCACAATCCAGGCGGGAAAAGAATTAGTTAAAACTGGAAAAATTTCTCCGGAGACCATGGAAAGGATCAAAAACCCCATAACCGACTTCAAAAAAATGGCACCGATTGGAAATTGCGCCTGGCAAACCTGTATTGACGAGAGAGTTACCATGGGAGAATTTCAAAAACGGAATATGGTGCCCCGTCCCGATTCGATTGGAACATTCCTGGCTATCATGAAGATGGCTTTCAACCCCACAAAGGCTGGAGATGCCAAAGTGACCATGCAGTACAACTTCTCCGGCCAGGTGGAAGGCCGCTGTTATTTTTCCATTGAGAATGGAGAATTAAAGGCAGAGGAGGGGCAAATTGCCAACCCTGACTTGACTATTGAAACACCTTTTGAAGTTTGGATGGATATCCTTACCGGTAAAGCCGAAGGGGCTCAGATGCTGATGGACGGCAAATATTCAGTCTCCGGCCAAACAGACCTGCTTCTCAAAATGAACCAATTCTTCGGGGAATGAACTATGACGGCTTCTCAAAATGAGGCGTGCATTCCGGACCGCTGCCGGCTACAGTTGGCCGAACTGCTCAGGCCATAAGCCACCTCGACTTTTCCAACGCTGAGTTCCATGACATGAAAATGCAGCCATCCCTGGAAAGAGCATTGAGGCATAAAGAGATATTAAAGGAATAAGATTATGGCCTTGCCTTTTTACGCACATTTCAATCGGAGCATTGCCTGGTTGGAACGCATCAAATCTTAATAAGGAGCAAGGAAATGACAACTGCAGCGGAAGCATTAAGCGAATTCACCTATAATCTCAAGTACGAAGATCTTTCGAATGGCGTTGTTAAAAAAAGTAAGCAATTACTCCTGGACACTCTGGGCTGCGCGCTCGGCGGATACTTAAGCGAGCCAAGCCGTATTGTGCGAAGCATGGTCAAGGATCTGGGGGGCAGACCCGAAGCGACTGTTATCGGGAGCGGAGACAGGACTTCCAGCCCGAACGCTGTTCTGGCAAATTGTGTCATGGTTCGGTATCTGGATTTTATGGATATTTACTTTAATAAGGATGGTTGTCATCCAAGTGAGAACATTCCTACGGCTTTAGCCGTGGGAGAACGGACCCAAGCCCTTGGCAAGGACCTGTTAACGGCCATCGTGATTGGATTCGAAATACAGCAGCGGTTCGCCGACGCCATACCCTGTCATTTATTACAATGGCATCATGTGACCATTGCCGGATATGTTACACCTCTGATAGCCGGCAAGTTGCTCGGGTTGAACCAAGATCAATTAACCCATGCCGTCGGCATTTCTGGGAGTCATAATCACGCCCTTGCTGACTTACTGGGCGAATGGTGGCGAGGGACTGGCCAAATCAGTATGATGAAGGCTATTGGTTATGGATTCGGTTCCCAGAGCGGGATCATAGCTGCACTCCTGGCCCAGAAGGGCTTTACCGGGCCGAACACGATCATTGAGAGTTTTGGCCGGGTGGTGGCCAAGGAAGAGAACTTGGCCCCAATCATTAGCGGTGGGGATCGATTTAAAATTCTAGATACCAGTCTCAAGGCCTATCCCTCCGAGTACCTATCGCAAAGTTCCTTAGACGCCATGTTCGAGTTGATCAGGAAGCACAACATCCAAGCTGAGGACGTCGAAGCTATCAATATCAAAACCCACTCATACGTATCCATCCTGACCCAGCTGTCATCCTACAAACCAGAAACACGGGAGTCTGCAGACCACAGCCTGCCTTACTGTCTAGCTGTGGGCCTGATCGAGGGCGAGCTTGGACCGGACCAGTTCAAACGAGAACAATGGAAGGACCCAAAGGTCCTTGACTTGATGTCTAGGATCAAGATCGAGATCGATAAGGAACTTAGCGCACTCTATCCCCCGGCCAGACCGGTGATCCTGGAAATCAGAATTAAGAATGGAGAATGCTATAAAACCCGCGTAGATTATCCACGGGGCGATCCGCATAACCCGATGACGGACAAGGAAACCGAGGCCAAGTTTAAGAAACTGGCCGGGAATTTAATCCAGGAGAGTCAGATGCGGGAGATTATTGACCTTGTCAATCATATCGAAGAGATTTCCAACGTGTCGGAATTGATGGAGCATCTGGTTGTTTAATCAAGGGTTGGAATGCCGTTACCCATAACAACCTGTTTGGATGTATGGCAGGGCGATGAGCATCTTCAGCAAGTAGGAGACACAAAGGGCTTTTTTTAGTTTGTAGATATTAGTATTGGCCTGCGTGGACGACTTTCTCACAGGGAATTTTGGCCTGATTTTTGGCCGTCGTTAATACTTAATATTTGGGTAAAAGGAGGAATTAAATATGATTAAAAAAACGATTCACCTGATACTTGTTATTGCTGTTGCCGTTTCTTTCTGGGTTTGTTTTGACACTTTATCCGCTGCGGCGGCGGATCCGTCCCTCAGCCCTTTTCAAGATGTGGAGAACTTCGGACCACTAAGAAGGCTAATGGTCTGGTCGCCGAGACAAAAACTGGCCGGCTTCCGAAACATAAATAAACTCTATCCAACCAGAAAGGTCGAGCGGGGGGACCATGTCTATCCCCTTTGTCAAGAGCCCATAGATTTATCCGGGGTGCGCTACGAGGTTAACGGAAAAACATATACGTTTAATGATTTTATCTCTCACAATAAGGTTGTGGGGTTTTTGGTCATTAAAAATGATCGAATCGTGGCAGAACGTTATGAAATGGGGAATACGGACACCGCACGGTGGATCGCCTTTTCCGTTACCAAATCAGTGGTTCCCTTGTTGGTGGGGGCGGCGATTCATGATGGCTTCATCAAAAGCATCGATGATAAATTAACCGATTATATCCCTCAATTAAAAGGATCAGCCTATGATGCAGTTTCCATTCGGAACTTGCTTCAGATGGCGTCGGGAGTGGAATGGAATGAAGATTACATGGACCCCAAATCAGATGTGAATACCATGCCTATGAGCGACATGGTGAAGTTTTACGAGTTTCTCAGCAAGAAAAAGCGGGTAGCCAAGCCGGGTGAGAAATTTAACTATAATACCGCTGAAACAAGTCTTGCGGGAGCGGTAGTGCGAGCTGCCATTGGAAATAACCTGTCCACTTATCTGTCGAATAAAATCTGGGAGCCTTTTGGAATGGAATCAGACGGCTACTGGTGGCTTCAAGGACCGGGCGGAGGTGAGATTGCCGGAATGGGTCTCAATGTAACCCTCCGAGATTTTGGACGTCTCGGGCTCTTTGCCTTGAATGAGGGAAAACTTGCCAATGGCGTCCGCGTCCTGCCTGAGAATTGGATGAAAGAATCAACAACTCCATCCAAAGGCTATCCGGGCTATGGCTATTTCTGGTGGCTTGGGATGAATGGGAAAAAAAATGTTTATTCAGCACGGGGAATTTTCGGCCAGCTCATATACATCGATCCGGATCAGAATCTGGTCATCGCCACTCAGAGTATATGGGACTACCCTGTGTCAGATTTATTTGAGTCGCATCGGAATGCATTTGTGACCGCGGTTGATGATTATCTCCGCACCCATGGGCCTAAAAATTGAAAAAGAAAGTCCTTGGTCAACTCCAGGCATCTTTATTATGAGCATTAACCTTGCCAAGCGCAGAGACATGTTACAAAAATTATCTAATGTGAAATGGGATATTTTGGTTTTTGATAAAAGCCATTTGTTATTGAATGGTGTGCATCTTCAGCAAGTATGAGACACAAAGGGCTTTTTTTTAGTTTGTAGATTTTAGTATTGGCCTGGGTGGAGCGGCGGCTCTGCTGGGCCGATATGAAGAGGCCCGGAACCATTACCAGGAAGCCATCAAGGCCTGCACAGAGATGAAGTTTAGGCCGGAGCTGGCGCTGAGTCGCCTTGAGCTTGCGGAGTTGTTGCTGAAGCATTATCCGCAGGAAAAGTCGGAGGCTATCGCCGCCTTGGACTTCGTCATCCCCGAATTCCGTGACATGAAGATGAACACCTACCTGGAACGGGCGCTCAGACACAAAGAGATATTAAAGGCATAAGGCTTTGACTCTGCTTTTTTAATGCACATTTCAAAGGTGAAAGCTTCAAAAAATATTTTAAAGCTCTCCAGCAAATTCTATCCCGATCAAATAAGCTCCTAAAACTTATAAAATTGGTTATGCCCCTCTATTTTAAGGGTCTCTAGCCTTGACCTTTAGATTTTCCTAACTTTATTTCAGTCCAAGACATAAATTTAAAGTCCTATTAGTCGGGCGTGATATTTAAAAAAATCAATCGAAGTAACTATTGACCAAATCTAACAAAAAACCTATAATGATGTTAAGGAGTTAATCTTGATTTTTTTAGAAAGGAACAGGTGAAGAGTTATCGTAAAGAATTTTGGATTCAGGGGCCGACAAGCAGGGCCTTTATCAACATCACTTCCCAGGTGGAAGAATGCCTGAAAGAAAGCGGCATCCAGGAAGGACTGGTCCTGGTTAATGCCATGCACATCACCGCTTCTGTTTTTATCAACGACGACGAACCGGGACTTCATCAGGATTATGAGCGCTGGCTGGAAAAACTGGCCCCCCACGAACCGGTTTCGCAATACCACCATACTATAGGGGAAGATAACGCCGATGCCCACTTGAAACGTCAGGTCATGGGTCGGGAAGTGGTGGTTGCTGTGACCAAGGGGAAATTGGATCTCGGCCCCTGGGAGCAGATCTTTTTTGGGGAGTTTAATGGAAAAAGGAAAAGAAGGATCTTAATCAAAATTATTGGAGAATAGAATCAAGGAGGGAAAACACCATGAGCGATTCTCATTACCCCAAAGACGGGCCAAAAAATTTTCAAAAACTGATGGAACTGAACAAGGACCTCTTTACTTCTTTTTTGACCTTCAATCAGAAAGTCTTTGAGCAAGGAAAACTGTCTGCTAAAATGAAAGAACTGGTGGCCGTAGCCTGCGCCCACATTACCCGCTGCCCTTACTGCATTGACGGCCACACCAAGATGGCCAAACAGATGGGGGCCACTGATGAAGAAATCGCCGAATGTATTTTTGTGGCTGTGGCCATGAACGCTGGGGCCTCTTTTGCCCATTCCTGTATTTCGATGGAAGCGCTGACGCAAAAATAGCATTCGTCGTTCAGTGTTCGGCGAAATCCGTCTATGCGCCTGGCTAAAAAAGTAAAAGGAAAGTGCTATGCCCAAACAATGGAAATGCACGGTCTGCGGCTATATCCATGAAGGGAAGACACCGCCTGATGTTTGCCCGGTCTGCGGGGCCATCAAGTATCAGTTTATCCTCTATGAAGATCTGCCTAAAGATCTGGAAAAACGACTTAGAGAGGCCTTTGCCGGCGAATCCAAGGCCTATGTCCGAAACACCGCCTTTGCCCATCAGGCCGAGAAAGAGGGCTATCCCCAGATCGCCCGACTCTTCCGGGCCGTGGCCGAGGCCGAAAAGGTCCATGCCGAGGAATACCTCAAATATCTGGAAGGGATGGTCGGAAAAACGGAAGACAACCTGAAGGCTGCCTTTGAAAATGAGCTCCGGGCCAAGGCCGAGTTTTACCCGGAATTCATCAAAGAGGCCTTTGCCTTCAAACGGGAGGATGTAGCCTGGAGCTTTATTCGTTCCCGCGATGTGGAGGAACGACATGCCGTATTATACAAAGACGCACTGACGGCCATGTTGTCGGACAAAGCCTTCCCCTACTACGTCTGCCCGGTCTGCGGTTATGTTTTTGAAGATAATTTGCCCGACCAGTGTCCGGTCTGCGGGGCCAAAAAAGAAAAATTCAAAAAGATTGTATAACCCGTCCAATGGTCAGGGCAGTAATGTCAAAAAATTTGTTTCCAGAAAAGGTCACTAAAGCGCTTCCATTTTTCTTTCAGTTGAGAGGCAGGGGCTACGGATACCAGTAGGCTCAATCAACCGCCAAAATCACATTCGACGCCGTGATAACCGCATAAACCTTCTTGCCTTTTTTGAGGCCCAGGTTCTCAGCCGATGACTTGGTAATGATGGAAACAATCTCATTGCCGTTCGGTAAGCCGATCAGCTCCTCTGAGTTGACTGCCCAAGAGTCACCTGCTTTACCTTACCCTTTAACACATTTCGTGCGCTTAATTTCATCTCCTCACACCGCCCAACCGCCTACCTCAGGCACGGGCAAAAAAACAAGACTATGTTTTAAAGGAAAACGGTATTTTCATTAAAACACTTAATAATATTGACAAGTATATTATTACAGAATATAAAATATAGTTAAAAGAATTCTACCCAAAATCAACCTTATAAAATTACATTTTTCATTTGCAGTTGTCGTTTTCCCACTAAAGTAAAAATTATCTGCCATTTTTTGCTATAAAAAAAGATTCATTGAAGAAAAATAACGAATAGGAGGTTATGAAAATTATGGACCATTATAAACTCTTTATTAACGGAGAATTTGTGGATGCCAGCGATGGAAAAATCTTTGAATCGTTTGATCCAGGCAGCGGAGCGCCGATTGCCACTATAGCCCGTGCCGGTAAAGCCGATGCCGAAGCGGCCATTGCCGCCGCCCGCAAGGCCTTCGATAGCGGCGTCTGGAGCGGATTAACCCCGGCGGCGCGCATGGCCAAAATGCAGGATTTTGCCGATCAAGTTGCCCAGCAGGGCTTGCGTTTGGCCATGACGGAAAGTATGGATGCCGGCCAGATCATCAACTTGGCCAAATACTATCCGCTGTTGTGCGTGACCTTTTTACGCAATTTGAGCCTGGCGGCCACCCATCAATTCCCCTGGGAGGAAGAGATACCGGTATCAGGGAACGCCTTCGCAGCGGGGCGAGAATATATCCGACGGGAGCCGATGGGGGTCTGTGTCGGTATCGTCCCCTGGAACTTCCCCTTGTATATTGCCATCTGGAAAATCGCCCCGGCCTTGATTATGGGCAACACCATGGTACTGAAACCGGCGACGATGACCCCGCTGACTGCCGTCATTCTAGGCGAAGCCGCCAAGGCCGCCGGCATTCCCGACGGCGTTCTTAACATCATCCCCGGACAGGGAGGGGAACTGGGCAATATCCTGTGCGCCCATCCGGATGTGGATAAAATTTCCTTTACCGGCTCTACGGCCGTCGGCCGTGAAATCATGAAGCTGGCGGCCAATACCGTCAAAAAAGTCACCCTGGAGCTGGGAGGCAAATCAGCCAACATCATTTTGGACGATGCCGATATGGATCTGGCAGTGGACGGCGCCTGCTTCGGCACGTTCTTCCATCAAGGGCAGGTCTGCTCGTCCGGCACGCGTGTGCTCGTTCATTCCAAAATTTACGACGAATTTATTGAAAAAATGAAGAAGCGTGCCGAGGCCTTGCGGATCGGATACCAACTCGATCCCACCTCGCATTTGGGGCCCCTGGTAAGCAAGGAACAACTGGCGACGGTCGAGGGCTACGTGAAAATAGGTAAGGAAGAAGGCGCCGAATTGATTACCGGCGGCCAGCGCGCCGAGGTAGCGGGGCTCGACGGCTTCTATTACAAGCCAACCATCTTTACGAAAGTTAAAAACAGCATGCGCATCGCCCAGGAAGAGATCTTCGGCCCCGTGGTTTGCGTCATGAAATGCGACAGTGATGAAGAGGCGATTGCCATTGCCAATGATACGATCTACGGATTAGCTGGCGGCGTCTTTTCCAGCAATACGGCCAGGGCTGAACGGATCGCCCGCAGTGTCCGGACAGGGACCATGTGGATCAACAACTACCATGTCTTCGCTGATTTCTGTCCCTTCGGCGGATACAAGCAGTCTGGTTTGGGCCGTGATTTCGGCCTGGAATGTCTCCACGGTTTTACCCAGGTCAAGCGCGTTCATATCAATTCTATAGCCGATGCGAAATCCAACATGTCCTGGCAGTTGTTGTCCGATTATAAAAAAGTTGACAGTTTCTCCTATTTCTGTCCGACGGCGGTGACTGCAGGACACGGGACGTTGGCTTCAATCAATAAGGCCGTGACGAATTTTGGCTGCCGCCGGGCTCTGATTCTGACCGATCCCGGGGTTAAGGCGGCAGGGCTGGCCGAATTGGCTAAAAATGCCCTGGGAGATTTTTGCGTCGGTGTTTTTGACAAAATCCCACCAGACCCTGATCTTGAAACGGTGGATGCCGCCACGGCCTTCGCCCGGGAATTGAACGCCGATTGTATCGTCAGTGTCGGTGGGGGCAGCGTCATCGATACGGGCAAAGGCGTTTCCGTTACGCTGAAGAAGGGTGGAAAGGCCAATGACCATTTGAACTTCTTGATTTTGACCGAGCCCCAGACGCCACATATCGTCATTCCCACCACATCGGGGACGGGTTCTGAAGTGACCAATGTCGCCGTCTTGACCAGCCATAGTGCCGGACGCAAGCTCTTTATCGTCGATCCCTTCATCACGCCGAACGCGGCGATTTTGGATCCGCGGTTTACCCTGTCGCTGCCCAAAGCCATGACGGCGGCCACAGCCATGGATGCCATGACCCATGCCATTGAGGCGATGACCAGCACGATGTCCAACCTGATTTGCGACGCCCAGGCCCGCCAGGCCATACGTTTAATCAACGAAAACCTACCCCTGGCTGTAGCCGACGGGAAAAATGAAAAGGCCAGGCTCAACCTCCAGATCGCCGCCACACTGGCCGGCTGGGCCTTTACCATCGCTCAAGTGGGACTGGCACACGCCATGGCCCATACCCTGGGCGCCCTTTCCCATTTGCCGCACGGACAGGGTTGCGGCATTGTCCTGCCCAAGGTCATGCGTTATAACGTGGATCATGCCACTGTGGCCCTGATCCAGGTGGCCAAAACGCTAAATGTAAACACAGCGGGCATGAAGGATCGGGAGGCGGCTCTGGCCGCGGCCGATGCCATTGAAACCCTCATGAAAAAAGTGGGGCATCCGCTGCGCCTGCGCGACGTCGGCATCAAAGAGGAAAGCCTGGATATAGCCGCCTTCCACGCCATAGCCGATACGGCAGCCCTCTTTAACGCCCGGCCGGTAAACGATCCCATGGAGGTACTGAACCTCTATAAGGAGGCCTTTTAAAAAAGGATTGAAAAAAACTGATTTTCAAAAAAAATGTTTAATAAGGATAACAGTTAATAGGATACGGAAAAACTCTTTTTTACAGGTTGCTCAAAGAGGTTTAGATACAAGACGTCCCGAAATCCCGAGGAATGAGTCGTACACAGAAGTACGCCGCAATGACGAGGGATGAGGGCAATCCCGCCGTTGGCGGGATAGATAAATCTTTTTCGGCAACCTGTTAACTAGGAGGGATAATTGGATCCCATCATCGTTCTGGAGCCGGATGCGGATCAGGCCATAAGATTGTTTTTCCGCGAACAAGGATTCCAAAAACCCTTGCGTATCGATCTCCAATCCAGCGGGTGTTGCGATCCATCCTTAGGCCTGAGGGTGGACGCCATCCGCGAATTCGATCTAGTACAAGAGCTTAATGGATTGACTTTCGTCATCAGTCCTGAGACTTTTCATCTTGTGGGTAATATCAGGATATCCTATGAAGACAGCGCCGACAAAAAAGGTTTTATGATCCTTTCAGAAAAGCCTGTAAGCGAGTGGGACGGATTCGGGGTCAGTGACATTAGACTCTGACTCGATTTCCTGGGAGCAGAAGAGAAAAACCATCCAAGCGAAATGCACTTATCAGCTTCGCACTAAAAAATTCTATTACAGAAGACCAACCAATAGGAGGGGACTATTATGGACCATTATAAACTCTTTATTGATGGGGAGTTTGTGGATGCGCAGGATGGCAGGAGTTTTGAATCGATCGATCCGGGCACTGAAATGCCAATCGCAACGGTCGCCCAGGCAGGGTTGGCCGATGCCGAAAAGGCTATAGCTGCGGCACGCAAATCTTTCGACAGCGGGGTTTGGAGCGGCCTGACGACTGAAGCAAGAGCGGAAAAGATATACCATTTTGCCAATCAGGTTACGTTACAGGGTATGCGCCTGATATTTACTGAATCTATGGATTCCGGGCAGCCGATTCGTCTGGCCATGGCAGCCGCTATAACCGGCCCTCCTCTGCTGAACAACCTCGCTGCCTATGCTAAAAATAAATTTCCCTGGGAGGAAGAAATTCCTTATTCCGGGAACCCTTTTGCCCCAGGGCGTGATTTTATCCGCCGAGAACCGATCGGTGTATGTGTTGGGATTATCCCCTGGAATTTTCCTCTGTACATGGCCTTCTGGAAGATCGCCCACGCCATCGTTATGGGAAACTCGATCGTCTTAAAACCCGCTTCGGCCACACCCCTCAGCGTACTTATTTTGGCAGAAGCGGCCAAAGCGGCCGGTATTCCTAAAGGGGTTATCAACATTATTCCCGGACCGGGTGGAGAATTGGGTAAAATATTATGTACCCATCCCAGCGTGGATAAGATCGCCTTTACCGGCAGTACGGAGGTCGGCAGGGAAATCATGAAAATGGCTTCCGAAACGGTTAAAAAAGTAACCCTCGAACTGGGCGGCAAGTCGGCCAACATTATCCTTGATGATGCCGATTTGGATTTGGCTGCTAATGGTGCTGTTTTAGCAACGTTTTTGCATCAAGGGCAGATATGTGAATCCGGAACCAGAATCTTGGTTTCGGCTAAAATCTATGATGAATTCCTTGATAAGCTGAAAAAAAGAACCGAGGAGCTTAGAGTAGGTTATCAAGTCCTTCCGACATCTCATCTGGGACCGCTGGTAAATAAAGCCCAATTAGCGACCACGGAGAAATATGTCAAGCTGGGCCTGGAAGAAGGGGCGGAGCTGGTTACCGGTGGGAAGCGTGTCGAGGTTGAAGGCATAAAAGGAGGGTTCTATTACGCTCCGACCCTGTTCTCCAAGGTGAACAATAAAATGCGCATTGCCCAGGAAGAGATTTTCGGCCCCGTAGCCTGCGTTATAAAAGTTAACAGCGACGAAGAAGCCGTCGAAGTAGCCAATGACTCTGTCTATGGTCTTGCGGGGGGTATTTTTTCTACCAACCACACTCGGGCCCAGCGCCTGGTACGATCCATACGCACTGGAACCATGTGGATCAATAACTACCACGTCTTTGGCGACTTCTGTCCCTTCGGCGGATATAAACAGTCCGGTTTTGGACGGGAATTTGGTGAAAGCGGTTTAGCCGAATATACACAAATTAAGAGGGTGCATGTGGCTTATTTCCCGGACAATATCAGAATCGGGCTCCTTTCCGATATCCGGAATCCATCATCGTTTCAATACAATTGCCCGACAAACGTTATATCCGGCTATGGAAGTCTCTCGGCCATCTATAAGGAAATTGTCAATCTGGGCGTTAAAAGGGCCCTGGTTTTAACGGATCCCGGTGTGAGAAAAGCCGGACTCACACAACTGGTCCAGGATGCGCTGGTGGAATTTTGCGTAGGCGTCTTCGATGATATTCCCCAGGATACCGATCTGGATACGGTTGACGCCGCGGTGGCCATGGCCCGAGAACTCAGGGCGGATTGTATTGTTAGTGTCGGCGGCGGGAGCGTTATTGATACTGGCAAAGCGGTATGTGTGACTTTAAAGAACGGCGGCCGGGCAATGAACTATATTGCCTTCTCCCGGCTCCAGGAACCACAGACGCCCCACATTGTTATTCCCACCACCTCAGGAACAGGAAGTGAAGTGACCAGCGTGGCGGTCATAAAAAGCAAGGATGTCGGCCGTAAGGTCTATATAGCTGATGTACGGATCGTGCCCAATACGGCTATCCTTGATCCGAGATTCACCGTGAGTCTGCCTCCGGGATTAACTGCGACAACGGCTATGGATGCTATGACGCATGCCGTTGAAGCCATGACCAGTATTAGATCCAATCATATTTGTGACGGCCAGGCTATGCAGGCGATCAGGCTTATTAAGGAAAATCTACCGATCGCTGTTACTAATGGCAAGAATAAAACTGCCCGTCAGAACATGCAGATCGCCGCCACTATGGCCGGATGGGCCTTTACCGTCGCCCAGGTAGGTTTGGCCCATGCTATGGCCCATACCTTAGGGGCTTTAAACAATATTCCCCATGGAGCGGCCTGCGGAATTGTCCTTCCGAAGGTCATGCGGTATAATGCCGAATTTGCTGCCGATAAGCTGGCTATGGTAGCTCAGGCTTTGGGGATCATGACCCCCGATATGGATAAAAAAACAGCGGCTATGGCCGCCGCCGCCGACATAGAATCCTTGATGAAAAAAGTAGGGCATCCCCTGAGACTTCGGGATATGGGCGTGCTGGAAAATCAACTCGATATGTGCGCCTTACACGCTATGGGCGATATGGCCTCGATGTTTAATGCCCGGCCGGTAGGCGGGCCGCAGGAAATTATAGACCTCTATAAAGAAGCTTATTGAAAAGATTAATTTTATGGACTTGCCAGGAAGTTTTTTCTTGCACCTAAGACTCCAGAAAAACTTCCTGGCTTCCAAGCTGTTTATTTCTTTTTTATCTTTTTAACACCTCTTTTATTCCCCTGCTTCTTTTCCCTCAACATTTTCGATATGTCTTTTTGTCTTCTTGAAATCTTCTCTTTAGACATTGCGTTTTCCCCTTGTCATAAAAATTCTTGTATCTTTATTTTAAATCCGCCCAGTTGTTTCCCTGAGAAAGTTGCACTACCAACGGAACCCGGAGGGTGAGGACCCCTTCCATGATTTCCCGGACCAGAGTCGAAAGACGAATGGATTCCTTTTCCGGGTATTCAAAGACCAGTTCATCGTGGACCTGGAGGAGCATCCGCGATTCCATTTTTTCCCGGGTCAGGGTTTCATGAATACGGATCATGGCTATTTTGATCAGATCGGCGGCCGTGCCTTGAATCGGGGTATTGATGGCTGTTCTTTCGGCAAACTGCCTGACTGCCCGGTTGGAACTGTTGATATCATCCATATGCCGGCGGCGGTTGAACAGGGTGGTCACCATTTGCGTCCGACGTGCCTCGGCCAGAGTGTCTTCAATGTACTGCTTTACTTTCCCGTACTTTAAAAAATACTGGTCAATCATAACCCGAGCCTCCCGGTTGTTGATCCCCAGTTCCCTGGAAAGACCGAAGGCACTCATCCCGTAAAGGATGCCGAAATTGATCACCTTGGCCTGACGCCGCATTTCTGAGGTGACTTCCTGAGGTGTGCATCCGAACAATTCGGCCGCAGTACGGCTGTGAATGTCCTGTCCCTCTTGAAAGGCTTCAATCAAAGTTTTGTCTTCACTGTAATGAGCCAGGATGCGAAGCTCGATCTGCGAATAGTCAGCGGAAAGCATCTTCCAGCCCGCCTCCGGGATAAAGGCCTGACGGATCCGCCGGCCTTCTTCAGTCCGGACAGGAATGTTCTGCAGATTGGGTTCGCTGCTGCTCAAACGCCCGGTAGCGGTAATAGTTTGATTGAAAGAGGTATGCAGACGCCGTGTTTTGGGCAAGATCAGTTTGGGCAGGGCATCGATGTAAGTGGATTTGAGTTTGCTCAAGGAGCGATAGTTCCAAACCTCGGCCGCCAGAGGGTGGTGGAGGGACAGATCCTTGAGGACTTCGGCATCGGTGGAAAAGCCGGTTCGGCCCTTGGTCTTTTTCCCTTGGGGGAGCTTTAGTTTTTCAAAAAGGATATGGCCCAACTGCTGCGGTGAATTGAGGTTGAACCGCTCTCCGGCCATTTGATAAATCTGTTCTTCCGCTTGGAACAGACGAACATCCATCTCTTTGGAAAAATCAGCCAAGGCCTGGGCATCCAAGCGGACCCCGTGCATCTCCATTTCCGCCAGGACGGGCATCAGAGGCATCTCCATTTGTTGAAAGAGCTCATCCAGCCCTTCTGTTTCAAGTAATGGACGCAGTCTTCCTGCAGCGGCCAAGGTGGATTCAGCGTCTTCAGCCCCATAGGCGATGGCCTCATCAACAGGAACCTCACAAAAATTCTTGGCCTTGGCCCCAGTTCCGACCACTTCTTTATAAGTGGTCAAACGACGATTTAAATAATCCAGAGCGATCTGATTCAGGCTGTGGGTCCTACGTGAAGGGTTCAGGAGATAAGAGGCGATCATGGTATCGAAGGCTTTGCCTTTATAAGCCAGCCCGTACCGTTTGAGAATGATCCATTCATACTTGATGTTCTGACCGATCTTTTCTATACCTGGGTCTTCCAGAACCCCTTTCAATAATTGCAAAACCTCGGATAAAGGAAGCTGAGTCAGGACGCCCAGATAGGTATGGCCCACCGGGATATAAACCGCCCTGCCCTCCTCATAGGAGAGTCCGATCCCCACGATTTCGGCCTTCATGGGGTCTTCGGAGGTGGTCTCCAGGTCCAGCGAAACCCGTCCGGCCTTTTTGATTTTTTCAACAAAAGAGACCAGCTCATTCCAATCCGTAATACCTTTGTAGTCCATTAAAACAGGTTTTTTTGCCGCCTCCCCTCCCCCCAGGTCCTCAATAAATTTTTTGAAACCCAGTTCCTGAAAAAGTGCTTTCAGACGAGGTGTGTCCTTAGGTTGGATTTTGAGATCTGTTGCCGAAAGATCCAGAGGGACCTTGCTGTCCAAAGTGACCAGGGTGCGGGAAAGCAGGGCCTGTTCTTTGTATTGAAGCAATTTCTCTTTTAATTTGGGTGGGGTGACGGGGGTGGCTTCGTCCAGAATATTTTCTAATGATCCATGGGCCTGAATCAGCTTAACGGCGGTTTTTTCCCCGATACCGGGAACACCGGGGACGTTGTCACTGCTGTCTCCAGCCAGGCCCATGATATCTACTATTCTTTCCGGCCTGGTCCCGAATCGTTCCCGAACCGTCTCCAAATCAAAGACCTGATCCTTCAAGGTATCCCACATCCGGATATGGGGAGAGATCATCTGCATCAAATCCTTGTCTCCGGAGACCATGACCACCTCAAACCCTTTAGCCTCAGCCTCTTTGGCCAGCGTGGCGA
The DNA here is from genome assembly GCA_963802945.1 of uncultured delta proteobacterium. GTDB lineage: Bacteria > Desulfobacterota > RBG-13-43-22 > RBG-13-43-22 > RBG-13-43-22 > RBG-13-43-22. The sequence goes on from CAWDKY010000053.1 coordinate 148,576, forward strand.
TGATATCATCGGCCTCTACACCCTGTTTTTCCAGAATCGGCAGGCCATAACAGCGGCTGACTTCTTTGATGTAAGGGATCTGGACGATAAGGTCATCGGGCATGGACGGCCTATGGGCTTTGTATTCGTCATACATTTCATGCCGGAAGGTCGGCCCTTTGGCATCAAAGACCATGGCCAGAAAGTCAGGTTTTTCCTGTTCGATGATCTTTCGAATCATCTGAACAAATCCGAAGACGGCCTGGGTGGGCATCCCCTTAGAATTGGAAAGGCGGCCTATGGCAAAAAAGGCCCGATAAATATAGGAGCTGCCGTCGATCAGATAGAGCTTGGGTCGGTCGGTCATGAAAATTTTTCCTTTTGAAAAATTCGGCCGGTTCGGGGTCGTCTTTCCAGGTTATGAAATAATTGTATTTTAGCTTTTTTGGGTTTATAATGAAAGTGTTAAATCTTTAAAGACAGATGAGCAGTGAAGGGGACAATTTGAGCGTAAGTAAAATGGTCAAACCATGTAAAATAACTGAACAGCCCAATGATTTCCTTTTTGGCAATCGAAATCTCATGAGGAACAGATTGATGTCTCAAAACAAATTCGTCAACAATACAACCAATGAAGATATCAGGCTGAGTTAAGATTTCAAAGAGTTTATAAAATTAAACCAATAGTTAAAAAGGAGGAATGGCCATGAATTATCCTGAGACAAAATTTGAAAAAGATTTTGGGCCCGGCCCTGAGGCCAGAGTGGAACTGAAAAATGGACGTTTTATAGATGTGGTCAATGGACGTTTTTTTGATGCCGGTATCAGCCTCATGATTCAAGGCTCCAAAATAATATCGCTGGCCAAAACCTCTGAGCCCGGCGGGATCAAGGCCGACTTCACCGTCGATTGCCAGGGAAAGACCGTTATACCGGGATTGTTCAATACCCATTGTCACATCACGATTACTGCCCCGACCACGCTTCCGGACAGGAAGGATATCAAAGGGTTCAAGGCTTACAGCGATAAACAAATCGAGAAGAACATGGCCGAATGTCTGATCCACGGCATCACCACCATAAGGGATGCCTATGCCGAAGATCTGCGCCGGACCAGGCTTCTCAGGGATCGGATTGCTAAAGGTGAAATCCCCGGCCCCCGTTTCTTACAATCCATCGTCGTTGGTCCTCCTGGGGGATATTTACTGGAGAAGGTTGGATTGGTCGCGAGGTGGATGAGGTCGGCTTTGGGCATCCCTTCTGTCGCCCATACCCTCCCCTACAGCGGTGGGGTTGAATTCCCGATCGAGGCCTCGGAACAACAGGTCAGGGATGCAGTGGACAGGGCCATCGATGAACGCGGTGCCGAAGTGATCAAAATCGGTGAGCAGAAAGAAAATATGACCAATTATAAGCCCACCTCGACCATCATGACCCAGAATCAAATGAATGCCATTGCCGATCAGGCCAGAAAACGGGGCTTGAAATCGACCATTCATCAGGTTTCCATCGCCTCATTCAAAAAGGCCGTGGAGGCCGGGATTTCCTCCCTGGCCCATCTTCCCAGAGATGGGGTTCTCTCCCAGCAAGATATCGAAGCTTTTTTGTCAAAAGGCTGCTTCAGCGATCCGACCCTGTCAGTACCCTATGATGTCAGTTTTAAGGTCAAAGGAGAGCCCTCCTCTGAAGATCCCGATATGAACCTGTTGACAGAGTTCAGAAACCGGGTCCATAGCACTCTGGTGGATGAATATTGGATTCCTGAATTCAAAGCAGGGGCGCAAAAACATTACGACAAGGCCAACTCGGGAAAAATGAAGGTCTTTGGGTTCATGCCCATGACCACCATGTTTAAATATTATGCCCCAGCTGCTGTTTACGGCGCCAGGAATATCCGTCTTCTGTTTAAAAACAAGGCAAAGATAACCCTCTCAAACGACGGCGGCATTCCCCCCTGCACCCCGGCCATGATGCAGCAGGAGATCGATCTTTTCGATTTGTTTCTCAACCAAGCCGCGGGTGAGAAAATCTTTACCGGTGCAGACGCCATAAAAATAGCCACGATCAACAGTGCAACCTGCCTGGGGCTGGAAAAGAATCTCGGTTCCATTGAAACCGGAAAGACCGCCGATCTGGCCCTGGTGGACGGAGACCCATTCCAGGATCCTCATATAGTGGGCAGCCGGGTAGCCGCCCTTTTCAAAGATGGTAGGTTGGTTATCAACAACTGCGGGCTGAAAATGGAGAAGGCGGGTTAAAGGTTTAGTTTCAAGAAAGTCTTACTGGTTCTCAAAATGGGCTACGGATTATCATCCGCACCCCATTTTGAGGGCGCGAAGCGTCCTCGACAACAACGAGTTCACTGTGATCTTTAGCGATCCGGCGGAACGATTCGTTGGGCTTTTCTGGTGTGTGCTGCTCATTTCTCTCCCCGTATCATCGCCATAGTTCCCAAAATGAAAGGTACCTTCAACAGGGGTGGGATAAAGGGCGAGTTTCTGGTTTGAATGAGCTCCACTTTGGTTGTTCCCCAGCTCTTGATAGTGGTGACTAACGCATCTGGATCGCCATACATCTTCTTGATGAGGAATTCGTCTTGAAAAGCGAACTTGCCACCTTTCTTGAGAACCCGCAAAGCTTCACGAATAACCTCACGCTTGTCTCTGACACCGCCGACCTCGTGGAAGACAAAATTGCTCACGGCCGCATCGAAGTATTCGTCAGGGAATGGCAATGATGCGGCGCTGCCTTTCTGGAAGGTTACGCGGTCACTGACTCCTTCAATCGCGGCGTTGCGTTCGCAGACCTTCTTCGAGTAATCCCACTTCTTTCCCCAATAGTCTACCCCGAAGACTTGTGCCCTACCGTGCTTCTGAGCCAGTTTGATGGCCAGGGCTCCGTTCCCGCACCCTATGTCCACGGCTTTGCCTTCTCCATTCCAGTCCAAATGCTCTAAAACGAGCCGCCAAATGGATTCTTGCACATTTCCTGCTTTAGGGGAAAGCTTGAAGCGAACATACCATAGAAAGGCGGCGACCAGCACGAAGAATGCAGCCAGAATCAACAGGAAAGACCACATGAGACTCGATGCCAGGAACAGGAGTGCTATGGCGAGAGGAACATAAATCATCGGTTTTGGAGTCCAATTGCCATAGTCTGGATTCTCTCTGATCTGTCCGTTCATATGCTCCAGTCCTTCATGTTTGCTTGTTGTAACCCAACATAGAGTTCAGTGCACGCCGCCCCGAATCAGAACGAAGGTAGCAGTTCATTTGGACTGATCCCGCGCTTTAGAACCAATCTCAGGCGTTGCACTGCAACGACTTGTTAGGTGTTTCACTACAAGTCCATCCAGCCAGCTGATCATCTCATTTACGGCGAGAAGATGGTTTCCAACTTGGCAGTGCTGTTCCCCGCCTTCTGTTTCTGTAAACAGCCTCGCTACTACTGAGGAAGCGCCTGTTAATGCTTCCTTTTGCCTATAATAGTGATTCGTAGGGATGTAATGATCCTTTTCCCCTGCCAGCAGAAGCACGTCCTGTTTGACCAAGTGCGATATGGCTTTCATCGTGTGCAGAGACAATGCTTGGTAGAAGTCAATTGGCATCCGTGTCCCCGTTATGTACATCCCGTGGGCGACCGCCCAATCAAGCAAAAGACTCCTTTTTCGAAGCCGAGCTACGAGGGCATTTGCAAGTCGTTGGGCATTGAGCGATATTAACAATTTGAAGATATTTCGGATAGGCTGCGGCATTGGGCGGGTCATTACTTCGAGTCCATCAAAACATACGTCATAGGCTATCACCCGGCTTATGCGAGGTTCGAAAGCGGCAGCTCGCAGAGCAAGATAGCCACCCCATGAGATGCCTAGGAGCGTTACGTCAACCAGACTGAAATAGTCCAGAATACTTTTGACGGGCTTTTCCCATTCATGAGTAAATTTCAACCCCCGCTTGAGCGCGGTGCCCTGCCCGGGACCTTCGAATAGAATCACCGAATAGCCAGCCTTTGGAATCTGCTTGACTGTCAAATAGAACTCTTCCATGAAGGAGTCATATCCACCGTGGGCAACAATGATGGCCTTTTCCGTTTGCGAACGAAGGTACATCACTGGGAGTGTACTCCCCTGATAAGGAACCTCATGCCTAGTAAAATTATCCCCTTCCGTGGCTCTGTTAAAGCACTTGAGAAATGATTTATAGCAGGTCAGTTTTTCCTTATGATCTTCTTTCAAGAAGAACTCGGCCATGCGATAGGCATAGGAGGCATTCATGAAACGGCCTTCGGCCTCTGCTTCATGAGCCAAACTCAGCCAACCGACATACCAATCATCATAGTCGCGGACCGTGGCAAGCATGTCTTTGATATCATGAATCCGGCCTGCAGACTCGCCGTATGTGAGCACACGGTTGGCTTGGAAATTCATCCCTACGTCCGGATGAAGATGGTAGTATGGCAACAGAACTTCCTTTCTTTGAAACCTCTAATGCGGCGTTGACCCGTGGCCCACAGCTTGCGGGGCCTTTAGACCCAGGCAAGCAAGTGACATCGGTGTCCAATGGCCTGGTTGGCGAACGCCTGCGGCGGAGCCGGCCGGGACATGGAACCGATAGGGGCAACGCCCAATTGGCGACGCCGCAGGCGGCGCCAACAAGTTATCCTAAAGTTTTTCTGTACAACACTACAATTTAAAATCTAAATTGGGGAAGGCAACCCTGATCATTTTTCTGTTTGTGATAACTTATGGTTTACCCAACCCTTCAAATGCTTTGTAACCTATTATAAATGATAAATATTCTCTTGCCAAATTATTTTTATTGCCAAAATTATTGATAATGCAATCAAGAAACCGGGGCTTCTTGGCAAGCGGCATTATTCAGCCAAAACCCGCGGAAAATAAATAATGGTTGACATTTTATAAGAACAGCATAAAAATTAAATATTATTTAATCATAATTGAGTTATGGCTTTGCGATAAAAACAACCCTTAACAAGATTTCTATGGGAGGACAGTCATGAGTTTAGCCGAACGAACAATAGGTCCAAAGGTTTCTCCGCCACCTTCGCGGGTGACCAAGGAGATGAGGAAAAGTATTGTTTACCAAAACAAGAGCAGTAGAGGCTCGGGAAGGATCGAAGCCGCCAAAGGGAATGTGACCCGGGTTAAGGAAGAGGGGCGCAATCCTTATCGTGATGAGGTTAAATTGTGCATTGAACGGGCGCGGTTGATTACCGAAGGGTATCAAGCCTCAGAAGGAGAGCCCATGGTCCTCCGGCGGGCCAAGGCCATGGCCCACTTTCTGGACAATCGAACCCTCTACATCTTACCTAACGAACGTATCGTCGGAAATGTCTCCAGTGAACCTTGCTCCATGATCACCTTTCCTGAAAAATGGAGCAGTTGGCTGGACAAGGCCATCGACACCGAGTACAGCCAATTAGTTACCGATGAAAAACGGGAGGAACTCCACCGGATCCATAAATACTGGAAAGGGAAATCGGTTCACGGCATGGAGCGCAATCTCTTGCCCAAGGACATCCTCTACTACTGGTTTTATCCCAACCAGGGTGTCTTCTTGTGGCGCCATGGCGGCCATGTGGGTTCGCCGAATTACACCAGAATTTTCCAAACCGGCTTGAAGGGGATCATCGCCGACGCCAAAAACAAGCTGGATGAAATCAAATCCGATCCGGAACTCTATTTGCATACCCGGGAATTTCTCAAGAAAAAAGCCTTTTATGAGGCGGTGATTATTTCTTCCGAAGCGGTGATTCGTCAGGGCAAAAGGTTTTCAGAGCTTGCCAGGCAAGAGGCGGCCAAGGCCACGGATCCCAAGAGAAAGGCGGAGCTGGAGGAAATGGCCGAGGTTTGCGCCTGGGTGCCGGAAAATCAACCCCGTACCCTTCATGAGGCCTTGCAGTTCTATTGGTTTATCAATCTGGTGGTCCGTGTGCTCGACATTCAGACCTCCGGTAATGGCGACCGGGTGGACCAGATCTTTTATCCCTTTTACAAAAAGGATAAGGAAGATGGCCTGTTGACTTACGAGCAGGCCCAGGAACTGGTGGAGCACCTGCTGCTTAAATTCAATGAAGAAGGGGCTTTGATTCCCCCCTCTCACCCCTCGGCCGGGCCTTTGATCACCCGCGTGGTAACCATAGGAGGGGTGGATACCGAAGGTGTTGACGCCACCAATGAAATGACCTATATCATCATGGATGCCAAAGACGAGGTGGGTTTCAATCAACCGGCCCTGGCCGTCAGGCTCCATCCGCAAACACCCCAAAGTTTGTATCGAAAAATCATCTCCTCATTGCTTAAACAACCCGGTGTTTATTCCTTTTTTAATGACAATATGATGATCCCCTTCCTGATGAACCTCGGCCTCCCCCTGGAAGATGCCCGGGATTACGGGACCGACGGCTGTATGCGATGGATCGTACCCGGCAAGGCCATGTGTCAAAGGGCCTTGGGAGGCACCTTTGTCCTTCCCAAGTGCTTTGAATACGCCTTGTACCAGGGAGTGGATAAATTCAGCAATAAACAGGTCGGGGCCAAAACCACGGACCCCTTGACCTGGACCTCGGTGGATGATGCCATGCAGGCCTACCTGGAGCAGGTAAAATTCTTTTTACACAAACTGGTGACCATCTATAATCTCGTCGATGCCTTGGAAGAAGAATGGTTGCCCCAGCCCTTTCTCTCGGCTGTGGTGGACGGCTGTCTGGAAGCCGGGAAAGACTGTCGCGAGTTCAAATATTATCATAATACCATCATTCAACCAGTCGGCCAGGTCACGATCATCAATTCCCTGGCGGCCATTAAGAAGCTGGTGTTTGACGAGAAAAAGGTTAAGATGGCCGACCTTCTTGAAGCCTTGAAAAACAATTGGGAAGGCAGGGAAGATCTGCGTCAGCAATTTATTAATGACGCACCCAAATGGGGCAATGATGAAGATTATGTGGACCTCATCGGCCGGGAATTCTACAAGAAGACCAACCAGGCCTTTAAAAGCTTTAAAAATATCTGGGGCTGGCCCTTCAATGAAGACGGGACCGGGGCTTCTTCCTATTACGATTACAGCGGGATGACCGGGGCCACACCCGACGGCCGGAAGGATCTGGATTTGTTTAATGACGGAACCGTATCTCCGGTCATCGGCACGGATAAGAAAGGTCCTCTGGCTACCATGAAATCCATCAGCAAGTTAGACCACGCCGGAACTTTCACCCACCTGTTCAACCAAAAATTCACTCCTCAAGAGCTGAAGAAGAACAACGGGGCCAATTTCATCTCCCTGCTGAAGACCTTTGTTGATCTTGGCATTCACCACACCCAATTTAATGTTATCGACCGGGAGACGTTGCTCGATGCTCAGATGCATCCGGATCAATATTCCGATCTGGTGGTCAGGACTGCCGGGCTGGCGGCTTATTTTGTGGATATGACCAAAGGAGTGCAGGACCAGATCATTGAGAGAACAGAATTAAGTCTTTAAGTCGAGAATAATTCACCCCCACCCCTGCCCTCCCCCCTCGGAGGGGGAGGGTGCGGAAGGGGGAATTTTAAAACTCCGTGGTTCCCTCCTTAAACAATCATTTTGAGTTTAATAAAGCATTCCGTTCTTCATGTTAAACAGCAAGGAGATGCAATGGAATTCGATAAAATGTTTTTAAAGGAAGAAGAAGGTATTGCCACCTTGACCTTGAACAATCCGGACAAGCTCAATGCCATGTCCACCGAGATGTGGAATGATTTTCGGACGATCATCGACCACATCCAGGGGAATCTTGAAATTAAAGTACTGGTGATCACCGGGTCCGGCCGAGGATTTTGTTCAGGATCAGATGTAGGAGCCAGATTGGCGGCCAATATCGAAGGGCGCGGGCCGAAAAAGACCCAGGCCGACCTGCTGGAAGGAACCGGTTACGCAGCTAAGGTGATCAGGGATCTGGAAATCCCCATCATTGCGGCGATTAACGGTGTGGCTGCTGGTGCGGGCCTTTCCATGGCCTTGCTTAGTGATATCCGCATTGCCTCGGAAACCGCCCGTTTTGGGGCCATTTGGGTCCGGGTCGGTTTGATCGGCGACCTGGGAGCCACTTTACTGCTGCCGCAACTTATAGGACCGGATAAGGCCTTTGAGATGCTGACCACCGGGATCATGATTGATGCCCGGGAGGCGGAACGGATCGGACTAGTTACCCGTGTGGTTCCTTCCGAGGCCTTGTTGACCTCCGCCTATGAACTGGCCGGGAAACTGGCCAAAGGGCCGGCCTTATCGATCAAGTTAATGAAAAAGGCTATCTATAAAGGGCTTCGGCACAACGACCTTCAAGCCCAACTGGATTTTGAAAGCTTTGCCCAGGGGGTATGCCGTCAATCCGAAGATCATCGCGAAGGCGTCAGGGCCTTTATGGAAAAAAGAGTAGCCCAGTTCAAAGGGCTGTAAGACATTTATCCTATTAAGGACAAAAAAGAAGGTTATCATTTGGGGTCATTCCGGTGAAGAGACTGTGTCGTAATTATATTTTTGTCATTCCGTGCAAGCGAAGCGCGACACGGAATCCAGTATTTTCATTAAGTTCTGGATGACGGCTTTGATGGCGCTGTCCGCTATTACGACACAGTCTCGAAGGCCGGAATCCAGAGGTTTTCCTGGACTTCGGCTTCCGCCGGAGTGACGTGTTTGGGACCTTTGATAAACCTGTGAACTGAATTGGTTAGATCTAAAAAATTGATGGACAACAATAAACCGGAGCTTCGGTCGGACCGGGGATCGATTTTTCTTATTCAGAGTTTCAGCACTAATGATGGTCCGGGAATAAGGACCACGGTCTTTACCAAAGGGTGTCCCCTTAAGTGCCTGTGGTGCCACAATCCTGAATCCGCCAACAGCTTCCCGGAACTGATGATCCATGATGACCGCTGTATCGGCTGCCTCAAATGTCTTGAAGTCTGTCCGAAAAAGGCCATTACCTTTCATCCGGAAAAAGGCAGGAGGATCATTCGGAATCGTTGTAATCGGTGCCTGGATTGCGTTGCCGTTTGCCCGGCCAAATCTTTGACTGCGGTGGGTGAAATCATGACCGTTGAGCAAGTGATGGCCGAGATCAAAAAAGACGAGCTTTTTATCCACCGCTCCGACGGCGGCGTGACTATTTCCGGCGGAGAACCTTTGGCCCAAGCCCCATTTGTCCTGGAACTTTTGAAGGCCTGCCGAGAGCGGGGGTTACATACCGCTTTGGACACCAGCGGTTATGCACCCTGGTCCACGTTGGAAGAGATACTTAATTATGTCGACCTGGTTTTATTTGATATCAAACATATGGATCCAAAGGTCCATACACAGGTCACCGGGGTCAGCAATGCCTTGCCTCTTTCCAACTTGCGGCGCATCCCGCGGAATATCCCCATCTGGCTGAGGCTGCCCCTCATCCCTGGCTATAATGATTCCTTAGAGAATCTGGATAAAGTGGGGGCCTTAAGCCGGGAAATAGCTGCGGAAAAAATTTCTCTTCTGCCCTTTAATCGCTATGGGGACGGAAAATATCTGAATTTGGGCCGGAAGATACCACTGCCGGGGATCGAAATGTTTAGCCGGGGAAAGATTGAGGAAATCAAAGTGGTTCTGGAAAAGTCGGGGGTACCGGTAACCATTGGAGAATAGAAAAACATAGACTGAAGACCGAAGACTAAAGGCTGAAAGAACTGCGAAGAAAACTTTTTTCATTTTTTCCTTCAGCCTTCAGCCTTAACACCTAAAAAACGGAGGTAAGATAATGGCAACAGACCAAGTTGTTCTCGTAGAAACCAAAAACAGGATTTGCGTATTGACCTTTAATCAACCGGATAAACTGAACGCCATGAACGATGTCATGGCCGTGGCCTTCAGTTCCGCCATTGACCAAATCAAGAAGAATTCGGAACCCAAAGTGTTGATCCTTACCGGTGCCGGCCGGTCTTTCAGCGCCGGCGGCAACCTGGATAAGATGAGGGGCAATGTGGGCTCAAACCCGGCCAAACGCAAAAAAGAGTCTTTCGCCTTTTATAATTCTTTTCTGCGTCTGATGGATCTGGAAATTCCGACCATCGCTGCCATCAACGGCCATGCCATCGGCGCCGGGGCCTGCGTCAGCCTGGCCTGCGACATGAGAATAGCGGCCACCAACAGCAAGATCGGTTTCACCTTCGCCAAGATCGGGCTTCATCCCGGAATGGGCGCGGAATACTTCCTTACCAGATTGATCGGCCGGGCCAGGACCTTTGAACTTTTGATGACCGGGGATATCCTCTCCGCCGAAGAGGCCTTTCGTATTGGGCTGGTCAATCATCTCAGCCCGCCGGAAAAATTGATGGATCATGCCCTCGAACTGGCTGGAAAAATCGCCGCCATGCCGGTTTTACCCATCAGGATGCTTAAGGAATCCATCGACGCCGCCACCAGAAACACCCTGGCTGAAACCTTGCACCGGGAAGCGACTTATCAGGCCTTATGTTATATGACCACGGACATTATCGAAGGAATCGATTCGACCAAAGAAAAAAGGCCAGCAAAATTCAAAGATGAATATTAATCGAAGAGGTTTGACAGGGCTGTGCAGATTTAAGGCATTTTACACCGCTTTTTTAATGCCGCCACGTCATCCGGAGCCAGCTCCAGTGCCTTGGACTTAATCAGCCGGTACATAACAGCATCCTCGTTCTGACTGTGGTCCAGGCCCAGGACATGGCCGAATTCATGGGCAAGCACGCGGACCAGCCGGTAGTCGTTATCAAACTGAAAAATGGTAATGGACTGCCGGCCATTCTGGTTTTCATAGTGGCCTTCACAGAACTTAGGCCCAAGGGCCTGGCCCAGACTCTGATGGTTGCCCAAATCCAGGTTGTAATCGGATGCGATTTCATTAATGACCACCACCAAGCTGTTGATCGTATCCGCCAGTCTTTTAAGTTCCTCCTGCTGTCCCTGCAGATGATCACGCAGTGCATTCAATTCATTTTTTTCATTCAACAGCCGCGAGTGGATGCTTTCAGAAACTACTCCGCTTCGGTTCCAGGATTCGGCTTCCCTATTGAAAGTGTTCATCCGGGCATTGAAGGCATTAAAGTCAGCAGCCAAGGATATATTTTTTTGTTCATATTCTGCTTTTAAATTTTCACAGTCTGTTTTTAATTCCTCATAGGAATCTTTGGAACGGTCAATTTTATAATGGAGCTTTTTTAAGTTGTCCGTTGCCTGCTGCCTGTAGTCATAAACCAGGTTGACCTCGACGACACCTTCAAGATCTTCTCGAAAAAGTTCCCGGGAAAAGGGTTTCCCCCACATGGCCGCCGCCATATTCACGGCTGTTCTAAATTCCTGACGGGTTAACCCGAACCTTTCATCCATTTTACCGATACGAAAAGTTATTGGTTCCTGACAGGGCCTTGGCATTCGGAAATAAATAACGGCCGAAATAATTAAGATGATGAGGAAGAGGATAAGCAACCAGCCTGTTGTTTTCGATGAGATGTTCATAGCAAATATTTTAGAAAAAATGCAGGATCAGTTTTAATTAAATTTTTCCGGATGATCGAGTATAAAATAGAGAGAAAATACGAGTCAAGAATAAATATAGGATATGAAGGTCATACGATTATCGTCCGGTCTAGTTGAATTTTATTTTTTTATAAGTTATATTTATTACCAAATCTTATTAATTGAAATCGATGGACCCAGGAGGGCAAAACCATGGAGGAATTAATTCAAAAAGCGGCAGAACATTTGCTTAAAAGTCAGCATGCCATAGCACTGACCGGTGCGGGGAGCTCCACCGAATCGGGAATCAAAGATTTTCGAGGACCGGACGGGGTCTGGACCAAGAACCCGGAGGCCGAAAGAAAGGCCTACGAAGCTTATGCCCGGTTTCAGGCCAATCCCAAACAATTTTGGAAAGAAACCCTGGCCGGGGCCTCACTTATGGGAAATCTGGAGGATGCCCTCCCTAATCCGGGCCACTATGCCCTGGTCGAGCTGGAGAAAATGGGCATCCTGAAATGTGTGGTCACCCAGAATATCGACAACCTGCACCAGAAGGCAGGAAACAAAAGAGTCTTGGATTATCATGGGAATATCTCCTTGCTCCGATGTTTTTCCTGCGATACCCGTTATGACCGCACGGAATACGACCTGGAGCATTTGGCCAAGGAAGATCAATTGCCGCCTTTATGTAAAAAATGTAATGGTGTTCTGAAGTCGGATGTGGTTTATTTTCAGGAAGCCATTCCTGCGGATGTGGCCCAGGAAAGCCAGGAAGAAGCAAGTAAATGCGATCTCATGTTGATCTGCGGGACCTCGGCCGTGGTTTATCCTTTTGCCTATCTGCCCAGGATGGCCAGGCAGCGCCGACAGGGAAAACAAACCATTATCATTGAAATCAATGCCGATCCCACTCCCCTGACTGCAGAAGGGATATCGGATTACCTGATCCAGGGCAAGACCGGCACTATATTGCCGAAACTCGTGAAAGAGGTTAAAAAAGAACTCCATAAATGATGAGATAGTTCATTCAACCCTCAGGAGAAACTTTGCATTGGAGGATGGAATAAAAATAAAAAGAGAAACAGGGAAAAAATTTCGGAGCGCTCTTATGTCCAATCCAAAAGTGCCTGTCAAACATTACCAGAAGTTGTTTAAACTTTTTTCTGAAGCCATCTCCGTCCTCGAAACACTCGACTCAGCAATCCACGATGCCGGTCCGATAAAGGAAAAGACGGCAGAATTCATCTAACTGGCCGGTGCAGCTGCCGTACATTCTTAGGGATCGGTTACCTTCGCATACCCGTCGGGCTGTCTAGGAAGGGACCTCAAAGGAGGAAATCCAATCTACCTTGTTGTTGCTCATCTCGACTATCGAATTTCCTCGCGCTTCCACCGCTATGAAATAGGTAGAGGATATCTTGGATAAGTCCAACTAACGGTTTTCCCTCCAGGAAAATGGTGTATAGAATTCAATCCCACCCTGAGACTGGAATCCTCAAATCCTATTTTCATATTAACTCCGTAATTAATTAACAATTTCTGGACAAAAGAGAATTTTTTTTATATAAATAACAAGTTACTGAATTGATGGTCAGTAAGTAAGAGGTACTATGAATATTCAAGCCTTAAAGGGTTTTAAAGACATCCTTCCCGGTGAAGCGGAGAAATGGGTCTTCATGGAAGAAACGGCCCGTGGGATCTTCCGGACCTTCGGCTTTTCTGAAATCAGAACCCCAATCCTGGAAAAAACGGACCTCTTTGTCCGTTCCATCGGTTCTTATACCGATATTGTCGAAAAAGAAATGTACACCATCATTGACCGAAGCGGGGATTCGATCACTTTACGCCCTGAGGCTACGGCCTCGGTATTGCGGGCCTTTATCGAGCACAATCTCCAAGGGCAACAGCCGATCCACAAACTTTTTTCCATCGGCCCCATGTTCCGCCATGAACGGCCCCAAAAAGGACGCTTGCGCCAGTTCCATCAGATCAATGCCGAATATATAGGAACCGACAGCCCGTTATGCCGATGCGGAGATGATTTATCTTTTGATGCAAATTCTGGATCACCTGGGGCTTCAGGAAACCCGCCTGCGAATCAATTCCCTGGGCTGCCCGGTTTGCCGGCCTTCTTTCACCTCGGCCCTGCAAGGAGTTTCTGGAAGACAACAAATCGGTTTTATGCCCGGACTGTCAACGCCGGACGGTGACCAATCCCTTACGGGTATTTGACTGCAAGGTGGAACGCTGTCAGGAAGTTTTAGTAGCACGCTCCGACCATCACGGCTTTTAATTGCCCGGAATGTCAAACCCATTTTGCTCAAGTGCAGGAACTCATCTATCGGCTTCACATTCCATCCCATCTGGATCCCAGACTGGTCCGAGGACTGGATTATTACTGCCGGACTACCTTTGAGGTCAGTGCCGGCCATCTTGGGGCCCAGGATGCGGTGGCCGGCGGCGGGCGTTATGACGGCCTGCATTCGGCTGTTGGGGGGGCCTGATCTGCCGGCTATCGGTTTTGCCATTGGTCTGGAAAGAGCGGCGCTGCTTTTATCTCCTCAGGAAGAATGGCTAAGCCGGCCTTTCGTTTTTATTATCCCTTTAGGAGCAGAGGCCCGAGATAAGGCTTTTGATCTATTAACGACCCTTATTAAAAAAGAAATACCGGCCGTTATGGATTATGAAGATAAAAGTTTGAAAAGCCGGCTTAGAACGGGCCGATAAGGTCAAAAGTCATTATGCCGCCATCTTGGGAACTGAGGAACTGAATAAGGATCAGATCCTGATCCGCAACTTGAACACTCAGAGTCAGGAAGAAATTCCGATTCCCCAATTTTTAGATTATTTTTTAGAAAGATATCTCAAATAAAAGGATTCAAGGGGTCAAGGGGTCAAGGATTCGAGTGAAAAATAATTAAATTCAAAAAACATCCTTGAACCCTTGAATCCTAGAATCCTCGAATCCTGTTCTTTAAAGGAGAACCCATTGACTGAAACCAAACCCATCGGACAGCGGACCCACGACTGTGGAACTCTGACTGCCCAGGATATAGGCCGGTTCGTAACCTTGGCCGGATGGGTGGACACCCGCCGTGACCATGGAGGGCTTATCTTTATTGACCTCCGGGACCGGGCCGGCATCACCCAGGTCGTATTCAACCCGGAGATCAACAGCACTGTCCATCAATCGGCCCATCAACTTCGTAGTGAATATGTTATTATCATTCACGGAAAAGTGCGTTCCCGGCCCGAAGGCATGGCCAATCCCAATCTGAGAACCGGAGAAATCGAAGTCCTGGTGGATGAATATCAATTATTGAATACTTCCAAGACCCCACCCTTTACCCTGGAAGACACGGCCGAAGTCTCTGAGGCCGTCCGTCTGCACTACCGTTATCTCGACCTTCGCCGTCCGAGCCTGCAGAAAAATTTTTTTATCCGCCACCAGGCCATCCAGTTCATCCGAAATTTCCTGAACCAAAAAGGGTTCTGTGATGTGGAAACCCCTTTCCTGACCAAAAGCACTCCGGAAGGGGCCAGGGACTATCTCGTCCCCAGCCGGGTCCAACAGGGAAAGTTCTTCGCCCTGCCCCAGTCTCCTCAGCTCTTCAAACAACTCCTGATGGTGGCCGGCTTTGACCGCTATTATCAGGTGGTCCGCTGCTTCAGGGATGAAGACCTCCGTGCCGACCGGCAGCCGGAATTCACCCAGTTGGACATGGAGTTGTCCTTTATTTCCGAAGATGATATTTACGATTTAATTGAAGAACTTATGTGCCAATTATTCAAGCAGATTCTTAAAATTGAAATTCCCAGGCCTTTCCGTCGACTGACTTATGAAGAGGCCATGAATCGCTATGGGACCGACCGTCCGGACTTGAGGTTCGGGCTGGAAATTATGGATCTGACCGACCTGGTCAAGCAGTCAAAGGTCAAGGTCTTTGTCGAAGCCGCCCAGAAAGGAGGCTGCGTCAAGGCCATCAGAGTCCCTGACGGCGCCGCCTTTTCCCGCAAGGATTTGGATGAGCTTACCGGCCTGGCCCAAGAATGGGGGGCCAAGGGCCTGGCCTGGGCCAAGATCAATCCTGAAGGATGGCAGTCTCCCTTGGCCAAATTCTTTACCGAAGAAGAGCGAAAGACCATAGACCGGACCTTGGAAGCCCGGCCCGATGATCTGATTATTTTCCAGGCCGATGTCCCTTCCGTGGTCCATGAAGTCCTGGGTAAGATCCGTCTCCATCTCGGGGCACAGCTTCCCCTGCCCCAAAATCAGTTTGAATTTACCTGGGTCCTTCAATTCCCCCTTTTGGAATATCGGTCGGAAGAAGGCCGCTACGGTGCGGTGCATCACCCTTTCACCGCACCTTTGGAGGAAGACCTCCCTCTTCTGGAAACCCAGCCGGAGAAAGTCCGTTCCCGCGCCTACGATCTGGTCTTGAATGGCAATGAAATCGGCGGCGGCAGTATCCGTATCCATCAAAGAAGTCTGCAGGAGCAGATCTTTAAAGTCCTTAAAATTTCCGCGGAAGAGGCGGAAGAAAAGTTTGGCTTTCTTCTGGAGGCCCTGGAAATGGGTGCCCCGCCCCACGGCGGGATCGCCTTTGGATTGGACCGCTTGATTATGCTGATGACCGGCGTCCCATCTTTGAGGGAAGTCATTGCCTTTCCCAAAACCCAAAAGGCGGTCTGCCCCATGACCAACGCTCCCGCCAGTGTCAGCAGGATCCAGTTAAATGAGTTGGGGTTGAGGTTGGACATCAAAAAATAATGAGAAGACATTCAGCGTTCAGTGTTGAGTGTTCGGCGAAAGAGGAATGGGAATTTAAGATTTTTACTCGACGAACGACGAACGATTAACGCCGAACAGTAGGGAGGTTGTTATGGCCCACTGGAACCCGAATAAAAAAGTCCTGGATCATGAGCCTAACCGCTTTTGGAACTATGAATTGAAGGACATTCCCGAACCCAACCTGCAGCGGGATATCTTTCCCTATGAGGAGATCTCCCGCATCGATTTTGATCACAAGATCTTACCCATCGACCCCTGTGAAGAATTTTGGATCACCGACACCACTTTTCGGGACGGCCAGCAGGCCCGCCCCCCCTATACCCTGGAACAGGTCCTGAAAATTTTTGATTTTCTCCATCGTATGGGAGGCCCTTATGGGGTCATCCGCCAAACTGAATTCTTTCTTTACAGTAAAAGGGACAAAGAAGCTCTGCGCAAATGTCAGGAAAGGAATTATCCTTATCCGGAAATCACCGGCTGGATCCGGGCCCATCCGGACGACCTGAAACTGGTCAAAGCAATGGGACTCTCAGAAACCGGAATACTCACCTCGGTCTCCGATTACCATATTTTTTACAAGTTGAATTGGACCCGGTCACAGGCCTTCAAGCAATACATAGCCATCGTGCAAAAGGCCCTGGATCTGGGCATTGTCCCCCGCTGTCATTTTGAAGATATCACTAAAGCCGATATCTACGGCTTCTGCGTGCCTTTGGCTAGGGAACTGATGAAACTTCGGGAGTCCTCGGGGATCGACATCAAAATTCGTCTTTGTGATACCTTGGGCTATGGAGTCACTTATCCCGGGGCGGCCCTGCCCCGCAGTGTGCCCAGATTAGTCCGGGCCATGATCGACGACGCCGGGGTCCCCGGCCGTCTTCTGGAATGGCACGGCCACAACGACTTTCATAAAGGATTTATCAACGCCACCACCTCCTGGCTTTATGGTTGTGCGGCCGTCAACGGCGCCCTGCTCGGTTTTGGGGAACGCACTGGGAATACGCCGATTGAGGGTCTACTGATCGAATATATCAGTCTCGTGGGGCAGGATAACGGGATTGACACCCAGGCCATTACCGAGATGGCCGAGTATATTGAAAAAGAACTCCATTATGCCATACCGGCCAATTTCCCTTTTGTCGGCGAAGATTTTAATGCCACCAGCGCCGGAATCCATGTCGACGGCCTGATCAAGAATGAAGAAATCTATAACATCTTCGACACCCAAAAAATTCTGGGCCGTCCGATCAGCATTATCATTACCGATAAATCAGGCCTGTCCGGGGTTGTCCACTGGTTGAATAAGCGGCTGGACCTTGCCGGCCAACGGCCCTTGGATAAACAACACCCCGGGGTGATAAAAATTTACAAATGGGTTATGAAACAATATGAAGAAGGCAGAACCACTTCCATATCTGCCCAGGAAATGGAGAGGGTCAGCCGAAAACACCTGCCTGAATTTTTTGTCTCTGAGTTTGATGAGCTGAAACAAAAGGCCTACCACCTGGCCTTTCATATCGTTGAAGAAATTCTGCAACGGGAAGAAATTCGGAGTATGGACCCGGCCCTTCAGGAACCGATCATGGAAAACTTTATCGAGCTCAATCCCTTTATCCAGTTTATATACGTCACCAATATGGAAGGGAAAAAGATCACCAAAAATATCACTCGGATTGTAGACCGGGCCAAATATCAGGTCTTCAAATTGGACGAAGACTTTTCTGACCGGTCCTGGTTCCATCTTCCTATCAATGATGGAAAGATTCACATTACCGACTTTTATACTTCAAAAATCACCGGTGCCTTGTGTATCACCGTTTCCGGGCCGATCCGAAACCATGAGGATGAGATTCGAGGGGTCCTGGGCCTTGACATCAAATTCGAGGATCTGGCCAAGATGGATCAAGATGGAGAATTATAGACCCTACTTCCCGACGAGCTTTGAGCTTGACAAAATTTTTTATACTCAGTAGATATTCTGTAACGCTTAAGTTTTGATGGCTTCGTAAGAAGTCGAAAGTGATCCTTTTTCGTCATTCCGGCGAAAGCCGGAATCCAGGAAGATGGAACTGGTTCCCGGCTTTCGCCGGGACGACGTCTGGACCCCGGTTTTCACCGGGGTGACGACTTGTTATGAGTCCATAAGTTTTTACACCTAATAAATTCTTAGCAAAGAAGGAGGAGTTATCGTGACAGAGATTTTGGCACCTATGGCCGGTAAGATTATTGAAATTAAAGTAAAGGTAGGAGATTCGGTTCATGAAGACGATGAAGTGGCTGTTATTGAGGCCATGAAAATGGAAATGCCGATTATGGCTTACTCTGATGGAAAGGTGAAGGAGATCAAGGTAGCCAAAGGGGATTCCGTCGAGGCCGATCAGGTTTTGATGATTATTGAATAAAAGACTAAGGGGGATTCAAGGGGTCAAATGATAAAGGTTCAAGGTACAAGGTAACCCTTAAACCGTATACCGTGAACCGTAAACCATAAATTCCCTTGAATCCTAGAATCCTTGAACCCTATTTCCTTTAAAGGTACTTAATGACCACTGCAGACCGGATTAAGGAATTAATCGCCCGAAACGCCCAGGCTGAAATGGGCGGCGGGCAGGATAAAATCGACATTCAGCATCAAAAAGGTAAGCTGACGGCCCGGGAACGGATCGATTATCTTCTGGATCAAGGCACCTTTGCGGAAATGGATAAGTTTGTGGTCCATCGCTGTTATGATTTCGGTATGGAAAAACAAAAATTTTTCGGCGACGGGGTGGTAACCGGGTACGGGCGGATCAATGGTCGTCTGGTTTATGTTTTTTCCCAGGACTTTACGGTCTTCGGAGGGAGCCTAAGCGCTGCTTTTGGAGAAAAGATCTGCAAGATTATGGACATGGCCATAAGGAACGGGGCCCCGGTCATCGGACTGAACGATTCCGGAGGGGCACGCATCCAGGAAGGGGTCGGAAGCCTTGGGGCTTACGGTGAAATCTTCAGAAGAAATGTCAGAAGCTCCGGAGTGATCCCCCAGATATCGGCCATCATGGGACCATGCGCCGGCGGTGCGGTTTATTCCCCGGCCATCACTGATTTTATCATTATGGTCGAAAAGACCAGCCACATGTTCATCACCGGTCCCCAGGTCATTAAGGCCAACACCCATGAAGATGTCGATCCGGAAGCCCTGGGTGGAGCGGTTAGGCATAACAACACCAGCGGAGTGGCTCATTTCTCGGCCAAAGACGACAAGAAAGCCTTGGATTTGATCAAAGAACTTTTATCCTTCCTTCCGCAAAATTGCAATGAATCCCCTCCCCAAACTGAACCCAATGATGATCCCAACCGTATCGATATGGCCCTTCAGGACCATCATTCCCGACAATCCGCGCCTCCCTTATGATATGAAAAAGATCATCCTCTCTATTGTGGATGATCATCACTTTTTCGAGGTCCAGAAATTATATGCCCAGAATATGATTATCGGCTTTGCCCGGATGAACGGGATGCCGGTCGGGATTGTCGCCAACCAGCCCCGGGCCCTGGCCGGATGTCTGGACATCAATGCCTCGGATAAATGCGCCCGGTTTGTCCGCTTTTGCGATTGTTTTAATATTCCGATCATCACTCTGGTCGATGTCCCCGGGTTTCTGCCCGGGGTGGCCCAAGAGTATGGCGGGATTATCCGCCACGGGGCCAAGGTCATTTATGCTTATTGTGACGCCTCTGTGCCCAAGGTGACGGTCATCACCCGCAAGGCTTATGGTGGGGCTTATGATGTAATGGGCAGCAAACACCACGGAGGAGACATCAATTTTGCCTATCCCACAGCCGAGATCGCCGTTATGGGTCCGGAGGGGGCGGTCCCCATCGTCTTCCGCAATCAACTGAACAATTCGGCCGATCCGGAAAAAACGCGTCAGGAATTGATTGATGATTATCGGCAGACCTTTGCCAGCCCTTATAAAGCGGCCGAATTAGGGTATATAGACGAAATTATCCTTCCCGAATATACCCGCCCCAAATTGATCCGTGCCCTGGAATCCCTGAAAACCAAGATGGATGTGCATCGCCTTCCCCGTAGGCATGGGAATATACCTCTTTAAAAATCAAAGGGTCAAGGATTCGGGGATTCAAGGGATCAAGGGATGAAAACAATAAACTGGTATTTGTTTTTCTTGAACCCTGGAATCCTTGAACCCTTTTTCGTAGCCGTAAAATCCCAAGCTCTTACAATAAGCGTTCCCATTTTATTTCTCTATTATATTAATGAGGTCTCTTATGTTTGATTCACAAAAAATTAAAGAGCTGAAGATAAGGCAATCAGCCTGGCAGGAAAAAACCGAAGCCGGGGTTTACAAATCGCCGGAAAGGAAAAAGACCTTCACGACCCTTTCAGAAATTCCCCTTCAGCGCACCTATACTCCGGCGGATATTGAGGATTTGGACTATGAAAAGGATCTCTCCTTTCCGGGAGAGTATCCTTTTACCCGGGGGGTCCAGCCCACCATGTATCGCGGCCGTTTCTGGACCATGCGCCAATACGCCGGTTTTGCCGATGCCGAAGAATCCAATCGCCGTTATAAATTCCTATTGGAGCAGGGCCAGACCGGACTCTCCGTGGCCTTTGATCTGCCCACCCAGATCGGCTATGACTCCGATCACCCGCTGGCCCAGGGGGAAGTGGGAAAAGTCGGGGTAGCCATCGATTCCCTTCTGGACATGGAAACCTTGTTTAACGGCATCCCGTTGGATAAAGTCAGCACCTCCATGACCATCAACGCCCCGGCCGCCATCCTGCTGGCCATGTACATCGGAGTGGCGGAGAAACAAGGGATTTCCTCCAAAGATTTGAACGGAACGATCCAAAACGACATCCTGAAGGAATACACCTCCCGGGGGACTTATATTTTTCCACCCCAGCCTTCTTTGCGCATCATCACCAATATCTTTGAATATTGTGCCCAAGAAGTCCCCAAATGGAACACCATCAGCATCAGCGGCTATCATATCCGGGAGGCCGGTTCCACGGCCGTTCAGGAAGTGGCCTTCACCCTGGCCAACGGTCTGGCCTATGTGGAAGCCGCTCAAAAAGCCGGGTTGGACGTGGATCGTCATCGGCCCCCGCTTGTCTTTTTTCTTTAACGCCCATCTGGATTTCTTGGAAGAGATCGCCAAATACCGGGCTGCCCGCCGGCTCTGGGCCCGCCTGATGAAAGAACGTTTCGGGGCCAAGGATCCCCGGACCATGACCCTGCGTTTTCATACCCAGACCGCCGGCTGTTCCTTGACCGCCCAGCAGCCGAAGAACAATATCGTCCGGGTGGCCTTTCAGGCCATGTCCGCCGTCTTGGGAGGGACCCAATCCCTGCACACCAATTCCATGGACGAAGCCCTGGCCCTGCCTTCCGAGGAAGCGGTCCAAATCGCCTTACGCACCCAGCAATTAATCGCTTATGAAACCGGCGTCACCGATACCATCGATCCCCTGGCCGGTTCCTTTTATATCGAACATCTGACCACCACTATTGAAAAAAAGGCCATGGACTATATCCGACAGATCGATAAGCTGGGCGGTGCAGCGGCGGCGATTGAAAAAGGATTCATCCAACGGGAAATCCAGGAGAGTGCTTTTCGCTATCAGAAGGCCGTGGAGACAGGCGATCGGGTGGTAGTCGGGATCAACAAGTTCCAGACCCAGGAACCGCCGCCTTCAGGACTGCTTAAGGTTGATCCAGCGATACAGAAGCAACAAATTCAAAAGATTATTCAACTCAAACAATCCCGGGACAATATCAAGGTGCTTTCCTGTTTGGCCCAACTTAAAAAAACCGCCGAAGTACAGGATAATCTGATGCCCCCGATCCTCGAAGCGGTTCGGGCCTATGCGACCCTAGGGGAAATCTGCGACACCTTGCGGTCGGTTTTCGGAGAATATACGGCCGTCTCATTCTTATAGGAGGTCTGGATCCATGAGCACAGAAAGAAAAATACGCGTCCTGGCCGCCAAACCAGGACTGGACGGTCATGATCGCGGCATCAAAATCATCTGCCATGCCCTGCGGGATGCCGGCATGGAGGTGATTTATACGGGCCTGCGCCAAACCCCGGAGCAGATAGCAGCCACGGCCGTTCAGGAAGACGTGGATGTCATTGCCCTGAGCGTCCTGTCCGGAGCTCACGATTATCTGTTTCCTCGGGTCATGGAACTGGTCAAGGAAAAAGGCTTGAAAGACGTCCTAGTGGTCGGAGGCGGCATCATTCCGGAAGAGGACATCCCGGCCCTGAAAGCGGCCGGTATCAGGAAATATTCGGCCCGGGGACTTATACCTCGGATATCGTCAAATATATCCAGGAAAACGCCCGAAAAGCCTGAAAAACAAAAAGCCGTTTCTCCAAAACCCCTTGCTTTTTCAGCAAAACAGAAGCTCTCTGTCAATCGATTTTACTTACGAGTAAAATCGGGTTATCCATATTTCACAATGATGATGATCCGTGACCGATATTATTTGTACTAAACCTATTATTTAGAAATCTTCAAAAAACTCCATTCAGCTTCACCCCCCTGTCAAATGCCGGTATTTAATCCGATAAGGCGGATCGGCAGCAATCCCCAGATGGGCTTTCCGGTCTGCTTCATATTCGGAGTAGTTGCCGTCAAAAAAGAGGCATCGACTCTCCCCTTCAAAGGCCAGGATATGGGTGACGATAAGATCCAGAAACCAGCGGTCATGGCTGATGACCAGGGCACATCCGCTTCCAAGGCATCCAGGGCTTCCAGTTTTTCCTGAACTTGGGCTTGTCATTCAATAAGTTTCTCCATGACCTCATCCGACATGGATTCGGCGAATTTTTCATTGATCCTGTTGAACTCATTCAGCAGGTTAACGATAGACTGGACTCCTTGTTCGACGATCTCTTTCACTGTCTTGGTATCATCCAGGACCGGTTCCTGTTCCAGAAGACCCACGGTATGACCTGGAGAAAGGATGGTCTGTCCGTTGAATTCCGGGTCACCTCCAGCCATGATGCGAAGAAGGGAGCTTTTACCCGATCCGTTGAGACCCAGGACCCGATTTTAGCCCCGTAAAAATAAGAGAGGGAGATGTCTTTCAATACCGATTTCTTATCGTAGTATTTGCTGACTTTGATCATCAAATAGATGACTTTATTCACTTCCTTAGCCATTGGGTTTTTCTTCCTGCTGTTTTGAAAAAAATCGTCTGGTTAATCGCTGACTGCTGAAAGCTAACTGTTCTTCCAGGGATTTTTAGGTTTCCGGATGGATATCAATTCATTTTCACACGTGAAGGGGAAACCTTTGACCGTCGATTTCAATTGTTGTTTTGGAATAGGTCAATTTCTTGATGATTTTTCCATCCTGAAAATGAATCACATCAAGCCCCCATCTTTTTTCCGATTTTCCTTCATGGCCTTTTTCTATTGACGGCCAATCCAACTGCCAGCGATAAAGGACTTTTTGATCCCTTTCATCGACGAAAAAATCTTCCTCGGTAAATTGAAAACCTCCGTGATTGTCGAACCACGGCGTCCAGGCCTTTTTCAGGGCTTCCTTGCCCACTGCTTTTCCACCGGTCCAATTTTCAAAAAAAACATCCTCATGGAAAAGTTCCATTACGCCTTCCAGGTCATGATTTTTCCAGGCCAGATTCCATTCTTTCATGGCCTCAATGATTTCTTCTCTTGAAAGAGGCATAGTTATCTCCTACAGTTAATTTTCATTTGTATCAGAAATTTTTCAAAGCTATTTGTTTGAATTCCGAAATCTGCAATCTTACATCCGAAATGATTTATTCCCACCCTTTCACATATTGAGGGGCTTTTTCATTTTTCTGAAATCCGCCATAGGAACGAGGCGAAGGGTAATACTCCGTCCCGAACTGGACCATGCCGGCCTTCTCTTCTCCGGCCGTATCGGCCACAAAGGCCAAAGCCATATCAATCCCGGCGGATACCCCGGCCGAGGTCCAAATCCGGCCATCCCTAACTATCCGCTCCTCAACCACCGTTACGTCGCCCAGATCACGCAGACGATCCAGAGAGGCCCAATGCGTTGTGGCCCTTAAGCCGGACAATAGACCGGCACGGTGCAATATGAAACTCCCTGTACAAACCGATAGCACGGCCCGGCAATGTTTGGCCTGTTCGGCGACAAACCGGATTAAAACCTCATTGTCCACTTCTTTACGTGTGCCTTTTCCCCCTGGAACAAGCAGATAATCCAAGGAAGGACACTCTGAAAAGATAACCTGGGGATTAATGGACATCCCCTTGTTGCAGACAATTGTTCCAGATTTCTCGGAAACCATAAGGCAATTCTCCGGTCCCTGAGCCAGCACACTCCAGTATCTTATTATTTCCCAAGGGCCAACCAGGTCAAGCTCTTCAAGATCCGGAAAGATCAGAAATCCAAAATTCATATAGAACCCTCCTGATTGAAAACTTTTTAATTACCTGCTATTTTAAAATAAATGTAAATAAAACACACGAGATTTTTAGGAAATACCGGAATGGGAGATTTTGACCGGAGACAATGATTCAGTTTGATTCTCCAGTGGAAATTTGATAAATGCAGAAGAACGATATCGGAGGTGAGAAACATGGGCAGGGGAAAAGAAAAGAAGCCTAAACGCTTTGTCGACTTAAGTATTGCCATTGAATCGGATCTTCCAAGCGATCCACCGGGCATGATTCCCAGGGTCGATTACAGTGATCACAGCCTGGGGAGTGAGGGGATGAAGAATTACTTTCCCGGGATTACCCAAAAGGATCTGCCGTCCGGTCTGGGCTGGGCCGTGGAGTCGGTGAGTCTGAGCACCCATTCAGGGACACATCTTGACGCCCCGTATCATTACCACCCGACCATGGATCGGGGCAAACCTTCTTTGACCATCGATGAAATTCCCCTGGAGTGGTGCTTTCATGACGGGGTGCTCCTGGATTTCCGTCATAAGGCCGATGGGGAGCCGATAACAGCAAAAGATGTGGAAGAGGAATTAAAACGGATCGACTATAAAATTAAACCCTTGGATATCGTCCTCATCCAGACCGGGGCCGATGCGGCCTGGGGCACTTCCCAATACCTGATCAAAGGGGCCGGCATGACCAAAGAGAGCACCCTGTATCTTACGGAAAAAGGGGTCAAAGTGGTCGGGATCGATGCCTGGAGCTGGGACCGGCCCTTACCTCTTCTAGCTGAGGAATTTAAGCGAACGGGAAATTCAAAAGTGATCTGGGAAGCCCACTTCGCGGGTATAGAAATCGGTTACTGCCACATGGAGAAGATGGCCAACCTTTCCGGCATCGGACGCCCCCACGGCTTCACGGTCTGTTGTTTTCCGATTAAGATCAAACGGGCCAGCGCCGGTTGGGTCAGGCCGGTGGCTATAGTCTATGAGGATTAATTTTATTAGAGGGTTCGAGGATTCGAGGGTTCAAGGAAAGTAAGAAGGGGTACACGGTACAAGGTATAAGGTTTAAGGGTGTAAAGTGTAAGGTTTTTCCTTTAACCGTATACCTTATACCGTAAACCTTGCACCTTTATTTCTCCGAGTGGCGCTTTCGAAGTTCCTGTCGCAGGACCTTGCCGACAGAATTTCTCGGTATCTCTCCCAAAAACTCGATGTACCTGGGACTTTTGTACTTACCCAGGCTTCCCTGACAATATGAAATCAGGCCGCTTCCGGCGACATAATGACCCGGCTTCAAAACTACAAAGGCCTTGACTTCTTCCCCCATGATCGGATCCGGCACCCCGACAACCGCCGCATCCTCCACGGCCGGATGCTCATATAACACTTCTTCGATATCCCAGGGGAAAATATTGATCCCGCCCCGGATGATGAGATCCTTTTTGCGATCGACAATATATAAATAGCCGTCATCATCCATCCTGGCCATGTCCCCGGTGTAAAGCCAGCCATTTCGAAAGGCCTGCCCTGTTTCTTCGGGCATTTTATAATATCCCGGAGAGACATTCGGTCCCCTGACGATCAGCTCTCCAATCTCCCCAACGGGCAGGTCATTATCGTCATCATCCACAATCCTGACTTCCACCTCCGGTATGGGTACTCCGATGGAGCCGGGCTTCAGCGGCATGTCCGGCCGGTGTCTCGTGACCACAGGGGCCGCTTCGGAAAGGCCGTAGCCCTCCCGAACGGGACAGTTGAATTTTTCCTGAAAACCTTTCAGGACCTCAAGAGGAAGAGGCGCTGATCCGCATCCGCAGCGCCTAAGGGACGATAGGTCATAGTGATCCGCTGCCGGACTGTTGAGCATCATGGCAAACATGGCCGGGGAACCGGAAAAACCCGTCACCTTATATTTTTCAATGAGGCGAAAGGCCTCCTCGGTATCAAACCAGCGCATCAGTACACTTTTTTGGTTGAACATATAGCCGGAATTCATGACCGTCAGCCCATAGGAGTGAGATAGGGGCAAGACATGCAGAGCCACATCATCAGGTTTTACATCGGCCATGGAAGAAGCGTTAACGGCATTGGAATAAAGGTTCCTGTGGGTCAACATTACCCCTTTCGGTTCCCCTGTGGTCCCGGCGGTATACAGGATCACGGCCAGGTCATATTCATCAATCTCAATTTTATTCGGCTCCTCAGAACTCGTTCGGACCAGGTTCCAAAAGTTGACCGTCCCTGGAATATCTTCATTTTCAACCACAATGATTTGCTTCAAGGTTTCGATACCGACCCTGCCTTTTTCGATCTTGCTCATCAAATTTCTGTTGGTGATCAGGACCTTGGATTCGGAATTTCTCAAAATGTGAATCATCTCCCTTTCACCCAAAAAATTGATCACCGGAACAATGATGCCCCCCGCTCGCAGTATGCCCTGATAGCTGATCAGGACCTCGGGACTGTTCATGAGCATCACCATCACTCTATCCCCCATCTTGACGTCCAAGCCCTTTAGTCCATTGGCCAGTTGTTCTGCAAAACGAAGCAACTGAAGATTTGTGTACTCTTGATCTTCAAAAATCAAGGACACCTGTTCGCCGAAATTTCTATAATGCTGATCGGCCAGTTCAACCAGATTCATTACTCTTCCTCCGACCGGAGATCGGGGTTTTTCCTTTGGTCAACAAGAGAAACAACCACTTCAGGAGATACTCTGAATGGCCTTTGATCCCCAGATATCCACGGCGCTAAAAGTTTGGGTTTTATATAAAGGACCGGCTAACGAATAGTGAGACCTGCCGTCTTCTTTGACAGGATAGAATCAGTTTAGACCGTAAAAGTATAATTTAAGAATCCCCCTAAAGTCAAGGGAAAAACAGGGTTAGAGTATGAGGCAGGAAAAAACCATTTAGGAATCCGGGCAAACAGGTTTCTTTAAAACGGAAAAAATCAAGAATTCAGGATCCTGGAGTCAGAATTCAGAATAAAAACTCTTAATCGCACGACTCGAAGGTTTTTTTCTTGTTTCGTGTTGGCTGGCCCATGGGGGCAGGAGGGTTAAAAAGAAACCGGGGAGATGCCCTATTCCTGAAGATAAATAAGGTCATTAAATTTATTGCATCTGTGACCTTCATTATGATAACTTGATTTCCTTTAAAAAAACCACAGACCAACATGAAAATTTCTAATAGCTCGTCGGAAAGGATCAAACCATGGCAACAGAAAAGACCGTAAAAGAAATGAAGGAACTTATAGGAAAAGAAGTTTCAGTAGGGGACTGGTTTGAAGTGACCCAAGATAGGATCAATCAATTTGCGGATTGCACCGGCGACCACCAGTGGATTCATGTCGATTTGGAAAAGGCGGCTAAAGGACCTTTTGGAAAACCGATTGCCCATGGCTTCCTCACCTTGTCCCTCCTTCCTGCCCTGCAGTCGGGCACCCGTTTTTCGATCAAAGGAGCGAAAATGGGAATCAATTATGGACTCAACAAAGTCCGGTTTTTAAGTCCTGTTCCAGTAGGATCCAGGATCAGAATTCGGGGTGTCCTGTCCGGCGTTGAGGAAAAAGAAGGAGGAAGGGTTTTGTTCACCTATACCAATACGATTGAGATAGAAGGAATGGAAAAACCGGCCTGCGTGGCTGAAACGCTGGGTCTCGTCTATGTTTAGTGCGACAACAAGAATCCAGAATCCAAAAGTCAGAATAAAAAATCTTAATCACTTGATCCTAAGTTTAGTCCGAAAATAGGATTCCGGAATTCCGGGATTCCAAGGTTCAAGAGGTCGGCTTTGCCGACCTAAAAGGAGGCTTCCATTCGGAAGCCGGCCCGCTCGACTTTGTCGAGCTTTAGAAGAGGCTCCCTCTTGGGAGCCGAAGGGTTTTGCTTCCACGCCTTTCACTTGAACCCTTGACCCCTTGGCTCCTGGAATCCTATTAATAACTAATTGACAAGCCTCTTAAAAATGACTAAAGGGTTTGGCGGAAAAGGGTGAAAGAATAAGGAGGTAGGCATTCATGTTTCAAGGAGCTTTGGAGGGGGTCAAAGTGGTGGAATATGCAACCATGGTATCCGGCCCCTATTGCGGTAAACTACTGGCCGATCTGGGAGCGGATGTCATCAAAGTGGAGCCGCCCGGGGGTGATCCCGCACGTCTTTGCGGACCTTTCCCTGAAGACAAAAAACATCCCGAGAAGAGCGCTCTGTTTCTTTATAACAACACCAGTAAACGAGGAATTACCCTGGATCTGATGAAGGATGAAGGGCTCGAAGTTTTTAAAAAACTTCTTCAATGGGCCGACGTTTTTATCGACAATAATCCTGTTGACTATTTTGAAAATCTCAATCTGGATTGGGACGCCCTTCAGCAATTGAACCCAGGGCTTATTTATGCCTCCATAACCCCTTTTGGACGTACGGGTCCCAGGGCCAAGGCCAAAGGAGACGAGCTGACCCTTGTTCACGCCGGCGGCATAGGGTATCACCTGCCGGCCCGCTCGGTGGATATTGATCATGCCCCGGTCAAGCTGGGGGGTTATCAGGTAGGTTATCATGGAGGACTCACCACCGCCCTAGCCGTGATAGCCTTGCTTCTGGGCAAGTTAAAGACGGGACGGGGACATTTGGTCGATATCGCTCTGCAACAGGTTGTCCTCACTTTGGTTTGTCCTTTAGTCACCTCATCACGGTATTATGATCAATCCTACAGCCGGGTCCCGGACAGGCCGCCGGGCATGGGTAGGATGGAAACCAGCGACGGATACGTCATACTCGGCGCGGCCGATGATCATCATTTCCGGGCCTTTCGCGAGTTGATGGGCAAACCGGAATGGGCAGCCAGTGATGAGTGGGATGATATGGTCTGGCGTGCCAACCATATGATGGATATTGCCCCTCAGATGGAGGCATGGATGAAGGCCCAAAAAAAGAAAGACATCACTGAAAGGGCCTCTAAAGCAGGAATCCCCATCGGGTCGGTCAATTCGGCCGAAGATGTAATGAATTATGTGCAATATAAGGCTAGGAATTACTTCGTTGAAGTGGACCACCCTGTGGCCGGGAAATATCTCTATGCCGGGTGGCCCTATAAGATGGCGGCTTCACCGCCTAAAGTGAGCCGACCGGCCCCGCTTTTGGGCCAGCATAGCGAAGAGGTTTACGGTCAGGTCCTCGGTTATTCAAAGGAAAAAATAAAACATCTTCGGGATATTCAGGTGATAAAGTAATTAATTCTCATACGGAAATCCAAGATTTACGGATTAAGCTTTCAGCCAACAGCAGTCAGTCTTTAGCCTCTTCTTTGTTTTTAATAAATTTTACTGAACGCAGACTGTTGATGGCTGATGGCCTAAATCCGAAAATAATTTTTTGGAATTATATTGATCAAGGAAGGAAATATTAATGGAAAACATGCTTCCACTTCAGGGGATTCGGATTCTCGAGTTCTGCTGGGTATGGGCCGGCCCTTATGCCACCATGTTACTGGCCAATCTCGGGGCTGAGGTTATCAGGGTTGAAGGACACAGAAGAACGGATCTGATGCGTCGCCCTATTGTCTGGCCTAGGTACGAACCGGCCCCCAGAATGCTTCCGCCAAATCAGGGGATGCCCTTTAATTCCGTCAACCGGGACAAAAAGAGCCTCACTCTTAATTTGAGCGAGCCGAAAGGCATTGAACTGGCCAGGAGACTGGCGGCCATAAGCGATGTGGTTATCGACAATATGCGTCCGGACGCTATGATCAAGATGGGATTGGGCTATGAGGTATTATCTGAAATCAAACCGGACATCATCGTCATCTCCTCTTCCGGGAGAGGGCATGAAGGTCCGGAAGCGGAATATCTTGGATTTGCCACTATACATCAGAGTATCGGGGGTCTCACTTATATATCAGGTCATCCGGATGACCATCCTACCCACGGCACCGCCGGTGATGCGGATCTGATGAATGCCACCGGTGCCGCCTTTGCCGTTGTGGCCGCCTTGCATCACCGCACACGAACCGGTGAGGGGCAATTTATTGATTACTCCCAATGCGAGGGGGTAAGCTCTTTGATCGGCGAACAGCTCTTGGGCTATGTCATGACTTCCAAAATTCCTGAGCGCCTGGGCAACACCCATCCGGAATATGCCCCCCATAGTGTTTTCCAATGTTGGGGGGTTGACCGCTGGCTGGCCCTTGAGGTCCATACGGACGATGAATTCAAGGCTTTGGCCCAAGTCATGACCCAGCCGGAATTGGCCGCTGATTCGCGTTTCAAGACCATTGGTTCCCGAAAGAAAAACGAAAAAGAGCTCAATCGGATCATCGGGGAGTGGACAAGGCAGAGAGACCGGGATTGGATGGTGGAGGAAATTAGCAAGGCCGGCATCGCCGCCGCACCATGCAGAGACGACAAGGACCTTTATGCAGATCGTCACCTGCGGGATAGAGAAGCCTTTGTAAAAATAAATCATCCCGAATTGGGTGAGCTGGAGTTGGTAGGCCCCCCCTGGAAAATCAGTGATCTGGAGCTGCCTAAGGGCTATGCCCCCCTTTTGGGAGAGCATAATCAATATGTTC
Source organism: uncultured delta proteobacterium (assembly GCA_963802945.1). Classification (GTDB taxonomy): domain Bacteria; phylum Desulfobacterota; class RBG-13-43-22; order RBG-13-43-22; family RBG-13-43-22; genus RBG-13-43-22. The sequence continues at coordinate 179,860 of CAWDKY010000053.1, forward strand.
TTCAAGGGCTCCTGGGGCTTAAGGATGAAGAGATAGCCGACCTGCGGGAGAAAGATATTATTATGTAAATTTTTTCATCCTATGTCCTTGAGAAAAGAATGTTACTCATTTGGTGAATGGTTCGGAGTTCAGAGTAAGGAGTTTCGGGTTCAGAGTTTGAAATTCAAAGTACAAAAGTTAATGTTTTTGCTCCGAACTCATCACTCCGAACTTAAAACTGTTTTTCTTACCCCTCTCCCTGATTGATTAATCAACTCTCGATAACGATCAGCCGCCTTTTGGACTTCGGGATCATTCCACAATTCTTCAATAGAATATTGCATCTTTCTGGACCAGTTGGGATAGGCGGTGATGGTTCCCGGAAGATTGAGTTGATTCTTTTCCAGGAAAAGGTCTTCCTGGCTGATAACCGCTAATTTGGCCTTGGTGGAAAGCACATAAGACAACACGGCCCGGTGAAGCCCTTCCGTTACTACCGGTTCTTCCTGGGCTTGAAGGGTTAGCGCATCCTCTTTGGAAAGAAATCCCAATTGCTGAAGACGGTCTACCATCCTGCGTTTGTCCTTGATCCGTTCAGCCAGGGCCTGATAAAATTGTTCCTCTTTTGCAAAGAGACCTAAATTTTTTCGAAGAGCAATGTCTCCCATTCCCCAGAATCCGGCCAGTGGAGGCAGATCATGAGTACTCACCGAGGCCAGGGCTAATTCCGGATAGGCCTCAGGATGAATTAATTGGCCTGTTTCATCCTTTTCAAAATAAAAGAGACGACAGGAAAAAACACCCTTTTTCTGCAGAACCTCCCTCAATTGGTCCGGTAATGTCCCCAGGTCTTCACCGATGATCAGGGTTTTGTTTCGAACACTTTCCAGGGCCAAAATCTTTAAAAACTCCTCAAGAAAATATTTGACGTAGACCCCTTCATGGGCAGGCCGCCCTTCCAATATCCAAAAAAGACGTGAAAATTTTAAAATATGGTCAATACGCAAGGCCCCTCCGGGACAACTGTTTTTACGAATCTCTAAAGCAAAGAGTTGATAACCCTCTTGACGATATTTTCCCCCATCGGGAGGGAAAAATCCCCAATCCTGTCCTTTAGGTGAAAAATCATCCGGAGGTGCCCCGACCTTGACACCGGGGATGGTATAATCCCGCCAAGCCCAAGAATCAGCCCCCCAGGGATCAATACCCAAGGCCAAGTCATGATAGAGGCCGATCCCGGACCCAAACTTCATGGCCAGCTCCTGCACGGCCGAAAGCTGCTCTTCTATTTGCCACTGTAAATATTGATGAAATAAGACCTCTGGCCAGTGTTCATTTTTAAAGGTAATAACTTCCTGGGAATGAGGGTCTTGAAAAGGATTGGGCCACTGCTCCCAGGTATAAAGCTCCTGGTTTTCTTTTTCAAAATAGTCTGTCAGGGCACAGAAAACCGAGAAGCGATCCAGCCATTCGCCTTCTCCTTCAATATAAGCCTGGAATTCTTTTTGACGTTGAGTCTCCTGCCCGGCCTCCTTCCAATGACGTTCTAAAAAGGTTTGAAAAACTTTCTGTAAAACCTTTCTCTTCAACCTGTCCACTTTTTCAAACTGAACTTTTTTGGAATTTCTTGTTTCGTTCATCAAGTTCAGGGTTTCCGAACCCGCCATAATTTCCTTGGCTTTTAGAGAATATTCATATTCTTCGATTTCGGGAACGGATAAGTAGATCGGATTTCGATACAAACGGCTCGATGGGTAATAAGGACTGATATTGTAAGGCTCCTTATTAGAAAGGTAATGCAAGGGGAGCAACCCGACAACCTCCACATGCAGCCTTTCGATGGCCCAGCGCATTAATTCCTTCAGGTCGCCGAAATCCCCAACCCCCCAATTATTCCTGGACCGGAGGCCGGCCAAGGAAACCATGAATCCGGCCCTTTTCCCGTTGCCTCTGAGGGCCGGAGGGATATAGGTCTGTTCGGGGCAGACGATCACTTTGACGTCTTGCGCAAAATGACGCTCCCCTTGCCTTAAGACCACAGAACAATAGTGGTAGCCCAAAGGCAGACCTTGAGGGAAAGGCAGGCTTCCTCTCAGATAAAGGGCCCCCTCGATCCTGGCCGCTTCTCTAAACAGAAGCTTTTCCTGGGGGAAATAGTTGAATGGTTACGTTCCCATTTTCCTCATGAATATTTAATTGAACTCCGAGGTCTTCGGGCAAATCAACGGGCTCTAGGTCCTGTTCTTCCGCTGGAAACTGAAAATGCATTTCTTCCGGCAGAGACCCCATCGATATAATCAAAACAGGCTCTGTAAGTTGCCTCCAAGACCGATGCTCTTCGGCCAGGACCGCCTTTTTCAGATCCTCCAGAGGCTCCACCGGACACCCCATGGCCGACAGGATCTTCATGGTGGTTTCCTGGGTACTGGAATGGATGTGCCCCCAGACATCCCGATAATCGGTTTCAATCCCTTTAAGCGAAGCTAAACGAGTCAGCCATTTTTGATATTCTTCAGAATCGTTCATTGGATTCGAATGATTTCCCCTTCATCCATTATCCGGGCATTGAAATCACAACCATTCTTGTGAGTAAGTTCTTTCAGCAAACGAATCCCTTCTTTTTGGCTATCCAATACAGGAATTCCCCCATTAACCAATTTTATCGGAATCAATCGCCCTTCCAAAAATTGGCCGTTTTTCAGAGTCCAGATTGACTTTTAAGATACCAGAAATGCCATTAGGTCCTTTGAGATTAAACAGGCCGTACGTCAAAAAATTACCCAGACTGTAGGCAATTAATTTCCCCTTATAAATCTCCACAGCCCTTAAGACATGAGGGCCGTGGCCCAGGACCAGATCTGCACCGGCGTCGATAACCGACCGGGAAAACAGCATCACGTTACCCCGATCCTCGTCTAGAAAAATTTCATTCTCATTGACGACTTGGAGAGCGGTTTTCCCTTCAGCCCCCCCATGAAAGGATACGATCACCAGGTCATGGGTCTCCTTTATTTTAGCGACCAGTTCTTTGGCCTTGCCGATTTCCAACAAAGACCAGGAGTAGAGAGACGAACGATAAGAAAATCCGATCAAGGCTATCTTTTTTCCTTTGATCAATAATTCGGCGACGGCTTGGCCTCCTAAAGGTTTTATCCCCAAGGCATCCAAGGTCTCAAGGGTACTCCTTAGGCCCTCCATTCCAAAATCCAGGGTATGATTATTGGCGATATTCACCACCGTAAATCCGGCCTGTTTCAGAAAAAGGCCGTAACGGACCGGCATCTTGAACTCAAAACACCAGGGGCTTTTATTGTCCAGACATTTACCCTGTCCTTCTGCCTCGTATAGAGGACCTTCCAAGTTTCCAAAGGTAAGGTCTCCGTCCTTAAGACTAGCGGCAATATTATCAAATAAATACTGTCCATCATCGGGCGGCAATCTCCCTTTTTGACCAAGGGAACCCATCATGATGTCCCCCACGGCAACCACAGAGAGAACATCACCGGCATAGGACTTTTGAAAAACCAATCCGGCGATCAGAACTAAGAAAAACAAAAAGATGGCCTTTTTAGGTTTTAATATTTTTTCTCTTTGGCTTGGGAAGGACATAACTGACCTATATACTACAGAATCGACTCCTTGTTAACTTTTTAAGAGATACCTTATTACGGAATTCTTGACAATGCACTCATAACATTATAAAAAAAGAATAATAAATTTCATTTTTTTATTACCGGGGGCTGCCTTGAATTCTAATAATAAGCCGGCCTTTAAGGGGTTGATCCTATTCTTAAGTTCCGGGACCTACCTGGGGTATATCCCCCTGGCTTCAGGAACTTTTGGAACCCTTTGGGGGTTGCCCATATTCTACTGGCTCTCGGCACGAACCATTTGGTTTCAGATCGTATTTACAGTCGGCTCCATCTTGTTGGCCGTTCTTTTGGCCGGGCAAGCAGAAAAAATTTGGAATAAAAAAGATCCTTCCCAAGTGGTGATCGATGAAATAGTCGGTTATATGGCAGCAATGGTTTGCCTGCCTTTTTCCTGGGAAACAGCCTGGGTCGGATTTTTTATTTTTAGGGCCATGGATATCATCAAACCTTATCCGATTCGAAAAATCGACCGAAATTGGCCCGGGGGTTGGGGAATCGTGTTGGATGATGTCTTGGCCGGTATTTATACTCAACTTGTACTTCGGTTTTGGATTTACTTCCGGTCCTGATGGAAAAATTAAATGGGGATAAAGATTGAGGTCATAGGGATAGGCAATGAACTGATTACCGGCCGGGTTCTGGATCAAAACGCCGGTTATGTTGCTGCCCGATTGCATTCCTCTGGATTTGAGGTCAGGAGGATAGTCTTAATTGGGGCCCAACCCAGAATCATCCGCTCCGCCCTGAAACAGGCAGGAAAAAGGTCCGATGCCGTCCTGGTGACCGGCGGCTTGGGCAGCACCCTGGATGACATTACGGTTGAAGTGGTCAGCCGGGTCTTCCGCCGTCCACTGGTTCTCCATCCGGATCTTCAAAGTCAAATCAGACGATCGTTAACCAAGAAGGCCATCCCCCGGGACCCCAAGTTTGAAAAAATAGCCTGGCTGCCGGAAGGGGTGGAACTGTTTCACCCCAGACCCAAGGCCTGCGGTTTTATGATGATGGAGAATGGAAAACCGTTCTTTTTTCTACCCGGAGTCCCGGAGGAAATGAGAAGGTTTTTAGACCGGCAAATTATTCCCTATTTACTCCAGCACTACCCGGGACAGGAGGTCGTCCGGCAAAGGGTCTATCATATCTTCGGATTGTTGGAGCCGGAGATCAATGAAAAAGTCAAGGATTTGGAACAACGTTTTGAATCCCTCCAAATAGGATTTTATCCCAATTTTCCGGAAAACCAACTGACCCTTTCCGTCCGCTCCGAGAAAGCCCTCTGGGCCGACCGCTTGCTCGATTCCATTGAAACGGTAGTGGAAGAACGATTATCCGGACATCTTATTTCCAAGCATGGTCAGACTCTGGAAGAAGTCATTGGTGAATTATTAATACAAAAAAAGAAGACCCTGGCTGTGGCCGAATCCTGCACCGGCGGTTTGATCGGACATCGAATAACAAGTGTACCTGGAAGTTCCGAATATTTTGATCGGTCCGTGGTGGTTTACAGCAACAAGGCCAAAACAGAACTGCTTGACATCCCCAAAAGGATTCTTGCCCGATACGGGGCTGTCAGTGAAAAAACAGCCATATTGATGGCCGAGGGAATTCGAAAAAGAAGCGGATCGGATATAGGACTGGCCGTTACCGGGATCGCCGGACCGGGAGGCGGAACGCCGGAAAAACCCGTGGGAACGGTCTGGATCGCCCTGTCTACGATCCAAAGGAGCAAGGCCGGTCATTTTCTTTTTAGCGGACCACGCCAACAAATTAAAACCCTGACAGCTTATACGGCCCTGAATTGGGTCAGGAGATACCTCCTTGATGATACGTTCCTTTTTAGCGATTGAACTTCCTGAAGACCAAAAAGAGACTGTTGCCGAATATATTCAGGAGCTGCGTCAGGTCCCTTCGAAGATTAAATGGGTCCTGCCCCATCAGACCCATTTTACCTTGAAGTTTTTTGGTTCCATTAGGCCCGAAACAGTAAAAAAAATTGCTCAAGCCCTTTCTCCGGCCTTAAGCGAGTTCCCCAAATTTCATCTGACCTTGAAAGGGATAGGGGCTTTTCCAAACCTGTTCAGACCCCGGGTGATTTGGTTAGGTCTGGGGGGGAAGACGGATAGCCTCCGGGGGATTCACCAGATCATTGATCAGGCCCTTATTCCTTTGGGCTTCCCCAAAGAAGAACGGCCTTTCCAGGGCCATTTGACCCTGGGAAGAAATAAAGAGAATCAAATAAACGAATCGTTTTACAGACACCTGTCCGAATGGTCGAAGGAAGAAACCACCCCGTTTGCAGTTGAAAGGGTGATTCTTTTTCAAAGTGATTTAAAACCGGCCGGACCGGTGTATACCAAGTTGGAGGCTTTTACACTTAAAAAAGCGTAACTGGAATAAGAAAAAAAATCTGGATCCCTGACACCAGATAAAAAAATTTTCATCTGGAGAGGACATCTGGTATCTTTCTTATACCAGGAATTCAATAAAAGGAATTAGACTTAAACAACCAAACCAAGAGGGAGGCGATATGAAAACAGATTTGAAACCAACCAGTGAAAAAGGCAGGGCGGTGGAAATGGCCATGGGTCAAATTGAAAAACAGTTCGGAAAAGGCTCTATTATGCGTCTGGGAGCAGAGGCCGTGACGGCCGATATCCCCTCTATCCCTACGGGATCCCTTTCTCTCGATATGGCCACCGGTATCGGAGGTATTCCCCGGGGCAGGATCACAGAAATCTATGGTCCTGAATCTTCCGGCAAGACCTCTCTGGCCTTGCATACCATCGCCGAGGCCCAAAAAAAAGGAGGCATGGCCGCCTTTATTGACGCCGAACACGCCCTGGATATCAGCTATGCCAGCAAGTTGGGGGTGAATTGCGATGACCTGCTGGTCTCCCAGCCTGATAATGGGGAGCAGGCCCTGGAAATCGCTGAAATACTGGTGCGCAGCGGTGCCATGGATATCGTGGTAGTCGATTCGGTAGCCGCCCTGGTTCCTCGGGCGGAAATAGAAGGGGAAATGGGAGATGCCCACATGGGACTCCAGGCCCGGCTTATGTCCCAAGCCTTGAGGAAATTGACCGGGACCATCAGCAAGACCCATACCTCCCTAGTCTTTATCAACCAGATCCGGATGAAAATCGGGGTCATGTTCGGCAATCCGGAAACCACTACCGGAGGAAACGCCTTGAAGTTTTATGCCTCTTTGCGCCTGGATATACGGAAAATCGGAACGTTAAAAGATGGACAGGAGATCATCGGTACTCGAACCAAAGTCAAGGTGGTTAAAAACAAGATTGCCCCTCCATTTAAAGAAGCCGAATTTGATATCCTCTATGGAGAAGGGATCTCCAAGGAAGGCGACATCCTGGACCTGGGTGTGGCCCACGACATTGTTGAAAAAAGCGGCACCTGGTACTCTTACGGCGGCAATCGTATCGGTCAGGGACGGGATAATGCCCGGTTGTATTTAAAGGACCACCCGGAAGCCTTAACCGAGATCGAGACCAAAGTCAAACAGACTTATGGATTGATCAAAGAGACCGGGCAATAGAACAACCTAAATCATATTGGAATACAGAATCCAGGAGTCAGCATTCAGGATAAAAAATGATATTGATATACTCGTGAATTGTATGTGTAATCACTTTACAGTCTTGTCATTCCGGACTTGATCCGGAATCCATTCTTTTTGACCTGGGTTCCCGCTGGAGTTTATCCCGCACTTGATGCGGGACGGGAATGACGGCATGAGGACTATTGTAAACCTCTTATCGAGACACAATAATAGATACGAGATTCATTTTCTTACTACGGAAAGGATAATTCTTGAAAACCGGGAAAGAAATTCGTCAGGCCTTTTTGGATTACTTCAGAGATCATGAACATGAAGTGATAAAGAGCGCTTCTTTAATCCCGCGGGACGACCCTTCATTGCTTTTTACCAATGCCGGCATGGTTCCCTTTAAACGGGTATTTCTGGGGGAGGAAAAGAGAGATTATCTCCGGGCCGCTTCCAGCCAGAAGTGTGTGCGGGCCGGCGGAAAACATAACGACCTTGAAAATGTAGGCCGGACCGCCCGCCACCACACCTTCTTTGAAATGTTGGGAAATTTTTCTTTCGGGGATTATTTTAAAACCGAAGCCATCCGTCTGGCCTGGGACCTGTTGACCCGGGTCTATAATCTCCCGAAGGACAGGCTATATGTCTCGGTCTTCCAGAAAGATGACGAAGCCAATCAAATATGGCATCAGGAGACCGACCTGCCGCCCGAAAGGATCATCCGTCTAGGAGAAAAAGATAATTTCTGGTCCATGGGGGATATCGGTCCTTGCGGCCCTTGCTCGGAGATCCTATTCGATCAGGGGCCGGAAATGAGCTGTGGCCGGCCGGATTGTGCGCCAGGGTGCGATTGTGATCGATACTTGGAAATCTGGAATCTGGTCTTTATGCAGTTCAATCGCGATGCCAACGGTCTTCTGACTCCTTTACCCAAACCGAGCATTGATACCGGCATGGGTCTGGAACGAATCACAGCGGTTATCCAAGGGGTCCCTAATAATTTTCTGACCGACTTATTTCAGAGACATCATCCTAGCCGTTAAAGATATCTCCGGTATATCCGTAGGGCAGAAAGAGGAAACCGATATTGCCATCAAGGTTATCAGCGATCACAGCCGGGCCCTGGCTTTTCTGCTGGCCGATGGGGCCATTCCATCTAACGACGGACGGGGTTATGTAGTCCGGCGGATATTGCGCCGTGCTGCCCGTTTCGGCAAGGTCCTGAGTATCGACAAACCTTTTTTATATCGTCTGACACAGGTCGTGGCCGAGGTGATGGCCGACCAATTTCCCGAAGTTCAGGAACATAAGGCTTTTACTTCCCAGGTTATTCAAAAAGAAGAAGAGCGCTTTCTGGAGACCTTGGATTTCGGGTTGAAGCTCCTGACCGAAGAAATTGACCGTTTACGCCAAGAGAACAAACAGGTCCTGCCCGGCTCCTTGGTCTTTAAATTATATGACACCTATGGTTTCCCTCTGGACATCATTCAGGATGTGATCCGGGATCAAAATTTAAGTATCGACCAGGAAGGTTTCCAGGCCCATATGGATCGACAACGGGAGATGTCCCGCCAGGCCTGGAAGGGCAGTGGAGACCGGGAGATCCGAGAGGGATACAAAACCTTGATGGCCCGGGAACTGAAAAATGTTTTTACCGGTTATGACACCCTGGAAACGCAATCTCATATTATCGCCCTTATTCAGGATGAAAAGGAAGTCCATCAAATCAAGAGCCCCCAGGAAATAGAATTGGTAGCGGCTGAAACCCCTTTCTACGCCGAATCCGGTGGGCAGGCCGGGGATCAGGGAACCATTCATTCCCAAAAGGGAAGTATTGCAGTGGAAGAGACCTTTTCCCTGCCCAACGGATTGATCCTCCATCGCGGCCGTCTGCAGCAAGGAACACTGGCGGTTGGCGACCAAATATTTCTTTCTGTCTCCAAAGACCGGAGAACACCTACGGCCCACAACCATACCGCCACCCATCTGCTCCACGGGGCCTTGCGCCGCATCCTGGGTGAACAGGTCAAACAAGCCGGATCGTTGGTGACTGAAAAGAGATTGCGATTTGATTTCTCTCATTATTCGGCCTTGTCCCCGAAAGAACTCCAGGCCGTGGAAGATTTGGTTAACGAACAAATCCGGCAGAACCTACCAGTGATTACCAAGGGTATGGATTATGAAGAAGCTAAAGCGACCGGAGCGATCGCCCTTTTTGAAGAACGGTATGGCGACCGGGTCCGTTTGGTGCAGCTCGGTGATTTCAGTCAGGAATTATGTGGAGGGACCCACACAGCGCGTACTGGTGACTTAGGTTTATTTAAGATCCTTTCGGAAGGAAGTGTCGCTGCCGGCGTACGACGTATTGAAGCGGTCACCGGAAAGGAAGCCTTAAAAACCGTTCATCAGGAAGAGGACCAGTTGAAAGCCATTGGAGAATTGTTAAAGGGGGGGACAGATGACTTGGTACCCCGCCTTGAAAAATTCCTGGCCCAGCAAAAAGAACTGGAACGAACCATCACCCGTTTAAACAAATCCCTTCTCAGCGGAGGGGGGATTGAGCCTATGCTGGAACAGGCCCGGGTTATAAACGGGATTAAAGTCCTTTCCTTGGTTGTTTTAAATCCCGAGCCCAAAGAGCTCAGAGATCTGGCCGACTCCCTGCGGGATCGGCTGAAATCCGGTATTGTCATCCTGGGCGGCGTAAATGAAGAAAAGGTTTTGCTGGTGACCGTGGTCTCCAAAGACCTGACCAAAAGATTCCATGCTGGAAAAATCATTAAACGCCTGGCCAAAGCCCTGGGAGGTGATGGTGGAGGTCGGCCCGATATGGCTCAAGCCGGGGGAAATCGTCCTGATCTATTGAAATCAACCCTGGCCGGAGTGTATGAGTGGATCGGAAAAGAAGACAAATGAAAAACGATGGAGTATTGGAGTACTGGAATATTGGAATAGTGGAAGAATAGAGTAGCCGGGCTAGTCCATTACTCCAATACTCCATCACTCCAATTTCCCATCCTTCACTACTCCATTACTCCAATTCTTTTGGTTCAGTTTTTTGAGTGGCCGTTTTTCAGGGTTTCATAAATTCGATCAGAGAGATAACGGATGGCCTTAGTCTTCTTTCTGCCCCAGCCCCCATCGGATGGGCGGTCTTTATTCTCGATAATAATAGAAAGGACATAATCGTTACGACCGTTCAAGCTCTTTTGATAAACAATACCGCAATCGCCGTTCAAACCCCTAACAAAGCCGGTTTTATCGGCCACAGCCACACCATCCTGTTTGATCTGATAAGTTCTAATCCGGTCATGGATGTTTTTAAGTAAAATGTCGTTCATTTCTTGGGAATACTGGGGACTGATCAATTTCTGTTCATAAAGCAGACGAAAGAAAAGCGTGGTGTCGGCGGCTGAAGTTCGATTGAAGTACGTTTTCCCTCCTTCGGGAATAAGTTCCCGGAGACGCGTGTCCAAGAAACCCAGTTTACGCATCAAGGCGTTGATGCCGATGATACCTTGAAGGGTATCCCCTTTCCCCAGACGACGTATCAGGACATTGGTGGCCCCATTATCACTTACGGTGATCATACGATTCAAATGGTGTTCTATTTCCGGGGTTTCCTGAAGTTCCTGCCGGGCAATAGCATCGTAAACCGCCAACATGACAAAAGGTTTGATCAGACTGGCCGCATTACGAACAACATTCCCGTTAATGTCCACCAGCATTTTTTTGTCATTGAGGTCGTAGACCTGGATGGAAATCTGATCCTCCGGCAGAAGTTGCCGGATAGACTTAAGATGAATAATTTCATTTTCGATCAAGACTTGTAACGGACCTTCGGTATTTATTTCCGGCGGTGGGATAGCGTCTTCACGAGGAAACCGTTTTCGGGCAATGGATGTAACCGGTTTGCGGGGAGAAGCGGCCTTTTTCCTTTTTTTAAACGAGGCAGATCTTTTCTTTTTTTTCTTTTGGCTGATTCGTTTGAGTTTCTTTTTCTTGGTCCCTTTTTGACAGGTCTTCTTTGATTTTACCCGAGGACCATCAGACCCTGTGATGGCCTGAAGGGGTTGGTTCAGAAAAAAAACCAGGGCCAGTATCAAAGATATGATGAAATTTTTCTTAAAAAGTGTCATAAATGTACCATAAAAAATTTATTGTTTTCTTGTCAAGAAATAACAGCTATTGGGATGCTAACTTACTAAAACTTTTAATGTTTTATTTTCACTCGGTGATTTATGAAATTGCATCATTCTTCCGGCTTGGGCTCCTGGGTTGAAATTGACCTTTCCTGTCTAAGGGAAAACTATCAATCTCTCAGGGAAAAAATCAACCCCTCTACCAAAATCATGGCGGTGGTTAAAGCCGATGCCTATGGGCATGGTCTGGTTTCCATTGGTCGGGAATTGGTTCGTCTTGGTGTTCCGGCTTTGGGTGTAGGTTCGATTGACGAAGGCATCATAGTCAGAAACAAGATCAGCCCTGATATCCCGGTGTTCCTTTTACTGGGCCTTCTCCCGGAAGAAACCCAGGCCTGTCTCCATTACCGCCTGACCCCGGTCCTGTACGGAATCGAAACCGCCAAAAAGCTCGACCGGGCTGCAAGACAAAAAAAAACCCAATTCCCAGTACACATCAAGATCGATACCGGAATGGGTCGTTTGGGGGTCCCCTGGTTTGAATTCGGGGAGTTTGTCCATCAAATAAAGGTCTTGAAAGGTCTTCAAATAACCGGCCTGACCTCTCACTTCGGACAAGCCGATGAAAAAGAAAAACCTTATAATCAACTGCAATGGAAACGATTCACCGCCGCACTGGATCTGGCGCGGCAAGCCGGCCTGGCATTGACTGAAAATCATATGGCCAACAGCGCCGCCCTGCTCAATTACCGGCAAAGCCATCTCCAGTTTGCTCGCCCCGGAATCTTGCTTTATGGCTGTAACCCGGTCACCCCGCTCAGCCGCACCAAATCCCTCAAAGTAAAACCGGTCATGACCTTAAAAAGCCATATCCTGCAAGTCAAACAACTACCGGCCGGGGTTGAAGTCAGTTATGGTGGCGCTTTTATCACCACCCGTCCTGAAAGCCTGGCCATTATAGCCATTGGTTATGCCAACGGCTATCCAAGAATATTATCCAACCAAGGAGAAGTCTTGATAAGGGGCAAACGTTTCCCTATCGTCGGCCGGGTCTGCATGAATTTGACGATAATCCGGGTTGCTCCCTCTCTCCATTGCCGGGTTGGTGAAGAAGTGGTCCTGATGGGAACCCAAGGGCAAGAGACCATAACCCCAAACGAGCTGGCTCAAAAGGCTGGAACCATCCCTTATGAACTTTTTTGCCTTTTGGGTCGTCTGAATCCCAGAAAAAATTTAGACATTTGACTTGGATTCAAAAAAAGCTTATAAAAATAGATTAAATTAAGTCTGTTGGCCAGGAGGAATTATGTCGCCGGTTCCTGAAGAAATAACCATCTGCGTCGTCTGTGCCTGGAGGGAAACCTGTCAAAAAAAGTATTCCTTTTCCTCTTCGGGTGGAACAAAATGCCCGGATTATACCCGGGATTTGACCTTGCCGAAAGATAACGATAAAAAACCGGAGAGTAATAAACAAGGTGCGTGAACAGCTGACAAAACTGATTCAAGAAGCGATTCATGAAATTCCAATGCCTTTTTCAGAGAATCGTTTTGATCTACCCATTGTTTTTACTGTTCCGAAAAACGAAACCTATGGGGACTATGCCACTAATCTGGCCATGACCATGGCCAAGGCGATGAAACAATCTCCCATGAAGATCGCCGAAGCCTTGGCCGAACGCATTCCAACCGAACCTGATTGGCTGGAAAAAATTGAAGTGATCAAGCCGGGATTTATTAATTTCTTTCTTAAAGATAAAGCGCTTCAGGATAGACTTCCTCTGATCATCAATCAAAAGGAGGCCTTCGGCCAAAGCCAATGGGGAAAAGGGCAGAAAGTCCAGATCGAATTTGTCAGTGCCAATCCCACCGGTCCCTTACATATAGGCCATGGCCGGGGCGCCGCCCTTGGAGGGGCTTTGATCAATCTGTTGAAGGCCACTGGGCACGAGGTGTCTGCCGAATACTACCTCAATGATCTCGGCACCCAAATGGAAACTCTGGGGCGATCCATTCAGGCCCGATTCAAAGAACTGAAGGGTGGAGTCGGCCTTTTTCCGGAAAACGGCTATAAAGGGGAATATATCAAGGACATTGCTGCCGAGATACTTAAGAAAAATTCATCTAAAGCCGTTGATGAATCCGCCTTGGATGTATCTTATTTTTCTCAATATGGTCAACAGGCCATCTTAAAGGATATTCGCAAAGACCTGGAGACTTTTGGAATCCAATTTGATCATTGGTTCAGCGAAGAAAGCCTGGTTCGTGAAGGCCTGGTGGAAAACCTAATCCAATCCATGAAAGACAAGGGCCTTTTTTACCAAGCCGAAGGGGCCCTTTGGTTTAAGAGCAGCGCCTTCGGAGACGAGAAAGACCGGGTGGTGGTTCGGGCCAACGGGGCCTTGACTTATTTTGCCTCGGATATGGCCTATCACCTTCAAAAATTCGATCGCGGTTTTCATCGATTGATCGACATTTGGGGGGCCGATCATCACGGTTATGTCCCGCGGTTGAAAGCCGCTCTTAAGAGTTTGGGACATGATCCAAAGGCCTTAACAGTTATCCTGGTCCAACTGGTCACCTTGATCCGGAAAGGCAAACCGGTGGCCATGTCTACCAGGGCCGGTGAATTCATCACCTTAAGAGAAGTCCTGGATGAAGTGGGTAAGGACGCCGCCCGATATATCTTTCTGACCAGGCGGTCGGACAGTCCCTTGGATTTCGATTTGGATTTGGCTAAGAAACAGAGTAATGAAAATCCGGTTTATTATGTTCAATATGCCCATGCCCGGGCTTGCAGCCTTCTTGCCGTAGCCCAGTCCCAGGGTTTTACTATTGATAACCTGGATGTCAAGATGGTTCATCTATTGACTTTACCGGAAGAGAGGAGACTCTGCAAACATCTGACAGAATATCCGGAAGAGGTCAACCAGGCGGCCATGAAGCTGGAACCTCACCGAATCCCATTTTACTTAGGGGAATTGGCCGCCCAATTTCATCACTATTACAATCATCATCGGATCATTCAAGATAACCGGGAACTAAGCCAAGCCCGATTGATCCTCTCTCTGGCGATAAAAACGGTGATTAAAAATGCTTTACATATTTTGGGCGTCTCCGCCCCGCAAAAAATGATGAGGGAGTATGAAACCCAAACCCTATAATCGGAAAAAACAGTACTTTATCGAAATGAGTAGGTCGCAATTGTTTCTCAGTATTGCCGGTGCCCTCTTCGTTTTGTGTTGGATTTTTATCCTGGGAATCTTTGTTGGCCGCGGATATGTATCCGATACCATAACTCGGACTTTTACCGATAAAATTCAAAAACTTCAAGAGGAGAAAAAGGCCCTGACGGATAAATATCTTGTCCAGGAGAAAAAAGCTGATATCCCCAAAGAAGAGATCCTTGACCCAAAATTGGATTTTTATGACAAGCTATCCAAAAAGGAGCCAGACACCACCTTACAGACTGTCCCCAAGCCGACACCAAAACCCTCTCCTGTGGAGGAAAAAACCAATTTGTCCGGGAAACCCGATTCCCTGGAAACTAAAAAAGAAACCAAGGAAACCGCAACCGAAATAAAGGTCCCTAAAGTGTCCCCGGAAAATACCAGCCAGAACGGTAGTTTTATGATTCAAATTGGATCATACCGGGAGGAGGCTACGGCCCAATCCAGTGTGAAACGCTTATCTGAAAAAGGGTACCAAGCCCATTTAAGGATGAAAGATATACCTCAAAAAGGAGGAAAATGGTTTCGAATTCAGATTGGTCCTTTTAAGACCAAACCCGAGGCCGAAAAAATGGTCAAAAAGTTAGAGCACGACGGTTTCCAAACTGTGGTGCTGGAAAATAATTTTTAATCAAAGCATCCAGAATACGGGAGCCAGGAATCTATTTAGGTTCTTGCAAATCTCTCAAATTTCGTCACACCGGCGAAAGCCGGTGTCCAGAACGCATTAAAAAGACTGGATTCCGGCTTTCGAGACTGTGTCGTAATAGCGGACAGCGCCATCAAAGCCGTCATGCCGGCGAAAGCCGGCATCCAGAACTTAATGAAAATACTGGATTCCGTGTCGCGCTTCGCTTGCACGGAATGACAAAAATATAATTGCGACACAGTCTCTTCGCCGGAATGACGTCGTGGAACTTTTGCCAAAGGCTCTAATAATAAGAAACAACAAAAAATTAGGAGTAAAAATTTTCTGGATTCTGAATTATGACTTCTGGATTTTGAAAGTAATACTATGATCCGTAAAGCCACCATGAAGGATGTCAAGCCGATTCAAAAACTTTTGGAGCATTATGCCCAGAAGGGATTGCTCCTCCCTCGTTCCCTTAATGAATTATTCGGCTATCTAAGGGATTATTATGTTTTTATTCCTGATGGAGGGGAAGAACCGCACGGCGTCTGTGCCCTGCACCTATGTTGGGAAGATTTGGCCGAGATCAAATCCTTGGCCGTAAATGAGACCTATGCCCGGCAAGGGATCGGCACCCAGTTGGTGGAAGCCTGTCTGTCTGAGGCCATTACCTTAGGCCTTTACAAAATATTCGCCCTGACCTATCGGGTGGACTTTTTTAAAAAACTGGGTTTTAAAGAAGTGGATAAAAATCTTTTACCGCATAAAATTTGGTCCGATTGTTTGAATTGCGTCAAGTTTCCTGAGTGCGACGAATTAGCCGTAATGCTGGAAATATGATTACGAAAGGTAAAAGGTATTAGATTTAAGGTTTAAGATTTTCCCTGAACCTCGACCCTCACGAAAAGAAAGAAATTATGTTCAGCAGCCTAATAAAAAAAGTAGTTGGAACCAAAAACGATCGGGAACTGAATCGTATAGCCCCCATGGTAGATCGTATTAATGAGATGGAAAAGGCTATGGGCGCCTTAAGTGATGCCGAACTCCAAGCCAAGACCGCTCAGTTTAAAGAGCAACTGGGACAGGGGGCCTCTTTGGACGATATCCTTCCCGAGGCCTTTGCCGTGGTTCGGGAAGCCTCAATTAGAGTCTTGGGTTTGAGACCTTTTGATGTCCAGGTGATTGGAGGGATCGTCCTTCACGAAGGGACAATCGCTGAAATGAAGACCGGCGAAGGGAAAACCCTGGCCGCCACCATGCCGGTCTATCTGAATGCCTTGACCGGAGAAGGTGTTCATGTAGTTACGGTCAATGATTATCTGGCCAAACGTGACAGTGAATGGATGGGAGGGATTTATCGGTTCTTAGGGCTGCCCGTTGGCGTCATTCTCCATGACCTGGATAAGGAGGAACGCCGGACGGCCTACGGGTCGGATGTGACCTATGGGACCAATAATGAATTCGGGTTCGACTACCTCAGGGATAACATGGAGTTCTCACTTTCCAATTACGTGCAACGCCAATTTAATTATGCCATCGTGGATGAAGTGGACAGTATCCTGATCGATGAGGCCCGCACCCCGCTGATTATCTCCGGACCAGCGGAAAAATCCACCCGTATGTATCATGACATCAACCAGATCATCCCCCGCTTGAACAAAGACAAGGATTATACCATTGAAGAAAAAACCCGGACCGTGGCTTTAAGCGAGGTCGGGATTGCCCATGCCGAAAAATTATTAAAGGTGGACAACCTGTATGATCCACGCCATATGTTGATGGTCCATCATATCAATCAGGCCCTCAAGGCCCATACTCTATTTAAAAGGGATGTGGACTATATCGTCAAGGAAGGCGAGGTTATCATCGTTGATGAATTCACCGGCCGACTCATGCCGGGACGGCGGTATAGTGAAGGTCTCCATCAGGCCCTGGAGGCCAAAGAAAATGTAAAAGTGGAAAGTGAAAACCAGACCCTGGCCACCATCACCTTCCAGAATTATTTCCGTATGTATAAAAAATTAAGCGGGATGACCGGAACAGCCGATACCGAAGCCCCGGAATTTAAAAAAATCTACAAGCTGGATGTGATGGTCATCCCCACGCATAAGAAAATGATCCGGGAGGATTATCCGGATGTTATTTATCGCAACGAAGCGGAAAAATTTCAGGCCATCATAGAAGAAATCAAACGGCTGCATACCAAAGGTCAGCCGGTCCTGGTTGGAACGATCTCCATTGACAAATCGGAACAACTGGCCAAAGTGCTATCCAGAGAAGGGATCAAACACTCGGTCCTGAATGCCAAAAACCATCGATTGGAAGCGGAAATCGTGGCCTCGGCCGGGCAAAAAGAGGTGGTCACCATCTCCACTAATATGGCCGGACGGGGAACTGATATTGTCCTTGGGGATGGGGTGACCGCATTAGGAGGACTGCATATCCTAGGTACGGAACGGCATGAATCCCGACGAATCGACAACCAGCTTCGGGGCCGTTCCGGACGGCAGGGAGACCAGGGCAGTTCTCGTTTTTATCTGTCTCTTGAGGACGACCTTCTACGGATTTTCGGATCGGACCGTATATCCGGTCTGATGGGCAAGATGGGCATGGAAGAAGGGGAACCCATCGAACACTCTCTGATTTCCAAGGCCATCGAAAACGCCCAACGCCGAGTGGAAGGCAACAATTTTGAAATCAGGAAGCACCTCATCGAGTATGATGATGTCATGAATCAGCAACGAGAGGTGATATATGGTCAAAGACGCAAAATCCTGGAAGGCCAGGAATTGAGGGAACTGGTAAAGGAAATGACCGAAGATTTGCTGGACGAAATTGTCGGCCTGTTTGTCAATGATAAAATTCCGGCTGAAGAATGGGACCTCAAATCCCTGAGCGACAAACTCTTTCAACAGTTTTCCAGCAGGGTTTCTTTGAATGGGAACCAGTCCCTGACCGACCCGGAGGAATTGAAGGAAAAGGTCCAGGAACAGATATGGACGACCTATCTTAAAAAAGTGGAAACCATCGGCCAGGAAGTCATGGACTCATTGGAACAAATGGTCATGCTGGAGACAATTGATACCACCTGGAAAGATCACCTGCTCAGTATGGATCATCTAAAAGAAGGGATCGGCTTGCGGGGATATGGTCAGCGCGATCCTCTGCGGGAATATCAGCGGGAAGGCTATGAGATGTTTGTGGATATGGTTGACAGGATCAAAGAACAGACCATTGCCAATCTTTTTCGTCTCCAGTTGGCTAAAGAAGAGGACCTTCAACCCCTGATTGAACCCCAGGAAAGGCAGATGTTCTTCAGTCATAGTGAAGAGGAAACTTCAGCCCCGAAAAGAAGAGAAGGAAAGAAGGTAGGAAGAAATGACCCCTGTCCGTGTGGAAGCGGTAAAAAATACAAAAGGTGCTGCGGCCAGAAATAAGCAGTTTCACCTGCCGGGTTTTTTGGCCTCAGCCCAATCCGCTGAAGTTCAAAAGGGAATTACTCGTCCGGATTTGGGTCTGATTTTTTCCGAAGTTCCGGCCGTGGCCGCGGGTGTCTTCACCCGTAGCCTGGTCAAGGCGGCACCGGTTCAGATTAACCTCGAACGAATCATTAAACAAAAAGGGCGGGCCATCCTGGTCAACAGTGGCAATGCCAACGCCTGCACCGGACCGGGTGGTCTTAAAGATGCCCGACGGTTGTCCAGGCAGGTCTCTCAGGCCCTGTCCATTCCCGATTCTCAGGTCTTCCTGGCTTCCACCGGGGTGATCGGAAAAAGACTGCCGATGACCCGGATGACCAAGGCCGTTCCTTCTTTGATTCAATCTTTGTCTCCCCACGGACTGCCGAAAGTTTCCGAAGCCATCATGACCACGGATACCTTTCCCAAACTCATCTCCGAAGAAGCATCCATAGGGAAGAAAAAAGTTCATTTGGTGGGAATGGCCAAGGGGGCCGGCATGATGCACCCCGATATGGCCACTATGCTCTGTTTTGTATTGACCGATCTGGCCGTCTCCCCTGCCCTTCTAAGTCGCTTTTTAAGAAAAGCAGTCGATCAGTCCTTTCACCGGATCACCGTGGATGGGGACACCAGCACCAATGACACGGTCCTGGTTATGGCTAACGGTCTGGCAGGAAACCCTGTTTTGGATGATCTCCAAACACCTGGAGCCCGAATTTTTTCCAGGGCCTTGGATCAACTCCTTTTGAAACTGGCCCGGATGATCGTTCAGGACGGCGAAGGAGCCACCAAAGAAGTGAGCATCCGGATCGAAGGCGCCCGTACAAAGGAAGAGGCACGAACTTTGGCCATGACTGTGGCCCTTTCTCCTTTGGTTAAAACAGCCCTTTTCGGTCAGGACGCCAATTGGGGAAGAATCCTGGCTGCCCTGGGCAGATCAGGCATTCCCTTTGACCCGGATCAGGTGGATATCTATTTTGACCGAATTCAATTAGTCAAAAATGGGATCAGCAAAGGGCCCAAGGAAGAAATTCAGGCCGGCTTGGTCTTAAAGAAACCATCTCTGACCATCCGGATCGACCTGCATCAAGGATCGGCTAAAACCCAGGTCTATACCTGCGACCTTTCTCTGGATTATGTCCGCATCAATGCCGACTATCGAACCTAAGTATGTTACGGGTTGCGGATGCGGGTTACGAGGTATGATTTTGAAGTCGGTGTAGTGTCTCAATAACTGGCTTACAATAGTCCTGAGCCGTCATTCCTGTCCCGCATCAAGTGCGGGATAAACTCCAGCAGAAATCCAGGTTAAAAATACTGGATTCCGGATCAAGTCTGGAATGACAATCTTGTAAAACGAATACCGTTACAGTACATTAGTTGATGAGAATGAATTTGGCTTATAGTTATGTCTAAATTCTATAAGATAAAAACTCGTAACCCACATCTCGTAACTCGCAATTCTTTCTAATGACCATCAAAAAACTCCAAAAAATCATTCGTGCCGCCCGGGGAGAAATCCCCGCCGACTTAGTTCTTAAGGGTGGAAAGGTGGTCAATGTTTTTTCCTGTGGAATCCAAGAAACCGATGTGGCGGTGTGCGAAGATCAAATCGTGGGACTCGGTTCTTATCAAGGCCGGGAAACCTTGGATTGTCGTCATCGCTTCATTTGCCCAGGATTCATCGACGGACATTTCCATATCGAAAGCACCTGGCTTACACCGGCCAACCTGTCTCCAGTGCTTCTACCCCTTGGGACAACGACCCTGATTGCCGACCCTCATGAAATAGCCAATGTTCAGGGCTTGACCGGCATTGAGTTTATGCTGAACAACAGCGCCAAACTCCCTTTGGAAATATATTTCATGGCCCCATCCTGTGTCCCGCCCAGCCATCTGGAAACCTCGGGAGCAATCTTGACCGAAAAAGATTTACGGCCTCTTCTCCGAAATCCCAGGGTTCTGGGTCTGGCCGAGATGATGAATTTTCCCGGAGTTCTTTTGAAGGATCAGGAGGTGCTGAAAAAAATTACCGCCTTCCAACATAAAATCAAAGACGGCCACGCCCCTCTTTTAACGGGGAAAGAGCTTTGCGCCTATGTCAGTGCCGGGATCAGATCCGACCACGAATCGACTGGGTTATCTGAGGCCCGGGAAAAACTGGCCCTCGGTATGGTCGTCATGATCCGTCAAGGAACCCAGGCCAAGAATTTAAAAGAGCTTCTGCCCATAGTTAACTTTAGCAACGCCCGTCGCTGTTTATTGGTCAGCGACGATCGACACCCCGAAGACCTTCTCAAAGAAGGACACATTAATTTTATCCTCAAACAAGCCGTTCAATGGGGCTTAGATCCCATCCTGGCCATACAAATGGTTACCCTGAACACGGCCGAGTATTTCGGCCTTCGCCATTTAGGGGCCGTTGCCCCTGGGTATCAGGCGGATATGGTAGTCTTAAAATCGCTCACTGGCCTGGAGATCGAGGCGGTCTTTAAAAAAGGGAAAAAGGTGGCCGCCAGCGGCCGGCTTTTGGAAGAGATTCCGCAATCCGAAGGTTTCAACAATTATATGGGAATGAAAATAAAAAATCTTTCTTTGGAAAGATTTCAAATCCCCGTCCGCGGGCCAAGGGCCAAAGTCATCGAATTGGTTCCTAATCAGATCCTGACTCGACAATTTCTTCATAAAGCCCAAGAAAAAGACGGCCTGTTGATCCTCAGGGCTGAGGAAGATATCGTCATCCTGGGTTGCGTGGAAAGGCATATAGGGACAGGCAACGTGGGCTTGGGGCTGGTTAAAGGTTTTGGACTTTCCTGGGGGGCCATGGCTTCTTCGGTGGCCCATGATTCTCATAACATTGTGGTCATCGGACGTGAACCGGAAGATATGTTCTTGGCTGTCAAAACGATTGAAGCCATGAAGGGCGGACTGGAGATCGTGGTTCAGAGAAAAGTGGCGGCCAAACTTCCTTTGCCTATTGCCGGGCTGATGTCCGATCAATCCATCGAGAAGGTCATTAGCCACCAAGAAAAACTGATCCAGGCTGTACCGCTAACCGGCTGCACCCTAAAAAATCCCTTAATGGCCCTTTCCTTCCTGGCCTTGCCGGTAATACCGGAATTAAAAATCACCGACCAAGGACTGGTAGATGTGAACCGTTTTGAAATTGTGCCTTTATTTGACTAATAGGAGAGAAAAAGGCATTTAAAAAATCTTTACATCCAATTAAAAAAATATGAATTTATCAATGTCAACGGAGGTGATCAAACAGGAAGCCGTAATCCAGGCCATGCTGGACCCGGAAACTTATCCGCAACCTCCCAAAAAGATCACCCACCTCCAGACCCATATCTCCCATATCTTTTTAACCGGCGGTCTGGTTTATAAGATCAAAAAGCCGGTCGATTTCGATTTCCTGGATTTCTCCACCTTGGCCAAGAGACGCTATTTCTGCCATCAGGAGGTAAAGCTGAACCGCCGTCTGACCCAAAATATTTATTTGGGAGTGGTCAAAATAACTTCTGAAAAAGGAAGACTGGTTGTCAACGGAAAAGGACCGATTATGGAATATGCGGTCCTGATGAAAGAGATGCCCCAGGAACGGATGATGAACCGGTTGCTGGCTGAAGGAAAAGTCAGGGAAAAAGACATTCGGGAACTGGTTGGCAAATTGGTCCCCTTTTACCAACAGGCTCGGACCGGAAAAGGGATCAACCCTTTCGGACGTATCGAGATCATGATCAAAAATACCGAAGAAAACTTTGCCCAGACTCAATCTTACATTGGCCGATTGATTCCAGCCCGGACTTATTCCCCGATGGTCAAAGGCACCCGGGATTTTTTAGAAAAAGCGAGAGAGCTTTTCAAAAAACGGATTCGTGAGGGTTATATCAGGGACTGCCACGGCGACCTTCATTCCGCCAATATCTGTTTGGATAAAAAGCCCCTGATTTATGATTGCATTGAATTCAATCACCGCTTTAGATACACCGATGTGGCCTGTGATCTGGCCTTCCTGGCTATGGATCTGGATTTCCATGGCCGCCCGGAACTCTCCAGGCTTTTGGAAAGGGAATATGTGCATCGTTCCGGGGACGATGATCTTCCTCGGCTGTTTAATTTTTACAAGGGTTATCGGGCTTATGTGAGGGCCAAGGTTCACTCCTTTACCTCCGAGAATCCGGAAATATCTAATAAAGAAAAAAAAGTTGAAAGCCGATTGGCCAAAAGGTATTATCAATTGGCATATGAATACATTCAAAAAGACAGGACTCCTCAGATCGTGGTGGTCTTTGGACTGATGGGTACCGGCAAGACCTCTCTGGCTAAGGCGCTGGCCGCACAAACAGGCTGGCCGATGATCAGCTCGGATGAAATAAGAAAAAACTTGCAAGGGATTTCTCCGATGACCAGGAAGTGGGAACCTTTTGAAAAAGGCCTGTACTCGGAAGAAATATCCCGAAAAACCTATCGGAAGATGCGGGATGAGGCCCGGAAATGGCTTAACCAAGGTCAATCGGTTATTTTGGATGGATCATACAAACGGCAATCAGAGCGTCTGGCTCTAATGGAACTGGCTAAAAAAACCGAGGCCCGGATCCGTTTTATCGAATGCCTGGCTTCGTTGAAAACCATACGACAACGCTTGGACCAACGAGAAAAGGAAACCAGATCCATATCCGACGGCCGTTGGGAAATATTTCATCGGCAACGCAAGGATTTTGATCCCGTCATGGATCCGGTTAAATCGAAATGGGTAGGTGTTAGAACCACGAAGTCTGTCGAACAAATCACCCAAAATATTCTCAGGGACATCCAAGCCGATGCCTAATCCTATCATTGGTACGCTAAGACAAAAAAACAATCCCATATGGATAATCATTTTTTTTGTTCTGCTGGCATCCACTGTTCTTATTTTTCATATTCCTGAAAAAATAACAGCCATTCTTTATCTGTGCTTTTTCTTTCTTCTCACCTTGATCAATCCCATAAATGGCATCACCTTAATGGTGATGTCCATCCCTTTTTTCCTGGGTGCCCCCCACAACCCTTATTTTTTTCTTTTCAAAATTGTAATCTATGGCACCCTTATCCTTGGATTCATCCATTTATGGAAACAAAAAACATCTATAGAAATCCCTTTTAAACCCCTGGTCCTTTTGTTGTTCCTGTCAGTTCTTTTCAGCATTCCCATCAATGCCAAGGAATATTACTATGAATTTTGGGCCACCCCGGCAAAAGAAATATGGTTCCAGTGGGTCAGAGGTCATGAAAAGTTTCCTCTTTTCCACCTCAGGGCTTTAACCAATACCCTCAGCGGTATGTTAATTTTCATTTTAACAGCCAACTTGTTTTCAAAAAATAACGCTGATGATTTGAAAAGAAATCTAATGGGTATGATCTGGATGGCGGTTATCATCTGCTTGATAGGAATCCTTTTCCTCTTCGACGTCATACCTCCCCAGCCGAAAACCTATTTATCCCTTTCCTTGGCAGGCATTCATGAAGGGGCCATTTCCGCTTTCGCCTTTAACCGCCAATATCTGGCCCAGTTCCTGCTGATCCTCTTCCCTTTGATATTTTATTTCCTGAATTTGAACCGTAAGAAATTTTTACGGTTATCTATTTATTTGTTGGTCCTCGGTCTTTTTATAGTATCTTTATCGGCCAGCATGCAACGTAGCGCTTTTCTAGTCCTTTTTCTGGAAATGATTCTTTTCGGCCTACTCTATATTTTTCTTATTTCAACTAGGAGGAAAAAGGCTCTCTTATTTTTTATTATTCCTTTTTTCCTTCTGGCCGTCATGATTCTCTTAGATTTTGAATTATTAAACAAACGATTCATAGAAAGGCTGACTCTTTGGGGTCTTTCTGACCCTGATAACAGACGGCTGCATCTCTGGAACACCGCTTGGCATATGTTTACTTTTTCTCCTTTTCTTGGGATGGGGCTGGGTAAATATTTTGAATTTTTCCCGGAATTTTTTACCGATTCTCGCGTCCATTGGAAAACATTTGGGTTTGTGCGAGGAGAGCCCCATTCTTTTTATCTTCAAACCCTATCTGAACGAGGGGCCATCGGATTTCTTCTTCTTTTATTCCTGGCGGCTGCAATCGTTTATAAAATAATTAAAAAAATAAAAGAAGAACCATCTCAAGAAAACAAGATGCTTATGATAACGCTGATGCTCTCTTTGTTTGGATGGTTTTTATTGGGTTTTTTCCATAACGTATCCTATGTTCGGTCCCTAGGTATACTGTTTTGGATCCTTATGGGATGGTTAGCCGGACTGACTACTCCCCAAGCGGTTGCCGTCAAAAATAAATTGGATATTAAAATCTTTTTTGTTGGATTACTGGTTTTAACAGCGGCCTTTGTGTACCAGATCAAATTGATCTACGAAAGACCGATAAATCCTTTTTTCCAGACCGGTTTATACAACAAAGAACTCTTGCCGGGAGGAGAGATAATCCACTGGACTAAAAAAAGGGCGGTCTTCACTACCCCTATTCAAAATGGGAACATCATCTTATCCTTTTCAGCACCATTGCCGGGGATAACGGAGCATTTCCAAAAAGTCCGCTTCTGGATTGGGCAAAAGAAAGTTGAGATCCTCTTGAAGGATACCGCCTGGCACCAGATCGTACTTCAACCAGAGAACCCTTTTGAAAAAAAGATGCTCCTCCAATTGGAAACCGGCTACACCTTTAATCCCAAGAAGGCCAAGACAAGCAATGATGACCGGGATCTCGGAATAATGATTCGAGAAAAACAAGAAGGAAGTTAGGCGGTAAAGGAGGGAGGGGTTACCTGGAGGTCATGACAAAATTCATTGGCCATCACATTCAATACCCTGCTTATTCCAAGAGGAAATACACCTTGGGAACTGCTCCAAATAATCTCTAAATTTCCCACAGACCCTTTTCCCCAAGACAAAGGAAGACTTAAAGTTGCCGTCCTGTTGTCTCCCTGAAGGGGTTCAGAGGCAAACCAGGTTAGGGGCTTATCGGGATACATAGCCAGAAAAAGGGAAGCTCGCAGAATGCCTACATCTTCAAATAACTCTCCAGCCAATTTCCACCTTCCATCAATGGCCTTTTCATCTTCAAAGGCCCGGCAAAGCAAACGGGTCCTGAAGGCCAGGTACTTGAATTTTTGAGAATCCTTCCATCTGTCAACCAAATCCTGGAAAAGCCCGGCGAATCTAAAATATCCCAGCAGCCTTGATCCAAAGACAAACGCAGCTCCCAGCATAACCACCACATAGGCGGCCAAGGAGTTTCTGGTAAAAAGTAAAAAGCCAGCTAAGGCCGCCAAAAATAAATTTACTCCATAGAGCATCAGGACCGCCCGGCGGTGAGAGAATCCCTTTTCCAGCAATCGATGATGAATATGATCACGATCAGCCTGCCCGATGGGAACCCCCCGATGCCAACGTCGTAACACCGCATAAATCATGTCCATAATCGGAATTCCAAGGGCGACAATAGGGATAAATAAGGCAAAGGCGATGGCACTTTTTTCAGAGGCCCACAAGGAAAGGCCCCCCAAATAAAAACCCAGAAACAGGCTGCCCGAATCTCCTAAAAAAATAGTGGCCGGTGAGAAATTATAACGAAGAAACCCGAGGCAGGCACCGATCAGAGCAATGGCCAAAAAAGGGACTAAGGTATAAATAGTCGAAAAAGTCATGATAAAGAGAATGGCTGCAGCAAAGGTGGCGATTCCCACGGCCAACCCATCTATTCCATCGGCCAGATTGACGGCATTGGTTATTCCGACCAACCATAATATGGTAATGGGTCCGCTCAGCCAGGAAAGATCTAATTGTATCCCGAAGGGATTGGAAATGAGTTGTATCTTCAGCCCAAAGATAAAGGCAACACCGGCCGCCACAGTCTCCGCTGATAATTTCGGCCAGGGAGTCAATCGGTGAATGTCATCCCAAATCCCAATCCCGAAAACGATTAAGCAACCGAGGGAAAGCCCAAAAAGAGGTTTCCAGAAGGAATGGATTTCCCTCATCATGAAATCCCCCCAAAAAAGCAAGCCAATAAAAGGTAATGTCGTGGCTATAAAAATAGCTACTCCGCCAAGACGAGGGATCTCCTTTTGGTGAACTTTCCTTTTTCCCGGGGAATCAAGGAGTTCGAATTGGGCTCCTAATGCCCGCACATAGGGGGTGATGATCAAGGCTATAATCAAGGAAGTGGTAAAAAACAAAATATAGGTTAAAGTCATGATATCCTTTCGGACATTTTCTTCGGCCGTTTTAAAAAGCTGGCCATAAAAACCCGGGAGGAAAAAAACCTGATTCCGCTTAACGTATGCCTCAATAAAAATCTGAGACGGCGGTGACTGTCCCGCCGGGCATGATGAATAACCGAGATCTGCGGATCAAATACAACCTTGTATCCTGCTAATCTTAAACGGCTGCAAAGATCCACGTCCTCAAAATAAAGATGATACCGTTCATCAAATCCGTTCATGGCAGCAAAGGCGGCACTCGAAAATAACATAAATATACCGGCTACCCAATCCGGATAAAACATCTTATCCATGTTATAGTCCAACTTGCCGTTTTCTTGGTTCAAAACCCTTTTGATCAGCCGGGCAGGTGTGGGAAGCCGACGGGCACTATCCTCAACTGATTGATCGCTGGAAAGTATCAGCGGGGCAATTACCCCGATTCGCTCATCGGCCCGTAAAGGGGCAAGAAGAACAAAAGGATCTTGGGTCAATCGAACATCCGGATTCAGGACACAAAAATAATGGGAGGCCCTTAACCGAAAGGCCGCATTATGATTGGCCCCAAAGCCCTTGGGGTGCTCATTTTGAATCACTCTCATTTTAAAATTGAAATCATCTTCCTTAAAAGGTATTTTTTCTTGAACATTTATTGTTATCACCACCTCCATATCTCTGTAAAGGCAAAACCGTTCGATACCCATTAAAAGTCCATGTACCAAGTCGGCCTGTTTATGACTGACTATTGATAGCAAAATCGACATTAAGGTCCTTCTTTCAATGATGATATCTCACAAAATATGCTTCTTGCTGAATCGTTGTCAAGTAGTTTGAATGGGCTAAAAATTTTTTAAAAAAGACTACGGATTCGAATAAAATCAGAAGATTGTTAAAATGATTTTAAACTCCTCTGCTAAAAAGCCATTATGATTGAACCGGATCTATATCTTGCTTCGGATTGATCAAATAAGAAAAGTTTTACCCAATTCCCCCACCCTTTCTTCCCCTTCTAAAAAGCTGTCTTGTTGATTAAACATACTCTTATCAAAAAAATACCTTTTAAGAATAAAAAATACTTGACAATGTCTTGCCCCTCGTTTATTAAGTATGTTCAGAGCATGAACATATAAAATACATAGGGTTTTCTTACTATCATGAACCACTGGTATTGTATTTACACCAAACCCAACAAAGAGGAGTTTGTCTGCTGGCTGCTCAGAAAGTTTAATGATATCGAACTGTTCAATCCAAAATTGAAGAGAAAAAGATTGGTTCGTGGGCGGGTTTCGGAGATTGTGGAAGAACTTTTTCCCTGTTACGTTTTTTCCCGCTTTAATCCCTTAACCTATTACCATCTCATAAAATATACCAAAGGGGTAAAACGGATCGTCGGTGACAGTAGTGGAAATCCTTACGCCGTTGATCCGACAGTTATAAATGAAATTAAGGCCCAAAGCGAGAACGGATATTTTCGGGTTCAACCGATCGAATTCCAAAAAGGGGACCCGGTTATGATCAAAGGGGGCCCCTTTCAGGGATTGGAAGGTATTTTCTTAAGTAAGTGTAAGGCCAGTGAGAGGGTCTCCATTTTGCTGAATCTGATTAAATCTACAGCCCGAGTTAAAATAGAAAAATGTTTTTTGGCAAAGGGGGAGGAGTCGAATGAAAGGGTTAAGGTTTTAAGCTAACGGTTTAAAGTTATTTCGTTTTATTACTGAGAGCATAAAAAAGATTACATCATAGAAACATATTTTCACTGCCCACGAGTCTCGATAAAAGCGAAACTCCTTCGAGAAGCGAAGAACTCAGAGATAAACATTTTCTTCTCTACGCCCTCAGGGTCTCGGCAGTGAAAGAAATTTATAATCTGCCCCGCTTAATAAATAAACTACTTTTAATCCTCCTTTTAGGCAGGGAATGGCGGTAGCCTGCCATTAAATCCCTCCCTCAGCTAATATTTATGGATGAAAACCACCTAAAGACCTTGAAAATTCTCGAAGAAAACCCGGCCTTGTCCCAACGGCATCTGGCCCGAGAATTAAACCTTAGCCTGGGCAAGGCCAATTACATTATCAACGCCTTGATTCAAAAAGGATATTTAAAAGCCAAACGATTTAAAAATTCCAATAACAAACGGGCTTATGTCTATTATCTGACACCGGAAGGGATTAAGAAGAAATTTGAATTGACTTATCAATTTTTTAGGACAAAATCACTGGAATTTGAACAGTTGAGGCAGGAAATTCGAGCCTTGGAACAGGACATTAAGGCTTCTAATTTCCCTCCGGAGTCGCCATAAAACAACCCTTTGGTTGGCTAGGCGCTTAATAATTCTTCAATCTTCTCAGAAAGGCTCGAGGAGGAAGACAAAATGCAATCCGGATGGAACCCTAAAGTAACCTTTGACGAATTGTCCTGTCTCATAGTCCGGGCCGATCTGGAAAAAGCAAAAAAAAGAAGCTCTGGAGATAGCCAAGCCGATGGATAAACCAAGGATTAAACAAAACACGACCGTATGGATAGTATCTTTTTTGGCTGTATTGGGGTTATGGAACACCCTTCGATGGCAATCCATTTTGAATCTGCCCTTTGAGAATAGTCCGCTGTGGGGCGGCCTTATAATGTCAGCCGGAGCAGCCCTTATGGTTCTGGGAATTTTTTATTACGGGAATTGGCTAATGGAAGATACGCGACGGCTCTATCAAATTTCAAATCAACGTTTGAATATTCCTTCCATCAAGTGGATTCGCTTTCTTAATCCGTTAGGACCTTTCTATAACCTCTACCAGCACCGGGACCTATTGCGCCAATTCGTGCGACGGGATATTGAAGGACGTTATAAAGGGTCTTACCTCGGCCTGATCTGGTCGTTTATCAATCCTCTGTTAATGTTAATGATCTATTCCTTTATTTTTTCAATCGTCTTCAAAGCACGCTGGCGGCCCCAGGGTGAAGTCAACCTGGGGGAGTTCGCCGTCACCCTTTTTGCCGGCCTGATTGCCTACAATATCTTTTCCGAAACGGTCAATCGGGCTTCCGGGCTGATCATCGGCAATCCTAACTATGTCAAGAAGGTCATCTTCCCTTTAGAGATCCTTCCCGTCAGCGCTTTGGGATCGACTATTTTCCACGGCCTCGTCAGCATAGCCATTCTGATAGCCGGCAAACTGCTGATTATGGGAACGCTTTCCCCGACGATACTATTATTGCCTTTGGTCATTCTCCCCTTGCTTTGGTTGACTCTGGGGTTGTCCTGGGTCTTGGCCTCTTTAGGAGTATTTCTGAGGGATACGTCTTACGCCGTCGGTATTATTACTCAAGTTCTATTCTTTATGTCTCCCATATTCTATCCGATTGAAGCCATACCTAAAAAATATCGGTTTATCCTGCAGATCAACCCCCTTTCGGGCATATTGGAAAATTTCAGGGGCGTACTCATCTGGAATCGCCTGCCGGACCTGGGAGGATGGCTCATCCAGGTATTCATATCACTGGTCATTTTTGTCATCGGATACATGTGGTTCATGAAAACCAAGCCTGGCTTTGCCGACGTCGTTTAATTGGAAAGAAATGTTTTTACCGCAAAGGCCCAAAGAGCGCAGAGAGAATCATTTTTGTTCAATCCCGCCTCTTAAGGGATTGAACAAAACAGCTCTGGCCTCCGGCCATAAAAATACCCGGAGGGTAGCGAGGCTTATCGATTGCCGGTGAAAGGCCGGCAATCGATAAATTTTCTTCTTGGCGGCCTCTGCATCTCTGCGTCTCGGCGGTTAAAATAAATTATAATCTGTCTCTCATAAGCATAGTATTTCATGTTAAATCAATCTGTAAATAATGACGCCATGATTTCCGTGCGGAATATCGGCAAGATGTATCGATTATTCGATCAGCCCAAGGATCGCTTGAAGGAGCAATTATTATGGAGGTTTGGCAAGAGATATAGTCGGGAGTTCTGGGCGCTCAAAGATATTTCTTTTGAAGTTAAAAAAGGCGAAACCGTCGGCCTCATCGGCCGAAATGGTTCAGGAAAATCCACGCTGCTACAAGTGATCTGCGGTACGCTGACGCCTACCCATGGAACCATCGAAACAAGAGGCCGCATTGCTGCTTTGTTGGAGCTTGGTTCTGGGTTCAATCCGGAGTTTACCGGACGTGAGAATGTCTACATGAACGCCGCGGTACTGGGCTTGAGCAAAAAAGAAATCGATGCACGCTTTGACGACATTGCCACATTTGCTGATATTGGTGATTTCATCGAGCAGCCCGTCAAAACTTATTCCAGCGGCATGGTGGTGCGGCTTGCGTTTAGCGTAGCGATCAATGTCGATCCAGAAATTTTGGTTGTTGATGAAGCCCTTTCGGTAGGTGACGAACTATTCCAGCGCAAGTGTTTTTCCCGCATCGAGGCCATCAAGAGTAGCGGGGCAACGATTCTGTTTGTATCCCACTCTGGCGCCACCATCATTGAACTATGTGATCGTGCGGTATTGATAGATGCGGGTGAAAAACTGGCGGTTGGCGTCCCCAAACAAATCGTGGGGAGCTACCAAAAACTACTTTATGCACCCAAGGATAAACGCGAAGCTATTCGGAATCAAATTCGCCGAGCGGATGAACATATTGCAGCTTCTGCCAATACCGTTCAAGATACATCACCAGAATTATACGCCCCCAGTGAAGCTACACCAGAGCTGCAAGAAAGTTTCGACCCAAATCTTAAGCCTATCAGCACTATTGAGTATGCGTCTCAAGGGGCTAAAATAATATCCGTCTTAATAAAAACGCTTGAGGGCGTGCAAGTTAATAACTTGGTGCGTGGAAAAACTTATCTCTACTGCTACACGGTGAAGTTCCTGAAAAATTGCACCAATGTCCGTTTTGGGATGTATATCAAGACTATTTCCGGGTTTGATTTAGGAGGCGCGGCCTCATCAAGTTTGAAAAACAGTATTGCCTTTATAGAAAGCGGATCAACGTATCAAGTCGAGTTCCAATTCCGTTGTATTTTAAATAGTGGTGTTTATTTTGTGAACGCAGGGGTTAATGGCAATATTGATGGTACTGAGACATTTCTAACGCGACTGCTAGATGCCATCGCGTTTCGAGTGATAGATGAAGTTGATATTTATTCGTCAGGCATTGTGGACTTTGGGTGCCTTCCCACGATTCAACTAGCTCTAGATCAGAGCGAGTAGGTTTTGTATTATGATTATTTCGCACGATAAAAGGTTTGTCATGTTTCGCGCCTGGAAGGCTGCCAGCTCAACTTTAGCTTTAAGACTTCGAATTTACAATCAAAGTCCATATTCGCATTTTTTTTACTTTAACAAATTCCTAAACAGGGTGACCCATGGGCATATTACCTGCGCCGAATTCACTCATCTCCCAGAAAGCAACCTTGGTTATTTTACTGCCTCGTTCGTTAGAAACCCATATGATCGAGTCTATTCCGGATTTCGGCAGTTAATAAAAGACATTAACGAACAACCTTTTTTGGATTATCCGGAGTTGTGGATACGAGACAGGGTAAAGAAGCAATTGGCGGAAAATTTTGAGCAATTAGTCCAAGCATCTTTTGAATTTAACAGGTGGTTTGATTTGATAAGAGAAGAGCAAGTTTATCATGTTGGCGTTAACACGAATTTCCCGCTGCACCCCTCTCATTACTGGACGCATAATGCGGGAAGGCAATTCGTCGACTTTATTGGAAAGGTTGAGAACTTTGAAGAGCATTTTAATCGGTTCTTACGCTTAATGAATATTGATAACCTGGAAGTCGTCAATGCCAACGTAGTTGAATTAGAATCAAAGGATAAACAGGAACCGTTTGGCTATCGTTACACAAACCGGATGTCAAAAAAAACTATAGAAAAAATCAATCGAATATTTTGCCTTGATTTCGAATTGTTTAACTACGAACCAATCAAATAGCTCAATAACTCGAATAGCCTCGGGACGTGGGCCTTTATTTTTTGAGGCGTTCGATCTGAGTAGAAACAACATGATCTTCTATGTAACGGCTGGCCATAGAAAATTTCATACAGACAACCAATGACATTGCGATCGGTCGTATCAAAGAAGTATTTTTGATTTCATCAAAGCCCAAGGGATATTTAGGGACAATGGAATGAAATTTACCGGAGAACGCTATCACAACACTCCGAACTCTGCGCAGATCAGTTACGAGCATTGGCACCGGTATCTTTATGCAACGCAATTCATCAAAGGAAAGGTCGTTTTAGACATTGCATCCGGGGAAGGGTATGGAACGAGCTTGATGGCCCAAACGGCCAAGACGGTTGTGGGCATTGATATTTCTCAAGAGGCTGTTGATTTCGCAGCAGAGCACTATCCCCGAAACAACATTTCCTTCCTGCAGGGATCGGTGGAAAATATCCCCATTGATGGTGCAAATAAATTTGATGTTATAGTTTCTTTTGAAACCATCGAGCATGTGGATGCCAGGGCACAGGAAATCTTCCTGAATGAAGTAAAACGTCTTTTGAAGGATGATGGGGTCTTCATCGTTTCTTCTCCCAATAAACTGTTTTTTTCTGATATTCCAAAATACAAAACTGATTTCCACATCAAAGAATTTTACGAGAAAGAATTCAGGAACTTTTTAGAAACATATTTCGATCATATTGTCCTGTTGGGACAGAAGGTTTTTACCGGCTCCAACATGTGGCAACTTAACGATTCAAAATCCGCAGGTTCATTTGCTGAATATCAGATCACAAACGATGGACAGCGTATTGTCGTAACGGATGAAAAGAAAGAATCGCGTTATATGTTTGCTGTTTGCTCTGATGTAAAAATTAAAGTAGCAGAAAATTCATTTTTGGTTGATGTTTCCCTAAGCCTTTTATCTGAACGTGACAGGCAGATTGCCGTCCTCAATCAGACATTGGCACAACGTGACACAATGATTGTCAACCTGGAGCAAACGATAACTGAACGCGACGCTCAGATCATCCAAATCACCTCGAGCCATTCATGGAAGATGACGCTTCCGTTGCAGGAAGTCGTGCGGTGGGTTGCAAACCTGATGTCACATGCCAAACGTTAATGGGGATAGGCGGCAAAGCTTGCCGAGTCGGTTGATGTGCTCCTCTTCCCGCGCCAATAAAAACATGCAGGCTTTTCGAGACTTGGTCAACTCCCACTAAATTTATTATCAAGGAAAGTTAATAAAAATCAAAATGAACAAAAACAACGTGACCATAATAATACCGGTCTATAAAGACTTCCCGGCCTTAAAGAGCTGTATTCAATCTCTTAAAAAATTTGTTGGTTCGAGACACAAAATTTTGATTGTTAATGATTGTAGTCCGGAAATAAACATGGAGAACGACATTGTAAATGAAATTGATCAAGATAGTAGATTTAATTACTATAAAAATAATGAAAATTTAGGATTTGTGAGAACCTGTAATAAAGCGGTAATAGAATTGGATAAAACCAAAAACGACATCCTTGTTCTAAATTCAGATACTGAAGTAACGGATAATTTTTTGGAAGAGATGATCGACATATTATATAACTGCGAAAAGCACGGCATCGTATGTCCGCGAAGCAACAATGCCACGATATTATCTATCCCCCTCAATTATAATGAAGATCGAAGAAAAATCATCAATGAAAGTTATGCGTGTTATTTAAAAATTAAATATTTGCTTCCGAGATTCAATATTATCCCCACTGCTGTTGGCTTTTGCATGTTAACCAAGAGGGAATTAATAAATAGATATGGTTTTTTTGATGAAATATATTCCCCCGGATATAACGAAGAAAATGATTTTTCTATGAGGATAAACAGATACGGATATTCATCGATCATGGCGAATCACTCATTTGTATTTCATCACGAAACAAAGAGCTTTACCTTACATGGGAAAAAAGAACTAAATGATAAAAATCAAAAAATATTATTGGAAAGGTATCCTTATTATCTCAATCTTGTAAGTAATTATTTGAATTATCAGATCAATCCTGTTGACCATTTTTCAGACGTTATCGACAATTCTTTTTCTGAGAAAACCAGGATACTTTTTAGTCTATATAATCTTCCTGTTATGCACAATGGAACATCCGAATATGGATTAAATTTGCTCAGTAATTTTATTGAGAAATATAAGGATAAATACGACATAGATATATTAACTACGCCCGCCGGGGCTGAATTCCACAAATTATCAGAAAAATATAATAACATATTTTATCCGGACACCATCACAAAACATTATCATATCACCATCTGTCCCTCACAAATCTTTGATATAAGACACTTATTGGTATTAAATAAGTATTCATTAAGAATTCTTGTCACCATGCAAGACATCATATCTCTAAGATGTCGATATCTCTATATTGAAAACCCCAGTGTTGAAAATCTAGTTGCCTTGACCCTTAGGTTTTCTGACGGGATAATCTCCTTAACAAACTACTCAAAAAAAGATCTGATGACATATTTCGAACCGCTCCCGGCGAATAACAAAAAACCCAATATAAGAGTGATACCGCAAGGAATATCGAATGATTTTCAAGAGTTTGAAAAATTTAAGCATGAAATACCTTTTGAGGAATACGTATTAATTGTTGGCAATGATTATCATGATCATAAATCAGTAAAAGATTGCATCAATCACCTCCAAAATATGGAAATCAATTTCTGTGTTTTGGGGTGTGGCGATATGGGAAAAAAAAATGTCAAATGCTATTCGAGCGGTTTTCTTGATGGCGCATTCATTGAGGCCTTATATCATTTTGCTGCTTTAGTGATTTTTCCAAGCACCTATGAAGGTTTTGGAATACCTCTTATTAAAAGCGTCTTACACTCCAAGAAAATTGTCGTGCTCGACAATGAAATAAATAAAGAAATATCCAATGATTATGGAAAAGAAAACTTCTTGTTCTTCAAAACATATGATCAAATTAGAGACCACATCCTAAATTGTAAAAAAACACCATTCAGAAATAACAATCAAGCAAGAACATGGGAAGATGTGGCTGATGATACCGAGGAATTTGTTGAAGAAATATTAAGCATAGGAATAGATTCCAAAGAACTGGCAAAAAGATGGTATTCATTATTATCTATCGAACAACAAATAAAAGAGGGAGACCTAAAAATAGAACAACAAATAAGGGAGAGGGCCCTGTTAATTATAGCAGCATTATTTTACCCACATTCCCTTCAATCTCCGAGTGGATGGGTGGGACACTTACCGTTTGCGGCTTGGGTGATCCAAGATATTTCACCAAAAGTATTTGTTGAGCTTGGCACGCATATCGGGAATTCCTATTTTTCGTTCTGCCAATCCGTTTTCGAAGCCGGCCTTTCAACAAAATGTTATGCCATCGATACCTGGCAAGGGGATGAACATGCCGAGAAATATGACGAAGAGATTTTCGCCAAAGTTAACGCATATAATCAGGAACACTATGCCGGATTCTCCAGGCTGTTGCGGATGACTTTTGATGATGCCGTTACACATTTTGCGGATGGATCCATAGAGTTATTGCACATTGACGGTTTGCATACATATGAAGCAGTGTGCCATGATTTTGATACTTGGCTGCCCAAATTGGCACCCGGAGCCGTGGTTATATTGCACGATACCCAAGTTCGCAAAAATAACTTTGGGGTGTGGAAACTCTGGGAAGAACTGCAAGAGCGTTACCCGAACAATTTAGAGTTTGTCCATTCGTACGGGCTCGGAGTGTTGCAACTAAACAACACGCCGGCTGATAAGAGACTCACCTGGTTTCGACCCAATTCCTCCGAAAAGCTTCGATTGATAAATTACTTTGCCGCTCTGGGCTTCCGGCAATTGGAACATTTTGAATTAAACGAACAAAAGCAGCTAATAGCTGAACGCGACGGGCAAATCGCCAACCTTTATCACTCTACCAGTTGGCGAATTACACGGCCTCTTCGCATTATTGGGCGCCAGTTAAAAAGATACCGACGTGTTGCTGAATTTGCCCTCCCTGCTATTCAGCGTGGCGGTGGTTTGAAAAGCACACTTAAGAAAGTAATACGACTATACCGTCGTGAGGGTTTGGTTGGTATCAAGCGCGATTTTAGATGGGTTGCTGCCTCGCAACTACCTGATAATTTAAAAGATATCAACTCTGCCTACCGGAGGGCGGTGAGCCAGCCGGCTGAGGAATTATTAGCTCCGCGGGTTTTGATCATCGCCGAGATGAGCATTCCCCAGTGCAAGAAATATCGCGTCCAGCAGAAACAAGATTTGTTTAAATTCCTGGGTATCAATTGCACCATGCTCAATTGGGCTGACGCTCAAGCGTGTCTTAATGCGTTGCAAACACACTCTCTGGTCATCTTCTACCGGGTGCCCGCATATAATAGTGTGCTTTCGATTATTAATGAAGCGAAGCGACTACGCCTCCCAACGATTTGGGAGGTGGATGATTTAATTTTCGACAAAAAAGTGTTGATCAAGAGCAAAACACTATTAGCTTTGAACAAAGAAATCGTTGACCAGCTCGTTGAAGGTGCCGGTCTGTATCGCAGGGCCATGCTGCTTTGCGACCAGGGAATTGCTTCCACCACAGGTCTTGCCGATGCCATGAAGAAGGCTGGTTTGTCCGAAGTGCATGTCATCGAAAATGCGTTGGACCGACAGACCTTGGAGGTTGCAGAAAAGGTCTGTCGTGACCATACCTTTCACCGAAATGGCATTGTTCGTATTTTCTATGGCTCAGGAACAAACACGCATAATGTCGATTTTCAAGAAGCTGCGCCCGCCATTATCAAGATATTGGATAAATTTCCCAATGTGCGGCTTCGCCTCATGGGATTATTGAATTTACCCGAAATTTTTTCTCAGTATGAGGAGCAGGTGGAGCGTTTGCCAACCTGTTCTTACGAAGAATATATGACTGCCCTGGCTGAGTGTGATATCAGTATTACACCTCTCGAGAACTATGTTTTCAATGATTCCAAGAGCAACATAAAATATCTGGAAGCCTCCATTGTTAAGGTGCCTTCTGTTTGTTCGCCGCGGGCTGCTTTTGCTCAGGTCATGATCCATGGCCAGAACGGCTTGTTGTGTGAAACAGATGATGAATGGGAGGCCGCTCTTACGTTGCTTGTGACAGACAACGCGAAGCGAAACGAGGTCGGTGAGGCCGCATACACAACGATAAGGCAACGCTATTTGCCGGAAAGCATCGCTCGGCAACAGGTTGCGCCCCTGCTTGCTTGCCACGACAGAAACCCCGACACCCTGCGGGTGCTTTCGGTAAACTGCTTTTACTATCCTCGTTCCTACGGGGGAGCAACCATTGTTGCAGAAGAGGTCAATAAACAAATCAATAATAAGGATGGTTTTCAGGTTCATGTCTTCACGGCCTTGCCATCTTCTGTGGCGCCCTCTTATACAACCAGACGTTATGAGGTTGACGGCATCAACGTCTATGGCGTAGGGCTGCCTGACCGATTGGATGAAAAGACACAATTCGAGAACCCTGAGATCGTCGACGCCTTTGGCAACGTTCTTGCCGTGGTACAGCCCGATATCGTGCATTTTCACTGTATTCAAGGTATCGGAGTATCGGTGGTCGATCTTTGCGTCCGAAAGAGCATCAAATATGTTATTACACTTCACGATGCCTGGTGGCTGTGCGGTCGACAATTCATGATCAACAGGAAAGGCAAATACTGCGAGCAGAAAAAAATCGATCTTGCCGTATGTGCAACATGTGTCGACAATCATCACTTGAATTTATACCGGAGTGAGCGCCTGATCGCTGCATTGCGTCACGCCTCGGCATTGCTGACGCCAAGCCGCTTTTTTGCAGACTTTTACATTGCCAACGGATTTACTAATGTACAGGTTAATAAAAATGGCGTACTGAAGCCTGGCAGTACGTCACGGTTTCGTAGGAAAGGTCCTCTTAGGTTTGGCTATGTCGGCGGCAACACTAAAGTTAAAGGCTTTCACCTGGTCAAGAAAGTCTTCTCCGGTCTTGCCGGCTCTAACGTCAGGCTTATGCTGGTCGATAACATGTTGAGTCTCGGTTTCACCTCCTACCATCAGCAGGATTTAGCGGGCATTCCTAAAGCAAAGATTGTGCCTGCCTACACTCAGAGCAATATTGACGACTTCTTTGCCAAAATTGATGTTTTGTTGTTTCCCACGCAATGGAAAGAAAGTTTCGGTCTGACAGTCCGCGAGGCATTGGCAAGAAATGTTTGGGTTATCGCAACGGATGCTGGAGGGGTTATCGAAGATATCAAGCCTGGTCAAAACGGCTATATCGTACCCTTCGGGGATACGGGAGAAGGCTTGAAACAGGCTGTCATCGACACGCTGCGGCATTTTGAACAAATCACTCCTGGTGAAGAAATCTTGCTCGGTACGACGGATATCACCTTCTTCGAGGATCAAGCCGCCGAACTTGAGGCTATACTGAAGCAAGTCCATGCCGGCAACTAAGCAATGAGGTTATTTTGGATCTAAAGAAACAGGCCTTCGAGAGCACATCGAGCAACATAAGTCCGTGGATGATCTTATTGATCCTTGTTGTCGGCTCATTTTTTTCAGTACTCATACCACCCTTCCAGTCTCCGGATGAGCCTGCCCATGTCATGCGAGCTTACTTATTAAGCAAGGGTTCGATTATTTTGGATGCGCCAGCCGGTAATAATTCAGGCGGCATGATTGACTCGGGCCTTGTTGCTTATTCTGAAGTTTATGAAGTTCTTAAATTTAAGCCAGATAGAAAGTTATTGGCTGACGAAATAGATTCGGCAAAATTCATTAAGTGGACAGGTATTAAAGAATTTAAAGCAGTACCCCTTGCATTTTATTTCCCACTAAGTTACCTACCACAGGCCCTAGGCCTTACGGTAGGAGAAATATTAGGGCTAACGATCAATTCCTCTTACCTGCTGGCCAGGTTCCTGGTTCTTGTGTCCATTGCCTTGATTTTGTTTGCAGCATTTCAAGTATACCCGGTAAATCCGCTAACCATTGCGCTGTTAATCATACCGATGAGTGTATTTCAATCCTCATCTGCAAGTCTGGATGGCGTTTCAACAGCCTTGGCCATTTTTTCCATTGCAACATTTTTGCGGCTTGCTGTTGAGAAAGATAACGCCAGCCCTTGGCTTTTTTATTTGCATACCTTGTCGGTAGTTTTGGTGGCAACGTGCAGACCTCATTTACTACCATTGTTGGCCCTGGTTTTGGTGGTTGGCTTTTATCTCCCCAAAAAGAAATATTTATATATTTCCGCCTTTGCTTTGTTGTTTGTTCTGACATGGTTTATCATCGCAAATAAAACAACAGTCGACTTCGTTGATAAAGTTGGCATTTCAAAAGCGAGTTGCGCGTTGTTTTACATTAAAAATCCCATAGCATTCTTTGATGTCCTCATGGCCACATTGGATAGAGATCATCTTAGATTTCTAATAAAATCTTTTTTGGGCATACTCGGATGGATTGATACTCGATTCAGTACAGAAGCATATAAGTTTCTTTTTATAGTCACTATCTTGATTGGTCTGTTCTCAGTTTCTGTAAAAAATTTAAAGACTGGATGGATTCCGCGGCTCGTTCTGCTTTTCAGCGCGTTTTCTTCTGTTTTTCTTATTTTCTTTTCATCCCTAATTACTTGGAATCCACATCCTGCTAGAATTATCGATGGTGTCCAGGGCCGATATTTTTTGGTTCCAACGATTATGGTTGCTTACGCCATTTCAGGCGGATCAAATATATCCGATGGTATCTGTCGAAAAATTGCCCTCTTACTGGTTATACTCTTAGGGGCATTCACCATTTTTAGCATGCCACGGGTACTGATTGAAAGATATTATCTTGGGCTTGAACAGCCCAAACAGATTTCCTTAGTAATCCGCGCGAGTGCGTTTCTGGAAAAAAATAATCCAGTTACCCTATTTATGAGCAAGGATCACGAAAGAAATCTGCAACCACTGAAGCGCAATGGCATACATTAAGGTAACATCTGAATCTTTAAAACTAATCCTTTGAAAGGAATTTTTAATAACGATATGATTACCGAACAACATCCGATAATTTTCAACACACCCAGAAGATTACTTGAAGGAGATGAAGCATCTACTTGGATAACGCATGTTCCATTCGGTTTTTTTCTGATCAGTATTTTAAAGCCGAAGTTAGTCGTGGAGTTGGGTGTTTTTAGAGGCCAATCCTATGCCGTATTTTGCCAGGCCGCAAAAACATTGAAACTTAACATCCGATGCTATGGGGTTGACACCTGGAAAGGCGACATCCATAATGGCGAATATGGTGAAGATGTTTATGAGGAATTTAGCCATTACAACCAGAAAGAATATGGCGAGTTTTCCCAACTTCTACGAATGACCTTCAATGAGGCCTTAACTCATTTTGAAGATGGAAGCATTGATCTTTTGCATATTGATGGTCTTCATACCTACGAGGGAGTCAAAAATGATTTTGAATCATGGCTGCCCAAAATGTCGCCATGCGGCGTTGTGGTTTTTCATGACACATTTATTAAAGATCTTGATTTTGGTGTTTGGAAATTGTGGGAGGAGATCTCACAAAAGTATCCCAGTTTTGAATTCGTGCAATGGTGTGGTCTTGGCGTAGCGGCCGTAGGCAAAGAAGTTAACAAGGACTTTATAGAATTTTTACAAGAAGCTAAAGTCAATGGATTTGTCAGTAAGCTTTTCTATTCTCTCGGAGAGCTGGTTCTTTCCGAAGCAAGAATAAACAAGTTGATTGGTGATTATAATAAATTGATCGATGATTTCAGCGACTATAAGGCAATGATCGCTAATTCCGTCGAGTGGAAGTATGGTGTGATAGTGCGTAAATTGCTTGTTTCTATCGCACCTAATAATACGTGGAGAAGAAAGGCATTGGACTATTCTGCGAAAATAAGTGTTGCTGTTTTAAAAAGACTTACTGGCTCTTGGCAAATCAATAATAAAACGGATATCGACGTTGCCGAAGTTAAGCGAGTGTATGACGAAGACACGCTCAGGTCATTGGAAACCATGCCGCTGCCGCTTTCGAAAAATGGAAAAAGGAAATGCGCTATTTTTGTCATGGTTAAAAATGAGGATGTTTTTTTGCCGATCTGGCTGAAATATTACAGCCGGTATTTTGATGGGAAGGACATTTATGTTTTCGACCATCGGAGTATCGACGGCAGTGTGCAACAATGTTTGAAAGACTACACATTCAATGTCATCCGGCTGGATTATACCTCCAGTTTTGATCATCTTTGGTTTAAATTTGTCGCCGATAACGTGCAAAAAAAACTTTTTCAACATTACGAATACGTTATATTTACCGACATAGATGAAATCATTCTGCCTGGTATTAATAAATACAGAGGCTTAAATGAGTATATTCAAAAACTGGACAAAAGTCACGTACGATGCATTGGTTATGAAATAATACATGTGCCGGAAAAGGAAAAACCATATGATTCATCAGAATCTGTTTTATCTCAACGAAGATTCTGGTACTATTCCACTTGGTATAATAAAACGCTTATATCCAACCAGCCATTGAATTGGATAATTGGATTCCATGAGGTTCGCAATCTGGAATCCAATTTTGATAATGATTTGATTCTGATCCATCTTCACAAGCTCGACTTTGATCTTTGTTGGAAAAAAAGCTTCGAGCGAGCGCGTCTCAAGTGGCCACTCGCAGATTTATTCAACAACTGGGGATGGCAGAACCGGTTTGTCGATATTGATAAATTCAGAGATTATTATGAGAGGTGGCCTGACGGCCTTAAAGTTGAGGAAATTCCTGAGGAATTACGGAAAAGTAATCTTTTTTAATGAGGCGATTATAACAACCTGAAGCAACAACGGGGTATGGCCATGAGCAGCGGGAAAAAAATATCGATAGCCCTGGCAACCTATAACGGCGAGCAATATCTTCGGGAGCTTCTCGAATCCCTATACCGGCAAACCTGTCGCCCCTATGAAGTGATGGTCTGTGATGACGGATCGACCGACAGCACTGTCGGCATTTTGGAAGAATATGCCCGCACCCATGGATTGCACTATCAGGTTAATCCCCGGATCCTTGGCTACATTAAAAATTTCGAGAAAACCATTTCACTCTGCAGTGGTGATTATATCGCCCTCTGCGACCAGGATGACCGCTGGCGACCTGATAAGCTTCGGATTCTCGCTGATGGTATCGGCAGTTATTCATTGATCTGCTCAAATGCCGCTGTTATTGACGATTTCGGCAATAAAATTGCACGTTCATACTTCAAATATTCACGCATACATGTCCCGAGCCGGAGAAAGCAAACCCATTCACTAACATTCCACAATTATGTTATGGGATGCACGTCTCTATTTCACAAAAGTATTTTATCTTCGGCAACGTATCCTTTTCCGGATGGCGTTCCCCATGACTGGTGGATCGCAATCATAGCGTCTATGAAAAACGGTATTCGATACATCAATAAACCGCTAATCGAATATCGTCTGCATGGGGAAAATGCCAGCAGCATTGTAAGAAAAAGGCTATTTGATGACATACGCAACTATTGGAAGAAATTTAATGCTAAACAAAATCATTTAGATACTGTAATGACAATAAATTTTACACTTCTTTTGCTAAATGAACTTGAAGGGCGCGGTTTAATTGATGCCTGGATGATCTCATTAAAGCATGAT
The DNA here is from genome assembly GCA_963802945.1 of uncultured delta proteobacterium. Classification (GTDB taxonomy): domain Bacteria; phylum Desulfobacterota; class RBG-13-43-22; order RBG-13-43-22; family RBG-13-43-22; genus RBG-13-43-22. The sequence goes on from CAWDKY010000053.1 coordinate 223,453, forward strand.
TTGAAAGCATTGCTTGACGATTTCAATATCTCTCCATTTGAACACCCGAAAGCCAATTTGCTCATCTGGAAGTATCTGAATTATTTTTGCCCCTCGCCCAATCCCCTTGTGAAAATCATGTTTATGATCGAAAATATTTATGACAAAATCAGATCTTATGAAAGAGAGGAATTTTTTAATTCAATAAAGCGGAGGGAAAATGAAAATAATATCAATAAAAAACCTTAATATCCCTAACGTCAAGATTATCCGCTTCGCCCGTTTCTGCGACCAGCGCGGCTATTTTACCGAATTGTTCCGTAAAAGCGATTTTTTCAATAACCCGGAAATGGAATTTATAAAGGGCCTTGAGTTCGTCCAGGTGAATGAAAGTTTTTCCCGGCCGCTGACTATACGGGGGCTCCATTATCAGTGGAATCCCTTGATGGGCAAACTGGTCCGCACCGTACGCGGCCGCATGGTTGACCTGATGCTCGACATCCGCAAAGGCTCACCCACGTTTGGAATGGCCTCCATGTACGACATGCCGGCCACCCCGGACAGGGATTACAATGAATGGATTTGGATCCCACCGGGGTTCGCCCACGGCAATTTCTTCTCCGAAGACAGCCAGATAGAGTATTTTTGCACCGGCGAGTATAGCCCGGGGTGCGAGGGATGTATATCACCGCTATCAAAGGATATCGACTGGTCCCGGGCTGATAGCGGTTTGAAAAAAGAATTTAATTCTATCGCCGCGAAAACAACCCTGATGACCGACAAAGACAGAAACGGATTTTCCCTCGAAGCGTGGGTAAAAGAGGATCGTTCGAATAATTTTATTTATGGAAAATGTTAAGGGGAAGGAGATGATAGATCAAAAGAAAATTCTATTTACCGGTGGGAACGGTTTGCTGGGATCGGAATTCAGAAATATTTTACCGGACATGCATTATCCGTCGAAAACAGAATTTGATATTACCAACTATGATCAGATGGATCGCTATCTGGGAAACGGTAACTGGTTGATGATCGTCCATGCCGCGGCTTTTACGTCTCCTCCTAAAATCGATCGGGACCCGCTTCTGGCTATCGATGTTAACATAATCGGCACTTCCAATGTGGTAAAACTGTGCATGAAATACGGGATGAAGCTGATATATATTTGCACAGACTATGTATTCAAAGGGGACTGTGGAAATTACAAGGAGGACGATCCGGTCTTTCCGGTGAACAAGTACGCTTGGTCTAAATTGGGCGGCGAGTGCGCCGTGCGCCTGTATGATAAATCGATCATCATACGGACAACATTTGGGCCTAATGAGTTTCCTTATGAAAAGGCCTTCGTGGACCAATGGACCAGCCGGGAGAGTGTAGCAACGGTGGCCCGGATGATTACAAAACTCCTCGATTCCGATTTTAAAGGGACAGTTCATGTTGGCGGCAAAAGAAAATCGGTGTTCGCCTATGCTAAAGGCCTTGATCCGAAAAAAGAAATAAAAGAATTATCGGTTAATGAAATCAACTTTAAAGTCCCGGTAGATACGTCCATGAACTGTGAATTGTATAACCGTTTAGTTAGCAAGAAATAGCAGGATTTTTAAATATTTTAATTAAATCATGGAGTCAATCATATGAAAATTCTTTTAGCTGGAGGTGCTGGATATATTGGTTCTGTTCTCGCTCCCGCTTTAATCGATCATGGTTATAAAGTGGAGGTTATCGATTTGCTTTGGTTTGGCAGTTATCTTCCTAAAGAAGTAAAGGTTATTAAAAAAGACCTCTTTGAATGCGATCAAGAGGATTTCGCCGGTTATGACCAGGTGATTTTTCTTGCCGGTCTTTCCAACGATCCCATGGCGGAATTTAATCCGGCAAAGAATTTTGTCGATAACGGCGCCCTGCCTTCCTACTTAGCTTATAAGGCAAAAAAAGTTGGAGTTAAACGTTTCATTTACGCCTCCTCCTGCTCGGTGTACGGTTATACCATTGATCGGCTCTATGACGAGGAATCGCCGACGGTCAGCAATTACCCCTATGGAATATCCAAACTCCAGGGAGAGCGTGGCGTTCTGCAGATGCAGGATGATAATTTTTCAGTTATCGCCATCAGACAGGGAACTATATGCGGTTTCAGTCCGCGCATGAGGTTTGATCTTATCGTTAATACAATGTTTAAGACTGCTGTCATTGAAAAGAAAATTACGGTCAATAACCCCTCTATCTGGCGTCCTATTTATGACATCCGTGATGCGGCCAATGCCTTTGTGCGCGCGGTACAGGCTCATCATGCTATTAATGGCGTATTCAATGCTACTTCTGATAATTATACCGTTGGCCAGGTGGCCGATCTCGTAAAGTATGAAGTTGAGAAAAAGACCAGTGAAAAAATCAAATTGGACATTAAGAATATACAGGATTTTAGAAATTATAAGGTTAGCATCGATAAAGCAAAAACCTATCTTGGATTCCAGCCCTTATACACCATAAAAGACATCATCGATAATTTGTTCGATCATATCAATTATTTTGGCGATTTTGAGAAAGACGAATTTTATAACATACGAACATTTAAAAAACTTCAATTCTAAAATCGAGAATTTTCATTAAATATTTTGGATCTTTAGTCATTATGATTTTTCTATGATAAATACCGCTAATAGAGTTTTCGGTCTTGATGTATTACGCGCTTATTCCATATTTTGCGTTGTCTATGGGCATAGTTATTTCCTGTTGGGAGGAGCAGTTAACTCTAAAATATAACACCTACCTGTATTCGATGGAGTTACTTTTTTCTTTGTTTTAAGCGGATTTCTGATTGGCCGTATTTTAGTAAGGACGCTAACTAAAGATGATTTTAATGGCAAGATGCTTATTGAATTTTGGATTCGTCGATGGTTTCGAACACTGCCAAATTATTTTCTTATATTAACTTTTGTCGTAATTTGTTTTTATTTGCTGGATAAGGCTCAAGCTTCAAATTTACTGCCCTATTTTTTCTTTTCACAAAACATCGCTTCACCTCATCCGACTTTTTTCCCAGAAGCATGGAGCCTCACGATAGAAGAATGGTTTTATCTGATCACACCAATTCCTCTGTATTTTTTATCTACGCTGCTGAAAAATATCAATAAGAAACGGTTGATACCCTACTATGTTCTTTTGGTGATAATTATGGTTACGGTTTTTAGAATCTATCGTGTGCACCTTTTTAATTATTCGACAATATCCGATTGGGATTTATCTTTGCGCAAGCAAGTGGCGACAAGATTTGATAGTTTGATGTTTGGGGTTTTGGGAGCTTATCTAAGCTTATATCAAAAGCGTTTTTGGAATAACAGTGCGAATAAATTATTTATTGTTGGTATTTTGTTTGTTATTTTTAATAAAGCTATGGCAAGCGGATACATCATCAATGATCGCTTATTTTATTTAAATTACTTTTGGTTAACTGTCGGCCCTGTTGGCACTTTATTGCTACTGCCCAAGCTATCACTATGGAAAGAATCTAGTGGTCGTTTGGCAAATGTTATTACCTTTGTTAGTGTAACGTCCTATTCGATGTACTTAATAAACCTCACCCTGGTTCAGGAAATAATCCTCCCCATGGTAATGAAATTATTATCACCTTTCTGTTGGCGTTGTGGTCATAACAGTCTAATAACCTATTTTCTGTTTTGGATTATTTTGGTAAGTGGGGCTTTCCTTTTATATCAGTACTTCGAACGACCAATGACAGCTCTGCGTGACAAATGGCATAGGCCTAATATGACCGTCGTAAAGGCTTTTATCTTGTCAGGAGGCAACTATAATAGGAAAAATACCTGACGATAAACAGTCTATTAATTGATAGAGAGTTTTAAAACATATTTTTGAAGGTGGATGTGCTAAGGGGTTTTGAATCAGGTGATTAAGTTCGACATGCCTTTGATTTCAATAAAAAATAGTAAGTTATGAGTAAAAACGTCATTAATCCCGTAAATTTCAGTTCCAAAAATCATTCCACTGAAATTGACTCATTAAGGGCCATAGCAATACTCCTTGTATTTTCTTATCATGTAATCGGTGTTATGATAAAACCGTATCCTGAGTTTCCTCATACTGTGTCAGGATACATTTTAAGCTTCATTTTTACGGGCGCAACCGGTGTAATCCTGTTTTTTATCATCAGCAGCTTTCTTCTTACCATCCCTTTTTATCTGAACCCGAATACCAGTAGGATGCGTTTTTTTCAAAAAAGGCTTTTACGCATACTCCCGCTGTATTTCATCGTTGTGGCCATCGCAGGGTTAGTGACCCAGTCGGGAAGAAACGATCCCATGGAAGTAGTCCGTTCATTTTTGTTTCTCTTTAAAACTGTGAAGCTATCTCCCTTTAGCTTCCCATGGTGGACCCTGCGCACCGAGATAGAATTTTACCTTCTCCTCGGGCTTCTGATGCCGTTGATTCATTTCAGTAAAGGAAGCCTCCTTCTTCTTGTATCCATGGCTGCCATCTTTACCGGAAGATACTTTATCCTCATCCATCTGGGGTTTTCAAAATCACTCATGGCTCTTGTACTGTCTCAGTCAGCCGTTGTCTTTGCCCCGACCTTTTTAATCGGAATTGCGGCTTCAATAATATATATAAGGTTCGGAGCATCTATGAAGGAATATTTTTATAACAGCAGAATTTTTAACAGTATAGTATCCGATTTTATTTTCATTCTTATCCTGGCAGCTCTTTCCTTTGTCCTCCGAAAAGTTGCCGAAATGGGCCCGTTTGCTGCTGGGTTTTCATGGCCGCAGCATAACACATATGAGGCATTCTTCTGGAGCCTTGTGCTTCTTTCTTTGATCGTTCTTCCTCTGAGGATAAAACCACTGATTTCAAATAAGATTCTCGCCTATATCGGAAGAATTTCTTATTCATTCTATCTCATCCATGTTCCTATTATGTATTATATTAATAAATATTTCCTTCTAATACAAAATGGATTTACTCTGATCTTCTTGAGCAAACTGCTGCTTATTCTGGCTATAACACTGGTCTTGTCATCCCTCACCTACCGATTTATAGAAAAACCATTTTTGAGAATTAAAGACAGGCTATAAAAGAAAACATTATTGTCTTTTTTTGTCAGATCACAGGCAGAAACCATTAGTGACGAAATCCGCCACCTTTTTTTCTCAATGTTTTTATCGGCTACACGACAGTCTTTTTCGACAAAATACACCTTTCTGCCTTCGACCGTATTATTCGGGTATTGGATGGAGAATACAGCAGCTTTGCCGGGAAAATCAGTATCTGAAGGGAGAAAAACAGAAAAATGTTCTTTCATAGTATTGTCGATAAAAATGGAGGAACCTTCCGGATAGGCTCTAATTGTTTTTTCAATATCAGCAATAGTGCTATAATATAGCTTTTTTTCTTTTTCTGATGTATTCACCAGATCGATTTTTTTTCCAAGATGAATACTGGGATAAATAGAAACAATGATTACAATGAAAACAAATGGAACTAATATTTTTTTAATTTTCGGGAAAATATCCAACAGTTCATCGGCCATCAAAGTCAGCATGATAACAACAATCATTAGAATAACATAAAAATATCGCGGTGTGATCGATGCCATACTCATAGGAACATTAAATAAATGAAAAACCAGAGCCCGTCCGTAGGCGGTCAGTCCTATTAATCCGAAATATAATATACATAAAACAACATAAAGCCTGCGTCTGTATTCTTTAGAACGAAAATAAAACAGAGCTATAAATACTGCGACAACCAAAAGCGATATGAAAATTGCTGTAATCGGGTATTCCGTTGTCGAAGAAACAAAAAGCATGGGGAAAGCAGCCAGGCAATAAATTCCGTACGCACACATCCCTATAAACATCTTCAGAATAATTTTATAATGACTTAAAGCAGCACTCAGTGCCATAGGCTCTGCATTATGAACTTCTCCGCTGAAATAATGATAAATAGTCTCTTTAAAAATAAATAATAACAGAATGAGCACAATAACAGGAAGCATCGCTGCGGCCATTTTCCATTTCTTATCATTTTTCCAGAGAATAATTACTATGACCATAGGAGCCAGACAGGCAATTGCCATCCCGGTACTGAAAGAAGTTGACATCAGGAAAAAGTAAATGGACCACCGCATCACTATGCTCATAGAAATTAAAATCTTTTTCTTTTCAATCCGGAGAAGATCATACAAAAACAAGAGAAAGAAAATACCGACAAGCACATGACCATATACACAGAACCATCCCAGTGCTCCATAATTAATTGGGCAGATCCCCCAAATCATCATGCCTGCGGCAGCCAATAACGGTTTGTCTGTTAAAAGATGAATGATTTTATACAGAAGGTATGCGCTGCATAGATGGGTAAGCAAAACTGTTGTAAAATAGGCAACCGAATTCAGACCAAAAAACTTAAACAGACAATAGAATATCAGATTTCGGAAGAGATAAAGATGGCCGCCAATATTAGAAAAAACAAATTCAAGAGGATTCCAGTTGGAAATCTGATAGAAAATGAGAAAATCATCCCTATAAAAAAAAGCAAAGAGTAGTTGAAAATTTACAATGAGCACAGCCGTAAGTGAAAAAATGAGCATCAATTTTTCGGTAGTAACACACGCCAAAAGATTATTTCTTAATTTTACTATTTTCAATAGGATTGACATATGGTATCGCATAAATTTCCAGTTGTTATTAGGCAACACAACATAACAAAATATGACTGCCACTAATTAGTTGCTTTTCTTATTTAGATCACAAGCAGAAACCATCAGTGACGAAATCCGCCACTTTTTTTTCTCAATGTTCTTATCGGCTACACGGCAGTCTTTTTCGACAAAATATACTCTTCTGCCTTCAACCGTATTATTTGGGTATCGGATGGAGAATACAGCAGCTTTACCTGGAAAATCAGTATCTGAAGGGAACCAAATAGAAAAATGATCATTCATCGTATTATCTATAAAGACGGAGGAACCTTCCGGATAGGCTCTGATTGTTTTTTCAATATCAGCAATAGTGTTAAAATATAGTATTCTTTCCTTTTCTGAGGTATTCACAATGTCAATGGTTTTGGCAAGTTTCATACTGGGATAAATGGAAATGGCGATTACAATAAAAATAAATGGAACTATTATTTTTTTAATTTTCGGGAAAATATCCAACAGTTCATCGGCCATCAACATCAGCATGATAACAACCATTATTAGAATAACATAAAAATATCGCGGCGTGATCGAGTCCATACTTAGACTGTTAGGACCATTAAAAATATATAAAATCAGAGCCCTTCCGTAGGCGTTCAATCCTATTAATCCGAAAAATAATATACTTAAAAAAGTATAATGCCTTCTGTATTCTTTAGAACGTAAAAACAAAACAATACAAAGTATGATAACCGGAACCGAGATAAAAAATGCTATAGTCGGGTATTTCGTTGTCGAAAAAACAAAAAGCATGGGGAAAGCAGCCAGGCAATAAATGCTGTAGGCGCACATCCTTATAAACCATTCCAGAATTATTTTGTAATGACTCAAAGCAATACTCAAGGCAATAGGCTTTGAATTATAAACTACTCCGCTGAAATAATAATAAATGGACTCTTTAAAAATAAACAATAACACAACGAGCACGATAACGGGAATCACCGATGCGGCCATTTCCCATTTCTGATCATTTTTCCAGAGTAAAATTATTATGGCCATAGGAGACAGGCACGCAATTCCCAGCCCGAAACTGTAAGAAGTTGCCATCAGTAAAAAGTAAATGGACCACCGGATCACTATGTTCTTGGAAAATAAAATCTTCCCCTTTTCAATCTTGAGAAGATCATATAAAAACATCAGAAAGATAAAACCTACAAGAATATGACCATAGACAGTGTACCAGGACAGTGGATCATAGTTAAGAGGGCAGATCCCCCAAATCATCATGCCGATAGCAGCTAATGACGGTTTGCCAGTTAAAAGATGGATGATTTTATACAGAAGGTATGCGCTGCCTAAATGGGTAAGCAAAACTGTCGTAAAATAGGCAACCGAATTCACACCAAACAGTTTAAACATACAATAGAATATCAAATTTCGGAAGATAAAAAGATGGCCGCCCTCATTAGAAAAAATAAAGGCAAGAGGATGCCAGTTGGAAATCTGGTAGAAAAAAAGAAAATCATCCCTCCAGAAAAATGCAGAAAGGAGCTGACAATTTACAACCAGCACAGCCGTAAGTGAAAAAACAAGCAACAATCTTCCGTCATTAATCCGTGCCAAAATATTATTTTTTGATTTTACCATCTTCAATAGAAAGGCCATTTATCAACCCCCTTGATTTCTAGTTTTTATTGAGCAACACAACATAACAAAACATGATTACCAGTAATTAGTTGCTTTATTTAATTAGATCACAGGCAGAAACCATCAGTGCTGAAATTCGCCACTTTTTTTCTCAATATTCTTATCGGCTACCCGACAGTCTTTTTCAACAAAATACACTCTCCTACCTTCAACCGTATTATTCGGGTATTGTATGGAGAATATTGCAGCTTTACCTGGTGACCGTCTCTTTCTGCTTACTGTTTTTCATTTTAAAAAGCAAAAATATTTTTTCAAAAAATGTATAGGTGAATATTGAAATGACAAATGTTAGAACAGCACATTCCGTAGATGTCATTAACATCTCCTTGGTAACTCCGTTTGTAATCACAGGATTTTTAAGCAGCATCTTAATCATTGTAGCATTCAGTACCGGCACATGACAAAGATAGATTGAATAGGAAATAACTCCCAGTACATTAAAAAACGGATTTACGATAATGACCCTAAGATTTGATTTGAAATTCATCAGTACAAACATAAGAACAAAGAACAGTACGCCCTCAATAAGATAATGGTTGAAGAAATATATATCTGCATCTGACGGCATTGCGCCGTATCTGCGTGATAATTCAGCTCCGAATATCACAATGGCACTGCCTGAGGCCAGCAAAAGAAAATCCCCAAGAATACCCTTCTTGTTTTTTATATAAGAAAAACGCTTAACCATATCTCCGTATTCTTTCTGTAGGCATGCTAATAAAACCCCCATTAAAAAATTAGGCCATCTCAAAGCAAGATTACCTTTCAGGTTAAAAAAGGTACTCGTGGCTTTTGGGGGATGTGTGGCAATACAGAATGCTTTCAATGCCTTCCAGTATAATACCACGGCAATCACGGCAAGTAACGAAAGGATTAACCCTTTTATCACTGAAGGCATTTTTTTGCTAAAGACAAGATACATAACAAATGGAAGAACAATATAGAACTGAATTTCCACCCCAAGGCTCCACCACACGGCGCCGAATGGCCAAAGCTGATTTACCCTCAAATCCCAGAAACAGATTGCCCTCAATCCCTGTTGAATATTGGAATTGGCAATAACTCCCGCAATAATGAATACTGTGTACAAGGGCATAATCCGGAAAAACCTGTTCCAGAAAAATACTTTTATTGCCGAAGACTTCTGGTTAATAAATGGCCGACTCAGCAAAAATCCGCTCAGCACAAAAAAAAGTGTTACGCCCATGTTGCCGGAAAGAAAAAAACTGAGCCAGTAAGGGTAATGGTTATTGGCTTTATACCCATAAATACTGCCTAAAAGATGGAATAGAAATACCAGTGTTATCGCCCATCCTCTCAAGGCTTCGCATTCACTTATGATCCCGTCGCCGGAGGAAGGAGCAACCGGATAAAGTATATCTTTTACACTGAGATTGAAAATATATGTTTTTACAATCCCGAATATATTCTTAACTTGAAATATTATTTCCAAACAGGAAAACCCCAATTTTGCTAATCCGTCACCAGTAATCAGTTACTTATATTATTTAGATCACAGGCAGAAACCATCAGGGACGAAATTCGCCACCTTTTTTTCTTAATGTTCTTATCGGCTACACGGCAGTCTTTTTCAACAAAATATACTCTCCTACCTTCAACCGTATTATTCGGGTATTGGATGGAGAATACAGCCGCTTTGCCTGGGAAATCAGTATCTGAAGAGCGAATAATAAAAAAATGATCATTCATTTTATTCTCTATAAAAACGAAAGAACCTTCCGGATAGGCTCTGATTGTTTTTTCAATATCGGTAATCGTGTCAAAATATAATTTTTTTTCATGAACTTTTATATTCGGAAGGTTAATTTTTTGCGCAAGATTAATACTAGGATAAATAGAAATGCCGATCACAATGAAAACAACGGGAATGACTATTTTTTTAATTTTTGGAAAAATATCCAATAGTTCATCGGCCATCAAAGTCAGCATGATAACAACAATCATTAGAACAACATAAAAATATCGCGGTGTGAGCGATGCCATACTGATAGGGACATTAAAGATTTGATAAAGCGGAGCTCGTCCGTAGGCGGTCAGTCCCGTTAATCCAAGAAAAAATAGACTTAAAGCAGCATAATGCCGCCGGTATTCTTTAGTACGTAAAAACAGAACAATAAATAGTATGACAACCGGGATCGAGATGAAAATTGCAGCAGCCGGGTATTCCGTTGTCGAAAAAAAGAAAAGCATGGGGAAAGCAGCCAGGCAATAAATGCTGTAGGTGCACATCCTTATAAACCATTCAAAAATAATTTTGTAATGACTCAAAGCAACACTCGCGTCAACAGTCTTTATAGTATGAATTTCCTCGCTGAAATAGTAATAAAGGGAGTTTTTGAAAATAAACAATAACAGAATTACCGCAATAACAGGAAGCATTGATGCGGCCATTTTCCATTTCTGATCATTTTTCCAGAGAATAATTGCTATGGCCATAGGAGACAGACACACAAGGGCCAGTCCGTTACCGAAAGAAGTTGCCATCAGGAAAAAGTAAATGGACCAGCGGATCACTAGGCTCATAGAAAATAAAATCTTTTCCTTTTCAATTCTGAGAAGATCATATAAACACAATAGAAAAAAAAACCCGACAAGGACATGACCATATACAGCGTACCATCCCAGTGCTCCATTGTTAACTGGGCAGATGCCCCAGATCATCATGCCGGCAGCAGCTAATGATGGTTTGTCTGTTACGAGATGAATGATTTTATACAGAAGGTATGCACTGCTCATATGGGTAAGTAGAACTGTCGAAAAATAGACAACTGAATTCAAGCCAAATAGTTTGAACATACAGTAAAATATCAAATTTCGGAAGATATAAAGATGACCGCCAATGTTAGAAAAAATAAATTCAAGAGGGTTCCAGTTAGAGATCTGATAGAAAATGAGAAAATCATCCGCGAAGAAAAATGAAAAAAGGAGCTGATAATTTACAATTAGCACAGCCGCCAGCGAAATAATGAGCATCAATCTTTCAGCATTAACACGCGCCCAAATATTATTTCTTAATTTTACTATTTTCAAAAGGATTGCCATATATCACCTCTTAAATTTCCGGTTATTATATCTCAGCATAACATCATAAAATTGATAATATGTCAACTTGCTAAATTTATCAATAAGTTAGCAGAGTTCCATAATTCGGATTATATATAACCAATAGATTTCCGTTAATGAATAAAGGAACACCATATGTCTAAAGAAGCATTTCCCAAAATTGCGGTTCAGATTCCTGCTTGGAACCAAGCAGAGGAACTTGCCGATTGTCTCAATAGCCTTAAAGAAGTCCAATACGGCAATCTGGAAGTTGTCGTCGTAAACAACGGCGAGGATCATACCTCGGAAATGATCAAACGGGATTTTACATGGGTTACCTTAATGGAAGAAGGCATCGATCTCGGCTTCTGCCGAGCCAATAATATTGGATTCCGTTATGGTCTCAAAAATAAATTTGATTATATTTTTCTGCTCAACGGCGATACAAAGGTTTTTCCGGATACTATTTCAACTCTGCTTGAAGTCATGGAGAGTGACGCATCCATAGCCATTGCCGGTGCAAAAAATATTCTTATGGAAAATCCCTATTATCTGTGGGGAAAATATGTGCAGGTCAAATGGAGTCCAATGCTGGTCATGACGGCAGGCAGATATGAACCGGACCAGAAAGAGAAGCAGCCTCCCAAGGATGTTGACTCGGTCATCTGCAACGGATGCCTTATCCGCTGCACAGCTCTTGAAGAGGTAGGACTCTTTGATGAGAATTACTGGATGTGCGATGAGGATGTCGAATGGTCTTACCGCGCAAAAGAAAAGGGATATCGCACTGTATATGTGGATGAGGCGGCCATTCTTCATAAGGGGAACTCCAGTACAAATTTATTAAACAGAAAAAAGGTGTTCTCGTATGGTTATTTTCTCGGCAGAAATCCATTCCTTTTTGCAAGGAAATATGGGAAAAAATATCAGATCGCAAAATTATATCTCAATATCTGTGTCGGTATTGTCTTCCGGATACTATACTATTTATGTTGAAACACAGTCCATATGGTGATAGACATCTACAGATCCAACCGCAGAATTATTGTCACTT
>CAWDKY010000054.1:0-4333 GCA_963802945.1 uncultured delta proteobacterium
AATTTTTCCCTCCAGAGTTCGAAAACCACGACGTTGTCTGGATCAGGACAGGCCACCTGAAGCCGGTCAGGGTCTTTGGACCAGGGAAATTTACCGCCGAATTTTAAGACCGTATAAAAAGGAAATAGGCTCGTTAAAGCCCACTGACAAATAGAAGAGCCCACTTCTTTTATTTCAAAGACCTCACCCACCTGATGTCCGTAGGGGCAGGTTCCTTCCCCTTTGATCTCCACAATTTTCCCCATGACTTTATATTCGTCCATGTTTCAAGTCCGACTGGTATATGGCCTTTTCTGCCTAAGGCGGGTTCGGTGTTCGACAAAATTGTAGGGGAGAAACGAAAATTGTCAAGCAATTTTATAAAGCGGGAAAATAGTAGGGTAGGCCAGGAGGTAAGAGAGGGCAGCCTCGAAAAGTGAGCAACATATCAGCCAAATATGCGTTTCGGTTAGGTGGTTTCTCAAAGCATCTTGCAAGCCCCTGAAGGGCAGCGTTTTTCTTTGATGTGGGTTTCGAATTCGTCCTTGAAGTTGGATAGAATCGACAGGACGATATGGGAAACTTTACCGGCAAAGGCACAATAAGGGGCTTGCATCATCAACTTAATTAAGGTTTCCATTTCCTGAACGGCATTGGCAGGTGCCTGACCGCACCTTATGGCCGAGGTGAGATCGGCCAGTTTCTGTACCCCCAGGCGGCAGGGGACACATTTGCCGCAGGATTCATCATAATGGAACTTGATCAGATACTCGGCCACTTCAACCATGCAACAGGAAGGATCCATGGTCATGATGCAGCCTGTGTTTTTTTCCCAGATCAAATCTCCGCGAATTGATTGCAGGGGATTAAGACGCAGCAGAGGGAAGACTATTTTCCCCTGTTTAACGGTTTCATTTAAGATAGTTGGAATATGACCTTCTTTAACTTTGCGATAGAAAACACCCATGTAAGGAAAACTTAGGAATGCCCCATTCTCACAGCTCCCGGAACATCCGCATTTGGCCGGCTCAACGACGACCTTGATATTCAGCTTCCGGGCTTCGGCGATAAGGCCTTGATAAATAGTCTCCGCCCCGCAGGCCTTATTTTTGGGATTGTTACAAACCGTTATCTTGGGGGTGGTGGCGATTTGGGGTTCGGCAATATGTACAGCGGTTCTTGGCATGACCTATTTAAACTCCATTATAACTAAAAAGGGTTCAATCCCGCCATCGGCGGGATAGGATTCCAGGGTTCAAGGGTTTGTATTTTGAATTAAGAAATCTTTTCACTTGAATCCTTGACCCCTTCTTTTTGCCCCTTGAATCCTTCTTATTAAGATATAATCGTCTTGCAGGCCGTCCGGGCCAGTTCAATAAACCAGGCCGGGAACGTCCCCATCAAGATTATGGCCAGGATCAATCCATAACTTAATAATCGATTGGAAAAATTCAAAGATACTGCCGGTAATCCATCGGGATCCTGTCCGTAAGCTGTGCGCACGATATTTAAATAATAATAGATTGAAATAGCCGTATTCACAGCGGCGATGATCACCAAAGTCAAGTGTCCCTGGTTAAGGGCTGCGACGAAAAGAAATAATTTCCCTGTAAAACCGGCTGTAGGGGGAATACCGGCCAGGGCAAAGGCCCCAACAGCCAAAGTAAAAGCCAATAAAGGCGACCGGCGGTAAAGACCGGAAAGGTCACTGATGGCAACATTTTCACCCTGGCGGGAAACGGCGCAAACCACCAGAAAGCAGGCCAGGTTCATCAATAAATAGGCGGAGATGTGATATATCGCTGCAGAAAAACCGGCGGTATTCAGAGTCAGGACTCCCAGCAAGACATAGCCGGCATGGGCTATACTCGAATAAGCCAACAAGCGTTTGAGGTCTTTCTGAACCAGGGCCGCCAAGTTTCCAAAGGTCATGGAAACGGCGGAGAGTAAAACCAAAACCTGAATCAAATCAACGGCACCGCTCCCGGCTAGACTGACCAGCCGAAGCAGAAGGGCCACGGCCCCCAATTTCGGCATGGTGGCCACAAATGATGCGGTCTCGTTGGCCGCACCCTGGTAAACATCAGGGGTCCAGAACTGGAAGGGAACCACGGCCAACTTAAAGAAAAATCCGCAGAGAACCAAGAGAAGTCCGATAACGGCTATAGGTTCCTTAAGGAGAGACGGCATCTTTTGCAGAATGTCCACTAAATAAGTTGAGCCGGTGACCCCAAAGATATAACTCATTCCAAAAAGCATAACCCCGGTGGCTGCGGCCCCGAAGATAATGTATTTAATGGCCGCTTCCATTTGTTGGCCGTGGGCCTGATTACGAATCGGGATCAGGACATAGAGGGAATAAGAGGACAACTCCATGGCAATAAATATAGTCAACAGTTCCACACTGCTGACCATCAACGAAAGACCCAGGGCACTGAGACTCAGAAACATAAAAAATTCCGGCTGAAGGTGTTCCTCAATGCCTTTTAATTTTCGTCCCAGAACGACAACCAGAAACAGCCCCAGACTGATCAGGCATTTGAAAATCTGAGAAAAAAGATCAACCCGGTATGACCGATAGAAGAGCTCTCCCGATTGATTAAGGTTCAACAGAGAGATGATGACTCCAGCGGCGGAAAGAAAAAGGGCCAGTCCCTGATTGAGGTCAGCCGACGATTTCCACATGGACTGGCAGAAAAAAATCATGGCCATAAAGAGCAGAAAGGTTTCCGGTAGAAATAACGAGAAATCCATTATGATTCGTTCCTCAGTAACATAAGACTATTTAACCAGAGCCAGGGCATTCTCGGCTTGCACTTGATCGATCAAATGAGCCACACTGGCATGCATGACATCTAAAAACGGTCCTGGATTAAATCCGATCCACAATACGAAGACGACCAGAGGGGCCAGATAAATAATTTCCCTGAGATTCATATCCTTAAAGTTGGGATTTCCTTCCCCGCCCCAGGCGATCTTCTGAAGCAACCGAAGCATATAGGCCGCGGCCAGGACCACGCCGGGGATGGCCAGTGCCCCGATCAGTTTGTGATTCAAAAAGGTCCCGATCAAAACCAACAGCTCTCCCACGAAGCTGTTGGTCCCAGGAAAGGCCATGGAAGAAAGGCTGAAAAACCCTAAAAACCCTATGTAAATAGGCATGATCGAACTGATTCCCGAATTGACCGAAATCAAACGGCTGTGGCTTCTTTCGTAAATGATCCCCACACAGAGAAAAAGCGCCCCGGTGGTAACGCCGTGATTGATCATTTGCAGAATGGCCCCTTCCAGCCCTTGTTTATTAAAAAGAAAGGTCCCCAGGGTGACAAATCCCATATGGGCCACACTGGAGTAAGCAATCAAACGTTTCATATCGCTTTGTCCCAGGGCCACATAGCCTCCATAAAGGATGGAGATGATGGAAATCCCGAAGACATAAGGGGCAAAATAGACGCTGGCCTGTGGGGTGATGGGCAGGCAAAAACGGACAAACCCGTAGGTCCCCATTTTCAGCAATATGCTGGCCAGGATGACACTGCCGGCGGTCGGGGCTTCCACGTGGGCGGCCGGTAACCAGGTATGCAGAGGGGCCATTGGGACTTTGATGGCAAAGGCAAATCCCATGGCCAGAAAAATCCAAAACTGAAAGTTAAATGAAAATTTATGGGCCATCAACTCCGGAATGCTGAAGGTCCCGGCGTTCAAATAAAGGGCGATCATGGCCACCAGCAAGAAGACGCTGCCGGCCATGGTATAGATGAAGAACTTGATGGAGGCATAAACCTTTTCCGGACCGCCCCAGACGGCGATTAACAGGTACATGGGGATCAGCATGGCCTCAAAGAAAATATAAAAGAGGACGAAATCCAGGGCGGAAAAAACACCTACACAGGCCGTTTCAATTAAAAGCAGGGAAAAAAGAAATTCCCTGACCCGTTTCTCAATGTATTTCCAGGAAGCCAGGATACAAATAGGCGTGAGCAAAGTACTTAACAGGACCAGAAGGAGACTGATCCCGTCCACCCCAACGGTGTAATTTATTTTTAACCCGGGGATCCAGGGCCAATGTTCGGCGAACTGGTATTTGTAGGTGGACAAATCAAACGAAAAATAAAGAGGCAGAGAAAGGGCGAAATTGACGACACTGATGATCAGGGACCATATTTTGGCCGTTGTCTCATTTCGAATGATAAAAAGCACTACGGCCCCGGCCAAAGGCAAAAGATGATTGTGCTTAAAATGGGATAACTAAGCTGATTGGGAATGAAAAATCCATATTTGTTATTTTTCCTGAGTAATTAACACCAAAAATTCATTTTTATCTTTTTCATAGAAACCAGTAGACCCCGATGAT
>CAWDKY010000055.1:0-4345 GCA_963802945.1 uncultured delta proteobacterium
ATTTTCTCCTCCAGAGTTCGAAAACCACGACGTTGTCGGGATCAGGACAGGCCACCTGAAGCCGGTCAGGGTCTTTGGACCAGGGAAATTTGCCGCCGAATTTCAAGACCGTATAAAAAGGAAATAGGCTCGTTAAAGCCCACTGGCAGATAGAAGAGCCCACTTCTTTTATTTCAAAGACCTCACCCACCTGATGCCCGTAGGAGCAGGTCCCCTTCCCCCTGATCTCCATAATTTTCCCCATGACTTTGTATTCGTCCATGAGTAAATTCCCTCTTTTAACGTTCGTAGAAATTGTAGGGGAGAAACGAAAATTCTCAAGCATTTTATAAAGCGGAAAAAAATTGGTGGATAAGAAGGGGTAGGGGAGGTCACTGTGGGGAAAGCGAGGTATATATCTCCCGGAATATGCAGTTGGGTTGTTTCTTAAAGCATCTGATGAGCTCCACCCGAGGGCAGCGTTTTTCTTTGATATGGATCTCAAATTCTTCCTTGAAATTGGACAAAACGGACAGGATGATATGGGACACCTTGCCGGCAAAGGAGCAATAGGCGGCCTGTTTCATCAGCGTATCAGGGATTCCATTTCCTGAAGGGCATTTTCCGGTGCCTGGCCGCACCTTATGGCGGTGATAAAATCGGCCAGTCTCTGAATACCCAGACGGCAGGGGGCACATTTGCCGCAGGATTCATCGTAATGGAATTTGATCAAATATTCGGCGATCTCGACCATACAAAAAGAGGGGTCCATGGCCATAATACAGCCGCTGGCCTTTTCCCAGATCAAATCACCGCGGATGGATTGAAGCGGGTTGAGACGCAATAAAGGGAAAGACAATCTTGCCCTGTTGAACCGTTTCTTGCAAAATGCTCAATATGACCTTCTTTGACCTTGTGATAGAAAACACCCAGATAAGGCAAACTTAAAAAAGCCCCATCCTGACAAGTCCCGGTACATCCGCATTTGGCCGGTTCTACGATCACCGGGATGTTCAGGCGTTCTGGCTTCAGCAATAAGACCCTTTATAGATCGATTTCCGCCCCGCAGGTTTTAGCCTTGGGATTGTGGCAAACCGTAATCTTCGGGGTGGCGGTAATTTGGGGTTCTGCGATATTTAGAGCGGTTTTAGCCATAATCTATTTAAACTCCGTTAGTATAAAAAAGCGGTTAAGGTCAGTTCGGCGTCTATCGAGTTTTTTTTTATCTTTTTACTTGAATCCTTGAACCTTGGACCTTGAATCCTTCTTCTTAAGATATAATCGTCTTGCAGGCCGTCCGGGCCAGTTCAATAAACCAGGCCGGCAAGGTACCCATCAAGAGTATGGCCAGGATCAACCCATAGTTCAACAATCGATTGGAAAAGCTTAAGGTCACCGCCGGTAATCCATCGGGGTCCTGTCCATAGGCCGAGCGCACGATATTCAGGTAATAATAAATTGAAATCGCCGCATTGACCGCGGCAATAATCACCAAAGCCAGGTGCCCTTGATTCAAGGCGGCGGCGAAAAGAAAAAATTTTCCGGTAAATCCGGCCGTAGGTGGAATACCGGCCAGGGCAAAGGCCCCCACCGCCAGAGTAAAGGCTAATAAAGGAGAACGCCGGTATAGTCCGGAAAGGTCGCTGATCGTTACATTTTCTCCTTCGCGGGAAACGGCACAAATCACCAAAAAGCAGGCCAGGTTCATCAATAAATAGGCGGAAATGTGATATATGGCGGCAGAAAAGCCAACGGAATTCAGGGTCAAGACCCCCATCAGGACATACCCGGCATGGGCGATACTGGAATAGGCCAGCAAGCGTTTAAGGTCTTTCTGGACCAGGGCCGCCAGGTTTCCAAAGGTCATGGAAACGGCCGAGAGTAAAACCAGGACCTGAATCAAATCGACAGCACCGCTCCCGGCCAGACTGACCAACCGAAGCAGCAAGGCCACGGCCCCCAATTTCGGCATGGTGGCCACAAAAGAGACGGTTTCATTGGCCGCTCCCTGGTAAACATCCGGGGTCCAGAAATGAAAAGGAACAACGGCCAGTTTAAAGAAAAATCCGCAGAGAACCAGAAGAAGCCCGATAACGGCGATGGGTTCTTTATTAAGAGGGGCATCTTTTGGAGAATGTCCACCAAATAGGTAGATTGGCTTACTCCAAAGATATAACTCATGCCGAAAAGCATCACCCCGGTGGCTGCGGCCCCGAAGATGATGTATTTAATGGCCGCTTCCATCTGTTTGCCGCCGACCTGATTGCGGATCGGGATCAGGACATAGAGGGAATAAGAAGACAGCTCCATGGCGATAAAAATGGTCAAAAGCTCCACACTGCTGACCATCAACATCAGGCCCAGGGCGCTCAGACACAGAAACATGAAAAATTCCGGCTGAAGACGTTCCTCAATGCTTTTGAACTTCTGTCCCAGAACGATAACCAGAAACAGCCCCAGACTAATCAGACATTTGAAAGTCTGGGAGAACAGATCAACCCGGTAAGCCTTGTAGAAGAGGTCTCCCGATTGATTAAGGCTCAACAGAGAGATGATGACTCCAGGGCGGAAAGGAAAAGGGCCAGTCCCTGATTCAGTTCGGCCGACGATTTCCACAAGGATTGGCAGAAAAAGATCAGGGCCATCAAAAGCAGAAAGGTTTCCGGTAGAAATAACAAGAAATTCATTATAATTCGTTCCTCTCAGTAACATAAAATTCATTTATACCAAAGCCAAGGCATTCCGGCCTGCACCTGCTTGATCAGATGGTCCACACTGGCATGCATGACATCTAAAAAGGGTCCGGGGAAAACCGATCCACAAGACGAATACGGCCAGGGGACCAGATAAACGATCTCCCTGAGATTCATATCTTTAAAGGTGGGATTTCCTTCCCCTCCCCAGGCGATCTTCTGAAGCAACCGGAGCATATAGGCCGCAGCCAGGACCACCCCAGGGATGGCCAGGGCGCCGATCAGTTTGTGATTCAAAAAGGTCCCGATCAAAACCAACAACTCTCCCACGAAACTGTTGGTTCCGGGAAAGGCCATGGAAGAAAGACTGAAAAAACCTAAAAACCCGATGTAAATGGGCATGATCTTGCTGATCCCCGAATTGACCGTAATCAACCGGCTGTGGCTTCTTTCGTAAATGATCCCAACACAGAGAAAGAGGGCCCCGGTGGTGATGCCGTGATTGATCATCTGCAGGATGGCCCCTTCCAGCCCGTATTTATTGAACAGAAAGGTCCCCAAGGTGACAAACCCCATGTGGGCCACGCTGGAATAGGCGATCAATCGTTTCATGTCGCTTTGCCCCAAGGCCACATACCCTCCATAAATGATGGAGAGGATGGAGATCCAGAAGACATAAGGGGCAAAGTAGACACTGGCTTGGGGGAGGATAGGCAAACAAAAGCGCACGAAACCGTAAGTCCCCATTTTCAGCAATACGCTGGCCAGGATGACACTGCCGGCGGTCGGGGCCTCCACATGGGCGGCCGGCAACCAGGTATGGAGCGGGGCCATCGGGACTTTGATGGCAAAAGCGATTCCCATGGCCAGGAAGATCCAGAATTGAAAGTTAAAGGAGAAGTTATGGGTCATCAATTCCGGAATGCTGAAGGTGCCGGCCTTCACATAAAGGGCGATCATGGCCACCATGAGGAAGACACTGCCGGCCATGGTGTAAATGAAGAACTTGATCGAGGCATAAACTTTGGCCGGGCCACCCCAGACGGCAATCAACAGATACATGGGGACCAGCATGGCCTCAAAGAAAATATAAAAAAGAACGAAATCCAGAGCTGAAAAAACCCCGACGCAGGCCGTTTCAATCAAAAGGAGACAGAACAGAAATTCTTTGACCCGTTTCTCAATGTATTTCCAGGAAGCCAGGATACAAATGGGCGTCAGCAGAGTGCTTAACAGGACCAGCAAGAGGCTGATCCGTCCACCCCTAAGGTATAATTGATTTTAAACCCGGGGATCCAAGGAATGTTCCCCAAACTGGTATTTATAGGTGGAAATATTAAAATTAAAATAAAGAGGCAGGGAAAGGGCGAAATTGACAATACTGATGATCAAGGCCCAAACTTTGGCCGCCGTCTCGTTTCGAAACATAAAAAGGACCACGGCTCCGCCCAAGGGCAAAAAAATGAGTGTGCTTAAAATCGGATAATTAAGTTGATTGGGAATGAGAAAATCCATGTTTGTTAATTTCCCTAAGTATTTAACACCAAAAATTTGATAAAGGGTTCAAGCCTTACCAAGGTTCCAAGGGTTCTAAGTGAAAGGCATGGAATTAAACCCTATCCTGGAATCCTCGAACCCTGTCTTTTTCATAAAAACCAATAAACTCCAATAAT
>CAWDKY010000056.1:0-11849 GCA_963802945.1 uncultured delta proteobacterium
CCATATCGGTAGGTACCGATTTCGAAACCAGGATAGGAATATTCCGCTTGGCCACCTTAAATAGTATTTCTGAAGATATTCGCCCACTGATGATCATCATCTTATCGTCTGACGGAACGGCCTCTTGCAGGCAGCGGCCGAACACCTTATCAACGGCATTATGCCGGCCGATATCTTCGGCAAAGATGAAAATACGTTTCCGGTCACAGAGCGCGGCACTGTGGACACCGTGCGTTTCCCTATAGACCTCTGAATCACCCTGGAATTCCAGGTTCAATCTCATAATCTCCGCCGCCGATATCGTCAGTCCCGATGGGAGGCGATGTTTTTTGAGATCGGTATCGGCAAAACTGTAAAAGGCTAACCCGCTCCCACACCCTGTGGTCAGCACTCTTTTCATGAAGAGTTTATGGGCCGGATCGAGGCCGTCTTTGGTTTCGGATACGAATGATCCCTCTGGTCTCATCGAGGTGCAACCTTTTCACATCTTCTTTCTGTTTGATAAAACCTTCGGAACTGAGAAAGCCTAAAGCCAGAGAATCCAGGTCGGTTGGTGAGCATAAACATGTCTACCAATTGTTCGTCGTTCAGGATGATGGTTAAGGGGAACTCGATGACAATACGATCTCGAAATGTCGACCGGTCCCCGTCTTGTATCCGCAAAATGTCGATCTCTTTCTTCATAATAATGGCAGTCCCGAAGGGTTGAACGGATTCCTCCTCTTCTTGTTGGCTGGACTCCTTCCCTAAACCTTTTTATATAGGGGCGACATGGCTCTCAAACGGCTGACGACCTCGGGAAGGATCTCCATGGAGGTCTGTCAATATCCCTCTCGGTATTGTATTTACCCAAGCTGAACCGCAGGGTTCCCTGAGCCTGCTCGCGATCCAAGCCGATAGCGGTCAGGACATGGGAAGGCCCCTCACTGGATGAAGAACAGGCAGAACCCGTAGAACAGGCGATGCCCATCATGTCCAGACTCAGCAGCATCCCTTCCCCTTCGACAAAGGCTATGGATACATTGACATTGTTCGGAAGCCTCTTGCTGGGATGTCCATTCAATACCGTTTGGTCAATACTGCCGAGAATCTCTGAAATGAGCTTATCCCTTAACCCTGCAGTTTCGAGCATCTCCTTGTTCAAATTTTTCTGTGCCAGTTCGACGGCCTTGCCAAAACCGACAATGCCCGGAACGTTATGGGTGGAAGCCCTGCGATTGTCCTCCTGCTCTCCGCCGTGCATGAACGGCATAATCTTGGTACCCTGCCGGATATACAGCAGCCCTACCCCTTTCGGGCCGTAAAGCTTATGAGCCGAAGCGGAGAGTAAATCGACATTTAATTCGTTCACACTTAAAGGCAAATGCCCAAAGGTCTGAACAGCGTCGGTATGAAAACAGACCCCCATTTCCTTGGCGATCCTCCCGATCTCCTTAATTGGCTGGATCGTGCCGATTTCATTGTTGGCCTGCATGATGGAAATCAGGATGGTTTTATCGGTAATCGCCTTGCGGATGTCGTCAGGGTCCACCAGGCCATAGGGATCAACCGGCAGATAAGTAATGCTGAATCCCTCTTCTTTAAAAAATCGCAGGGCTGATGATAGCGTGATGCTCTATGACCAAAGTGATAATGTGATTACCCTTTTTTTTGTTGGCATAAGCCACACCCTTTAAGGCGAAATTATTACTTTCTGTGCCGCCGCTGGTAAAAACGATCTCCGAGGCCTTTGCGCCAAAGAAAGAGGCGATGTTTTCCCTGGCCTCTTCAGTGGCTTCGCTGGCTTGCTGACCGAAGGCGTGCAGACTGGAGGGGTTCCCGAATTGCTCGTTCATATACGGCAGAATGGCCTGGACCACTTCCGGATCAACCGGTGTCGTCGCTGCATAGTCCATATATATCTTTTTCATGACAGATCTCTTTTTTATCTTCCTGACGATCTTAACCTGCCCCTTTTAATATCCGTTGCCGGGTTGCAATATAAAAATAGCTTCGGAGGCAAACCAATTGGGCCGGAAGTGCACGACGGTTTTTTCTCTCAGGTAGATGGCCTTTAGGACCTTTAGATTACGCTGCCGGCAGAAGTCCTGAAAATCCTTGATACTTAAAAATCGCACGTTGGGCGTATTGAACCAGGCATAAGGCAGCGACCGGGTAATCGGGGCCTTTCCTCTCACAAAAAGCATATATCGTGCTTTCCAGTAGGCGAAATTCGGAAAGCCGACGATTAATATACGTCCCACACGCAAAGCTTCATTAATCAAAAAATCTACCTGTTTGACCTCCTGCATACTTTGATTCAGGATCACATAATCAAAGACCCCATCGGGATATTCCTTAAGACCGCTCTCGATATCGCTTTGAAAGGCATTGATTCCTTTTTTTACACAGGCGTGAATGGCCTGATCGTCCAGCTCAATGCCCTGAACCTTGGCCTGCTTTCCTTCAGCCAGAAGGGCCAAGAGATCGCCCTGGCCGCAGCCCAAATCGAGGACACGGGCCCCCGGGTCGATCGCTTCATAAATGATCTGGTGATCCAAGCGAATTACTGAAGATGGATTCATGTTACGCACCTGCTATTATTGATGAAACCGTAAAGAGGCGTCACCACGCCTGCCCCGGAATATTTCAATCCGGGGGCGAAGGCCGGGGTCCAGGAAAATAATAGTCATAACCACCGGCAGAGCCGGTGGCCTGTTGAGGGCCCCTCGAAGGGGCCTCGGTCTACTCTAATTCTAACTCCATCTGCTCTTTATCAAGTTTTTCCTGATTGCGAATATACTCTCGTACTTCCTTCTCATTATAGCCAACAGTACTCACATAATACCCACGTACCCAAAAATGTTTTCCTGTCGTCCCCCTTCCTACAAACTCCCGATGCAACCGAATAGCACTTTTCCCTTTCAAAAATCCTGCCACATCGGAAATACTGTATTTGGGCGGAAAGCTTAAACATACATGGAGATGATCGATCAAAGCATGTCCTTCGATCACCTCAATCCCTTTCTGTCGACATAATTCCTGAACAATCTCTCCCAATCGTTTCCTGATTTTCCCATATAATATCTTCCGGCGATATTTGGGAACCCAGACAATATGATATTTGCACTCCCATTTTACATGTGCTAAACTTTGTAGGTCTTTCACGTTAATCTCCTTCCCGACCTACCCCTCCTCCGGGGCCCTCGGGAAGGAGATTTTATCACCCTTGACCGGCAGAGCCTATTAATTGATAATTCTGGATTCCGGTTTTCGCCGGAATGACTCGAAGGAGTATATCACAACTTTTTACGAATCCATCATTATCGATCATAAAATTTTTTCCAAAAAGTGCTGGATTAAATAGGTTTGTTCCTCAACGTCAACCAAAAAGGCATCATGTCCATAGGTCGAACGCAGCTCGCAGTAAGTGGCATCCACAAAATTCGTCTTTAACTGCCGGACGATCTCCTGGGATTGATAGGAGGGATAAAGCCAATCCGAACTAAAGGAAATGATCAGAAATCGGGTGTCCATCGTATCCCGATTCGGGATCAGTTTTCCTCCGGACAGATCAAAATAGTCCAGGGCCTTGGTGATATAGAGATAGGAATTGGCATCAAAACGCTTGACAAAATTATCCCCCCGGTAGCGCAGGTATCCCTCGACCTCAAAATCGGCAGCGAAATTAAAACTCAAGTTGCCGTTCTTGAGCTTCCGGGAGAATTTTTCCTCCATGGACTGATCACTCATGAAGGTGATGTGCCCGATCATACGGGCCACAGCCAGCCCTTTCCTGGGCTGGCCGTGTTCGTAGTAATTCCCGTGCCGCCAGGCCGGATCGGCCATGATCGATTGCCTGATCACCTCATTGAAGGCGATCTGCTGAGGGGAATGTTTCAGGGCCGTGGCAATAGGAATGGCCGACCGAACACGTTCCGGATAGGAAGCCACCCACTGGAGGGCCTGCATGCCTCCCATCGAACCGCCGGCCACGCAAAGGAGTTTCTCGATACCCAGATAATCGATCAGCCAGCTCTGGGCCTTAACCATATCGGCAATGGTAATAAAAGGGAAATCCAGGGCAAAAGGCTTATTGGTTTTCGGGTTGATCGAGGAAGGCCCGGTACTGCCCTTGCATCCGCCGATCACATTGGAGCAGATAATAAAAAACCTGTCGGTATCAAAGGCCTTGCCCGGACCGATCATGATATCCCACCATCCCGGGTCTTTTTCTCCCTTAGGAAGCCGGCGGCATGGGCATCGGCCGAAAGGGCATGGAGGATTAAAATGGCATTGGTCCTATCGCTGTTCAAACTCCCGTAAGTTTCATAGGCGAGGGTAATAGGACCCAAGGTCTGTCCGGATTCCAATTCTATCTCATGGGGGGGTTCGGCCAGACAACCTGTTTGGTTTACCACATAGCCCAGACTTTTTTTTCTTGTCCGTAACTGATTGGGTTATTTTCTGTTTCATTTTTTCAATTACCGATTTTATTCTTTCCTATGACCCTTCATCTTAATCTGAAGAATGCGTTAAGGCCTGTTTAATATCCTCGATGATATCCCGGATGTTTTCGATCCCTATGGAAAGCCGGATCAGATCAGGCGTAACCCCCGTGGAAAGCTGCTCTTCGGCTGAAAGCTGCTGGTGCGTGGTAGTCGCCGGATGGATGGCCAGGCTTTTGGCATCACCGACATTGGCCAGATGAGAAACAAGCCGCAGGGATTCGATAAATTTTTTCCCGCCGCAATCCCCCCTTTGATACCGAAGGACAGGATCGCTCCTGCCCCGCCAGGAAGATATCGCCGGACCCGGTTTATTTCTGGGCTGGACGAAAGTCCGGGATAATTAACCCAGCTCACTTTGGGATGTTTCTCAAGGTATTTGGCCACTTTCAGGGCATTCTCCGAATGCCGGGCAATCCTTAAATGCAGCGTCTCAAGCCCTTGTAAAAACAGGAAGGAATTAAAAGGTGAAAGGGCCGGTCCAAGGTCGCGTAATAGGGTCACCCGGGCTTTGATGATGTAGGCCAGGTTTCCCAGGGCCTCAAAAAATTTAGCCCGTGGTAGCTGGGATCCGGCTCGGTAATCAAGGGGAACTTGCCGTCGGTCCAGTCAAATTTTCCGGAATCGACGATCAGCCCGCCCAGGGAAGTACCATGTCCGCCGATAAACTTGGTGGCCGAATAGACCACAATATCCACCCCGAAATCAATCGGTCGAAGCAAATACGGGGTAACCGTATTGTCCAGAACAAAGGGGATACCATTTTTATGGGCCAGCGAGGAAATGCCTTCCAAATCGGCCACATCCAATTTAGGATTGCCGATGGACTCGGCATAGATCGCTTTGGTTTTAGGCGTAACGGCCTCTTGAAAGGCTGACAGGTTATTTGAGGGGACGAAATGAACCTTTATCCCCATTTTTGAGAAGGTGTAATGGAACAAAGTGTAGGTCCCCCCATACAGATTATCTGCGGAGATGATCTCATCCCCGGCCTGGGCCATATTGAGCAGGGCCAGGGTGATGGCTGATTGTCCGCTGGCCACTGCCAGGGCCCCCACACCGCCGTCGATCAATGCAATCCCTTTTCCAACACATCGGTAGTTGGATTCATAAGTCTAGTGTAAATATTGCCGAACTCCTTTAAGGCAAAGAGATCGGCCGCATGCTCCGTACTTTTGAATTGGTAAGAGGTGGTTTGATATATGGGCACTGCCCGTGCCCCGGTCAATGGATCGGCTTCCTACCGCCGTGCACGGCCAGGGTTTCTATCCGCAAATTAGATTCTTTTTCTTTCATTGTTTTCTCCCATGAAATAATAATCGGGGATAACTGCTGTTATGACTTACGAGTTGCGGGTTCAAGGCTGGAAGGGTCTTTTAATAACCCGTAACCTGCATCAGGATCTTCCCGCCTTGGCCTTGCTCATTCCGGCCAACTTTTTTAGGTTATGGAATTAAGGGTCTCGAATATTTTCCCGCCAAATAAAATCCAGATGTCCCGTGTGGCGCAGGTAGAAATCCTAGTGCAGGCTTTAGAATCTTTTATACAGTTCACCAAACAGTCCCCTTCCAGGACGTCCACGATTTCCTTGACGGTAATTTTTGAAGGTTCTCTGGCGAGGCTATATCCTCCAGGGCCCGACGAATGGAGTTCACCAGACCTACCCCTCTGAGGGGTATGATGATCAGGCTGTAGAGATCTTCGGAACACCCCCTCTTGGGATATCTTTCAAAAAAACAGGCCCTTTACCGTAATTAAGGGCCAAGGAGAGCATCAGTCTTACCCCTTACCCGGCCCTAGTGGAAAGTTTCATAACACCGCCCCTTTGTAAATACTACGAGTTCTAAGAATTCCTTTAACTTAAAAGGAGAAATGATCTTCGGAAGCTCTGAAGATAGATAACGACATCCTCCTCTTCAGTCCAACTGTGTGACGGAGTGGGCTAGCAAGGGGACTTCAAATAATAGGCAGATTCTTTGAATAAACCTTTTCAGAAAAACCGCCATCCGTAACCAAGACATAGCCTTGGGGAATAAATCCTAAAAAATCTTCAAAGGCTCGTATGGTTTTGGAATCATTAGTAATCTTTATTCACCACGATACAAGTAATCCGCCCCTTCGAGCTTGCGTATTACCCCGAAATGATTATCCCATCCGATGTCTTTTTTACCGATACAAATAGTACAAACACCCAAGGGAGGGACGCCCTTCAACCGCAGGCCTTTTACGTCGATATCTTTCATTCCTTTCAGTTCAAACAAAATCTTCCCGTTCCTGTGCCATGGAGCGCATTCATTTCGTATATCGTGATTGATTTGCTTACTTCACGTATCTTTTCGCGAAAGACCTCTCTCTCAGCCTGGCTTATCATATCAATTTTTGTTACAACGGCAATGTCCGCCAGACTCACCATAGGGCCCATCTTTAAAGGAGAGTTCATGCCACCCAGCATGCTGATGCAATAACTCCAAGGCCCTGGTTCAAATAACAGTGAACGGAGACATAATCCGGCACTTTCTACAATAAGCATCTCACTTCCGTTGTCCTCGGCCCATTCAATGGTGTCTTTCATAATCATAACACTCGCATGGTCCGGACACATGTCCCCGGCATAGACAACTTTTATAGGTAAATCAAAGAATTCCTTTTCTAATTCTTCTTTCTCGAAGGCGACCACGACATCAATTTTCAGATAAGATATTTTGACCTTAGGGTATAATTCTCGTATTATATTCTTGATGACAGCCGTCTTTCCTGCCCATGACGTTCCTGCAAAGTTTATTAGTTTCATAGATCATTCCTTTTTAACTGATATTCATAACGAGATTACCTCTCCTCTTCTGACTCTCTCTCGGACAACATTAAGCATAATATCTTGTTCAATAATCTTTTTCCGTGCTTTTTTCTCCGTCTCGTTGGTCTTATGGACTTTTATGATCCCTCCGTTTTTCATGACCAGACGGATATCGCACAGGAGAGCTACAACGGGTCATGGGTGACAAAAACGATTATTTTCCCTTCTGACTTCACCATCTCCATTGCTTCTTTTTTGAAGATGCCTGCATTCTCAATTTCGATCGAGCAGAACAACCGGAGATTGACCGATAACAACAGCCTCTGCTATCATCAATGCTCTTGACTGTCCCCCGGATAAAGTAGTCATTCTCATCTCTTCGCCAATTTTTTCTCCGGTCAGCCTGTTGGTCAGAATAAGGGTCTTTTTCACTGGTTCGCCTGATTTGATCTTCCTGGCCTTAGCATGAATAGCGAAATTCGCTGATCGTCAGATCAGCGAGAAAATTGGTATGTTGCGTAATCAGTACGATAGGGTTTAAAGATGCGTCCTGGCGAAAAGATAGTGAGGGGACTTTCCCGTCATCGTTATTCTCCTTCCTGTAATCGTATCGCCCTGAGTCAGCATTTCGATATCGTTTACGAATGAAGTCTTGCCGCTTCCTGTAGGCCCCACTATCGAAATCGTATCACCTGAAACAATGGTCAGCGTTGTAAACCTCTCCTCTTCCCCATCTTTGTTGTGCCCAGGGTAGATTGTTATCTTGTCTACTTTCATAGCATGTCCTTTCTCGTTCTTGCCGTCTCAATCATATTCCTGTAGTTTCTTATGGATATCACTCGTCGGACAAAAGCCGAGGGTTTTCCTCGCCCGCACGTTTGATATAGGATGCTGAATAATATTCTTCTGCCATTTCATATCTTTGTGCTGAATCTGGGCATCGCACATACGGGCTATCCAATGTGCAATATCAATGATCCTGGTATCTTGATCAGAACAAATATTGAACGTATTCCCTGCAAACTTATTTTTATAATAAATTGATTTCATGAGCGCTTCCACAACATCCCCAACAAAAATAAAATTCCTCTTCTGCTCCCCTTTGTTATGGACTTCTATCATTTTTTTCCTCAGTGCGTCTCCCACCATAACAGATATTACACCAGGTTCGTTGTCAACATACCATCGGTGAGTAGCATGGCCAACCCCATACACGTTTGACATCCTCAGGGTCACCGTATCAAGCATGAATTCATGAGCAAACATCTTATTGTAGTACTCCTGGGCTATCTTCTGCTGAAAGTATTGATTGATAGGAACCATAGGCTCGTTTTCTGATAGTTTAGTATTCTGCAATTTCATAAACTCCAGACCAGGAGCCCAATATAATTCTCTTCACACCGCATATGATCGAGGCCTCCAGCAGCCGCCGATAACCTTCAACATTTTTTTTCCATCTCTCAACCTGTGATTGAGTGATCTCAGTCCTTTTGGGAAAGACTCTTTTGTCTTTTTCTTCGGCCAGATGAACTACTACATCAATCACCTCCAGTAAGGGTATCATCGTTTCCAGATCGTAAAAATCAATCTTAAAAAGCTCACACCTATTTTTTTTCTCAGGGAGGCAAAGCGTGTCATCAAAGTGCTGCCGCTTTGTAGAGAAGAAGTTATCAACTGCATATATATGTACTTTCTCCGCCGAATTGCTAAGAGAGGCGACGAGGTTGCTCCCAATAAATCCGGCTGCACCAGTAATGAGTATGTTCATATTATTATCCTTATAGAATTATTATGCCTTCAAGTCTTACGTGTAGTCCGTGTGATTTTTCAGGACCATATTGACGACTCCGGTATGAGTAGCATTCATCATACAAAAACCGGGCAAGAACCTCTGCGCCTGCCGAATTCCGGAGATCCCGACCACTTTAGCGATCCCCTCAAAACCTAACATGACGTAGGCTTCAACATCATATATTTTTTTTCCCCTAGAAAACTGAGGCCCCACACACCACGTATCGAGAATACCGGTAATGGGATTCGCCTTTATCACCTGAAGAACATGCTGTACGGGGCATCCGGCGCTCATGGGGCGGCCAGTCACAATGTCCCCAGCCTTAATCTTCCATTTTTCCACCAGGTTAGGTCTGCAGGGCATAACAATCTTTCTTGCAGAAACCTCTCCAGGAAGAGAATCCAATACAAAATGAAAAGTCTCCCCAAAAACATCGACTGACTGAATTTTAGTCTCCACTACGCTGTCTGTGACACCTCCACCTTCGGTTAGTTCAGGTTCAAAAAAGACGCACATCTGGATCTTCTTTTCCCCTCTCCGAACGAGATCAACAAATTTTATCGCAACGTTTCTCACCACAGAGGCCGCAATTCTTACCTGGTGGTTTCCATAATTGAGCTTTCTTCTTAGCACCATCTCTCCCCTCATTATGTATATCTGATTTTTATACAACAACGCCCGATGTTGAGAGGTCAGGTTTTGTATTACTGAAAATATTATTAAATTTTTCCCTGAGTATTATGACAACATCAAGACCAACGCATTAAAAATTACCTTACCTAAGGATAATTATTGTCGTCAGCAGCCCGCAGGTACCACATTGGGTTGTCGGGGGCCATTCTGCAGGCAGACCTCTCTCTTGATTTTAGGTATTTCATTTTTTCGATTTTTTCGTCTTCTGATTCTTCTAGCCTTCTTAATCCTCAATCAATTTCAACCTTAGCATGGTTATGTTTAGGTATTACTACTTTGACTATCGTTATAATAGTATATAAACTCGCCATTAACCCTTGTCAAGAAAAATTTTACAAAACCAAGACCGATTGTTAAAAAGGGGGGATTACTTATTTCTTTTCGGTTGAGGGAGGGGGAATGGAGATCGTTATCGGGCGGGACAATTTAAAGACCAGTTCCGTGCCGGCTTTAAGGAATAAATCCTCTTTCCCGGTTACATAGGCAAATACCCCGCCGGTAACTGCACCCAGGCCCACGCCCACCAAGGCACCGGATACCTGACCAAAGAGAAAACCCGCACCGGCCCCCAGGATGGCCACGCCTCCAATCAGACCCATATTATGCAAAAGATGCGCCCGGCCTGTCTTTTGAAAAGGTTCGGTGGTCAGCAGATAAGTAGTTTCATTGAGCATAAAAATCCGCACTAATTGAAGTTCGATT
The DNA here is from genome assembly GCA_963802945.1 of uncultured delta proteobacterium. Classification (GTDB taxonomy): domain Bacteria; phylum Desulfobacterota; class RBG-13-43-22; order RBG-13-43-22; family RBG-13-43-22; genus RBG-13-43-22. The sequence continues at coordinate 10,469 of CAWDKY010000056.1, forward strand.
AAAGCCATACCACTGAAATATCCCGACTCAACAGAACGGGAAATTACACCAAGCAATGGGATCCCTTCCGGAATCAAGGTCTTACCTCCGAGCATAATCGGCTCTTTGAGGGTGGCAAAAAAAGATTGGCCCTTTCGATGGGTGGATGTACGGATAGACTGATTTAATTGGACTTTAAATAGGGTTCCTGCAGGAATGGTTACCTGGATGGGTTCGAGTATCGGCGGGATGGTTTGCTGGGATGGTATCGTTTGGGGTGCCTTTCCTTGGTTGGAACCCATGGCCATAAGGGCCGGAGCCTCTGCCCATAAGGCAAAAAACATTAAAGGAAAGATCAATAAAAATGCCCTTTTTATTTTTGACGATCTCATAATAAACCCATTTTAAGAAAAGCCCAGCAACTCTTCAAATAATTTCAGATGGGCCTGAGCGGCGGCTTGATAAGAGAATTGCCGTGCATAGAGCGACCCGGCTTGACCTAGTCGGTCTCGTAATTCAGGAGAATGGATGAGTTGTTCAACGGACAGAGCCAAATCCTCAGCCGTATTCTTCTTCAAAAGAATGCCACGATCCTGAACCAACTCAGTCAAGGCCCCCATGGGACTGCCGATAACCGGTTTTCCGGCGATCATCCCTTCCAACAGGGTGATCCCCCAGCCTTCCTCTTCGAGGGAAACCAGAACCACTACATCGGAAGCCGAATAATAAAGGTGAAGCTGTTCCCTGGGAACCAGCCCGGCATATTGAAAATAATTTTCTAAATGGTTTTCTCGGATAAAGTTTTCAACCTGATGTTGGGTTTGATGATCGGTCACCCCTGTCGTAACGACCAATAACTCAGGATATTTTCCTTTCAAAAGTTTCAGGGAGTTGATGACATTCATGATCCCTTTGTTCAAACGAAAAGGACTGGTGTAAAGAACAAAACGACCGGAAAACCCCAATTTATTTTTAGCTTTTTCCGTGGAAAGCTCCGGACTATCTCCCCAATCGGCCCCGACAGGAATAACCTTGATCTTTTCTTCTATAAATCCTTTGCGTATCAGTTTTTGCCGCCAGAATTCAGAAACGGTGATTACAAAAAAACGTTTGGCCAGATGGTCTCCCAGAGAATGATAGAAGGTCTGAAAAGGTTTTAGATAGGTTTCCGGGTTAACCAAAAATTGATAATAGGGAACCTGTCTGAACAAATGGAATAGGGCTGCTACTGAAACACGGGGACGATAAGGACTGGATTGACAGAGATGGTTGACGATATTGGATGGCCCTCCGACGGAATAGAGGATGTCATAAGGCTCTTGGACTAATCTTTTTAGTTGGGTAACGGCAGCCAATCTGGATTGAAAAAATGATTTAATTCGGCTTTTGCCTGGGATTTGAC
>CAWDKY010000057.1:0-18422 GCA_963802945.1 uncultured delta proteobacterium
GAAAAATATTTGAACAGAAGAAAAAGATTGCCGCGCCATTCGATCTGAGAATGACCTGCAAAACCATTAAATTCATTTCAGAACCTCGAGGAATAGTTCCATTTTCCTAATTCTTAAGAAAAGGTGCTCAGCACCTTATTTGAGGAAAGGTATGAGATTATTTTATGCTGGAGAAGAGTTCATCATTTTTAGAAAGAGAAAATGGTCCCATATCACCTGAGTTGCCCCCGGCAGGAAATGGAGCTCTGCCGGGGGCGCCCAAGCATCAAGCTCAAGGAGGGAAAAGAAATTCAGGAGGACTCACTATTTCAAAATCAAAAAAGGAGAAATTCAATGAAGAGATTGCTTTACTTTTTATTGGCAGCAGTTTTGATCTTTTCGGTAATGGCGGTCACCAGTTCCTATGCCTTTGACCCTTTACCTTGGGCGGGCTGGGACTATAAAGGAGTTACAGTGTCCACCAATAACCCGGACCTGAAACATTATACATGGGAAACAACCAGGCCTCCTGGTGGACCTTGGGATAATATACAGCTCCATCGATTTGTCTATCAGCCGGGTAACGATGTAGCCGATCCCACATTATCCAGTACTGACCCGACCATGGTTCTTTTTATCATCCCCGGAACCTATGATCGTGGGTTCACCAAGCCCCCGGATGATATAAACTTCTCCGAGAACTGGTTTTTTGCCGCTAACGGTTATGATGTCTATTCCATAGAATTTCGTACTGCGTTCATGCCCAATCTGGATCAAAACCAGTTAGCATCTACGAAGTTTGGTTTAGGGGATGAGTTAAAAGCAACTGCTGGTTGGACCTATGCTGTCTTCCGGGAAGATATCAAGGCCTGCGTGGACCTGGCCAAAACGCTTTCCGGGGCAACTACGCTATTTATGGCCGGGAGGAGCAGAGGCGGCATGCAAATGTGGATGTACTCTGCCAAGTACGCCGCCGATCTGAAAGGGTTGATATCTTTAGATGGCGGCGTTCCTTATGTTTTAAAAAACCCGTCCCAGCAAATGAGCCTATCCGCCTTTAACACTGCTGTTGCCAGTTTACAAGCGAGCGGGCCTTATCTGGACGAAGTAGGCGGTTATGAATTGATTCAGTTTGCCGGGGCAGTCCCCTTTTCAAAGAATTCGGTGGGAGGACCTCTTCCGCCTGTAAGCACACTGACCTTTCCCCCTGATGCCCCTGCTGACAAAGCCCAAATGAAATGGGTGTCAGATTTAGTTGGCTACGCTTATTATTACAGCGGACTAGCTGGAACCATAACAGATTACTACACCCCGTATCCTGGAGGCTCGGGGGAAACCTACATGGATCGTAATGTCTTGGTGGCGATTGCCTCAAATTTTACGCGTTATTGGCCGGCCATCCAGGACCTGGAAAGCACCGCCATGGCCAATTGGTGCCCGAACGGTACGATGCCCTACGGGTTTGATTACAATAAAACCGGTCAGGTCACGCTTCCCATCCTGGCCTTTGCCAGTGACCTTACCTGCAAATATATGAAGGCCTGCTGGGAGTTTGGCTCACCAGTACCTTCCGGGGCTACCGTCGTGCCGAGGACCAAGAGCACCGATGTTACGGACTTACGTTTAAAGCATTATGGCCACCTGGATGTGTACGGCGGCACCCATTCGCTTGAGGATGTAAAACAGCCAATGTTGAATTGGATGAACTTGAGAAAATAACGACTGTAAACATGGGCTTTAGAGACGACAGAGCAGGAAAGTTACCCGGCCGTTTCCAGCTCATCCTATATAGGCTGCCCCTATTGATTACCATCTTAACCCCAACGAGAAAGGCGGGGCCGGAAACGGCCCTGCCTTTCTCGTTTTAAACCCTCATGCCCCTTAGGGGATCACGAAACATGAAAATTGTTAAGGATTCAATCCCGCCAGCGGCGGAATTGAATCCTCGAATCCTGGAATCCTTGAACCCTATTTTTGTTCTAAATTTAATTCCTTCCTCAACAATACAAAAGGAACGGCAAGTTAGAGAAGGATTTTTTATTTTCGGCGAGATGCCCGCAAATAAATAAAAAAAAATTCCCCCCTGGGTAATTTCAGCAACTCTGTGGTCGATAGGATTTTTTGGCGAACAAGGGCGGACTGTTAGGAAACTTGATTTTATCAGGGAATGGTCAGGTGGTAACCGTTATAATCATGGCTCCTTTCCATGGATAAGCCGGAGAAAAGGCCTGCCCGACAGCCTCCACACAGAAGAAAAGGCATCCTTAACCCGTCCAGACTATTAAGAACTAGGCGTAATAGTAATAATGGTGGATCCTTGGAGAGGAGTCCCTGAAACCACCATAGCATCAATTTCCGTTGCGGGTTTGTGTGCCGATAGAAGGTGCTGTGTAGGTAACGATTAAGATTCCTCCCACGGTATAACCGCTAAAGGTAGTATTTGTTGTTCCATTAAAAGTAAAAGTACCGCCCAACGAAGAATTCAGGATGATGGAGGCATCGGTCCTTTTTCCGAAGAATCAGTGACGATCACCGTGATGTCGTAGTCCCCCGACGGAAATAGAGTTATTTCCCGCATCACAGTGACATTGGCCGCGGCGCCCCCGGAACTCCCGGATCCGGACGTCGTGCCGCTGGTTACGCTGTTTGCTTATTGATATCCGAGAGTTGCACCCCGGGAAATTAAAAGGGCGGCAATCAAAAAAAAATAAAAAAATTGAGGAATAAAATTTATGAGACATGGTTTTAATCCCAATTATTGACATCCTTATCCTCCCCTTCTCCACCGGGTTTATTATCGCGGCCATAGGAAAAGAGATCATATTCCCCATGCGTACCGGGAAATTGATAGTTGTAGGGATTCCCCCAGGGGTCGATAGGGACATTTTTCTTTAAATAAGGGCCATCCCACTTTTCCTGTCCCGGATTGGTCATCAAGGCGTTCAACCCCTCCTGGGAGGAAGGATAAGCCAATATCCAATCGATATTGATCCAGGGCTTGACCCAATAACTCGATCTGGGCCTTGGCCGCAGCTTGCTTCCCTTGCCCAATTTCGGGAAAAGCCTGGGGGCCACCAGGGCCGCCGCAGGCCAATAATGACCATGACCACCAGAAGTTCGATCAAGGTAAACCCGCGATGATCCGCTGCGCCCTCTTGGAAACTCCTCATTATTCCCTTCCCGTTTGGTGTATCCATTGTGATCTTTATTAAATTAAAAACCATTACAGATGGTTAGTCAATAAAAAAATTAAAACAACTCCATGGGAATACTGATTTTTCCTTCCACTTTGTTTCAAACCTCCGACCCCTGTTGGTATACGGTCACCATCGTGAAAGAAAAGAGAGGTCAGATGGATTGAAGAATATATTTTTTTTCGTTAAAAATATGTAATTTTTTATTTGTCTATTTTTAAATTTTAGTGTAAGAAATTAAGTTGCTATTTAATTACTTAAGGAGGAAAATTATTTTGGGAAAAAGGGCGACCCGATTCATTCTGATGGGGCTTCTCCAGGTAATAGTTTTTGTGCTCTTCCTGGGTTCGCCGTTACTGGCTCAACCCCCACTGCCAGCATTGCCCCAAGACATCCCCTGAACCAACCTGCCCCTGGTTCAACCCCCGATGCCTATACCGCCAACCGAGGCGCCGGCACCTGCACCTTCCATTCATCGCTGCCGCCCCCGATTCCCGGACAACCATCAGGGGCGTCGGCAATAAAAGCTCCTGAAAACGGGAGACCGGAACCGCTCAATAACCAAAAACCTTCCCCAAAAAGAGGGGAAGTCAGTTTTAATTTTGATGATGCCGATGTCTATTCCGTCATCCAGACTATTTTTGGTGGGGTCCTGAAATTCAACTATATTATCGACCCTAAGGTCAAAGGACGGGTTAATTTCAGATCCGTGTCCCCGGTGGCCAGAGAAGATGTCCTGCCTTTGATGGAGGTCATCTTACGTCTGAACGGGATCAGCGTAGTTGAAGATGGGGGGCTTTATCGTATCATCCCTATCGGGGATATCCCCAGAGAACCGGCCCCGGTCAAGATCGGACGGGACCCGGACAAGGTAACCTTGCAGGGTCTGGGATTGCTTCAAGTCGTTCCTATAAAGTTTGTTACCTCTACGGAAATGGTCAAAGTTCTGACCCCCTTTCTGTCCACGAATGCGGTGATTGTGGATGTGCCGAAAATAAATTATCTCATTCTGGTGGATACGGATGCCAATGTAAAAAGACTCCTGCAATTAGTAGAGATATTTGATAGCGAACAGCTCAAACAAATAAAACCTCAAGTCTTTGTCTATCCGGTTCAAAACGGCAAGGCCAAGGACCTGGCCAACCTATTGCAGCAAATATACCTGGGATCAAAGGCACCCCCCAAAAACATCTACGACCACACCGCTACGAGCAGACCGGGAACTACCGGGCCAGACTACCACTCCTCCCCCCTTCTCCTCCCTCCCCACAAATCCAGACAACCACTACGCTGTTGGGTGCGTCGCGCCGGAGAAGCCCTAGTGGCTGAAATAACAAAGATTTTCCCTGATGAGACTACCAATTCACTGGTCATCTTGGCCACACCCGAAGACTATGCCCTTATCCTGGAATCCTTGAAAAAGCTTGATCAGGTCCCCCGCCAGGTGATGATTGAAGTGCTCATCGCCGAGATCACCTTATCCAATGAGCTAAAGTTCGGGTTGGAATGGTCCTTGAAAGGGGATCGTGAATCAAGGATTTGGCAATGTCACAGGAAGTTTTATTCCGACAACGACGACCACTACCACCAGCTCATCCGGTACTACAACAAGCAGTACACCGGCTACCGGGATTTTCTTTTTTGGGAATTGACAAAACCGGACTGATCCGGGGATTCTTACAAACTTTGGCTACCCAAGGAAAAACCAACGTCCTGGCCTCCCCCCATATCCTGGCCGCCGATAACCGGAAGGCCAAGATCCAGATCGGCAGTCAGGTCCCCATTGTCACCGACGTACAAAGCACCACGGTAACCACCCAATCCGTGCAATATAAAGATACCGGGGTGATCCTGGAAATAACGCCGGCCATCAATGACAGCGGTCTGGTGTCCATGGAGATCAAACAGGAGGTTTCGTTTTGTTTTCCAAAGGCCACTCGGCACAAACACCTTTCCGGTATTTACCAAAAGAGAGGCCTCCACCTATCTGGTGGCCCAGGACGGGCAGACTATTGTCATCGGCGGACTGATACAAGAAAATAAAGGCCGGACCAGATCAGGACTCCCCTTTCTAAGTAAAATTCCCATCCTTGGATATCTTTTCGGCTATACGGATGACACCTTTGACCGATCGGAAATCATCTTATTACTCACACCCAGGGTCGTCAAAAATCAAAAAGAGGCGGAAAACCTGACTAATTATTACATCCACCGGCTGGATAAAAGTTTTGACAAGCAGATTAAAAGGGGAGAATGGATCCCTCAACAAGGGAAAAAAAGGAAACCAAGTGAAGAGGGACAGGTAACGGGTGACAACATTTAGAGATCCATACAAAACCCGGAAAAATAATCTGTGCAAGTCAGGAGTTGACTATACAGGCCTTGTCAAGTCGAAGATTTCTTCCTGTAATGTTGTTTTTAAATTTTGGCTCTTTAAACTCCATTACAAACGGTAATCAATTTGTAAAGTACAACCCTGCAAAGTCCCCTTGCCTTCCGCCCTGATTTTCTCCTTGACCCTGTCTTTTTCTTGTCTTATACTCTTTCCATTCAAAAAGAAAATTCTTATTAAATTCCTAAAGTTGATTTTTTTAACCCTCACTTTTAAGAAATATAAGGGAGATAAGAAAAGATGCCTGGTTGGTGTGGAAAGATCCTTCGGATCGATTTGAGTGATAACCGTATCACAACTGAAGAAACAGAAAGGGTTGCCCGGTTGTTTTTGGGAGGCCGGGGCATTGCCACCAAGATATACTGGGACGAAGTACGTCCGGAGGTCGGTGCCTTTGATGCCGGGAACAAGATCATCATCATGACAGGTCCTCTTGTAGCCACAGGTGTTCAAGGGGCAACTCGATGTACGGTGATCAGCAAGTCGCCGATGTTGATCCCTGAGGGGTTTTCCTACGGGAGCCTGGGCGGATTTTTCCCCTCCGAACTGAAAAAGGCAGGGTTTGATGGGATCGTCATTTCCGGAAAGGCCTCCGAACCGAGCCTGATCGTTATCAGGGATGAAACCGTGGAGATCTGCGATGCCTCGGCCTTATGGGGCAAGGGAACCTATGAGGTCGGTACGATCCTCCGTGGCCGGTATGGTGAAGACATCAAATATATCTCAACCGGCCCGGCTGGAGAAAATCTCTGTCGAAGCGCCACCATCATAAGCGATCACGAGGGCAGTGTCACTTCAGGATTTGGGGCCGTTTTCGGATCGAAAAAGCTCAAGGCCATTGCGGTAAAAGGGTCCGGAAGTCCGTCGGTGGCCTGGAAGGAGAAGCTCCAAACCCTCAACCGCAGAACCGTCCTCTTGAGCAAACGGTTGGCCATTAAACTCCCTTTGCCCAAGCAGCAAATCACTCTATCTGAAAAAATCCCCCTGCGCCGCCTGCGGCCTCGATTGCCAAAGAGGCCTGTTCCGAACCAATTCAGGCAAGGAAGCCATCCGAAAATGCCATTCCATGACTTTTTATATGCCTTGGGTTTACCGTCGTAAAGACGAACACATCGATACGAGCTTCACCGCTACGGCCTTGTGTAATGACTATGCCCTCTGCACGATGGAAATCCAAAATATCGTCGAGTGGTTGCTCGACTGTGAAAAAAGGGGCCTACTTACAGAAAAAGACACTGGAATTAATCTTTCAGACTTTAGGATCTCTACCCTTCATTACTCAATTGACGTCAATGATCGCCAAAAGGGAAGGCTTCGGAAACATCCTGGCCGAAGGGGTGATGAGGGCCTCGGCACAAATGGGGGAAAAAGCTTCAAACCGTTTGACCATAAACATGAGCGGTGGCGGTATTGGACTGGCAGGGGGTTATGCCCCGCGGGAATATCCCATTACCGCATTATTGTATGCCTTCGAACCCAGGCAGCCGATTGCCATGTTGCATGAGGTGGTCTTTCATGTCATACGATGGCTGGCCAACCGAACCCGCCCCGACTTATCCCCGACTACGAACGAGGTATTTCGCAAGGCCGCCGGGCGGTTCTGGGGAGGTGAAGAAGCGGGAAATTTTGCAACTTACGAGGGGAAGGCCCTGGGGGCCGCCAAAATTCAGGATCGTACCTATGTCAAAGATAGTCTGGGATTGTGCGATTTTGCCTGGCCCATAATGGACTCATTCAACACACCCGATCACGTGGGCGATCCGGAACTTCCGGCGCAGATTTTTTCAGCCGTAACCGGTATGGAGGTCAAGGAAGATGATCTGCATCTCTTTGGCGAGCGAATTTTTAATCTTCAAAGAAGCATCCTTTTGCGTGAGGGCCGTAAGCCGAAGGAATCGGACCTGCCGCCGGACTTTAATTTTACCAAACCAGTGACCCATGTGGCCACCAATCCTCAGCTGATCGTTCCCGGATCGGACGAAAATCCGGTATCGATACAGGGCAACACCCTCGATCGGAACCGATACGAGTCCATGCGGCGTGAATATTACACCATAAGAAAATGGGACCCCGATTCGGGACGCCAAAAGAAAAGCACCCTGGACAAGCTCGGTTTATCCGATGTTGCATCGGAAATGAATAAGTTGGGGTTCCTGGAATTGTAACAGGCCATTCTACTGCAAACATTTTCGGTACTGCATTTCGGGTCATCAGAAGGATAGGATAGAATTCGGGAAATAGCTCCGCATGGATGTCCTCAGGAGATAGTTCAGAAAAGCTAAAGGGTATTCGATGAATTCGATAGGATGAGGCCATGTTCCAGGAAACTCGAAGACTCCTTCCTTGTACTCTTCGAAACTCAATTTCAAAAAAGACGAAGATTTTAAATGGTAATCGTTGACAAACCCTTGTTATTTCTGGTTTCATTTCTAAAGAAAAATTCTCCTTATTTACTGTTCCCAAAAAGGTGTATAATAAACACTATATCCAAAGGCCGGTTTAGTAAGGTAATCTGTCTTCCGATTTAGCCACTCTGCCCTAAAGGGGAGCAAGTAAATGGAAGAATGCAGGAAACCCTGTTTCTCTGATAGAGCGATGGGGTTTTTTTGTTTTGTAATTGACCTATCGTGGAACCAGTAAAGTGTATACAAAATGGAAGAAGTAGAAGAAGTAAAGAAAGAAAAACTTGTTTCAAGTGATTAAATATATTAATATGAGCTATGCAGCTAAATTATGGAGGGGGTATTAGGCCTAATGATTTTGATAAGGGGAATGTCGGCTTGAAACCTATTAACTTTTTACTACGTTAATAGTAGAAATTTTTATGTGATTTAATGATTTAGGAGGAAAAATGCAACTTAATATAAACAGGGCTCAGAGAAAGATATTTTTTCAAATCCTGTTGGTTTTGATTTTCTTAACCTGTTTTCTCGTAAGCTGTAGACAAGTGTTAAAACTATAAGTTTATCCGAAGATGGGGTTCTATGGGCCTTGGGGGGAATGGGAAATTTTCAGATCCTGAAGGAATCACCATGGACAGATCAGGAAACGTTTATGTGAATGATAATCATGCTAACGATTGCATCCAGAAGTTCACTTCCTTAGGAAGTTTTATCACCCAATGGGGTTCCTGGGGCAGTGGAAATAAACAATTTTCAGATCCTGAAGGAATCGCCATTGACGGATCAGGAAATATTTATGTGGCAGATTATATGAACTGTCGTATCCAGAAATTAGACCACAATGGTAACTATTTAACCCAATGGGGTTCTATGGGCAGCGGGAATCTGCAATTTTTATATCCCATAGGAATCGCCGTTGACTCATCAAATTATGTCTATGTGACGGACTTCGGTAATAATCGTGTAGTGAAATATGACTCCAATGGTAACTATCAAACCCAATGGGGCACTTCTGGCAGCGGGAATAAGCAATTTATACAACCTATTGGAATCGGCGTTGACCATTCAGGATATGTTTATGTGGCTGATAGTTATAATAACCGTATACAGAAATTTGACTCCAATGGGAACTATCAAACCCAATGGGGTTCCTCGGGCAGTGGAAATAAGCAATTTTCAGATCCTGAGTACCTTGCCGTTGGTACGCTTCCGGAAATGTTTATGTGGCTGATTGTGGAAACTATCGTATTCAGAAGTTTACTTCCGCCGGAACTTATGTCACCCAATTTGGCACTTATGGCAGCGGGAATGGACAATTTAAAGATATTGAGGGAATCGCCATTGACTCCTCATCAGGATATGTTTATGTGGGAGATGGTGCTGATAATGGCGGCAGCTACAGCATACAGAAGTTTGGCAAACATCCAGATCAAAAGGGTATGCCCTGGCTGCTTTTGCTGCTGGGAAAATAAAATTTTTATTCCCAGCCATTGTCGGAGACATCATTTTGTTCGTGCTATCTTTTTTAGGGCTTACCGGGCACCTGCCAAAAGTAACCCAGGGACTTGTGTCAGGTTTTGGTAACATTGTCCAGAAGGTAACTGAGAGATTTACAAAGGCAGCAATAAATTAATGGCCATTAAGGTCCGGCAACGCTTTTACTGAATATGTCAGAGGAACCCTACGATATTCTGAGAGAAAGGAAGAATGGATTTTCATTTGGCGAAGGGGTTTGATTGAAATTATCGAATGACGGCCAGAGTTTTTTTCGAGACAAATTACTTTGATATACTTAAAGATAAAGATGGACGAAAGGAGAATGCTCATGAAAACAACTTTTAAAAAGAGGCTTTTTATCCTGGTGTTAGTGGTCATGACGGCGATTACTTTTCTTTCCTTGAAATCGCAAGCGCAGGCTGGTTCTCCGGCGATGTATAGTTGTCAGGTCATCGCTGCCGTACGGGTAGTCGTACGGGCCAGATCTGTCTGACCGATGGGGGTGGGGCCTTTACTGGTAAATGGATGCAAACGGGAGCTGGCCTATTCAATCAACAATTAGCCATCGCCTTGACGGCCATCAGTACCGGCAAGTCGGTAATGGCTTATTTGGATGATACATTGACTCCCCCGATCATCATCAAACTATTTCTAGTAAATTAAAAGGGCCAAGAATTCCGATATATTTAATTCTTGGCATTTTCAAAAGATATGGATACCGGCCAGGGCCTGCCCATTTTGGATCCGCACGGGGACCTGGCCGAGAAGATCTTAAGTTTTGTTCTGCCCGCCGAATCAATGACCTGATTCCCTCCCCGAGAGGATTGAGAGGGAAAAATTAAAATGGGTTAAGGAGGGATTATAAGATACACCGAGCATTCAGATGACGAGTACTATACTCCTCAAACTTCGATGATCGGGAAAAGACAAGATTTCAATCCGTAATCGTTAATTTCCGAGATGATCTTTTTTAATAGTTGTAGGTGAAATCTCAAACATCATCCTGGCTGAAACAACCCGATCCTCCGTTTTCAGCCCAGCTATTACCCCTGCCTTATTTATTCCTTTGCAAAATTTCAGCCGGTATATTTTTCCTAATTCGATCAGTCCCAAGAGAGAGGGATATAATTTATAAGGGAGGAGGAAAAAAAACAGTTGACCTTAGAACGCAGGAAGAAGTATAAATTGTAAGGCAAGAATATTAACCAAAACAATGACCCAGGCCAAGAACAAAGCGCAAACTCATATCAGGTGAATTTGTCTCAAAAGGTCTAAAGATATACACGTCAACCTTCATAGACCCTTATGACAAGCATTAGATCGTTTTTATCAATTTTCCACAAAAGAAGGATCGATTTAGAATGAGCAAAAAGCATACCTGGCTTTTGACAATCGTATTTTTAGGTTGGCTTTTAATGGATTTTCCTCAAGTTGTCCAAGCAGTGGGCTTTGAAGCGGCCTTTGGGGTCTGGTACGCCGAACCAGGGGGAGGGATAGGCTATGAAGGGGATTCCCTAGATCTGAAAAATGATTTGAATTACTCCTCGGAAGTAAAATTTTTTGGAAGGGCTAAAGTTGAATTGCCACGTTTACTCCCCAATATTTACTTAATGGCTACTCCTCTTAGCTACGATGGCACTGCTGCAAAAAATACTTCCTTCACCTTTGGTAATCAAACCTTTGTTGCTGGCACCTCTTTTACTTCCAACGTCAAACTGGACCACTATGATTTGGCACTCTACTATGGGGTCCCCTTTATTAAGTCGGCCACCCAGGGGATGTTAAATGTAGATTTAGGATTCAACATGAGGGTTTTTGATGTCCAGGCCAAGGTTACTCAGGGGGGCAATATGCAATCCGAGAGTTTTTATATGCCGGTACCCATGATTTACCTCGGCATCCAGGTCAGGCCTGTTCAATCCCTTTCTCTGGAGGGAGAAATCCGCGGTATTGCCTATAATGGCAATCAGTTTTATAACCTCATCGGAAGAATAAAATATAACTTCTTTAGCTTTGCCTTTGTGAGTGCCGGATACCGCTATGAGGAAGTCGTTTTTGATACGCTTGATATCAAGTCTGATGTTCGATTCAGCGGACCCTTGTTGGAATTAGGCCTTCAGTTCTAATGGTGGTTGAAAAGTCTTTTCCGCCTAACTATAATCTGCTTCGCTTACTACCTTACGAATACGGCCGAAAAGAAGAAAAGCCGTGCAGGACGGTGAATTAAATCGTTACGCAAGCATTCAATCCGTAACCATTGCCCTTCAGTCCAGTTCCCAAACAAGATTTGTAGGTGTAAGCCGCGAAAAAAGTTTAAAACTGTCCGTCAACATAACTACTGGTCAGAACAAATATTCACCTCTTGAATCTTTCCTTTATCGCCAGAGCGGATTGCTTACTTATCCGTTATCGGCTATGAACTTTTCTCGTCCATCGTCACCTGGCCGTGACCATTTTTAACGCCCATCAATCGCTGCTTTTCAAAAATTTGAGGGTCGTTATTCATCAGGCATGGGGGGTGGTATTCCCGGCCCGGCAGGCGGGAAATCCCGTGCATCGGTCCGGGAGGCAGAGGCATACGGCCAGGCCCAGGTCTTTGCCCGGGAACGGGAACTGACGGTCCAGTCCTTGTCGGCTGGGGAAAGACAGGAGTAGGAGCCGGTGCAGCGGGCCCGGAACGGACGGTCTGCGCACCGAGGTTGTTTCCCTGGCCTTGGCTGAACCTGGTTCTTGCAAAAGAACCTGAAGGATTTCATCTCCCCGGGTCATCACTATCTTGTCGGTCATGATCTCCTTCAACTTGAAACCGCTTAATGACTCTCCAAGCATTAATGCGGTTTGTCTCTTCCCCCTGCCGGGGGTTGAGACCGGGGCCTTTTTGTCTTCCAAATAAGCCACTTTCAAATCGGGGCTTATTAAGGTTCCGAAGAGGACAAATTCAGGTTTGGGAAGGAGGTCCTCCGCTTTTTGTTCAGGCGGGATAATGCGTTCCGGATGAAAAAGATTTTGGTCGGCAATAACCCTATATTCCTGGGGTGAGGGCGATTGGGTTTTCAAGGATTCGTTGGGGTTCTTCTCAACCGGCTTCTTTTTAATCAGGGTAGGGACATAAACAACATCCGAATCCAGCCGGGGAAGAAGGAAACCAAAAAGAAAAACAAAAAAAACGATGATCAGGATACAGTTCAATACATTAAAATTTTTTAGGACCCGAATCAGCTCCATTTTATTTGCCTCCATACAAGGCGGAGACATCCAGTTTGACCATGAGTTCCCTCGGCTCCCTGAAATTTTTGATCCGGCAATCCAGGTCTTTGATCACCAGATAAGGAGTCCTGGTCTCGACAAAAAAAACAATGTCCCTTAAAGCCCCCGTGTCGGGGGCTGAAAAATCAAAGTTCGCGCTGATGACCTTAAATCGTTTTTTATTTTCGTATTTTTCTTTTTTGACTTTGAAATCCTTTCCCGTTTTTGGTCCTTTGGATTCCTCTTTTTTTGGCCCGGAAGGCCCGGAGACGATTTCTTCCTCCTTCCCTATTCTTTCACTGGATATAACGCCGCCCCTGCTGGTAATGATGCCCTTGACCATCTCCTGAAGAGCGGCCGCGGCTAAAGAGAAGGTCTCTCCTTCCATCAGTTTTACCGTTTCGGCCTTTCTTTGCTCTTTAATGGTGATGAGCCTTTTTTCCAGATCGGGTTTCTCGGCAATGATGGCCAGGTATTTTTGAAGAGTTTTGGCCTTACCTTCCTGCTCCTCACGAATCAGGTTCAACTCTTCTTTAATCCGAAGGAAGCCGTATTGATAAATGACCAGTCCCGCCAGGATCACCAAAACAGGAATGGCCCAGATAAAAACTCTATTTTTTTTCATCAGACGAACCTTTAATTTCCATTTTGATCTGAAAACGATCCATATTTTGTCTCTGGTCTCTAAAGGTTGGGGCGGAAAACTCCACCTTCTGAAAGAGCTTCGATCCCTCCAGCTTTGGAATCAGTATGGTGGCCGAAGGGGAATAGCCTTCTAAATTAATTTGGGATTCCGAAATTCTAAGCCTGGTCAGCCATGAATTCTTGGGCAGCAGCAAGGTGAGTTCCTTCATTATATTCAAATCCAGAGGTTTTGATTGTTTAAAGTCTTGGATAAGGTTAATCTCAGCATAAACCGTTTCGATGTCTTTTTTAAGGCTGTCGATTTTTTTTATTTCCACTTTTTTTGAAGCAATCTGGTTTTCTATGTTTTGAAGTTTTTTCTTTTCTATTTCGATCGGAGTGAACCAATAAATCCCCACTAAAATACCCAAAGCCAAAATCAATAAAGCCGTGATCACCCAAAGAGGCTTGGACTTTCTGTGAATCCCCTTAAACAGTAAATTAAGTCCCAGCGACTTGTTCCATAAGGATTCCAGCATCCCACCGACAGCGGCATAAGGAATCGGCTTTCCCCGCCATTCCCTTGGTCCAAGGTGCATCTCCGATTCATCTAAAAATTGAAAAGGTCGTTCTATGTGGATAGGGATCAATTTTTTCAGAGATGGATTTTTATCTTTCAGAAAGAAAATAATTTCTTCCCATAAATTTATTTCCTTTGAAGCCGATTTTAATAATTCAATTTCCTGACGGATCAGTCCTGCTTTTCTCTTCTCATCCGCCTCCGGAAAAGTTCCGGAAAAGACCTTCAGATCGACATCAGGCGAAAAAAATACCCCCTGGTATTGATTTTCATCTATTCCAACGAAAAGGACCTGATCTGATCTTTGAATATACCGGCACAGGGTGTTCAATCCCAACAGATTGATTGTAATTTGATCGACCTTGAATCCTTTTTCCTGAATGGCTTTCAGATAAGGGTCTAACAAGTCGGCCCTGACCGCAGCCACTATAAGAATAACCTTCCCCTCTTCTTCTTTGAGGTACCTAAAGTCATAGTAGGCACTTTCGGGAGTGAAGGGGGTTATCCGATCCAGTTCAAAGGCGACAACATTGGAAATGTTTTCCAATACACTGGCGGGATATTCTACTGTCTTAACGACCGCCCAGGCCTTGGGAAGGCTCAAAGTCAAACGGCAGCCTTTCCGCCCCCAGTTCGGCCCTGGCTAAATTGAGGCTGGAGGTCAAAAACTCCGGTGAAGGATAGTCTGCTTCGGGAAAAGGATATTCTTTCCATTCTTTCATTGTTATTCTGGAAAGAAAGCGGGAACCGAAGGCAACGGATACTCTCCCTTTTTCAATAGACAGGCAAAGGATTTTTTTAAAGGAAATCCTGTCGTCCGCCGGACTTAAAAACAATAGCCGGCCAAGACCTGCTCCCATTTTCTTCCCGACCGAACGGAGGGAACTGACTGTCCCGTTTTTATTTTTTAGCAATCTCATCCCTGTTTCATAGTGACTGGCGTCTTATAATAAAGTATATTATATTGGCTCTTGTCGTCCAAGAGCTTAACTGTTGCCCGCACCGCACAGCCGGATTGGGGTTTATCTTTGAATCCCGATGATTCAATCGTATAGCTATTGTTCGATACCGTCTGAATTGGTATAAGTTGAATCAGATTTTGACCTATTATTCCCTGGATCTCCGAGATACTTTTAATCTCCTGATCCTGACGATAGCTGATGATCTGATCGGCTTTTCCCGAATCTATTGTAGGACTGACGGCCATTAGGACTTCCTTAGAGGCGGAATTAATATTGATGGACCCAGCGGTGTCACAGACGGTCAGAAAATCGATTAAACCCTTTTTCCCCCCGTTTCCATAAAGGAGTTCCCGGGTCACCCCTTTGACCAATAAGAGTTCCTCCAAAGTATCAAAATCGGCATTTTTGGCTTTATAGGGATTGGGCAGCGAAAGGTAGTAGTCGGATTTGGCCCCATTCAGACGCTGCAAATCACCCTTTTCCCTCCAATCCATTATGGAGTCCGCAACAGTATCTATGTCTATTCCTTCAATACCCATGATTTCGATAAGCTTCCTGAGGACTATCTCCGGGGCCGAATTAATATTTATTTTACCTGATTCATCGGTTATCTTGAGGACATAGTTTCCATCCCCCAACTGACCGGAATAAGGGCGGCCATCCACTTTCCATATCTCCCCGCCTTCAACCAGGCCCTTAATCACGAGAGGCTGCATCTTTCGTCTGTAAAAAAGCTCATAAACCCCTCGTTCGATCCCCGCTTCGGCCAGGAATCTTTTTCCCATCTCCTCCTTGAAGGATAAGGTGGAAAGGGTCTCGGTCCGGGCCATATAGGAAAATGAAAAAACGATGACCATCAGGACCGTCAAAACCCATAAAACGGTCAGCAGGGCAATACCTTTTTGATTCTGACTCATTTTTCCCCTGAAATAAATTTCCCGTTATCCGTTATTCGACCTTCAACCTTCGATATTCAATATTCGATATTCTTTCTCTAACAGGTTGCTGAAAAAGGCCCATCAATCCCGCCAACGGCGGGATTGCCCTCATCCCTCGTCATTGCGGCGTATTTCTATATACGACTCATTCCTCGGGATTTCGGGACGCCTTGTATCTGACCCTTTTTGAGCAACCTGTGAAAAATGAGTTTTTCCGCAAACTGCTAATCGATTCGTACTTATAACGGCTTCTGCACAGCCTGGCTTCCCGATAATCCACCGCCGGTTCTCATGGAAAGGATCATAGAAAGGTCCTTCATGTCTTTGATCAGGTGAAGCCGGATCTTATTCGGCAGAAAAGCGGTCTCGGTCCATTCATCAATCCATTTCCCTTCTGCTCCAGTCGGATCCTATAAAAATATTCGAAATACATCTCGTCAAAAAATTCCAAGAGTTTTATCTCTTTTTTGTTTTCCTGTCCTACCCCATTTTCTGAGGCCCAAAGCGTGCGTTTCCCTTGCTCTTCTTCAACTACCCGGTAGGAGACAACCACATACCCCGTCTCCCCTCCCCAAATGGAATGATTGGTAGAAAACTCGAGAAGCTCAGGCTGTCCTTTAAAATAATATTTTTTCTCTCCGTTTTCTTCGTGTTTCAGAGGGAGTTCCGATTGTATTTGGGCGTCAATCAAATTTACAGAGGTCCTTACCCGTTCCAGGGATTCTATCTTTTTTTCCCCGGCTTCGACGGAACGAAACCCCAGTCTCAAAACGGCCACCAGGATGGAAACCATAATCCCGACAATGGCGATGGAGATCATGAGTTCCAGCAGGGTGAAGCCAAGGTTATTCCTGTTACCTCTTTTTTCAGTTATGAATGAATTCACTTGAATCCTCGACTCCTGGAACCCCCTGGTTTGCAATCATACCGGCTTTTTAAGCATCTTCAAGGTCTTCAGAGTCAAAGACTTTTCCTTGTTCCCCTGAGTCCAATAAACCTTGACTTCTATTTCCATCAGTTTCACTGAGAGGTTTTCCGACCTCTCCGGCAAGGTATCCGAAACAGAAACCTGAAATCGATATCCGTTATCCGTAATCCCGTCCCAAGTCCTTTCGGAAACTTCTTGGTCTTCCAGAACCTCTCTCATCTTGGTTTGGGCCTCCAAAGAACCGGCCACTAATCTTCCGAAGCTGAAATGGACCTCAGGTTGGCTGAAAAAAGCTGTAAAACCACGACGACGCCCACTCCCAGCAGGGCCAGGGCAACCAAAACCTCCAGCAGGGTAAAACCGGCCGTTTTATTCAGGGGCTTCAATTCAGCCTTCTTTCGATATTCCTTGTTCGCAATCCGATGTTCCCTGTTCGATGACTTCGTAAAAAGACGTCATTCCCGCGCATGCGGGAATCCAGGCCCTGCTTAACCAAGTAAAAACACTGGATTCCCGTTTTCACGGGAATGACGAAAATGGGTTTCGTCGACTTTTTGCGGGTTCATCCTTTGCTTCTGTTTGTCTGAATAGGCTTCACTGGGTAACTACTGCCCCAAGTAAAGGATCCAGCCCGATCCCTATAGCCTTTTTTTTATCGGACAATTGAAATTGGACGCTTTCCATACTCCAATTTGGTTCAAAAACCAGTCGATATTGCCCACTCCGAATCTCTTCCCCTGTTGAATCTACTATTTTGAGTTCCAAATGGGAAGGGATTTTCTTGACCGGCTGCCCTTCTATTCCATACTCTTTGGAGTCCAGATCAACAGACCATCCCTGTGGTTCTCCATGAATTTTGGCCAAATTACGGGCCTGTCTTAATGTGGCTGAAAATTCCCTGGCCGTTGCCTGGAGCTTGGCCGAAGACAAAAGGTTGGCAAAAGAGACCGTCACCAATCCCAGGATCAGCAGGCTTAACATCAAGACAATGATCAATTCCAGCAGGGTAAATCCCGACTCGTTTTTAAAATATGGGGAAGGGTTCGAGGATTCGAGGATTCGAGGATTCGAGTTTTTAAAAATTAAACTCCAGATCGAATTTAACCTTTTCACTTGAATCCTTGACCCCTTGAATCCTTGAATCCTTTTTTTCTAAAAAGGAAGATCCGTGATACTGAAGATAGCCATCAGCATGGACAAAACAATAAAACCGATGATCAGCCCCATCATTAAGATCATCGCCGGTTCCAGAAAGCTGATAAATCTTTTTATGGAGACCCGCAAACTTTTTTCATAAGTGGTCGCTACCCTCACAACATATCATCCAACTGACCGGTCTCCTCCCCCACCTTGATCATGGATAAGGCCAGGGGGGAAACACGTTGGAAGCAGAAAGCGGCAGGGCCATGCCCTTGCCTTCTTTCACCCCGGTTGACACATCCTCCAGGGCGGAAGCAATCACCTGATTACTGACTACGTCCCTTGAATTTCTTATGGCCTGCAGCAATGGGACCTCGCTCTTAATCAGGGTGCCCAGGGTCCGGCAAAAACGGGCGGTCTCCAATTTGCGGATTATATCTCCCACCAATTTAAGCTTTATACCATCCCAGCGAAATCGGCCCTGTTCCGATTTGGTGTAAGTCCTGAACAAAAACCAGCCGGAAACAATCAGAATCAGGG
>CAWDKY010000058.1:0-3899 GCA_963802945.1 uncultured delta proteobacterium
CAAGCACGAATCGAGAGTAGGTCTATGCGCTTTCTATTAATCAATCCCTATTGTCCTATTTCTGAGAATCCATCTCCTTCTCTGGCCTTGGCTTTTTTGGCTGGGGCCCTTGAGGAAGCCGGTATTGAGACCAAGGCGGTCGATTTTACCGTCTTTCCATACAGCCAAAAGAGGCTGGAATCGGTCCTTCGGGAATTTCGGCCCCATATGGTGGGGGCAACTTCCGTAACCATGACTTACGACAGCGCTGCTCAAATGATTAAAGATGTCAAAATGATCGATAAGGACATCCTGACGGTCATGGGCGGTCCGCATGTAACCTTTTGGGCCGAAGAGGCGATGAGGAGCCTGCCTGAATTGGATCTCATCGTCCTTGGTGAAGGCGAACACACGGCCATCGATTTGGCCAGGGAAACTGAGAAGGATGGCCATTGGAGCAAGGTCAAAGGCATTGTTTATCGCCATGGGTCCGAAGTCCTCAGGACCGGCCCAAGGGAACAGATCGTCGATCTGGATTCCTTGCCCATGCCCGCTAGGCATTTGTTCCCTTTGGGCAGATACCGGGCCCTAGGAATGCCCATTACCATGACCACCAGCAGGGGCTGTCCCTTTCAGTGCATTTTTTGCGTGGGAAGAAAAATGGTGGGAGCTAGGGTACGTTACCGGAACCCCGAGAAAGTGGTAGATGAACTGGAATATCTTCGCGGATTAAATTTTCAACAGATCAACATCGTGGACGATCTTTTTACGGCCAGCCAGGATCACTGCCTGGCTGTTTGTGATGAAATAAGAAGGCGTGAACTTAAGGCCAGATGGACTTCTTTTTCCCGGGTCGACACCATCTCCAGGGAACTTTTGATGGAGATGAAGAAAGCCGGATGCTATGCCGTAAGCTTCGGGGTGGAAACAGGAAATCCCGATATGTTAAAGACCATCAAGAAAAAGATCAGCCTCGAGCGGGTGATCGAGACCGCCAACCTCTGCCGGAATGTGGGTGTGGAAGCTCATTTTACATTTATCCTGGGGCTTCCAGGGGAAACTCCGGAGACGCTTAAGCAGACGATGGACTTCAGTGAAAAACTGAAAAATATCGGAGGATCCTGCGGTCATCACCTTTTGGCCCCCTTTCCGGGAACAGAGGTTCGGGAAAAAAGCAATGCATTCGGTTTAAAGATTCTAACCCAGGACTGGTCGGAGTACCATGCCAATAGGGCTGTTGTTGAGACCCCTTCGGTCAGCAAAGAAATGTTGGATGACGTGGTCATAAACTGGGAGAGGCAGTATCTTGATCGGCTGGGGGAGATAAAACGGCGAAGGGAAAAGGGCGAGGCTTCCGAAGCTGAGGCCTGGGAACTGACCCAATTGGAGTATGTTGTGGTTATCAACGCCTTGATGATGAGCAAAGTCATTGAAGAAAAGGGGGCCTGGCCGAGTCAGGGAGTTTTGTCCGTAGAGGACTCCTTGAACAGACTGGTTGACCTGGTATGGGAATCAACCGGTTCCGGGAAGGATCAGGTCCAAAAGACCTTAGCCCAAGCCGTTGGACAAGGGAATCTGATCCGTTCGGAGCAGGGGGGGATGACCCGCTGGAGTTGGAAGGATTTTTTAGAATAGGAATCCAGGAAAGGCGTCCAATAAAATAGATCAAAAAATCATCGTATCGAAAGGGAAAAGGATTATGTTTTCAATCGGCCGTTTAGAACTTCTGACGTCTTTCAAGGGTAAAGTGACTGAACTGATTTATTTCGGGGATACACCTCTTGGAAGAAGATTTGATGCCTATTTCGAAGGTGACCTCAGCGGAGGGATGCTGTCGGGAAGGATGCGGGGAGTTGATTACATTCTCACCCGTGCTGATGGCGTATCCGAGATCAATGTCAGGGCGGCCATTGTCACTCCAGACGGGGTTAATATCAGTGTAGAGATTTCCGGATACCACTATGATGGGGAAATCAAGGATACCTATGTAAAAATGGTGACCGGCAATGAGAACTATCGCTGGCTTACCTCGGCAATCATCATCGGAAAAGGGAAATCTGCCGAAGGAAATTTGGAAATCGGTTATTTCTATGAGCCTTAAATGAATAAAGATGGCATTCCTTTTGAATTGATCCAAGAGGTCAAAGGATTTCTGGACGAGGAAGAGGGGCTGTTTCTCTTTCAAACGGCCAAAGAAGCCGGCCAACGGGGTCCATGTCTGGAGATAGGCAGTTATTGCGGGAAATCCGCCATCTATCTAGGATTGGGGTGCAAAGCCCATCAGGGAATCCTATTTTCCATCGACCATCACAGGGGTTCCGAAGAACAACAGCCCGGCGAACAATATTTCGATCCTGACTTGGTAGATCCGGTTAGCGGTCGCCTAGATACCTTCCCGTTTTTCAGACGTACTATTGAAAAAGCCGGCCTGGAAGGAACGATTGTTCCTATGGTCTGCGAGTCCGCCCTGGCCGCTCGTGGGTGGTCCATGCCGCTCAGCCTGGTTTTTATTGACGGCGGGCACTCCTTTGAATCGGCCTATCAGGATTACCAAAATTGGGCCAGACATATCCTGCCTGGAGGCTATCTGCTTATTCACGATATCTTCGAAGACCCGAAACAGGGGGGACAGGCCCCTTTTCGGGTTTATCAAATGGCCCTGGACTCCGGCCTTTTCCTGGAACTGCCCAGGGTGAAAACACTGGGTGTGCTCAGGCGTCGAGTGGAATAGATTTCTGTCTCTTAATCAGATTAGAATAAGAGGAAATGCCGAAAATAGGGGCGAAAAGATTACGCAGGATTATGGGGGCGCCTTTTAGAGGTTATATTTGAATCATCCTCAAACACCCGGCAGACTATTCGAGCGATGTCAATGTAATGATACAAAGGTCGTCCCCCACGATTTCCGTGATTGGAATAAAGTTTTTGCCTTGACTTCTCAACTTCAAGTGTGATAAAAATCAGACAAAAGTGAACGAGCGCTCGGAATCAAAAAGATGGCAGTTCAGATTCACATCAAAAACGAATCGTTTGATACCAAAGATCATCAAGCCCCCCTTAGAATTTGTCTCTTAGGTTACAGGAGCAATCCTCATGTCGGCGGACAGGGCGTCTATCTCAAAAACTTGAGCAGAGCCTTGAAGGACCTGGGTCATCAGGTCGATGTGGTCTCCGGCCCACCCGACCCGCTCCTCGATGAGGATATCAAGGTCTATCGTCTCCCCTGCCTTGATCTGTACAACCCTGAAGCCCTGTTCAGGATTCCTTCCCTCAGAGAACTGTGTGATCCCATCAATCTGCTGGAATGGATCGGGGTCTCCACCGCGGGATTTCCCGAGCCCTACACCTTTGGACTGAGGGCCCAAAAATTTCTTAAAGACAAATATGACCGCTACGATATTATTCACGACAATCAGGGCCTTTTCTACGGCCTTCTGAATATGCAGAAAGTGGTCCCCACCATTGCCACGATCCATCATCCCATCACCGTAGACCGCAGGCTGGACATTGCCGCTGCCCGGTCGCCCTGGAAAAAGTTCAAACAGGTCAGGTGGTATTCCTTCATCGGGATGCAGATCAAGGTTTCGCGAAAACTTCCAAAAATCATCACGGTCTCCGAATGTGCCAGGGAAGACATCAGCCGGGAATTCAATATTCCCCGCCAAAGATTCAAGGTCGTTCCCAACGGCATCAACACCGAGCTTTTTTATCCTCTCCCTGAAATAGAGAGAGAAAAAAATCGAATTATGGTCACCAACAGCGCCGATATGCCCTTAAAGGGGCTGGACTATTTATTAAAGGCCGTGAAAGAAGTTTCCAAAACCCACGAGGTAAACCTGACGGTGGTGGGGGAACCTAAAAAGGATGGAAGGATTGTCAAGCTCATCAGAGCAAGACCGACGAATGAGTACATAAAAAAA
>CAWDKY010000059.1:0-16349 GCA_963802945.1 uncultured delta proteobacterium
TTGATTTTCCAAGATTTAGATCTGACAGCAACAAACCAAGCTTATAAAGTATATTCGGGGTTTCCAAAAGGTCAATGAAGGGCTTACCAAGCGTTAATGTTGGGTTTGGGAGTCTTCTAAAGTATTGCTCTGAAGCTTCACAAAGTCCAGAAACACCGATTTCTCTGATAAGCTGATCTGGATCAATCATTTACTCGTCCACTTCTTAAAGAACCATAAAAGCCTTTTGAAAGCAGTACAAATGGTAGTCCTCTCTACCATCGCTCATTAACCGCATTGTCATTGACCATGCCAAAGCCAAAGCAATGGTACATGGTGCAACCATCCCATTGCCCATTACCATTATAGTCCAAATATCAGCCACCATTACGGAAGACCCCCAATTTCGTCCCCTGGGTGTTTAAGGCACTCACTGCAGCCCCCAGATTGACCATTGACTTGGTGATGCTGAGAAACCTTTGAATTAATGTTTTAGACTTCAAATCTTTAATAAACCGGAATTTTTTTAAAATTTTTCTAAGTAATTATCTTAACTTTTTATTTCTTTGTCAAGTGATTTAAGTAAGTTATTTTGTTTAGGTTGTTTTTCTCTATTTTCACTTAAAATTTTTTAGGCTTCTTAGTCATCTATCCGCCAATTTTGGCACGGTTATGTAAAGGTCTCTAGAGTGGGAGTTTCTGCTTCAAAATAAAACTGGGTTTTCGAGATGAATATTGGCGAAGGAGTGTTCTTCGAGATGGAAGTGAAATAAGGCATTGAGGTGATCTTCAAACCTTAATCCAATGATAAACCGGAATTGTCGTTAAAAATTGTTCTGTAGACTTCCAAAACCCCTCGGGCCATTTTATCCCAAGAAAAAAGCCCGGCCCTGACTAAGCCTCGGTGCTGTAGATCAGCCCGGAGGACGGTATCATTTTGCAACCGAGCCATAGCCTCGGTGAGGGCCTCTACATCTTCAGGATCCACCTGGATGCCCACATCATCAATGATCTCCGGCAGGCTGGTCCTATTAGAGGTAATAACGGCAGCCCCTAAACTCATAGCCTCCAAAACCGGTATCCCAAAACCTTCGAACAAGGAGGGATAGACAAAGGCAAAACACTGGCGATAAAGCCAGCGTAACTGAAGGTCATTGACGTAACCTAAGAGATGAACTTTGTCCTTTAGACCTAAACCGGCAAGATAATCAGGCAATCCTTCTTCCAGCCAACCTCTGCCACCGGTCAGGACTAAGGGCAGATTAGTCAAACCCCTTTGGCTCAACTGGCCATAAGCCTGTATAAGACGCCTAATATTTTTACGGGGCTCCAAGGTGCCAACAAATAACCAGAATCCATCCGATGGTAACTCGTAGATCCGACCGGCTTCATCGTCTATTCCATCTGTCAAGGAATAGCGGCTGGCCGGATGTAACACCTGAATACGTTTTGCCGGGTAATGAGGGAAAATTTCCAAGAAATGGTTTTTGCTATATTCCGAAATAGCGATGATTCTATCCGCATATAAGCTGGCCTTAAAAACCCCATCGAAACAGATTAATCGATTGAATTCGGTTGTAAATTCAGGGTATTCTAAAAAGGATAGGTCATATAAAGTATAGACCAGTCGGGCATGGCGAAGCCCTGTGGGGCAAAAAAAATTATTGGAATGGATAATGTCAGGATTCCCCAAAAGGTCTTCAAATTCTGGAGGAGGCTCACGCCAAAAGGCCTTGGCTTGACTGGAAGAAAAGTCGGTGAAACGTCTTTCTATATTGGGTTGCTGAGAGAAAAAGGTGTTTCGTTTATGCTCTGGGTCCCAAAAGTCGGAACCAAAATTAGAATAAAGAATATAATAATTTTCATGATTCAATCGGGACAAGTGGTTGATTAGCGAGTAGGCCACAATCCCACAGCCGGCTTTATTGGCACCAGTCTGACTGACATCAAATCCGATCCTCATCCTTTCAGCCTCCGCCGAATCAGTTGAATCCGCTGAACCATATGGGAGAGCGGTTTTCCCGCCCATTCCCACATCGTCCTCATTGCCGGTCTGGGGATATAATGATAGAAGCGGAAGAAAGAAAGGATGGTATTGATGATAAGAATCCTTAGATACTTATCATTTTCTTCCGGGATTTGACGGTCAAACCCCCTGGTATCGGTTTTGACATGGGCATAACAGTAAACCCAACGCAAGGGAGTCTGCCCTAATCTTTTTTTTGTCATCTCGACGATCTCAAGATGTACGGCCACGCGGCTTCCCATGGTTTTGTTATTCTTATACATCCGGGAACCGGCTATTAGATTATTGAGTCGAACGAATTCTATCTCAGTTCCCAATCGCAGCCAGTATTCATAATCCATACAATAACGTAACTTAGTGTTTAAGAGGCCTTTTTTCCCTACCACACGGCGTCTAAAAAAAACTGCTGGTTGGCATAAATAACAGACATCCTTGAGCCGCTCATAGTTCCAATCTTCGGTATAATAAGGTTCTATGATCCGGTCATCCTCATCTATGTGATTGGCATCTCCATACACTACTTCTGAATCTGGATTATTTTCAAAAAAATCCAGGACAGCTTTCAGTGCCCCAGGATAGTAAATGTCATCCGAGTTCAGCCAGCCGATGATATCACCGGACGTCCTTTGAATCCCCTTATTTACAGCATCCGCCTGCCCTTTATCTTTTTCTGAGACCCAGCGAATACGATCTTCGTAGCGATGGAGTATCCCCAGGGTTTCATCGGTGCTGCCCCCATCACAAATCAGATATTCCAAATTGGGAATGCCTTGGGAAAGGACACTTTGTATCGTCCGCTCGATAAAAGGACCTTGATTATAGGAAGGGGTGATGATGCTTAGGGGCAAGGCCATATTCAATCACCTGAAGGGGTTGAAGAGTTAATGATTTGATTCTTCAGGGAGACACCTCCCGGATTCTCGCCAAGATGGGATTTCTTTTGCAATGTTTTGTTAAATATGTCTAAATAACAGAGGGCCATCTTTTCTCTACTAAATTTGGAAACCTGTTCGTAACCATGTTCGACTAATTCTGTCGCCTGTTTCGGATTAGTTATCACTTGTTCGATGGTTCTGACTATGTCTAATGGCTTCCGGGGATCAAAGCAAAGAGCCGCCTTCCCGCTAACCTCCGGCAAACTACACACCCGACTACATAACACAGGTTTCCCAAAGGCAAAAGCTTCCAAGATTGGAACGCCGAATCCTTCATATAGGGAGGGAAAGATTAAAAATTGGCATCCTCGAAACACAGCGGCAAGTTCCTCGTCAGTTAGATAACCCAGGAAGTGGACCCTTTTTCCTATCCCTATGGCGTCAACCGCCGCATGCAGTTCTTTCTCTGATTGATCGAGGGCCCCAGTTAAAACAAGATCCAATTCAAGACCTGGGTTACGTTTGAGCAGAATATTGTAGGCAGTTAATAACATTTTATGGTTTTTATGAGGCCAATAATTAGCCGGATAAAATAAGTATGGCTGATCCTTAAGACTTGATTTTTCTGAAATGGAAAGAGCCGGAGTAGTCTCACACAATCGGGAATGAATACATACCGGTACTGTAAAAGTTCGTTCAGGTGCTATTTTTAAATCCTCCAAAAGGGTTTGACGGGAAAATTCGGAAATACACACAATGGACTCCACTCGTTGACGAAGCCGATTCAAGGTATCATCGCGACATTCTAATTCTTTAGGGTCAAAAAATTGAGGATAGGTATGGTGTTGTAAATCATAAAAAATGGAAACCACCGGGATGCCGGGTTCCGCATAGATTGGAGCAGTAAAAGGGCAAAAAAGAAGATCCACCTCCTGGTCAGCCAACAAGCCTTTAGAAACCTTCAGATCGTTGAAGGGCTTGATTCGTTGAAGCCACTGTTGTTTGAGCCATCTGGCTGGAGGTAAAAGCCGGGCAACTATCCTCTCGGGTAAGGCCTGTCGTAGATGATGGATTAGTTGGGTCAGATAATTAAAATTTGATGAATAAGCCGGCTCTGAAGTTGGGTTCATTACCGGCATCACACAAAGCCGCTGAAATCTTGGTCCGTCGAAAACCACCAGTTCTTGATGGTTCCAATGGGCTGTAAGTAATAAAAAGTTGTAAGGATGAACTAATTCCTTGAATTGTGACAGGAGTTCTAAAACTAGGAGCTTGGCCGCTCCATTCTCTCCACCTGGAAGGAGAGGGGTCAAATCTACGGCAATGCGTGGCATGAGTAGATTATTTTGTGACCTTTACGGGATTTTTTTCAATAATCCAGCAAGTTTCTTTCGCAATCTAATCTCAGGAAGTCGCTTGAATTTTTCGAGCTGGACCTGGGTTAATTCCAATAAATCCTTTTGTGCCGCTAACATCTGGGAGAGTTCCTCGGTTTGTTTAAGCCGGGCACTTCGATCTTCTTCTGACTCTTTCAAAAGTCGGGAGAGTTCTTTGATTTGTTTAAGCCGGGCATTTCGATCCGTTTCCGATTCTTTCAAAAGTCGGGAGAGTTCTTCGGTCTGTTTAAATCGGGCACTTCGATCTTCTTCTGACTCTTTCAAAAGTCGGGAGAGTTCTTTGATTTGTTTAAGCCGGGCATTTCGATCCGTTTCCGATTCTTTCAAAAGCTGAGAGAGGTTCTCGATTTGTTTAAATCGGGCACTACGATCCGCTTCCGATTCTTTCAAAAGTCGGGAGAGTTCTTCGATCTGTTCCAGTCGGGCACTTCGATCAGCTTCCGATTCCTTCAAAAGTCGGGAGAGTTCTTCGGTCTGTTTAAATCGAGCGCTTCGATCTTCTTCTGACTCTTTCAAAAGTCGGGAGAGTTCTTCGATCTGTTTAAATCGAGCGCTTCGGTCAGCCTCGGACATTTGCCATTTTTGCTTTATTAAGGGAGCATATTCTTGTAGAGCCTTGAGTAAAACCGGGTCATAAATTTGCTGAAAATGGGGCCCCAAGGTAGCCTCAATCGAGACCGACAAATCACCCGGTGGGTTTGGTTTGGACTTATTTGTTTGGTTCAGTATTTTATTACTAACAAGCGGCCGAGGAACGACCTCCAGTAAGTCTTGGTATAGATCAAGGTAACGCTTCGCCTGGACCGGCAGGGCATAGTCCTTTTCAATCAATTGGCGGCAGTTTTGTCCCATAATCTCCTGTTGCTTTGAGTTAAAAAGAAATGATAATATCGCTTCGCTCAACTTCTTTGATTCACCAGGAGAAAAAAGTTTGCCGGTAACCTCATCTTTGACCATATCCGGTATTCCACCCACACTTGAACCAATCACTGGTGTTCCACAACTCATCGCTTCTAACATGGTTAAAGGCGAATTATCTTCCAAAGAGGGCAAGACAAACAAATCGGCAGCGGAATAAACCAGGCTTATTTTTTCATCAGATTCGAGATAGCCCAGTGACAACACCGGAATATCGATCGCCTTTAGGTCATCATTGAGATGGCCGAAACTTAGAATTTTTAGGCGTTCATCGGCAATCAATTGTTGAAATTTGGCGTTGGACAAACAACGCTGCATGGCCGCTAACAATACTTGAAAACCTTTTCTTTTTTCTTTGGCATCCACAGCGCCAAAGAGAATCGTTATAGTTTCTGGCCCTAATCCTAATTTTTTTTTGGCTTTTGGTTTAGGAAGCGGGGAAAAAGTTTCAACCTCTAAAGAATAGGGGATAACTTCAACTCGCAGGTCTTTAAAAAGTTTACTCTTCTGAGCACATGACGCAAGCCAATGGCTTGGGGAAACAATCGCCAGATTAGCGTTTTTAAATAATGCTATCTTATCTTTTAAGACCGCCTTAGGCAGATTAAAGGAATCGTCAATCAACTGTGGACAAGAAGCGCAATCATGACGATATTTTTTGCACCCGGCTGAATAGTGGCATCCTCCTGTAAATGCCCATTGGTCGTGTAAGGTCCAGACAATGGGTTTACCCAGCGTGAATAATTTTTGCAGCGTAAAGGGGGATTGAAAGCGGGCTACCCAATGCAAATTAATCACGTCGGCCATCTGGACGACCGTCAGTATGGAAAGGTCATAGCCGGGATAGGGCAGAGAAAAGATGGTGTCACTTAACGGGGTGCGGTGAGAGTCGATATAATTTTCTTGGATTATTGTTTCCAGGAAGAAATTATCTGGTGTAGGTGGTGCAGGAGTCAACGGCACTACTGAATCGTCGGTTGAGCTTTTATACCGGACGAGCATCTGGCTGTTTTGTTCTATTTGCCTCAGCCCTTTGTGCAAGCGGTAGGCGGCCCGGGCGGCTCCGCCTTGGATATCGTAGGTGGTGATATGAAGAATCTTCATGGGTGTGGTCTACGGGCTTCCATAAATAATGAATCTGGTTTACGAACAGAGCCGTCATCTTCAACATCAAGCAGGTAAGCATTAAAATTAGGTATAGCCGACTCATTTGCTTGACAGACCCGAATACTTTGAAATCCGGCTGTTTTCAATAACTCTGTTAATGAATAACGGTCATACATCCACAGATGTATTTCCCCAGCCAGACGGAACTGGCCGATTTGTAATGCAGAGGGATCTGGACTGTTTAATTCCAAAGGCTCCATGTTGGTATTTGACCGTATTCCCTTCAAAACAGTTAACACCTCTGATCCAAGCCGTTCAATAACAAAATCCTCTGCCGGCATTGGGTTCTGTTTCCAGTAAGTGAGCATATCTCCCCCAGGCTTATTACGTACCATTTGGTCAAACAGTTCCAGTAGAATCCAATCATAACGTTTCTGGGCCTGGTCATCGCCCTGAAGGGCTTTTTCCAATAGACTCAGGTAAACTCGAACAATTTGCTCTAGATCCGGGACAACGATTTCGAATAGTGCCCCCCGTCTTAAGAACCCGGAAGCATTCTTTTAAAAAATAGGGGGCATATTTCTTGAGCAGATGTTCCAGTAGATGGGAATGATAAACAGCATCAAATTCCTTATCGGGAAAAGGTAGCGGCTGATTTAAATTGTGAGCGATAACACTCGGGCCGGTAGATCTAAAGTCGACATTTACCCAGTCTGAATGATAACGACTTCCACAACCAAGATTTAATAGTTTCATTTATAACTTTCTTGGCAGGCTAACCATTTCGTTGATTTATTCCCCCTTTTATCCAGTAAGCCTGTGTATATCCTACTCTTTCCAACAACGGCTGTTCACCATACTTTTTGCAAAAGTCATAAAAAGCCAAACGACAACCCTCCCAGTGTCCAAAATCATCTAAAACAATACAAGCTCCGATTGGCATGAGAGGATAAAAAGTTTCCAAGACCAAACTGACAGACTCATACCAATCAGCATCGCAATGCAGCAAGGCTACCTGCTCAGGCAAGAAGTTATTGAATGTATCCTTGAACCAACCCTCTCTAATGACAACCTCTTCCGGTGTGGCCCCGGTGGCAGTCAGAATCTCTAATACATCACTCACCAGAGCCGCACACTCTCCGACCCATTTCTTAGCTTCTTCCCCATCTTGGTATACTGTTTCGGGCAATCCTTGAAAACTATCATATAGCCATAATTTCCGGCGCCCCATGCCGGCCCTAAGGATGGCAGCTGAGCCACCTTTATAACAACCACATTCAACTAAATCACCGGTGACACCTCGTTGGTTCACGTCTTTCATAAGGTTCCATAAAGAATGAAGTCGTTTGTAGTCAAGAAGTGTGTACCCTTGAACGGTCTGAAAGAGATCTTCGGAAACTCACTATTTGGTTTGTTTCTTTTGTTTGAGAGGAGAGGATAACATCCGAAGAACTAACAATACATGGTTCAGATATGAGACGATTGGTATTTTTTTTCCAAAGCTTATCTCTTATAAATTTTTTTAAAAATTGTTTCACGTCCATCTTTTCCAATTCTTGCTTTTGTTAAAAACTTAATTCAGAATGTTCATAAAACATTCCCCATGGAGATCAGCAATTCCATGGTAAGGCAAGCAATGCCCTGTGGTTTTCATGATTATAGAAAAATATCCAGCATTTCTAAGTCTTATAACCTCTTTTAGTTTGGATACGATCTCGGGAAAATTTAAAATCTCTTTCCGATTGTAACCTTGAGGCTCCATGGTAGCCAAGTTTACTTCAAACAGATAATCGCCGGGAGCAAGAGATAATTCCACTGTTTGCTTAAATTGTACCCTTTCCCCTTTTCTAAGAAAAAGGGGCGCATCCTTTAAAAGCTGAAGTGAATTTTTTCCATGGACTATTATGTTCATTTTATTTGAAATTATTATTCCGCCTACAGGAACATCTATATTTTTTAATATCTCAAATTCATAATAGAAATTGCATTTTTCCCCCATTTCAAAAAGAAATTTATTAATCCCATTTTCATCCGTAATGGCTACCTTGGTGCATCTGGCACTATTTGAATAGGCAATGGTTACAGATTTAGAAATATCTAAAAAAGTGTTTTCCGTCGGCCAGTCGTTAAATTCATTAAATTTTTCACAAGTTGATATTTCAAAATTATTTTTATTGTCTATATTTTCACTATTTTTCGGCACAAGGCCCCTCTCTAATTGATAATACCTTTCTACACCCTCGTTTGGCTGCCCTAAAAAACAACATTCACCATTAACTAACAATAAAACTTCACTGCTATACTTCTCTACGGCCGACATATCATGGGAAACCAGGAGTATTGTGGTCCCTTTTTTAAGCAATTCATCCATCCTTTGATGGCATTTGTGTTGAAAAAATATATCCCCAACACTCAACGCTTCATCAACAATTAATATGTCGGGTTTAACACACGCCTGTACCGCAAAGGCCAGTCGTACAAACATACCACTTGAATAATGCTTAACCGGCTGGTCCATAAATTGGCCAATGTCGGCAAAGGCGGCAATCTCGTCAAAAACATTGTCCATCGCCTCCCGGTCGAAGCCCAGGATGGAGCCGTTCAGATAAACATTTTCCCTGCCAGTGAAATCCGGATTAAAACCACTTCCCAACTCTAAGAGGGCCGCTACCCGACCGTTTACCTGTACTTCGCCAACAGTAGGGGTTTGAGTCCCGACGATAATTTGCAGCAATGTGCTTTTGCCGCTGCCATTCTTGCCGATAATACCCAGGGCTTCTCCCTTTTTCACCTCAAAGGAAATATCCCGCAGGGCCCAGAACTCCCGGCTATATCGCTTGCCGAATCTCCAAAATAATTGCTCCTTCAAGCGATCCTTCGGCCGCTCGAATAATCGATACATCTTTCCAACATTACGGACAGAAATCATGACATCATTATTTGCAGATTGATTTAACATGGAATGCTATGTTTATAAGGGCAGATTATAAATTTCTTTCACCGCCGAGACGCAGGGGACGCGGAGGCAATATTTCTTATTGCTTTCCGTTGAGAGGACGGAAAGCAATAAACAGCCCCTGAAAACTGGACTATTCATCCAATTCGTTCACTATCCTTGTTATGCCGTCTCGCATTAGAGGCACATTAAAGTTCAGAAGCAACCCCAGTTTAAAGTTTGATAATTTGAGATACGTCAAGAGTTGTGCCTTATGAATTGGCTCAATTTTCTCACACGCTTTCAGTTCCAGTATGATCGCTTTTTCAACAACGATGTCCAACCTGTAACCACAATCTAATAGTTTACCTTGGTAAGAGATTGGTAGCAACTTTTGCCTCTCGAAACCGAAATCTCTGAGCCGAAACTCATAGCACATACATTCTTCATAGGCTGACTCAAGCAGTCCAGGACCCAATGCTTTGTGTACTTCAATAGCGACGCTTATAATCTTACTACTTAATTTGTTAAGATCCATCACGTTTCAATTGTTTCAATCTTCTGAAAGCGGTAGTTTTTCCTTTCTGTCTTCTCGATAGAAAGGAAAAACGTAACAATTTAGCTTTTTGAAATAACTGTTTTCACCGCAGAGATGCAGAGGCTGCCAAGAAAATTTATCGATTGCCGGTGAAAGGCCGGCAATCGATAAGCCTCGCTACCCTCCGGGTATTTTTATGGCCGGAGGCCAGAGCTGTTTTGTTCAATCCCTTAAGAGGCGGGATTGAACAAAAATGATCTCTCTGCGCTCTTTGGGCCTTTGCGGTAAAAACATTTCTTTCCAATTAAACGACGTCGGCAAAGCCAGGCTTGGTTTTCATGAACCACATGTATCCGATGACAAAAATGACCAGTGATATGAATACCTGGATGAGCCATCCTCCCAGGTCCGGCAGGCGATTCCAGATGAGTACGCCCCTGAAATTTTCCAATATGCCCGAAAGGGGGTTGATCTGCAGGATAAACCGATATTTTTTAGGTATGGCCTCAATCGGATAGAATATGGGAGACATAAAGAATAGAATTTGAGTAACAATGCCGACGGCGTATGCCGTATCCCTCAGGAATACTCCTAAAGAGGCCAGGATCCAGGACAACCCCAGAGTCAACCAAAGCAAGGGGAGGATTACCAAAGGCAATAATAGTATCGTCGGGGAAAGCGTTCCCATAATCAGCAGTTTGCCGGCTATCAGAATGACTATGCTGATGAGGCCGTGGAAAATAGTCGATCCCAAAGCGCTGACGGGAAGGATCTCCAAAGGGAAGATGACCTTCTTGACATAGTTAGGATTGCCGATGATCAGCCCGGAAGCCCGATTGACCGTTTCGGAAAAGATATTGTAGGCAATCAGGCCGGCAAACAGGATGAGGGCGAACTCCCCCAGGTTGACTTCACCCTGGGGCCGCCAGCGTGCTTTGAAGACGATTGAAAAAATAAAGGAATAGATCATTAACATCAACAGAGGATTGATAAACGACCAGATCAGGCCAAGGAAGGACCCTTTATAACGTCCTTCAATATCCCGGCGCACGAATTGGCGCAATAGGTCCCGGTGCTGGTAGAGGTTATAGAAAGGTCCTAACGGATTAAGAAAGCGAATCCACTTGATGGAAGGAATATTCAAACGTTGATTTGAAATGTGATAGAGCCGTCGCGTATCTTCCATTAGCCAATTCCCGTAATAAAAAATTCCCAGAACCATAAGGGCTGCTCCGGCTGACATTATAAGGCCGCCCCACAGCGGACTATTCTCAAAGGGCAGATTCAAAATGGATTGCCATCGAAGGGTGTTCCATAACCCCAATACAGCCAAAAAAGATACTATCCATACGGTCGTGTTTTGTTTAATCCTTGGTTTGTCCATCGGCTTGGCTATCTCAATAGCCTCTTTTTTTTACTTTTTCCAGATCGGTCCGGACCATGAGACGGGCCAATTCATCAAATTTTACTTTAGGTTCCCAGCCTAATTTAGACTTGGCCTTGGCTGGGTTGCCCATGAGGATATCCACTTCCGTAGGCCGGTAATAGATCGGGTCAATTTTAATTAGAATTTTCCCTGTATTTCGATCGCGGCCCAATTCCAATTCCTTTTCCCCTTTCCATGTGATTTCCAGGCCCAGTTCCTTAAAAGCTACCTCAACAAACTCTCGTACACTATGAGTTTCGCCGGTGGCAATAACAAAGTCATCCGGTTCCTGTTGTTGCAACATAAGCCACATGGCCTCAACAAACTCTGGGGCGTAGCCCCAATCTCTTTTGGCATCAAGATTTCCAAGGGTCAAATAATCTTGCAGGCCCAGTTTGATCCGGGCCGCGGCCCGGGTGATTTTACGGGTTACAAAGGTTTCCCCCCGGCGAGGGGATTCATGGTTAAAAAGAATTCCGTTGCAGGCGAAAATATTATAGGCCTCCCGATAATTGATGACGATCCAGTACCCGTAGATCTTGGACACACCGTAGGGAGAGCGGGGATAAAAAGGCGTGGATTCCGTTTGGGGGATCTCCTGGGTCTTGCCATATAGTTCACTGGTCGAGGCCTGGTAGAAGCGGGTCTTAATCCCTAAATCTTTTATAGCATCTAAAAATCTTAAAGTTCCGATGGCATCCACTTCAGCCGTATATTCGGGTACCTCAAAAGAAACCCGCACATGGCTCTGGGCCGCCAGATTATAAATCTCATCGGGCTGAACCCTTTCCAGGATTCGGTTGAGGTTGCTGGAGTCGGTCAGGTCCCCGTAATGGGTGAAAAAGCGTCGATCAAAAATATCGGTGTTGCTATAGAGATGATCTAGCCGGGCTGTGTTAAAAGAACTACTGCGGCGAATGATCCCATGGACTTCATAGCCTTTTTCCAAAAGCAATTCCGTCAAATAGGAACCGTCCTGACCGGTAACGCCGGTAATTAAAGCACGTTTCATAAGTTATCTCAAAAAATAAGTCATTGGATCATTTGGTCAGCAGGTCAGCAAGTTAATTACTAACGTATAATATTCTCAAGACATTTTCAACTTCCCTTGCGAATAAAAGGCTAGATCGCTTTCCACCATTTCCAAGACTAGTTCATGGAAAAAAATAGTGGGCTCCCAGCCAAGGACCCTTTTGGCTTTGGAATAGTTTCCCTGAAGGACGGTTGTCTCGGCCGGCCGGTAAAAAGCTGGGTCAACCTCTAAATAGTTTCTATAATCCAATTTTAAAAGAGAGAAGGCCTTATCCAGGAACTCTCCAACTGAATGACTTTCTCCCGTAGCAATCACGTAATCATCCGGCTTTTTCTGCTGGAGCATCAACCACATTGCCTGGACGTACTCGCGGGAATGTCCCCAATCCCGCAGGGCTTCCAGATTGCCTAATTTGATTTTTTGCTCTTTCCCCAGTTTAATCAAGGCGGCCTGAGAGGTGATCTTCCGGGTTACGAATTCATGCCCCCGGCGGGGAGATTCGTGATTAAACAGAATTCCCGAAGAGGCATGCAGCTGGTAGGCCTCCCGGTAATTTCGGGTCAATTCAAACCCGGCCACCTTGGAGATTCCATAAGGAGAACGGGGGTGAAAGGGTGTATTTTCATCCTGAGGTGTTTCCCGAACTTTGCCAAAGGCCTCACTGGAGGCGGCAAAGTAAAACCTACAGTCTTGAGCCTTACGCTTTATGGACGATAAAAGAAAATGAGTGCCGTTTATGTTGGTGTTAATGGTGGAAAACTCATCTTCGAAGGAGTAGCTGACGAAGCTCTGAGCTGCTAAATGATAACACTCATCCGGCCGAACCTTTTCAATAACATCAAAGATGCTGGCGTAGCTTTCCATGGATCCGGCATGGAGGGTAATTTGATCCAACAGGTGCCATATCCGCCATAAGCGATGAAGGGGGTCCTCCAAAGCCATATGACGGACAATCCCATGGACCTCATAACCTTTGGAAAGCAATAACTCTGCAAGGTAACTCCCATCCTGACCGGTTATCCCTGTGATTAAAGCCTTCATAAGAAAAGGTTTAAGGTGCAAGATGCGATAGAAAGCAAATCACTTTATTTCTTTTCAAGCCCATTGCCTTAAAAAATCTAACCTTCGGATCCTAATGATTGATACCACTTATAAACATTTTTTATTCCTTTTCGAAATTTTATTTTAGGCTTCCAACCCATTTGGTGCAATCGGCTGACATCCAAAAGTTTTTGTGGTGTTCCATCGGGTTTAGTAGTGTCAAAAATAAGATTTGCGTCAGGAGAGATAATAGACTTTACCAAATCTGCCAGCTCACGAATAGTTATATCTTTACCTGTTCCTACGTTAATATGAAGATCATTATCATAGTTCCTCATTAGAAAAAGGCAGGCATCGGCAAGATCATCGACATGGAGGAATTCACGGCAGGGAGAGCCTGAACCCCAAATGACTACGGACGTATTAGACCCAGATGGTTTTTTTAAATCTTCCGGGATGGGGCCGAACAGGGCTTCATCTTTATGAAGGTTATCCCAATCCCCATGGGCTGCTAGTTTGGCCAGGTGGAATTTACGAATTAATGCAGGCAGGACATGAGAACTTTCCAGGTCAAAGTTATCATTGGGGCCATAAAGGTTAGTGGGCATAGCTGAGATGAAATTACAGCCATACTGGCGGCGATAGGCTTGACAGAGCTTGATGCCGGCAATTTTGGCAATAGCGTAGGGTTCATTAGTCGACTCAAGGGTATTGGTTAGAAGGTACTCTTCTTTCATCGGCTGAGGGCATTCCCTTGGGTAAATACAAGAACTACCAAGATAAGCAGCTTTTTAACCCCGTGAATATGGGCGGAATGGACTACGGTGGCATGGATCATCATATTGTCATAGATGAATTCTGCCGGTCGGGTAGAATTGGCCCATATCCCGCCTACTGTTCCTGCCACCAGAAAGATATATTCGGGCTGGTTGGCCTGAAACCAGTAATTAACCGCAGCCTGATTCCGGAGGTCTAATTGTTCCCGTGTGGCCGTGAGTAAGTTGGTGAATCCTTCCTGTTTAAGGAGCCTGAGGATGGCTGAACCTACCAGGCCGCGGTGGCCGGCGACGAAAATACGAGCGTTTAAGGGAATCTCAGTCGACATTAACCCCCCCCTTTTTTGATTCCTATTTATCCTTTTAGATTAAAACTCCTTTAAATACGTTGTTTTGAAATAACGGTTTCTTTTATGTTAACTCCGGAGGGAAATTAAAGGTC
The DNA here is from genome assembly GCA_963802945.1 of uncultured delta proteobacterium. Lineage (GTDB taxonomy): Bacteria > Desulfobacterota > RBG-13-43-22 > RBG-13-43-22 > RBG-13-43-22 > RBG-13-43-22. Next base: position 14,494 of record CAWDKY010000059.1, read on the forward strand.
GTGATTTCTTGTTACAATACCTTAATTTCTTCCCGTAATCGATCAAACTCCTTTATCCTAAAAAATTGATAAGTCAAACTCAATTTTCTTCTTCACCCCATTGGGTGTCAGATAATTAGGTATAAGCCCGCTTGTTATTGGGGTTTTTGAATCGCTTGACTTTTAAAAGTCCCTTTTGAATCAAGCTGTTGATAATGTAATTGGCCTGGCCAAGGCTAAGGTTTAATTCCCGGGCCAAGTGTCTTTGAGACAAGACCGGATTTTGTTAAATAATTTTCAGAGTCTTTAAGTGGTTTTCATCCATAAAATATTGGCCTAAAGAAGGATTTAAGGACAGGCTACCGCCATTTCCTGTGCCAAAGCAGGGTAAAAAGGTGTTTATTTATTATGAAAAGAGGCGGATAATAGATTGCCTTCACCGCCGAGACGCAGAGGACGCGGAGGCAATATTTTTTATGGCTTTCCGTTGAGAGGACGGAAAGCAAAAATTTAATGCTCAATGTAATATATCAAAAAATCAACCATTTACAATACTAAAAAATTACAGGCAAAATACTGGCTTATTTCAGGTACTAACGGAGGGCCATTAGGTAGGTTCTAAGATTGATCTTTTGGTTATTAAGACCCAGTTTAGTTCTAATATGATTACGATGAAATTCGACAGTTCTTTCAGATATATTAATAAGTTGTCCTATATTTTTGGAATTTTTTCCATCCCTGATCAGGGTGGCCACCTGCACCTCGGTCGGTGTAAAATTCAGGTATTTAGACTTTATGGTTTGCAAGAAATTGTCGGTGATATCTTCCAGGTGGGATTTTATGAGATTAAGATATATTTTTTGAGTTTCATCCAGTCCGGCAGAGTTCAGCTTCTCAACATAAGGATTAACCATCTCGCGGATATTGGTGATTATCTTATCCTCTAAGTCGTTTTTATCATTTTCTCTCTGTCTGAGCAAAACATTCAGCGCTATGTTGGTTTCTTCGAGATGAAGCGTTCTGACTTTCAATTCCGCCTCTCGTTTTTTCAGTAAGGCTTCGGCCTCTTTTCGCTCTGTGATATCACGGCCTATACCCAGGATCGCATAGGGTTTACCATCCCTGTAGATAACGGATCCTTTAGTTTCTATATAGACCTCTTTACCGTTTTTGAATCTTAATTTATATTCAGTCAAAGGTCCTTGAGTACCTGTCTGCTTAAGGTCTTCTATGGCTTTCTGCGCTTTAGTGCGTTGTTTCTTGTCGAGTAGAGAGGCAATATTCATTGAAGCCAGTTCTTCCCTTTGGCAGCCCAGAAGATCAAGGGTGGCAGGATTGGCGTCCAAGAAATTACCCTCAAAATCGTGGAGATATACGTAGTCAGGCGAGTGGTTGAACAGAGCCAAGAAGCGATCTTCTTTCTCTTTAGACTCCGCCTCCGCTTGCTTGAGTTCGGTAAAATCTATATAATCGAGGATATGGGTCATCCCAAGAGATACCAGTTTGAATTCAATTTGTTTCTGAGTGCCGTTTTTGCAAGTAATAACTCTTTTTTCCGGTCCAAATTCATATCGACTATTTGATACATTTTTAAAATTTCTATTCCACGAAGCTATAACCTGTTGACGATAGTCCTTATCAGGATAGGCCAGTCGCCACCAGTGGGCCACATCAGGAATATCATCCATGGAATACCCAAACACCCTGGTAAACATAGGGTTAACAAATTTAATTTTAGGGGGGGAGCCTTCCAGCAACACCTTGGCGGTCGGAGAGGACTCCGCCGACCAGTCAAACAGGGCTTCCTTTTGCTTCAGTGTTTCTGCCGCCCGTTTAAGTAGCAATACGTACTCGTCGAAAGGCTAGGGAATAACATA
>CAWDKY010000060.1:0-9281 GCA_963802945.1 uncultured delta proteobacterium
GTGAAACCCCCCGTCTTTTTTTCAGAAATGGTTTCAACCTTGATGGCCTATTCTTCAGGGTATGAACTGAGAGTGGAGGGGCCATCTTTCCCAAACCGATCAATTTTTCTTTTTTTCTATACTCCAATTTTGTGATTTCATCTCGGTTAAAGTTATTTTTATTATTCCGATGATGAAATAGCCTTCTTTTAGACTTATCTGTTGGCGTTGAACGCGGCTTTGGAAGCAGCCCGTGTGGGAATGACCGGCCCCGGCTTTGCATTCGTATCGGAGGAAGTCAGAAAATTGGCCCTGAAGGGAATTGGACCGGCTAAGAATACTGTCAATTTAATAATAGATAACTCAAAAGATAATCTCCTATAGTGCCTAGGGGGCTAGCCCTTGACCAAGGATATTTTTGTTAAGTCCATCAAAAATTCCGTGTTCTGAGCCAAGGAAACACCGTCTACAACTATCGAAACGTTAACCTTTGCATTCCTTGTCTCCCTACCTTTACTGTTTCTGTTCACCGCCAAACCGTCCCCTTTTTTATTGAGTTGACAGACCTTGAAATCCAAGTAAAATAATCAATACTGGTTTAATTCTACTGGTCGGCCAAGCGGTCCTTTTTCTTTTTCAGCCTTCAGATAGAGGAAGTAATGAAGATTTGCCCAATCTCAAGTTTTAAGAAATGAAATCAAGGTATCCAACAAGATTAAGTTCATTACCTCCGGCCTTGAGCTCCAAGATGTCGATATTGGTGCGGCATCAAAAAAGAGCCGACGGGTTGGAATAAGGAATTTTATGGCCCCAAAAGACCTTATGGTTTCTCCCCCGATGGAACCCAATTTATTTGACCTTCCCCAAGCCCTCCCTAAAATTATTGAGTTGAGCAACGATGGCATTTTGGTCTTTGATCAGGATTATCGGATTGAATTCGCCAATGTCCTAGCTTCGGAGATCACAGGTTTTTCCAAAGATCAATTGATCGGCAAGAATTTTAGGGACCTGCTCTCCTCCGCAGATCAGGAATTTTTGTTGAGTTTACCGACCCAGATGCGTCTTCAATCCAATGAAAACCCAAAGGTTTGCACCGAATTTAAGATCATCACCAAGTCCAAAACCAAAAGGGAAGTCGAAGTTTGTCTGGCTTTGGCACCCCTCGAAGGGTCATTAAAAATCTATGCCTACCTGCGGGATTTGTCCGAGCGCGTTCGAATTGAAAATGAACTGAGGAAAACCAATAGCTTTTTAACCAATATCATCATCAGCTCTGTGGATGGTATCATTGCCGCCGACATCAAAGGGAACGTTATTCTTTTTAACCAGGGGGCCGAGTTGATGCTCGGATATTCAGCCGATGAGGTCATCAACGGCGGCGTTCATATCACCCAGATGTATATCCCCGACCATGCCAAAGAGATTATGAAAAAGCTCAGAGATCCTGATTTTGGACCGGCCGGTAAATTGAGCAGTACCCAGGTCAATTTGGTTACCAAAAAGGGAGAGATTCTCCCGGCCAGTCTTTCAGCCGCTATCATTTATGATGAAGAAGGGAAAGAGATGGCCTCGGTCGGTATTTTTACCGATTTGCGCGAACGATTTCGTATGCAAAAGGAATTGGAGGAAACCCAGCTTAAACTTCTGCATTCGGAAAAGATGGGTTCTCTGGGAAAAATGGCTGCCGGAGTGGCCCATGAAATCAACAATCCTTTGGGAGGAATCTTGATTTATTCCAACCTGTTGCTTGAAGAGACCCCTCCTGGAGATCCCAAATGGGCCAACCTGAAACACATTGTCGATCAAACCATACGATGTAAAGATATCGTCAAAGAATTGCTTGATTTCAGCCGGGAAACCAAACACCGCTGGGTTCAGTGCAACATCAACCAATCTTTGGAACAAATCATCGGTCTCCTGGGCAGACAAGCCCTGTTTCATGACATCCAAATTATCAAAGAAATCGATCCGCTTTTGACTCCGATTGTCGCCGATCCGGGACAACTGAATCAGGTTTTCATCAACCTGATGACCAATGCGGTCGATGCCATGAATGGGAAAGGCATCCTGACGGTGCGCACCTATTCCATCCCGGAAGAAGACAAGATCGGAGTGGAAATTGCAGACACCGGCTGTGGAATTCCAGCGGAAAATCTCCCCCGGATCTTTGACCCTTTCTTTACCACCAAGGAAAAGGGAACCGGGTTGGGACTTTCCACGGTCTATGGAATCATTGGGGAACACGGCGGAAGCATTGAAGTCCGCCCCAATACGGGGCAGGGAACCGTCTTTATCCTCCGATTGCCGGTTCAAATATCAGAGGCCGAAGAGGATTAAACGGGTTTCCATAGTCTATAGATGGTAAGGCTGTCTGTAGCTTTAGAGGCAGTCCAAGGCCATCAATTGCCGTTCACATTGCTCCACATTATTAAACTTTATGGTTTGCATTCCAAGCCGGACTGCCGGCTCAAGATTGCCGGTGAAGTCATCAATGAATACGGTCTGACTAACCTCCAATTCATACTGCTCTATGAGACAGGTATAAATTTCCGGCTCCGGCTTTACCCAATGGACCCGGCAGGACATAATACCGCCTTTAAAAACATCCCAGAAGGTATAGATCTGTTCGACATAATTCATAGCGGCTGTATGCATGTTGGATAAATAAAACAGCCTGTGACCCCTGGTCTTTAGACGACGCGATAGGTCCACCGTCTCCGGCACGGCCACTAAGGAAAGAGGAACCTGACGAAAGAATTCGGAAATAGATGATGCCGATAATCCGGTGCGGGCCGTTGCCCTCAAGATGGCCTCCGGATAAAGGAGGGTTCCGCGGTCTAGAAGAGTCCAGTCGTGATGTCCAAAGATGTTCCGTCGGACTAAGGCCCGAGCGGATGGATTGGAGAATGCCCTGGCGATAATCTCTTCGGGCTTCCAGGTGAGGATTACTCCTCCCAAATCGAATACAATATTCAACTCGTTTTCCCCCAGAATTTCTTAAGATACCATCCCAAGCGATAAATTTCCTGAAGATATTGATGAACAAGGATGGTCAGGATAAAAAATTATATTTGATAACTTGTTATTTTGTAAATAAATTTCTTGCGGTAAATTTCTGTAAAAGATACTTGAATTATCATCCCGGCAACTGTTATATTAGCTTCAATCAAATTTTCATGAGGAGGAGGTAGAATTCATGGCTGATTTATTGGAGATCATACAAGGCAGAAGAAGCGTCCGTAATTATCAAGATAAGGCGGTGCCGGAGGATGTTTTAAATAAAGTATTGGAGGCCCTGCGCTGGTCCCCTTCCTGGGCCAATACCCAGTGCTGGGAAGTGGTCGTGGTTAAAGACCAGGAGACCAAACAAAAACTTCAAGCCACGCTAACTCCGACCAATCCGGCCGGCAAGGCCATGGTGGAGGCACCCATTGTCCTCGTCCTTTGCGGTCAGTTGCAAAGGGCGGGATTTTATAAAGGACAAGCAGCCACCAAGTTAGGGGATTGGTTTTTATATGACCTGGGGATTGCCACTCAGTCGGTTTGTCTGACCGCTCATTCGCTCGGTCTTGGTACGGTGGTCGTGGGACTTTTCGACCAAGGAAAGGCCAAAGAGGCCTTAGGAGTACCGGAGGGATACGAAGTGGTGAGCATGCTCCCCTTAGGGTATCCGGGAAAAGTACCGGCCGCGCCCAGAAGGCGGGAGATTGCGGAGTTTGTGCATCAAGGGAAGTTTTAGAAAAACATAGAAAGTAAGAGTCAGGAGTCAAGAGTTAGAATAAAAGATGCTCCACTATTTAATTTTAGTGCTTGTTATTCAACTACTGAATTCTGACTACTGGATTCTGAATTCTAATCATTTTTATCCTCAAGTCCTTCGCTGAAAGAGTTGTTTAACGGCGCTCCAGCCCATCTTACGGCGCAGGATTCCCAACTGATCCTGCAGGGGCAGGTTTTTGGGACAGACGTCCTCACAGCCCAACAGGCCCATGCAGCCGAATATCCCTTCATCGGTCCCGACCACTTCAAAATATTCTTTCTCGGCCCTTTGATCCCGCGGATCCATCCTAAAGCGGGCGATGCGGTTTAGGGCCACGGCCCCGACGAAATCCGGCCGCATATTGGCCGTGCCGCAGGCCGCCAGGCAGCAGCCGCATTCAATGCATCTTTCCAATTCATAAATTTCTTCGGCTAATTGGTTTTCCATCCTTTCTTCTTCGGCCAAGGGGTCAAAGACCTTGTCCGTATGAATCCAGGATTCCACTTTCTCATTCATAGCCCTAAACCAAGTGCCGGTGTCCACCGACAGATCCCCGATCAATTTAAAGATCGGCAGAGGCAACAAGGTAATTTCATCAGGCAGATCCTTGGTCTTGGTATGGCAGGCCAGATCAGGACGCCCATTGATCAGCATGGCGCAGGAACCGCAGATCCCGGCCCGACAGCAAAAATCAAATTGAAGGCTGGGGTCCTGTTCTTCCCGGATTTGATTCAAGGCAATAAAAATAGTCAAGCTGTCGGTTTCTTCTAAATGGAAATCATCCAAATGTGGCTGGGAAGAAGGATCCAGCGGAGTATAACGAAAGATATGAAAGGTCAACTTTCTGGACATATTAAAAAACCTCGTTTATTATTTTCTAAAAAGTTCAATCTAAGAATTTATCTCTCACGATTTAATAAGCCGGTCTTGATATTAGCGATGATTAGAATCCAGAAGTCAGAATTCTGAATCCAGAATAAAACCCAAAATTTTTATCGATTCTTCCTTATTCTGAATTCTGGCTCCTGGATTCCAGAATTTCAGATGCTTTTGCTTAGTAATAAGCTTCGAATTCTCATTCATTAAATTCAGATACCGGTTCCGGTTGTTTCAGGCCACAGACCACCGGATCTTCGGAACAGATGATCGTACAGGTCCCGTATCCCCGATCCCCGGGTGGGATTTCCCAGACTCGCGAATTGGACTCATAGTTCAGATGGGGTAGATTTTCTCCTTCCTTCCAGGTGGCTAAAGTCCTTTTCAACCAGTCCCGGTCGTTTCGTTCCGGATAATCCTCACGGGCATGACAGCCCCGGCTTTCGGTCCGCACCAGTGCCCCATAGGCCACACATAAGGCCAGGCGCATCATACCTTGGAAACGGATGGCCAGGCTTAATTCCGGATTGGCACCCAGGCCGTTGGACTTGAGGCCGATCTTTTTAGCCCGCTCGTAAATAATCTGCAAGTTGTCAACTGCTTTTTGCAGATCCTGACCGTTACGGAAAATGGCCACCCGTTCCATCAGCTCGTCCTGCATTGCTTTGCGCAGTTCAAAGACGTTTTCTTTGCCGTCCCGGCCCTGTATGAGCCGTTCAATGCGTTCTTCATCTTTCTTCAGGGCTGATCGAACCGCATCGGTCTTAAATTGGACGTCATATCCTTCCAGGAACTCGGCCACTTTACCGCCCACAATCTTACCGGCCACAATGGTTTCAGCCAGGGAATTGCCACCCAGACGGTTAAATCCATGCATATCCCAACAAGCCGCTTCGCCGGCGGCAAAGAGACCTTTTAACCCATAGGCTGCACCATCTTTGTTGGTCCGCACACCGCCCATGCTGTAATGCTGGGCCGGGCGGACCGGGATCATCTGGGTAATGGGGTCAATGCCTAGGAACTTATTGCAGATCTCTTCCACTTCCCTGAGTTTAGTCTTAATATGCTTGGCCCCCAAGTGGCGGATATCCAGCCAGAGGTGATCGCCGTATGGGCTTTTCACCCCTTTGCCTTCCCGGATATGGTGGGTCATCCAGCGGGAAACTACATCTCGCGAGGCCAGCTCCTGCTTGGCCGGCTCATAAATATTCATGAACCGTTCTTCGTTGACATCCTTTAAGGTCCCGCCGTCTCCCCGGCAGCCTTCGGTGACCAGGATATTGGTGGGTACGATACCTGTGGGGTGAAATTGTATGGCCTCCATATTCCCCAAAGGGACCAGCCCGGTATCCAGGGCAATGACGGCCCCGGAGCCCTCATTAATCACGGCATTGGTGGTTTCCCGGTATAGGCGGCCATAACCTCCGGTAGCGATCAGGGTGGCCTTGGCCAGATAGACCCGCAGACTCCCGGTTTTTAAACATCGGGCCACGACTCCCAGGCAAGTGACCCCGTCGTGGATCAGGGAAAGGACCTCCATCCGATCATGGACCGACACCCCCAGTTTAACCACCACATTGTCCATGGTGAACAAAAGGGTGTGCCCTGTTCCGTCAGAAGTATAGCAGGTCCGCCATTTGGCCGTGCCCCCGAAATCCCGGGCGGTGATCATCCCTTCCCTCTCTTTGGACTCGGTTTTTTCATATTGCTTCCCGGCCTTAAAATAGGTGGATTTACCGGCCACTACCCGGTTCCAGGGGATCCCCCAATAAGCCATTTCCCGGACGGCAACCGGTGCGGTTTCGGCAAAGAGCCGGGCCACTTCCTGGTCGCATCCCCAGTCCGAGCCTTTGACCGTATCGGAGAAATGGATATCCACACAATCGCCGTCACCCATACAACTGTTCCCCAGAGAGGCCTGCATACCTCCCTGAGCGGCCGCGGAATGTGAACGCCGGGGAGGTACAATACTCAAAGAGAGGACCTTAAAACCTCGAGAGGCCGCTTCCACAGCTACCCGTTCGCCGGCCAGTCCGGCGCCTATGCATAATAAATCAGTATAAAAAGTTTCCAAGAGCTACTCCTTAACAGGTCGATGAAAAAAGTCCATCTGTCCCGCCAAAGGCGGGATTGCCCTTATCCTTGCCCGTCGTTCGGCGGGGCAGGCTTATTGCGGTGTACCCGAAGTACGCCTCACTTCTCAGGATTGCGGGGGCCTTGCATCTGGACATTTTTAATCAACCTGCAGTTTTTGACTTGTTCATCTGCCTTCTAAAGAACCAAGGTATAAAAGGTATATAACGTTACGGCCCCAATGATCAGAAAAATAAGAATCAGGAGATACTCCACTCGTTGATAAAAGGGCCGGTTGGACCGTTTAATGATTCCCCATTTTACCCCGATTCGATAGAAGCCGATTCCGACATGAAACCAGACCATAGGCAAAAGGATGATATAAAAAACCAGCCAGTATCCTCCCTGGATACGGGCCGCACTTTTGGCCGCGGTGACCGGAAGATCCGAAAGGATGGTCCAGATGTGGATGGAACCCATAATAAGGACGATCATGGCTGTTCCGGCCTGAACGACCCACAACCAGGTGTCCAGATGATGGAGCCTCCGGGTGTGTTGCCAGAGGGTTTTTTGTTCCTGGGTTCGAAAAGGAATCTTGCGGGCAGCTAAGATAAAATGAAGCAAAAAAGTGGCCCCGATAAGCGGCCCTCCGACTTGGGCCAGATAGGTGTCCTCTAAAAATTTGGCCAGGGTATTCATGGCCCCTGGGCCAAAGTGGATACTGCTCACTAAGATCATGTGACTCAACATGAAAAGGATCAATCCAACACCGGTCAGCATCTGTAAAAAATCAAGATAGGCGGCGGTTCGTAATGAAGACCGGGGATAGGCGACAGTTTGGCTGGGCATGATTCCTCCTGAACTAAAATATCTTGAAGGGATTAACAGGTTGCTGAAACCGGGCACCACTCCGAAGGAGTGGGAGTGAGCCGAGATGTGAGATGTGGGGCGAACAAAAAGGCCCATCTATCCCGCCAACGTCGGGATTGCCATCATCCCTCCCCGCCTTTTGGCGGGGCAGGCTTATTGCATCGAACTTTAATGTACGCCTCATTCCTTGGAATTTCTGGCGCCTTGTATCTGAACCTTTTTGAGCAACCTGCAATAAAGAGTTTTTTCGCATCCTGTTAATACTCGTTCCGTCCAAGGTGAAAAATGTATATCAAGGGCCTTTTGGCTTGTCAAGGTTCAACATTTTATTTAGGCAATTTTTAAAATTAGCCCTTTTAAATAAAGGCTTTCTGGAAAATTCAATAAGACCGGGTGATCTCCGGCCTGTATTCTTTTTTCCAGAAGATGAGCCCTGACCCCGGCCTTTTGGACCGAATGAGATAAAATTTCCAGGAAGATGGGTTCGGTAATGTTATAGGAACAGGAATGGGTATTCAATATCCCCCCAGGATTGAGGCATCGTAAGGCCCGGCGATTCAACTCCTGATATCCCCGAAGGGCAGCAGGGACATCCGATTTCTTTTTTGCAAAGGGGGGAGGATCCAGTATGATTAGGTTAAAGCGCTCGCCCTGTTCATCGGCTTCTTTAAGATAGTCAAAGATGTTTTTTTTCTGAAAAATAATATTGGAATATCCATTTAGGTCCGCATTCTTCCGGCCCGAATTCAAGGCCCAGGCTGAATCATCAACAGCGATAACCTCTTCGGCCTTCGGGGCCAGTTGCAAGGCAAACCCGCCGGTATAACAGAAACAATCCAGAACCCTTCCCTGACTCTGGGCATAAGAACCGAGATGAAGCCTATTTTCTCTTTGGTCCAAATAAGCCCCTGTTTTTTGGCCTTCCATCAGATTTACCCAATATTGAACAGGGCCTTCCTGAATCCGGATATTTTCCGGGACATGTCCGGAAAGAATCCGAACCTCTTGGGAAAGATGCTCTAGTTTCCTGGCCTCGAGATCGTTTCGGAGCAAGATGGAAATGGGATGAAGTCAGTTCGTGAAATATATCGTTTAATTGATTTAATATACAGTCGATCCCCGGAATAAGAATCTGGATGACCAGATGACCGGCATACCAATCGGCAATCAGTCCTGGGATACCGTCGGCCTCGGAAGAAACAATCCTACAGGCCTGACTTCGATCCATGAATTCCTTTCGGCCATCCATGGCTTTTTGAAGGGTAAGGCGCCAGTAGGCTTGATCAATGATCTGGGGTTGAGAGGTAATGATGCGAAAGGTTATCCGTGAAAACCGGCTATAAAACGCCCAACCTAAAAAATTTTTTTGACGGTTATAAAGGGCGGTTATTTCGCCGTTTTCAACTTTATCCACAGAAAAGACATCATCTCGAAATATCCAGGGATGTCCGGACCTCAACCATCTCTCTCCTTTGGGAGTCAAAATTGCTCTGGGTGTGTTAACCATTTTCTTTGGCCAGATAAAGGTGCAAGAACTACAAAATGAAAATTTTTTAGCTGGTTAGGCTGAAGACTGAAGGCTGAAGTTTAATATAATGAAATGTTGTTTGTATTAAGTCCTTCAAAACCTTCCCGGTTACCAGGATCTTTTTCTTTCCCTTTATCGATTACCTAAAGACTTTCACCTTCAGCCTTCGGTCTTCAGTCTATTTACCTGAGTATT
>CAWDKY010000061.1:0-8215 GCA_963802945.1 uncultured delta proteobacterium
GTCAAGAGGTTCCATTGTTTCTGAGAAAGGGTTTTGAACTTCTATGGTTCGATTCTTTAAGTTAAGAACTAAAATTGGAAAAGCCATCTTTCTCCAACCGATCCACCTTTTTTCCCCCCATTGCTCCAAATCATCCTTGGCAGCCTTGTCTCCCTAGTTTGTAGTTTCTATTCGTCTTCAAACTGGTCGCTTTTTAATTGAGTTGACAGACGAAGAATTCGAGTAAATAATTACATAAGTTTGATTTTTCAGGTCGGCTAATCGGTTCTTTCCCTTTTTCAGCTTCACCACCGGCCTTGAGTTCAAAGATGTCGATATCAGTACGGCATAAAAAAAGAGCCGAGGGGTGGGATAAGGAATTTTATGACCCCGAAAGACATCACGATTTCTCCCCCGATCGAACCCCATTATTGGACGCTCACAAGCCCTCCCCAAAATAATTGAGTTGGGCAACGACGGTATTTTGGTTTTTAATCAGGATTATCGGATTGAATTTGCCAATATCCTGGCCTCGGAGATTACCGGTTTTTCCAAAGATCAATTGATCGGCAAGGAATTTAGCGATCTGCTCTCCCCCGAGGATCAGGAAATTTTATCGAGTTTACCGACCCAGATGCGTCTTCAATCCAATGAAAACCCTAAGGTCTGTACCGAATTTAAGATCATCACCAAGTCCAAAACCCAGAGGGACGTTGAAATCTGCCTGGCTTTGGCACCCCTTGAAGGATCATTGAAAATCTATGCTTATCTCCGGGATTTGTCCGAACGGATCCGAATTGAAAACGAACTGAGAAAAACCAATAGCTTTTTAACCAATATCATCATCAGCTCAGTAGACGGTATCATTGCCGCCGACATCAAAGGGAACATCATCCTTTTTAACCAAGGGGCCGAACTGATGCTCGGATATTCGGCCGATGAGGTCATCAACGGCGGTGTTCATATCACCCAGATATATATCCCTGGCCAAGCTAAAGAGATCATGAGAAAGCTCAGAGACCCTGATTTTGGACCGGTCGGCAAATTGAGCAGCACCGAGGTCAATCTGGTAACCAAAAAGGGGAGATCCTCCCGGCCAGCCTTTCAGCGGCGATCATTTATGATGAAGAAGGGCAGGAGATGGCCTCGGTTGGTATTTTTACCGATTTGCGCGAACGATTTCGGATGCAGAAAGAATTGGAGGAAACCCATCTTAAACTCCTGCATTCGGAAAAAATGGCTTCTCTGGGAAAACTGGCTGCCGGGGTGGCCCATGAAATTAACAATCCTTTAGGAGGGATCCTGATTTATGCCAATTTGCTGCTTGAAGAGACCCCTCTGAAGATCCCCAATGGGCCAACCTGAAACAGATTGTCGATCAAACCTTGCGATGTAAAGACATCGTCAAAGAATTGCTCGATTTCAGCCGTCAAACCAAACATCGCTGGGTTCAGTGCGACATCAACCAATCCTGGAACAAATCATCAGTCTCCTGGGCAGACAAGCCCTGTTTCATAACATCCAAATTATCAAAGAAATCGATCCGCTTTTGACTCCGATTATAGCCGATCCGGGACAACTTAATCAGGTCTTCATCAACCTGATGACCAATGCTGTCGATGCCATGAATGGGAAAGGAATCCTGACAGTGCGCACCTATTCCATCCCGGAGGAAGGAAAGATAGGAGTGGAAATTGCGGACACCGGCTGTGGAATTCCAGCTGAAAATCTCCCCCGGATCTTTGACCCTTTCTTTACCACCAAGGAAAAGGGAACCGGATTGGGACTTTCCACGGTCTATGGGATCATTGGGGAACACGGTGGAAGCATTGAAGTCCGCCCCAATACGGGGCAGGGGACGTCTTTATCCTCCGATTGCCGGTTCAAATATCAGAGGCAGAAGAGGATTAAAGGGTTTCATAGTCTATAGATGGTAAGTCTGTCTGTAGCTTTAGATGCAGTCCAAGGCCATCAATTGGCGCTCACATTGCTCCAAATTATCAAACTTTATGGTTTGCATTCCAATCCGGGCTGCTGGCTCAAGATTGCCGGCGAAGTCATCAATGAAGACGGTTTGACTATCCCCCAATTCATACTGTTCTATAAGACAGGTATAAATTTCCGGCTCCGGCTTTACCCAATGGACCCGGCAGGACATAACGCCGCCCTTAAAGACATCCCAGAAGGTATAGATCTTTCGACATAATTCATAGCGGCCATATGCATGTTGGACAAATAAAACAGCCTGTGACCTCTGGTCTTCAGACGACGCAATAGGGCCACCGTCTCCGGCACGGCCACTAAAGAAAGAGGCACTTGACGGAAGAATTCGGCAATGGATGATGCCGATAAACCGGTGCGGCTCATCGCCCGCAAGGTGGCCTCCGGATACAGGAGGGTCCCTCGATCCAGTTGACTCCAATCATAATGGCCAAAGATATTATGCCGTACCACGGCCCGAGCGGACGGATTGGTGAATACCCTGGCGATAATCTCTTCGGGCTTCCAGGTGAATACTACCCCACCCAAATCAAATACAATATTCAACTCGTTTTCCCCCAGAATTTCTTAAGATACCATCCCAACGATAAATTTCCTGAAGATATTGATGAACAAGGATGGTAGGATAAAAAATTATATTTGATAACTTGTTAATTTGTAAATTAATTTCTTGGGGTAAATTTCCCTAAAAGATGCTTGAATTATCATCCCGGCAACTGTTATATTAGCCACTATCAAATTTTCTTGAGGAGGAGGTACGATTCATGGCTGATTTGTTGGAGATCATACAAGGCAGAAGAAGCGTCCGAAATTATCAAGATAAAGCGGTGCCGGAAGATACTTTAAATACAGTATTGGAGGCCCTGCGCTGGTCCCCTTCCTGGGCCAATACCCAGTGCTGGGAAGTGGTTGTGGTTAAAGACCAGGAGACCAAACAAAAACTTCAAGCCACCTAACTCCGACCAATCCGGCCGGCAAGGCCATGGTGGAGGCACCCATTGTCCTGGTCCTTTGCGGCCAGTTGCAGAGAGCGGGTTTTTATAAAGGCCAAGCGGCCACCAAGTTAGGGGATTGGTTTTTATATGACCTGGGGATTGCCACCCAGTCGGTTTGTCTGACCGCCCATGCCCTGGGTCTGGGTACAGTGGTGGTGGGGCTTTTCGACCAAGGAAAGGCCAAAGAAGCCTTGGGGGTGCCGGAGGGATACGAATTGGTGACCATGCTCCCCTTAGGGTATCCGGAAAAAATACCGGCCGCACCCAAGAAGGCGGGAATTGCGAGTTTGTGCATCAGGATAAATTTTAAAAAAACAAGAATCCAGAGTCAGGAGTCAGAATCCAGAATAAAAACAGTGAGTCGACTATTTATCTTTTCAGTATTTTTTCTCTCGCTGCTGAATTCTGACTCCTGGATTCTGAATTCTAATAATTTCTGTTGTCCTCAAGCCTTTCGCTGAAAAAGTTGTTTAATGGCGCTCCAGCCCATCTTGCGGCGCAGGATCCCCAACTGATCCTGCAGGGGCAGGTCCTTGGGACAGACGTCTTCACAGCCCAACAGTCCCATGCAGCCGAAGATCCCTTCATCGGTCCCGACCACCTCGAAATATTCTTTATCGGTCCTTTGATCCCGCGGGTCCATCATAAAGCGGGCGATGCGGTTTAAGGCCACGGCCCCGATAAAATCCGGCCGCATATTGGCCGTACCGCAGGCCGCCACGCAGCAGCCGCATTCAATGCATCTTTCCAATTCATAGATTTCTTCGGCCAGATGATTGTCCATCCGTTCTTCTTCGGCCGCGGGATCAAAGACCTTATCCGTATGAACCCAGGACTCCACTTTCTCGTTCATGGCCCGAAACCAGTTGCCGGTGTCCACCGATAAATCGCCGATCAGTTTAAAGACCGGTAAAGGCAACAAGGTGATTTCATCAGGCAGATCCTTGGTCTTGGTATGGCAGGCCAGATCAGGCCGCCCATTGATCAGCATGGCGCAGGACCCGCAGATCCCGGCCCGGCAGCAAAAATCAAATTGAAGGCTGGGGTCCTGTTCTTCCCGGATTTGATTCAAGGCAATAAAAAGGGTCAGACTGTCGGTTTCTTCCAAATGGAAATCCTGCAGATGGGGCTGGGAAGCAGGATCCAGCGGATTATAGCGAAAGATATGAAAGGTCAATTTTCTGGCCATATTAAAAAACCTCGTTTTATTAGCAATAAGCGATCAGCTATCAGCTATCAGCGTTCAGCAATCGGTGCAGGCCATGCATTTTTGCACTTGTCTAGGCTGAATGCTGATAGCTAATCGCTAATAGCGTAATTCATTCATTAAATTCAGATACCGGTTCCGGTTCTTTCAGCCCGCAGACCACCGGGTCTTCGGAACAGATAATCGTACTGGCCCGTATCCCCGGTCTCCCGGCGGGATCTCCCAGACCTCGGAATTGGGCTCATAGGTCAGGGTGGGAAGGCTATCCCCTTCCTTCCAGGTGGCGGGTCCTTTTCAACCAGTCCCGGTCGTTTCGTTCCGGATAATCCTCCCGGGCATGACAGCCCCGGCTTTCCGTCCGCACCAAGGCCCCATAGGCCACGCACAAGGCCAGGCGCACCATCCCTTTAAAACGGATGGCCAGGCCAGTTCCGGATTGGCCCCCAGACCATCGGATTGAGCCCGATCCTTTGGGCCCGGTCATAGAGCTCTGAAGGTTGTCCACCGCCTTTTGAAGGTCCTGACCGTTGCGGAAGATGGCCACCCTATCCATCAATTCGTCCTGCATGGATTTCCGCAGGTCAAAGACATTTTCCTCGCCGTCCCGACTCTGGATCAGCCGTTCGATGCGTTCTTCATCCTTTTTTAGGGCCGTCGGACGGCTCGGTTTTAAACTGGACCTCATATCCCTCCAGGAAATCCGCCACTTTTTCACCGACGATCTTCCCGGCCACAATGGTCTCGGCCAGAGAATTCCCGCCCAGGCGGTTAAAACCGTGCATGTCCCAGCAGGCGGCTTCCCCGGCGGCAAAAAGACCTTTAGACCATAGGCCGCTCCGTCCTTGTTGGTCCGGACCCCGCCCATGCTGTAATGCTGGGACGGACGGACCGGGATCATCTGGGTAATGGGATCAATGCCCAAAAACTTATTACAGATCTCATCCACTTCCCTAAGTTTGGTATTGATATGCGGGCCCCCAGATGACGGATATCCAGCCATAGATGATCCCCATAAGGGCTTTTTACCCCTTGGCCTTCCCGGATATGGTGGGTCATCCAGCGGGAGACCACGTCCCGTGAGGCCAGTTCCTGTTTGACCGGTTCATAGATATCCATGAACCGTTCTTCGTTGACATCCTTTAGGGTCCCGCCATCGCCCCGGCAGCCTTCGGTGACCAGGATATTGGTAGGGACAATACCGGTGGGATGAAATTGGACGGCCTCCATGTTCCCTAAAGGAACGATCCCGGTATTCAGGGCCATGATGGCCCCATTGCCTTCATTGATCACGGCATTGGTGGTCTCCCGATAGAGTCGGCCATAGCCCCCGGTGGCGATCAAGGTGGCCTTGGCTAAATAAACCCTCAGCCTGCCGGTCTTTAGACATCGGGCCACGGCGCCGATACAGTTTACTCCGTCATGGATCAGGGACAGGGCCTCCACCCGGTCATGGACCGGGACCCCGAGTTTACCACCACATTGTCCATAGTAAACAAGAGGGTATGGCCGGTTCCGTCGGAGGTATAACAGGTCCGCCATTTGGCGGTGCCCCCGAAATCCCGGGCCGTAATCAGCCCTTCCCTTTCTTTGGCTCGATTTTTTCGTATTGTTTTCCGGCCTTGTAATAGGTGCTTTTCCCGGCCACCACCCGGTTCCAGGGGATCCCCCAAAGGCCATTTCGCGAACAGCGATCGGGCGGTTTCCGCAAAGAGGCGGGCCACTTCCTGATCGCATCCCCAATCGGATCCTTTGACCGTATCGGAAAAATGGATATCCGGACAATCCCCGTCGCCCATGCAGCAATTCCCCAGGGAGGCCTGCATTCCTCCCTGGGCGGCCGAGGAATGAGAGCGCCGGGGGGGAACCATACTCAGGCAAAGGGCTTTAAACCCCCTTGAGGCCGCTTCCACGGCCACCCGTTCGCCGGCTAAACCGGCGCCGATGGACAGCAGATCGGTATAATAGGTCTCCAAGAATAACTCCCTAAAATCAGAAGGAATATGCGTTTATTGGGTTATCGTGTTGTCATGCGTTTATTGCGTCATTGAGTATTAGGGTCATTGGGTCACAGGCTTAATTGACATACTTACTCAATTCCTTAAAGAATCAATTTGACTGATGGTCAACGTATAAAAGGTATAAAGGGTGACGGCCCCGATAATGAGGAAAATGAGGGTCAGGATATTTTCAAACCGTTTAAAAAAGGGACGATTGGACCTGGTGATGATCCCCCATTTGACCCCGATCCGGTAGAAACCGATTCCCACATGAAGCTCGATCATGGGCAGCAAAATAATATAAAAAACCAGCCAAAACCCGCCCTGGATACGGGCGGCACTTTTAGCCGCCGTAATCGGAAGATTGGTAAGGATCGTCCAGATATGAATGGAGCCCATGATCAGAACAATCATGGCCGTCCCGGCCTGAACGACCCATAACCAGGTATCCAGATGATGGAGTCTTTGGCTGTGCTGCCAGATGGCCTTTTGTTCCTGAGCTGCGGAAAGGGAGTTTACGGGCGGCCAGGATAAAATGAAGCAAAAAGGCCCCGATAAGGGGTCCGCCGGTCTGGGCCAGATAGGTGTCTTCCAAAAATCGGGCCAAGGCATTCATGGCTCCCGGTCCCAGGTTGATACTGGCCACCAAAATCATATGGCTCCACATGAACAGGATCAATCCCACACCGGTCAGCATCTGTAAAAAATCCAGATAAGCGGCGGTTCGTAAAGAAGTCGGGTATAAGTAAGGGTTTGAGTGGCCATCATGGAGATTCCTCCTGAATCAAGAAATCCTGAAAGGATTAAATGTTCAATGTGGAATAGTGAAAAGTTTATATCAAGCGCAGATGGGGTTGTCAAGGGTAGCCTTACTATTGAAGCCTTTGTAAAATCAGTCCTTTTAAATAAAGACTTTCCGGAAAATTCAACAAAACCGGGTGATCCCCGGCCTGCATTCTTTTTTCCAAAAGATGACTCTGACTCCGGCTTTTGGGGCTGAATGGGATAAAACATCCAGAAAAAGGGGTTCGGTAATATTATAAGAACAGGAATAGGTACTTAAAATACCTCCTGGATTGAGACATCGTAAGGCCCGACGATTCAATTCCTGATATCCCCGAAGGGCAGCAGGGACATCCGATTTCTTTTTGCAAAGGGTGGAGGGTACAGGATGATCAGATCAAACCGCTCGGCCCTGTTCATCGGCTTCTTTAAGAAAGTCAAAGATATTTTTTTTCTGAAAAATAATATTGGAACATCCATTCAGTTCGGCATTCTTCCGGCCTAATTCCAAGGCCGAGGCCGAATCATCTACGGCAATAACCTCTTCGGCCTTCCGGGCCAGATGCAAGGCAAATCCCCCGGTATAGCAAAAACAATCCAGAACCCTTCCCTGACTTTGGGCATAAGAACCCAAATGAAGCCGATTTTCGCTTTGATCCAAGTAAGCCCCGGTCTTTTGGCCCTCAATCAGATTTACCCAGTATTGAACCGCCTTCCTGAACCCGGATATTTTCCGGGATTTGTCCGGAAATAATTCGGACCTCTTGGGGAAGATGTTCGAATTTGCGGGCCTCGAGGTCGTTGCGGATCAGATGGAAATGGATCAAGAAGTTCCTGAAATATATTATTTAACTCATTTAATATATTTTCTATTCCTGGAATAAGCGTCTGGATAACCAGATGACCGGCATACCAATCGGCAATCAATCCCGGGATACCATCGGCTTCTGAAAAAACAATCCGGCAGGCCTGATTCTGGTCCAACAATTCCTTACGGGCTTCGATGGCTTTTTCCAGGGTAACACGCCGAAGGCTTATCAATGATCCGGGAATGAGAGATAATGATACGAAAGGTTATACGAGAAAACCGGCTATAGAAGGCCCAACCTAAAAAAGTTTTTTGGCGGTTATAAAGGGCACATTTCCCCGTTTTCAGCTTTATCCAGGAAAAGACATCGTCTTGAAATATCCAGGGATGTCCGGACCTGAACCATCTCTCTCCTTTTGGAGTGAGGATCGCCCGGGGTTGCTTC
>CAWDKY010000062.1:0-8173 GCA_963802945.1 uncultured delta proteobacterium
GTAAAAACCGATACTGGATAAAGATAGAACCCGATACTGGATAGAGGCAAAAAGCGATACTGGATACTGGATAAAGACGGACATCCAGGACCGAGTATCAAGCATCCAGTATCAAGTATCCAGTATCCAGCATCGGGAATCAAACGATGATTCGTACCGGCATCTTGACCATCAGCGATAAAGGCTCCCAGGGTTTGCGGGCCGATGAAGGCGGGCCTAAAATACAAGACCTGCTTCCTGCCGATCTTTTTGAAGTTCAGAACACTACCGTTGTCCCTGATGAAATTCCTGCAATTGTTGACACCCTGGTGGATTGGGCCGACCGGAAAAAACTGAATCTTATCTTCACCACAGGCGGAACGGGGTTGAGCCCGAGAGACATCACACCCGAAGCCACCGGCAGGGTCATTGAGCGCGAGATTCCCGGTATGGCCGAAGCCATGCGTCTGGAAGGGCTTAAATACACACCTTTTGCACAGCTTTCCCGGGCTAAGGTGGGGATTAGGGGAGAAACCTTGATTGTCAATCTACCCGGCGGGATCAAAGCCATTGAGGAGATGCTTCCTGTCGTCCTGCCGGTTATCCCCCATGCCCTGGAAAAGATCAAGGGAGATCCGAGCGACTGCGCCCGATAAAATTTTGCTAAAAAATTCCTGCCTGTCTTGTATTCATTGATCTGTTTGAAAAACCATTATGAAACCCCTCCCGACCTGCCTTTTTCAAAGAGGGATTCAAACCGTTATATTGTGCGCCGGAGTCCATTTTTCATTTTTTTTCCGAAGTGCTAAAAATTTATCCCATTTTTCCCTTTCGCCGGACGAGGTTAATTGAAATGTTACCAGAAGTCGTAATCACCAGTGCCAATGTTAGTCAAACCGCCGTACCGTTCATTGCTTTGTCGGCCTATCTTCCCCAGTGGATCAAGCTCCTTCGGACAAGATCAAGCCAAGATATTTCTCTTCGCTCCTGGTGTATTTGGACTGTTTCCTCCTTATGCGCTTTGTTCTATGCCATTGTACAGATCTTACTGAACGGCAGAGGATGGCCGCTTATTTTTTCAACAGCCGTCTCACTAATCTCCAGTCTACTTACCGTTTGCCTAATTCTCCGATTTCGACCAAAGTATCCAGCCACACCAACTTCAAGGTAATGACAGTATGAAATTTTATGCAGCTTCGAAGTTTATCATGATCAGAAAATCATTGGCCAGTTTTGAGAGCTAATGATGAAGATGAATTTTTCATTTCTATAGTGACGGTATGAAAAATTGACATCAAAAAAATGAGGGCAAATCTTTGTCCTTGACTTTAGGCGAGTGCGCACTTCTCATAGAACCCCCCTTTTTTCTAAAGAAACATTATGAATTGTCAAGATAAAAAATTTGACCCCAATGACAACTTATACGGGCAGGGCAATGATCAAATTTAATTCAAGATGTTTTCTTAATACAATCTTAGTCTTCTCGGCGGCCCTATCATAGATAATAAAAGCATCTCCTTGTTCCAGTTGCCTTCGGACTATTTCGACATTTTCTTCAAGCGATTTATTAGTATATTCGGGATCAGTGCCTTCTCGGGTAATAAATTCTTCAAAAAGCTCTTGAAAGACTTCCCGACTTAATATTTTGTATGAGATAAACATTTTCGCTCTATGCAGTGGTTAGACGGTTCCGCGGTGAGCCTCTATCTGCTTCATAATTTCATCGAGTTTGATAGGCAGCCCGCTCTCCGGGATGTTGAAAGGAATCCCATCGGGGATTCTAGCAACGGACATTGGCTGTTGTGAAGTAATCAAGGGCTTGCCAACCCTATAAAATTCTTTGTAGCCTATTATAAATGATAAATATTATCTTGACAAATTATTTAAGGCGGAAAATATTAAAGATATTATTTTAAAATTAAAATATAGTATCAAAAAATTGAATTTGAAAGGAAGAGTAATGGATCAACGATTGCAAGGAAAAGTGGCCATTGTCACCGGCGCTGGACAAACACCGGGAGATACGATAGGCAACGGTAGGGCCATGGCTGTTCTTTTTGCCCGGGCCGGGGCCAAAGTCATGCTGGTAGATCGGCGTCTCAGTTCGGCTGAGGATACCAAGACCATGATCGAAAAGGAAGGTGGAACGGCCTTTGCTTTTGAGGCGGATGTTACCAAGTCAGATGACTGCCGCCGTATTGCTGAAAAATGCGTAGAAACCTTCGGTCGAATCGATATCTTGGTTAATAACGTGGGCATCGGGGGAGATGATTTCGGACCGGTAAAGTTAAAAGAAGAAGTCTGGGACCGGATCTACAATACCAATGTGAAAAGTGCTTTTTTAACCTGTAAATATGTTCTGCCCATCATGGAACAGCAGGGCAGTGGGTCCATCCTGAATACTTCTTCGGTAGCGGCAGTCGCCAACACGTCCATGCTGGCTTATAAAACTTCCAAGGCTGCACTCAATGCCTTGACCCATTCCGTGGCCATGAAATATGCCAAGAAGGGGATCCGGGTTAATGCCATCATGCCCGGCCTGATGAAAACACCCATGGCCATTGAAGGGATATCGACCGGCCGGGGGATCAGTAAAGAACAACTGATTCAGGACCGGGACAGCCGGGTTCCTTTAAAAGGAGGAATGGGCTCCGGCTGGGACATCGCCTATGCTGCCCTTTTCTTGGTCTCGGACGAAGCCAAGTTCATCACCTCGGTGATCCTACCGGTGGACGGCGGTCAGTGTGGCAAAGTGGGATGAGGGATAATCATTTACTCTTTGCTATTATTCAAGCTCCGGCGGGCTGGCACAAATCATAAAATTAGGCAATGGATTCAAGAAGTCCAGGATCCAAGGACCGCAGGGCGGAGTGAAAAGCGTTGAAATGAAAATTCTTGGACCCATTTTGATTTTATAGAGGCAAATGAGACACAATTTATAGAAGGAGTTTTATTATGCAAAAAGTTAGACTGGGTAGAACCAATCTTATGGTGAGCAAACCTGCCTTTGGCGTTCTGCCGCTTCAGCGAGTGGAAATGAATGAAGCGATTCGTATCTTAAAGAAAGCCTATGATAACGGCATAAACTATTATGATACTGCCAGGGCTTACACCGACAGTGAAGAAAAAATCGGCAATGCCCTGTCGAGCGTCAGAAGCAACATCATCATCGCCACAAAAACACAGGCCCGCGATAAAAAGACCATGCAACAGCATCTGGAAAAGAGCTTGAAAAAGCTGAAGACAGATTATATTGATGTTTACCAACTCCATAATCCCCCAGAAATGCCTGAGAGGGGAGACTCCGAATCCCTTTACGGCGCTCTGCTCAAGGCCAAGGAGAGCGGAGTAATCCGGTTTATCGGGATTACCAACCACCGGCGAACAGTCGCCCTGGAGGCCATACAATCCTCTATGTTCGATACGATTGAGTATCCCTTAAGCCTGATTTCAACCGAAGAGGAATTGCAATTGTCTGCGGAATGTAAAAAACATAACCTGGGGCTGATCGCCATGAAGGCCCTCAGCGGAGGTCTGATCACCAATATCCCGGCGGCTGTTGCCTTTCTTAATCAGTATGAAAACCTTGTACCCATCTGGGGGATACAGAGGGAGAAGGAGCTGGATCAGTTTATTGAGCTGGCCAAAAATCCACCCCGGCTTGATGAGGGGATGCGAAAACAGATCGAGAAAGATCGCTCTGAACTGGGGGAGAATTTTTGCCGCGGATGCGGTTATTGTATGCCGTGCCCGGCGGAAATTCCCATCAACATGGCCGCGCGCATGTCGCTGCTTCTCATGAGATCTCCTTATCAAGTATTTCTGGAAGATAATTGGAAGGCACTGATGCTGAGGATTGAGGATTGCACCGAATGCGGAAATTGCAAAGACCAGTGCCCTTATAATTTAAACACCCCGGAATTGTTGAAACAGAATTTAGCCTTTTATAAAGAATTTTACGATAAACATAAAAAGTAAGTAGAAACATCTCTCCAGCGGACCCTTGGTAATGTCCGGGGCAGGCTTTGCCAGGTAAACGAGAATCAAATTTACATGAATTGGGAACTGTTGTTCCGCTTTTTTCTCCCCGCAACCTCTTCCTGTAATAGAAGAATAATCTGCATCATAGATCGTCCGTTATTCTTTTATGCTGAGTTTCAGTTAGGTTGGGCTTTAAGGAAACTGAAAACAGGATGATTTCCCTAAGTGGCACAAACCTTGCTTTTATATAAATCCAAAGAGAAAAAGTCTTATTACGCAGGAAAAGAAACGGCCCCAAAATAGGGAGAGGAAAATGAACGTTACAGCCCGACAAACGATCAGCCTGGTTAAAAAGGAAGTTTTATTGGACAAGATTTCAGCGGAGTCGGAGCAGGCCCCGGCGGTAAAGATGCAAAAGGAAATACTGGAGGAGGCCATACGACTGAGAGCCAGCGATATTCATGTTGAGCCCTCCGAAAAGGCCGTTCGGATCCGATATCGGATTGACGGCCGGCTTGGGAATGAATCGATTTTCCCCCGATCGACTTTGGAATCCTTGGTATCACGGTACAAAATTAGTTGCAATTTGGATATCAGTGAAAAAAGGATTCCCCAGGATGGCAGCTTTCGGGTCCAATACCAGGGAAAGGCCATTGACCTTCGGGTTTCTTTGCTTCCGACCATGTGGGGAGAAAAGATTGTGATTCGCATTCTGGATACCCGGCAAACTTTTTTAGGAGTCGATCAATTGGGACTCCCTTCGTCCCAGTTGGAAAGGCTTTCAACCATGATCGAACGGCCCCAGGGTTTGATCCTGGTCGTCGGGCCGACGGGCAGCGGAAAGACCACTACCCTTTATTCCATACTTCATGCCATTCATCGGGAGGGGATTAATATCATCACAGTGGAAGACCCCATCGAGTATGCTTTGGAAGGGGTGACCCAGGTTCAAGTCCATGAAAAGGTGGGATTGACTTTTGCCAATACCTTACGGTCGATCCTCCGACAAGACCCGGATGTGATCCTGGTGGGGGAAATACGGGATGAGGAGACGGCCCAAATTGCCTTAAGGGCGGCCTTTACCGGGCATCTGGTTCTCAGTACCTTGCACACCAATGATGCCGTTTCCACCATTACCCGTTTGTATAATCTGGGACTGGAACCTTATGTCCTTTCTTCCTGTTTATTAGGGATTCTATCTCAAAGGTTGATTCGAAAAAATTGTCCTCAATGCCGGGAATCCTATTCGCCGGACCCCGGGATGCTGGAACGCTATCATTTACACCTGCCGAAAGAGGAGATTTTTTTTCAGGGAAAGGGTTGCCCTGCCTGTGGAGGAAAAGGGTATGAAGGCAGGGGAGGTTTTTTTGAATTATTGACCGTAACCCCTGCTTTTCGGGAGGCGATTCAGATGAAGGCCCCGGAGACTGAGCTGCGGCATCTGGCCGTGCAGGAGGGCATGGAAACCTTGCTGGCCTGCGGCCTGCGGAAAGCGAGGACAGGTCAAGTCTGTCTGGAAGAAATGATGCGGATTATCCCCTACGAAGTCGGGGCACGCTATTGTCCTTCCTGTTTTTATCCGGTGGAACATTTTTTTGCCAACTGTCCCAATTGCTCCCGACCTTTGATTCTTAAGTGTTCGGATTGCGGAAAAAGGCTTCAATCTTCCTGGAAGGCCTGCCCCTATTGTGGAAAGTCGGTTCCGACCTCCTGAGTTATATTGTCCCAGACTCACCAAGATAAAAGCAGGGAGCTATGAGTCTTTGCTTCACTACAAGTTCGAAATGAGTTTTTAGGCCGGACGTCGGCTGAATGGAACTGAACGGCCGGGAATTATCGGCATAATTGAATTCGGTACCCCAATTCGGGAAGTGGTCCGTCAAACAGGGAGAAATGTCCAAACAATTCAAAGGTCAATATGGCCCAAATTATCAGTCTTGACCCTGCACTCCGGATTGGTATATTGGCTGCAAGCCGTTTAAAAAGTCCAGCCCTGCCTAGGTCCGTTTTCTTCAGAAGACCCCTCTGTCCCCTGGCCTTCTTCCCTTTTTTTCTCCTTGCCCCAATCTTTTTCTTGCATTATACTCTTACCATTAAAAAAGAAATTGTATCAAATAGGCGGCGATCCGTATGAAGAGATGCTCCTCAATTTGACATCACATGATTATCAGAAGGATAATCGGAGTGGGGATACCCTTCTCCAACGACTGGGAAGTAATAATTATCTCCCTCATTAATTGAATAAAATATTTTGGTCACTCCAATTTCCCACTAGGGATATGATTCTTACAATTGGAAATGAATATAGAACATTCGGAAAGGATGGTATGAGTTGGCAAAGTGAAGTCGATGAACTGAGACGCCGTCAGGAGATAGCCAGACAAATGGGCGGTCCTGACCGGGTGGCAAAACAGCATGCAAAAGGAAGATTGACGGTTCGAGAGCGTCTCGGCCTGCTCTTTGATCAAAGCTCTTTTCAAGAAATCGGGACCCTGGCCGGGAAAGCGGAATATGGAGACGACGGAAGTCTTAAGTCCTTCACCCCGAGCAGCGTCGTTATGGGCTATGGACGAATTAACGGGCAAACTGCTTGCGCTTTTGGAAACGATTTCACCGTCAAGGGAGGTTCCAGCGATGAAAATGCCGGATTCAAGGCTGAATTCCTGATGAGGATGGCCAAGGAGCGATTAATGCCCCTGGTTTGTTTGTACGACGGTGCCGGAGGAAGCGTTTCCGAGGGAGGGGATTTTACGATTGTCCCGGTGAATTTTGGCTGGGCCATGCTGACAGAACTGATGGGCCTTGTGCCTGTTGTGGCCGCCAATTTAGGCACCTCTGCGGGCTGGATTGCCGTGCAGGCCGCCTTTTCTCATTGGAATGTGATGGCCAAAAACAGCGAACTTTTTGTGGCCGGACCACCAGTGGTGGAACGCGGCCACAAAAAGTTCGCTCTTTTTTGGCCATCACATTCCAATGAGAAAAGGCGGCCGCGGCAATGCCGCCCACCGAGGTGGCTAAATTGGGGCCGCAACCGGCACGAGGCACATCAGGTTCTGTCGGCGTGGCCCAACCAAAATTCACCGGAACAATGTAAGGTCCTCTCTTCGGAGACCCTTCCCCCGGCCCCATCGTACAAGCGAACCAAGGGCATCCGCCGCCCTGGCCCATTCTCATCAAGAATTCGGCATTAAGTCTGGCATTGTGGTCACTGGAACCGCCTTTGACGGTAAAGCATTTCCATAAACACAGGTCGTCTGCCCATATCGACCATAACCGATAACGACGCTACTCGGGGTGAAGGACTAAGCTTCCGCGTCTCCATAGTCCGCTTACCGGCCAGGGTCCCGATTTCTTGAAAAGAGCTTTGATCAAAGAGCAGGTCGAGACGCTCTCGAACCGTCAATCTTCCTTTTGCATGCTGTTTTGCCACCCGGTCAGGACCGCCCATTTGTCTGGCTATCTCCTGACGGCGTCTCAGTTCATCGACTTCACTTTGCCAACTCATACCATCCTTTCGAATGTTCTATATTCATTTCCAATTGTAAGAATCATATCCCTAGTGGGAAATTGGAGTGACCAAAATATTTTATTCAATTAATGAGGGAGATAATTATTACTTCCCAGTCGTTGGAGAAGGGTATCCCCACTCCGATTATCCTTCTGATAATCATGTGATGTCAAATTGAGGAGCATCTCTTCATACGGATCGCCGCCTATTTGATACAATTTCTTTTTTAATGGTAAGAGTATAATGCAAGAAAAAGATTGGGGCAAGGAGAAAAAAAGGGAAGAAGGCCAGGGGACAGAGGGGTCTTCTGAGGAAAACGGACCTAGGCAGGGCTGGACTTTTTAAACGGCTTGCAGCCAATATACCAATCCGGAGTGCAGGGTCAAGACTGATAATTTGGGCCATATTGACCTTTGAATTGTTTGGACATTTCTCCCTGTTTGACGGACCACTTCCCGAATTGGGGTACCGAATTCAATTATGCCGATAATTCCCGGCCGTTCAGTTCCATTCAGCCGACGTCCGGCCTAAAAACTCATTCGAACTTGTAGTGAAGCAAAGACTCATAGCTCCCTGCTTTTATCTTGGTGAGTCTGGGACAATATAACTCAGGAGGTCGGAACCGACTTTCCACAATAGGGGCAGGCCTTCCAGGAAGATTGAAGCCTTTTTCCGCGATCCGAACACTTAAGAATCAAAGGTCGG
>CAWDKY010000063.1:0-11196 GCA_963802945.1 uncultured delta proteobacterium
CTAAGGTTTTCGAATGGAGCAACGGAGTAGTGGAGTAATGGATTTTTCAGACCATCACTCCAATACTCCATTACTCCAGTTCGGGTTATTACCTAACATTAATCCTTTCATCTTTTGACAGGTAAGTCCCTTGTCCGAAAAAAAACATCCGATCCTGTTTGGAATATTGATCTACAGCTTGGTGGCCTGCGGTTTGCTGGTCCTTTGGGGAGGGTTAACCTTTTTTCTGAAAGGGAATACCGGCCTCTGTTTTGGAAATCGTATCGGGGTGGTTTCTATACGGGGATTTATCATTGACTCCAAAGGGGTAGTGGAACAAATAAAAAAATATCGTAAAGATAACCGAGTCAAGGCGATTATCCTCAGAATTGACTCGCCTGGAGGCGGGACAGCCGCTTCTCAAGAAATCTATCGGGAAATACAAAGAACCGTTAGCAAGAAAAAAGTGATCGCCTCTATGGGGAATGTGGCTGCTTCCGGAGGTTATTATGTGGCTCTGGCTGCTGACAAGATTGTAGCCAATCCGGCAACCCTGACCGGAAGTATCGGGGTGATCATGGAGGTGTCCAATATTAAAGAGCTCCTCCAAAAAATTGGAGTCAGTCGAGAGGCGATTAAAAGCGGTCCTTATAAAGATATCGGCTCACCGGTTAGGGAAATGAAGCCGGAAGAGCGTCGCCTCCTGGAAGACGTGATCCAAAACGTCCATCAACAATTTATCGAAGCCGTTTGCCAGGGACGCCGGTTAAGCCGGGAACAGGTGGAGGAAATAGCCGACGGGAGAATCTTCACCGGGCAACAGGCCAAGGCCTTGGGATTAATCGATGAATTGGGAAGCTTCGAAGACGCTGTGGACCTGGCTAAGAAAATGGTTGGGCTTTCAGGCGAAGTTAAACTGATTTTTACGGAAAAGAAACGTTTCTCTATTTGGGATTTTATTTTCAGTGAAATGATGGGGGAGATCAAGCAATCCCTTCAAACCAATTGGTCTTCAACCCCGCTTTTGTTGGTCCCGCCCGTTTTTTATTAAAATTGACGAAACTCCCCAAGTCCCTCTCTTATCACCTCGACCCCATCATCGATCAGCGAAATGACAGTGGATGGCTGATTGGCCGGTACACCACCATCAATGGTCAGGTCAATCTGGGAGCCAAAGGTTTCTTCGATCAAGGATGGATCGGACAAGACCTCACCTCCTGAAAACCCGACGCTGGTGCTGATGATCGGATTACCCAGCGTTTTTACGATGGCCAGACAGATATTGTTGTTAGGCACCCGAATGCCCACCGTCTTTCTTTTCGTCAGCATGATCTTGGGAACCAGTTTGGTACCCAGGAGGATAAAGGTGTAGGGACCCGGCAGACATCGTTTCATGATTTTGTAAGCCTGGTTGGTGAGTTGGGCATATAAACTGATATTTTTTAAATCCGAACAGATAAAGCTGAAAGGTTTTTTCAGTTCTCTTCTTTTGATCTGATAGATGCGTTGAATGGCTTTTTTATTGTATATGTCACAGCCGAAACCGTAGATGGTATCGGTCGGATAGGCAATAACCCCTCCGGCCTTCAGTATGTCCACGGCCTTGTCGATCAGCCGTTTTTGAGGATTAGAGGGATTGATTCGCAGGATCATCTCATATCCTTTTGAGATTGTTTTTCAAAATCCAATCGAAACCGGGAATATGGTTTCCCTTCCCTGGTAATCCGGTTTACATTTCAACCCAAATTCCTTGTCTATCCGGAGCCGGGAATTACTTTTATTATACCTGAAAGGAAAAAGTCTTGTCAAATGATCTCTGGCCGTTTATACAGAATAGAGCTATGGTTAATCCGATTGAATGGTGCCAATACTGATGACGATACCTCTGTGGTTTTTCTTGCTATTTCTGCTCATCCTGGGATTGATTCTCGGTAGTTTCTATAATGTCTGCATCTACCGTTTACCCCAGGAAGAATCCATCGTTTGGCCCGGTTCCCATTGTCCCCATTGTGGGCATCCCCTCTCGATTCTGGATAATTTGCCCCTGGTAAGCTTTTTGCTATTAAAAGGGTCATGTCGATATTGTCAGGCCCCAATCTCTTATCAATATCCCTTGGTCGAAGGAGTGACCGGTTTGGCCACGGTTCTGATCGGCTGGAAGTTCGGCCTTTCCTGGGCCTTCTTTCAGGCCCTGGTTTTGTTCGGCGCCCTATTGGTTGTTTCTTTTATCGACCGGTCTCATCAAATCATACCCGATTGGATCACCTATCCTGGAATAGGGATTGGATTGATTTTTTCCTGGCTGACTGGAACCCCGGGCCTTTGGTCCTCTTTGATAGGTGTCCTATTGGGGGGTGGCCTGTTATGGCTTTTGGCTTTCGGGTACCAATGGTTGGCCAAAAAGGAAGGCATGGGAGGAGGGGACATCAAGTTATTGGCCATGATCGGTGCCTTCCTCGGTTGGCCGGGAGTTTTGGTCACCCTTCTTTTCGGCTCCTTGTTAGGGACCCTGGTGGGTCTCGGGTTGATCCTCATTTGGAAGAAGGATCGCACCTATGCCGTTCCTTTCGGCCCTTTTCTTTCTTTGGGGGCTGTTATTTATCTCTTTTTCGGCGCTGCCATTCTGAACTGGTATCTCGGTTAATTTTCTTCATTTTTGATTCTATTCGGGCATCTCACTTTTCAAATTTATTAGCCTTTAATTCAAATAGACCTTTAGGGGAAATTTTCTGTACTGGTCTGGGGTTAAAGCTATTCTTTTTCAACGTATTCGATACCGGGAGGTAATCCAATATGTTTTTTAAAAATAATGGTTCAGGATTCTCTTTAATCGAGACGGTTTTTTCCCTATTTCTTTTGGGCTTGGTTTCTTCTTTAGGTTGTTATGGTTTTAAGGAGCTTATCCCCAAATATCGTCTTCAAGGGGCAGTGCAAAGTATGGTTTCGGATTTCCAGCTGGCCCGAATGAAAGCCATAGGGAAAAATTGCTTTTACCGGATCCGGATTGACCCCGGACAAAAACAGTACTTTTTAGAACGGGAATCTTTATTCGGGAGTTCCCAATGGCCTGGCATTCAGGAAGGGATATTACGAAAATTCAATGATCCTGGAAATCCCTATTACTATCCTGGAGTGGACTTGGAGAGCAGTACTAATAATCCGATTTTTCTGCCTCGAGGGTCGGCAATCGGAACCACCATTGTCTTAAGAAATTCATCCGGACAGAAAAAAATTACCCTTTCTTCTCAGGGAAGGGTGAAAGTGCAGGAGGGCTAAAATGAAAAGAGAACTCAGTTCTCAAGGGTTCACCATGATCGAAATTCTGATGGCCTTGACTCTTTTGGGAGTGGCCCTGGGAACATTTTGCCAAATTTTTATATCCCAGTCCGCGGCTTATAAAACGCAAGCCAATATTGTCCAGAGACAGCAAGAGCTTAGGGCTGGTTTGGAAATAATCGCTCGTGATTTTAGGAGTGCGGGATATCCCCTTTTGGATCAATCTTTTTTAAAAGATCTAACGGACTGGATTCCCAGTTCCTTTATTCCCAAGACCCCTCAAATCGTGACTCCCAAAGGGACCGTTACCGTGACCTCGGGAGGGGACAATCCGGATATTCTTTCTCTGGTGATTCTCCTTTCGAGTGAGACTAATCCAACGACCTTGGCCCAACAAGCCTTGGCCGGCGACACGGCGATCAGGCTAAACTTAAGCGGTTCGGAAAGCGAGGCCCAATATAATATTTCCGATACGATTTATATCGGTAAACCGGCAGAAATGGCACAGGTCAAAGCCATTTCAGGGCAAACGCTGATCATCGACACTGATCCTTTTCAACCAGGCAACCAAGGGCTGAAAAATTCCTATTTGCCTGGAACGGAGGTGGGTGAGATCAGTTTGGTCAGTTATGCAGTTTTTAATGATCAAAACGATCCGGGAGGGAAATATCATGATCCGGGTATCCCGGTTCTTAAAAGAAAGATCAATGCCTGCGGCTTTGAGCCCCTGGCTGAGAATATCATTGATCTAAAAATAATTCCGATAAAATCTGATTTGTTCCAGGTTCGGCTTTCCGTTCGAATCAACTTTCCTCCGACGGCCAAAGAAAGCCTGTTGACCATGAGCACCCAAATTATGAAAAGGAGTTAACGTTAAACGTCATTCTTAGCATCGAAGGGGTAATAATCCATGTCTCCATTAAAACAACAAAAAGGCGCCGCCTTGGTAGGGGTCATGTTGGTTCTGTTGGTTTTGACTCTCCTGGGATCCACTGCTTTTTTAACTTCCCATACCGAGCTGAACATCAGTTCCAATTACAATCAAAGCCTTCAAGCCTTATATGCGGCCGAGGCGGGGCTGCAGCAGCTTTTGTCCTATTATCGTCAAAACCCTGGTGATTTTTTACAGAAAAAAACAGCTCAAGAAATGAACTTCCCCGTTATGGAGCCCGAGGATTTAAAAAGTACAGGGATCAAATTTTGGATCAATGCCTTGCGATATGATCCCCAGGATGTCCCTCATTATGCCGAAGTGATCATGGTTGGGAAAGACTCCAGTCCAAACGGCTTAAGCCGTGTTCGGGCCACGATTTATTGTGCTCAATCAGGGGGGCTGATGGATGTACCCTCGGTTTTTAAAATGGGAATCGTCACCGCCGGTCAACTCAACCTAAGCGGTCAGTTGGCAATATTTGGAAATCTGCACGCCAACCGGGGATACTCCATAGAACCTTCTTCGATCATTGAACAACTCAAGCAGGATCAGTTTTCCGTTACCCAATCCCTTGACCCGATGCGTCCGGATTATCTCGCTCCTTTGGAAGTGCCGATAATTTCCGAAAAGAAATTTCAAGACTACCGTTCCATGGCTCAGCAGTCGGCCAATCAAATCTTTTTCGGTCAACAGCAATTGGTCCTCAACGGTGATCAGAAAGGGCTTTTGATTTTTGTTGAAGGTGACCTGATTCTTACAGGAAATAATTTGTCTGGCTTAACCATTGTGGCTACAGGTGCAATTACTTTGAATGGTTCCACCAGTCTCAGTGGGAATCATGACCTGAATGTGGCCTTTATTGCCGGTGGGGATATTGGCTTAAATGACTTTTCTCAGGTCACAGGAGTATTATGGTCCAATGGGACTGTCAGAAAAACAGGATCTGGTAAACTGACGGGAACCGTTGTTTGCCAAGGAAGTATCGTTCAATCAGGGGGATTGCAATTTGAGAGGGTTTCCCAAATCTCCAATACTTTTTTATCTCAGACGCCGACCACCTATGCTTTTTCCTTGAGCGGCTGGTCCCAGATGTAATTCGACTAAAAAAATGATAAAAATCCTTGACAAGGAACAATCCGCTATGCTAATTTTGCCTTCAAAGTGAATTGGTTTCCCCATGAATCATTTTAAAAAATAAAGGTAAAAAAGGGCAGACGACTTTTTTACCTTTTTTTATTCTGCCTGACGACGGATTTTATTTCCGTAAAGCTTTATGGTTATAAGGAGGGGCATGAATGAAGAATAAAGGGAAAGTGAAATGGTTTAATGACGCCAAGGGGTTTGGATTTATCGAACAGGAGGGGGGAGCCGATGTCTTTGTGCACTATTCGGCTATTCAGATGGACGGTTTTAAAACCTTGAAACAAGGACAGGATGTGGAGTTCGAAGTGAAAGACGGAGAAAAGGGCCCGCAGGCAACCAATGTCATGAAACTTTAGGCCTGGTCATGCTGCCGGGAAACTATTAGAGGCCCTCTAAAGACCCATGGAAAATAGAGGGCCTTTTTTGTGACCACCCGTAAAGAACTAAACACTGAAACGAAAAATAGTTTTTTAAGCTTTAAACCCTTAGACCGTCAGAGGGAAAGCACCAGTGCTTGATCAACTACAAATCGTTAATCTGGCCCTCATTGACCGAATGGCCCTTTCTTTCTCCAAGGGATTGAATATTCTTTCCGGAGAAACCGGGGCCGGGAAATCGATCATTATCAAGGCCGTCAATCTCCTGCTGGGCGAAAAACCTAGTCCAGATACTGTCCGTCAAGGTGCGGAGGAAGCCAGGGTTGAAGCCCTTTTTACCCTCCCGTCCGATAATTTTTTTCAAGAGCTTCTCAAATCCCTGGGCCTGCCGGCAGAGGATCAACTCTTGATCAAACGGTCCATCCAGACCGGCGGAAAAAGCCGGGCCTGGATCAATGGCAGCCTGACCAATCAGACCACATTGAGTCGGGTGACCCGCACCCTGATCGGCATCTCCAACCAGCATGAGTATCAATCTTTGTTGAATCCGGTACAACATCTTTTCCTCTTGGACCGCTTTGCCGGTTTGCTTCCTTTGCGGGAAGAAGTTCAGAACCAATTTGATTTTTTAGAAGGTCGAATCAAGGCCTGGAAGGAACTTGCCGATCAGGAACAGAAGCGGAAGAGTCAAAAAGACTTGTGGCTTTTTCAAGCCCAGGAGATTCAACAGGCCGATCTCCATCCCGGAGAAGATCAGGAACTGCAACAGCGAAAACGGGTCCTGCAACAGGCGGAAAAGATTTATGAGAAGGTACACCAGGCCCAGCAGTCCTTATCCGAAGAAGAACATTCCAGTCTTAATACCCTTTCTCTTTCCAAGGATCTGATCCGGTCGGCGGCTTCAGTGGATACCGAGCTTCAACCTCTGTTTCAGGACCTGGAAACCCTTCAAGTACAGTTGACGGAGATTACCACCGGGTTACGAGATTACCTTTCCCGTCTGGTTTTTGATCCTCAAATCCTGGAACAGGTCGAGGAACGGCTTGACCGCATCCAGCGATTGACCGCCAAATACGGCCCAACGGTCGCCGAGGTTCTGGGCTATTGGGAACAAATTGAAAAAAACTTAAAAGAAGGAGAAGACCAGGCTGATAAGCGAAAGGCCTTGGAAGAGGAAATTCGAATCGGACGCAAACGGCTTTTTGAAACCTCACAGGATCTGTCGCAGAAAAGAAAAAAAGCGGCCTTGGATTTGACCGCTCAAGTCGAAAAAGAATTAAAAGGGCTGGGCATGGGGGGCTGTCAGTTTCAAATGGTTTTTTCCTCTCTCGTTTCCGAGGGAGAGGCCGATGAAAACTATCTGCATGAAGGGACTGTCCTGAGCCGGACCGGTATTGAAAAAGGGGAGTTTTATATTGCTCCCAATGTAGGAGAAGGCCTGCGGCCCTTGGCCCGGATTGCCTCAGGCGGAGAACTTTCCCGGATTCTACTGGTCCTCAAGGGATTGCTGTCTCATCAGGATTCCCTGGAAACCCTGGTTTTTGATGAAGTGGATTCCGGGATCGGAGGAAGCCTGGGGGAGGCCGTGGGCCGGAAGCTGGCCCAATTATCCCAAACCAGCCAGGTGGTTTGTATCACCCATTTGCCTCAAATCGCCGCTTTTGCCCAGGCCCATTTCCAGGTAGTCAAAGAGACCCGTGATAAACGGACCCAGACCAAAATTCGTTTGCTTCGGGAAGAGGAACAGGTTGAAGAAATGGCCCGCATGCTGGGCGGATCTTCTGCTTCTTCCAAGACCCTATCCGTGGCCAGAGAAATGTTGGCCCGGGCCAGAAAACACCGAGCCTGAACATGGCAGATTCTTCCCCCTGTTTGATCAATCCTAAAAAATCCCGTTCTGAACCCAGTATTGATACCTTGGCCCTCCTGATACCCATTCCCGGGGATTTTCAGCGCATGAACCGACTTGTGCAGCCAGGCCGGTGCCCTTTGCTTTAAAAATAATTTATTACGGGTGTATCAATCTGCCGAGTCCCTCAGAAAGATTACGGTGGCCGGACCAGCGGTCGGGGCTCCTCAGGCAATCATGATTTTGGAAAAGTTGATCGTCCTTGGGGCTCGGCGGGTCATCCTTCTGGGCTGGGCCGGAGGGCTCAGTCCGACCTTGTCTCCGGGAGATATCATCCTGCCTGATGAGGCCATCAGTGAAGAGGGGACTTCCCGACATTACTCGGACGAAATAAGATCCCGGCCTTCTTATTCCCTGTTAAATGATCTAAAAAAGGATATGAAACAAGAAGGGCTGTCTTATCAACAAGGGCCGATCTGGACCACCGACGCCCCATACCGGGAAACTATAGATAAACTGAAGGAATTGCAATCTCAGGGGGTACTGGGTGTGGATATGGAGACCTCGGCCCTCTTTACGGTCAGTGCCTTCAGGGGGATTGAAGCGGCGGCTTTGTTGATCGTCTCGGACGATCTCTCTAAAATGACCTGGCACCACGGCTTTCAAGACCCTAAATTTTTACAGGCCAGAAAACAGATGATCCGATTTTTGTATCGATTTGTTGTTCGTTCTTCAATGTAAACTGGATTCCGGATTTAAGTCCGAGAGATATCACCTCCGATATATAATGACAGTGAGAGAAATTGACATCTGAAAAACGTGATTTTATATGACAGCAAGTTTAAGCTGTTTCGAAGACTTCTTCCTGAAATCCTCAACCTTCCATTTTTGAAAAAATACAAGAATTCAATCCGTAGTCGTTATCAGGTCGGCAGGAAATTTAAACTATCGGCAAGCCAACCAGAAACCCCCACCTAGCCTTGTGTCCCATTTTTTCTTGACCCTGTCTTTCCCCTATTTTATATTCTTCCCATGAAAACAATTTCTCATCAAATGCAAAAATCAACTCTAAATTCATTTGATTTATTCTGTGGAGCTGGTGGATTATCAGAAGGATTAAAATGGGCAGGCTTTAAGAGTCTTTTGGGCATAGAAATTGGGGAACCTTCCATCAAGTCTTTTGCTGAAAACCATAAATCTGCTGTTGCTTTGACCAAAGATGTTTCTGATATTTCCTGCAAATATATTAAAAAGGTTTCCAAGATAACAACAATAGAAAGAGGAAAAAATGAAGACGGTTACCTTGGCTGTTTGCAGTTTGACATTGATGTTATCCAATTTTGCGTTTGCAGGGCAGCAAGCGGGTTCCGGTGAGAGTGGTTTTTCATTTTCGGCAGGCTACAACGGCACACAACTCAACTACAGCGAGACAGACCCTACCAGTGGCGGAGTTCTCGACAAAGATACAGGCTGGCTCAACGGTGCAACCGTAGAAGCAAGGTATGACAGTGCTATAATTTTTATGCGAGCTAACTTCGACTATTTGACTTCTAACAGCGCTACTTATACTGGAGCCTTGCAAAACGGAACATCACTTACTATGGCAACACCTGAAGCCATCTATAAAACTGAATTTAATGTGGGCTATAAGATCTGGAATCCAGAGCACTTTACGCTCGCTCCGTACCTAGGTATCGGCTACCGTGATTGGGAGCGCGGCCAAAATGTGCTCCCTAATTATACAGAGAGCTACACCTGGTGGTATGGCACGATCGGTGTTAATCTCACCTACAGAGTCGCCGACCGGGTACTAGCCGGCCTCGACGCCACTTTATTGTTGCCCTTCAGCCCACAAATGAAAACCAACATAAGCAACTCAGTCAACACCGCGACGTTTGACCTTGGAAGCCAGATCGGTTACCGGGTCCAAGTCCCTATGTCTTATGATATTTATAGAAGCAAAGAATATAAAATATTAACTTTCCTGACTCCTTACTACGAGCGGTGGAATGTTGGACGGTCGCCAATCGTCACTTTAACCTCAGACGGAGTGTCGGCAGGTGCTTTTATTGAACCGACAAGTCATACTGACCTTTATGGGGTGAAGGTCGGCCTTAGGGTAATTTTCTGATTAATATGACCTTTGCAGCTAAATTATGGAGGGGGTATTTGAGGTGGCCCCCAAAAACCGGACAATGGGATTAGCTCTGAGTTAGCCTCAAGGAAGCAGGTGGATATGTCAAAAAAGGAGCGATGACACCTCAAGTTCAAGGCCAGGATAGTCCAACCATTCCTCCATATTTCAAACAGTAGTCGTTAATTTTAAAGCGAACTCTTTAGAATAGTTGAAGGTATTCTTCGCATTTTTTTCTTGTTGATACCTTACTAAATGATGTTATTACCTTTTTGTCCTCCGATGCAATATTCCCGGTGTAAACCAAGGACTCATCTTCCTTTTTCATGATACAAAACTCCCTTTAGCCCATTAAAAGCTCCCTATAGCAACAGACGATGGCGTCAAACCAGAAAAAGGATTGAAGAGGTATTTCAAAAAGCTTAATTTTTAAAAATCAATTGCTGTAGTTGGTGGTACCAGCAGCCGTACCCCCAAGGAAGGGGCTCAGGCATCCGCTGGCCAGGTTATTCATATAAAGGCCGGAACCACTATAAAAATCAATACCATAATTCATCCCGGAGATCGTATTATCCTTTACCATGGTATTGGCTGACGTATCTATGAAAATGCCACAGGAAGTCCCCGTACCAATGGCAGCGTTACTTACTCTGTTGTTCTCAATCACAAGGCCATAAGTATTATAACCATAAACTCCATAAGACCAACCACTCCCTTGTTCTTTCGTTTCAGAAACATCGTTATTAATCACTCGATTGTCAGGACCTCCTACATAAACCCCCTGGGGATTATAATTCGAGGAATTTCCTCCTGTGCTTACCACCAGGTTGTTACGGATGATGTTGCCACGACCTAAAACATAAATCCCAATCTGAGTATTCCTATCAGCCCGTATATCTTCAACGATATGGCCCTGTGAGGTCGTGTAAGGGGAAGAGTCATACAAGAATATCCCATACAGAAAACCCCGCACGGTCCCGTTCCTGATGGTGATGTTCTTCTGTTGATTGGCATAGATGCCGTAGGCGTTGGTACCGGCTCCTGCGGCCAAATTTCCGATCATGTATCCATTCAAATCGAGTACTACATCACTCGTGTTAATTGTGATTGCATTGTTTGATGCTATATTCGTCGAAAAGTTGCCAGCGAGACAGTAATCCCCCTTAGTGCTGATCGTATAGGGCAACGAAGTGATGGCTGTGCAACTGGTCGTCGCGGCCTGGGCAAAGTTACCAATAAGAAGGATTACAGAAAGACTAAAAATTACCTGGGTCAAAAAGCATTTTTTCGTTTCCATTATGAGTTCTCCTATCTTTGTTTTATTAGACTATCTCGTCCCGAAATTTAAGAAAGAAATCCCTTTCTTTTGTTCACTCCATGGGACGAAAATGACCATCCCCAGCATATCAAGTATTATTTAGAGAAGTCAAGAGCTTCGAGGCTCCTAAAACTCTCTTCCTTCCACAAGGAAGTAGCAATACGTACGAGTCGAGCAACAGGGACA
>CAWDKY010000064.1:0-21978 GCA_963802945.1 uncultured delta proteobacterium
TCACCGCCACATATAACTCGGCTTTATTTTTGAAGTATTTGTAAAGAGCGCCGTTGCTGATTCCGGCACGTTCACAAATATCACTGATATTAGCCTGGTGATAGCCGTATTTGGCGAACTCGATTTGGGCTGCGCGAATCACACGATATTGCTTTTCTTTAGAAATATTAAAAAAGGTTTTAGCGGCCACGGCCGTAGTCCTCATTTAAACACCGTAAAACGGGTCCGACTAAATTTCCAATAGGATATAGGAGAGTGAGTGTTCACTCTCTTACAGAGTACTACATGATTACCATTTGTCAAGCTTATTCTTTAAATTATCGCTTTGGGGAAAATATTTTTCCTGAGTGGATTTTTTCTGAACTAGTCATACCGTATTTAACCTCAGGATTTACCACTTAATCTTGCTTACATTGTCCTTGTTCGAATCGTCTTATTTCGGGGCAAGGTCCATGTCCAGTAGTTGGCAACTAGTCCAATTTGGCTTTTTCTCTTGTCTTCCAAGGCTATCATTCATTTCAATTATTATTAAAAAGAAATATCTATTCATTATTGGAAAGGAGAAATTGGCCATGAATCTAAATAAAAAGATTGAAAAGTTACGGGGTAGAGTATTCAAGCTGCACACTGAATTAATTTTTCTCAAAAGAAAATGCAAAAGAATTTTAGCAACAAAGGAAGCGCTCCAAAGCAGGGTTAATTATTTATCCAAAGTTGAAGAAGAAAGTCGGGAACTTAGAGCATTTCAACGTGATTTATTTCGATGGATGCGAGGGGTATCCTTTGGACAATTTCCGTTTAACATCATGAAGGAACACTTAAAAACGAAGATCAACCGTGGGAACCTGTTGAAATTGTATAACGCTGCAGTAAACGAACGGATTCATCTTCGGAAACGAGCATTAATTGCTATTTATCACCTTTATGGAGTAACTGATCATCTTATGATGGAGTTTTTGGGAATAAGCAGGAATACTGTGAAGAGGAACAAAAGAAAATTCGAGCTTTCAGGCGTAGATACCCTACTTGATTGTAAACATAAAAGACGGGGGGCTGATGAATCAGTACTCAAAGAAATGTTATTTACAATTATTCACTCTCCACCTTCAGAATATGGATACAACAGAACCAGATGGACGTTAAAACTTATCAAGCAGGCTCTTGACGAAAAGGGGATAATAGCCAGTAAGAATAGGATTCCTCAAACACTTAGAGAGGCAAATTATAGATTCTGCAAAGCAAAAATGGTGCTGACTAGTAATGATCCGGAATACAGCGAAAAAGTTAGAATCATAACGAACATTCTCTCTAAGCTACGCCGTGGGCAAGGATTCTATTCAATAGATGAATTCGGTCCATTTTTAGTGAAAAAGAAAATTGGTTGGATACTGACTCAAGCCGGTAACCAGCCAACGGTCCCTCACTGGCAACCTTCAAAGGGAAAATTGATTTTGATAGGTGCCCTTGAATTATCTACAAATCAAGTCACGCATTTTTATTCCGAGAGTAAAACCTCGGACCAAATGAAAAAACTGCTAAGAATCCTTCTCAGGAAGAATAAAGGCCAGAAGAAGATTTACCTGTCATGGGATAGCGCATCATGGCATTCATCTAGTTCTTTACTAAAGGAAGTATCAAGAATAAATCGCCTTGAATATAGGAATAAATATAACACGCCAATCGTCAAATTGGCCCCGCTTCCATCACGAGCACAATTTCTAAATGTAATTGAATCTGTTTTTAGTGGTATGGCATCCGCCATAATCCAAAACAGTGACTATCAATCTGTGAAAGAAGCCAAATCGGCGATTAGTCGATATTTCCGTGAACGCAATGCTCATTTTCGCAAGTATCCCATGAAAGCAGGGGGCAAAATTTGGAAAAGGGAGTTGGTGCCGCCTGCTTTCAAAGAAGGGCAAAATTGTAAGAATCCGAAGTGGCGATAACTTGTATGGACGAAACTAGGGAAGCTGTCTCTAGTTACCCTTAGGAACCTGTAAAACTGACTCGTATCCGGGGGCCGCAGTTGCCCGTTTTTAAGTTTGACGACTTCGGCCGTCAGCCGACTTCTACCAATTCCAAAGAAACGGGATGACTGGCTCAAAAATGAAATAGTAAAATCAATTCAGAAACAACGTCCCCTTTCACTGATTATCTTCCCAGGATACTCAAATTATTACAAATAATTTCCAATTAAACAGCTTGCGAAAGATCCAGAAATAAGATATAAAAATAGTTTAAAGATTATGGATAGATCAAAAAAAATAAAGCTTAACAGCCATGTGGGAAATGCTTACGAAACCGATAAGCAACTGGAAGTTACACATCGCTTTAACAATCGTCGGCTAGTTGGTCGCGCGAGCGAACGGCGCAGCAAGATGATTGCTTTCGGCTATTATGGTGGGAAGTTTTCCCACTTGGATTTCCTTCTCCCGTTACTGCCGACAACATTCACTCATTTCTGTGAGCCCTTTTGGCGGCTCCGCGGCTATCCTGATTAATCGGCCACCGGCGCCAGTAGAGACTTACAATGACTTGGATTCTGAGGTGGTAAACTTCTTTTGTTGTTTAAGAGATCACGGCGATAAGCTTATTCGATTGATTAGTTTGACCCCTTTTTCACGGGAAGAGTTGGTGAAAGCCTGTCGTCCCGAGATAGATCTTTCGCCGATCGAGCGTGCCCGTCGTTTTTTTGTTCGCGGCGGCAGACACGAACTGGGTTAGCACAAACAAGCTCTGAGGGCCGATGGGCTCATTGTGTTTTAACCTCACGCGCAGGAATGGCCGGAGCGGTGTCACGTTGGTTAGGCAGTGTAGAAGGTTTGCCACAAATAGTGCAACGTTTACAGCGCGTTCAGATAGAGAACGCCCCCGCGAATGAAATAATTCGCCGTTATGATTCACCTGAAACACTCTTCTATTGCGACCCACCTTATCCTCACGAAGCCCGCAGTGATATCAAGGCATACGGATACGAAATGACTGATCGAGAGCATGAGGAGCTTGCAGAAGTCCTTCGATCCGTACAAGGTGCTGTGGCTGTATCGGGTTATCGTTGTCCCTTGATGGATAGACTCTATCGTGGCTGGATTAGGGTTGATGCCAATACACGTCTCTGCAATTCGTCGAAAGGCGAACGCATGGAATCGGTCTGGGTGAACTACGATCCGGAATCTTATTCGCAAAGTTATAGTTACACTTTAACCGACAAAAACCTTTACCTTTTTGAGCGC
This sequence comes from uncultured delta proteobacterium, assembly GCA_963802945.1. Lineage (GTDB taxonomy): Bacteria > Desulfobacterota > RBG-13-43-22 > RBG-13-43-22 > RBG-13-43-22 > RBG-13-43-22. The sequence goes on from CAWDKY010000064.1 coordinate 3,234, forward strand.
CCTGCTCAATACAAAATACGAATTCGACATGACAAAAAAAAGCGATGATTCAGAAATTCTAGATTTTAAGAAGGCTACGAAATTGCTTGAAGAACAATGGCAATTCGTTGTATCCGATACAAGCGTAAAATCTGATATCAAATATGTTATTGATATAATCTTATGTCGGGCAATACAGGCTTCAATTAATCATAAACAAGTGGCTTATCGCTTTTGCCTACCAATCCAGCTCTTAGGAAAGCTAACCAACCCAATGCTTGACTGCCTCTGTCTCCAAAAAAAGAAAGGGGATGCAAGCGATGTTACCGGATGGGACGCACGGAGTTTAGGAAGTAAAGTCATTGCTCCTTTCAATTTACGGCAGGAGAACATCCTCGGTACATCAAGCGACCCTTATGTTGGCAATCCTATGCGCATTCCTCGTATGGAACTTGATGACCAAAGTAAAAAAGACGTGACTGGATGGAACACTCTTGTGAACATCTTGAACCAAGTCGAGTCTCGGGGTGATCCCAATTTTACTGAAGCGGTTTTTCGGCAAGTCTTACTGGAAATGTTTCGTCGGCAGAGATCCCTGCGCTTTGCTTATCCGCTGCCACCGCGTATTAGCTTGGAAGGTATCCTTTCACTCGCTAACAGTTTCTTAAAGAAAAATCCGGAGGCGATCGTAGTTTGGCCCTATGCGGCGCAATTTTTGATTCTATAGGGATTCACTTTGACCTTTACGCGAAGGTCGAACGGGCTAGAATCAATGCCAGCGACAAGGCTACCGGTCAGGCTGCCGATTTGGAATGTGTCGATTCTGATGGTAAAGTTGTTTTGGTGGTTGAGGTTAAAGATCGAACATTGACACTAACAGATGTTGAGGGAACACTTCAAAAATGCCGACAACGTAAAATCAAAGATATCTTTTTTACAACGCCTGGAGTTAAAAGCGGTGATCAAGTTCTCCTCGAAGAGCGTATTGCGCGTGCATTCGCAAGTGGCCAGAACATTTATGTGTTCAACTTTTTTGAGTTTGCTCGAAGTGTTCTGGCGCTTGGGGGAGAGCCTATCCGTATCACTTTTCTTCAAAAAGTTGGCCAACATCTTGATAGTTGGAACACCCAACCGTCTCACCGCCAAGCTTGGAAGAAACTATTGGAAAGCGTCTGAGGGCAATTTATTTGATAAAATTTTCTTTTGGTTGCTCTTAGAGGGGGACGTTCTGAATTGACTTATTCCTCCTCTTTTATCCAATTGTAAAAAATCTTTGATGCCTTAGATTGGCCTTACCCTTTTAAATAATAATCTTTGATTCCCTTCTTGATATTTCAAATTTTACCTTGGCGATTAATACCTCCGCAAATTGCCAGATATTTCTTTAACAGGGTGAACGGCTATGCCAGCCTGTGCGTCGCACGCAGACAGGACCACCCCTATCCCCGGTTCTATTGCGGCATCTATAGTATCCTCTCCCTAAAACTTCGTCAAAAGGAAACTCAAGATGCCCTCATTCCCTTACCATCTATGGAAATACACATCGACCTGTCTCATCTGATTATGGGGCGTATTGTACAATTCGACAAGTAATCAATAATTTTCTGGTCTATCTTCTTAAAATGTTGTCTTTTTTTAAGGGTGAAAATTTAAAGACTACAGAAAGAGCGGTCAATGAGAAAGGAGTTTTTCTGCTCCCGGGCTTTTGGAAACATTTTATCATAATTAAACTGGCGGCCCCTCTTCAGTCTTAGATTGATGGAAGGGTAGCCTGCATTATAATCCTCTTGACAGCGGTTTAATTTTTAATAGAATCAACATGTCATAACTCAGAAAAGCGGGAGATCAAAGAATAAAAAATCAGTTAGAAACCTCAGTACTTATCTTTAACCTATCTTAAAGAAAGGGAAGCAAGAGGTATGGAAGAAACAAAACAGGGCCTAAGCGAAGACTGGATGTCTTTATGGGTCGGACTGTTTATATTCATTCTGTCCCTTGGGATATTTTTCGGGGCTGACATCCTTGGATTTGGAATAAACACTGCAGTATGGACGAATTTATCAAAGGCATTAAGTCCTATATCCAAAGCCTATAGCTGGCTGGGAGGGGTAGGATCCTTCATTGCGACCTATCTATTTCTGCTCATTATTATGACCATTGGTGCAATAGCCTTGAAAGCCGATATTAAACGGTTTATCGGAGGTTTTACCGCCGTATTCCTGATTAGTTATATCTGTTGGATCATCGGAAGCTGGGCTCATTTGGCCGCGACAATACCCCCTGATATGAAGAAATTCGGAATTACCTGGTCGTTGAAACTGACACCTGAAGGGGGGTTTATTATTGCACTGGTCGCTGGATTGATTGTTGGCAATTTTTTCCCTGGTTTTGCAGAAGCTATAAAGGAGGGTGTAAGGCCTGAATTATACATCAAGACCGCCATTGTCATTCTGGGCGGATTTTTGGGAATTACCGCGGCTGAAAAGTTGGGGCTGGCCACCGCAGTAATGTTCAGGGGTCTGTGTGCCATTGTCGAGGCCTACCTGATTTACTGGGCTTTGGTCTATTTCATTGCCAGGAAATATTTTAAGTTCAGCCGGGAATGGGCAGCACCCCTGGCCTCAGGTATATCGATATGCGGTGTATCCGCAGCTATAGCTACGGGGGCCGCCATAAAGGCCAGGCCGAAGATCCCCATCATGGTATCCTCCCTGGTGGTCATTTTTGCCGTTGTCGAGCTATTAGTACTCCCGTTTTTTGCGGAAAAGTTTCTTATGGAAGGAGCCGATGGTCGCAGGGGCCTGGATGGGACTGGCTGTTAAGACCGATGGGGCAGCGGTTGCCAGTGGCGCTGTCACTGAGTCACTTATAAGAACCAAGACCCTCGCTATGACGGGAGCAAACTATAAGGAAGGCTGGATGATGGGAACAGCGGCAACCGTAAAGGTATTTATCGATATTTTTATAGGTATCTGGGCCTTTATCCTGGCTATAATCTGGTGTACCGTTATAGAATGTAAACCGGGTGAAAAATTCCGACCAGGCCAGATATGGGAGAGGTTTCCGAAATTTGTTATCGGCTATGTGATGACCTTCCTTATTATTTTATTTATCGGGATGAATTCACCCGGGTTGATAAAAAATGCCAAGGCGGCTATGGGGGAAGGTAACATCTTTAGGGTAATATTCTTCGTGATGACTTTTTTCACCATCGGTGTTATGTCTAATTTTAAAAAACTTTGGCAAGAAGGCATCGGTAAATTAGCTGCAGTTTATCTGATATGTCTCTTCGGGTTTGTCATCTGGATAGGGCTGTTCATCTCATGGATATTCTTCCATGGGGTGCACCCACCCTTGGCCGGATAAAATGAATTTGGAAGAATTTCTGGAAAAATCATTTGACCTTCCTATACCAGAAAGGAGCTTTTTATGTCTGAAGAACCTAAAATAGCAGAAGAGTTAAAAACGATGGAGATGGAGTACGAGCCCTTGCTCCCAGTGGAGAAAAAACTTATAGGGTACAGTCTGATAATCGGTGTTGTTCTTCTTGGACTACTTGTCTGGGTAACTTATACCTTCTTCCCCGGACAGTGAATGATGAAATCATAAAAAGTTGTCCAAGGACGACACAACAAAAAGCCTCGGATAAAGGCGTTCCAATCTTTAGGAATGAGGAGCCCATAAAAATACACCTCAATGACAAAAAGAGCCTCTGTCATAAAAGGGGGCGTTCGTTCTGAATTGACTTATTCCTCCTTTTTTATACAATTGCCATAAATATTTTAGAAAATAGGGACAACAGTGGCTATTTTATATTGACAATGCCACAAGAGTGAATTATTTCGAGAGAAGGCTTTTTCCCATGCAGAAAAAACCAAGGAGGATCTATGAAGAAGAATATTAAATTTCTGTTTATTTTACTATTCATTTTGTTCGGTGCTGGTTGTGGTTCCGTCCTAAAAGACAAATCCGAGAATGTATTATTATCCCCTGAACCTTTCGTAGGAGATTGGCTTGTAACCGATTTTAAAATAAAGAAAATTCCAAGTCGTGAATTTATCAATGCCCACGTTACGATCACAACCAATGGCAAGTATTACTTTGTTAGCGGTCTTGATGGCACAATCGGAATGACCGCCTTCATCCGCCATCAGAACAGACTTGAAGGTGACTACCTTTCGGATATGAAACATTTCAAGGAGGTTTACCCAGAGATCCCTCCAGCCATCCTAAGCCAAGCACTGGGCGATGTTAAATATCATTGTTCAATTGTCTTTGATGGCCAGGGACTAATTGCGGAGAGTGCTAACGCTCAAATTCATTATGAAGTTAATGGTAATTATAAAGGATATACTCCCTTGAATGGGTATTTTTCGTGGTATTTAGAAAAACGTTGAGGGAAAATGTTTTTTCCTTTTGTGTTTAGGTTGAAGTCTCACCTAAAAAAAAGTTCTTCTTAAAGAGTCCAGGGCGACGTTAGGTATGAAAGAGGTTTTATTGATTTTTAATTTTATAACCTGTGAGAATGCGTTTACGTTTTAAAAGGAGGAGGTCTTAATGGAATTCGAGTTTTCAAAAGAGCAAAAAAAGCTGATGGCAGAGATGCGTGAATTCTGCATCAAGGAGCTACCTGAGGACTTTAACCCTGATTTTACAGGTCGTTTCCGAGAAGAAAAGGCCGAGGCTTTCTGGAAACGCTTCCATCAGAAGGCGGCGAAAAAAGGTTGGCCAAGTGCCGGCTGGCCTAAAAATTACGGCGGCCTGGGCTTAACCCCCATGGAAGATGCGGCGGTTGCTTCGGAGATGGCCTATTGGGGAGCACAGTGGACCGGTATCATGAGTATGTCTCTGGTTGCGCCAACGGTCCTGGCAGTAGGGACCGAGGAGCAGAAGAAACGGTGGATCCCCCAAATCGCCAAAGGAGAAATAATTTCTTTTGAGGCCTTTACTGAGCCCGAGGCCGGCTCGGATGAGTCGAATATGCAACTTAGGGCAGTCCCTGATGGCGATGACTATATCCTTAACGGCCAAAAGACCTTCATTTCCGGTGGCGTCAAACCGGACTGGCTTTTTACCATATGCAGGACGGCCGATGTGACGCCCAGGCACCGCGGTCTGAGCGTCTTTATGGTACCAGGGGATGCCCCCGGCGTCAGCTATAGGGCACTGCCGACCATGGGTGGCTCCCAACAGAATGATATTTTTTATAACCATGTCAGAGTTCCCAAAGAAAACCTGTTAGGAGAGATAAACCGGGGCTTTTATCTGGCCATGACCACTTTTGAGTATGAAAGGGCAGCCGGCGGCGGTCTTGGAGCCAGAAGGAGCATGGAGAGAATCATGGAGTACGCCCGAAAGGAAAAGAAGAACGGCAAACCCCTTTATCAAGACCGCAAAGCCAGGGAAATGTTAGCCAGATTGGCCATTCGCCGGCATCTAGAATTTCTCTTCGGCTGGTATACGGCCTGGCACAGGAGCCAGCGTGAAAAACTGGGACCGCAGCGCTATAACTCCGGAATACTCTGGCATAAGCTCTGGCCGGCTTGGGAGGGTGAGCAGTACGGACGTGTCTTTGGTATGTACACCCAGCTCAAAGCGAAATCAAAGTATGCCAAGTACGGGGGCATACCGGGACGTTCCTGGGAACGGATGCATTCCATCCATGCTGCCGGAAGCCCTGAAATACGCCGGGTTATCATTGCCGAGAGAGGCTTGGGTCTGCCAAGGATACCGCGGAAATTCAACAAGATGATCAATGATGAACTGAACAAAGATAAAGAAGCCAAATTATCACAGCCGAAATAAGGATCATCTAAACCAAAAAGGAGAAGTTTATGGATTTTGCACTCAGTGAAGACCAGAATAGGCTGAAGACATCAGTCCGGGAGTTTCTGGAGAAAGAATGCCCTGAGGCTGTTGTCAGGAAGATAGAAACCGATCAGAAGGGTTACTCTCAGGAGATCTGGAAAAAGATTTCCAAGTTAGGCTGGCTGGGGATCGGTATCCCCAAGGAATATGGAGGCACGGGTGGTGACTTCATCGACCTGATGGTGCTGCATGAGGAAATGGGAAGGGCATTGTTCCCCAGTCCTCACCTGTCCACTGTGGTACTTTGCGGGCAGACGATCCTAAATGCCGGAAGTCCGGAACAGAAAAAAGAACTCTTGCCTAAGATAGTGGACGGCACGCTTATCCTGGCCATGGCCCTGACCGAACCGGAGTCGGTCTGGGATGGCCGGGCCTGGGAGCCGGAAGGAGTGAAAATGAAGGCCACTCCTAAGGGTAATGATTATATTTTAGACGGCGTCAAGCTGTTCGTTCATGATGCCCACGTGGCTGACTATATCCTGTGCGCTGCCAAGACCAGACAGGCCAGAAAACCCGAAGAAGGGATCACCCTCTTTCTGGTCCCGGCCAAGAGCAAGGGAGTCAGTTGTGAACTGATGGATACCGTGACTAACAGTAACAAACAGTGTGAGGTGGTCTTTAAAAAAGTCAGGGTCTCCAAGAAGAACATCGTGGGAAAGTTAAATAAGGGATGGGACCCTCTGTTCCAATCCATTCAGGCCGGAGCCGTGATGCTGTGTGCCGAGATGGCTGGGGCCGCCAAGAAGGTCCAGGATATAACCGTTGATCATGCTAAAACCCGCATACAGTTCGATATGCCCATTGGAATAAACCAGCATGTTCAGGAGCATTGTGTCCAGCTGACGATACGGCAGGACGCCTGCGAGATATTTCCAATTATGCGGCCTGGGCACTGAATCAACCGGACCACGAACTGGACATCGCTATGGCCAAGGCTTTTTGCAGCGAGGCCTTTGAGCACCTCTGCTGGCGGGCTCACCAGGTACTAGCGGGAGTAGGAACGATGGCCGTGCTGCATATACTGCCGCTCTATACCCGATGGGGCATTACTGCTGAGAACTACCTCGGAGATACCGAGTTCTGGCTGGAAAGGGTCGCCCTGGAGCTGGAGAAACTGCCTCCACATCTGAAGACCAAAGGCAAGCCGCTGGGTCTTTGGGATCCAAAAAAGAAACAGGTGCCGGCCTGGGATATCTGGCGCGAGTTCGCTGAGAGCCTGTAAAAATAGCCCAGCCCAAAAAAGTGAAACACCTACTGTTAAAAGTTTCTTTAAATCGCCAGCTTTTTGGGGCGTGGCACCACGAAGGATGAAAAAGGGTTCAAGCCGAGGGTTCGAGCGCATGGCGGAGTGATAGGCGTCGGAATTTAAAACCCTTGAACCCTTGAATCCGACTTGGAGTTTGTCGGACTTGATGCAGGTCGGAATGAAGAATAAAAGTTTCGGCGACTATTGACGAGAATAGAGGCAATAAAAATTTAAAGTTTCGATGAAAGGGAAACGATATGTCAGAAGATGTTCAAATAAAAGACGGCTATATTTGGGGCGGCTGGAGAAGGCCGGTAAATGTTTGGATCAACTTGCCGGGGTCAATCCATAATGATGAGGTGGCCCAAAAGGTGGGTATGCGCGGAGGCACCATACCCGGGACCATCCATTTGAATTTATTTCCCCCTTTATTGCTCCAAGCCTTTGGCCAGCGCTGGTTTGAGCAAGGAATACTGAGTGCCTTTTATACCTATGCCACCACCGACCGAGAGGAAGTGAGGGCGGTTCTCGGTGTCCCTCCCACAGGAGCCAAAGAGGTCCAAGTGGAAGCCAAGGCCGAGACCCCAGGAGGTCAAACCGTGTTAAAGGGAACGGCCTCGGTTGGAAACCCAAAGGAGCCGTCTTATTTGCAAACTTTTGAGTTTAAGAATGCCAAACCAGAAGAACTGCGTATCCTTGCCGGGCTAAAGGCCGGATCGGATTTAGCAGCGGAAGATGTCCTCATCACCCAGGAGTTGGTGGATGCATCGCTTAAGACGATCACCGATCCGCTGGATTGGTATCGAGACCGTTCGCCCTGGGCAGCGCCATCGCACCGCCGGCCGTGATGGCTAAAATTATGATGATACCTCCTGTCCGGGAGGACGGGAAAATCTTTGAAAAACCCAAAGCCGTGGGATTTTACGGGGCCACCGAGTTGCACAACATCAATGGACCGGTAAAGATCGGGGTGCCCTACCGGGCTAAAGGGAAACTGATCTGTGTGGGGGCCAGCTCCAAGACGGAGTTTATCTGGTATGATGTAACCTTGGAGGAAAAGGATTCCGGGAAAAAAGTTGCCGAGATGCGTCAAATGACCCGCTGGATGAAATCATCCTTCGCCGGCTGAAGATGAGGCAGAGGGAACGTGTTGAAAATAAGCCTTGAAGTAAGCGTAGCGGCCATTGTCGCCCCGGCCCTGGCCGCCTGCTCGATATGTTTTTTCCTTGACCGTATCTATTTCTTTCCTTATACTCTTTCCATCAAAACACAACATCTATTAATGATTCTCTCAGCGATTTTTGAGCCTTTGTGGTTAACAGTAACTCTCTTTCCAGATAACTAAAGTTTTGCCTTTCTTCGTAATTTGTGAAATTAGCATTTCCTTGTAGTTGAAGTAATTTACCCAGTCAAACGGCCGGTTGAAGTGATAGCTGAACAGATAATTCTTTTTTCGAACGAATAACTATGCAGTCTTTTTGTTATGATAACAAATTTGTTTTATTGAATTAAGAAGAGAAAGAGGCAAGAGCAGACTTGCCCTTTTAAGATTTGAACCTACTTACTTGCAGAGAAAGCCAATATGACCTTTCAATTTCCAAAAGGTTTTATATGGGGTACGGCGGCTTCTGCGCATCAGGTCGAAGGAAACAATACGGGGAGTGATTTCTGGTTTCTGGAGCATATGCCGGGCACTGCCTTTGCAGAGCCGTCCGGCGACGCCTGTGACCATTATCACCGGTATCACGACGATATCAGGCTCATGGCCCAGCTCGGATTCAACTCTTATCGCCTTTCTATTGAATGGCCGCGGATCGAACCCGAGCCGGGCCATTTTTCAATTGCCGCCCTTGATCATTACCGCCGAATGCTTGCCGCCTGCTGGGAGAACCGCCTTGTTCCCTGCGTTACCTTTCATCATTTCACTGCGCCTTTGTGGTTTACCGCCGACGGCGGATGGGAGGACGACAGGGCGGCTGATCGGTTCGCAAAATTTTGCGAGCGGGCGACGGAGCACCTAGGCGACATGATCGGTATGGCTTGCACCATCAACGAAGCCAATCTTAACGGTTCTCTGGCAATCAGAGGGACTTTGCCGCGCCAAGGATTGAAGAATTATCTGAAGTTCGTGGCCGAGGCCGCAAGGCGATGCGGCACAACCGTTGAACGCTTCAGCCCCTATCTCTTCGGCGAGCCGTTTCGCATCAACGAGATCATGCTTCAAGCCCATCTGAAATCCCGCGAGGCCATAAAATCTGGACCGGGTAAGTTTCCGGTGGGCGTCACGCTGTCTATGTCCGATTATCAAGCCGTACCTGGCGGCGAGAAGCAGCGTGACAAAGCGTTGGCCGAAGATTATGGACCCTTTCTTGAAGCCGCGCGAGCGGATGATTTCATAGGAGTCCAAACTTACAGCCGAACCCGCTTCGGGCCGGAGGGCGCGCTCGGCCCGGAAGACGGCGTAGACTTTCTCGTTATGGGCTATGAATTCTGGCCGGAAGCGCTTGAGCCCACCATTCGCTATGCATCCCAAAAAGCGGGTGTGCCTGTTTACGTTACCGAAAACGGAATCGGTACGACCAATGACGAGCAACGCATCGAATATGTTCGGCGCGCACTGAAGGGGGTTGTTCAATGCCTGCTCGACGGCATTGATGTTCGTGGTTACTATTATTGGTCTTTGCTGGACAACTTTGAGTGGTTGTTCGGCTATGGCCCTCAATTCGGTCTGATCGGTGTGGACCGCAAGACACAGCTTCGCACAGTCAAACCTAGCGCCGCCTGGCTGGGAGCCATTGCTCGAGCGAACACGTTCGAAATGAATGAATAAGGATAGTTCTGCGCCCTTGAACATTTTCTCGTGTAGTATGGGGGAAGATCAGCCTTCATTCCCTTGTCTTCTCCCCTGTTTTTTCTCCTTGATCCTGCCTTTTTCTTATTTTATACTCTCTCCATTCAAAACCAAAGTCCTATAATTCAGCATGATGAGATTGTTTTTCCTTGACATAAAAGTTTAATGCTTCCCATATCTTCAACCCAAAAAGGGAATTCTTTATCTAACCTCATCTGTTGGAAAAAGGAGCCTAAGAATCTATTTCATTATAAAGGAGAAAAAGTATGGGAAAATCTAGTTTTGATCTTGAAGGCAAGGTCGCGCTGGTAACCGGTGGCAACGGCGGTATTGGACTGGGAATGGCGGAAGCCCTGGCTGAGGCGGGAGCCGATGTCTGCATCTGGGGGCGAAATGAGGGAAAAAACGAGGCGGCTGAAGAAAAGCTGAAAAGTTATGGTCACCGTGTATTAGCCTTAAAATGTGACGTCTCGGCTGAACAACAGGTGGAGGAATGTTTTGCCAAGACGTTAAAAAGCCTGGGAAAGGTAACGGCCTGTTTTGCCAATGCCGGAATAGGAGGCATAGGAACCCCCTTTCATAAGATGACCATTGAAGAGTGGCGACGGATTTTCAGCGTCAATATGGAGGGTGTTTTTTTTACATTCAGGGCCGCGATCCGGCACATGATAGAATATAAGATCAAGGGGTCGCTGGTGGCTACCAGCAGCCTCTCTGCCATCTCAGGGGCGCCTGGGAGCGAACATTACGCCTCTAGCAAAGGCGGTTTACTGTCCCTGATTCGAGCCTTGGCTGTGGGATATGCTCGCTATGGCATTCGTGCCAACGCCATTATACCCGGTTGGATCGAGACGGATATGACAGCTAACGTGTTCTCTAACGAGAAGTTTGAAAATGCGGTGCTTCGCCGGATCCCTTTGCGGCGCTGGGGCGTGCCAAAGGATTTCGGCCCGGCAGCGGTCTATTTTGCCAGTGACGCCAGTGCATATCATTCAGGTGATGAATTCATCATTGACGGCGCCTACTTCAGATTTTAGTTTAACCTGGAGGCCTCCCACATGGCAGGGTCAGTTGACCCTGCCTTTTTTATGCGCATTTCAAACAGTAATTGTTAATTTTAAGGACTTACTTTTTAAAACATTAGTAGGGTATTTTATATCACTTGACTATCTATTAGAACACAAGGTGAAATCCTTAAATTCTGTGCGGTGAGGCCATGTTCGAGGAAACTTGAGGAGTTCTTCCGGAAAGCCGCAGTTCTCCATTTTTCAAAACCCGCAAGAATGCAAATCGTAATAAAGGAAATGGCTTGATTTTTTAGAAATAATTGAATAAGAAATCCTATACCTTAACGTTAGACCTTTTCTCGGCGGGGCCATTAACCAAAGAGTGTCAATGGCGGAAAATAAAACAGATCCAGGACGGAAGGCACTTAAAGGAGAGGAAAAAAGAAATTAGAATGGTTGAGGCCGAAGATTCCGGTAAATATATGACCACCAAAAGACTCGAAACCTTGGTGGATGGAATATTTGCCATCGCTATGACTTTGCTGGTATTAAATTTAGTTGTTCCTCGAAATGATGGTCAATTATCTGATGTGGCTTTTCAGAAGGCTCTTTATGGACTTATACCTACCTTTATCTCTCTTTTTGTAAGCTTCATCCTCCTGACAATCTTAGGAATGGGGTCAGGTCTATTTTCTTGACATTAATGTGTTTATATTTTCTGGAGCAGATCACCGATCATTTCGGTTTACACTTTATCTCGGCTGGCCAACCTATACGAACAAATAAACTAATGTCAAGAAAATAGACCTGACCCCATGGTGGTGGTGCTGATCCTGCCCGTGGAGTGGCTGGCCGGAAGACGTAAAAAAGGTTCAATATTATTTTCTTTCTGAAGTCCTCAACCTTCCATTTCTGAAAAAAGACAAAAGTTCAAACGGTGATCGTTAATAAGTTATTTGTAAGTCCAGCCCCGCAATCTCCCAAATTTCTCCAGAAGACACCTTCATCCTCTCTTTTCTGCCCTGTTTTTCCCCTTGAGTTAGCCAAAAAGAAAGAAGGCGATCTTATAACGGAGCAAAGAGAAGTAACGGATTAATTTTGGAATGTTGGAAGCGATAGAATCTCAACCCAAACAACCATAGCCCGGATCGGCGTCAGGTCTCAAACTCAGCGAAGAGAGAATTGTCCATTTGGGCCTGACGACCTATAACTATTAACCATAAGGAGTTTTTAAAAATGAGATCGATCAGTAAAATATTTTTGATTATTTTGTCTATTGGTTCACTTTTTTTTCTAACGATTATGAGTCCCGCCATGGCCTCGGCGGCTAATGCCAAATTCGCAGTCAGTAAAATGGGAAATATGTCCGACTTTGATCCGAGCCATCCGGTGATCCCCACCGGGGATACGATCAAGATCGCCGTGGTCGCTTCTTTTTCAACCGGCGCTGTGAATGGTGAATTATACTGGGCGGTGGCCAGTTGGGTAAGCCACGATATCAACAAGAGGGGAGGCATCCTGGTAGACGGTAAGAAGAAGCTGGTCCAGATCATCAAGGCCGATCACATGTCCAGGCCGGACGAGTGCAAGAAAATTTGTGAAAGCATGGCCCTGCAAGAAAAGGTTTGCGCCTTTTGGGGCACCGATGGCAGTAACTTGGTAAAAGTCATGAATGAGGTGGCCGATAAATATCATATTATTTCTCAGAACTTCACCTCCTTATCCGATGAACTGCAGAATGCCCAAAATTTTTCACGCTATGCCTTCATGACCCAGTTTTCGACTTCCCAGGTTGGAAGGAGCTTCGCCTATTTCTACGGCCAAATCAGGAAAAAGGAAAAAAAGTTCTATCTTCTCAACCAGGATTACATGTACGGTCATGACTTGGCCGAATCGTTTAAAAAAGGTTTAAAAGAATATTATCCTCAAGCCCAGATCGTCGGTGAGGATTTTCATAAGCTGTTTCTGACCGACTTTGCCCCCTATCTGACCAAAATTAAGGCCTCCGGTGCTGAGGTGATTTACACCGGTGATTGGCTGCCGGACTCGGGCAACCTGCTCAAGCAGGCCAGACAAATGGGGATCATGACCCCTTTGCCCATATCTTCATGGGCGACCCCAATACTTTGACTGCAGTGGGAATTCAGGGTTCGAATGGTTTGCAGAACATTGTTTCTTATGGAAACGGCAACCCGGTCTTTAAAACCCGTGATGACATCAAATTGTATAATATGTGGCATGATCTGTGGAAGACCAAATTCAAACCCCCTTTCAACCAAAAGATGTATGAACACGGGTTGTTCCGATGGAGCATGGATCTTTACTGGCTCTTGAGTGTAATCGAACGAGCCGGAAGTACGGACCCGGAAAAGATTATCAAGGTCTGGGAGGGAGACACTTATCAATTTGCCAACGGTCAAGTGGTCAAAATGCGACCCTGTGATCATATGGTCATCGAAGACCTTTATATAAGCGAATATGTTCCTCCGGATCGACAGAAGGTGTCTTTCAATATTCCGCCTTATCATTGGGCGTCTGACTATTCTTTTTTGGGTCCCACAAGCAGGATTCCTGCGGTGAAGGTTCTTCCCTTGATGGATCCGAAACTGGAAAGGTGCAGAGGTAAGAATCCTTCGGGCGACTAAGCCTTCGAGAGAACCAAAGAGCTAGATCCCACCAGGGCGAATTAGATTGGGGAATTTGGGGAAGCTCCAGAGAAAGATCCTGGGGCTTCCCTCCCCCAATGACCAAACGAAAAAGCATCAGAACCTCCTCGGATTCCAAGCTTCCCTCTTCAGGAGGGATAATCCTGTGAACAAAGAATACCTGTGTTTCTTCAGCAAGCAGGAGACACAGACGGCTCTTTTTTAGACTTCTGCTCAGATTCTTAAAGTGAAATTTCAGATAGTCGTTAAGATTGCCCCAGGATCATCTGTTCCTGGAACAGCCTGACGTAAAGTCCAAGATTATAAACCCGACCCCAACCCTGCGTGGCCCGCCCCCATTTAATACCCCCATTTTTATATCTTGGTTATAATACAGGAGGAATTTCCACCCAGGCCACGGTTAATGGCTAATCCGACTTTGGCACCTTCCACCTGTCTCTCACCGGCTATACCCCTCAGTTGCTGAACATGTTCGCATATCTGAAACATGGCCTGAGCAGGTATGGCTTCTCCGGAAGAGGATACACCGCCGCTGGTGTTTACCGGAATTCTTCCGCCCAACCTGGTTGCCCCCTCCCGCAAGAGCGCCTCGGCCTCACCTTCCTTGCAAAGTCCGGTGGCTTCATACCAATAGAGTTCCAATGATGCCGCCAGGTCATAGACTTCGGCCAGATCAATATCTTCAGGCCCGATACCGGCTTCATCAAAAGCTGCCCTGGCTGGTGGTGTAAGGCGATCCTTTCTGGATGGATCGGGTTTGTCGATGTTCAGGCCGAACCCGCCGCGGGGTGATTCAGGAGCGGAATAATCCGGAGAGGCAACCCCGATACTGGCTACGATGACCGGTTTAGTCGTGTATTGCTTGGCTTTCTCCATACTGCAAACGACTAATGCGGCTCCCCCGTCGCTGGTAGCGCAAATTTCAAAAAGGCGGAGCGGATAACAGACGAGCGGCGAGTTCAGTACCTCTTCTTTGGTATATATTTTTTTAAATCTTGTATAAGGATTGGCCGAAGCATGCCGGCTGTTTTTCACCTTAACCTCGGCAATATCGTCCTCGGTCAGACCATAGAGGTGCATCCGTCTCACCGCCTGCTGAGCAAAACCGGTGGGGTTGGTCTGGCCAAGAATTCTGAAGCGCTGGGTGTCAAAATCCGTCGGGTCGAACTCCCTGATTTGAGTAGGAGCAAAAAATCCTTTGGGCGAAACACTCCCGGCCACAACCAGAACCAGGTCACAGAAACCGGAGTTGATATAAGATTGAGCGGTCTTGAGAGCATAACCACCTGTGGCACAGGCGTTGTAGCACATTAACCGTGGGGATTCCTGTAGGTCCCAGGCGGGCATGCAGGGTGGAACCGGCCAATATCCCCTGGTTGCCGCTAAAACGATCCTCCCCACCACAAATCATTTGTATATCCTTCCATTCTACATTGGCATCTTTAAGCGCCTTCTCGGCTGCATAAACAGCTAAATCATCCCAGGACATATCCGGGAATTTGCCCCAGGGATGCAGTCCGAAACCTATGATAGCAACCTCTTTCATCGGCTTTGCCTCCTTTTTTTACGTCCGTTGGTCACCACCGGCCATCCTTAGGCTTTCAGCCCGAAACCGGCTTGAATTTCCAGGTGATCACTTCGTTTCCCTTTTCATCATCATAGAGCTTATCAAGGATCAATTCCATCTCCGATCCGATCTTCAGGTTCTTTTCATCGTAGCCTGAGGCTATTTGTCCCTGAACCATCAGCCCTTCGGGAAGCTCCACGATGCCATTGGCATAGGGGACAAAGGGATCAGGGGAGTGATAGGGTGCCGGTGGTTTATAATGATTAACCGTAAAGGTGTACAAGGTCCCTCTCCTGCTGAGCAACACCTCTTCCACCGGTTCGGTCTTCTTGCAATAGGGGTTCCGACAAATGGATACCTTTGGAAAAAAATGATCACCGCAAGACTTACATCTCCCTCCTATAAGGCGGGGGTCTTCCGAATTCATGGTGAACCACCCTTCCACACAGGGGATTTGTTTATGGACTGTATTTTCCATTCAGTGTCCTCCTTTTCTCTTGGGAAAAGCCTCTGACCCTAAAATACAGTAGGCTCAGGTCTTGAAATATCCCTTTTCCTTTGCCTCTGCTTTTGCTATTACTTGACTGACGGTAGTATAATGAATTTCCAAATAGTCCGCAATCTCTTTTAGGGAATATTTTTATTTCATGTTAGCGTTAGGGATGCTTATATTTCTTTGGGCCTTAGTTTTTTGACTTCTAAAAATCAATATAAGGAGAGAACATGATTGAAAAGATTTTTGATGATTTATACCGACTTGAAATTCCCCTTCCCAGAAGCCCTTTAAAAGCCCTGAATTCCTACCTGATCAGAGGTGAGGACCGATTTTTGATTATCGATACCGGGATGAACCGTGAAGCCTGTCTTAAGGCCATGCAGTCATGTCTTAAGGAGCTGGATGTGGACCTGAAGAAGACCGACTTTTTTATCACCCACCTGCATGCGGACCATCTCGGCCTGATTGGTCATTTGGCAACCGATACCTCGACGGTCTATTTCAGCCGAGCGGAAGCCAGGGTTATCAGCGGTCATAAAAAATCCTCCGAGGAGCGGCGCGCCGATATTATGAAATTTTATGTCTCCAGCGGTTTTCCGGAAGAGGAGCTGAAAACGGCCATGGAAAATCATCCGGGGTATCGCTACAGCCCTCAGCGAAAGGTGGATTTTACGCAATTGATAGAAGGAGATGGGATACAGATCGGGGATTACTGCCTTTACCTGCATTGATACGCCCGGCCATTCTCCCGGCCATATGTGCCTTTATGAACCCCAAAAGAAGCTCTTTGTCGCCGGAGACCACATCCTGATTGACATTACCCCCAATATCACCAATTGGCCTGAACTGGAAAATTCCCTAAAGTCCTATCTGACGAATTTAAAAAAGATCTATGATCTTGAGATTGACCTCGTTTTACCGGGGCACCGCAAGCCTCATAACCGATCACCAAAAAAGGATCGATGAGCTTCAAGAACATCATCGGGACAGATTGGATGAAGTTCTGGAGGCCTTGAAAGAAGGAGAAAAAACCGCCTGGCAGATCGCCCCCCATATCACCTGGGATATTGATTTTCGATCCTGGGAAGACTTTCCCCCGGTTCAAAAATGGTTTGCCCTTGGTGAAACCATGGCCCATATTGATTATCTGGAGGCCGAAGGGAAAATCAACAAAAGAGAAGAGGCCGGACGGATCCTGTTCTCATTAGGGTAGGGGAGCAGGTTTTGAATCTTACAAATTACAGCGTTAGGATTCTAAACCTGAATCAATATGGCCAGGTCTATAATGTTTCACTTCCTCTATTTTTAATCAATCATTTAGACTTCTGAAGAGATTTGTAAAGTGAAATTTCAAAAGGTCTGTGAGATTGTCCCAAGGATCACCTGCTCCTGGAATGGCCCGACTTAACGTCCAAGATTATAGACCCGACCCCAGACCTGCAGAAGAAATTTCATAAAGAAAATATATGGCCCGGGTACCTATTCGCTTGGCGGTAAGAGGGGCACCTTGAGGATGTCATCAGGTAGTTGCCCGGTCAGAGATTTTAAGAAAATAATGATATCCCCAATCTGTTGGTCCGTGAGAGTTTTTGCCAACTGTATTTTACCCATGATCCGGACAGCGTCGTATAAGTGATCGACAGATCCGTCATGAAAATAAGGGGATGTCATTGCAACGTTTCTAAGTATGGGGACTTTGAATACATACTTGTCGTTTTCATTCTTAGTAACCACATATCTTCCTTCATCAATTTCTTTGCTCTTGGTATACTGCCAGTAGGGTTCAAATACACCAAACTTTTGGTACATTTGTCCGCCGACATAGGCGCTTGAATGGCAGATGATACAACCTGTTTCGATGAAGGTTTTAAGCCCTCTTTTTTGATTGTCCGAGAGAGCGGTCAGTTCCCCTTTTACAAAGGCGTCGAAACGAGAAGGAGTGACAAGTGTTCTTTCAAAGGCTCCCACTGCCTTTGCAAAATTATCCACCGTGACCGGATCTTTGTCCTCTGGGAACGCTTCCTTAAACAGGGGGCCATACCCCTTGATCTCCTTCAATCTCTTTTCCACCGCTTCATAAGACGGCATCCCAAAAGAGGGAGGGCCGATCACCGCTTGTTTTGCCTGATCTTCCACATCTACTCTGTTTCCTATCCAGTGCGCAGAAATTTGGCCTGCGGCATTGAAAACGGTAGGGGCATTTCTTGGATTGACTTTACAATTATTCCCAATAGACTTCTTTAATCCATCAGCCGCATACAAACCGATCGGATGGCATCGTGCACAGCTCACCGTTCCGTCTACGGAAATGCGCGTTTCATAAAATAGTATTTTCCCCAGTTTAACCTTTTCAGGGGTGACAGGATTTTTCTCCGATACCTATCACTTGTGGCAGCAGGCCAAAAATTTGTTTTGCCTGGGTGAGCAAGATGTCATCTCCATTGCTGGCGAATGACATGCCGGCAAAAATTAGGATAGAAATGACACCAATGACCTTTATACCATTTCTATTTTTCATTCCTTTTATCTTGACCATGGTAACCTCCTCATCTCTGGAATTATATCTTTGCCACATAAATCAAAAAGCCGATAAGTGCCCCGCCAAGTACGAGCCACAAGGAGTTCAAGCGAAAGCGAACGAGCAGAACGGCGCTTCCTAAAGCCAACAGAGCAGTGGGAAGATCAATGACCGCATCACGCCCCAGGCTCCAGGTAACCGAAGCCATGAGTGCCAGCGAAGCTATAATCACGCCGTCCAGGAAGGCTCCGGCCACGGCTGACTTGCGTAAACGCGGGATAAGAGGACTGCTGGCGGCGACAAAGATAAATGAGGGAAGAAAAATCCCGGCGGTGGCGATAACGGCGCCTGGCAACCCGGCGAGCAAATAGCCGATGAACGTGGCGGTGGTGAAGACAGGACCAGGGGTCACCTGCCCCACGGCAATGGCGTCCAAAAGCTGAGTTGTCGTAAGCCAATGCCAATGCCCGACAAGATCGGCCTGCAAAAAAGCCAGGAGCACATAGCCGCTCCCGAAAGACGATGGAGCCGACCTTCACGAAGAAAG
>CAWDKY010000065.1:0-20000 GCA_963802945.1 uncultured delta proteobacterium
CCTGAGGAGCGATAGATTGGCTCACCCTTTAAAAGTGAAGACCTATCATATTCAAGCGGCAGTCCTTCGGACCGGGAGCCCGCTGAAGATCGAGTCCCTCGAACTGGAAGGCCCCAGAGACGATGAGATCCTGGTACGCATCGTCGCCAGCGGCATCTGCCATACCGATATAGGCTTTGTAGATGGGTGGAATGGGACTGCTAACCCTGTGGTGCTAGGTCACGAGGGTGCGGGCGTGGTCGAGCAGATAGGCAAACACGTTAAGGGTGTCAAGCGCGGCGATCACGTTGTGCTCTCATACCAGTCCTGCGGCCATTGTCGAGAGTGCCGGAGAGGACGCCCCTTTGATTGCCAGTACTTCTGGGAGGCGAACTTCGGCTTCCGGCGCCTGGACGGCAATAATGCCTTGCACCGCAGCGGTGTAGGCGGGCACTTTTTTGGTCAGTCCTCCTTCGCTACCCACGCCTTGGCTACCGAAGGCAACATCGTCAAGGTTCCCAAAGCCCTGCCTCTGGAGTTGCTCGCTCCCATGGGTTGCGGCCTGCAAACTGGAGCAGGCACGGTAATCAATTCGCTGAAAGTCCGGAAGGGTTAAAGCATCGCCATTTTCGGTACGGGAGCCGTTGGCCTGGCTGCGGTCATGGCGGCACGAGTCGTCGGCGCTGACCCGATCATAGGCGTCGACCTTAAACCTAAACGGCTCAAGCTCGCTATGGAGTTGGGCGCTACCCACATAATCGATAATCGCCGTCATGACATCGCCTCCCACATCACCCGCATAACAGGAAGCGGAGTTGATTACGTGCTGGATACCACCGGCGATCAGGAGATGTGTGAAATCGCCGTTGGGACCTTGAATAGGAAGGGCATTTTAGCACTGCTGGCGGGAAATGGAAGTGCCGGCTCTCTGCCGGAAGGACGGAAGGCCATCAGCGTCATACAGGGTGATGCTGTGCCGCAGCGCTTTATCCCCAAGTTGATCAGACTGTATCAGACAGGGCGATTTCCTTTTGACCGCCTCCTGAAGTTTTATGACTTCAAGGAAATCAACAAGGCCATGGCCGATTCCAAAAAAGGCAACACAATCAAGCCTGTGCTGCGAATCGGCTCAATCTCGAATTAAGGAGAATCTTGTTAGGCCATATCTTGAAAAATTAGTTTTATGTTTGAGATATTCCCCTAAAATATTTTCTTAAATTGTGGCTGACAAAGGAGTTACGATCATGACTGATGAAAAACGACATCGACAAATCCTTCAAAACATTGCCCATCGGGTAATGCTCGAACGGGGGCTGCTGCCTGATTTCTCCCCCGAGGTATTGGCTGAGTTAAATCAGATCCAATCGCCGGCAACGGCAGACACCAAAACGATCCGGGACCTTAGGACCCTACTTTGGTGCTCCATCGATAATGATGAATCCCGGGATCTTGACCAACTGACTGTGGCCGAGGAAATGCCCGGAGGCATCGTTAAAATATTGGTTGCCGTGGCTGATGTCGATGCCTTGGTCAAAAAGGGCACGGCCATCAATGACCATGCTCAGCATAACACGACTTCAGTCTACACGGCGGCCACGATATTCCCCATGCTTCCGGAGAGATTATCCACCGACCTCACCTCTCTCAACTTTCAGGAGGATCGCCTGGCCATTGTCATCGAAATGCTCATCAAGGAAGACGGATCGCTTCAGGGCTCGGATGTTTATCGGGCCGTGGTCCGCAACCAGGCCAAACTCGCTTACAACAGCGTCGCCGCCTGGCTTGAGAACACCGGTCCCCAGGCCTGAAAGGATTGCAGCGGTCGATGGGCTTGATCAAAACCTCCGCTTGCAGGACAAAGTGGCCCAGAGCTTGAAGGCCTTCCGGCATTTGCATGGGGCCCTGAATTTTCAGACGATTGAAACGAGCCCCATATTTGACGGCGATATGATTCAGGATCTGGCGGTAACCGAAAAAAACCGTGCCCGGGATCTTATCGAGGACTTCATGGTGGCCGCCAACGGTGTGACCGCCCGGTATCTCTTCGGGAAAAAGCTTCCCTCCCTGCGCCGGGTGGTCCGCACACCCAAGCGCTGGGACAGGATCGTGGAGATAGCCCAAGAGCATGGTGTCACCCTTCCTGTTGAGCCGGATTCCAAAGCCCTCGAAGGGTTTCTGATGAAGGCCAAAGCCGACGATCCGGATCGTTTCCCTGATCTCTCGCTCAGTATTATTAAACTCCTGGGACCGGGTGAATACGTTGCCGAGCTGCCGGATGAGACCGCACCGGGTCATTTCGGTTTGGCTGTCCGAGATTATGCCCATTCCACGGCCCCCAACCGCCGCTATCCTGATTTGATCACCGGGCGTCTGATTAAGGCGGCCATCGCCGGAGGGGGATTGCCATACAGCAATGACGAATTGGAGGAACTGGCCAGGCACTGCACCGAGGAAGAGGATGCCGCCAAAAAAGTTGAGCGACAGGTCGAGAAATCGGCTGCGGCCCTTCTCCTTGAATCGAGGATCGGCCAACAATTTGATGCCATTATCACCGGTGCCGCCCCCAAAGGCACCTGGGTCCGCCTCTTCCATCCGCCGGTTGAAGGAAAACTGGTCCAGGGATTCGAAGGTCTGGATGTCGGTCACCGGCTCCGGGTCCAGTTGATCTCTACGGATGTTGATCGGGGTTTTATCGACTTCAAGAGGGTCGGCTGAAAGCTTAGTTTTGCGCTATTAACAGGATGCAGAAAAACTATTTTTTCACAAATTAGAGTGGAAAGATAATCACGAGAAAACAGAGACAAACTGTCCCTAATTTTCAAGTCTCTTTTGGAAAAAGAAATTGATTTGACTTTAACTGGCCACCCAGATTATTTTTACACCACTATATCCATTTAACTGTTGTGAGAAAAAACTAAAAATTATTTTTAAGGAGTTAATCTATGAGCAAACGATTAGAGAATAAAGTGGCGGTTATTACCGGAGGAACCAGCGGTATCGGCGAAGCCACCGCCGAGGTATTTGCGGCTGAAGGGGCCAAGGTCATCATTGCCGGCCGGTCGGAAGAAAAAGGGACTCAGCTTGCAAAACGATTGGGTTCAAACGTGGTTTATCATCGTACCGACATTACCAATGATCAGGAAATTAAAGCCTTGGTCGATGCTGCCGTCACCCGTTTCGGGCGGCTGGACTGCCTATTCAATAATGCCGGCGGGCCCACCCCGGGGACCCTGGAGACCGTGACCAAAGAAGATTTAATTTACAGCATAAACTTACTACTGGGCGGTCCTATATTCGGGATCAAATACGCCGCGCCGGTGATGAAGGCCCAGAAATCAGGGTGTATTATCAACACCTCCAGCATTGCGGCCCTAAGAACCAATCAAGGCCAATACTTGTACAGCATGATCAAAGCGGCTGTGACTCAACTGACCAAGTTGGCTGGCGTGGAACTTGGTCCATTCGGTATCCGTGTTAATTGTATCTCGCCCGGGGCTATCGCCACCCCGATTTTTTGGGGAGGCTCCCAGATAGCCAATACCCTCGATCCGGCGGCCAACGCCCGTAAAATGGAAAAACTGAAAACAAATCTGGCCAAGGCCACACCCTTACCCAGGTCAGGTCTGGCCAAAGACATCGCCTTCGCCGCCCTTTTCCTGGCCAGTGACGAGGGCAGTTTTGTTAATTGCCACGACCTGGTAGTGGACGGCGGCCGGACCTCCCTGTTTCGTGAAGGGGCATAGAACGCCTGAAAGAGCCTCCTCCAGTTTCACAAAAAAGCCCGTTTTCAACCTTGATTGAAAACGGGCTTTAAAATAAATCCCCGCCAGCGTCCTCTTCTCCCATCCCGTTCCAGCGGGACTGCCCAGGCAGTACCATCGGCGCTGAAGGGCTTATTTTCCATGTTCGAGATGGGAACAGGTATGGTCCCTTGGTCATAGCCACAGGGAAAGGATAATCTCCTTAACTTGGCAAAAAAGACCTCATTTATTTGAGAAAAATTCTATTCCCGGACAAATTAAAATAAGGAATATGTTGTTCCTATTTCCCATTAGTTCCTAAATTTGATCCCATCGATATCGGAAATTTCTAAAATTTTTTACTTGACATATTATATAAAAAAGATACTATCTTAATTATACTAAATATTGGAAGGCGAATTCTATGGCTCAAACCTATGGGCATTTTTGTCCGGTGGCACGGACCTTGGAAAAAATCGGTGACAAATGGTCTTTGCTCATCATTCGCGATCTCTTACCAGGACCGCAGCGATTCACCGATCTCCTCGGCTATTTAAATAATATCACTCCCAAATGGCTCACCCAGCGCCTTCGGGAACTGGAATCGGCCGGGATAGTTGAGCGGGACAGCCAGCCCGGACGCCGCCAGGTCTGGTACCGACTGACCTCTGCGGGACAGGAGCTGAGCCCCATTGTGGAGGCCCTGGCCAACTGGGGGTTTCGTTATGCTATGCGTCCACCTGTCCCGGGCGAAGTCGTTAATCCGGACCTCCTGATGAGGGGGCTTACTTCATCGCTCAACAAAAGTGGCAAATGCTTAATTCGGCCGGCCAAGTGGTTGATGCAGTTTCCCCAAAGACCTTACACCCTATCTTTCGGCCAAGGCGGCTGGTCGTTTGAGAGATCAGATAATTCCAGGGCCGACTTGAAAATAACCACGACACCAGAAATCTGGGCCAGCGTCTTTACGGTGCCGCGGACGGATCGAAGGCGACTGGCCAGGGATATTCAGCTTGAAGGCACTCCGAAAAGGATCGAAGAATTTCGGCAGACCTTTGGCCTTCAAGGTTCAAAAGAAAGGCCGTTCCCAGCAGCTATGGATAAGGTCAATCAACCAAGAAAAACAAAGCCTATTAAAGGAGGAAAAAATGGACTTAAAACAAGTTAACGAAACCTTGAATAAGTATATAAGGCCCCAAACCTTTCCAGTGGCTATCAAACTTTACGGTCCCCAAGAAGCCCTGCCGGCAAAAGTCAGGAGGCCTGTCAAGGATCTGGGTTATCCCATTACCCTTTGTCAGGCCGTGGCCCTCTCAAGGCGTTACGGATGGGCTATGGCCGTCGGGAAAGAGGATCAGTGCTGTATCGGCGGTCAGGCCACTATGGGCTTTATGGATAATCCTCCCCAGGCAGGTCCGACGGAGACTGAGAAAAGGCATGAACCAGGCCTATACCGTTACATGGTTTCCGCTCCCATTGATCGGGCTGATTTTGAACCTGATTTGATTTGCATTTATGTGAACTCCGCCCAGGCCATGCGTCTGGCTCAAGCAGCCAATAACGGCGGAGGTGGCATTGCTCCGACTGCGGCAACCGGTCTGGGAGATTGCGGGGACATCATGGCGGGCACTGTCAAAAAAGACTTGTGCCAATTTATTCTCCCCTCGGGCGGAGACCGAGTCTTCGGTTCCACGCAGGACCATGAGGTGATATTCACTATTCCTAAAAGCAAATTCGATTTGATGATGAAGGCTCTCGGGGATACCCACATGGCGGGTTTCCGCTATCCCGTGCTGACCGATGTACGGCATCGGCCGAATTTACCGCCTTTCCTCGAAATCCCCCAAAACGCTTAACTATTGAAGGGAGAAGACATTATGCCGTGGAAGAAAACAGCTTGTGTATTGTGTGGTAACCGTTGCGGACTGGAAGTACAGGTGGAAAACAATCGTATAATTAAAGTCCGCGGAGATAAGGACAGCCCGATAAGCGAAGGATATATATGCAGAAAAGGGATGAACATTGCTTACCATCAACACAACAAAGACAGGGTGCTCTTTCCCATCAAGAAGATAGGAGATAGTTTTCAGCGGGTCTCTTGGGACCAGGCCATCAGCGAGATTTCTGAAAAACTAAAGAGTATCCTCGATCAGCATGGACCCCGCGCTTTAGCTTCGCTGGTCGGCGGCGGCGAGTTTAGTTTTCTGAGCATGCCTTTCCCTATTCGCCTGGTACGAAGACTCGGTTCACGGTTTAACTATTCCGCTGCGAACCAAGAGTTTGCCGGCAGGTATTGGGCACACGGCCTGACATTGGGAAGTCAAGGTATCCAGATGGAATCTGATTTTGAGAATTGCGACCTGGTGATGCTTGTCGGGAAGAATCCCATGATGAGCCATAATTTTCCCCAGGCGCGGCGAAGATTGACGAAGATGTCCAAAGACCCTGATCGGCTTCTGGTAGTAGTGGACCCACGGGTTTCTGAAACTGCCAAAATTGCCGATATTCATCTGGCCATCCGCCCCGGCACAGATGCCCTCCTGATCAAGTCTATGATTTCTATCATTCTCAATGAAGGTATTTATAATAAGGAATATATTGCCAAACATACAGACGGGTTCAATGAGATCTTGCCCTGGTTTTCAGGCTTTGACGTAAAGGCCGCGCTAAAGGTCTGTGAGCTTGATTATAATCTGGTTGTCAAGGTCTGCCGGGAATTGGCCACTCGTCGCTCAAGTATTCTTGATGACCTTGGAATACTAATGAACAGACACAGTGCGCTGGTATCCTATCTGCTGGTCATGCTGCTGTCCATTTGTGGACGTATCGGTGTTCCGGGCGGAAATTATTTGCTCGGAGGAGGATCCAGGTCGGACTCCAGCGATCCACGGGTATGGAGAACATTGGTGACGGACATTCCGGCCATCAATGGCATGTTCCCGCCTAATGTTTTGCCGGAAGAAATCCTGAATGATCATCCGAACCGTGTGAGGGCCGTGCTCTGCTACGCCACGAATCCATTACGTTCCTACGCCGATACGACTGCCTATGAAAATGCCTTTCAACAGCTTGATCTGCTGGTTGTGGCCGACATCGTTATGAGCGAGACAGCTGCCCTGGCCCATTATGTTCTTCCCTGTAAAACAGCTTTTGAGTCATGGGATGGAAATGCTGGTGAGGGTTTCTCAAAGGTTTATGCCCGGATGAGATCTCCGGTGGTGGAGGCGGAAGGAGAGCAGAAAGAAAATGCCGAAATATTCACACTGCTGGCCGACGCTATGGGGCTGGTCCCCCAAATTCCTGAATCGCTCTATGATGCAGCCAGAAGTGGCAACCTCAACGAATACCGACAGAAATTAGTGGACTATATGGCGGCTTCTCCGGAAAGTACAAGCGCTCTGCAGTTTATCGTAGCAAAAACGCTGGGCAGTGCAATGGGCTCGGCTCATCTGGCCAGTATCTTCCCCTTATTTATGCAACTATCCAAAACACGACAGGAAGAGGCTGCAAGGGCAGGTTTTCCACTGGGACCGGACCAGGGCCTATCCATGTATCAGACCATAATGAGCCATCCTGAAGGAATATTGATCGGAATACGCGATCCAGAGAAGAACAAGGAGGCCATATCGACCAAGAACAAGAAAATTCAACTTTATAATTCGGAAGTTGATGATTGGATAAAGAAAATAAATCCTGTTGATGAAGAAGAACAGCTCAAGACTGACAAGAATTTCCCCCTGATTTTGATGGCCGGAAGGCATATGGACATGAACGCCAATACGGGTATGAGAGACCCTGCCTGGAACAAAGGCAGAAGAGCCTGCACCCTGGCCATAAATCCCTTAGATGCAGAAGGACTGGGCATCATTGATAAACAGATGGTAAGGGTTATCACGGAAGCAGGGGAGGAAAAAATAGAGGTCGAAGTAACCACAGATGCCAGAAAGGGCCAGGTCATCATTCCGCACGGCTTCGGTCTGGTCTACGATGGCGTTAAATATGGCGCTAACGTCAACAGATTAACAAAAAACACAAACCGAGACTTTGTCGGAACCCCTATGCACCGTTATGTTCCCTGCCGGGTGGAAGCAGCTTAATGAATCTTCGGAATTATTCCTTTGAAGAATTTTTGGAACGGGCAAAGGAGTTTCACGGCTATACGACACCGGGCATAATCATTGGAGGTTTTATGGTCGACCTTGCCTATCGTCATTTGTCGGAAAAAGGACTTTAAAAATTCCCCTGTGGTGTCCTCATCTCCCATCCCGCCGAGGCGGGACTGCCCCATCAGCGCAGAAAGGCTTAACTTCCTTGTTCGAGATGGGAACGGGTGTGGCCCCTTCGCCATGGCCACGGGGAAAGGATAAGATCCTAAGTTCGGTAGAGAAAGCCCTTGTTGATTTGATTAAGAAATTATTTCAGGGCAAAATCAAAATATGGATGTCCCCAGAATTATGAATTTTCGGATATCGGCCATCAAATCGGCTCGCATTTGCAAAATCGCGGCTTCGTTCTTTGAATATCCCAAATCAATAAATACATTGCCCGATGACGCTACAAATGATTTTCTCATAAATCACTCTCCACTTCGGGCTTTTGTTATATAAGTTTTTATATATTTAGCAAGACAAATTATTTTGCACTAAAAATCCATAGGCTTCAAGGCTACGGGTTGAACTGTAAGACATCCTTGTACTGGGCATTGATTGCCGCATCCTTGAAGGGGAAGGAAATATATTTTCCGTCACGCCACGCCTTGATTCCGTCGTCATAGTGAGGGCTCGAAGGATTGTCCGACTGGCCGGAACTGTTCACCGCCAGCATCGGCTCTTCCTGACTGAAATCAACAATCATACGCATGGAAGGAATCACCCACGTGTTGAAATCCTTGCCCATCATATACATTGACACATTCAGCGTGAAGATATCTCCCGGCGCGGGATACGGGCCGCGGTTGAAGTACGACCACAAACTTTTCAGCGCCGTGCGCTCGATAAAACCAAGATGCGGCGCCATTTGAGAAGTATCGGTTTCCCAAGTGTAGGTATGCAGAGCCCCCCAACTCCATTTGCCTGCGTCATTGCCCAAAGTTGATTCCAGAAATGCTATGGCATCCGCCAGCGAGCGCGCGATGATTTGCGCCTTGGTTTCTTTTTCCGGCGTGTTTATGTCGTCCCAGAACGGGCTCTCGTCGCCGCGGACAAGAAGATGATCGCAGGTGGCGTTGTAACTTTCGTTGTTGACGACCAGAAACGATTTCCATGCCTTGGAATCAACCGGACCCAACTCATCAAGAAAAATATTTTTCGTCGCGCAGTGTAAGAACGCTCCCGTAAGCGCCGCCCCTTTCGAATCGGCCTTCATATCGCCATCGAAATCTTTGAACATCGCCAGAGCGCAAGGCGCGCCCGTGCCGCCTTCTTTTCATCTTTCCAACTGTTGATTTCTTTCATAATATCCGCGGCCAGCATTCCTTTCAGGATTACCTCTTTGAGCTTCGGCACAAACAGGGAATAGGTATCAAGCTGCATATCCATATTGGTCTGTGTCGTGTGTTTATCCGTTGCCGATGCCATCTGGGCAATGCGCTCGGCTCTCTCCGGCCAGTACCAGGAAGAAGAAAGAATATAGGGATAATCCTTCGGTACCGTGCGGTGATTGGCTGTGCCGATGAATCCGGCGGACGGATTTTTGATATTCGGCAATACTTCCTCTTTCAAAAGTCCTGTCCAGTCGTATTCGCCTGTCCAACCCGGCGACGGCATAAGCCCGCGGCCTTTGGCCCGGACCGGATAATTGCCGATTACCTGCCAGGCGATGTTATCCTTATCCGCAAATACCATGTTCAGCGGTATTGATCTGATCCGTTTGATAATCGGAATCGCTTCGTCCACCGATTTGGCAAAACTTAGTTGGAAGAAAGCATTCATGCTGTCGTCATCCGCGGTGGGAACCGTTCGGCTCAAGGCCACGCCGTAAGGAAGATCAATGGATTTTGGCTGAATGAGATGAATCGGCTCTTTTTTCAGCGCTTCGTTCATCAGCGGCCCGTGCACGGTATCATAAAAAGTCAGGGTAACGGGCGATTTGCCCTTGATATTGAAAACTTCTTTGTGCTCTGTGGCGGGCAGCCACTCTCCTTTATACAAATAATGCAATTTGCCGTTCACGTTTTTGAGTTGTTCCAGAAACAAGTCCTGATTATCAGCCATGACCATGGTCATGCCCCAGGCTATATGGCCGTTATATCCGGCAACAACAATCGGGGCGCCCGCGATGACTCATCCCGGCGACATCATAGGCGCCGCACCGGATATGCATCATGTTCCACATGGACGGCATGCTTAAAGGAAGATGCATATCGTTGCAGAAAATGCTCGCGCCGTTTTTTGTTCTTTCCTTGCTGATTGCCCAATTATTGGAAGCGGCGGTGCCGTCCAAACCAACGGAACTCAAAAGCGGCTGAAGTCCGGTTATTCCCGCCACGCTCGCGGCGGCCTTGTTCAAATCAACGCCTTTGAGCTTGGCCGCCTCATCGAACGGAATGGGCTCATCGGGATAGATGGGCAGCAGCCAGGCCGTTTTCTCCGCGCCTACGGCTTGCGCGATGTTCAAGGCGGCAACTTCTTCATGGAGATTAAAGGAAAGACCGAAGATTCACCAGGGCGAATATTTTTACGGAATCAATGGGCTGCCAGGCTTCAGGTTTGTAGCCTGCCAGCGCGAGGCCCGGCGGCAGCTTGTCTTTATGCTGGTTGAGATAAGCATTAACGCCTTTACTATAAAATTCCAGAAGCCGGAGATTTTCAGCGTTTATATTTTTATAGAGAGTTTCCGCCGCGCCCTTGAGGTTCATGGTGCGCATGTAAATATCCAGATTAAGCACGGCCGGTCCGGCCATCTCGGAAAGACGTCCCTCGGATATCAGCTTCATGCCGATCATCTGGGCGAGCCGGTCGGAGGCGTGCACATAACCCACGGCCATGGCCATGTCTTCCATGTTCTTCGCTTCCACGAAGGGAATGCCGTAAGCGTCGCGGCGCACAGTCACCGTATCCTTGAGTCCGGCGATGGTGATATGCCGCTGAGACGCGTCAAGCTGTCCCTTGAAATGCCTGTCAATCAGCGTAGTGCAACTGCCCAGCAGCAGGCATAAAGCAACAATACCGCCAATTTTTAAAATATTTTTTCCATAATGATGCCGCCTGAATCTAAAATGAAATTTTGAATTTTTCATTACGCCCCCAAAATAATTTAAAAATAGGCCGAGTGAAATCAAAGAGACACAGAAAGTCGCTCCTCTTTTCATCTTACTCCCTCCTCTTAGCTTAACTATTTGATTGAGTTACTTTATTACAACATTCAGTAAAGCCCCTCCACTTATTGTCATTTAAGTAAAAAGGATATTGGATTTGGACAGTGAAGAAGTCTCTTCTTCTGGTTTGAAATCAATAACTGTGTAGATTTTGGGAATAGGAACTTGTCTATTTTTAAAAGGGGGAAAAACTGGCTGGGCAAAAATCGGGCCATCTGAGTTTTAATCATCGAACCCTTCTTTGTGCTGCAACCTACGAATTTAAAGCAAGAATATGTATCGTGAAACCGAAAGATTAAAATGAAGCCATCTTAGTACGAAAAACCGCTCGGCGTAACGTGTTCGTCGTTCGGCGAAACCCAATTTTCATCTTTCGTGGTACCACGCCACCGGGTAGGGCATGAAAATTATTAAGAAAAATAATTAGCTTAACGTAAAAATCCTGTCAAGAAAAAAAATAACGACATCAATCACTTTTTAGTGGCCGAAGTTTTTGCTACAAATCTGCGTAAAGAGGTTAAGACATCGGAGGCATCAAGGTTTCCAGAAATGCCGGCCTCCAGGAACAGATCAAGCGTCTCCATCTGATTCAGATTGAGCAAGTTTGCGGCCTCCCGTAGAGTAACCTTCCCCCGTCTGTACAAATTCCCCACATACGATTCATAACCAATACGAACCAGTTTCCGCATGGCTGTGGATGGCTCGATTTTCTCTTCCTTTCCTACCACCTGCAATGCCGACATGATGTCCTCAGGTATTCTGATTGAAAGTGTCTTCATGATCACCTCCAGGTATCCAGAGCCCATTTGACGGTATTATATTCATCACTGCTAATGAAACGACTCAACAATTCCAGCTTTTCGAATGCGTCCTGCAGATTGATTTTCCCTTGTGTTAACAGGATAACGATACAAACAGCGGGTGTTACATAGGGAACATCCAAAGCCCGCAGCCGCCGAATAAATCTTTTATCGTCGCTTAAGATGGCATCGAACCCGCCTTTTTGAAAAATGGTCAGTGCTTCTTCTTCCCCTTTTATCTTCGGTGTTTTAATGTCTGATAAGGATAGCAAACCCTTATCGAGGTTCTCTTTGATAATAATCGAATCCGGATGAATTTTTTCAAGATCAACAACCTCCTGTTTGACGACCAGGGGAACAACCACGGAAAAATTTTTACAAACTACTTCCTTTAGTCCGGCCTTGGTAAGCTTTATGAGACAATCCGCATCCATTAACACCTGCATGTGGTTAATTGTAATAATCAGGTGACGGTTTGTCAAGAGAATTCGGGTTTCAGGTTTTATCCTTAATTTCAACAGACCCTTAGGTAATCTATAGGAAAACCAAAGCGGATTTCTAACCCCAATAATTCAAACCATAAAATAAAAAAACCCGCTTTCAACCGTAATTGAAAACGGGCTTAAAAAATTCCCGGTGGTGTCCTCATCTCCCATCCCGCCTCGGCGGGACTGTCCCATCGGCGCAGAAAGGCTTAATTTCCTTGTTCGAGATGGGAACGGGTGTGGCCCCTTTGGCCATTGCCACCGGGAAAGGGCAAGATACTAAGTTCGATAGAGAATGCCCTCGTCATTTGATTATGAAATTTATACAGAGCAAAATCAATATGAGATGAGCGCTTATTTCCCAAAGAAATACTTTATGATAATTGCCTGATCCCATTTACGAACCAGGTTTCTTACTGCCGCCCTTCTGAAGTATAGCCGGTTGGTCAGAATTCCATTTCCCGAACATCAGAAGCCATAATGAGTTTGGCATCGGTTTCGGCCAGGACTTCCTTCGGTGTCCAGCCCGGGGCCACCTCCTTTAGCGCTAATCCCCTTTCCGTTACTTCCATCACTGCCAGGTCGGTAATGACGAGATCAACACACCCTCGAGCCGTAGCCGGTATGGTCAGTTCCCGAACCACTTTCGGAACGCCCCATCTGGTATTATGAAGCATGGCAACAATAAGACGCTTAGCACCCCAGGCCACGTCAAGTGAACCGCCGATGCGATGGGCCACTTCTTTTTGTCCCCGGTTATGAACGGCAAGATCCCCCTTTTCGGATACCTGAAGACCACCGAGAATACTTATCAGCCTTCCGCTTCTGATCATGGCAAAGGATACCTGCAGGTCAAAAAAAGACATTCCCGGCTGATATCGGAAGTAATGCACTCCGGCATCCACGTAATCAAGATTCATCTGGTCCAGTTCATCCTCATCATAAAGCGGCCCATATCCCAACACACCGATCTCGCTCTGGACAATGACCCCGTCAGAAACGTATGAGGCGCAGAGTTCAGGGAGGCCAATACCCAGATTGCAATAATCCCCGGGCTTTAATTCCTTTACCACCCTCATCGCCACCAGCTCTTCGGTCAATCGATCTTTCATGCCGCACCTCTTTGAGACTTGGCCGCAGCTCTTTGTTGCTTATACTTGATCCGGTCCCTCAACTGCTCAATTCGTCTCTCCCTGCTTTCCAGATCATCTTCAGGAATCTTTACAATCTTGTCTATGAATATGCCGGGCGTTCCAATCCTCTCAGGATCCAGTTCATTCGGTTCGACGATATCAAATACTTCGGCAATCGTGTATTGGGAAGCCATGGCAATCATAGTATTGACACCACGGGCAGTGCCGGTATAGACCAGGTTGCCGAGTATATCGGCCTTGGTTGCTTTAATGAGCCCGACATCCAGTTTAATCGGATACTCGAAAAGATATTCGATACCATTGATCACCCGTTTCTCCTTGCCTTCCTCGATAAACGTACCGATGCCGATGGGGCTGTAGAATCCCCCCAGACCCATGGCTCCTGCATAGAGTCTATCCATCAAAATACCATACGACAGGCTTTCAAACGTTAAAGAACCCTCATGAACGCGCCGGATAATTTCATCAACGGCTGATGCTCCTCCTGGTTTTATGTGGGCAAAGCCGGCAATAATTTTTTTTGTCTTGTCGAGAAGTGCAGCCACATCCGGAGTTCCTTTCTTCGTAAGCGCATCCGGTGTTGGTACATAATTATTGGAGCATATGGTCAGATCCTTAGCCTTATGGGCAACCAATGCCCGCCATAGGTAGTATGGTGAACCGGGACCCCATAAATTAAGGGCCACCATTGAACCATCCTGAACCCTCGATATCGCTTCCATTGCGGTTGAAACTTTCTCAATCATCAACAATTCTCTTCTGTCTTTTAAACTTAATGAATTTACGGGAACCCCGCCTGGTAAGCCAAATTCGATAATGTCTTAAAAAACGGCCTCGCAAAAAGTCGCAAGAACCCCATTTCGTCATTCCGGGCTTGACCCGGAATCCAGAAACTTCAATAAGTTAAAAAAACCCTGGACCCCGGCTTTCACCGGGGTGACGACTTTTTGCGATTTCATCTTAAAAGATAAAAAGCATTCGTTAAAAGCCGTCTTCCCGCTCGATAATTGTGGCATTGGCCAGTCCGTGGCCGATACACATGGTCTGAAGACCATAGCGGCCGTCACGGCGCTCCAATTCATACAGCATGGTCGTCATGATCCTGGCACCGGTTGCACCCAGGGGATGACCCAGGGCAATCGCTCCGCCATTGGGATTTACTTTGGCCATATCCGGTCTAAACTCCCGAGCCCAAGCCAGTACCACTGAAGCAAAGGCCTCGTTCACCTCAATAACATCCAGATCTTTCAGCGTAAGTCCAGTCTTTTGAAGCACTTTTTTTGTGGCGAAGATAGGCCCGGAGAGCTGCAAGGTGGGGTCAGAACCGACCGACACGCGGCCGATAACACGTGCCCTTGGTTTTAGGCCAAGACGCTTGGCCTTTTCCCGAGTCATAAAAAGGATAGCAGCCGCCCCATCGCTCATCTGGCTCGAATTCCCGGCCGTGATTTTACCCTCTTCTTTGAACGAAGGTTTTAAGGCAGCCAATTTATCCATCGATGTATCCCGACGCGGACCCTCGTCTTTAGCGAATAAAACAGGTGTTCCTTCCGGGCCATTGACTTCAAGCGGCATGATCTCACGATCAAAACTCCCTTCGTCCTGGGCATGGATAGCACGTCTGTGACTTTCGAGGGAATAGGCGTCTAATTCCTCACGACTGATCTGCCACTTTTCCGCCATGAGTTCTGCAGATTCACCCTGTGGAATGACCCAGTATTTCTTGGCCAGCCGTTTGCTGAATTTGGGTGCACTGTCAGCGCCCATGGGAACCCGGCTCATGCTCTCGATACCAGCGGCAATGACAATTTCCAGATCTCCAGCCTGAATAGCCTGGGTGGCGAAGTGGGTTGCTTGATCACTGGAGGCACACATACGGTTGATCGTAACGGCCGGCACTTCAACTGGAAAATTGGCAATCAAGGTGGAAAGGCGACCGATATTCACCCCCTGCTCACCTGTAGGCGTACCGCAGCCCATGATAATATCTTCCACATCACCAGGATCGATTCCCGAACGTCGAACTATTTCATTCAGCACTTCCGCTGCCAGGTCGTCAGGGCGCGTCTGGCTTAGAGTTTTGCCTCGCCTGCCAATGGGGGTCCGAACAGCAGCGACGATTACCGCATCACGATTTGACTTTTCCATTCCTAAAAGCTTCCTCCTTAAAAAATACGAAAATTTGAAAATGCCCCCATCTCAATCACGCTAAGACTGAAGGGGTGGACCAAGGCCTAAGGTGTTCCGACCCCATGATTACCTTCGGGTTGAGCATTGGTAATTTATTACCGTTAAAACATTTTAAAAACACCTGTAAGAAATTACAGGTGTCTCATCAGGTGGGCCTTCTAGGTTCGAAAAAAAGGCAAAGATGACGGATGGATAGGTTTGCTTCGATTTTGCAAAAGCCGAGGATGCCCCGCCGACGGCGGGGCAAGGGTGCGGTCGTACCGAGATTTATTTCAGATCAATGAGCCCCAGGCGCAAAGCAATGGTTACCATCTGCGGTCGATTTACCGCTTCAATCTTTTCCATGATATTATAGACATGGAAATTTACGGTCCTCTCACTAACACCGAGTATGTTAGATATCTCCCAGGAACTCTTTCCCTGTTGTAACCATTGCAACACTTCTATTTCTCTTCTGGTGATATGTATTTTTTTTAGATTATCCTTTTCTGAAAATGGCGGGGGGTCGGTAAATTCTAAAATAATCGGGTCGAAGCCCCCTCCCATAGTACCTTCTTCGTATGGATTGAACTCGATCATGACAGGTTTCTCATTTTAACGAATTTTGGTAATTGGGGGGAAGTCTCCCCGTGTTGTAATCGATAACTTCATATTTTATTGACCAGGTCATCTCATATTCCAAGAAGGAAAAACCTTTTCCTGGATCTTTCCTACCAGTGCCTGATCTCCTTTTCAATTGATTAGAATATAAAACAAAAAAAAGGCAGGATCAAGGGGAAAAATAGAGTAGAAGGTAAAGGGACATGGGGTGGCTTCTAAAAAAAACGGGAAATTGCCGGGCTGGATTCTATATATATGGGCAAGTTTTTCGAGAAAACCAAAGCTAACAGCTAATAGTTCAACTGGTAGGAAAAAGTAAAAAAGCCCGTTTTCAACCTTGATTGAAAACGGGCTTTAAAAAAATTCCCGGCGGCGTCCTACTCTCCCACCCAGCTGCCCAGGCAGTACCATCGGCGCAGAAAGGCTTAACTTCCGTGTTCGGGATGGGAACGGGTGTGGCCCCTTCGCCATTGCCACCGGGAAACCATAAAATCCGGTATATGGTATAAGGTATACGGTACAAGGTAGAATTTTTTTGGGTTTTAAGGGTTCCACCTTAAACCTCAAACCTTGTACCTTTATTTTATTATAAAAACAAATATGGAGCGGAAGAAAGAAAAATAAATTATGACCAAGCCGCACGGCCGATTAGTATCGGTAAGCTAAAGACATTGCTGCCCTTACACACCCGACCTATCAACCTCGTAGTCTCCGAGGGGCCTTTAGTCTGCTTGCGCAGAGGGATATCTTATCTTGAGGTGGGCTTCCCACTTAGATGCTTTCAGTGGTTATCCCTGCCGAACGTAGCTACCCAGCGATGCCGTTGGCACGACAACTGGAACACCAGAGGTTCGTCCATCCCGGTCCTCTCGTACTAGGGACAGCTCCTCTCAAATATCCTACGCCCACAACAGATAGGGACCAAACTGTCTCACGACGTTTTAAACCCAGCTCACGTACCGCTTTAATTGGCGAACAGCCAAACCCTTGGGACCTGCTTCAGCCCCAGGATGCGATGAGCCGACATCGAGGTGCCAAACCTCCTCGTCGATGTGAACTCTTGGAGGAGATCAGCCTGTTATCCCCGGCGTACCTTTTATCCGTTGAGCGACGGCCCTTCCATACAGAACCGCCGGATCACTAAGACCTACTTTCGTACCTGCTCGACTTGTTGGTCTCGCAGTCAAGCTCCCTTATGCCTTTACACTCTACGGCTGGTTTCCAATCAGCCTGAGGGAACCTTCGCGCGCCTCCGTTACTCTTTGGGAGGCGACCGCCCCAGTCAAACTACCCACCAGACACTGTCTCCCGCCAGGCTAACTGGTCGGGATTAGAACTCTAAGATAACAAGGGTGGTATTTCAAGGTTGGCTCCACCGAGACTAGCGTCCCAGTTTCATAGCCTCCCACCTATCCTACACATGTCAGCCCAAAATCCAATATCAAGCTGTAGTAAAGGTGCACGGGGTCTTTCCGTCTAGTTGCGGGTAACCGGCATCTTCACCGGTGTTACAATTTCACTGAGTCCCTGGTTGAGACAGCGCGGCAGTCGTTACGCCATTCGTGCAGGTCGGAACTTACCCGACAAGGAATTTCGCTACCTTAGGACCGTTATAGTTACGGCCGCCGTTTACTGGGGCTTCGGTTCAAAGCTTCGCTCACCGAAATGAGCTAACAAATCCCCTTAACCTTCCAGCACCGGGCAGGCGTCAGACCCTATACGTCGTCTTTCGACTTAGCAGAGTCCTGTGTTTTTAGTAAACAGTCGCCACCGCCATTTCTCTGCAACCCCTTTCGGCTCCAAAAGTAAATTTCTTCACCTACGCAGGGGCATACCTTCTCCCGAAGTTACGGTATCATTTTGCCGAGTTCCTTAACCAGAGTTCTCTCAAGCGCCTTAGGATACTCTCCTCGCCTACCTGTGTCGGTTTGCGGTACGATCACCCCATGAACTCACTACGAGGCTTTTCTTGGTGGCTTGGGCTCAATCAGTTTATGAGTTAAAAACTCTCCTCATCACCTCTCGGCGTTAATGGTCCATCGGATTTGCCTAACGGACCCGCCTACCAGCTTGAACCGGGACATCCAACACCCGGATGATCTACCCTTCCACGTCCCCCCTTCGCTCAAACGCTCATAAGGTGGTACAGGAATATTAACCTGTTTTCCATCACCTACGCCAATTGGCCTCGGCTTAGGGATCGACTAACCCTGAGAAGATTAACTTTACTCAGGAAACCTTAGGCTTACGGCGTGCTGGTTTCTCGCCAGCATTATCGTTACTCATGTCAGCATACGCTCTTGTAGTTCCTCCAGCATTCCTCACGGTATACCTTCACAGGTTGCTACAATGCTCCCCTACCGATCCATCCGCTTCACAAAATCTGCGACCTTTCTTATCCCCTTATCAATCCCCGTAAAAAGCAATGAAGATATTCTCGTAAAATCCTCCGTGGTTGTCATTCCGGCGCAAGCCGGAATCCAGATTTATTTTCTTCTGGACCCCGGCTTTCGCCGGGGTGACGGTTTTTGGGCTTTTTACGAACAATAATTGAAGTTGCTTTTCCTGAGGAAAATTTGTTTAATCAAGCTTGGCCGGATCAGACAACTTTTTTTAAGGAATAATTCGCAAATTTTGTGAAGCGGACGCATCCCGCAGCTTCGGTAATGTGCTTAGCCCCGTTGAATTTTCGGCGCAGAGTCACTTGACCAGTGAGCTATTACGCTTTCTTTAAAGGATGGCTGCTTCTAAGCCAACCTCCTGGTTGTCTCGGCGTTTCCACATCCTTCCACACTTAGCACATATTTAGGGACCTTAGCTGGCGATCTGGGTTGTTTCCCTTTCGACCACGGATCTTATCACCCGTAGACTGACTCCTGCAGTAAGCGTTAACGGTATTCGGAGTTTGGTTAGGTTTGGTAATCTGGTAGGACCCCTAGCCCATCCAGTGCTCTACCCCCGTTACGTAATCTGCAAGGCTATACCTAAATATATTTCGGGGAGAACCAGCTATTTCCAGGTTTGATTAGCCTTTCACTCCTATCCACAGCTCATCCCCTAACTTTTCAACGTTAGTGGGTTCGGGCCTCCATTTCGTGTTACCGGAACTTCACCCTGGCCATGGATAGATCACCTGGCTTCGGGTCTACTCCACGCAACTAATACGCCATATTAAGACTCGCTTTCGCTACGGCTCCACCTATGACGGCTTAACCTTGCTGCGTAAAGTAACTCGCTGACTCATTATGCAAAAGGCACGCAGTTAGACTGTCACGCCGAAGCGTGACATAGTCCTTCCACAGCTTGTAGGCAAACGGTTTCAGGTACTATTTCACTCCGGTCCCCCGGTACTTTTCACCTTTCCCTCACGGTACTGGTTCACTATCGGTCGTCGATTAGTATTTAGCCTTGGAAGATGGTCCTCCCAGTTTCCCACAGGATTCCTCGTGTCCCGTGGTACTCGGGAACCTTACCCAAGAAGTTTAATTCGTTTCGCTTACAGGACTATCACCTTCTGTGGTGGGCCTTTCCAGACCCTTCACCTACGAATTAAATTTGTAACTTCCCGATGAGTCTGCCGACCCATCCGATAAGGCCCCACAACCCCGAACATACAACGCCGGCAGGCTTGACATATATTCGGTTTGGGCTTATCCCATTTCGCTCGCCGCTACTTTGGGAATCGCAATTGCTTTCTGTTCCTGAGGCTACTTAGATGTTTCAGTTCGCCTCGTTCG
>CAWDKY010000065.1:22500-30636 GCA_963802945.1 uncultured delta proteobacterium
CATTTACAAATTATAAAAGGGACCACAAAACGATTCACTATTTAGTTTTCAAAGATCAAGTTGTTAGGTGTAAATATAATTGATTTTTCTTGATTTGTCAAGGGTAGTTCCCCTTGAAAGCAAATAACTATAATACTAATATATTCTTATATGTCAAGAAAAAAAATCAAGAGGATATGATTTTATGAAACCTTTTCTTCCCGATTTTCAGCAGAAGGGTATTATCTTTCAATTGGCGGGCATCAATTTTCAGATCAAAAGATGGGATTCGTTGATCATTTAGAGTTACTCCCCCTTGGCCGATCAGCCGTCTGGCTTCACCTCTGGTTTGACAGACACCTGCCTCCACCAGCAGTAAATAAGCCTCAAGCCCCTGTTCCAATTTTTCTCTGGCGATAAAAGATGTCGGAACCGAGTCCATCTCCAAACCTTGGCCGTAAAATAAGCCACGGGAGGTCTCCCGAGCCTTTTCGGCTTCAACTCGGCCGTGGGTGATCGCTGTGGCCTCTAAGGCAAGAATCTCTTTGACTTCCCTTAAATCCGCGCCCTGTTTCTGAGAAAGGGCTTGGATTTGATTCATCGGTAAAAAGGTAAACAAGGCCAAAAACCGGCCGACATCCTGATCTTCAGTATTGATCCAAAATTGGTAATATTCGTAGGGACTGGTCCGATCAGGATCAAGCCAGACCGCGCCCTTGGCCGTCTTACCCATCTTCTCGCCCGAACTGGTAACGATTAAGGGAAAGGTCAAACCATAGGCCTTACCGCCTTTTATCCTACGAATCAGGTCAGCCCCGGCCACAATATTGCCCCATTGATCCGCTCCACCCATCTGGAGCAGACAATCATGATGGGAATAGAGGTGCAAAAAATCGTAGGCCTGGAGCAATTGGTAGTTAAATTCGATAAAAGATAATCCGGTTTCCAGACGCTGTTTGACCGACTCGGCGGCCAACATCCGATTGACGCTGAAATGGCGGCCAATATCCCGTAAAAACTCAATATAATTTAATGGGGCCAGCCAGTCCATATTGTTGAACAATTTTCCTTTGAGGCCGTCCAAAGTCATATACCGGGCCTAATTGCTGCTTCAATCCTTCGGCGTTCGTTCGGATCTCTTCGTAGCTCAGGACAGGACGCATCTCTGTTTTGCCGCTCGGATCTCCGATTAAGGCCGTCCCGCCGCCTACCAGGGCGATCGGGCAATGACCGTGCTGTTGTAGGTGGGCCAGGGCCATGATGGGGATCAAACTCCCAACATGCAAGCTTTTGGCTGTAGGATCAAAACCGATATAAGCTGAGATGGTCTTGTGCTCAAAAAGGGCTTCCATCTCCTCGGGATCGGTAGCCTGTTCAATGAAACCGCGTTCCAGTAATGTTTGATAGAAGTTTTTCAAGAGTTACCTCGACACCTTTTTAAAGTTCAGAGTGATGAGTTCAGAGTAAAGGAAATTCACGCTTGGCCTAAATTAATGGCTATCAACTCTGAACTCCGAACTTATTACTCCGAGCTTCGTTCCCGAATCCTGGTTATTCCCGTCGCCCTCCCGGTTCCCGGATCAATGGAAATAACCGCTCCTTCCAAGACCAGAGCTTTGCTGGCCACTTCGAATTTGTGATGCATCTGGGTAAGAAATCGGTCAATAGCCAGTTCCTTTTTTACACCGATTACTGAATCCGTCGGGCCGGTCATCCCAACATCAGTCATATAAGCCGTACCCTGGGGCAATATCCTCTCATCGGAGGTTTGAATGTGGGTATGTGTTCCCACAACCGCACTAACCTTGCCGTCCAAAAACCAACCCAGAGCGACCTTCTCTGAAGTCGCTTCGGCATGAAAATCCACCAGTATGATCGGGGTCTGTTTAATCAAACGCCCCCTTTCCGCCAAGGCTTTCTTAAATGGGCAGTCTACGGCTTCCATAAAGGTCCGCCCCAACAAATTAAGAATACCGATCCGGTGACCGGACTTCGTCTCTTTGATCACAGACCCATTACCGGGTGCTTCGGGCGGATAATTGGCCGGCCGGATCAAATCCGGGTTTTCTTGAATATAGTTCAATATCTCCTTTTTCTTCCAGATATGATTTCCGGATGTAAGGACGTGGATGCCATTGGATAACAGTTCATCGGCCCCTTTCATGGAAATGCCGATACCTCCGGAGGCGTTCTCTCCGTTGGCCACCACGAGATCGATCTTAAAACGATCCGCTAAGCCGGGCAGCAGTTCTTTAACAATCCGGCGTCCCGGTTTGCCGATGATATCGCCGATGAATAGGATGTTGACAGACACGGATGTTCCTTGAGATAAGGTTCAAGGTACAAGGTCTAAGGTGTAAGGTTAAAACCTTGAACCCTAAACCTTGAACCGTGGACCTTTTGGTTATTTTGCGTATTCCACGGCTCGAATTTCTCGGATAACCGTGACCTTGATTTGACCGGGGTAGGTTAAGCACTCTTCTATCTTTTTGGCAATGTCCCGGGATAAAATATAAATATCATTATCGGTAACTTTTTCACTTTCCACCATAATCCGAATTTCCCGCCCAGCCTGAAGGGCATAGGTTTTCCCAATCCCTTCAAAAGACTGGGCAATCTTTTCCAGGTCTTCAAGACGTTTGACATAGGTTTCCAGCATTTCTTTCCTGGCCCCGGGCCGGGCTCCGGAAAGGGTATCCGCCGCCTGAACCAGGACATCTAAGATCGATTCCAGAGGGACATCTTCGTGATGGGAAGCAATGGAATGAATGACACGGTTGGACTCTCCATATCTTTTAGCCAAGTCCGCTCCAATAGCGGCATGGGATCCTTCCACTTCATGATCGACGGCCTTACCGATATCGTGAAGTAAACCGGCCCGTTTGGCTTGTTTAATATTTAAGCCCAATTCAGAGGCCATGATCCCGCAAAGAAAAGCCACTTCAAGAGAGTGTTGAAGCACATTTTGACCGTAACTGGATCGGTATTTCAATTTACCGACCAACTTAATCATTTCCGGATGAATCCCGTGAACTCCCACATCAAAAGTGGCGGCTTCCCCGGCCTCTCGAACGGCCACCTCCATTTCCTGAGAAACTTTTTTGACGATTTCTTCAATACGAGCGGGGTGGATACGGC
The DNA here is from genome assembly GCA_963802945.1 of uncultured delta proteobacterium. Lineage (GTDB taxonomy): Bacteria > Desulfobacterota > RBG-13-43-22 > RBG-13-43-22 > RBG-13-43-22 > RBG-13-43-22. The sequence continues at coordinate 25,618 of CAWDKY010000065.1, forward strand.
CGTCGCTGATCAGTCTCTCCAAGGAAAGCCGGGCCACTTCTCTTCTAACTGAATTGAACCCTGAGAGGATAACCGCTTCCGGGGTATCGTCAATAATCAAATCAATGCCCGTGGCCGCTTCAATGGCCCGAATATTTCTCCCTTCCCGCCCGATGATTCGACCTTTCATTTCTTCGTTAGGCAGGTTTACATAGGAAACGGTTTTTTCAGCCACATAATCCCCGGCATACCGTTTTATGGCCAGGGAAATAATTTCTTTGGCCTTCTTATCGGCTATTTCTTTAGCCTCACTTTCCAGGCGACGAACGGTCATGGCTGCTTCGTGTTTGGCCTCATTTTCCATGGCTTGGAGCAACAGTTCCTTGGCTTCCTGAGCAGATATGCCGGCCCGGTATTCCAACTGTTTTTTTTGCTCGATGATCAACGATTCGTATTTTTCTTTTAATTCAACCAGGTCCTTTTCTCTTTGGTTCAGAAGACGCTCTCTTTTTTCAAACTCGGAATCCCTTTTTTCAAGGAGTTCTATCTTTCGATCCAAATTTTGTTCTTTATTCAGGATTCTTTTTTCCTGATCTTGGATTTCCTGCCTGCGATCCTTGGTCTCCTTTTCAAATTCCATTTTCATCTGATAAAGGCTGTCTTTAGCCTGTAAGTTCGCTTCTTTTTTAACGGTCTCGGCTTCTTTTTGGGCCTCTTCAACAATCTTCCGGCAATGGGTCTCAATGGATTCAACCCTGCTTTCGGTTAATTTTTTCCGGATTAAAAAACCAATCAGGATTCCCAAAAAGAGGACCAAGAGAATTCCGCTGATCAGACTTATCAATGATGAGACGGCCATGATTTCCTCATAGTAAAACTAATGGATATTTTGGATACCGGTTGAGTTTAAGTTCGAAATTAACTTTCGAATAAGCTAAAAAAGGAATATCCGGAAGGTCTCTCCGGAAAGGAGAGCAAAGCTATAAGGATGGGTTTTGGGGTTAATAAAAAAAAATTATTAAAAAGAACAACACCTAATACTATATATCGTTGCCCCAAACCTTTTGAGGATAGCTTGCTCATTATTCCTTCTAATTCCGTTTAATCTATATCTTAAAACCTCTTTTTTTATAGGTTATAATAAAGAGGTGGTTTTTTATGGTTTGCAAGAATCTAATTTAGTTATCCACTGGCGGCTCTTGGATTCCACCGTCTTCTCCATTTGGTCCAAGGCTTCTTTGGTCAGAAGATAGTCATAGGCGAAGTTCAAGGCGGTCAATACGACCAAGTGAATTTTGTTGCCCGAAGGGATTGAGGATTGAACCTCTTTCATCCTTTCGTTGAGCAGAGCCGACACCTTTTCCACCAGCCCAGGATCCAAATCCCCTTTTAGGGTATACTCATTTCCCAATATATCAACTTTAAATAATTGAGACACGCCTTATGAAATTATCCCAACACCCGATTAATTTTTATTAAAATTCCGTCAACCTTACCTTTGATAATCTCTTTTTCTTCTTCCAAGGCATCTAACCGCTCCTGGGCACTTTGGATAACTTGTTCTTTTTCCTTAATTTTTTTTTTTAGTTCGAGATTTTCCCGAGACAAGGCCTCCATTTTTTCCATGGCCTGGTCAATTTTTTCTTCTAAAATTTCAAACAGTTGCCGCTCCATTGTATTCCTGAAACATTTCTTCCTTTTTTTAGAAAATAATATCTTGGTTTAAAGTGAAAAGTCAAGAAGTAATTGATTTCTTTTCGCCTTGCTAACCTTACCTGGCTATGTTAAACTGAAATTAATAAAATAGAGTAATTCCCCTTTTTGTTCTCATTTGGCACTAAGCGTTAAAAGGATACGCCTGATCCAATCTGTGGATAGACTAAGAGCATTAATATCTTAAACACAGAAAGGGGGTGATGGTATGGCCGCCCGAGTCGCCAGAGTAACAGAGATTATCGGTGCTTCACAAAAAAGTTTTGAGGATGCGATTACCCAGGCTTTCAAAAGGGCAAGCAAGACCTTGAGGGGGATAACAGGACTAAAAATTATTGAGCAAAGAATTGCTGTTGAAAACAACAAGCTGATTGAATACCGAGTTCGAATGGAAGTCATTTTTGTTTTAGAACCATAAGGGTTGACATCACCATACGAAAGGGCTCCGAAAGGGGCCTTTTTTATTATCCGGTCTCCTTATATTTTGTTCACCTGACCCAAATGCCTATTTATACCTATAAAGATATTCCCAAAATCTTGGAACAAGCAGAAAAGGGCAGACCTGTTCCCATATATCTTATCGCCGGAGACTCCTATCTCTCTAACGATGTTCATCAACAACTGGTCAGCCGACTTCTTCCGGAAGAACAGCGTTCCTTTAACCTGGAAATCATTGATGGAGAAAAAGAAGACATCCACTCCATCCTGGACCGCATTCAAACCTTTCCCTTTCTCCCCGGGCGTAAGGTGATTTCAGTCAAAAACCCCGTGCAGATTTTTGCTTCCGGCAATGAAGATCGTCAATTAAAAAGGGCCGAAGAAGCCTGGCAGAAAGGGCAGCCGGAACGGTGCGCCCGAATACTCCGAGCCTTGCTCCCCAATGCCGGGATCTCGCTCATTTCGATTGAAAGGGGATTATTGGGAAACGAAAAAGTCATCATGGAGAAACTTTTTCCTGAGAAGGAGGGCGCCTTCCCCGAATGGTGTAGAGAAGCCCTAAGTTATATGCAAACTGAGTCCGACGAGGAATCATCAGCCCTGACTCCGGATCAGCTTCTTGAATCAGCCATCCGGCAGGGATTTCCTAAAGACCATATACTGATACTCATCATGGAAGGCCCTCCTGGTTCAAAAAAGATTGTCAAATCCATTGCCGAATACGGGGCAGTCATTAATCTGTCGTTAAGACAGGCCAAAAAGGGGGAACAGTCCGCCATCTTAAAAGGATTCTTAAAAATGCGCCTTTCCACAAGAAGGGAAAACCATTCTTCCCCAGGCTGAGGCCTTGTTAATAGAACGGGTCGGCACTGAGACCTATCTTTTGGAAATGGAAATCCAAAAACTGATCTGCCTTTATAGGGAATCGAAATCAGATCCTGCCCAAGGATATTATGGAAATCGTGGGGGCTTTTCGGGAAGAACCCTTGTATGAACTGACCGCGGTTTTGGGGGAGCGGAAGCTCACCGAAGGCCTTCAAAAACTCAAACAACTCTGGGAACAGGGTTATAATCCTTTACAAATCCTGGCCGGCATCACCAATGCCTTACGCCGACTGTTGTTGGCCGGGGAACTCCTAGAAACGATTTCAAAGGCCCCTCCACGGGTTTGGCAGGATTTTGGAGCCTTCTCCGCCAAGATTCTGCCCCAATTAAAGCAGACTCCCTCTGCCGGAACTCTTATCCAAGGTACACCCCTTTGTCCTATTTAATACCCTGAAAACGGCCAAAATTTTTCCTTGCCGCACTTGATCCTGGCTCTGAAGACCCTTCATGAGGCCGATCGTCTGCTCAAAACCAGCGGAGCCTCTCCAGCCTTTCTCCTGGAAGATTTCATTATTGCCTTTTGTAAAAAATCCTGAAAAGGAAAACCGCATTTCAGAACAGTTTGAACATGGATTTTTAATCAGGATTTATTCTTCACTTAAACAAGGATTCAAGCCAGGCGGGACTCAAGTCCCGGAATCCTCGAAACCTAAATTCTGGATTCTGGCTTCTATTCTCCGGATTCCGGAATCCTTGAAAATTAATATACCTTCATCACCAAGGCTGCAGCCGTATCTCCGGCGGCACAACCGGCAAACAAGCCGTATCCTCCGCCGAGTTTCACCAATTCTTCGATGAGCTCTATAGTAGACCTGGCCCCGGTTGGTCCCTGTGGATGGCCGAAGATGAGGGAACAGCCGTAGTTGTTGAATATGGCGTCAGGAATATTCAATGTCTTCCCCAGGATGATATCATTGACGGAAAAAGGATTATGGGTTTTAACGGCCTTCAGGTCTTTGACGGTAATCCCGGCCTTTTTTAAGGCCGATTCAGCCGCCGGGGGGACCGCTAAAGGCATATGGGCCTTTTTGGTCCGGGCAAAACCATAGCTTAACAGCCGGATAGTGATGGCCTTATTCTTACTTAATTCTTTAGCCTTATCTTTGGTGGTGACTAAAACACCTGCATTGCCGTCTGCCGGATGGGTCTGGGCCCCAAAAGAAATACAACCCCCAGGAAGGACCGGTTTGAGTGAAGCCAATCCTTCCGTGGTACAGGGAGTAACACCTTCGTCGGCCTCCACTAAAACGGATTTCTTTTTTGAAATGAAAACCTCCACCGGTATCATGTATCCTTTCTGGAACTCCCGGTCGTTGGCCAAGGCCATCAGGTACTGCTCGTAGCGCCGAAGGGTAATGGCGTCGGACTCCTCCTTGGTGATCCCGCCGAAGGCCAGGGCGGCATTTTCTCCGGTCTTGGCCATAGCCTGGCCGGTATTGGGATCGCAGTTGAAATTATCCATATTCCAGTTCTCACTGATCACCTCACCTCCCGGTCCATTAGGATTGGGCCAGACGGTGTGGGGACCGTTGGAACAGCGGTCCGTTTGGGTGGCCAGGACATTCTGATAGTTGCCCGACTCCACCCAAAGGCCGGCGATATAAATAGTCGCAGCACTGGTGGCGCAGGCCTGGCTGAGGGTCGGTCCGCTGATGTTGCCATTCCCCGAGTAACCCGCAGAACCAGGGGTTGGCATAGAGGTAGGAAGGCTGCCCGACCGTCATGCCCAGGATGCAGCCGTCAATAATATCCGGGGTATAACCACGAAGTTCAAAAAATTTCCTGGCTGTTTGGGCCCCTAATTCAATGGCATTGATGTTCTGAAACGACATCTGCCAGCGGGAAAAAGGTGAAGACCAATAGCCTTTATAAGGGATAAAAACTTTTTCAAACATCAGATCCTCCTTGATTTTTCCTGTATTTGGACTTTGACTTTTATCGACCGAGAAAATATAGAAGCCCTCCTTTTTTCTGTCAAGGAGATTTCTTCCGGGGTTGAGCAAC
>CAWDKY010000066.1:0-16606 GCA_963802945.1 uncultured delta proteobacterium
ACCTTACATGGTTCATGGCTGCCCTAAACGCAACGTAGTTTAGGGCGCCACTTAAAAGGATGTATTATTTATACATTTTTTTAAAAAGTCAATTGGATGGGGAACTTTATATCGGATATACTGGAAATCTAAAAAATGGATTGCATCAACATCAAAATGGAGAAGTAAATTCGACAAAATCACGCCGCCCCCTTGAATTGATTTTTTATGAAGGCCATAGAAGTATGGTGGATGCAAAGTGGAGGGAAAGATATTTTAAAACCTCAAAAGGTAAGTCTTCCTTACGTTTGATGTTAAGAGATTCGTTGAAATGATGTATTACCCTGATCGCTAACTGCTCACCCCAATACGGAGAGATGACCGAGTAGGCTTAAGGTGCTCGCCTGCTAAGCGAGTGTAGGGGGAAACTTCTACCGAGGGTTCGAATCCCTCTCTCTCCGCCATGAACCTTACATGGTTCATGGCTGCCCTAAACGCAACGTAGTTTAGGGCGCCATTTTCCAGTTTGGATTTCCGCTTGCGGATTTTGGATTACACTCCCCTAACCCGAACAAGTCGGGGAAAAAATAATTTCCTCTTTCCTCGCCCTAATCCCTTATCGTTATCATGAAAACAGGGCTAACATATCCGGCAGAAGATACAGATCCCCAAGCTTCTGTCATCAAGGGATTTTTATTTTTTTGAGGCTGTGTTTGGGCCAGTTTTTCTTTGCAGATTTGAATATAATTTTTCAGTTTAGGGGGGTGGGAGGTGTCGGGAAACTGCTGAAGGATACCTTCAAACCTGCCCAGGGCGGCTTCATAATTTTTTCTGCTTAAAATAAAATTCTCCTATAAAAAATTCATGAGAGGCCAAGTTTTTTTTGGCGGTTATCAGATTGGATTGGGCTTGGGAAACATATTCGCTCCGGGGATAATTCTTAATCAATCGTTCAAATTCCTGAGCCGCCTGTAAAGCATAACTCTGGTCCCTGTCGATAGTGGGCATTTGTTTAAAGTAGCACATGGCCAGTTGAAAGACCACATAGGGGATGATTTCATTAGGGATGTAGTTTTTCAAATTCCTTATAGGCCGTGGCCGCCAACAGATATTCCTTATTTAAGAAATGACTGTCGGCCAATTTCAGTTCGGCGACGATCGCATAGGGATTGTAAGGAAAACGATCTTTTAAGTTTTGAAAGGCTTCCGCGGCCTTTTCATATTTTTTTCGCTGGTAGGCATCCAGGCCTTCCGGGATCAGGGCTTCGGGGGTTTTTTCCAGTTCTTTGGCTTCTTTACTTTTAAAATACCCGCAACTGACCAGGGAGAATAAAAACCATACGATGATCAGCACAATCAGGCCGTATTTGCAAAAGGAACAGTTTAAAAAGCGGATTTTTTCTCATAGGGCCTCCAGATATCTCTCGGCGGCGAAAACTGCTGTGGCTCCATCGCCAACCGCCGTGGATATCTGTCTTAATAGTTTTTGGCGGACATCCCCGGCGGCAAAGATTCCCGGCACGGAGGTGGCCAGGTGATCATCGGTTTGAATAAATCCTTCGGGATTCAAGGGCAAGGTCCCTTTCAACCAATCGGTATTGGGCAGGATGCCGACAAAAATAAATACCCCTTGAATCGGAATGGTCTGTCTGGAGGAGCCGTCCACTTTTTGACCCGGATCCCTTCGACTTGGTCGGTCCCCAAGATGGATTCCACCAGGGTATTCCAAACAGGTTGGATGGCAGGATTGGCCAAGGCCTTTTCTTGAAGGATTTGGCAGGCTCGAAGCTGATCCCTTCGATGGATCAGATAAATTTTTTTTGCAAAACGGGTTAAAAAAAGGGCTTCTTGAACAGCGGTGTCCCCGCCTCCGACGACGGCGATCTCCTGATCCCTAAAAAAAGGACCATCACAGGTGGCGCAATAGGAAACCCCTTTGCCGCCTAAAAGCCCTTCTCCGGGGACCCCTAGTTTTTTATGGGCGGCCCCGGTGGCGATGACCAAGGCCTTGGCTTTATAAGTCCCCTGGTTTCCTTTCAGTATTTTTTCAGTTCCTTGAAGAGACAGGGAAACGATCTCATCATTGATAACCGGCAATTCAAACCGTTCAGCCTGGCGGCGCATCTTATCCACCAGGTCAAAACCGGAAATCCCTCGGGAAACCCGGGATAATTGTCCACCCAGTCGGTAGTTAAAATCTGACCTCCGGGTACGAGCTTTTCTATAAGAAGGGTATTAAGCCGGGAACGTCGGGCGTACAGCCCGGCGGTCAGCCCTGCCGGACCTCCCCGATGATGATCATATCGTAGACAGGATTTTCCACAGGGCATACTAAAAGGTTTTTTTGATAGCGGCTTCCAAGGTACTTTTGGAAACTGCTCCGGTGATCTGTTCGACCACTGTTCCGTTTTTAAAAAGGATTAGAGTGGGGATGGCCCGAATCCCATATTGGCCCGGTGTTTTGGGATTCTCATCCACATTCAGTTTGCCTATTTTGATCTGACCTTGAAATTGAACGGCCAATTCTTCCACCACCGGGGCAATCGCCCTGCAAGGACCACACCAAGGGGCCCAAAAGTCAACCAGAGCCGGTGTAGAGGCTCGTTATTTCCCTTTGAAAATTTTCATCGGTAACTTCGGTAATATTTTTTCAGCCATGATCTCTCCCTTCGTATTCTATGGTTAAACTGTTAGGATATCTGAAAGATAAAGAATTTTAATTCCCTTTCCTTCCATTGTCAATACTTACCCAAAATTCTAACTAAATATATTTGAAATTTTGGAAAGGTCAAGGGGGGTTTTATTTTTAAAAGCAAGAGATGACTTCTTAGATTTCTGGGGAAACATTTAAAGGAAAAATTTTGACTTTGAGAAATTTTAGTTTAATGTCTTATGTTATCATAAAAAAGAGGAGATTGATATGGAAGAATTCAGACGCATGAACCGTTTGCCCCCTTATGTCTTTGCCACGGTCAATGCCTTAAAGATGGAATTGAGACGCAAGGTGAAGATATTATCGATTTGGGGATGGGGAATCCCGACCTGGCCACCCCAAAACATATCGTGGATAAACTTCGGGAAGCCGCTCTGAAACCGCATAACCACCGCTATTCGGCTTCCAAGGGGATCACGAGGCTCCGAAAGGCCATTTGTGACTGGTATAAAAGGCGTTACAGGTGGACCTGGATCCGGAATCCGAGGCCATCGTGACCATAGGAGCCAAGGAGGGGATATCTCACCTGGTCTTGGCCACGACCAGTCCCGGCGATGTGGTCTTTGCGCCTGATCCGACCTACCCGATCCATCCCTTTTCGGTCATCATTGCCGGAGGGGATTTAAGAAGATTCCCATGAGCCAGGACCGGGATTTTTTTGAGGATCTATTGACCGCCACCAAACAAACCTGGCCCAACCCGAAAATGTTGATCATTTCCTTTCCCCACAACCCCACCACCATGGTGGTGGATAATGGATTTTTTTAAAAAGATCGTGGCCTTTGCCAAGGAACACCAGATGATGGTCATCCATGACTTCGCCTATGCCGATCTGGTTTTTGATGGGTATAAGGCCCCCAGTTTTATGCAGGTGCCCGGGGCAAAGGATGTCGGTGTCGAACTATTTTCTTTGTCCAAGAGTTACAGCATGGCCGGGTGGCGGGTAGGTTTTGCAGTCGGGAATCCTGATCTGATTCATGCCCTGACCCGTATAAAAAGCTATCTGGACTATGGGGTTTTTCAGCCGATCCAGATTGCCTCCATCATTGCCTTAAACGGTCCTCAGGAGTGTGTCCAGGAGATCGTCGGCATCTACAAAGAAAGAAGGGATACCCTGATCCGGGGGCTGAACCGGATCGGATGGAAGATGGAAAAGCCCAAAGGGACTATGTTTGTCTGGTCCAAGATTCCGGAGCCGTTCAGGAAAATGGGGTCGGTGGAATTTTCCAAGTTTCTTATCCGGGGAGGGAAAGGTGGCCGTATCGCCTGGACGGGGTTTTGGGGAATACGGGGATGAATATGTCCGGTTCGCCCTGGTCGAAAACTCACATCGGATCCAACAGGCGGTCAGGGGTATCAAAAAGGCCTTGAAAAAGGGTAGAAGAACTTTCTCATAGCTCTGAGGTTAGGAAAGATAAGTGAGGGGAATCATGAAAGAAATTCAGGTGGGTTTAATCGGTTTTGGCACGGTGGGAACCGGCGTGGTCAAGATTTTAATTGAGAAAGAGAGGCTTCTTCAATCCCTGGTCGGGGCGCCTTTGAAATTAAAACGGATCGCCGATCTTGATTTGAACCGGGATCGGGGGGTCCCGATTCCCAAAGGGCTTTTGGTGGACAAAGCCGAAGACATCTTCAATGATCCGGATATCTCCATCGTCGTGGAACTGATCGGGGGTCTGGAACCGGCCCGAAGTTTTATTTTAAAGGCCCTGGAAAAAGGAAAACACGTAGTTACGGCCAACAAGGCCCTGTTGGCCCACAAGGGGGATGAAATCTTTCAAAAGGCGGAAGACTGCAAATTAGATGTCGGCTTTGAAGCCAGTGTCTGCGGCGGCATCCCGGTTATTTTGGCCCTGCAACAGGGGCTGGTGGCCAATGAAATCGAAAGCATCCTGGGGATATTTAACGGGACTTCCAATTACATCTTGACTCGAATGACCGAAGAAGGACTGCCTTATTCGGAGGCCTTAAAGGAAGCCCAGCAAAAGGGATATGCCGAGGCCGATCCCACCCTGGATGTTGAGGGCCTGGATACGGTTCATAAACTTTCCATTTTAATGCATCTGGCTTATGGGTCCCCCTTAAATCCTGAGGCTATTTTTGTGGAAGGTATTACTCGAATCGGGTCCTTGGACATTGCTTTTGCCCGGGAATTCGGCTACTCGATTAAGCTATTGGCTATCTGCCGGAAAGAAGGGGACCAGTTGGAGGCCAGGGTCCACCCGACCATGATCCCTAAGGGTCATATGCTGGACGGTGTGCAAGGGGCCTATAATGCCCTTCTTATCAAGGGAGATTCGGTGGGCGATGTTTTGCTTTACGGCCAGGGGGCCGGCATGATGCCGACCGGAAGTGCGGTAGTAAGCGACCTGGTCAATATGGGCCGGAATATCAATAAGGGGATTTCCCAAAGGATTCCCCGGAACCTGTCAATACAGGGGTTTAAGGAAAAGGGGTTGGCCTTAAAACCATTTTCGAGGTGTTCGGTCGTTATTATTTGCGGTTTTCCGCCTTGGATCGCCCCGGCGTCCTTTCCACCATTGCCGGTATTCTCGGGACCAATAAAATCAGTGTGGCCTCGGTGATCCAAAAAGGCCGAGAGGTTGAGGGGCCGGTGCCCATAGTCATGATGACCCATGAGGCCAAAGAATCCGCCGTCCAGAAGGCCATCCAGGAGATTGACCGGTTGCCGGTGATCACCGATCGAACGGTGATTATTCGGGTGAAAAATTAAAAGCTTAGAAAGTGTCAAAGGATTCGAGGATTCAAGGGTTAGCAAAGACTACTGGTATAAGCTGTCGGGTTAAAGGGCTTTGCTTTCTTCGCATTGATCCTAGCCCATTAATACCTATAAACTAAGGCACAGCGGGGCTATTCTTCTGTGTTTATGAATTCGAAAGGCAGGAAATATATCATTCTGGTCGGAGACGGGATGGGGGATTACCCCCAGGAAAACCTGGACGGAAAGACGCCTCTGGAAGCGGCCCATACACCCCACATGGATGCAGCGGCTTCCCAGGGAATAATGGGTTGGGCTCAAACCGTACCCTCGGGTTGTGAACCGGGAAGCGATATTGCCAACCTTTCCCTCCTGGGATATGACCCCATGGTCTATCATACGGGCCGCGCTCCCTTGGAAGCGGTCAGCATGGGGATTCGACTAAAGGAAGAGGATGTAGCCTTTCGCTGTAATCTGGTTTGTCTGGATTTCCAGGGCAATGAAACCGTGAGGATGAACTCTTATAGCGCCGGGCATATTTCTACGGAAGAAGCCCGGATTTTAATCAACGACCTAACGGATTTTTAGCTCATCCCAATTATCCTTCTATCCCGGGGTCAGTTATCGGCATATCCTGATCTGGGCCGGGGCCGATCCATCGGCCAAGACCATCCCGCCCCATGACCTGACCGGGCAGGATGTGACGGAATATTTGAATACCACAGGAGAGTTGGGACCGATTGTGGATCTGATACGCCGTTCCTGGCCTTTTCTAAGCCAACACCCGGTTAATAAAACCAGGCAGGAGCGCGGTCTGGTTCCGGCCAACTCCATTTGGCTGTGGGGACAGGGGAAAACCCCCGGACATGCCCTCTTTCCAGGAAAGATTCGGACTTCAGGGGGAGTGATTTCCGCCGTGGATCTTTTGAAGGGTATTGGGTTGTCCGCCGGTTTGGAATCCCTTTTTGTGGAAGGGAATGACCGGATATTTAGACACCAATTTCCGGGGAAAGGCCGAAAAGGCCTTGGCTTTCCTGGCCGAAAAAGACCTGGTCTATGTCCATGTCGAGGCCCCGGATGAGGCTTCTCACGAAGGAAGCCTGGAGAAAAAGATCCAGGCCATTGAGGCCTTCGATCGAGAGGTCGTGGGGCCGGTCCTTAGCGGGTTGAACCGATTTGAAGCGTATTCCTTGATGATTGTGACGGATCATTTCACTCCTATTCAGGTAATGACCCATACCCGGGAACCGGTTCCTTTTTCGCTGTCCTGTTCTGAAGATCGATCCCGCCCTTCCCGAAAAAGGGGTTTTTCCGAGAGATCGGCTTTGGAGGGAGAGGTTTCTTTTTTAAAAGGAGATCAGTTGATGCCCTGGTTTCTCAAAGCCCATCAGGGGAGATAAAATGAAATTTTTTCAAACGACTTACCGGGTTATTTACGGCGATGTGGATTCCATGAAAATGGCCTATTATGCCAATTATCTGCGCTGGTTTGAAATCGGCCGTTCGGAACTGATCCGTCATTTGGGTCTTCCCTATGCCGAGATAGAGGCCATAGGATATCTGTTGCCGGTTACTGAGGCCTACTGAAAATATAATAAGCCGGCCCGTTATGATGAAATTATCTTGATCAATAGCGGTGTAGGGTTTATTCGCAAGGCCTCTATGCGGTTTGACTATCGAATTTTGAATCAGGAGAACGAACTCTTGGTTCAAGGATACACGGTCCATGCCTGTCTGGATCGGGAAGGTAAATTGGTTCGTCTTCCTGAATCCGTGATTACCCTTTTGGAAAAGTGGGAATAGCCTTTATTTTCCCATTGGAACTTCTTTCCCCTTAACCCATTCAAAATGTAAGGAAAACATCTTGTCTGAAGCCGAAGCCGCTAAAGTGATTAAGGCCTATTTTATGCCTTTAACAGCCATGCCCATGAAACCTTTCTGGATACCCACCACTTTCCTCACATTCGGATCAACGACAAGGGGCAAGTGAGTATCGTCCAAAACGCCTCGGAATTATTACCCCTGGAGGAGGTCCTGGCCTACCTGACTAAAAAAGAGGGATGGCAACACAGCACCCTGGACTCGCTGGAAGTCATTCATATTTCAAAGATCAAGGTCCATTTTAATATCCAATTCAGCCGATATAAGGCAGACGGGTCCAGGTATGCGGTCTATAAATCCCTGTGGATCATGACGAAGGAAAATGGCCGCTGGGGCATACAAGCCCGCTCCAGTTACGCCCCTTAGGGCAGCACAAAATAATTAACAGTTTGCGGAAAAACTCATTTTTTACAGGTTGCTCAAAAAGATCCAGATACAAGGCGCCCGAAATTCTGAGGAATGAGGCGTACATAGAAGTACGTCGCAATGACGAAAAATGAGGGCAACCCGCCGTGGCGGGATAGATGGGCCTTTTTCAGCAACCTGTTAATGGGCCGCTTCCCGCCTTTCCTCTCATCATAAAAAAGGAGATCGACTTCAGGGGAGTCTCTATCTCGGCGAGTACTCTTTCAAGCCAGACACCGGAAACATTAGCTGACCAGCATAGAATATTTCTTGACAAGCGGGTTTTTCTTCCCTAAATATAACGGTTAACCAATACTTAAAAAAAAGTTAACTATAGAGAGATTTGTTTTGAAAAACATCATCTCATTATTCGGAGAAAAAATATTGGACGGAGAAGCGATAACCCAGGCTATGGTCGGTCGGTTGGGCGAGATGAAAGGGCCAGAGGCGATATTTGATCTTATTTACTGGGCCAATAAAATACGGCAAAAATTTAAAGGGGCTACCATTGATCTTTGTGCCATAGTCAACGCCAAATCCGGCCGCTGTTCCGAAGATTGTGCCTTTTGTGCCCAATCCTCCTGGTATCCCACAGAGGCCCCGAATTATCCCCTGTTAAAGACCGACGAATTATTGGATTCGGCCCATAAAGCCTTTGAGAATCAAGCCGGACGCTTTGGCATCGTTACCAGCGGGCGCTCATTGTCCAGTCCCAAAGAACTGGACCGGGTTTGTCAGGTGATTTCTGTCCTTTCTGCACAAGGACAAATCAGCCCCTGCGCTTCTTTGGGTCTGCTGACTCCGGATATGGTTAAGGCCTTAAAACAGGCCGGTCTGACATCCTATCATCACAATATCGAAACCGCCCCCAGCTTTTATCCTTCCATCTGCACCACCCATTCTTTTGAGGCTCGGGTCAAGACCATTCAGATGGCTAAAGAAGAAGGGTTGCGTATCTGTTCCGGGGGAATATTCGGCCTGGGAGAAACTATGGAACAGCGTCTGGAGATGGCTTTTACCTTAAGGGAGTTGGGGGTCGACTTCCATTCCTATGAATTTTTTAAATGCAATTCCCGGCACACCTCTTGAGGGCCGTCCTTCTTTGCCTCCATTGGAACTTTTAACGATCATAGCTCTTTTTCGTTTCATCCTTCCCCAAGCCGATATTCGAACCTGTGGCGGAAGGGAAAAAGGACTCCGCACCTTGCAGCCTCTAATGTATATGGCCGGGTGTAATGGGACGATGATTGGGAATTATCTAACGACCGAGGGAAGAAACCCAAAGGTGGATATTCAAGATAAGGGATTAGGATTGGTTCCAACTGTAGAATCCGGGAATAAAAAAAGCACACCAAGCAAGATAAAAGATGCAGCAGGAAGGAATAAAAAATTGAGGCTCAATCGCCATCCCTATCCGATATTCCTTATCGCCACAATTGGGAACCCGTTTCACTGGCTTTATTTTTATCCTTGACCACCTTTCTTTCCTAATTTATACTTCTTTCATCAAAAAGGAGCACCATAATGCCGCACAAAATTCTTCTGGTTGACGATGAACCTCACGTCACCGAAGCCTAAACGAACCCTTCATAGGGAGCCATTCGAGATTTTGAGTGCCGGTTCCGCCAATGAAGCGCTCCAGATTCTGGCTCGTGAGCCTATTGACCTTGTCATCTCCGACGAAATGATGCCGGGTATGTCGGGGTCCGAGTTTCTTGCCGAGGTGTACCGCAACTATCCGGAAACCATCAAGATTCTGCTGACTGGGCATGCAAACTTGAATGTAGCGGTGCGTGCTATCAACGAAGGACACATTTATCGTTTCTTGATGAAACCGTGTAACGAACAGGAAATCCGTATTACCATTCGCCAAGCGATTCAACAGAAAGAACTGACTGAAAAGAGCCGAACAGTTTTTAAGAAAGGTCAAACAGCAAAATTTGATCTTGCAGAGAATGGAAAAGGAATATCCTGGGATTGCCAAGGTAGAGAGAGATTCCCACGGGGCCATTATTGTTGACGACTTTGGATCTGATTTAGATGGACTTATACAACAAATTAAGGAAGAATTGAATATTTAATACAGGCAACAGCCCCCATGGCCCGGATGCAGCTTATGTGTCCTGACCAGTACCTGGGTTAACATGCACAGTGTCCAGATAACTCTTCTTGCGGCTTACACCTACAAGTCCACAAAAAACATACCCTCAAAAATTATCGATTACGGATGGAAAATATGCAATAGAAACTCACCGAATTCCACCACCCTCTTTGATGAAAGGATTGGCAAAAGTGGCCTGCCCCTTCCGCCAAGCCGGGTATTGTATCCCAAACCCCGAGTTTATATCAGCCTAATATATATATGACATGTCACCGTAAATTTACTGGCGAATGAGGATATGGGGATTTGTGCCAGGGTTAAGGTGTATTTATTTCTATTTTCTTTACAATATTATCCAACAAATAGACTATGTGTTTTGATATCTCATAACCCACGATATTTTTTTCAAATTCCTTGGGGGCTGATACGTTTATATTTTGTTGTAAGCCTTTCTTCCAGATAATATTATTTTTCTCATAAATTTTCACACCTGAGATTACAGAGCACTTGTAAGTAATTACATTGTTATCAATAGGAATGGCCTGTTTTTCAATTTTATATATTGCTTCAAGGCAATAATCGCTTTTTGTCTCGGAATTACGATTTTTCTTAAAGCCAAATCCTCCTTCGTTAAGCCTTTGGATGTTATTTTTGAAATCTTCCCCCGGCATAAAAGGGAAACCTAAGTTCCCTTGAAACTATAAATGGAACGAGTTGTTCGAAATCATCCAAAATCATAAATGCTCTACTGCAATTCATTTGAGCACATTTGTAATAGCTTTGTTTTATTCTCATAGTTCGTAATAATATCCATCGAAATAACTTTATCTCTAACTGAAGGTGCTGGATTTTTAGCTGATAGTGGCAAGATCGTGCTTGCTATTGCTGTATTTCCGCTTAACGATATAACCTTTACATCCCAAGTAGGAATATAAATATCCTCATCTATTCCCTCCAGTTTACCAAACTTATAAAAGACGCTGATATTTTCTTCCGGCAAAAGAATACTATTCTGATCTTCAATATAGATTTGATTTCCATCTGTTTTACTAATAGAGGCTTCGACCTTATTAAACTTGACCTTATCAATAAAATCCGTTGAAAGCTTAACTATGACATTCTTAATAATCACTTCTTCCCCGGGCTTCATTGGAAAATCTTATGTCTCCAAATACTTCATCCGTTATCTCTTCATTCGCACAAGTACTAAATAGGACTCTTCCACTTCTATCCAATAATTCCCCACAAGCAATTACTTTATAGTTGTCATAGGATATATAAGGTTTAGTGGAAGGTAATTTCGAATATAATGGTCCTGCGAAATGAACTCTAAGGAAATAGTCGGGGATCTCCCGATTCTGTGTAATCTCCTGGGTTAGATGGGTCATTTCGACGACCGCTTTTTGGACATTATAAAAACTTTTGTCTAATGACATTAAAGAAAAAAGAAGCCTTTTTCCCCAGGGCGTTAATAAATAGTTGATAAATGACACTTTTCCGTAACTGGGCTATCAAGCTTTTTAGTGGTATTGCTTAAGAGAAGGACTTTGGGCTTTTTAAGCTCATCCAGAGATTCGTTGGAAAACTTTATGAACTGAGAGTCATTCCTTTTCTCCCCCAAAAGGGCCTGGGCAATCGAAAATTTATTTGAAGAGTGGAGAACGGTAATTTGGGTGCCGTATTGATCAACCAAAATGTCCCCCTTTATTATTCCTGCCTCAGTCCCTTTATCCAAAATAAAATTATCATTCCAGTCTTTCTTGATTTCTGACCGGACTGAAAAAGGATTAAATTTTTCTTTAGAAGTTTGAATAATTTTTTTTATGAGTTCACTGTAAGTATCCTTATAAAGTTGTATAATTCTATTTTCTTTGTCTATGTTTCGAAAGTTCATGATCCGATTGTTTAATTGTTTCATATCTCGCATAGTAGGTATAGGAATAGGAATAAAGGATTTCTCCAGTGACCATATTCGCAAAATTAATACTCATGGTTAGGGGGAGATAATAATCGATAAGCTTTTGAGATTTATCTATTTTGTATTGAGAAACCCTCTGGATATCAATCCAGACGACAAAGGTATTGTATTTATTTTTGTTGTCTAACATATCAACGACATTCGAGAAGTTTGCCTTAAAATTGTTGTTAAATTGATCGAGAGCATAGGATAAATTACTACCGAGGTCTCCGAAGAAAGTGCTTTTTTAAATAAATGGTTTTCGGTGGCTCTGTCCGAAAGGAAAATACCTTGGACTGGATAGACTTTAAAACTCTCTTGGGCGTAGGCAATTGACGAATATATTAAACATATCAGCCCTGATAGGATAATCAGGGGTTTTTTCATTTCTTTTGTTTCCCTTTTTGGGTTTTGTGCTTGCAACCGGATAAAACTTTACCTGATTCCCATCGACGGTATAATCATAATTACTAAACAAAGCAGCCAGTAGGAGCGGCTATTTCTGGGCAAATAGGGCATCGGCAAGAGGATCATTTCCGTTATAAGAAAGGATAAATTCGTATTTCCCGGGTTCAGCTGTCCTCGGTTTTACATTTGTGACCCCCTGAGTATTCTTAATAGTATTGGTGAACTGAATGCGGGCCATGGGGGGAAAATTACAGGTCAAAATAACGACATATTCCATTCCATACATCTGCCTTTTTTTCCAGTAATCTTGGATCTTATTCGATATGACAAAGCCTAAATTCTCACCAATCTTTTTCGCAACATTGGCCCGGCATTGGTCAGGCGAGTTTCCCGACGCCGATTCGGTCAAAGCCCCGGAAGCAATAGCCTCACTGTCGAGGGTTAAGTAAACTTTAAGAGCCACCATGCCATCGCACACAAATTTGTCTATGGATGGGTCCTTCCCCCTTTCCACAATAATCGAAGACCCTACACTAAAAAAATCAGCTTTTGCCTCGTCCCGTGAAAACTTGATATACTTAGCTAAGTCAGCACTATTTTCCAACTTATCAATAGTTATAGCCCGGTCATTAAAATACTTGCTACGGAATAGGTCATTATCAAGAATCCTTATATCATATGTTTGATAAGCAGATTGTAATGCCTTAATCGTAAAATTCTGTTTGTCTGGGATATTATTCTTCGGTTGATATACTTTAATGTTGGTGAAAAATTCATGTTCGTTATCTGAGGCATTTACAAAACTTCCATATTTGAGAGTGTTTTTTTTCAAAGAGGCTGCATCGACTGATCCTACCCCCTGTTCCTGAGCCGAAACGGCCTTTGATTTAATATTCTTTGTTGAAAGGGCCTCTCCTTCTTTATATTTAGCATCACGGTCAGACTTGTAAACAGTTATTTCTGTCAGAGGGGCCGAGGTTTGCAAATCGGAGGGGGTGGTAAAAAACTCGTCCATTAAAGTTATTATGGCGCTCGAACGGACGACGGTTGTTCCTAATGCAATTCCCATGTCTGAAAGGAGTTGACGAAATTTTGTCTCGTCGAAGATCAACACTGTATTAACTATATAAATGTTCCCTTCTTTTCTAGCGGTATCATTTTGTTTGACTTTAAAGACATTAATTTGGGAAAGGACTTCTTCGAATTTTTGTTGTACTTTTTGGGTCATTCATTGCCTCCGGTCCGTAACAATCTATTTACGGCCATTGTCACCGCATTTCGTATCGCTTCTTTTTTGGCGTTGTATTGGACTGAGGCTATATCCTGGGTTATTTCCGCCCTCCCCTCCCCTTGTACTTCGATTTCAATAGCCAGCGCTGAATTGATAATAAAAAAGGAAACCACCCAGATCAGGGCAAATGGCAAAAACTTCGTTAACCATTCCATTTTACTACCCTCCTTTAGCTTTTACTTTACTCTGATTTCGACATCCCCTGCCTTTATTGAATTTTCATCCGAATTAATCGATTTCCTTTTTGAACCCCTTTGGCCTTTATAATTAATCCCATATTTTCCAAGGAGTTCTCCAAAAGCATTCATTTTCCTTATCTCGGCGAGGTGGATGTCCGTGGTTAATATTTCCTTGTTGTTGAAACCATTATGAAGGGCTTCGTCTAAAGTTTTCAAAGCTCCAAAGGTATCTCCCTTCATCGACTGCGCCTGAGCCTTAATATATAAACAAATAGAGTCATTGGGGCGGCTTTTTCCGGCTTTCTCAGCATACTGAAGGGCCGTGTCGTAATCTTTCTGTACAGGGCTTTAATCGCTTCATAAAAAGAGTCATTATCAAAAGAGACATTTCCTTTGGTGGTGGCAGCAGGTTGGGAAACCATCGCTGTTTTACTGCTTAATTTAACTTCTTCCTTCGACGAAACCATCTCCTTCACCCTGTCGCATGAGATGATAATGATAAAAATGGTGACTAACAGAGTGGGAAGTATAAATCTAAATTTATTGTGACCTATTTTCATTTTAATTTTTTAATTCAACCTCCTTCGCCGGTTCTGATGAGGATTTAGGTAAGGCCACTTCAATCTTCGCTTCCTGGGCTAGTTTAATTAAATTTCCTCCTAAATTATATATTTTATCGATTTGGGACGGCAAATTGGAGGCGATGTCGGTAAGTTTAGTTGCATCCCCGGCAAAAGTTGCGGCAGTTGTGGGGTTAGCCTTTATTCCTTGGATTAACTGTTTAGATGTTTCGAGGGCTCCCTTATCCATCAACCCGGCCAAAAAGATATTATAAATTGCCTTCCCCAAGAGCTGTTTTTGCTCGTCGTTGAGGTTTTTAACCTTCTCGGCGGTCTCCTTTTGTTCTGTTGCTTTGTTGACTGCTACCATTTCATCTTGCCTTATTTTAATAATTTCAGCCTCTTTTTCTTTGGGGTCTTTTATACTTTCAATTTCCTTCATTCGTCTTTCGATTCGCTCTATATCTTCCTTATTTGCCAGCATTTTGAAAGTAATATCGACCGATTTTTTTAAAAGGGTGTCGGCTTGCGCAAGCAAATTATATACGTTGTCTATTCCTTCCCTTGACACGCTTGCTGTGCCCTTTTGAGATTCATCCTTAGACCCCCCTGGAACTGCTGACTTTAACTTATCAAAAGCTCCTCCATAAGCAATATTGGAACACAGAAAGATAACTATTAAGATAAAAGAACACCTCATCACCTGGGTAATAAATGGAACATTACGATTAGACATTACATTCTCCTCTCTTTAATTTATTTAATTTAATCTAATATGACCTGATATACACTGTTTTCAATCGTTTAATATGATAATTATAAAAAACCCCATCGCTCTGTTGAGAAATGGGGTTCAATATTCTTCCATTGACGCTCCTTGATAAAAGGTTGCCAGCAAGAAAACATTTTAATTGGTTATAGGCTTTTTATAACTCAATTGCCAAAAAGTCAATAAAATTATCAGGTCTCTTTTCGTTGATTACCGTTTGTACTCTTCTGATTTTTTCAAAATCGAATTTTGCGGACTTCAGGAAGAAGTCACCATCAAACTTGACAATGCCTGTATAGTCAAATCCTGACTTTCACAGTTTCTCTATTCCTCGATGTAAGCGCCTATAATTGTTCCACCAAAGCCACCATATCGCGCACGGCCAGATCCAGCCCTACATAAAGGGCCCGGGCAATGATACTGTGGCCGATGCTATATTCTTCTATTTCCTCCAGGCCTTGAAACCGTTTGATATTGGTATAATTGAGTCCATGACCGGCGCTGACTTTAAGCCCCCATTGGGCGGCCAATTGGGCTCCGGAGGCGATACGATCAAAAAGCCGCGAGGCCTCTTTTCGTTTTGGCCTCGGCATAATGGCCGGTATGCAGTTCAATGATGTCGGCCCCTACTTCCTTAGAGGCCCGAATCTGATCCGGGTCGGCATCTACAAATAAGCTTACCGCCACTTTCCCTCTGTGAAGCCGTCGGATCGTTTCCTTTAAGGACTTCTGTTGGCCCCGGACATCGAGTCCCCCTTCCGTGGTCAATTCCTGTCTTTTTTCCGGGACCAAAGTGACCATATGGGGACGGACTTTCAGGGCCATCCGGATGATTTCTTCTGCGGCGGCCATCTCCAGATTCAATTTGGTTTTTACGGTTTCTTTCAATAAAAAAAGATCCCGATCCTGGATATGCCTCCGATCCTCTCTTAAATGGACAATAATGCCTTCGGCTCCGGCCAGTTCGGCTATACCGGCGGCAATAACCGGATCGGGTTCATCAATCTTTCTGGCCTGGCGAATGGTGGCGACATGATCCACATTGACAGCCAAACGGGGGAGTTGCATCCTGTTTCCTCCTTCATTTCGGTTTCGATACGAGATATGATTTCTCGGGCCTGGCTCCATCCGCCGGGCTTCGGACTCCGAGCGTTCGTGATCATAGCCGGATAAATGTAATAATCCATGAATCAATAAGAATTGAAGGCGTTCGTTTTGCGTTATCCCGGCTTCCTGAGCCTCCCGTCCGGCGGTTTCGGTGGAAATAACCAACGTCTCCCCAAGAGTTCTGGGATTGGATCTCTGAAAACAGGCCCTCTTTCATGGTAAGGTGGAGGACATTGGGGTCGGACCTTTTCGGTCCAGATATCTCCTGTTATAACCTGACATCTCCCGGCTCTTTAACCAAAAGGAGGCTGATTTCCCCTTTAGTCGTTCCCCAGGCCCTTATGATCTGCAGACTGATTTTCCGAATCTCGGCCGGGTCTATCAGGGTCTGCCGGTTGTTTATCTGTATCTCCATCTGGTTTTTTCCTGACACTCCCGCTTTTGATGCCGGCCTCAGGGTATTCAATCCGATGATGGAATATCCCGTTCAGAATTTTATTAAAACTGGCGGATATCAAGGAAAGGTCTTTCAAGGTC
>CAWDKY010000067.1:0-10720 GCA_963802945.1 uncultured delta proteobacterium
ACTCTAAGCTATCAGCAGATAGCTGTCAGTATTCAGCTTGTTTTTTCTGAATTTTTTTCTGAGAACTGACTGCTGAATTCTGATTGCTTTTTAACGGAGAGATGACCGAGTAGGCTTAAGGTGCTCGCCTGCTAAGCGAGTGTAGGGGGAAACTTCTACCGAGGGTTCGAATCCCTCTCTCTCCGCCATGAACCCTACAAGGTTCATGGCAGTCCTAAACGCAACGTAGTTTAGGGCGCCATTTTTTAGTTTGGATTTTCGCTTGCGGATTTCGAATGACACTCCTCCAACCCTAACAAGTAGGGAAAAAATATGTTCCTCTTCCCTCGTCCTAATCTCTTATCGTTATCATAAAACCCTGTCTAAAATATCCGGCAGAAGGTATCTATCCCCAAGTTTCGATCATCAAGGATTTTTATTTTTTTGCGGCTGTTTTTGGGCCAGTTTTTCTTTACAGATCTGGATATAGTGTTCCAATTTAGGTGGGTGGGTCGTTTCGGGGAAATGCTGAACGATACCTTCAAACCTGCCCAGAGCCGCGTCATAATTCTTTCTCTTAAAATAATATTCCCCTATATAAAATTCATGAGAGGCCAATTTTTTTTTGGCGGTTATCAGATGGGTTTGGGCTTGGGAAATATATTCGCTCTGAGGATAGTTTTTGATCAATCGATCGAATTCCTGAACTGCTTGTAAAGCGTAACTCTGGTCCCGGTCAACAGTGGGCATTTGTTTAAAGTAACACATGGCCACTTGAAAAATTACATAAGGAATGATTTCATTGACTGGATGTAATTTTTCGAATTCCTTATAGGCCGTAGCCGCCAACAAATATTCTTTATTTAAGAAATAACCGTCGGCTAATTTAAGCTCAGCGACGATCGCATAGGGATTGTAAGGGAAACGATCTTTTAACTTTTGAAAGGCTTCAGTGGCTTTTTCATATTTTTTTCGCTGATAGGCATCCAGGCCTTCCTGAATCAGGGCTTCGGGGGTCTTTTCCAGTTCTTTGGCCTCTTTGCTTTTAAAATATCCGCAACTCACCATGGAGAATAAAAACCAACCGATGATCAGAACAATCAGGCTGTATTTGTAAAAGGAATGTGTAAAAAGCGGATTTTTTCTCATAGGGCCTCCAGGTATCTCTCGGCGGCAAAGGCGGCTGTGGCCCCATCACCAACCGATGTGGATATCTGTCTCAATAGTTTTTGGCGGACATCTCCGGCGGCAAAAATTCCCGGCACGGAGGTGGCCAGGTGTTCACTAGTTTGAATAAACCCTTCGGGATTCAACGGCAAGGTCTCTTTCAACCAATCGGTGTTGGGTTGGATCCCGACCAGAATAAAGACCCCTTGAATGGGAATCATCTGTTTGGAGGAGTCATCCACTGTTTTAACCCGAATCCCTTCGACTTGGTCGGTTCCCAGGATGGCTTCCACCACCGTTTTCCAAACAGGTTGGATGGCAGGATGGGCCAAGGCCTTTTCTTGAAGGATTTGGGTGGCTCGAAGCCGATCCCTTCGGTGGATCAGATAAACTTTTTTTGCAAAACGGGTTAAATAAAGGGCCTCTTGAACGGCGGTGTCTCCGCCCCCGACGACGGCAATCTCCTGATCCTTAAAAAAAGGACCATCACAGGTGGCGCAATAAGAAACACCTTTACCTCTTAAAAGTCCTTCTCCCGGGACTCCTAATTTTTTATAAATCGCTCCGGTGGCGATAACCAAGGCCCTGGTTTTATAGATACCCTGGTTTCCGTGCAATATTTTTGCAGTTCCTTGAAGAGACAGGGAAACAATTTTATCATTGGTGACCGGCAATTCGAACCGCTCGGCCTGTCGGCGCATATTATCCACTAAGTCAAAGCCGGTAATCCCTTCGGGAAAGCCGGGATAATTGTCCACCCAGTCAGTATTTAAAACTTGTCCTCCCGGTACGAACTGTTCTATAAGAAGGGTGCTAAGTCGGGAACGTCGGGCGTACAGCCCGGCGGTCAGCCCTGCCGGGCCTCCACCAATGATAATCAGGTCGTAAATAGGATTTTCTAAGGGCATACTACAAGGTTTTTTTTATGGCAGTTTCCAGGGTGCTTTTGGAAACTGCTCCGGTGATCTGTTCGACCACTTTTCCGTTTTTAAAAAGGATTAGGGTGGGGATGGCTCGGATTCCATAGTGGCCCGGTGTTTTGGGATTGTCATCCACATTCAGCTTGCCTATTTTGATCTGACCTTGAAATTGAACGGCCAATTCTTCCACCACCGGGGCAATCGCCCGACAAGGACCGCACCAAGGAGCCCAAAAGTCAACCAGGGCCGGGGTAGAAGCTTCTGTTATTTCCTTTTGAAAATTTTCGTCGGTGACTTCGGCAATATTTTTTCCTGCCATGATCTCTCCCTTCTGTATTCTGTGGTTACACAGTTAGGATATGCTGAACGCACAAAGGATTCTAATTCCCTTTGGTTTCAATGTCAATACTTACCCAAAATTCTAACCAAATATATTTAAAATTTTGGAAAGTTCAAGGGGGGTCTTATTTTCAAAAGCAGGAGATAACTTCTCGGATTTCTGGTGTAAGGATTTAAAGGAAAAATTTTGACTTTGATGGTGTTTTTGGTTTAATGTCTTATGTGGTCATATGAAAAAGGAGATTGATATGGAAGAATTCAGACGAATGAACCGGTTACCCCCTTATGTCTTTGCCACAGTCGATGCCTTAAAAATGGAATTGCGACGTCAGGGTGAGGATATTATCGATTTGGGAATGGGGAATCCTGACTTGGCTACCCCAAAACATATTGTAGATAAACTTCGGGAAGCCTCTTTGAAATCCCATAACCATCGTTATTCAGCATCCAGGGGGATCACCCGGCTCCGAAAAGCCATCTGTGACTGGTATAAAAGGCGTTTTCAAGTGGAGCTGGACCCGGAAACAGAAGCCATTGTGACCATAGGGGCCAAGGAGGGGATATCCCATCTGGTCCTGGCCACCACCAGTCCTGGTGATGTGATCTTCGCGCCTGATCCCACCTACCCGATTCATCCCTTTTCGGTTATCATTGCCGGAGGGGATCTAAGAAGTATTCCTATAAGTCAGGATCGGGATTTTTTTGAAGACCTGCTGACGGCCACAAAACAAACCTGGCCCAGTCCGAAAATGTTGATCATCTCCTTTCCCCATAACCCCACCACTACGGTGGTGGATAAGGGATTTTTTAAAAATATCGTGGCCTTTGCACAGGAACATCGTATGATGGTCATCCACGACTTTGCTTATGCCGATCTGGTCTTTGACGGGTATAAGGCCCCCAGTTTTATGCAGATTCCCGGGGCAAAAGAAGTTGGGGTGGAATTTTTTTCGTTGTCCAAGAGTTACAGCATGCCTGGATGGCGAGTGGGTTTTGCCGTGGGAAATCCCCAGTTGATTCACGCCCTGACCCGTATAAAAAGTTATTTGGACTATGGGGTTTTTCAGCCGATCCAGATTGCCTCCATCATTGCCTTAAATGGGCCTCAGGAGTGCGTTCAGGAGATCGTCGGCATATACCAGGAAAGAAGGGATGCCCTGATTCGGGGGCTGAACCAAGTCGGTTGGAGAACGGAAAAACCCAAAGGGACCATGTTTGTCTGGTCAAAAATTCCCGAGCCCTTTAGAAAAATGGGTTCGGTGGAATTTTCCAAGTTTCTCATACGAGAAGGGAAGGTGGCCGTATCCCCCGGACGGGGCTTCGGAGAATACGGGGATGAATATGTCCGGTTTGCTTTGGTAGAAAACCCCCATCGTATCCAACAGGCGGTCAGGGGCATTAAAAAGGCATTGAACAAGGGCTAATGGCTTCAAATAAAATCTCAGAATTCAAGGACGAGCCTATAGTGAGGGGGTTATGAAAGAGATTCAGGTTGGCTTAATCGGTTTCGGCACGGTGGGAACCGGGGTGGTAAAGATTTTGATTGAAAAAGAAGGACTTCTTCGATCCCTGGTCGGTGCTCCCATGAAATTAAAAAGGATCGCCGATCTGGATTTGAAACGGAATCGAGGGATCAAGATTCCCAAGGGGCTTTTGGTGAATAGAGCCGATGACATCCTTAATGATCCGGACATCTCCATTGTGATAGAACTGATAGGGGGTTTGGAACCGGCCCGAACCCTTATTTTAAAGGCCCTGGGAAAAGGGAAACACGTAGTAACGGCCAACAAGGCCTTGCTGGCCCACAAGGGGGATGAAATTTTTCAAAAGGCCTTTGATCGTAAGTTGGATATCGGCTTTGAGGCCAGCGTTTGCGGAGGCATTCCGGTTATCATGGCCCTTCAGCAGGGGCTGGTGGCCAATGATATTGAAAGCATTTTAGGGATCTTTAACGGGACCTCCAATTATATCCTGACGCGGATGACTGAAGAAGGTCTGCCTTATTCACAGGCCTTGAAGGAGGCCCAACAAAAAGGATACGCCGAGGCCGATCCCACCCTGGATGTGGAGGGCATGGATACGGTCCATAAACTGACCATTTTAATGCATCTGGCCTATGGCTCTCCGTTAAATCCTGAGACTGTTTTTGTGGAAGGCATTACTCGAATCGGGGCATTGGACATTGAATTTGCCCGGGAATTCGGTTACTCGATCAAGCTTCTGGCCATCTGTCGAAAGGAAGGGGACCTTTTAGAGGCGAGGGTCCACCCGACCATGATTCCTAAAATTCATATGTTGACCAGTGTGCAGGGGGCCTATAATGCCCTTTATATAAAGGGAGATTCAGTGGGAGATGTTTTGCTCTACGGAAAGGGAGCTGGCATGATGCCTACCGGAAGCGCCGTAGTCAGTGATCTGGTCAATATGGGCCGAAATATCAACAAAGGAGTTGCCCAAAGAATCCCCCAGAACCTTTCAAGAAAAAGCTTTAAAGAAAAGGGCTTGGCTTTTAAGCCTTTTACTGATGTGTTAACCCGTTACTATTTTAGGTTTTCCGCTTTGGATCGCCCCGGAGTCCTTTCCACCATAGCCGGCATTCTTGGGGCCTATCAAATCAGTGTGGCCTCGGTGATCCAAAAAGGGCGGGAAACTAAAGGGTCTGTCCCGATCGTTATGATGACCCATGAGGCCAGAGAATCATCGGTTCACAAGGCCATCCAAAAGATTGACCGGCTGCCGGTGATTACTGATAGAACGATGATTATCAGGGTGGAAAATTAAAAACATAGAAAGGGTCAAAGGATTCGAGGATTCAAGGGTTCACAAAGACTACCGGTCTAAGGTGTAAGGTTTACGGTATTCGGTTTTTCCTTGAACCTTGCACCTTGTACCTTAAACCTGCAATCATTCTATTCCTTTATTTATTATGAGTCCTGAAAAAAGAAAATACATCATTTTAGTTGGGGACGGGATGGGGGATTACCCTCAAGAGGCCCTGGATGGAAAGACCCCCCTGGAAGCGGCTCATACACCCCATATGGATAAAACGGCCTCCCAGGGGATTATGGGGTGTGCTCAAACCGTCCCGTCGGCCTGTGAACCGGGAAGTGATATTGCCAACCTCTCCCTTATGGGATATGACCCGTTGATCTATCATACTGGCCGCGCCCCATTGGAAGCGGTCAGTATGGGGATTCGATTAAAGGATGAGGACGTGGCCTTTCGCTGCAATCTGGTTTGTCTGGATCACCAGGGAAATGATGCAGTGGTCATGGATTCTTATAGCGCCGGTCATATTTCTACCGAAGAAGCCAAGATTTTAATCAATGACCTGAACGGGTTTTTAGCTCGTCCCGAGTTGTCTTTCTATCCGGGGGTTAGTTACCGACATATCCTGGTCTGGTCCGGGGCTGATCCATCGGCCAAGACCAAGCCCCCCCATGACCTGAGCGGGCAGAATGTGACCGACTACTTGAAATCCAAGGGGGAATTGGGACCGATTGTGGATCTGATGCGCCGGACCTGGCCTTTTCTCAGCCGACACCCGATCAATCAGAACAGACTGGAACGCGGTTTGGTTCCGGCTAATTCCATTTGGTTGTGGGGTCAAGGAAAGCCACCGGCAATGCCCTCTTTCCTGGAAAGATTCGGCCTTCAGGGGGGAGTGATTTCCGCTGTAGATCTTTTAAAAGGTATTGGATTGTGCGCTGGGTTGGAATCCATTTTTGTAAAGGGAATGACCGGATATTTAGATACTAATTTCCTGGGGAAGGCCGAAAAAGCTCTGGCTTTCCTGGCCGAAAAAGACCTGGTTTATGTCCATGTAGAGGCCCCGGATGAGGCTTCCCATGAAGGCAGCCTGGAGAAGAAAATCCAGGCCATTGAGGCCTTCGATCGAGAGGTTGTGGAGCCGGTTCTTATTGGGTTGAGTCGATTTGAAGCCTATTCCTTGATGATTGTGACCGATCATTTCACGCCTATCCAGGTCATGACCCACACTCGGGAGCCAGTCCCTTTATCGATCTTCTGTTCTGGAGACCAGCACCGTCCTTCCCGAAAAAGAGGTTTCTCCGAAAGAGCGGCTTTGGAGGGAGAGGTCTCTTTTTTAAAGGGAGATCAGTTGATGCCCTGGTTTCTCAAAGCCCATCAGGGGTGATAAAATGAAATTTTTTCAAACGACTTACCGGGTTATTTACGGCGATGTGGATTCCATGAAAATGGCCTATTATGCCAATTATTTGCGCTGGTTTGAGATCGGCCGTTCGGAACTGATTCGCCATTTGGGGCTTCCCTATGCCGAGATAGAAGCCAGAGGATATCGACTGCCGGTTACCGAAGCTTACTTAAAATATAACAAGCCGGCCCGTTATGATGAAATAATACTGATCAACAGCGGTGTGGGATTTATCCGCAAGGCCTCTATGCGGTTTGACTATAGAATTTTTAACCGGGAGGAAGATCTCTTGGTTCAAGGATACACGGTCCATGCCTGTCTGGATCCGGAAGGCAAATTGGTTCGTCTTCCTGAATCCGTGATCACCCTTTTGGCAAAATGGAAATAGCCTTTATTTTCCCATTGGAACTTCTTTCCCCTTAACCCATTCAAAATGTAAGGAGCAACTTCTTGTCTGAAGCCGAAGCCGCCAAAACGATTAAGGCTTATTTTGAGGCCTTTAACGCCCATGATAATAAGACTTTTCTGGATACCCACCACTTCCCTCACATCCGGATCAACGACAAGGGACAGGTGAGTATCGTCCAAAATGCCTCGGAATTATTACCTCTGGATGAAACACTGACCAACTTGACTAAAAAAGAAAGATGGTACCACAGCACTCTGGACTCGCTGGAAGTCATTCATGCTTCGGAAATCAAGGTCCATTTTAATATCCAATTCAGTCGATATAAGGCGGACGGATCCAAGTATGCGGTTTACAAATCCCTGTGGATCATTACAAAGAAGGATGGCCGCTGGGGTATACAAGCCCGCTCCAGCTACGCCCCTTAGGGCAGCTTAAAATAATTAATGGGCTGCTTCTCAACTTTCCACTCATGATAAAAAGAGGATCGACTTCAGGGAAATCTCTATCTCAGCAATTAACCTTTTCAGCCAGACACCAGAAACATTAGCTGACCAGCATAGAATATTTCTTGACAAGCGGGTTTCCCTCACCTATAAAGGTTAACCAATTTTAAAGAAAAGTTAACTATCGGGAGATTTGTTTTGAAAAACATCGTATCATTTTTCGGAGAAAAAGTATTGGGCGGAGAGGCGTTAACCCAGGCTATGGCCGGTCAGTTGGGTGAGATGAAGGAGCCGGAGGCGATATTTGATCTTATTTACTGGGCCAATAAAATACGGCAGAAATTTAAAGGGGAGACCATTGATCTTTGTGCCATAGTCAACGCCAAATCCGGCCGCTGTTCCGAAGATTGTGCCTTTTGTGCCCAATCCTCCTGGTATCCTACTGAGGCTCCGAATTATCCTCTATTAGAGACCGACGAATTACTGGCTTCGGCCCATAAAGCCTTTGAGAACAAAGCCGGACGCTTTGGCATCGTTACCAGCGGACGCTCCCTGTCCAGTCCCACAGAATTGGACCGGGTTTGTCGGGTGATTTCTATACTTTCTACAGAAGGACAAATCAACCCCTGTGCTTCTTTGGGTCTGCTGACTCCGGATATGGTTAAGGCCTTAAAACTGGCCGGGCTAACATCCTATCATCACAACATCGAAACCTCCCCCAGCTTTTATCCTTCCATCTGCACTACCCATTCTTTTGAGGCTCGGGTCAAGACCATTCAGGTGGCTAAAGAAGAAGGGTTGCGTGTCTGTTCCGGGGGAATATTCGGCCTGGGAGAAACTATGGAACAGCGTCTGGAGATGGCTTTTACCTTAAGGGAGTTAGGGGTCGATTCAATTCCTCTGAATTTTTTAAATGCAATTCCCGGCACACCTCTTGAGGGCCTTCCTTCTTTGCCTCCACTGGAACTTTTAAAGGTTATAGCTCTTTTTCGTTTTATCCTTCCCCAAGCAGATATTCGAACCTGTGGCGGAAGGGAAAAAGGACTCCGTACTTTGCAGCCTCTAATGTATATGGCCGGATGTAATGGGACGATGATTGGGAATTATCTGACAACCGAGGGAAGAAACCCCAAGGTGGATATTCAGGAGATAAGGGATTTAGGATTGGTTCCAAGTGTAGAATGCGAGAATAAAAAAACACACCAAGCAAGATAAAAGGTGCAGGATGAAGGAATAAAAAATTGAGGATCAATGCCAATTCGCTATTCGATATTCCTTTTCACCACAATTGGGAACCCGTTTCACTGACCTTATTTTTATCCTTGACCACCTTTCTTTCCTAATTTATACTTCTTTCATCAAAAAGGAGCATCCTATGCCGCACAAAATTCTTCTTGTCGACGATGAACCTCACGTTACCGAAGCATTGAAGAGAACCCTTCATAGGGAGCCATTCGAGATCTTGAGTGCCGGTTCCGCCAATGAAGCGCTCCAGATTCTGGCTCGTGAGACCATAGCCGTTGTCATCTCCGACGAAATGATGCCGGGTATGTCGGGGTCCGAGTTTCTTGCTGTGGTGTACCGTAACTATCCGGAAACCATCAGAATCATGCTGACTGGGCATGCAAACTTGAATGTGGCGGTACGTGCTATCAACGAAGGACACATTTATCGTTTCTTGATGAAACCGTGTAACGAACAGGAAATCCGCCTTACCATTCGCCAAGCGATTCAACAGAAAGAACTGGCTGAAAAGAGCCGACAGCTTTTAAGAAAGGTCAAACAGCAGAATTTGATCTTACAGAGAATGGAAAAGGAATATCCTGGGATTGCCAAAGTAGAGAGAGATTCCACCGGGGCGATTATTGTTGACGACTTTGGATCTGATTTAGATAGACTTATCCAACAAATTAAGGAAGAATTGGACATCTGATCCGGCAACAGAGTCCAGGGCCCTTAAGGCAGCTCATTGTTTCTCGATGTAACCGCCTATAATTGTTCTACTAAAGCCACCATCTCACGTACGGCCTGATCCAGTCCCACATACACGGCCCGGGCAATAATACTGTGGCCGATACTGTATTCTGTGATGTCTTCCAATCCCTGAAACCGCTTGAGGTTAACGTAATTGAGCCCGTGACCGGCACTGACTTTCAAGCCTAATTGGACTCCCAGCTGCGCCCCGTTGACAATCCGCTCAAAAAGCCGCAAAACCTCTTTTTCCGTTTTGGCCTCGGCATAATGGCCGGTATGCAGTTCGATGATCTCGGCCCCTACCTCCTTGGAGGCCCGAATTTGCTCCGGAACGGCATCCACGAACAGACTGACGGCTATTTTGCCTCGGTGCAGCCGTTTGATGGTTTCCTTCAATCCTTTCTGCTGTCCTTGGACATCGAGTCCTCCTTCGGTGGTCAATTCCTGCCTTTTTTCCGGCACCAGGGTAACCATCGGCGGGCGGACTTTCAAGGCGATCCGAATGATTTCTTCCGCTGCAGCCATTTCCAGGTTTAATTTGGTTTTGACGGTTTCTTTCAAAATAAAAAGATCGCGGTCTTGAATATGTCTTCGATCTTCACGCAGGTGAACAATGATCCCTTCAGCTCCGGCCAGCTCGGCTATGCCGGCGGCCATAACCGGGTCGGGTTCATCAATCTTTCTGGCCTGGCGTATGGTGGCGACGTGATCCACATTGACGGCCAAACGGGGGATTTGCATCCTTGTTTCCTCCTTTTTGTTGGTTTCGATACGGGTCATGATTTCCTCGGCCTTGGATTCCATCCGCCGGGCCTCCAACGCCGAGCCTTCGTGATCATAACCGGATAAATGTAATAACCCATGAATCAATAAGAATTGAAGGCGTTCGTTTAGCGTTATCCCGGCTTCCTGAGCCTCCCGCCCGGCGGTTTCGGTGGAAATAACCACATCCCCCCAGAGTTGGGGATTGATCTCCGGAAACAGGCCTTCTTTCATGGGAAAGGCCAGGACATTGGTCGGACCTTCTCGGCCCAGATATCTCCTGTTATAGCGAGACATCTCCCGGTCCTCAACCAAGAGAAGACTGACTTCCCCTTTAGGTGTTCCCCAGGCCTTTGAGGTCTGCAGACTGATTTTCCGAATCTCTGCCGGGTCTATCAGAGTCTGCCGGTTGTTTATCTGTATCTCCATTTGGTTTTTTCTTGGCACTCCCGCTTTTGATGCTGGCTTCAGGGTATTCGATCCGATGATGGAAAATCCCGTTTAAAATTTGATTAAAACTGGCGGCTATCAGAGAAAGATCTTTCAAGGTCAG
>CAWDKY010000068.1:0-10434 GCA_963802945.1 uncultured delta proteobacterium
GCCCGTTATGTTTTCCGCCGGAGCATAAGTTAACATCGATTTTCTTTTTTCCTGCACGATTAAATAGCATCGGGCCTTTTTTAGAGGTCTCATCATTTTTTCCCCATGACTGTTTTTCCCCTTGACAACGCTTGGGAGCCATACTATTAATTCCTAATTAATCCACATGCCGCTCGGATGAATAAAACTGAATAAAAAAGAAATAATAAGGAGGTAATTTCAAAAAAGGAGGCTAGGCTTTTAACATCTTAATTTTTTTTAAGGAGGTTTAAAATGAAAAAGGGTAAAGGAATTTTAATGTTTCTCTGTGTTTTTTCTTTTTTCTTCCTTGTAACCGCCATGAGTCCGACCCCGGGTATGGCGGCGCAGAAAGCCAAAGAGCCAGTGCCCGCAAAAGCGCCGGCGGCGAAAGCCAAATTTGAGGTCAACAAAATGGCTGACATGTCCGACTTTGATCCCAACAACTGGCCAAACCCGACCGGGGACACCATCAAGATCGCCGTGGTGGCTACCTTTTCCGGTCCGGCCGCGGCGGTGGGTGAAGGTTTCTGGCTCAATGCCATGTGGGCAGCCCACGATTACAACAAGAGGGGCGGGATCATGGTGGACGGCAAAAAGAAGCTGATCCAGCTCTTCAAGGCCGATACGATGTCCAGACCCGACCAGGCCAAGAAGATCTGTGAGCAGATGGTCCTGCAGGAAGGGGTCAAGTTCCTTTGGGGCGCCGACGGCAGCCACATCGTGAAAGTCATGAACCAAACGGCCGATAAATATAAGGTCATTTCCGTGAACATGATTTCCTTAGCCGAAGAACTCCAGGATGCCCAAAATTTTTCCCGCTATGCCTTTATGACCTGGTGGCAGACTTCACAGGTCGGCCGTGCTTTCGCCTATTTTTACGGCCAGAGGAAAAAAGAAAAAAAGTTTTACATTATCTGTCAGGACTACATGTTCGGCCATGACATGGCCGAAAACTTCAAAAAAGGGTTAAAGGAATACTATCCCGAGGCCCAGGTCGTCGGCGAGGATTTTCATAAGCTGTTCCAGACCGATTATGCCCCTTATATTACCAAGATAAAGGCCTCCGGGGCCGAGGTGATTTACACCGGGGATTGGGATCCGGATGCCACCAACCTGCTCAAGCAGTCCCGGGCTATGGGGGTCTACCTTCCTTTTGCCCACATTTACATGGGTAACGCCGCCACCCTTGCCTCCCTGGGGGTTAAGGATACCACTGGCTTGCAAATAGGCTCCCCTTATGCGAACGGCACCCCGACCTTCAAAACACCGGAGATGATTAAATACCGGAGAATAATGGAGGCTGCCTATAAGAGATTCAAAGCACCTTATAATAACTTGGTTTACTCGCAGGGGTGGGATCCCATATCGATGGAGTTTAATTGGCTTTTAAGCGTCATCGAAAGGGCCGGAAGTACGGATCCCGAAAAGATCATCAAGACTTGGGAGGGGGACACTTACCAATACGTATACGGCCATGTCAAGAAAATGCGGCCCTGTGATCACAATACGATCCAGGATCTTCATATTATCGAATATGTCCCACCTGATCAACAAAAAATATCTTACAATATTCCACCTTATCACTGGACGGATAAAAGTGCCTTTTTTGGCACAGAGTTCAGGGTACCGGCGGAAAAAGCCCTTCCCTGGATGGATCCGAAACTGGAACGATGTAAAGGGAAGGATCCAAGCGATATTACTCCTTTAAAGTAACACAGAAAGCAAAAGTGCATCAGGCTGGGTGGTTGACGGCGAGAGCCGTTCGTCCCCCAGCCGCGGTGCTCTTTTAATTTTTAGCGACCCGTAAGTATAACAAGTATCACATCCGGCAAATTTTTTTTGAGAGGTTAACCCAATGAGTCCAACAACCGCCATGTATATGGCCCAGGGAATACATGGGATCGCTTATGGGATGATTCTTTTCTTGGTTTCATCCGGCGTTACCCTGATCATCGGCATGATGAACATTCTGAACATGGCCCATGCCGGTTTTTTTATGCTTTCCGCCTATTTTTGCTACCAGGTCATTGCCCTGAACCGGAAATTTCTGGTTGGGTCTTCTCCTGGCCCCGATCTTCACGGCTTTTTGCGGCATGTCTCATGGAAAGATTTCTTCTCAGAAAACTACACGGTTACGGGGCCATAGGCGAATTAATTTTAACCGTGGGCATCGGTTTTTTCATCATGCCATGGTGAAGATCATCTGGGGCACATCGAATCTGTCGGTTAAAGTTCCTCACATCACTGGACGGACTGGTCAATATTGCCGGTCTGGATTATCCGATCTATCGACTTTTTGTGATTGGACTGGCTCTGCTGGTTCTGGGGATTATGGCCCTGCTTCTGTATAAGACCCGTGTGGGCACTATCGTTCGGGCGGCTGTTTCCGACGGTGATATGGTCAATGCTTTGGGGATCAATATTCCCTTACTCTTCACCCTGGTTTTTGGAGTGGGCGTCTGGCTGGCCGGGGTGGCCGGGGTGGCCATAGCTCCCATATTGACCGTATTTCCCGGACTAGCGGATCAGATGGGTATGGATGCCTTTATTGTGGTCGTAGTGGCAGGATTCGGGAGCCTTTCAGGGGCATTTATGGTGTCCATTATATTCGGCTTGTTAAGTTCCTATGGGGTGCAGTTCCTTTCCCAGATGGCGCCGCTGTTGATGTTTATCTTTATGGCCATTGTCATGACTTTTTGGCCCCATGGTTTTTTTGGAGAAGGTGAAGAAGAATGAAAAAAACTTTAAAATGGATTCTGTGGATCGTCCTGGGCGGAGTCTTGATCCTCTATCCCAAAATGGTTGGTATTTATTATACCAACTTTTTTGTCGCTTTCGCCATCATGGCTGTTTTTGCAGAATCTATTAATATTGAACTGGGTTACACACGGCTTCTTAATTTCGGTCATGCCATGTTTTTTGGTATGGGGGGCTATGGCACGGCCCTGGCCTTGCAGCATATCCCTGGAATGCCTCTTTTGGGGGCTGTCGGGGCCGGTATGTTTCTGGCGGCTTTATTGGCCCTGATTTTATGTCCCTTAATCGTCCGAGTCAGCGGCACCGCCTTCGCCATGTTGCACATCGCCTTTGCCTCACTCCTTTATATGCTGGCCCTGAAATTAAGGGCTATCACCGGCGGGGAAGACGGAGTCGGGGGATTTCCCACGCCGCCGTTCAACATCCCCGGTATTGTATCCATAGATATGAAAAATACGACCAATTTTTATTACTTTGCCCTGATCGTCCTGGGAATCAGCCTCTGGCTCATGTGGTATTTGACCAAGACTCCCTTCGGTCAGATCATGGTCGGCATACGGGACAACCCCAAGCGGATTAATTACCTGGGTTATAAAGTGCCGGAAAGCAAGGCCTTGGTATATATTATAGGGGGCGCTTTTGCCGGGGTGGCTGGCTCGATCTATGCCCTGTTTCAGAACCTGATTTCTGTGGATGCCTTCAGTATCCTGAACTCCTTTGAGCCGGTTTTGATGACCATGGTCGGCGGAATCGGCCAATTCTCTGGCCCGATTCTGGGTGCGGCCTTTTTCCAAGTTTTTCAGGAAGTGGCCCGCCATTATACGGACCGGGTTGAGCTGGTGGTAGGCCTGATTCTCGTTATTACCGTCATGTTTGCTCCCATGGGGTTCATGGGCGCTTATCGAACTTTGAAAGCTAAATGGGACGCAAAACGAAAGAGTTAAATTGGAGAAGGTTTAATGAATATCCTGGAAACAAAAGGTCTTTTTCACGATTACAACGGTCTGGAAGTGTTGTTTGACGTCAACCTGCAGGTCAAAGAAGGGGAACGGCATGCTATCATCGGTCCCAATGGAGCAGGTAAAACGACGCTCTTTAATACCATAACCGGGACTTATTGCCCAAGCAAGGGAAAAGTTTTCTTCAAGGGCAAAGAGATAACCGGGTACCCTCCTTATAAGTTGACCCGTTTGGGTATGGGCAGATCATTTCAGCTTACCAGTACCTTTGTTCGGTTGGTTACTTTCCAAAATGTACGTTTGGCTATCCTTTCTAAAAAAGGAATCCGTTTCAATTTGTTCCGCAAGGTGGATAAAATGGCGGATGTTAACCAGGAGACCTTGGAAATTATAAAACGGATCAATCTGGAACAAGAAATGTTGGTACCTGCCGCCCTGTTGTCCTATGGGAAGCATCGTTCCCTTGAGATCAGCATGGCCTTAGCGACCAATCCGGACTTAATACTTCTGGATGAGCCTACGGCCGGTATGTCCCGGGATGAAACGCATACTGCTGTTGAAATGATCAAGCGGTTGACCGAGGGCAAGTCCGTGGTCATCATTGAGCATGATATGGATGTAGTCTTCTCCATTGCGGACCGCATCACGGTTCTTCACTATGGGCAGATCCTGGCGACCGGGACCCCGGATGAGATCCGGCAGAATCAAGCTGTCAAGGATGCTTATCTTGGAGAGGCGGAAGTTTGATACAAAAAGCCTAAAGAGCACAGAGCAGGGCCCTACAACCCGGAACCTGAAAAAAAGATTTTTAATGTGCACGCTGAGTAAGGAGCAATAATGTTACTGGAAGTCCAAGACCTGAATACCTACTACGGAACAAGCCATGTTTTACAAGGGGTCTCTTTAACTGTTGACAAGGGAGAGATTGTTGCTCTTCTGGGTCGAAACGGTATGGGGAAAAGCACCACCCTGAAAAGTATTATGGGACTGGTCAAACCGAAATCGGGAACAGTAACTTTTCAGGGAAAGAATGTTGCCGGCCTTCCGCCCTTCAAGGTGGCCAAAGCAGGGATCGGCTTTGTCCCGGAAGAAAGACGGATCTTTCCTAAACTCACTGTTCTGGAAAACCTGAATTTGGGAATAAAAGGGGGAAAAATATCCTCGCAAAAAGACACTTGGACGGTGGAAAGGATCTTTGAACATTTCCCCAAGCTGAAAGAAAGGATCAATCAGAAAGGTAGGTTTTTATCCGGCGGCGAACAGCAGATGTTGACTATCGGACGTTCCCTGATGGGTAATCCTGATCTTTTGTTGGTGGATGAACCTACGGAAGGGCTGGCTCCCCTTATGGTCAAGGAGGTAAGGGATATTTTAGAGGATATCAATAAAATGACCGGTGTTTCCATTCTGCTGGTGGAACATAACCTTAAAGTGGCCTTGTCTCTGGCTAGCCGTATCTATCTGATGGGTAAGGCTCACATAGGATTTTCCGGGACTCAAGAGGAATTGGAAGCCGACCCGCAGGCCCGCGCCAAATATCTGGAAGTCTAAACCAAAAAATCATAGAAAACGATCCGATAATTTTTAACTGTTCATCTAACGTCCCGAGTCCCTTAATTTAATTCCCTCACTAAATTCTCCTAAGGCAGAGGAAGTCCCTCATTCCAGACTCCGGACTTCTTCTCTTTCTCCCTGAAGGCACCTATGCCCCAGCAGGGGACTTCTTTCCGGGATTAGGAACTACGCTCGGTGATCCTGCATCGAATTTTTGAATTCAAAATTCTAAACATGGGTCAGAGGATTGAGAGAAAAAATTCCAATGGGTTTGGTTAAGAATTTAATCTCCATAAACTAGAATTCAAGATCATAGCGAACGTTATCCAAATGACACAAGGGGTGAGTAAAAATCCTGCCCATCGGGACAATTTGAAAAACGGATACATAGTCAACAAAATGGCTGCCCAGAGGAAAAAAATTTCAATCAAACCAGCCAAAGGAGACCTTAGACCGAAAAAAAACATTGACCAAAGGACATTTAAAAACAATTGAATAAAAAAGAAAGTCGTGGCCTTTTTGACTTCCGGTCTATTCCAGCCTTTGCTCCAAACGATGAAAAAAGAGATACCCAGGAGGGTATATAGGCAGATCCAGACCAGACTGAAAATCCAACTAGGTGGTAAAAATGAGGGCTTGACCAATGCGGTGAACCAGGTTGGAATAGCCGGGATGGTGGAAAAAGAGCCCAGGAGACCTGCTAATTGGCAGAGGGCGATACTGGCGACCAATTGAATGATTTTCATAACCGCCTCTCTTGATTGAGTTAATCTCTACTCATTTGATTTTTTAATTTATTATAACCTAATGGCCTTGTTCTTCCATACGACTTTCTCTGAGAGCCTGGAGGGATTGAATGAGAACAGACAATCAATTTTAACAAAAGTCTGGAATTTAGGAGAATAATGAGAATCCAGTTGAAAATCTTATGAAAATTTCTTAAACTATATCATCAATCAATTTCAGGAGGCAGAAGATTTAGAGAGTTTATAGAAGGGTTTACAGACAGAGAAAAAATTGTTAGTCTAATCATTCTGGTGTTGGTTTAAAGACCCAACCCATTAAATAAACTGAAATGTTGAAGAGCGAAAACAATATGTCATCAGAAAGTTTGAAAATTGTCGGGATACGATTTCAAAATTCCGGCCCGATCTATGATTTTGATGCCGGCCATTTTGTCTTGAATTGCGGGGACCTGGTTATTGTCAAAACCGAACAGGGAACGGGTTTAGGCAAAGTGGTCCGTGGTCCCCAGAAGGTTGACCGCCCCTCCGAAGGGAAAGAAATTAAAAAAGATATTCCGCTTGGCCAACGCAGCCGATTTGGAACTGCACAGGAAAATTCAGGAAAAGGAGAAGGAGGCCTTTACCTTTTGTTCGGAGCGAATTCGTGAAAAAAATCTGGTCATGAAATTGGTGAAAGTGGAATGTTTTTTTGACGGAAGCAAAATCGTCTTTTATTTTACGGCTGAAGGGCGGATCGATTTCCGGGAATTGGTCAAGGACCTGGTTCATCGCTTTCATACCCGGATTGAAATGCGCCAGATCGGGGTTCGAAATGAGACCAAAATGCTGGGAGGCCTGGGCCATTGCGGCCGGGAAGTGTGTTGTTCCTATTGCCTCCCTGATTTTGCCACGGTTTCGGTCAAGATGGCCAAGGAACAGAATCTGCCCTTAAACCCGTCAAAAATTTCAGGTCTCTGCGGCCGGTTGATGTGCTGCCTGACCTATGAATTTGATACTTACCTGGATTTGAAAAAAGATTTTCCCAAGTGCGGGAAGACTATTATGAGTTCCTTGGGGCCGGTAAAGATTCTCAGGCAAAATGTCTTGGAAGGGACCGTCGTGGTTGAAACCCAGGAAAGAGAGGAAAAAATCATCAACGTAGGGGATTTATTCCAAGAAACGGGGCCGGAAAAAAAAGAAAAGGGATAAACTATTTTGGAAAAAACATTTTATGTGACCACCCCTATTTATTATGTCAATGCCGAACCGCACATCGGACACGCCTATAGCACCATTGTGGCCGATACCTTGAAACGGTTTTATCAATGCCTGGGATATACTACCCGATTCCAGACCGGAACCGATGAACATGGAGAGAAAGTGGTCCAGGCCGCCCAAAAAGAAGGGCTGGAACCGAAAGAGTATGCCGATCGAATCAGCGATTCTTTTCGCCGAATCTGGCCTGATTTAAATATTCATCCCGACCGTTTTATCCGGACCACCGAGGCCGATCATATCCGGGTAGTGACCTATATCTTGAACAAGGTTTATGCGGGTGGAGATATTTATTTCAGCGAATATGAAGGCCAGTATTGCCTGGGCTGTGAACGTTTTTATACCGAAAGGGAACTGGTGGACGGCTTATGTCCTGACCACCAAGCCAAGCCCACCCTGGTCAAAGAGGCCAATTATTTCTTTCGAATGAGCGCCTATCAGGACTGGTTGATCGATCATATCCAAAAAAATCCTGATTTTATCCGGCCGGAACGATACCGGAATGAGGTCCTTTCATTTTTAAACGAACCCCTGGAAGACCTATGCATTTCCAGGCCTAAATCCCGGCTGACCTGGGGGATCCCTCTTCCTTTTGACGCCAATTATGTAACCTATGTCTGGTTTGATGCCCTGATCAATTATCTCACCGGTTTGGATTACCCGGAAGGAAACTTGTTTCCCCGGTTCTGGCCCTCTGTTCAACATATTATTGCCAAAGACATATTAAAACCCCATGGAATTTATTGGCCCACCATGCTCAAGGCTGCCGGGGTGGAACCCTATCAGCATTTAAATGTTCATGGCTATTGGAACATAGAGCAGACCAAGATCTCCAAAACATTGGGCAATGTTATCCGGCCAAAAGCATTAATCGACCGCTTCGGAACCGATGCGGTTCGATATTTTTTGCTGCGGGAAATGGTTTTTGGTCTGGATGCCCATTTCAGTGAAGAGGCCATGATCCAGCGGATCAATGCCGATCTGGCCAACAACCTCGGCAATTGTTTCAGCCGCAGCCTGACCATGATCGAAAAATATTGCTGAAGGGAAAGTTCCCGAACCGGAAGAGGTGGGGCCGGCAGAAGAAGACGCTGAAGGATCTTACCCGCCAGGTGCAGGAAACAGTCAAGCTGGAGACCCAGAGGCTTGTTTTTCATAAGGCCTTGATGTCTCTTTGGGAATTAATTGATGAACTCAATAAATATATTGACACGCAGGCCCCTTGGGCCTTGGCCAAAGACCCGGAGAAAAAACCGAGATTGATGACGGTCTTGTATACCCTGGCTGAAACTTTACGGCAGATTTCCCTCCTCCTTTTCCCATTTATGCCCCAAACTTCAATCCAGATGAGACAGCAACTGGGAATGGGGATAAAAGAAGGTGCACCGATATGGTCAGAGACCATGACCTGGGGAAGTTTTCCCTCAGGAACGCAGATCCGGAAAGGCCCTGCCCTTTTCCCTCGTATAGAAAAAGGAATAACCAAAATGAATTCTATAACCCAGAACCAAAAAGCGGCATTGGTTTCAAGCTTGACGGCCTTACCCTTTGAAGAATTTCAAAAATGGGATTTGCGGGTGGCTAAAGTCCTTAAGGCCGAAAGGGTGCCCAAGTCGAAGAAGCTTTTGAAAATAGAAATAGATCTCGGAGAAAAAAGGACCCTGGTCGCCGGCATCGGCCAGGATTACACCCCGGAAGGTTTGACGGGAAAAGAGATCGTTGTAGTGGCCAATTTAGAGCCGACCAAACTTATGGGAGTGGAATCCCAGGCCATGCTCCTGGCAGCCCGGGATGAAAAAGGCTTAAAGCTGATCGTCCCCGACGGTGAAATCTTGCCGGGGACCAAGGTAAAATAGTTTGTCCTGGGAAGAGGAAGTCTCCCGCTGTATCAAATGCGGGACCTGTCTTTCCGTTTGTCCTATTTATTTGGAAATGAGCCAGGAAACCTGGGTGGCCAGGGGTAAGATGGCCCTCCTTTCCGGCTATCTCTCCGATTCTCTGCCAGCCGATCGAAGGTTATACGAATTGTTGAGTCATTGTCTTCTCTGCGGGGCCTGCACTGAAAATTGTCCCAGCGGGGTGAAGGCTGATCATCTGATCCAGCAAGGGCGGAGTGTGTTAATAGAAAAGGTCGGGGCGGCCAAATGGAAAAAATTCTTGGCCCGGGAAATTTTGCCCTTTCCGAATCGTCTGAAAACTTTTCGAAGGGGCCAACGTCTGTTATTTAAAAAGATTCCCGATGAAAGAGGATTAAAACTTCGTTTGGCCTCCGTTCCCAGCCTATGGCCGGCCCTGGCTCAACCTTTTTTTCTGGATCGAAAAACCGTTCCGATCCATCCATATCCGCTCCCATCGCTTACTATCGGTTATTTTGTAGGTTGTACAACCAATTACCTTTTTCCGGAAGTGGGAGAGGCCTCCCTGAAACTCATCAGCCCCATGGGAAACGTAATCCTTCCTGCAAAACAGACCTGTTGCGGACTTCCGGCTTTCAGCCTGGGCGATATCAAAACAGCCAGAGACCTGGCCCGGAAAAATGTTCTGGCCTTCTCCGATGATCAATGGGATGCCATAGTAGTAGCCTGTTCTTCCTGTGCCGCCCATATCAAGACGGAATACACTTCATTGCTGGCGGATGATATGGCTCTGATGCCTAAGGTAAAAGAATTTGTTCTGAAAGTGGAGGAGCTGAGTCAATTTCTTATAAAACAGAATATCAGCCTCTCCCTTACTCCGGCCCCTCAAATCGTAGCCATCCATGATCCCTGTCATGCCAAAAGGAAGCTCAAGATTTTCAACGAACCACGAAAGCTTTTAAAGGCTATTCCCGGCCTTTCTCTTGTGGAACTGAAAGGTGATCGTTGCTGCGGCCACGGGGGCTTATTCAACCTCAGTCATCCGGATCTTTCCCAGACCGGCAGTTTGGCTGCGCCGCCCGGCTTCCCATGCCCCCTCATAATGGACCCCACCTGGGGCTTGGCGCCTACGCCGAAACCCTCCGTCTCTTCGAACGGTTGAAGATACCCGCCGCTTTCCGATGGGTCAGCCCCTTGGAAAACTGTTTGGGCCTTTCCGGGCGGAAGACAGGTTTCTTTACGAGCGGCGAAACTTCCGGCACCCCTCCACTTGGCGGCAGGCCTCCT
>CAWDKY010000069.1:0-3408 GCA_963802945.1 uncultured delta proteobacterium
CATTGGAAGAAGGAAGACTCCCGATAGAGGAGCAGGAAGTCTTAACTCAAGACCAGGTGCAAATGGAAGTCATCAGTCTGGGATTACGGACAAAGGCCGGGTTGGATCTCAATTGTTTGGGGGAAAAAAAGGAGGTAAAAAAAATGCTGCCAAGACTTGTTGAAAACGGATGGATATCCATCTCAGCTAATCACCTAATTCCCACCCTAAAGGGATTTCTGGTGGCCGACCGTCTGCCTTTATTCTTTGATTGATCATGGACCACAACGCTCCGATGGAATATCCTGTTGACGGCATCCTGGACCTTCACACCTTTCGACCCAACGAACTCAAGGATCTTATTCCTGAATATTTATTGCTCTGCCGCCGGCGAAGGATCCTTCAGGTGCGTATTATCCACGGGAAAGGCAACGGAACCTTGAGACGAACCGTCCAGTCCATTCTTCAACGAATTCCCGAAGTGAGTTCTTTTCAGCAGGCCGGTGAAGATGCTGGCGGCTGGGGTGCCACCATCGTCACACTAAGACCTTGATGAGGATTATCTCGGCAAGGAGTATGGAAAGAACGGAAGTTAAAACCAAGGATCTCGCAAAAAGTTGGGGACCTCTCAGTCCCTGGACACTGTATACTATCTTTTACGAGTCCATCAAAACTATGGAGGCTTAATTATGAAGGAACTCATCAAAATCATGTTGATTGTTTCAGGCGTCTTTCTAATAAACCAAGCAGCCCAAGCCATAGAAGTCGGTGAAGTCCCACCAAAAGTGGAATTGAAGGAAAAATTAGGGGGGCGTTTGGACGGAAAACTATGGAGCAGTGAAGAGTTGCAGGGAAAGGTCCATGTCCTTTTTTATGTCGACCCTGATGAAAAGGATACCAACAATCCGGCCAGCGATGCTTTGGACAAAGAGAATTTTCCTGACGATAAGTGTCATTTCTTTGGGATCATCAACATGGCGGCAACCTTGATGCCCAATTTCGCTATTAATATCGCCTTGAAAAAAAAACAGGAACGGTATCCCAAGACCACTTATGTGCGGGATTACAAAAAGGTGCTGGTTAACGCCTGGAAGATTGCGGATAACAACAGTGATGTACTTGCCTTTGACAAAAAAGGGAAGTTGATCTTTAAAAAAGAAGGGCAATTAAGCCCAGCGGAAACCCGAAGGCTGATTCAGGTCATTCGAGATCATCTGTGATTTTACTCAAAAAGGCCCCCTGCACTCCAGGAACAGGGGGCCTCCAAATTCAGCTTTTAAGCGGTTAAGACGATCAAGGCGTCAACAGCAACGGGTCTGGCTCCCGATATGATCAGCGGATTAATATCGATTTCTTTAATTTTTTCCTGCTCTAATCCGATTTGTCCGAGTTGGACGAGGATGTCGGCCAAACTATTTTTATCCACGGCCTCCATGCCCCGGATACCTTCTAATAGTTTGTGGGCCTTAGTTTCTTCCATCATTTCCAGAGCCTCTCTCCGGTCGAATGGAGCAACCCGAAAAGAAACATCTTTAAGGACTTCGGTAAATATCCCTCCAAGACCAAATAGAACACAAGGTCCGAATTGAGGATCCCGTGTCAGACCGGCCAAAAATTCGCGTTTTCCCTTGACCATTTCCTGGACCAAAACCGTTTTTGAACTCCCGTTCATTCGTCCCATGATTTCAGTAAAGGCCTGCCCGGCTTCCGCTTCATTTCGGATATCCAGCCGGATAAGGTCTTTTTCGGTTTTGTGGGTAATATCCGGAGCATTCCCTTTTAGGACCAGGGGAAATCCGATTTCCCGGGCAGCTTCCTTGAGATCTTTGGCGTCCTTACATAGTTTCTCTTTGGTAATTGGGATCTGGTAATGGGTAAGCACAAGTTTAGATTCATACTCCGATAGAGTCGTTCTGCCTTCCTTTAAAGCCGATTCGATGATTTTTTTAGGTTCCTGCATGGCTTGTTTTCCTTTTGATTTTTAATTTTAATTTTTCCTGCTCAAAGGGGTAC
Organism: uncultured delta proteobacterium; assembly: GCA_963802945.1. Classification (GTDB taxonomy): domain Bacteria; phylum Desulfobacterota; class RBG-13-43-22; order RBG-13-43-22; family RBG-13-43-22; genus RBG-13-43-22. The sequence goes on from CAWDKY010000069.1 coordinate 1,993, forward strand.
TAAACTATTGAATGATACATAGGGCTAAAATAGTACCGAAATTGTTTTATCCAGTCAATCAGAAATTATTGGCCGGGAAAAAGTATTTGGGTTGGTTAAGGTTCAAGAAAAGGCAACGGCTTCCCTTTGCGGTAAGCCAGGGCCTGACAGGAAGCGATCAAATTCCCTTGTTCATCTTTCACCTTGATGTCGTAATTAGCCGTTTTTGCAGTCCGGCTGAATTCTTTGGCTATGGCCGTCAGTTGATTCCCGGGAGCAGGGGAAGCAATAAACGTGATATTCACATTTAAGGCTAAGGCCACCGTACCATAAGTGTTGCAGGCCGTTTGAAAGGCCTCGTCTATCAAAGCGAAAACGGCCCCGCCGTGAGCCATACCGAAGATGTTTTCCATATCCGGCGTAAAGACCATCGTTACCTTGGAATATCCTTCCTCAAGATCGACTAGTTTCAATCCGAACTTTTCAGCAAATGGTTCCCGGCCAACTTGCCGGAATAATAATTCTCTCACCCGATCGTCCATTTTCTCCTTTGGCCTATACCATCGTCAAGAAACAACGATTTTATGCACCCTGCGCTTTTTTTTACAGGTTTCTCCGGTCAGACCGGAACCTGATCACCCTCGGCCGGCTGACGGACTTTCTATAGATCCATCATGATTTGATTCTCAAAAAAGCCGACTTGTTAGCGATATTATTATTTATTGAAGATGTTGTCCAAACAATTTTTTTGAAATTATTTAACCTTTATAAATCATTTAAAATTTCTCCAGGAGCGATGGGATGTTCTTCACCACATTTGAAGAGAATCAAGCTGATTCAGCGGCTGTATTCAATAAAAAAACCCTTGCTATCAGAAGAAGAATTCCAATAATCCGGGATGGGGAAATGTGCTCTTGGAATGAAAGGAAGGAACTTATCAGGACGATGATGAAGCCCAGACCGGAAAGAGGATAAGCAAATTGACCTCCTCCTTGGCCAGAACAGTCAAACACAAAACAGCCCCGGCCCCAAAAGACAAAAATCCGAGGAAGACATAATCATTGCCAATGACATAGCCCGTCAACTTCCCCAGGGAAACTTGTTGATGTTGATGATCAAAAATCATCATACCTTTTTAAAAAACAATTGTCCGATGGAAGTCAAGGCCACCGAGACTAAAGTCAAAGATAAATGGAACAGGGGGGTTTTAACAAAAAGAGATGTTCATGTTTCTTTTAGCCCTACTGCTTTATTTTTAAATAATTATAGTCAATTAGGCACCGATCAACTTTAAAAAAATGAGAGTTGCCTGTCATGGGATATTTTAGTTCTTGGGTGCCCAATAATTATTAACAAAAAATTGAGAACCAGTTGTATTAGTCGATAGAATATGATAAAGACAGTCGGTAAGGCTTGGTAAAATGGTTAGGGAAAATG
>CAWDKY010000070.1:0-3321 GCA_963802945.1 uncultured delta proteobacterium
CTTTAGAAGAAGGAAGACTCCCGATAGAGGAGCAGGAAACTTTGACTCAAGAACAGGTGCAACTAGAAGTCATCAGTCTGGGATTACGGACAAAGGCCGGCTTGGATCTCGGTTGTTTCGGGGAAAAACAGGAGGTAAAAAAAATGCTGCCAAGACTGGTTGAAAACGGATGGATATCCATCTCAGATAATCACCTAATGCCCACCCTAAAGGGATTTCTGGTGGCCGACCGTCTGCCTTTATTCTTTGATTGATCATGGAGCAAAAAGATCCGATTGAATATCCTGTTGACGGCATTCTGGACCTTCACACCTTTCGACCCATCCAATTCAAGGACCTTATTCCTGAATATTTATCGCTCTGCCGCCAGCGGGTATCCTTCAGGTGCGTATTATCCACGGAAAAGGCAGCGGAACCTTGAGGCGAACCGTCCAGGCTGTTCTACAACGCATTCCCGTAGTGATGTCTTTTGGGCAGGCCGGTGAAGAGGCTGGCGGCTGGGGGGCTACCATTGTCAGACTAAGACCTTATGAGGATTATCTCGGCAAGGAATATGGAAAGAATGGAAGTTAAAGGTGACGGCTTCGTAAAAAAGCCATCAGTGCCGCATTTCGCGGGATTGCGCTGCACCATTCCCCGCCTTTTGGCGGGGCAGGCTTATTGCGGCCTACTTCTATGTATGCCTCATTCCCTCAGGATTTGCGCGCTTAGTCCCGCTTATTGCGGGAGAGTTTTTACTGTGCCGTCCCGTTTGATAACGTTTTACGAGTCCATCAAAACTAAGGAGGCTTAATTAATGAAGAACCTCATCAAAATCATGATGGTTGTTTTAGGAGTCTTTTTAATAAACCAAGTAGCCCAAGCCATAGAGATCGGTGAAGTCCCCCCAAAAGTGGAATTGAAGGGAAAATTAGGGGGGCGTTTGGATGGAAAGCCCTGGAGCAGTGAAGAGTTGCAGGGAAAGGTCCATGTCCTTTTTTATGTCGACCCTGATGAAAAGGATACCAACAACTCGGCCAGCAATGCCATGGACAAAGAGAATTTTCCCGAAGATAAGTGTCATTTCTTACGGAATCATCAACATGGCGGCAACCTGGATGCCCAATTTCGCTATTAATATCGCCTTGAAAAAAAAAACAGGAACGGTATCCCACGGTTACTTATGTGCGGGATAACAAAAAGGTACTGGTTAACGCCTGGAAAATTGCCGATGACAGCAGTGATGTGCTTGCTTTTGATAAAAAAGGAAAATTGATCTTTAAAAAAGAAGGCAATTAAGCTCCGGCGGAAATCCGAAAGGCTGATTCAGATCATTCGAGATCATCTGTACTTATTATAACAGAAAGCCCCCTGCACTCAAGGAACAGGGGGCCTCCAAATTCAGCTGTTAAGCGGCCAAGACGATCAAGGCATCTACGGCTACGGGTCTGGCTCCCGAAATGATCAGAGGATTAATATCGATTTCTTTGATTTTTTCTTGCTCCAATCCGATTTGTCCGAGTTGAACAAGGATGTCGGCCAAACTATTTTTATCCACGGCCTCCATGCCCCGGATACCTTCCAATAGTTTATGGGCCTTGGTTTCTCCCATCATTTCCAGGGCCTCTTTCGGTCGAAGGGGCAACCCGAAAAGAAACATCTTTAAGCACTTCGGTAAATATTCCTCCCAGACCAAACAAGACACAAGGTCCGAATTGAGGGTCCCGTGTTAGACCGGCCAAAAATTCGCGTTTTCCCTTGACCATCTCCTGAACTAAAACTAGTTCCTGAACTCCCGTTCATTCGTCCCATGATTTCATTAAAGGCCTGCCCGGCTTCCGCTTCATTGCGGATATCCAGCCGAATAAGGTCGTTTTCGGTTTTATGGGCGATATCCGGGGAATTCCCTTTTAGAACCAGGGGATATCCGATTTCCCGGGCAGCTTCTTTTAGATCGTTCGAGTCTTTACAGAGTTTTTCCCGGGCGATAGGGATCTGGTAATGGGTAAGAACAAGTTTGGATTCATACTCCGATAGAGTCGTCCTGCCTTCTTTTAAAGCCGATTCGATGATTTTTTGAGGTTCCTGCATGAGTTGTTTTCCTTTTGATTTATTGAGTTTAAAGTTTTCCCTGCTTATATTATTAATCAAATATTTAAAAAAATAAGATTTAAAATATTACCGAAATTGCTGTGTCCAGTCAATCAGAAATTATTGGGCTGGAAAAAGTTTTTTGATGGCTTAAGGTTCCAGAAAATGGCAACGGTTTCCCTTTGCGATAGGCCAGGGCCTGACAGGAAGCGATCAAATTCCCCTGTTCATCATTCACCTTGATGTCATAATTGGCCGTCTTTGAAGTCCGGCTGAATTCTTTGGCCACGGCCGTTAGTTTGTTTCCGGGAGCAGGGGAAGCGATATAGGTGATATTCATATTTAAGGCTAAGGCTATCGTGCCATAGGAATTGCAGGCTGTCTGAAAGGCCTCGTCGATCAAGGCGAAAACGGCCCCGCCGTGGGCCATGCCGAAGATGTTTTCCATATCCGGGGTAAAGATCATCGTCACTTTGGAATACCCTTCCTCAAGATCAACCAGTTTTAACCCAAACTTTTTAGCAAACGGTTCCCGATCTACTTGCCGGAAGATGGCTTCCTTGACCCGCTTGTCCATTTTCTCCTTTGGTTTATAGCCTCGTCAAGAAACAACGATTTGATGCACCCTGGGCTATTTTTTTTTACAGGTTTCTCCGTTCAGACCGAAACCTGATCAGCCTCGGCCGGGCGACGGACTTTTTATGTGTTTATCATGATTTGTTTTTAAAAAAAGCCGACTTGTTGGCGATATTATTATTTATTGAAGATGTTGTCCAAACATTTTTTTTGAAATTATTTGAACCTTTATAAATCACTTAAAATTTCTCCAAGAGCGGTGGGATGTTCTTCACCGAGGAAGACATATCCATTGATAAAGGCATAGTCCGTCAACTTTCACAGGGAAGCTCGTTGATATTGATGATCTAACATCATCGCACCTTTTTAAAAAAACAACTGTCCGATGGAAGTCAAGGTCACCGAAGCTAAAATCAGAGATACATGAAACCGGGGGTTTTAACAAAAAGAGATGTTCCTGTTTCTTTTCAGCCCACTGCTTTATTTCTAAACAATTTAGTAGTCAATTAGGCACTGATCAACTTTAAAAAAGTGGGGGGTTGCCTGTCAAGGGATACTTTAGTTCTTTGGGGTGCCCAACGAATACATTAACAAACAATTGAGAACCAGTTGTATTAGTCGATAGAATATGATAAAAGCAGTCCATAAGGCTTGGTAAGATGTTTAAGAAAAAAA
>CAWDKY010000071.1:0-13602 GCA_963802945.1 uncultured delta proteobacterium
CGCTTGGTCCCAAGAACACCAGATCGAATTCTCCAAGAAGTAATAAGGTCGGACAGGATATTTGCCTTAACCCTTCAATCATCGGGTCCGGGTCGGCATAAAAACTCAACATGAAATTTCCGACGGCCACCGGATCGCTTCTACGAAGGAATCCTTCATAGATTCCCCACATGCGCTCCATTTCCGGGTGTTCAGCCATCTTGAAAAGAAAGGGACCGGGGTTGGCCCTGGCATAGGTCATCCAGTCTTTCATAGATGTGACTTTCCGTGCTTCAGCCCCCAAGGTAAAAGCTTCTCTCTGAGCTTCCGGGCCCAGTTGTTCCTGCCCTTCCGGCATAGGCATGTCAGGAGCCGTAGCCGAACCGGTGTCGGTCAGCATAAGACTTAAAAGCCTTTTTGAGGTGGTCATGGCGTAACGAATGGCTGCCATACCACCTGTGGCATGGGTAAGGATGTGGAATCGATCCAGCCCCAGATAATCAGCCAAAGCGCCAAAATCATTCCCCATGGTCCCCACATCAAAACCGTACGGCTGGCCATTGACGACCGTACGGCCATGGCCCCTCATATCCATGGAGATGACCCGATAATGTTCTGCCAGCCTGGCCGTTATCCCTGTTTCGCTCCAGTAGCCGCTATCTTCCATCAAACCATGATTGGTGATGATGGGTTCTCCCTGGCCAACATCTTCATAATAGAGGCGAACATGGCCTCTTTCAAACCAGGGCATAACAGTCCTCCTTTGATCGATTGATTGTTCACTCTTGGCCTTATTAAAGAAGGCCCGAATTTTTGAGGTGGCTATGCCCCGTCATAAGTTCGGAGTAAAATCTCATCACTCCGAACTCCGAACTCAACACTCTAAACTTTTTCTTAAACTTCTCCCCAAACCTCCTCGCCACCCTTGAACCAAACCGTCAGCACCCTGGCCGGATCATCCGTGGCCTCCACATTCGGCACGAGGGACCCGCCCAGGTTGTCAAATCCGACAGGTACGTACAACGTGAAATCCAGGGGCTGATCTTCACCTTTCTGAACATTGGATACATAACGAATAATGGGCTCCGAATCCTGAGGTCTCAACAGGCCGCCTGAATATTTTCCTTCCCTTTGGGTCAAATCGGCGTACAAAAATGTCGAGCCATAGAGGCTGGGGAAACCCGGCTGAAAAGGGAAACCCTGTCCGTAAAGCGACATGCCCATGGAGATAAATTGGGCCATCTGGAAGCTGGGCCACTTGCCCTTGCCCCAGGTCAAGTCGGGAACAAAGAGGTCTGGAGTCTCCATCTCGACCTGTGACATTCTTAAAGCCACCATACAGACTGTGCCCTGAGAAAATTCCTTCATAAAGTCGTATCCCCGGCTGTTATTTTGGGGGTCTCCCAGTTTCATCATCTTCATCTGGGTCTTAACCCCTCCAGAGAGATAACCCAACGGCTCTGTCCCCAGGCAATAAACCGAATACCCACCCTGGTGAAGCATAATGGACTCCAATCCTTTCTTGCCTGTTTCCCACAAGGTGACCACCCCGTCGCCATCCTCATCCATGGATTCCAGGAAGTCCTTTTTAAGAGAAGAGCCGGTCAATTGGTCGTTGGCCGAAAAATAGTCAAAAGCGGTTTTCTGAAGGTCCCAGGGAAATTTCAGAAGATCAAAATAAAGGGTCTTGGTCACCACATCGATAAAATTCCCATCTTTCACAACTCCCAGATGACCATCGAGGGAAGCCAGTGGGGCGTCGCTAATCGTATCCCATCCCAGTACATGGTAAGACCTCTTTCCCAGACCGCGCTGCTCGGCTTGCTCAAAGCAGTTGTCACGGGACAGTGGATTATCATATCCATTTTTGGTAACAATATTTTCACCCTCCACGGTCGGAACAGGGACGGATTGCGGGAAATGTCCGCCCGCTCCATCGTCCAGGGGGACATTCATGGCTTCCTCTAAAGGCACATTGCTGAACATATATCGGGCACACAATAAATCAACGGCCACCGGGTCCAGGCCGGTAAAAATCAATCCTTCCGGGTTTCGTGTGGCCATTTCCGAGGGCATGTGGTTCATGTTAATGGCCTCGATGGCCTCCACGATATGGATCATAAAGATATCCTGGTTCTGCACAGCCTTGACGATATCGACCATGGTCCCTGTCAGGCCCCCTGTCTTTTTTAAAACCATCTTCCCGGAGGAATCCAGGCGGGGGAGGCAAGCCTCGTAATCCATTTCCGGTACCCAGACCTCATGGGGAAGGCCCCCTTTCATCCCGGGGACAGCTTGATGGGGATTGCTGTATTCCCAGCAGCAATCGTTGCCCCGGGAAAACTGCATCGGGTAGAGACCAATACCCAAGTTTTTAATAGCGTTGGTGAAAAGGGCCTGGCTGTGAACTTTGAGCCTGGGCACATTGACCAGAATACACCCGGGATATTCCCGCCGATCCTGAGGATCGGTCGGATCTCCGCCAATGATGGCCTTGTGAAGGGTTAAGGTATTGAAATTGGCCCAGCCGGGAACATCAATCTCCCGGCCTTTCCGGGGATCGTCATCAATTCTGTTCAGGTCAAAGACCCTTAGTTCATTGTTCACCAGTCCCGGCGGGGTGTACGTTCCATTGACGCTGGCCTCATATCCCTGCATAGGATCATCGCCCGGATCAAATCCTGATTCGGACAGGTATTTCCGGACAAAATAAAAACCCCATCCCCCGTAAAAACCTCCAGACCGGCCTTCAATGACGGCCTCGGTGGTGACGGTTTTCCCCTCGGGGTTGATCATGGAGAACAGGCCGGCCGCGGCCGACATGGCTGTGGCAGCTTCTCCCAGGGTCATCTGGTGATAACGAACACCCATTCGGTCATGGAACCAGCGCATTAGGGCGGCCATAAAGGCCCATTCGGTATTGGTTGTGCTTCCCAGGGCATCGCCATGTGTTTGGGCGTCAATACTCATGGCACCCACCAGGTTGGGTTTAAAGAGCAGTTTCTGCCCCTGGTTTAACCGGTCTCTGATTTCCTTTTCAAAACCAGTTTCTTCTTTCAGGGGTCCCAAGGCCAACTCCAGGCCTTCATAGGTATAATCAATCTTGGCCTTGATTTTATCCCAGGCCTCCTGGCTGGAATCGTTGATAACCAATCGTAGAAGATCACCCACCCCGGCATAAGACCTTTCCGACTCAAGCCGTGCTACCCCCACCGGCGATCCGGTGGACTCAGGTAAACGTTTGCCCAGGGGTGAATCGATCCACATCTCATTTCTTGATAACAGATTTTTCACAGCCCTTCCTCCTACAAAAAATAAAAATCCCCATAACCCCTCTTTACTCAAAGGAGAATCATAAAAATTCCAACTTAGGGAAAGGGAGATTAAGGGGGTTTTGGCTCGTTTTAAACTCTCAGGCTCGATTACTATGAGCACCACTTCACTTGCAAATTATTTTAAGGATTCAAGGGGCCAAAGGGTCAAGGATTCAAATAAAAGGCATGAAAGTTTCCACCCCTGATCCTGGAATCCTCGACCCCGATTTTTGTATTAAATTACCTCTTTCCCCCTTTAAACCATATGGGATGGGTCCACCATTGTATATCTATCAATTTTTGATACATGTCATTGTTCCATCCTTGGACGTTCTTTCGAAAAAGCGTTACGGCCCTGGGATACCATAGCCAGATATCCTCATAGCTATCGTAAAGCACTTTTTCCAATTCCCAATAAATCTTGGTCCTCTTGGCCTCGTTCACTTCTTCACGTCCGGCTACGATCAGGGCGATGGCTTTTTTGTTATTGCTTTTGCCAAAGTTAAACCCGCCATCGGGATCGTACCAGCCGGTAACCAGAAGGTCCGGGTCATAGATCCAGGTCCAAGTCTGGGGGGCCAGGTCGTAATCGAGCTTTCTCATCCTTTCGGCCGCAGCCGCCGGGTCGAGCAATTCCACCTTCCAGGTAATACCCACCTTGGCCAGCATATTTTTAATGGCCTCGGCCTCAGTCTGGGCGTCGGATGTGTTATACGAATAACCCCTTATGGTCAATCCGTTTTTATATCCGGCCTCGGCCAACAATTTTTTGGAGAGTTCTGGGTTATAGGCCACCGGCTTCAGATTGGGATTATGGGCCCAGTGATTATAGGGGAAATTACAAGTCGCCGGGTCACCCAACCCGAAGGCCACACCATTAATCAAGGCCTTTCGATCCAGGGCATGGGAGATGGCCTTGCGCACCCGAATGTCCTTGCACGGCCCATCTTTCGTGTTAAAGCGCATGCCCACTACCCAGTTAAGCGGATACACATAGACATTCAAACTCTTGTCGTTCTTGACCATGGGATACTGGGAAGGATCAATCGCCATGCTATCGAGTTTTCCGGCCCGCAGGTTGGCCAGTCGCACCGAGGGATCAGGGATAATACTTACATTGATTCCATCGAAGTAAGGCATTTCCGGGTGCCCAATAAACCTGCCGAACCACCAGTTGGGGTTCCTTTTTATTCTCAAGTAATTCCCCGGACTTCCCTCATCGAACATCATTGATCCTGTGCCAACCGGAAAGTTATCCAACGGCTTGGCCCCTTCAGCCAAAGCGGCGGCCTTTTTATATTGTTCCTCTATGGGGGCTAATTTTTTCTTGGCTGCCTCCAGCTTGGCCTTGGCCTTTTCAGCGGCTTCTCCGGTAGCGGCGGCGACCTCTTTCTCCGCATCAGCCACATTCTTCTTTTCTCTTTCCACCTGGCTGGCTAATTTTTTAACTTCCCGCAGGGCGACATCGGCTTTCAGGGCCTTGGTTGAGATCATATACCCTGGGACATTGGCCATGACCCCGACGAAAGCCGCCCAGGGTTTACTGAAATGCCATTTGACCGTATAGTTATCCATCACTTCGACAGACTCCAATGGTTCTATCCAGGCCCTGCTCCAGGCCCCATTGGCGGGATCCTTGATCCACTCCATCTGATATTTGACACTCTCGGCATTAAAGGGGGTCCCGTCATGAAAAGTAACCCCCTGCCGAAGCTTCATGACCACGGTTTTGGGGTCAAGATATTTCCAGGACTCGGCTAGGAAGGGAACGTAGGGTTTGTAACCTGCACCCGTCCAAATGAGCTTGTCATAAAAATAGCTGATGGTCACCCAGTCGTTTACCGGCCAGTGATTAGGGTTCATTAAACCGATATACAAAGGGTTGGATAATTGATAAATGCCCCCCCTCACCGGTTTAGTAGGCCAGTATTTCGGCCCCCAGTCCAGTCCAATTTTTTCCGCCCATTCCTTGGCGGCAACAGCTTTTTCCGTCGGTGCGGCCGTTCCGACCGCGGGGATGAGGGCTATTAGGAATAGTAGAAAAACCAGTCCGGCAAAAATCCTCAATATTTTTTTGTTATCACACATGATGTTTGCTCCTTTCGGTTTTTTAACGTTCAATGTTCATCGTTAATGATTCAAAGTTAATAAGCAACCTGATAAACCAAATAGACAGATTACTCCTTATGGCAGGCCACCCAGTGATTTCCAGCTTCAATCTCCAACAGAATGGGCTTCTCTTCCCGACAACGGGGAAACTGAGCTACAGGACATCGTGGATGAAATTTACACCCGGCCGGCGGGTTGAAGGGGCTGGGCACCTCCCCTTCCAGAAGCGTATGATCGCGTTCGGCTTCTACAATCGGATCCGGGACCGGAATGGCCGAAAGAAGGGATCTGGTATAGGGATGAAGGGGGTTACGGTATAAATCACGCCTGGTGGCTATTTCTACGATCTCACCCAGGTACATCACGGCGATGCGATCGCTGATATGCCGGACTACGGCCAGATCATGGGCGATAAAAAGGTAGGCGAGGTTAAATTTTTCCTGGAGTTCTTCCAGGAGATTTATAATCTGGGCCTGAATGGAAACATCCAGGGCGGAAACCGGTTCGTCGCAGACAATCAAATTGGGCCGAACCGAAAGGGCCCTGGCCACGCCGATCCTTTGTCTCTGACCCCCGCTGAACTCGTGAGGATATCTTTCCATCGTGGTCGGACTTAAGCCCACGATGGTCATCAATTCCTTGACCTTTTCTTCGTATTCGCTTTTGCTTTGGGTCAGTCGGTGAATTAGCAGCGGTTCACCGATGATTTCCCCGGCAGTCATTCGGGGATTGAGTGAACCAAAGGGATCCTGGAAAATCATCTGCATTTTCCTTCTAAGGGCTCTCATGGGTTTATCTTCTATCCCGGTAATCTCTTCCCCTTCAAAGAAGATGTGGCCCGAAGTAGGGCGCTCCAGTTGGAGGATCGCCCGTCCGGTAGTGGTTTTGCCGCAGCCGCTTTCGCCGACCAGTCCCAGGGTTTCGCCCCTGGCAATCTGAAAGCTTATCCCGTCCACGGCCTTGACATGGCCGATCGTTTTTTTAAACATCCAGCCCACGGAAATGGGGAAGTGCATCTTTAAATCTTTGACTTCTACAAGAATTTTATTTTTATTATTTGACATTTCGCCAGCAGGCCGCCTCATGTTGTTTTTCTAAGGGAATGAGTTCCGGGGTTTCAACCCGGCATCGATCAAAGGCATAAACACAGCGGGGATGAAAAGAACATCCCGATGGAATATGCAGAAAATCCGGGGGCTGACCCTCGATGGGTATCAGTTTTTTTTTGGTATCAAGATCCAACCGGGGGACTGAGGCCATTAATCCTTCGGTGTAAGGATGACGAGGGTTCTTGAAAATGTCTATGGCCGTCCCTTTTTCAACAATACGACCGGCATACATCACATTAATCCGGTCGGCATACCGGGCCACGACCCCCAGGTTATGGGTAATAATGATCAGTGCGGTGCCGTAGGTTCGAGTCAAGTTTTTCATAAGCTCGAGAAGCTGGGCCTGGGTGGTTACGTCCAGAGCCGTGGTCGGTTCATCGGCAATGATTAACTTGGGATTGCACCCCAATCCCATGGCGATCATGGTCCTTTGTCTCATCCCGCCGCTGAAAAGATGGGGATAGGCGTTGAGCCGGGCTGCCGGTTCAGGAATTTTAACGTCGGTTAGGAGCTGGACGCATTTTTTTAAACCCTCTTCCCGGCTCATTCCCAGGTGGATTTCCAGGGGCTCTGAAATTTGCCAGCCGATGGTCCTCACCGGATTTAGGGAATTCATGGGTTCCTGAAAGATCATGGCCATCTTGTTGCCCCGGACCTCGCACATTTCGTCTTCGGTCAACTTGAGCAAATCACGGCCTTCGAAAAGGATCTCTCCCCCTACAATTTTCCCCGGCGGGTTCGGGATGAGTTGGAGAAGCGAAAGGGCGCTGACACTCTTGCCGCATCCGCTCTCCCCTACCAAACCGATGGTCTCCCCCTCGTGGATATCGTAGGAAATCCGGTCCACGGCCTTGATCAAACCGTCATCGGTAAAAAAGTGGGTGCTCAGATTTTTAACTTCCAGTAATGGTGCCATGATTTCCTTTATTCATTAATAGGGTTCAAGGATTCGAGGGGTCAGGGGTTTTAATTTCCACGCCTTTCACTCCGCCCTGCGGTCCTCGGCCCCTTGACCCCTTGAATCCTTCCTCGTCCTTATTTAATTTTTTTCCCTTCACCGCGCAGACGCGGATCAAGGGAATCCCTTAATCCGTCGCCAAGAAAATTAAAGGCCAGTACCGCCAAAGTGATCAAAACGCCCGGGGCAATGGAAAAGAAAGGAACGGTTTCCAGGTAGGCGTATCCGGTCCTTAGCTCCTTCCCCCAACTTGGTGTCGGAGGTTGTACCCCCAGGCCGAAAAAGGCCATGGTGCTTTCTAACATGATAAATCCACCGAGGCTTATGGTGACCGCAACGATAATGGGGGCAAGACAGTTCGGGAAAAGGTGTTTAAACATGATGCGATAGCCTGAGGCCCCGGCAGCCCTGGCGGCCTCGACGTAAGGCAGCTCCCGGACCATGAGCACCTGGCCGCGCATGATTCGGCAAAACCCCGTCCAGCCAAGAATGGACAATGTAATAATGATATTTTTTAATCCGGGTCCAAGGGCCGCGGCCAAAACCAGGACGAAGGGCAAATAGGGGATGCACATAAAAGTATCGACAATACGCATGATGATCATATCCGTGAGCCCGCCCTTATATCCGGATAAAAGACCTAAGACGGACCCGATAAAGACAGAGATAAAAACGGAAAAAAACCCTACCGTCAGGGAAACGCGTGACCCGTAAATAATGCGGGAAAAAAGATCACGGCCGACATTATCCGTCCCTAGCCAGTGATCCGCGGAAGGACCGGTCAATACCTTATAGAGGTCTTGGACGTTCGGATCGTAAGGAGACAGTAAAGGTGCAAAAACGGCCATGATAGCCAGCAAAAAAATGATGACTATCCCGGCCCGGGAAAGTTTATGTTTAAAGACCCCTCTTATGATCGCTTTGGCCCCGATCCGGGATATCCGGCGCGGTTCGATTGTTTCATCTGGTTTTTCGGACATAGGTTCTCTCACCTTTGAATACTTTATTATTACCTCTGCACTCTCACCCTTGGGTCCAGAATTCCATAGGTAAGGTCGACCAACAAATTTACCAGTAAAACATTTAAGGCTACGATAACCAATATGACTTGGAGAACCGGAAAATCTCTGGCAAAGACGGCATCGACCCCCATCCGGCCCAGACCTGGAATGGCAAACATGAACTCGACAATAAAGGCCCCGCTTATCAGAAAAGCCCAGCTCAACCCGATAATGGTGACCACGGGCAGCATGGCCGGCTTGAAGGCATGTTTGCGGATCACCCTCGTCTCTTTTGCCCCCTTGGCCCGGGCGGTCCGGATGAAATCCTGGCTGAAGACTTCCAGGAAACTGGATCTCACATAGCGGGCCAGCAGGCCTGCGCTCCCTGTTCCCATAATAAAGGTGGGCATGATGACCGAAAGCAGGTTCTCCCAGGGATTCTCGAAAAAGGCCACATATCCGGAGGGGGGGAAAATTTGAAAAATAACGGCAAATATATAGATAAAAACAATACCTTCCCAGAAGGGCGGAATAGAAACCCCGATAATAGAAGTGGTTGTCAGAAAGGCATCCAGTTTGGTGTTTCGTCTCAGGGCACCGATGATGCCCACCGGGAACCCGATAAGAAAGGCCCAAAAGGTTGCTCCAAGGAAGAGCTCAAGGGTTACCGGCAGTCGGCTCAGGAACATGTCCATGACCGGTTCTCCGCTCCCTATGGATTTCCCCCATTCACCCCGGACAAAATCTTTCAACCAGATGATGTATTGAGTATAAATCGGTTTGTCCAGACCATACCGGGCTCTCAATTCGGCCATGATCGTCTTGTCGGCCAGGTCTGAGTTGGCCATGGCCGCAAAGGATACCGGGTCACCGGGCAGCATCCTGACCATGACGAAGATAAGGATTGAGACCAGGAATAAAAGAATTATGGTGTAAATGAGTCTTTCAAGAATGTATTTGCGCATAGTCGATCTTCTTTAATGGCTCTTTAGAATCTAATTAATCTGGAAATTTATCTCTCCCCTTTGTAGTCGGTTTTCCCCTGCTGAGATCCCCGTTCCCACGCCGGAGCGTGGGAACGGGGGCAGCCAGCTCATATAGGTATTATTTGAATTTGAGGCTTTTAACGATTTTCTCGTATTTAGAATAATCCATATAGGGATGAGCATCCACGTAAACCAACTTCCCGTCTTTGTAAGCCGAAACGAGCATCGTAACAATAGGAGTCCCGGTGGGTGGGTGGGTCCAACTGATTTCGGAGTAGTAAGCCTTGGTGCCGTCCGCAAGGGTGATCTCTTTGTTCTCGCTCATCTTGGCTGTGGTCCCCTGACCTTGCTCGAGGCCCGGTTTGTACCCTTTTTCTGCGTAATCCTTCAGCGCAAGACCTTCGGGAATAGGAGAAACGCCAACATCAATAAAAAATCCACCTGGATACTGGATTCTCAATACTTGTTCAGGTGAAACTTTTTCCTCTTCCGTACCACCCCCAGGATAGGTGACGGTAAAGGCCGGCGGGCCGGCAAAAGAAAATTCCGCCGCTAAGGTCAAAGCAGGAACCAAGGCGATTCCCAGTGTCAAGGCCAAGACCAGACATAAAGAAACAATATATTTTCTCATTTTATTCCTCCTTTTAACAATTTTCTTTCTGAATAATTAATAAAGAAACAGATCTTAATACCAATTTCATGTTTTTAACCGAATTAATATCTTAGTCATTTTCCCCGGGCCGCATCACCTCCTATTCTCTCGAATAGATACTAACCCTTGACTCCTGATCCATCTTGTGACGGGGCGGTCAAGACTGCCTCCGTCAGAAGATCGGTTAGCTGATTAACTTCTTTCATCATATCCACTTCGCTCATCTTCGCATCAGAGAGCCAACGCATCACCATTTGGTAGAAGGTTCCCAGCATCATATTCCGGAATACCCTCGGATTCACCTCAGAGCGAAAAGCCCCCCCGGTCTTACCCTCTTGGATGACTTCTTCCAATAACCTGTAATAATTTCGGAAGGCCTCAAAGGCCTCTGCTTGGTAAAAGCTTTTATTTAAAAAGAGGTTGAGGACAAAAATTCTTAAAAAGTGGGGGTCAGCCAGGAAGGTTGAGAAGTGATACTTGACTAATTTCTTGAGTTTGCTAATTACAGAGTCGGGATGAAAAACCCCTGATAAATCTTTAAAGTATTGTTCAAACCGCCTCTTTGGTATGGAGAAAAGAAGGAGGTCTTTATTTTCAAAGTATTCGTAAACCGTTCCGTCACCAACACCCGCCAGTTGGGCAATCTCCGTCATTTTGGTCCTGTTGAAACCCTTTTTGGCAAAAACTTTCTCGGCTGATTCGAGGATGATTGAGGATTTATCGAAGTTGGAACTTTCCGACTCCGTTCTAGGGATGATGATCAATTCGATCAAGGCAGCCGCATCCTCAAAATCGAACATTGGGTTCTCCACCTCTTTCAACTCGTGGAACCCGATGGTGGTCATGTCCAATGTTCCCATGACCATATCGCGCATCAGGGATATGGTCACATCCCCACGGAATATTCCCTCCTTTACCCCCTGCTCCAAAATGGCGGTTAGGCGACCGAGATATTTTTGAATCAGAAGAAAAGCCGGTGAAGAATAGAATCTAAATGAAGAACGGCATTCAAACAAAAGGATCCGGGAATAAGCTGAATAGGCGTTTTGGTACCAAAGATTACCCCACATCATCTTTCTGAGTCGGCTTTTAGGATCGATGAGTCCTTGAAGATCTCTATCCAAAAGGGCCAAGCCGTCTTTTAATCTTTCTTCTGCGATTGAGAAAAGGATATCCTCTTTCCCTTTGAAATGTCGATAGATGATCGAGTCATTGATCCCGGCCTGAGAGGCTATCTCGGATATGGTCGCTTCCTTAAATCCTTTATTGGATATAATTTCTTCTGCGGCGACCAGGATCCTCAGCCGTTTGTCGGATCCCGGATTTTGGAGGGGCGTCGAAAAAGGATTAATAATCTGACCGTCGTCATCAGACATGGGTAGCATTTCTCCTTTTCTCTTGCTTTTATAAGGACTAAGGCTCTAGTGGGTGTTGTGAATACCGGTTCAGGTCAATAAAATTACCAGCGATACCCCTGTTACCACTTATTCTGTAATCTTAATTATCACCAAAAAGCAGAAAAGTAAACACAAGTCAATAATATAATTTAAATGAATGGTATTCACAAAATATCACCCCTGTTTTCTTTTCATTCTTGTCTGCGTCCCACGGCAAGAACTGATCTAAGTATAATTGCCCGAATATAATCATAAAATTAATTATCACATTTTCGAGAATGCCATTCATAATAAGCAAATTACATTATCGCTATTTCATTTTTTTAAAAGTTTAAAAAATAATTTGACACAAGATACCCTTAATGTTGCTAACCGATCGGTAAGTTTGGGGTGGGTTTTGGAAAAAAAGAGGAAGGGGTTCTATTATGAGAGAGGTTGCTGTGATTGGGGCCGGGTTGCATCGCTATGGTGTGTTTCCTGAAAAATCCATTATCGAAATCGGCACGGATGCGATTCAAAATGCCCTTACAGACGCCAGTCTGGGATGGAAAGATATTGAGGCGGCTTATTGCGGCACCGTGCAGCCGGGTATGTCCACGGGTCATGTAATCTGTAATCGAATGGGTTTGACCGGTTTGGGAATAACCAATGTAGAGAACGCCTCTGCCAGTGGATCGTCGGCATTCCGGGAAGCCTATCTGTCCGTTGCCTCCGGAGAGAACGACATTGTTTTGGCCTTCGGTGTCGATAAAATCGCTCTGCCTCCGCAGGCGGCGCCGAAAGCTTCAAAAGCACCGCAGGCATTGCAAGAAAAAAAAGAAGCGCCATTACAACCCAAGCGGCAGCTGCCCGTTCATCTTTTCGCCTCTCTGGCGCAGTATTATATGAAGGAATACGGCATCACCCGTGAGCAGCTCGGGCTGGTTTCGGTTAAAAGTCATTACAATGCCAGCTTGAATCCCAACGCGCATTTTCAAAAAATGTACACCCTCGGAGAGGTCAATAACGCTCGCATGGTGGCCGACCCGCTGACGGTTCTTCATTGCTGTCCCTGGGATGATGGCGCTGCGGCGATCATTGTATGCACCAAAGAGATCGCCAAAAAATATACGGACAAGGTCTGTCCGTCCGTGGCAGCCTCCATTCACAAAAGCACGCCTCCCGACGGGGACTTCCTCATCAACCTCACCAAGACGGCCTCCCAGGCGGCCGATGAGAAGGCCGGTATCGGTCCCGAAGATCTGGATCTCATCGAACTGCACGACGCCTTTACGATCGAGGAGATTATCTATTCCGAGTCCATTGGCTTATGCGAACGGGGGCAGGGTGGGAGGCTGGTGGAAGAGGGCGTGACCGCACTAACCGGCAAGCACCCCATCAACACCAGCGGCGGCTTAATTTCCATGGGGCACCCCATCGGGCCGACCGGCGTGGGCCAGATCGCCGAAATCCTTTGGCAGATGCGGGGAGAATGCGGCCAACGGCAGATTCCGAAACCCGCCCGTTATGCTTTGGCCCATATGGTCGGAGCGGGCGGCGTGTGCGTGATTCATCTTTTAAGGAATGCATGAGGGAGACTATTTATGCCGCGTCAGGAAAACACCTATGAAAAGATACTGGATACGGCGTTGAATCTGCTGGCCCGAAACGGCTACCAAGGGACATCAATCAAGGATATCACCGACCACGTCGGTCTGACAAAGGGCTCCTTCTACGCCCATTTCCAGAACAAAAGTCAGTTGCTGGGCCGGTTGATAGAATCATATGAATCAGGTTACATTGATAAATTGATTCAAAGGGTCGATGAACAGACCGGCAACGCCATCGAAAAACTTCACCGGCTGATCAGTTTTTCCAGCGTCCTCGGTTTGCAATATCGAAAATCAGCGATCCAGTTTTACTCCTTAAGCGAAGACTTGAAAGCGGGTGAGGATATTGAGCCTATCAGGATTCGATGTGGCCGGAAACTAGAGGCTTTTCTGGTTGATCTTTTCGATCAGGGGAAAAGTCAAGGGCTAGTGAGAAAGGATATTGACTCCACCATACTTGCGCATCTCACAAAGTCCAGCAAGACCGAACTGTCAAAAGGACACACAG
>CAWDKY010000072.1:0-13019 GCA_963802945.1 uncultured delta proteobacterium
TTAGGGCTGCAAGGTTCAATCCTGTTCAATATATTGTGCGGATCGCCCACGGCATGGTTGATCTACAGGATTGCAAAACACCTCGGATACAAATATGCCCTGGCTGCCATCCCTTTTACACTATTTCCTCCCGTTTACATGGTAAATCTGTTCACCAGCCTGACAGAAGTTCTCTTTGCACTGGTCCTTGTTCTGGCCATTTATTTCTTCCTCAGGCAAAAATATATCCTCTCAGCAATTGTTATTTCTTTCATCCCGTTTGCCCGGACAGAAGGCCTGATGTTCCTTTTTTCCTTCTTGCTTTCATTTTAATAAGGGAATACAAATCTATTCCTTACCTCCTGGCCGGATTTGTTCTATTCAGCATTGCAGGTTATTTCCATTATAAAACCGTCTTCTGGTTTTTCACTGCCATGCCATACAGCAGTGATGCATCGGCCATATATGGAAGCGGCAGTTTCTGGTATTACCTGGAACGATTCCATCAATTGATCGGATGGCCGTTGGCCATCCTGGGGGGAGTTGGCCTAATATACCTGGTCCTCAAGCTTTTTAGAAGAAGTAACTGGTCAATTTCGACCGTTCTTGTGGCAGAGTATTATCTGTTGACAGGCTCATTTATAACATACATATTAGCCCAGAGCGTTTTATGGTGGAAGGGATGGATGGCAGTCCTGGCCAGCCCGGTTTATGGTAAGCATCACTCCGATAGGAAGTTATCTCGCCGTGGTCGGATTAAGCCAGCTGCTTTTCTATCTCGTAAGAAGTCCTGGTTACTCCCCTTTCCGGTTATAGTTATCATTGTCGGACTGGTGATCATTTCCCCTTATACCCTGGACGAAATCCCGCTCCGTGTGTCAAAAGAAACTGAAACGATGAAAATGACGGCGCAAAGTATCAAAAAGCTGCATCATCAAAGCGGGCCCATTTATTATTTTGATCCTAAATTTGCCTTCTACCTTGGAAAAGATCCTTTTGATAACAATCAACTCAGAAGGGTAGTTAATACGGACAGGCCTGACCTGGGGGTGGCTGACAGTTCTTTTCCTGATCTGGGATCCTCACTTTGCAGAATTTGAACATAAGCTCAACCTGGAAAATTTAACGCATAACCCCAATTTCAGGCTGATCGACGGATTCACCCCAGCCCAGGATTTCAGGTTCTTCACCGGGCGAAATTACATGTCGCTGATCATTCAAAAAATCCCTGTTAAACGTCCTGAAGATGATTTCAGACCGGTCGATTCCATAAATTTTGAAACCCAGGAGCCTCCCGACCGGGCATTATACCTGAGTACCCCCCGCCGAAGGAGGCCCGACGGCTCCTGCCGAGCGCCCAGCAGCTCGACGGGATGATGCACCGCGCCCGGACCTGGCTCGACTGGGGCGTACCCACCCTGTCCCTCCGATTCTATCGGCAGGCCACGGAGCTGAAGCCGGGTTCCTGCCCGCCCGGGTCAGAATCGCCCGGTCCCTGCTGGGACTCGGGCTGATCGATGACGCCGACCGAGCGTTCAATGAGGTCCTCGCGGTGCGGGAGGAAATCGAGGCCCGGCTCGGAAAGGGAGCGGTCCTCGGGGCGCGCGCCCGACCGAAGGAGGAGGTCGCGGCCTACCGGAAGCTGCTCGCGGAGCAGGCTCGCGGACTGAGGTGCATGACCATCTCCTCGCCGCGCTCATCGAACTCGGCGACTGGGCGAGAGCGAAGACCGAGGTGGAAGAGGTGTTGTCGTACTTCGATGTACGCCTCATGCCTGGAATTTTTTCGTGTAAAGGACAACGCTCAGTCCCACCCCTTCGGGGCGGGTTCCCGGTTTTGGGCGCCTTGAATCTATACCTTTTTGAGCAACCTGTAAAAAATATTTTTTCAACATCCTGTTAATGATAATGGCTCCCCGCACCGTGATGGGGGAATCTTCCAGGCAAGGAAAATTTTTGCTTTGGTAGTTCGCCCATTAACGCCCCGCAGTCACGCCTTTGGAGTAACAGGGCAGGACGTTTATTTAGATTGGCATAGGCCATCTATTTAGACAGTGTTTAATAAGGTTGTCAATCTCTAAAAAGTTTTGTTTTGGCACGTTTTTTATGGGGGTCTTGAACCTTGTACCGTACCGGATAACCATTAAGATTTCCCCTGAGGGTTGATTTGAGAAGTTCTTCCTGAAATGTTGATTTTAAATTTTGGCTCTTTTTACTATAATACAACAGTAATCAACAAAAATGACTTGCAATTTATTGACTTTTTAGTTAGTAAAGAATAATAAATCATAAATAATTTAAACAAGTTTCCTTTTTAGCAACCTTTTACCAAGGTCGTGTCAAAGGAGGCAAATAAAGTGCTACACAATTTTTGGAGCAGTTCTATATTTGGGTTTATCGTGTTAAATGTAGTGGGTTTTATTTTAGGTTATTTTGCTGGCTTATCTAAGAGTATGAGAAATAATTCTTTCAAATTGCCTAAAATCGTTCATAAAGCCTATGTGATTATCTTATTTGTTCTGCCCATATGTATTTTGCCATTTCTTCCCCAACCTAGATTTGATTTTCACCTCTGGACATTAATAATCGGAATTGCATTAACAGTTATCGGTATAACTATTGAAATTTTTGCTTTTTGTAAGATTGGTATCATCCCCGGTGGTAAAGCAGGAAATAAAGTTATAAATGCAGGCATTTATAGTTTGGTAAGACATCCTATATATTCTGGTACCATTTTATGGTCTTTAGGAATAGTTTTAATTTTAAGGGCTAAATACGCTTTAATATACGTACCAATTTTTATTATCCTTTCTATGTTTTTGACATTAGCTGAGGAGAACGGATTGATAGAAGATTTTGGGGGAAACTATAAAGAATATAAGAAAAAGACTAAATGGAGACTTTTCCCCTATTTATTTTGAAAATATAGAAGTTCGGGACTTCATATAACAGCGGGCTGGCGGGCTCGCTTGAACGGCGAAGGAACTATCAGATTTCACAAACGGGAGAACGTAGACGTGAGAATGACTGCGATTGAGAAGCATTTCATCAATAGTCCGGAGCATACACTCCGATGGTTCAGGGAATAGCCATCGGCTATCCCGACTGGGACGCGCCGGTCAATAAACTTCGCGCGGCAAGAGAGCCTCTGGATAAGATGGCGAAAGTTTACTAACCTAAAACAAATGCAAAACCCAATTGGAATGGGGCGAGATTGATTCAAAAATTTATTAGGTTGAGCTTTTCTTCACCTACTCATCCTCTCAACCTAGTAATATTGTTTCTGGTCAGCCCTAAGAAAGGAACCCTTGATGAAATTATTCGAACCGATTACTATCCGTGGTATGGTCGTGCCGAACCGCATTGTCTATCCGGCCATTCAATTGAATATGGGCATGAATAGCCGGCGGGCTCGAGCTTTTTACAGCGAGCGCGCCAAAGGGGGCGCCGGTCTTATTCTAACTGCCAATACCGCAATCGACAACTTTGCCTGCGAGGACCTCTGGGGCGGCACCGCAGGCCTGAACGATTTTATCAAAAGGCTGCGTGTTTTTACCGGTGATGTTCACGCCGCCGGCGGTAAAATCGGGGTGCAGTTATGGCAGGCGAACCGCTTTCCACAAGGTAAAGGGGTGCAAGCTGCAGGAAAAGAAATGTATCCGGATAGCGGAGAACGCATTGCGCCATCCGCAGTGGAGGATATGCGGGCTTTGACCCTTCCTGAAATCGATGCCATCATTTACCGTTTTGCCAAAGGCGCCCGTAACGTGCGTGACGCCGGGTTTGACTGCGTGGAAATCCACGGGGCCCATAGGTACTTACTGGCACAATTTTCCAACGCGGCGACCAATCAGCGCACTGACCAGTTCGGCAGCGATTTAACCGGCAGAATGAAAATGGGAGTAGACATCGTTAAAGCTATGCGGGCTTTTGTGGGTCGGGATTTCCCCATTTTGTTTCGGCTAGGGGCTTTGGAAGAAAACGGCCAAATACACCAGGATAGTTTGATATACGCTCAGGAATTAGAAAAAGCCGGAGTGGATTGCCTGGATATTTCTACTGGTGGCTGGGGCCCGAATCCTGTCACTCCCACCAAACATCACCCGATGGGTACCTTTGTCTATCTCGCGGAACCGATTAAAAAAGTGGTTAAAATACCGGTGATTGCCGTGGGTAAAATCAACAACCCCGAGGTTGCGGAATCAATTCTGGAAAAAGGGCAGGCGGATATGGTCGCCATCGGCAGACAATTAATAGCCGACCCTTACTGGCCTTTAAAAGTAAAGGAAAATCGGTTTAAAGATGTGGTGAAGTGCGAGTCTTGTAATATCAACTGTTCCGCACCGGCCTTCGAGCGTAAATTAGCTCCGGATGCGCCTATCTGTAAAAACAACCCAATCGTGGGAAAAGAATGGGAATTAAAAGCTTCAAGTAGTTTGTAATTTTTAATTGAAAAATAGAATGTTAGTAACGAGCAAAAAACTTTTAGGTGAGATTAAGGAGTTCTTCCTAACTCTTTAAACTTTAAGTTAACATAAAATAGAAGAGTTCAAACAGTAATCGAGATAATAGCAATCAAGCCCAACGCCCTTGAACTCCAGATAGACTGCTCGGATTTCCAGCTTCCTTCCCCTTGCCTTCAGCCCTAATTTTCTTCTTGATCCAGTTTTTTTCTTGTTTTATACTCTTTCCATCAAAAGCAAAGTTTTGCAAATTTTTAAATGAGGGCCAACATGTTTTCACTAAAAAGCATTCTGGTACCCACAGATTTTTCCGAATACTCGGACAAGGCACTGCAAAAGGCAATAGACATCGCTAAACAATCCAACGCCAAGATTTATCTAATACATGTGGCCAGAAAAGTCTTTCAATACGGGGTCGATTATGGCCTTGATCCACAAATACTTGACCGGTTGGAAAATGCAAGTTTCGCTACGGTTAAAAAAATGCTTACGGACCAACTCGCAAAATTTCTGGATTCAAAGTCAATTGAGATCATAAACGATATCCGTATAGGAACCCCTTACCTGGAAATCTTAAAATATCAACAAGAAAAAAAGATAGATTTAATCGTGATTTCCTCCCACGGCAAAACAGGTTTATTGAGTCATCTTATCGGAAGCGTGGCCGAAAAAGTTGTAAGAAGTGCCAAATGCTCGGTTCTTCTGGTGAGGTAGGGTTAATTTATGATGACGGAAGCCTGGACATAAGGCGGGTTGTACAGCACATGTTGTTAACCGTTATCGCCATTTCTAATCGTAATCTTTATCTTTTTTTATGAAACTGTTTAGTTGTAGATACCGTCCTCGTCAAGCAAAAATTGGCTTATAATTTGAATCGAACTTTTTACTGGATTTTGTTCGTCGTCAGCAAAGAGTGAAACTGGGGTAAATTTAGTTTGCACTTTTAAAGTTGGTCTGGGTGGAAAAGGAGGCTATACTGTTAGCTGTCAGAAAGGAAGAAAGCAAAGGTTGAAACGGAAAAGTCATCGTTTGTGCGATTATGCCGAAACTGATTAATATTATCTTTGGCATCCTCAAATCCGATTACAAGATAGCCGAAGCTTCTTTCCTTCCAGACATTTTTTTCGGACCAAAGAATTAAATCGATTAGAATTAATCCGTTTTAACGAAATCCTTGCTTTTATCTGGAAAGAATGTATTATATTCTGATTATAAAATTGCTCGAAAGAAAAAGAAGGATAGATTAGGCAGAAATAAGTCCACACCATATCCAAGAAATCCTGCAAAAAGTCCGGCATGATTTTCTTCTTTACCCAAAAGCCTTTCCCGGTCGAAAATCTGGTCCCAAGCTTTTAGGTGATCTGATACCAGGGCCTTCCTCCCATCTCAAAAAAATTAGATGCTGGTCCGTCCTAATTTTTCTTCTATAAGAAAAATGGGTTATGTCTGAATCTGATAAAAATTCATCCTCAATGCCGCCTGTCGGTCTAACCCCTGATACGACCCGAAGAGTTTTTTACGGTTGGTGGATCGTTTTAGGGAGTATGATTACCCTGATTTTTTCCTGTGGCATTGGTTTTTATAGCCACGGCGCTATCTTGGATCCCCTGCGGGTCCATTATGGATGGTCCAAGGGAATTATCTCTAATGCGCTGACTATGTATTTTGCCGCTACCGGGGTCTTGGGTATGGTGGTGGGGCGGGCCGTTGATCGGTTCGGCGCAAAACCTCTTCTCATTCTGGGTTCTATTATTTTTGGAATTGGATTCTTTCTTTTGAGCCGGATTACCCAACTCTGGCAATTATTTGCGGTCTACTTGCTCCTGTCTGTTGGAACGAGTTGTGCGTCTACGCTAACCATTAGCACCCTGATCGCCAACTGGTTTGTCTTCAAGCGGGGATTGGCCATGGGATTGACCATGAGCGGACTAAGCTTAGGAGGGATGGTCATGGTGCCTTTTACCGTCTATCTGACCTCCCACTGGGGTCTCCGGACGGCCTTACCCACCTTGGGGGGTATCTTTTGCCTAGTGATCATACCGATAGCCTCATTCCTTATTAAACAACATCCCGCAGATGTGGGCCAATTTCCCGACGGCCAACGGCTGTCTCCCTTATCCTTAGACATATCGGACAGCCGAATCTCCTTTGCTCCGCAGATGCGCGTCTGGACACGGGTTGAAGCGATGCATACAACCGCCTTCTGGGCTATTGTTATAGGTTTTTTGCTGGCCCAGACCGGGCAGCTCGCCTTTCTCGTTCATCAGGTGTCTTTCTTGAGCCAAACCTTGGGATCGGCCGGGGCGGCGGCCAGGGCGGTAAGTGTTACGACCGCGGCCAGTGTTGTCAGTCGTCTATTTCTTGGATCGATTGCCGACCGTTTTGATAAGCGGTTCGTGGCCATTTTTTGTTTTTTACTCCAGGGAATAGCCGTTCTTTTTATGGCCCACTTCCACCAGGTGGTGGTTGTTTATCTCGGGACCTTTGTCTTCGGTCTGACTATGGGTGGAATCGTTATGATGCAGTCTCTTTTGATCGGCGATTGTTTCGGCATGGTTTCCTTCGGCACGATTATCGGTTTTTCCGGGTTGTTCACCCAAGTAGGGTCTTCTTTCGGCCCGACCATCGCCGGCCTTATTTTTGACGCTACCCAGGATTACGGGATCGCTTTCACTATCTTTGGGATTGCCAGTCTATCGGCTATTGTGGCCGTTTTCTTCGCTAGACCTCCGATGCCTCTCCAGGGTGTATCAGTCTACACCGGGACAAGTGAACCCTCTTAGGGTAAACCTGTGAAGATGAGGCTCTCTTGGTTGTAAATATTATTCGGACGTTATTTCACAACTTGAATTCAAAACTATAATTCTTAACAACTCACTAAATGGGACCACGGGAAATGACCGCGCCCCCATGATTTCCGGCCTTAGGCATATCACCATCGGTCGAGAGGTGGCTCTTATGACTGACATAGACTCTTTTAAACAAGAAGAAATCTGTTTTGTTATCAGTCCCGTTGGTGAACCGACTTCTGATACGAGGACGTGGTCAGACAAGGTGTATGCCCCATTCATCTCCGGCCCATTTACCTGAGATTCAATATTCTCAATGGGAAGATTCGGCGAGCGTAACTTTTATTTTATTAATTTCAATATTTCAAACGGTTAATTTTCCGGTCTATCTTCTTAAAACATTAGGTGAAAGCTTCAAAAAAAGGCGGCTGTTGAACAAGCCCTTAAAGTGGCCTTAGATATTTCTTAATTGAAATTATGCCCTGGTGGATGATAAAAGGATGAGAATGATTAGATTCAGTCAAAACCCTCGGCCATGTGGGGGAAAGAAGTTGTGTTAGAACCAGCGGCCCTTTAACGATGGATTGAAAAGGAGTGCAAATATGAAGATTATAAGTGTAGACGTCATGGAGCTTAAACCACGGAATAATCCCCGCTGGCGGCCTGTTGTCTGCCGTATCAATACCGATGAAGGCCTTTCTGGATATGGCGAGGCGGCCATGGCTTACGGCGTAGGCGCATCTGCCGCTTTCGGAATAATCAAAGACCTTTCTCGCATGATTATCGACAAAGATCCTCTCGATAACGAAGTAATCTGGGACAGGTTATATAAAGCCACCTTCTGGGGGCAGAACGGCGGTCCAGTGATTTTCTCTGGTATCAGTGCTATCGATATAGCCTTATGGGACATCAAGGGCAAGGCATTCAACGTTCCCGTTTACAAGCTGCTCGGAGGCAAGAGAAGGGATAAACTAAGGGCTTATGCCAGCCAACTTCAATTCGGCTGGGGTGACAAGCTCACATCAGTCTGTACCACAGAGGATTATGCCGCCGTTGCCCGGAAGGCGGTAGCTGAAGGCTACGACGCCATCAAAATCGACTTCTTTACCTTCGATAGGGATGGAAAAAATTTTTTCTTCCGAAGATTCCACCAGATTACTCAAACCCTATTATCTCGACTTGATTGAGGAAAGAGTTTCTGCGGTAAGAGAGGCCATTGGCCCGAAGGTCGACATCATTATAGAAGCCCATTCCTTTACCGATGCCCAGGCGGCCATCCAGATCGGAAAGAGAGCCGAAAAGTATAATATTTTTGCCTATGAAGAACCAACTACTCCGACTCCAAAGATGACCAAGCTGGTAGCCGAAAACGTCAAAATCCCGATTGCCAGTGGAGAGAGAATTTACACCCGATGGGGCTACGCCCCTTATTTTGAAAACGGCTCGCTGGCTCTCATCCAGCCTGATTTTGGTACTTGTGGCGGGATCACCGAAGGAAAGAAGATCTGCGACATGGCTTATGCTTACGATGTAAGTGTTCAGGCGCATGTCTGTGCCAGCCCGCTTTCAACAGCCGCAGCCCTGCATTTGGAAGCGGTCATCCATAACTTTTGTATCCATGAGCATCATGTTATCAATCTATCTTCCTTTAATAAAGAACTCTGCCTCTATGATTATCAACCGGTTGACGGCTATATCAGAGTTCCGGAGAATCCCGGCCTGGGCAATGAATTATCCCAATACGCTTTGGAAACAGCCAATAAGTTAACGGTATCGAGGCCGAAAAAATAAAAGGCGAGTATCTCCGGCAGAGCCGGGGGCTTGAAGATGGATAGCGAGAGCATAGAAGCATTAAAACGAGCCCTGATCGGGGTAAAGAATCAGAGGGAGGAGGCATTTATTTTGCTAAATGCGGTCCCGGAAGAATATTAGAAAGATGTGGTAGAATATTTCCTGATTTTAACTGGGCTCAAAAAAATTGATAATCGGCATTGAATCAAAAAACCGAATTAAGGATCCCTCAATTCCTATTTCTCAGTGATTGGAGAGTCATATGGCAAGAGGTTACTGGATCGGTAGGGTCGATATTACTGACCCAGAGAAATACAAAGAATATATTGCGGCCAATGCTGAACCATTTAAGAAGTTTGGCGCTCGCTTCTTGGTGCGGGTCGGTAGTTTTGAAAACCCAGAGGGTTCGTGCCGCTCTCGCAACATTGTGATTGAGTTTCCATCCTACCAAGCAGCACTCAATTGTTATAATTCGCCCGAATACCAAAAGGCAATTAAACTTAGGCAACCGGTGTCAAGTGGAGATATCGTTATTATTGAAGGCTATGATGGTCCACAGCCTGGGTAATCGTTGGACTTTTGTGAATTTTCCAATTCCAAATTATTCAAGAGGAAGGACAAGATGGGACCGATAGATTGGTTGGACCAGATCGAAGTGATCATTTCCAATTGTGACGAGCATGGGATCACCGCATTCATAAACCAGAGGGGTAGCGAGAATTTCGCCGGGTCTGGTGGCTACCAGCTCATTGGAAAGAGCATGGTGGAGTGCCACCCCGAAGGAGCTGTGCGGGAGAAGTTTGTAAATCTGTTGAAGAGCCAAAAGTTCAATTGCTATACCATCGAGAGGAAGGGCAAGAAGATGCTGGTTTACCAGACACCTTTATTCAAGGACGGGGATTTCGTTGGGTATAATGAGATGATCCTTCCAATCCCTAAAATCATGCCGCATTTTGTGAGGGGGTCCGAAAATACTAAACATACGGTTTGATGGGAATCAAAACTACTGTGGGTAAAAGACGGTATGGCAAGTGAAACAGGGAGTAGACTGGCTGAGAAAAGGCACAAAAGAATGCTAAGGTTTCTGGAAGATTACAAAGAGGAGATGAATCTCAATGATGAAGGATCTTGATGTGTGCTGTACCCCAAGGTTATGGATGTTAATATGGTCTTCTTGCCATTTTCTGCTCTAAAGAAAAGAAATATCATTACCATATACTATAAACGAAGAATTCATCAGAGGATTTAAACATAACAAGATTCCCGTACTAAACATTGAAAAATCTCGTCAGTAGCGGTTTATAGAAGGCTAACAAATCAATCCAGCGGACGTCTTGTAGCCGCCATTGATGGCCACGTTATGCTCACTTTCAACGGTAATCAATAAAAGCTGTTTTTGTCAAAAAAGCCCAGCATTGCAAACTTCGTATTTTCTGTTAATAAGCAGTAAATATATGGTAATAAATTATGTCTCTTGATATATTAACTACTTATATAAAAATGAAAATTAATTTATACTATTTTTAGAAATAAATATCCGGGAAAGACGAACTTGGTATATTAATTGTTGGACTGGAACCGCAACCCTCTTGTTTTTTCATCTTCCGGCAACCATCTCAAAAAACAATCGTAAGGAGAGAAAAATGAAAAACACAGCAATGCTTTTATCGCTTCTTCTACTTGTTTTAGCAGGCGCTTTTGTGGGCCAGGCAATAGCCGACGAAGCAAACAAAAAGTCGCAAACTATATCTCGGGCCGGCTCTCAGCCTTCCGACAAAGGGCCTGCGGAATATTTTACCGGCAATGTCCGCATTGACCCTCTGTTCCCTGCAAATGATTCGGCGCACTTTTCCGGCGCGTATGTCACCTTCGAGCCGGGGGCCAGATCTGCTTGGCACATTCACCCGACAGGGCAACATCTGATCGTTACCGCTGGCGTTGGCCGGACACAGGAATGGGGAGGCCCGATAGAGGAAATCAAAGCTGGCGACGTGATCTGGTGCCCGCCAGGGGTAAAGCATTGGCACGGAGCCTCACCCACCACCTCAATGACGCATATAGCCATCACGGGAACAATCAACGGCAAAAACGTTGAATGGATGGAAAAGGTCACCGACGAGCAATACAACGGTAAATAAGGAGTTAACCATGAATAAAAAAAATACAACGTTCGTGGCACTCATATTTACCTCGATGTTTACCTTTGCAACCATCTCGGAGGCGCAGATTATGAAAAACAAAGGCTTGAATGCCAAACAGCAAAGTATCGTCACCATCGCGGCCTTTACCGCCAACGGTGATCTGCGGGAACTGAAAACGGCCCTGAATGAAGGGCTTGATGTCGGTTTGACCATCAATGAAATCAAGGAAGTCCTCGTGCAGATGTACGCCTATGCGGGATTTCCCCGAAGCCTGAACGGTATCAATGCCTTCATAGGCGTCCTGGAAGAACGGGAACAGAAAGGCATCAAGGACGAGCTTGGCAAAGAACCAAGGCCCATGCCTGCCAACAAAAGCAGCATCGAATTCGGAACGGAAATTCAGACTAGACTGATAGGAGCGCCGGCCACTGGGAAGTATATTACTTTCTCCCCCGCCATTGATAAGTTTTTAAAAGGACACCTTTTTGGAGACATCTTCGGACGCGACAACCTGGATTTCCAGAGCAGAGAGATAGCAACTATTTCGGCTCTGGCCAATATTGAGGGAGTCAATCCACAGCTGCAGTCTCATTTTAACATCGGGTTTAATACAGGTCTGACCGAGGCGCAGATGAGGAGCCTGATATCCGTTCTCGAAGTCAAAGTTGGCAAGAAAGCAGCCGATAATGCGAACGAAATTCTGAGCAAGGTTTTGAGCAGCAGGGCCGGCTAAGGATGTAGACAAACTGATACGTCTAATTAATATACGCGAAACGAGGCAGATATGGAAAAGATTCTGGTGGGTTATTTTTCCCACAGTGGCAACACTCGTGAAATTGCCAATAAAATTCACAAAAACGTGGGCGGCGATATTTTTGAAATTAAGGCCGTAAAGCCGTATCCTGATGATTACGATGCAGTTGTAAAACAAGCAAAGCAGGAATTGGATTCCGGCTACAAACCAGCATTGAAAACAAAAATTGAGAACATCAAGTCATATGATTTAGTTTTTATAGGCTACCCCATTTGGTGGGGCACGTTTCCCGCTCCGGTCAAAACCTTTTTGTCGGAATATGGTTTCTCGGGAAAGACCATTGTACCATTTTGCACGCACGAGGGAAGCGGTCTGGGACGAAGCGTTTCGGATATCTCAAAACTTTGCCCAAAATCGACCTTGCTAGATAGTATTGCCATTTGGGGAAGGGATGTGAAAAGCGCACAAAATGAGGTTTCTGAGTGGCTGCAGAAAATTAAAATCACGAAATAAGAAATCTTAATGACAAGTAAAATACGATTAAAAATATTGAAGATGACGTAAATAGGTAAGAAAATTTTAGCCCTGTCCGCCAGCCCAAAGGAAGGGAGGGCTATGGCCAAAAACGGAGCGATGATACTTCAATTTCAAGGCCGGAAAAGTCCAGCCAATTCTTCAATATTTCCATCCGTAATCGTTAATTTTCTGGTCTATCTTCTTAAAACATTTGTAGGTGAAGTCCACGAGCAAGAAGGATCTGTCAGTCCTTTTCCCTTTATCAACTTCTATTTAAAAATCCCTGACCTGCAAAGTCCCAAGTCCCTTATTCTGCGAAAAATTCCCTCCTTCCGCTTGCCTTTGGCCCCATTTATCTTCTTGACCGGGTCTTTTTCGTCTCTTATACTCCTACTGTTAAAAGCCAAGTTCTTATCAAAAAATACAGTCCTAAAGCAATTGACACCAGTGAGTAGAGGGTTTACTGTTCCGTATCCGACAAAGGCTCTGGACAGAAAGGAATGCCTCTTGGGCATCACCTCAGGAGATTGAAGACTATGCCAAAAAACCGTCTTATGACCTTCGCAGTGATCCTGCTGACTATCGCT